>CAJPFI010000001.1 GCA_905339295.1 Burkholderiales bacterium
AGCCCGGGTCGGCCGGGTCGTGCTTCAGGTGCCGCGTCCACAGCGCCACCCCGATCTCCGCCATGCCCATCGGCATCCCCGGGTGACCGCTCTTCGCCGCCTCCACCGCGTCCATCGACAGCGCACGGATGGCGTTGGCCAGCACCGCATCGGGGGTGGCGGGCGTGGAGACGGGCGTAGACATCGGGGAGCCTTGAATCGGGTGAGCGCGGCCGGCGCGCGCGGGACGGCGCAGACGCCGGGGCGCTGCTGCGGTGCAGAAAGACTTGAAATTATGGCCGAAAGACACCAAGTTATGCAATAATCGCGTGTTTGGTCGTGCGTGACCGGTCGTTCCGACGACGCGGAGTCTGTCCGACGTGGGGTGGGGTGCCCTTCTTCCCGTGCGAGCGGGGGCGGGGCGTTTCCTTTTTGGGGGTGTTCCGGCGTCATTTCCGGCCGAAGTCGGCCGAACGACACGGGACCTTGCTCTGGGGGAGACGACTGATGGACGGAATCCATCTGTTGGGCGAGTGGTACGGCTGCCCTGCCGACCTGCCGGAGATGCTCCGCGCCGACGCGTTGCGCGCGCGCTGCATCGAGGCCGTCGAGGCTGCCGGGCTGACGATCGTCGGCGACCGGTTCCACCAGTTCGACCCGCAGGGGGTGACCGGCGCGGTCATCCTGGCGGAGTCGCACCTGGCCGTCCACACGTGGCCGGAGAAGGGCTCGGTCACGATCGACGTGTACGTCTGCAACTTCACGACCGACAACACGGGCAAGGCGGAGACGCTGTTCCGCGAGCTCGAGAAGTCGCTCAAGCCGGCGCGCACGCATTTCCAGGCGATCCATCGCGGGGGCGCGGATGGCTGACGCCGGGGGGGACCTCGTCCCCGGCGCGATGACCGAGTACCTGACCGACGATTGGGGGTTCTTCATCCGATCGAGCCGGCGGTACGAGCGTTTCCGTTCGCCCTACCAGGCCGTCGAGGTCCACGACAGCGTTCCGTTCGGAAAGCTCTTCCGCCTCGACGGTCATTTCATGACCAGCGAGAAGGACGAGTTCTTCTATCACGAGAACCTGGTGCACCTGGCCGGCATCACGCACCCCGCGCCCGAGCGCGCGCTGATCGTCGGCGGCGGCGACGGCGGGTCCGCCGAGGAGCTTCTCAAGTACCCGTCGATGCGCAAGGTGACGCTCGCCGAGATCGACGTCGCGGTCGTCGACATCTCGCGCAAGTATCTCGCGAGCGTGCACAGGGGCAGCCTCGACGACGCGCGCCTCGATCTGCGCATCGGCGACGGCTTCGCCTTCGTGCGCGAGACCGCCGACACGTTCGACCTGATCGTGCTGGATCTGACCGATCCGGGCGGGCCGTCGCTCGGGCTCTACACGCCGGCGTTCTACCGTGCCTGCGCGGCGCGCCTGACGCCGATGGGCGCGATGACGCTGCACATCGCGAGCCCTATCGCGCATCCTGGGCGCATCCGCGAGACGCTGGTCAGCCTGCGATCGGCGTTCCCGATCGTCACGCCTTACCTGACGTCGGTGCCGCTCTACGGCGGCATGTGGATGATGGCGTGCTGCTCGGCCACGCTCGACCCGAGCAAGCTCTCGGCGGTGGAAGTCGATCGTCGCCTTGCCAGGCGCGGCATCGGCGACCTGCAGTACTACAACGGCGAGATGCATCGCGCGGCGCTCGCGATGCCGAACTTCGTTCGCGCAGTCGTCGCCTAGGCAGGCGCGGCACGCGCCCGGCGCGTCGACCCGTGCCGCGCCCGCCGGGGAGTTTGCCGGACGGCGGCCGCGCGCCGGGCAGGGTCTGAACGGACGTTTCGCCCGCGCCGCGTCGCCTTCACCGGTACCCGTCCCGAGCGGCGGAGCCAGCCCGTGGCGCTGCCGATCGCCCGTCGTCCGCCGCGGGGTCAACCCGGGACTGCACCCGGGCGTTCTCGCTGCAATGCCTCGCGGAACTTGAACCGACTGCCCGACGGCCGCATCTAACCCCATGACCGGGGTCCGTGCGGGTTCCGGCAATCTGGATCGACGGGAAACGATGACGCTGACCGACTCGATGGGCAACGCCGATTTCGTTCTGATCGACGGTATCGTGTTCGAGACCGAGTACCTGCGGGTGCCCGACGAGGACACGCTTGCCGACGACGTCGTGCTCGAGGCGAAGCACGGCGAGTTCGAGGTCGCGCTGATCCGCGCCGACCTCGATGGCGCGCAGCACCTGGGCGAGGGCGTCTATCGGCTCACCAGCGGCCAGCAGCTGCGCTTCCTGACCAGCGCGACCGTGCACTGACACGAGCGTCGCGCGACCCGTGGCATCGCTCGCGTCCGCGAGCGTCGCGCCGCGACCGTCCACGATCGGACGGCGCGGCGCGCGAGGCGACCCTTCAAGCTGCTTCGAGCACGAACGTGTAGCCCGCCGCGAGCGTCGCGGCGTCGCTTCCCTGCGCGGGTGCCGGTGCGATCTCCAGCCGGTCGCGCTCGCGGGCGAAGAAGGTGCCCATGCCCCGTTCCGACGATGCGCCCTTGAGGTAGAGCTGCGTCGTGAGCGAGCGCGCCCGCGCGTGCGCAATCCTGAAGTGCAGGTGCGGCGGCCGACCGCCGTAGGGCACCGGGAGGATGGTCCGGAACGCGTAGCCGCCGTTGGCGTCCGCCGTCGCGCGGCCGTAGCCCTGGAAGTCGTCGTCCTGCTTTCCGGACGCGCCGACGTGGTGATAGGTGCCGAAGACATCGCACTGCCACAACTCGAGCGTCGCGCCAGCGTAAGGCCTGCCGTCGACGCCGACCACGCGCCCGGCCAGCATGAGCGGCGTGCCTTGCGCGACGCCCGCGCGGCCAGCGACCCGCGTGAGGTCCGAGTCGGTGTCGGCCGGGAAGGTGCGAGGGTAGAAGGGCCCCTCGGCGTCGCGTGGCGTCGGCGCGAGGGCCTTGTCCTGCGCCTGCGCGGGGGAAGCGAGCCAGCGAGTCGCGCCGGCGAACGCGCCGACGACGATTCCCAGCCGCCCGAGTGCCCGCCGCCGCGCGGGCGCCGTGGTTCGCGTCGTGTCGTTCGCCATCGTGGACCTCCAACGGGAATGAGCATTGGAATCACTCGCAAGGCCAACGGTTCCATCACCCGATGGGGCTATTTCGCCCTAACCCGTATGGGGGGATTGACCGTCAAACGCGTGTATGCCTATTCTCGGCCGGTCTGCGGGAATCCGTCGCGCGACGCGATACTTTTTCCGATTCCCGACGGCGTGAACAGCCTGGGGGGCACGTCGGCAACCCGCACGCGCCGGGACGGGCCCCAGTTGGATCAGGTCCGGCAGCCCCCGGACCGCGCCGCCGACAAGAGCGGCCCGCACGCATGGTCGACGCGATACCGCAACTTCGGAGGATCGGCATGGATGCACGACGCAGGGACGTATTGAAGGGCGGAGGCGGCGCCACGTTGCTGGCTGTGCTCACCGCGGCGGGGTGGCTCAAGCCAGGCGAGGCGCTCGCGCAAGCGTGGAACAAGGCCGCGTTCGAAGCCAGGACGATCGACGAGGCGGTCAAGGCGCTGGGCGGCGGTGCGCAGGCCCAGAGCAAGGACATCGTGTTCGTGTCGACGCCCGACATCGCAGAGAACGGCGCGGTGGTGCCGATCGGCGTGTCGAGCTCGATTCCCAAGACGGAGTCGATCGCGATCCTGGTCGAGAAGAACCCGAGCCCGCTCGCTGCGGTGTTCAGCATCCCGGCGGGGACCGGGCCAACCGTCACGACGCGCGTCAAGATGGGACAGAGCTCGAACGTCTACGCGGTCGTCAAGGCCGACGGCAAGGTGTTCGTCGCCAGCAAGGAAATCAAGGTGACGCTCGGCGGCTGCGGCGGCTAGTGCCGGCCATCCGACAGGACTTCCACGATCCACGACGCGAGGATGTGCCATGGCTGACCCGATGAAGATTCGCGCCACCGTCGCCGGCGACGCGACCGAGGTGAAAGTGCTCATGAGCCACGAGATGGAGACCGGCCAGCGCAAGGACGCGCAGGGCAAGACGATTCCCGCGTGGTTCATCCAGAGCGTCACCGCCGCGTGGAACGGCAAGACCGTGCTGTCCGCGCAGTGGGGTCCCGCGATCTCCAAGAACCCGTTCCTGTCGTTCAAGTTCGAGGGCGGCGCGAAGGGCGACAAGGTGAAGGTCACCTGGATCGACAACAAGGGCGAGACGCGCACGGACGAGGCCACGATCGGCTGACGCGAGCACGAACAACAGCCGCGTCCGATCGGCCCCGAATGGCCGGCGAGGCGCGGTGCAAGGGGACGGCGCGGAGGCGTGCCGTTCCGGTGAGGGCGCCGCCGGGCGCCGACCACGAGGAGGAGACTTCATGTCCAGCACGATGCGCGCGGCGGTCGCCGCCGTCGTTCTCGCGTGTACTGCGCCGATCGTCCTCGCCCAGGGGTCGACCGAGAAGGGGATCGAGCAGTATCGTCAGGCGCTGAAGGAAGGCAATCCGGCCGAGTTGTGGGAGGCGCGCGGCGAGGATCTGTGGAAGCGCAAGCGCGGCCCGAAGAACGTCTCGCTGGAGCAATGCGACCTGGGCCAGGGGCCCGGCGTCGTCAGGGGCGCGTATGCGCATCTTCCCCGGTATTTCGCCGACACCGACAAGGTTCAGGATGCGGAATCGCGCCTGGTGACCTGCATGGTGACGCTGCAGGGATTCAAGGAAGAGGACGCGAAGAAGAACCCGTTTTCCGCGCCGGGGCGTCATTCCGACATGGAGGCGCTGACCAGCTATGTCGCGGCCGAATCGAAAGGCATGAAGTTGAACGCGCCGCTCGCGCACCCGAAGGAGCGTGAGGCGTTCGAGCTGGGCGACTACCTGTTCCACCGCCGTGCCGGCCCGCACGACTACTCCTGTTCGACCTGTCATGCCGAATCGGGCAAGCGAATCCGCTTGCAGGAACTGCCGGCGCTGACCGACCCGGGCGAAGCGCAGAAGGTGTTCACCACCTGGCCGGCCTACCGGGTATCGCAGGGCTCGGTGCGCACCATGCAGCACCGGCTCTACGACTGCTACTGGCAGATGCGTCATCCGCAGCTCGATTTCGCGTCGGACACGGCGACCGCACTGATGGTCTACATGGCGAAATTCGCGAACGGCGGCGAAGTTCACGCTCCGGCGCTGAAGCGCTAGGGAGGCGACGATGAAGACGACGATGCTGGCGGTTGCGGGGTTGACGATCATGGCCGGCTGTGCGGCCACCACGCAGCTCACCGAGAACGAGCGCCAGACGCGTGCGGAAGCGATGCTCAAGGCGGGGTTCTCGAAGGGGAACAAGGCGATGGCCGAGCGGGTCGTCCAGCAGGACGAAACGCAGGCGCTCTGCAGCAAGTACCCGGAGTCGGTGCCCGAGGCGATCGCCTCCAGGATCCAGGAATCGCAGCAGGCGACGATCCGTTATCCGGCGTCCGGCAACCTGATGGGCGACTGGCGCCAGGGCGAGAAGATCGCGCAGGACGGGTGGGGCATGCGATTCACCGATATGGGAAGCCCGAACCGGCCGATGGGCGGGAACTGCTACGCCTGCCATCAGCTCGCGCCCGACGAGCTGTCGTACGGCACGCTCGGGCCCAGCCTCTACCAGTTCGGAAAGGCGCGCGGCTACACCGACGAGGTCCGCAGGTACGTGTATGGCAAGGTCTACAACGCCAAGGCCACCAACGCGTGCAGCAACATGCCGCGGTTCGGCCACAACGGCATCCTGACCGAGCAGCAGATCAAGGATGTCGTCGCACTGCTGATGGATCCGGCGTCCCCGGTCAATCGGTGACGTCGGCGCCTGCGCGGCCCGCGCGCCGCCGCTGGATGGCGGGGCTGGCGGGTCTCGCGGCCTTCGCGCCGGCCGCCCGGGCGGCCCGCGGCCCCGCGGCGCGCGTCGGCGACCGCGTCGTTTGGCGCGACGTGACGCTGCTCGACGGAACGACGCTTCCGGCGTCGTTGCTCGAGCGCGGCCCGCCGGTCGTCGTCGAGCTCTGGGCGACCTGGTGCCCGTTCTGCAAGCGCCAGAACCCGCATCTGCAGGCACTCGCGGACCGCCATCGCGGCACGCTCACCGTGCTCGCCCTGGCGATCGACAAGGATCCCGACAAGGCGCGCGCGTACATGAAGGATCACGGCTACACGTTCCCCGCGGCGATGGCCGGGTCCGACGCCGAGCGCTGGTTCGGCAAGCGCGAGGGCCTGCCCGAGATCTACGTCGTCGACCGCGGGCGCATCGTGTTCCGCGAGATCGGCGAGATGTTCCCGGAGGACGTCGCGGCGCTCGGGCGATATGCGGTGAGACGTACCGGATGAACCGCCGGGAGTTCCTGCAGGTCGTTGCCGCCGCGGCTGCCGCGGGCCTGCCGCTCGATGCCCGCTCCGCGCTCGACCTTTCCGCCGGCGCGTCGTTCTACGACTCGATCGAGCGCTTCGGCAGCGTGAGCCTGCTGCACTTCACCGACTGCCATGCGCAGCTCAGGCCGATCTTCTTCCGCGAGCCCAACGTCAACCTCGGTGTCGGCGGCGCCCTCGGCAACCCGCCGCACATCGTCGGCGACGCGTTGCTCAGGCACTTCGGCATCCGTCCCGGCACGCGCGAGGCGCATGCCTTCACCTACCTCGATTTCGAGCGCGCGGCGAAGGCATACGGGGCGGTCGGCGGCTTCGCGCACCTTGCGACGCTGGTGAGGAAGCTACGCGCGTCGCGTCCCGGAGCCCTGCTGCTCGACGGCGGCGACACCTGGCAGGGCTCGGCGACCGCGCTGTGGACGAAGGGCCAGGACATGGTCGACGCCTGCAAGCTCCTCGGCGTCGACGTGATGACCGGCCACTGGGAGTTCACGCTCGGCGCCGACCGCGTCAAGGAGATCGTCGAGCGCGATTTCGCCGGCAAGGTCGATTTCGTCGCCCAGAACGTCAAGACCGCCGATTTCGGCGATCCGGTGTTCAAGCCCTACGTGATCCGCCCGGTGAACGGCGTGCCGGTCGCGGTCATCGGGCAGGCATTTCCGTACACGCCGATCGCGAATCCGCGCTACTTCGTGCCGGAGTGGACGTTCGGCATCCAGGAGCAGGAGCTGCAGAAGGCGGTCGACGAGGCGCGCGGCAAGGGCGCGCAGGTCGCCGTGCTGCTCTCGCACAACGGCATGGACGTCGACCTGAAGCTCGCGTCGCGCGTGACCGGGCTCGACGCGATCCTGGGCGGCCACACGCACGACGGCGTGCCGCAGCCGACGATCGTCGCGAACCGTGGCGGCAGGACCATCGTCACCAATGCCGGAAGCAACGGCAAGTTCCTCGCGGTGCTCGACTTCGACGTGCGCGGCGGAAAGGTCGCGGACTTCCGCTACCGGCTCGTCCCGGTCTTCGCGGCGCTGCTGCCGCCCGACCGCGAGATGGCGGCGCTGATCGAGAAGATTCGCGCGCCGTACGCGTCGAAGCTCGAGGAGCCCCTGGCGATCACCGAGACGCTGCTCTATCGCCGCGGCAGCTTCAACGGCACGTTCGACCAGCTGCTTCTCGACGCACTGATGGCCGAGAAGAACGCGCCGATCGCGTTCTCGCCGGGCTTCCGCTGGGGCACGACGCTCCTGCCCGGGCAGCCGGTCCGGCGCGAGCACCTGATGGACCAGACCGCGATCACCTATCCGTTCGTCACGGTGAACGAGATCAAGGGCGCGATGATCAGGACGATCCTCGAGGACGTTGCCGACAACCTGTTCAACCCGGACCCGTATTACCAGCAGGGCGGCGACATGGTGCGCGTGGGCGGCCTGAAATACGCGATCGACCCGAACGCGAAGGCGGGCAGCCGCATCACGCGCATGGAGCTCGCCGGCAAGCCGGTCGACGCCGACAAGTCCTACAAGGTCGCGGGTTGGGCGCCGGTGTCCGAGGAGGCGAAGGCCGCGGGCGGCGAGCCGATCTGGGACGTGATCGAGCGCCACCTCGTGCATCAGAGGACGATACGCGCCCGGACCCTCGACCTGCCCGAACTGGTCGGCATGCGCGGAAATCCCGGCATCGCTTGATCGGGATCACCCCGGCGTGGCGGAATCCGGGCGACGATGGGGCCGACCCGAGGAAGACGGAGGAGTGGATGACCACCGTTCGTATCTCGCGCCTGGCGGCATGCGCGTTCGCCGCGACGCTCGCCGGCGCCGCGGCCGCCCAGGCGCCGAAGCTGACGATCCCGCTCACCTCGCTGCAGACCGGCGCGGCGCAGACGGCCGCGCAGGCCGCGTTCGCGCGTTGCCAGAAGGATGGCTACACGGTGACGGTCGCCGTCGTCGATCGAAGCGGCCATGTGCTCGCGCTGCTGCGCGATCCGCTGGCCGGCACCCACACCGTGTACACCGCGACCAGCAAGGCGTCGACCGCCGTCTCGTTCCGCACCGACACGACAGAGCTCGCGGAAATGACGCAGGCGGGCCGTCCGGCCTCAGGCGTGCGGTCGCTGCCCGGCATCATCGCGGTCGGCGGCGGCATGATGATCCGGGCGAAGGGCGTGCTGCTCGGCGGCATCGGCGTGTCCGGTGCGCCCGGAGGCGATCAGGACGACGCGTGCGCGAAGGCGGGCCTCGCCGCGATCGTCGACGCGATCGAGCTCGAGTAGCGCGCATCGAGCGCTGCAGCGTCGCACCACGCGCTGCCTCCCGCCTGGCGCGGGGGCCGCGCGAATCGTCAGGGACGATGCGGCATCGGCGGAGATGACACCGCGCGCCGGACCGCGAGCACGTCGTCGATCGGACGCTCGAGCAGGAGTTCGACCTCACGTCCGCGTTCCTTCAGCGCGTCGAATTCCGCCTCGAGCGTCTCGACCGATTGCCTGCTGCGGCGAGCCAGGAACCGGGCGAGCCCCGGCGGCAGGTCGCGCCGCTTCGTCCATCCCCGGAGCCACGCGATCGACGCGTCCGCCACCGCGCGCAGCCCCACGAACGTGCCGATCATTCCCCACGGCGATCCGGTGATGCCCGCCACCGGCAACCCGAGGATCAGTCCGAGCTGCGTGACGAGGACGCGGATCGACGCGCCGCCGCAGGTCTCTCCCAGCCTCGCGAAGCTCCATTCGCGCAGATGCGGCAGGTCCGCGAGCAGGAACACGACCTGCACGCCGGCCGCCCACGCCAGCGCGATCCTCGCGTCCTCCCAGCGCAGCGGGCCGCCGACGCCGAACAGGAACACCAGCAGCAGGACGAACACCCCGTGCGCGACCGTGAAGATGCCGGTGGTCGTGACGAACCCCCGCAGGTAGGTGTTGCCGTCGCCGAGCTGCCGCACGGTGTCGGCGGCGTCCGCGTGGTGATCGGAAACCGCACTCAGCGGCGCATGGTGGCCGGTCGTCGACGTCGCTCGCCTGTGCACGACGATCCGGATCGCGCCGGTGACGAGCAGCAGCACCGTCTCGAACCAGAACAGCAGCAGGAGCGCAGCGGGCGAGCGCCCGTGGTAGATCACTTCCGCGAGCGGAATCGCGTTCATCAGCAACGCGTACGCGAGGGCCGGCAGGAGTCCCATCGGGAAGGCTCCACGGCGCCCGGTGCGAACGATGCACGGGCTCGGCGCACACGATAACCCGTTCCGCGCCGTCGCGTGCGGAGCGCCTGCGGCGTCAGGATCGCAGCCGCCCTCCCGCAGGGCGCGTGCGACGCGCCGCTAGCGCACCGCCACGCGCGCGAAGCGCCGCTTGCCGGCCTGCACGACGACGGTCGCCCCCGCGGGCACCGTCGTGCCCTTGTCGGCGACGACCTCGCCGTCGAGCTTCAGCCCCCTGCCCGCGATCAGCCTGAGCGCCTCGGACGTCGAGTCGACGACGCCCGCCTGTTTCGCGAGATTCGCGATCGCGATGCCGGCGCCGCCGGTCTCGATCGTGACCTCGGGCATCTCGTCGCGCATCGCGCCGCCCTTGCGTGCCTCGAAGGTGGCGAGCGCACGCTGCGCGTCCGCCGGCGAATGGAATCGCGCGACGATCTCCTGCGCGAGCGCGACCTTGGCTTCGCGAGGATTGCGTCCGGCGTCGCACTCGCGCCTGAGCGCCGCGATCGCTTCCATCGGACGAAACGACAGCAGCTCGTAGTAGCGCCACATCAGCTCGTCGGAGATCGACATGAGCTTGCCGAACATCGCGTCGGGCGCCTCGCTGATGCCGACGTAGTTGCCCTTCGACTTCGACATCTTCTCCACGCCGTCGAGCCCCACGAGCAGCGGCATCGTCAGCACGCACTGCGGCTCCTGTCCCGCGTGCTTCTGCAGCTCGCGGCCGACCAGCAGGTTGAACTTCTGGTCGGTGCCGCCGAGCTCGATGTCGGCCTTCAGCGCGACCGAGTCGTAGCCCTGCATCAGCGGGTAGAGGAATTCGTGCACCGCGATCGACTGGTGGCTCGCGTAGCGCCTCTGGAAGTCGTCGCGCTCGAGCATGCGCGCGACCGTGTACTGCGAGGCGAGCCGGATCATCCCCGCCGCGCCCAGCGGCTCGCACCACTCGGAGTTGTAGCGGATCTCGGTGCGTGCCGGGTCGAGGACCTTCGACGCCTGCGCGTGGTAGGTCTGGGCGTTCGCGCGGATCTCGTCGCGCGAAAGTGGCGGGCGCGTCGCGTTGCGGCCCGACGGGTCGCCGATCATCGACGTGAAGTCGCCGATCAGGAAGATCACCTGGTGGCCGAGGTCCTGCAGCTGGCGCATCTTGTTCAGCACGACCGTGTGCCCGACATGGATGTCGGGCGCGGTCGGGTCGAGGCCCAGCTTGATGCGCAGCGGCCTGCCGCGCGCGAGCTTCGCGCGAAGCTCGGACTCGACGATCAGCTCATCCGCGCCGCGTTTCGCGACCTCGACCTGATGGTCGACATCGATCGCCATGTCGCTCAGGCCCTGGCTTCGCGATCCGCGACGGCCGCGCGAGCGGCCGGGCGCGCATAGCAGCGCGCGTGCCAGTCCTTCACCCCGGGCCAGCGATCGAGCCCGAACAGCGGGGCGCGAAACAGCACGGCCGCGAGGTTCAGGTCGGCGATCGAGAAGGCGTCGTCGGCGAGCCAGGCGCGACCGCCGAGCGCGGACTCGAGCGCGTCCAGGCGGCGCGGCAGCTTTCCGGCGGCGTCGGCCGCGATGTCGGGCTTGCGCTCGGCCTCGGGCAGGAACGTCGTGTGGTAGAACCACTGGCCCATCGGCACCTCGACCTCGGCGGCGGCGAAGAGCGTCCACTGGTAGACCAGTCCCTCGCCCTGCAAGGTCGCCGGCCACAGCCTGCCCGCCTTGCGGGCGAGGTAAAGGTTGATCGCGAGCGACTCGAACAGCGGGAAGCCGTCGTCGACGATCGCCGGCACGAGCCCCAGCGGATGCACCGCCAGGTAGCCGGGCTGCCTGACGTCGGGCCCCTTGAAGTGGTGCCCGACGTGTTCGTAGGACAGGCCGAGTTCCCGCGCGGCCCACAGGACGCGGAAGGCCCGCGAGGCGGCAATGCCGTAGATGGTCAGGCTCATGGTGACGGGGACGGTGCGTGTGGCGCGGGCTTTGCTAGAATCGCGCGATGGCCGGCCAACCTTCACACCCGCCCGGACGCGAACCGGAGATTCTAGCCGATCGGGTCCGCGGGATCGTCGCGCCCGTCGCGGGACTGCGGTTGACGCCGTGGAAGGCGCTCGCGGTCGCGGTCCTGGGACTGTCCGGCGTCGCCGCGTTCGGCCTCGCGCCGGACACGGTCGTCGACCCGGTGGACACGGTCCTGACGGTGCGCACGCTGCCGGCGCCCGCGCTGGTCGATGCCGCCGGCGAGGAAGGCGCCGGCATGTACTGGAGCGAGGAGCGTGTCCGGCGCGGCGACACGATCGGCGCGCTGCTCGCGCGCGCCGGCGTCGACGATCCCGGGCTGCGAACGTTCGTGCACGGCAACCCGGCGGCGCGCCCCCTCTACCAGTTGCGCCCCGGACAGCCGGTGCGCGTCGCGACCGGCGCCGACGGCGCGCTGGTCGAGCTCAGGTTCTCGCCGGCCGCCAGGGAGGCGCTCACGATCCGCCGCGACGGCGACGTGCTGCGCGCCGAGCGCACCGAAGCGGACGTCGAGACGCGCGTCGTGCTCAAGGCCGGGCTCATCGGATCGTCGCTGTTCGGGGCCGCCGACGCGATCGGACTGCCGGACGCGATCACGATGGCGCTCGCCGAGGTGTTCTCCGGCGACATCGACTTCCACTACGACCTCCGCCGGGGGGATCGCTTCGCGGTGCTCTACGAGACGTATCACGTCGACGGCGAGCCGGCAGGCTCGGGCCGGATCCTCGCCGCGGAGTTCGAGAACCGCGGCCGGACGCTGCGCGTGTTCCGCTGGACCGCGTCCGACGGCGTCGAGCGCTACTACACGGACGACGGACGCAGCTCGCGCAGGGCATTCCTGCGCTCGCCGATGGAGTTCTCCCGCGTCACGAGCGGCTTCACGATGGCGCGCCTGCACCCGATCTTCAGGACGTGGCGCGCGCACAAGGGCGTCGACTACGGCGCGCCGACCGGCACGCCGATCCGGGCGACCGCGGACGGCGTCGTCGCGTTGGCCGGAAGCAGGGGCGGTTACGGCAACGTCGTCATCCTGCGCCACGGCGGCGGGTACTCGACGCTCTACGGCCACCTGTCGCGCTTCGCGAGGGGCGTGACGACGGGAGCGCGCGTGCGGCAGGGCGAGACGATCGGCTACGTCGGGCAGACCGGCTGGGCGACCGGCCCGCACCTGCACTACGAGTTCCGCGTCGGCGACGAGCCGCGCAACCCGCAGACGATCGCGCTGCCGGCGGCCGATCCGGTGCCGGCGGGAGAGCGCGGCGCCTTCGCCGCGGCGGTCGCGCCGGCGGCGGAACAGCTCGCGGTCGCGCGGCGCGCCCCGCGCCCGGTGCTCGCCTCGGCCGAGTAGCCGTTCCCATGTCGCGCGCGCGGTATGCGGGCGTGATGTCCGGGACGAGCCTCGACGGGATCGACGCGGTCGTCGCCGACTTCGACCCGGGTGGCCCCGCGTTGTGCCAGACGCTCGGCGCAGCGCATGTTCCGTTTCCTTCCGGTCTGCGCGAAACGCTGGCTGCATTGCAGTCGAGCGGTCACGACGAGCTCGCGCGCTCGGCGGACGCGTCGGTCGCGCTCGCCGACCTCTACGCGGAGGCGATCCTCGCCGCGTGCGCGAACGCCGGCGTCGACGCCACGGCGCTGGCCGCGGCCGGCGTTCACGGGCAGACCGTGCGCCACCGGCCCGACCTCGGCTGGACGATCCAGCTCAACGATCCGTCGCGCGTCGCCGAGCGCACCGGCGTCACGATCGTCGCGGCGTTCAGGCAACGGGACGTGGCTGCCGGCGGGGAGGGCGCGCCGCTCGTCCCGGCGTTCCACGCGGCGCTGTTCGGCGACGCCCGCGTGCATCGTGTCGTCGTCAACGTCGGCGGCATCGCCAACTTGACCGACCTCCCGCCATCGGGCGCGGTGCGCGGTTTCGACACCGGCCCGGGCAACGTGCTGTCGGACCTGTGGCACGCGCAGCATCGCGGCGGCTCCTTCGACGCGGACGGCGCGTGGGCCGCGTGCGGCAGGCCGGTCGCGCCGCTGCTGGCGGCGATGCTCGACGACCCGTACTTCGCGCTGCCGTCGCCGAAGAGCACCGGACGCGACCGCTTCCACTCGTCCTGGCTCGACGAGCATCTCGCGCGCACGGCCCCCGGCGCCGCGCCGCCCGACGTCCAGGCGACGCTCGTGGCGCTGACGGCGCGCACGATCGCCGACGCGGTGCGCGGGCAGTCGCCGGGCGCGAGCGAGGTGCTGGTCTGCGGCGGCGGCGCGCGCAACGCGGCGCTGATGGGCGAGCTCGCGCGCGAACTCGCGCCGCGCCGCGTCGTCCCCACGTCGGAACGCGGCGTCGCCGTCGACCACGTCGAGGCGCTGGCCTTCGCGTGGCTCGCGCGCGAAACGCTCGCGGGACGGCCGGGCAACGTGCCCGCCGTCACCGGCGCGGCGGGGCCGCGCGTGCTCGGCGCGATCTTTCACCGGTGAGGCCCTTGGGACGGGCGGCGAGCCGCGCCGCGGATCCCTCACGCCAACCCACATCCTTCACGCAAGGAGCGGCCATGTCCGAGATTCGAACTGCGCTCGTCACCGGATCCACCAGCGGCATCGGCCAGGGCATCGCCGAGGCGTTCGCGCGCGCCGGAATGAACGTCGTGCTGAACGGCTTCGGCGATGCCGCGGCGATCGAGCGTCAGCGCGCGGCGATCGAACGCGGGTTCGGCGTGTCGGCGCGCCACGTCGCGGCGGACCTGTCGAAGCCCGCCGAGATCGAGGCGATGATGGCGCGCGTGCAGGCGGAATTCGGCGCGATCGACGTGCTCGTCAACAACGCCGGCATCCAGCACGTCGCGGCCGTCGACGAGTTCCCGGTCGACCGGTGGGACGCGATCATCGCGATCAATCTGTCCTCGGCGTTCCACACGACGCGGCTGGCGCTTGCCGCGATGAAGGCGCGGAGATGGGGACGCATCGTCAACATCGCCTCGGCGCACGCGCTCGTCGCCTCGCCGTTCAAGTCGGCCTACGTTGCGGCGAAGCACGGGCTCGCGGGGTTCACCAAGTCGGTGGCGCTCGAGGTCGCCGAGCTGGGCATCACGGTGAACGCCATCTGCCCGGGCTATGTGCTGACGCCGCTGGTGCAGGCGCAGATCCCCGACCAGGCGCGTACCCGCGGCGTCAGCGAGGACGAGGTCGTGCAGAAGGTGATGCTGGCCGGCCAGCCGACGCGGCGCTTCATCGGCATCGACGAGGTCGCGGGCCTCGCGGCCTGGCTCGCGTCCGATGCCGCGAAGTCGATCACCGGCGCAATGCTGTCGATCGACGGCGGCTGGACGGCGCAGTAGCGATGGAATCGGACGCCGCGTCAGGCGCGGTGTCCGACCCCGGTCCGCGCCGCCTGCTCCCGGTTCCGGAAGGCCGAAGGGGCGCCGGCACGAGGGTTGCGAAACACGAACGGGGTCCGCGAGCGGACCCCGTCCAGGGGTTGCGCGGCGTGCGCCGCGGAACGTCGCGGCGACTCAGGCCGAGAAGCTCGACCCGCAGCCGCAGGTCGACTGGGCGTTCGGGTTCTTGATCACGAACTGCGCGCCCTCGAGGCCGTCGGCGTAGTCGATCTCGGCGCCCACCAGGTACTGGTAGCTCATCGGATCGATCAGCAGCGTCACGCCGTTCTTGACCATCGCCGTGTCGTCCTCGGCGGCGGTCTCGTCGAACGTGAACCCGTACTGGAACCCCGAGCAGCCGCCGCCTGTCACGAAGACGCGCAGCTTGAGCTCCGGGTTGCCCTCCTCCTCGATCAGCAAGCGGACCTTCTCGGCCGCGGCATCGGTGAAGTTGAGCGGGGCAGGCATCTCGTTCATCGCGTTCATCGTCGTGCTCCAGAAGGCGCGTCGCGCCCGTTTCGTCCGACCCGGCCGCCGTCAGGCGCCCTGGACCCGTTTCAATTCGACCACCGATCCGGCTTCCGGTTCGGCCTGTCCGTGGTTCAGCCGGCCCTGCACGACCGCGCCGACGTGCATCTCGAGCGTCTTGTAGGCCACGTCGCCGGTGACGCGCGCCTTGGGCTGCAGCTCCAGGTAGTCGCTCGCCGTCACCTGTCCGCTCACCGTGCCGTTGACGACGACGTGCGACACCGCGATGTCGCCCTCGACCCGGGCGTGCTCGCTCACGACCAGCGTGCCGGCCTGCCCGTCTGCCGTCGAAACGTTGCCGACGACCTGGCCGTCGATCCTCAGTCCTCCGGCGAAGACCAGGTCGCCCCGCACCGTGGTCCCGGCGCCGATCAGGCAGTCGATGCGCTTCTGCGGCGGCGGAGACTTCTTGTTCCCGAACATGGGGCCTCCCTACGACACGGCAAGGGTCCGGGTGGCCCGCGGGGCGGATGCGCCCGCCTCGTAGGCGCGAACCGTCAGCGACCGAACCTCCGCCCCCGGCGGCAGCCGGAGCACGCCCTCCACACGCTGATAATACTTGAATCGGAGCTTGAGCGCGGCGGCCGTCCCGGGCCGGTCGTCGGGCAGCGTCAGCGTCGTCTCGCGGCCACCGGCGGTGCCGTCCGCCGGCTCGGTCAACGTCGCTGCGAGCGCGAGGTGCCCCTCGAACTCGTCGCGCGGCGTGCCGCCGCGCACCACCAGGATGCTGTAGCGCCAGGCGTCGTCCGGACCCCGCTCGACGACCAGCCGCGGGATCGAGATCCCGATCAGCTTGCTCGAGTCCGACAGGAGCTTCTGCAGGAACGCGAGCTCCTCCTTGATCTCCTGGTTTTCCTGCGTGACCTCGGCGACCTGCCTGGCGAGAGACGCCTGGACGCCGCGGGTCATCGCGAGCTCGCTCTCGAGCGCCGAGTTCGCCTGGCGCAGCGCGGCCGACTCCTGCGCAAGGCGCGCGGCATCCGCCTCGGCGGTCGCGAGTTGCGACTCGACGGCCTTGCGGTTGAAGCCGCCGAAGATCTGGCCGAAGTCGAAGCCCCACCACCACATGCCCCCGACCAGCACGACGGCCGCGACCGCGATCGCGGCGCGCCACGGCCAGCTCAGGTGCGTGCGCACCGCCATGCGCGGCGCGCTGATCGAGAAATTCCGGCGCACCCTGCGCCATGCGCGATCGATTGCCACCGGTCGGGGCGCTACGGCAGGACCGCCAGCGCTTCGAGTCCGGCGCCCTCCGGGAGGCCGAACATCAGGTTCATGTTCTGGATCGCCTGTCCCGCCGCGCCCTTGACGAGGTTGTCCTCGACCGCGAGCACCATCGCGAGGTCCGTGCCGGCGGGCCGGTGGACTGCGATGCGCAGCATGTTCGACGCCCGCACCGAGCGCGTGTCCGGCGCGGAGCCCGCCGGCATCACGTCGACGAACGGCTCGCCCGCGTAGCGCTTCTCGAACAGCGCCTGCAGATCGGTCTCAGGACCGGTGAGCGGCGCGTAGAGGGTCGCGAAGATGCCGCGGATCGCCGGCGTCAGGTGCGGCGTGAACGCGAGCGACACCGGAGACCCCGCTGCGAGAGCGAGTCCCTGGGCGATCTCCGGGTGATGACGATGGCCCTTGACGCCGTAGGCCGCGAAGTTGTCGGAGGCCTCGGCGAAGAGCAGGTTCATCTCCGTCTTGCGGCCCGCGCCCGACACGCCCGACTTGCAGTCGGCGATCAGATGCCTCGTATCGACGACGCCGGCCTCGAGCAGCGGCAGGAAGCCCAGTTGCACCGCGGTCGGGTAGCAGCCCGGGTTGCCGACGATGCGCGCCTTGCGGATCGCCTCGCGGTTCACTTCGGGCAGCCCGTACACGCTCTCGGCCAGGAGGTCGGGGCACGCATGCGGCATCCTGTACCAGCGCTCGAAGACCGCGGGGTCCCGGAGCCTGAAGTCCGCGGCAAGGTCGACGATCTTCACGCCCGCCGACACGAGTTCGCGGGCCTGCGCCATCGCCACGCCGTGCGGCGTCGCGAAGAACACGACGTCGCAGTCCGCGAGACCGGCCTTGTCCGGCTCGGCGAAGACGAGGCCGTCGTAACGCCGGCGCAGGCTCGGGAACATGTCCGGCACACGGGTGCCCGCGTCCTTGCGCGACGTGATGGCGCGCACGCGCGCATCCGGATGCTGCGCGAGGAGCCGGAGAAGCTCGACACCGGTGTATCCGGTGCCTCCGACGATGCCGACGTCGATCATCATGCCTCCGTCATATTCCGCCGGGATTCTAGCATCGCGGTCCCGGCGCTACGGTTCCCGGGGACCATGGCCGGCCGCGGCCGCGGTCGCTTTCCGCAGGCACCCGTCCTCGCGCAGCGCCTTGCCCGAAAACGAAAAGGCCGCCCGACGGCGGCCTTCCCGGGCGTGGGCGCGAACCGTCAGCGCTTGCTGAACTGCTTGCGGCGGCGCGCCTTGTGCAGGCCGACCTTCTTGCGCTCGACCTCGCGGGCGTCGCGCGTGACCAGCCCGGCCTTGGACAGCAGCGGCTTCAACTGCGCGTCGTAGTCGATCAGGGCGCGCGTGATGCCGTGGCGCACCGCGCCGGCCTGCCCCGATTCGCCTCCGCCCGCGACGTTCACCATCACGTCGAAGGTCTTGTCGTGGTTGGTGAGCCCGAGCGGCTGGCGCACCACCATGCGCCCGGTCTCGCGCGCGAAGAACTCGTCGACCGGCTTGTCGTTCACGACGATCTTGCCGCTGCCCTGCTTCATGAACACCCGGGCGACCGACGTCTTGCGCCGACCCGTGCCGTAGTAGTAGTTGCCGATCATGTCAGGCCTTCGAGACGTCGAGGGGCTTGGGCTGCTGCGCGCTGTGCGGGTGCGACGGCCCGGCGTAGCACTTCAGCTTCTTGATCATCGCGTAACCGAGCGGGCCCTTGGGCAGCATGCCCTTGACCGCCTTCTCGAGCGCGCGGCCGGGGAAGCGGGCCTGCATCTTGGCGAACGTGGTCGTGGTCACGCCGCCCGGGTAGCCCGAGTGGCGGTGGTAGAGCTTGGTGTCGGCCTTGGTGCCGGTCACGCGCAGCTTCTCGACGTTGGTGACGACGATGAAGTCGCCGGTGTCGACGTGCGGCGTGAAGATCGCCTTGTGCTTGCCGCGAAGGCGCAGCGCGATCTGGCTCGCGAGGCGGCCGAGCACCTGGTCGGTCGCATCGACGACGAACCAGTCCCGGCGGACGTCGGCGGGCTTGGCGGAGAAGGTTTTCATGGCTGGACGCGCGGGAAAAGGGGGTTGACGCCGGTCGAGCGGACCTGGCGAAGCAAAGTCTTGAATTCTAATCCGGAAACTGCCTCCCGGTCAACGCGCGGGAGGCGCTGCGCGACCACGGAACGCCCTGTGGGGCGCCCCGTCGCCCAAGGCCCCGGTCACCGGCTGTTGCGGCGGCGCAACAACCCCGGCCGGCCGCGACGGCGTTGCCCGGCCGAGTGGGCGGTTTTACTGCGTCGCAGCAAAAAAAAGCGCGACACCATGTGCCGCGCTTGAGGATTCCATCCTAGGAGGAGGAGGGATGGAATTCGTCGTCGGTGGAAAGGGAGGACCTTCCCGATCCGACGACATTTTCAGTCTCCCATATTGCGGCGCACAATGCAACTGTCATTGACGGCGAGGGCTTCGCGACGGCCGCCTGCGCGACAGGTTCGGGGCGCGAAAATCGGTCAGGCGAATCCCGGGCGCGGCGAGCGCCGGTGCGCGAAGGCATACTCGTGCCGACCACTCGCATCGCGAGATGGCAGATTGCGATGCAAGTCGTTCCCCGAAGCCATAGTAAGTGCTCGCTCATAACCCTGCCGACGACGGAGCAGCGATGAAAGCAAGGATCAAGTGGACCGAGGGGATGTCTTTCGTGGCCGAGGCCGGCAGCGGCCATGCGGCGGTGGTCGACGGGGCGCCCGAGCACGGCGGACGCAACCTCGGGATGCGGCCCATGGAAATGGTCCTCGCCGGGGCGGCGGCCTGCACGGCGTTCGACGTGGTCCTGATCCTGAAGAAGGCGCGGCAGGTCGTGACCGACTGCGTCGTCGAGGCCGACGCGGACCGGGCGGCCGTCGAGCCCAGGGTCTTCACCCGCATCCGGCTGGCCTACACGGTGGCGGGACGCGGACTCGACCCCAGGCAGGTCGAGCGCGCGGTGAAGCTCTCGAAGGAGAAGTACTGCTCGGCGACGATCATGCTCGCGAAGACCGCCGACATCGAGACGACGGTCTCGATCCTCGAGGGGGATCGCGTGCCGCTTCGGGAGACGGGAGCAGCCTGACGGGCGTCGGGCGCGATCGCGCGAGGCGTGGCGGCGGTCAGCGCGGCGCGGCGGGAGGCGGCGCCGCTGGCTGAGGCACGAAGAGCCCGCGCACCTGCACGAGCGTCTCGACGACGGTCTTCGCACCCCGGGCGTCGCGGAACTCGAACGCGAGCGGAACCGACGTGCCCGGGAGCACGGCCTGCGTCACGCCGACCAGGCGCAACACCGAACCGCGCATCGCGAATCGCGTTTCGCCGGCCGGGATGGCGAGCGACGCGACCACGCGGGGCGGGTCGGCAATGTCCCCGGGCCGGTCGCGCACGACGATCTCGACGGCGCGCGCGACCGGGGTGCGCACCGCCACCAGCGTGAGCGGCGCGTCGTTGCGCAGGTCGGCGTAGGCTTCGGCGGCCGCGGCGCCGGCGGCCGCCGGACGCATCCAGGCGTTCTCGACCTGCGTCGCCGCCGCCGCGGCGCCGGGCGCGCCGAGCGCGCCGCACGCGAGCGCCCAGGCGAGCGCGCGCGCGAACGCCGTCGCCGCGTCGCTCACGAGGGCTGGCGCAGCAGGCGAATCAGGCTCGACGTGTCCCAGCGCCCGCCGCCGCGCTGCTGGATGCGGCCGTAGAACTGGTCGACGATCGCGGTGACCGGCAGCGTCGCGCCGTTCGCGCGCGCCTCGTCGAGGCAGATCGAGAGATCCTTGCGCATCCAGTCGACCGCGAAGCCGAACTCGAACTGGTCGGCGGCCATCGTCCTGCCGCGGTTGTCCATCTGCCAGGACTGCGCGGCGCCCTTGCCGATCACGTCGAGCACGCGCTCCGCGTCGAGGCCGGCGCGCATCGCGAAGTCGATGCCCTCGGACAGCGCCTGCAGCAGGCCTGCGATGCAGATCTGATTCACCATCTTCGTGAGCTGGCCGGCGCCCGGGCCGCCCATCAGCGTCACCGCCCGCGCGTAGTGCATGAGCACGCTCTCGGCGCGCGCGAACGTCTCCGCGTCGCCGCCCACCATGACCGTGAGCTTGCCGTTCTGCGCGCCGGCCTGGCCCCCCGACACGGGGGCGTCGAGGAAGCCGATGCCTTTCGTGGCGGCGGCCGCGTGGACCTCGCGCGCGACGCCGGCCGACGCGGTCGTGTGGTCGACGAGGATCGTGCCGCGGCCCATGCCGGCGAGCGCGCCGTCGGCACCGTTCGCCACGGCGCGAACGTCGTCGTCGTTGCCGACGCACATCAGCACGATGTCGGCATTGCGTGCCGCCTCGGCCGGTGTGCGCGCGGTGCGTCCGCGGTACTCGCCGCGCCACGCGTCGGCCTTCGCGGTCGAGCGGTTGTAGACGGTCACCTCGTGGCCGGCGCGCGCAAGGTGGCCGGCCATCGGGTAGCCCATCACGCCGAGGCCGAGGAACGCGAGCTTCTTCGAATCGTTCATGGAGGGTCGAGTCCTGGGGGAGAAGCCAATAGGGGGATCAGCGGCGCGCGTCGGCGGCGCCAGGGCGCGAAACCGCCGCGCCCGGCCGGTAACGCCATTTGAGGAGCAGGATGGACAGCGCGAGCGCGAGCATCACGACGTTCGCGACGATGATCGGCGCGGCGCCGAGCTCGAGGCCGTAGGCGAGCCACAGGACGACGCCTGCCGTGAACGTGCCGAACGTCCACCACGACAGGTCGTCGGCGCGCCTCACGCGGAGGATGCGGACGACCTGCGGCACGAACGCGACCGTCGTGAGCGTGCCGGCGATGTAGCCGAACGTGTCGACCCACGCGGTCATGCATCGCCCTCCCGGCGTCGCGGAGCGAGCGCCGCTTCGCCGCCGATCGCGGCGCGCGCGGCCGCCACGGCCTCCCGCACCCGTCGCGGCGCCGTGCCGCCGGGATGGTCGCGGCTCGCGACCGAGCCCTCGAGCGTCAGCATCGCGTGGACGTCGGTTCCGACAAGCGGGGATACGCGCTCGAGGGCGGCAAGCGGCAGGTCGGCGAGGTCGACGCCGTTCGCCTCGGCCTCGCGCACCGCGCGCGCGACCGCCTCGTGCGCGTCGCGGAACGGCAGGCCCTTGCGCACGAGGTAGTCGGCGAGGTCGGTGGCGGTCGCGTAGCCTTCGCGCGCCGCCTCGCGCATGCGCTCGGGCACCGGTGCGAGGCCATGGGCGACCAGGTCGCTCATGACCTCGAGGCAGTCGGCGAGCGTGTCGACGGTGTCGAAGAGCGGCACCTTGTCCTCCTGGTTGTCCTTGTTGTAGGCCAGCGGCTGCGCCTTCATCAGCGCGAGCAGCGCGACCAGGTGGCCGAACACGCGGCCGGACTTGCCGCGCACGAGCTCGGGCACGTCAGGGTTCTTCTTCTGGGGCATGATCGAGCTGCCGGTGCAGAAGCGGTCGGACAGCGTCACGAAGCCGTAGCGCGGCGAGGACCACAGGACGAGCTCCTCGGCGAAGCGCGACAGGTGGACCATGACGATCGACGCGCACGCGGCGAACTCGATCGCGAAATCGCGATCGGAGACCGCGTCGAGCGAATTGCCGCACAGCGCCTCGAAGCCCAGCTCGCGCGCCACCGCGGCCCGGTCGATCGGATAGCTCGTGCCGGCGAGCGCGGCGCTGCCCAGCGGCAGCCGGTTGACGCGCGCGCGGCAGCCGGCGAGCCGCTCGCTGTCGCGGGCGAACATCGCCTCGTAGGCGAGCAAGTGGTGCCCGAACGTCACCGGCTGGGCGACCTGCAGGTGCGTGAAGCCGGGCATGATCGTGGCGGCGTGGGGCTCGGCGAGATCGACGAGCGCCGTGCGGAGCGCGACAAGGCGCGCGGCCATCGCGTCGATCTCGCCGCGCAGCCACAGCCGGAGGTCGGTCGCGACCTGATCGTTGCGCGAGCGGCCGGTGTGCAGGCGCTTGCCGGCGTCGCCGACGAGCGCGGTCAGCCGTTTCTCGATGTTGAGGTGCACGTCCTCGTCGGCGACCGACCACGCGAAACGGCCGGCACGGATCTCGGCGCGGATCTCGGCCATCCCGCGCTCGATCGCGACGAGGTCGTCGCGCGAGATCACGCCGTTCGCCGCAAGCATGCGCGCGTGCGCGAGGGAGCCGTCGATATCGGCCTCGGCGAGGCGGCAGTCGAAGCCGACCGACGCCTGGAAGCGGGCGACCCGCTCCGACATCGGCTCCGCGAAGCGCCCCGACCAGGCGGCGCGCGAGACGGGCGCGTCGTCCGGGACGGCATCGTCGGGCGGGACAAGGCGGCGGGTGTCGGTCATCGGCGGCTTTTCGGGTCCGGTTCGCTTGCGCGCGCCATGCCGCATGCCGACAATCGTGGTCACCGGCACCGGGGGGAGTGCCCGCCGCGACGACGCGACTCCGGGGTGACCGCCAGGGTGTCCGTGGCGGGCACGATGCTTGCATGCGGCCACGCAGATGGGTTCAATTATAAGGCATACACCGCATGCGCAAGCGCCGGCCCTGCCGGACTTGCGCAACCTCGGGACGACCCTGCGGATCCTGCTCGCCGTGAACGGAGCAGCCGCGGTGGTGGCGCTCGCCCAGGCCGAGACGTTGCCCGGCTTCGTCGACCAGCTGGTGCGCTCGACCGCCTACATCGAGCCCCACCTGCTCGCCCAGCTGGTCGTGCTCTACGTCGCGTGGCCCGTCCTCGCGCGCCAGCCGTACCGCATCGGCGTGGCCGTCGTTCACGCGGTGACGGTCGCGATCGCGCTCGCCGTCCACGGCGCGCTCCGCGCAATGCTGCCCGGCGACCCGGATTCGCTGCTGAAGCACCTGCTGCTCGCGCTGGTCGCGACCGCGGTGCTGGTCGCTTACTTCCGGTTGCGCCAGCGCGCCCTGTCGCCGGCGATCGCGGAAGCGCGCCTCCAGGCCCTGCAGGCGCGCATCCGTCCGCACTTCCTGTTCAACAGCCTGAACGGCGTGCTCTCGCTCGTGCGCCGCGATCCGCATCGCGCCGAGGAGGCGCTGCACGACATGGCCGACCTGTTCCGCGTGCTGATGCGCGACAACCGGGACCTCACGCCGCTCGCAGACGAGGTCGAGCTGTGCCGCCAGTACCTCGCCCTCGAGCAGCTGAGGCTGGGCGCGAGGCTCGTCGTCGACTGGAACGTGAAGAGCATGCCCGGCGACGCGCTGGTGCCGCCGCTCGTGCTGCAGCCGCTGCTCGAGAACGCGGTCTACCACGGCATCGAGCCTTCCAGCCAGCCGGGGACCGTCTCGGTCAACATCTTCCTGTCGAAGGGCGAGGTGCACGCCGTGCTGCGCAACCCTTACCGGTCGTCGGGCGGCAGCCACCACAAGGGCAACAAGATGGCGCTCGACAACGTCCGTGAACGACTCGCCCTGCACTTCGACGCCGAGGCGTCGCTCGAATCGAAGGTGCTCGACCGCGCCTACGAGGTCCACATCCGGATGCCCTACCGGATCGAATCGCCGGCGCGTCCGGCGCCCGACGGGACCCGGCAGGCGGCCGCGCGGCCGCGCCGGCCCGACGGGGCGCTTCGCACGGGAGCGGCGCATGGCTGATGCACCGCTCCGCGTGGTGTTGGTCGACGACGAGACGCCGGCGCGCCGGCGGCTGCGCGAACTGCTCGACGACTGCTCGGCGCTGCTGCCGATCGCCGTCGTCGGCGAGGCGGCGAACGGGCGCGAGGCGCTCGACCTGATGCAGCTGGCGCCGCCCGACCTCGTGCTCACCGACATCCACATGCCGGACATGGACGGCCTCGAGCTCGCGCGCCACCTGCTCAAGCTGCCGCGCCCGCCGGTCGTCGTGTTCACCACCGCGTTCCAGGAGCACGCGCTCGAGGCGTTCGACGTGCATGCGGTCGACTACCTGGTGAAGCCGGTGCGGGTGCAGCGGCTCCTGTCGGCGCTGCAGAAGGTGCCGAGGCTGCGCCCGCTCTCGGCGGAGCGCATCTCGCTGCTCCCCGCCAACGCGCGTCGCTACCTGTCGGTCACCGAGCGCTCGCGCGTGGTGCTCGTGCCGATCGACGAGGTGATCTACCTCAAGGCCGAGCTGAAGTACATCACGATCCGCACGCACGACCGCGAGTTCCTGCTCGAAGAGTCGCTGACGCGCCTCGAGCACGAGTTCGGCCACCGGTTCGTGCGCGTGCACCGCAACTGTCTCGTCGCGCGCGACGCGATCCGCGGCTTCGAGCGGCGCGTGAACGACGACGGCGACGCGCACTGGGAAGTGCTGCTGACCCGGCTCGACGAGACGCTGCCGGTGTCGCGACGCCAGCAGGGCATCGTGCGCGACCTCTCGCGCGAGAGCGTCGGGTAGCCGCTCGACGCCGACGGCCGGCGTCACCGGCGCAGCGAGCCGGGCACGAAGCGATCGCCGCGGCCGCCCCGGCTCGCGGGCGTTACACTGATTTCCTCTTTCCGACCGCCCGGTCCGGGCCGGCCCCGCCATGAGAAGGACGCTGATCTGCGGCTCGCTCGCCTACGACACCATCATGGTGTTCCCGGATCGCTTCAGCCGGCACATCCTGCCCGACCAGGCGCACGTGCTGTCGGTGTCGTTCACGGTCGGCGAGATGCGCCGCGAATGGGGCGGCTGCTCCGGCAACATCGCCTACAACCTGCGCGGGCTCGGCGGGTCGCCCGTCGTGATGGCGACGTTCGGCGACGACGGCGGGCCGTACCGCGAGCGGCTCGAGTCGCTGGGCATCGGGGTCGACGGCGTGCGCCACGTGCCGGGGACCTACACGGCGCAGGCGTTCATCATCACCGACCTCGACGACAACCAGATCACCGCCTTCCATCCCGGCGCGATGACGCGCTCGCACGACAACCACGTCGGCGAGGTCGAGGGCATCGCGTGGGGGATCGTCGCACCGGACGGGCGCGAAGGGATGATGCAGCACGCGGCCGAGTTTCGCGACGCGGGCGTGCCCTACGTATTCGATCCCGGCCAGGGCATCACGCTGTTCGACGGCGGCGAGCTGCTCGCGATGATCGACGGCGCGGCCGTGGTCGCGTGCAACGACTACGAGGGGAAGCTCCTGTGCGAGCGCACGGGGCTCGCGCTGGCGTCGATCGCGGAGCGCGTCGACGCGCTGGTGGTCACGCTGGGCGCGGACGGGTCGGTGATCCACCGGGCCGGCGGCGCGATCCGGATTCCGGCCGCGAAGGTCGGCGCGATCGTCGATCCGACCGGATGCGGCGACGCCTATCGCGCGGGGCTGCTCTACGGCCTCGCGAACGACTGGGACTGGGAGCGCACCGGTCGCCTCGCCTCGACGCTGGGCGCGCTCAAGATCGGCTCGCGCGGTGCCCAGAACCACGTGGTGAACCGCGAGAGGGTGGCGGCGTTGTACCTGCAGTCCTTCGACCACTCGCCATGGTGATCGCCATGATCCGTCCGCCCGGCTGCCGAGTGTTCCTGTCCGCGCTCGCCTGCTCCGTCCTGCTCCTCGCCGGCTGCGTGCCGGTGCAGCGGGCGGATGTCTACTACCCCGGGCAGGCGCTGCGCACGCAGTCGGTCGAGTTCGGCTTCGTCGAGTCGGTGCGGGAAGTGCTCATCGGCGGCTCGCGCACAGGCGTCGGCGGCGCGAGCGGCGCGGTGATCGGCTCGATCGCCGGCAGCCACGCCGGCGGCGGCCACCGCGGGAGCTTCGCCGGCTCGGTGATCGGCGCCATCGTCGGCGGCATCATCGGCGTCGCGGTCGAGGAAGGCGTGACGCAGCGGCCGGGCATCGAGATCACGGTGCGGCTCGACGGCGGGGGCCTGATCGCGGTCGTGCAGGATGCCGAGTGGGAGGCGCTGCGCCCGGGCGACCGCGTGCGCGTGCTCTCGGACGGCTACTCGACGCGTGTCACCCGCTAGCGCGAGCGATCGCATGCCGGCTCCACGGCCCGCCGCTGCGCGGGCCGCCGCGTTCCGGGCGCCCGCGTCCTGATGCGCCGCCGCTCCCCGCGTTCACCGTCGTCCACGGGCCGGCCGGTCGCGTTCCCGGTCAGGCTGTGGCGCGCGACACGCATCTCGATCCACCTCGTCGCCGGACTGGCGACGACGACGTTCGTGTTCCCGCGCGCGAGCGCCGAGCGCAGGCGCTCGCACATCCTCCGGTGGTCGCGCAAGCTCCTTCGCCTGATGAACGTCGAGGCGCGCGTTCACGGCGCGATCGACGCGCACGGCGGCAACGTGCTGATCGTCGCCAACCACGTCTCGTGGCTCGACATCGTGGTCCTGAACGCGCACCGGCCGGCGCGCTTCGTCGCGAAGTCCGAACTGGCGGACTGGCCGGTCGTCGGGCGCCTGATCCGCGGATCGGGAACGCTGTTCATCGAGCGCGGGCGCCTGCGCGACACCGAGCGCATCAACCGCCGCGCGGCCGAAGTGCTCGCGTCGGGCGACGTGATCGCCGTGTTCCCCGAAGGGACGACGACCGACGGCAGCACGATGCTCAGGTTCCATGGCTCGCTGCTGCAGCCGGTCGTGGACGCCGAGGGCCACGTGCTTCCGGTCGCGATCCGCTATCACGACGGCGACGGCGTGCTGTCGCTCGCGCCCGAGTACGCGGGCGACACGAGCTTCGCGGCATCGTTCTGGCGCGTGTGCGGCGAGCGGCGACTGGCGGTCGACCTGATCGCGGCGCCGGCGCTCGCCGCGCGCACGCGACATCGTCGCGACCTCGCGCGCGAGGCCGAGGACGCTATACGAGCGGCTTTGGCACGACGGGATGCCGCGACGGCACCTGGAACACGCGGCGGTCCGGCAACCTGATCGCGGTCAGCGTCCCGCCCCACAGGCACGCCGAATCGAGCATCATCACGTTGGGCGCGAGGTCGAGCTCGAGCGTCGACCAGTGCCCGGACACGATCGTCTCGGACGCGGTGCGCCGGTGGTCGTGCGCGAACCACGGACGGAAGCCCTCCGGTGCGTGGGCGCGGCCGCGCTTCTCGCCGAACTCCATCCGCCCGTCGGCCGTGCAGAAGCGCAGTCGCGTGCACGCGTTGACGATCGCCCGGAGGCGATCGTCGCCCTCGAGGTCGTCGCGCCACGTCGACGGATCGTCGCCGTAGAGCGCGCCCAGGAAGCGGCGGGCGTCGCTGCCCGCGAGCTTGGCCTCGACTTCGCCGGACAGCCCGAGCGCATCCGCCGCGGTCCACGAGGGGAGCAGTCCGGCGTGCACCATCAGCAACCCGTCCTCGCGCACCACGAGTGGGCGCGCGGCGAGCCAGTCGAGCAGGTCGGCGCGGTCCGGCGCGCGCAGAACGTCGTCGAGCGTGTCGCTGCGATGCGGGGCGCGATGGCCCGCCGCCACGGTCAGGAGGTGCAGGTCGTGGTTGCCGAGGACGACGCGCGCGGCGTCGCCCAGCGCCTTGACCTCGCGCAGGATCGGCAGCGACCCGGGACCGCGGTTGACGAGGTCGCCGACCAGCCAGAGGCGATCGTTCGCGGGGGAGAAGCCGACGAGGTCGAGGAGTTGCACGAACTCGTCGTGACACCCCTGCAGGTCGCCGATCGCGTAGAGCGCCATGGCCGTGGGAATGGAATGGAGTTCGGCGCGCGCGTCAAGACTGCCGCGCGGGCGCGAGCGTTGCTAGGATGCCGACCATTCTAGGGCCTGCCGGCGCGGCCAGGGCGCGAGTCCTCCGTCCGCGCCGGCAGCCCCGGCAACCCCACCGATGTCGTTCCCGCTCAACCCCGAACAGGCCGCCGCGGTTCGCCGCAGCGACGCGCCGATGCTCGTCCTCGCCGGCGCGGGCAGCGGCAAGACGCGCGTCATCACCGCGAAGATCGCGCACCTGGTCGCGCAGGGCGGCGATCCGTCGCGGCTGGTCGCGATCACGTTCACGAACAAGGCGGCGCGCGAGATGCGCGAGCGCGCGGACGCGCTGCTCGCCGGCGCCGGCCGCAGGGACGCCGCCGCGAAGGTCCGCGTCGCGACGTTCCACGCGCTCGGCCTCGCGATCATGCGCGCCGAAGCAAAGGCGCTGGGGCTGAAGCCGGGGTTCTCGGTGCTCGATCCGCAGGATCTCGAGGGCATCGTCGCCGAGCTCGCTGCCACCGCCGACCGCGCACGCACGCGCAAGGCGCAGTGGAGGATCAGCCAGTGGAAGAACGCGCTCGCGACGCCGGCCGAGGCGCTCGCCGGGGCGAAGGACGCCGACGAGGCGATCGCGGCCCGGGCGTATGCGCGCTATGCCGACGCGCTCGCCGCCTACCAGGCGGTCGACTTCGACGACCTGATCCGGTTGCCGGTCGAGCTGCTCGAGCGCGACGGCGAGGCACGCGGGCGCTGGCAGGCGAAGTGCGAGCACGTGCTGGTCGACGAGGTGCAGGACACCAACCCGCTGCAGTACCGCCTGTTCCGCGCTCTGGTCGGCGAGCGCGGGCGCTTCACCGCGGTCGGCGACGACGATCAGGCGATCTACGGCTGGCGCGGCGCGACGCTCGAGAACCTCGCGCAGCTGCCGCGCGACTATCCGGGCCTCGTCGTCGTCAAGCTCGAGCAGAACTACCGGTCGACCACGCGCATCCTCGCGTCGGCGAACGCGCTGATCGCGAACAACCCGAAGCTGCACGACAAGCGGCTGTGGAGCGACCGCGGGCACGGCGATGCGATCCGCGTCGTCGCCGCGCGCGACGAGGACGCCGAGGCCGGGATCGTCGCGTCGGCGATCTCGGCGCACCGCTTCGAGCACCGCGGCCGGTGGTCGGACTACGCGGTGCTCTACCGCGGCAATCACCAGTCGCGCCCGCTCGAGGCGGCGCTGCGCGCGCAATCGATCCCGTACGAGGTGTCCGGCGGCCAGTCGTGGTTCGAGCGCGCCGAGATCAAGGACCTGGTCGCCTACCTGAGGCTCGTCGCCAACGAGGACGACGACCCGGCGTTCCTGCGCGCCGTCGCGGTGCCGAAGCGCGGCGTCGGGCAGGCGACGCTCGCGAAGCTCGCGGAGGCCGCCGCCGCGCGGGACGAGAGCCTCGCGGCGGCCGTGCGCGCGCCCGCATTCGCCGCGGTCGCGCATGCTCGCGCACACGCGACGCTCGTCGAATTCGTGGCCATGGTCGACCGGTTGCGCCACCGCGCGCCGCGCGAGCCGGCCGGGCGCCTGATCGACGACCTGCTGCGCGCGATCGGCTACGAGGACCACCTGCTCGCGACGTTCGACAAGCGCGAGGCGGCCGCGAAGATCGAGAGCGTGCGCGACTTCACCGGATGGCTCGCGCGGAAGGGCGAGGCCGACCGAAGGACGCTCGTCGAGCTGACGCAGGCGATTGCGCTGATCACGATGCTCGAGGGGCGCGACGGCGAGGACGCCGACGCCGTCCGGCTGTCGACGCTGCACGCGGCGAAGGGCCTCGAGTTCCCGCACGTGTTCCTCGTGGGGCTCGAGGAGGGCATCCTGCCGCATCGCGAGTCGGTCGAGGCCGGCACGATCGACGAGGAGCGCCGGCTGATGTACGTGGGGCTCACGCGCGCGGAACGCTCGCTGCACCTGTCGTTCTGCCGCACGCGCAAGCGGGCGGGCGGGCGAACGGACTGCACGCCCTCGCGCTTCCTCGCGGAGCTTGCGCAGGACGACCTGCGCTGGGCCGGGGCGCCGCTGCCGCCCGACGAGGCCGCGCGCGAGAAGGCGGCGGGGTCGGCGCGGCTGGCTGCGCTCAGGGCCGCGCTCGCGCGACCGGGTCCGACGCGATGAGAAACGCGGCCCTCGGGCCGCGTTCCGCCGTGGCTCGCCCGTCGCGGTTATTTCGCGGCAGCCGCCATGTAGTCGACGGCGGCCCTCACGTCGGCATCCGTCAACGCCATCGCGCCGCCCTTCGGCGGCATCACGCCGCCCTTGCCGGTGAAACCCTTGATCGCGTGGTCGTAGAGCGTGTTCGCGCCCTGCGCGATGCGCGCGGACCACGCGCCCTTGTCGCCGAACTTCGGGGCGCCCGCGATGCCCATGCCGTGGCATGCGACGCATGCGGTGTCGTAGGTCTTCTTGCCGGCGTTCGCGGCAGGCGCCGCCGCGACAGCGGCGGGCGCGGCGGCGACCGCGACGGCCGCGGGCGCCGCCGCCGCGGGCGCCGCAGCGGGCGCAGCCGCGGACGCCGCAGCCGGAGTTGCAGCTGTCGCCGCTGCCGGTGCCGCGCCGGTCGTCGTGCCTGCGCCGATCTGCACGGTCCCGACCGGCGCGATGCGCGCGAGCACCGCGCTGTCGTCGCCGCCGCCCTGGGCGCCGCCGGTGACGAGCTGCGTGATCAGCACGATCAGCACGATCGGTACGACGAACGCGAGCACGACGACGATGATGAGCTGCTTCGGGGTCTTGATCGGGGAGCTGTGCGGGTCGTGGTCGGTCATGGCAACGCGTCGGAGGCGGGCGGGGACGGCGCGCGGGGAACGGCGCCGAACGCGGCATTATACCGGCCCGCTTCGGCCTGTCGCGCCTGCGGCGGTGTCGATGGACGCTGCAGGGGGCGGACGGCTACAATATCCGGTTCGCGCGCCCGTAGCTCAGTTGGATAGAGTATTGGTTTCCGAAGCCAAGGGTCACAGGTTCGAATCCTGTCGGGCGCGCCAGTTTCCTTCCCTCCGGCGCCGGAGCTCGCGAAACGGGCTCCGGTGGATGTCCCCCCGCCGCCCCGGGCCCGCCTCCAGACACCCGGCCCCGCTCGCGCGTCGCCCCGCGGCCTGCGCGACCGGGGCGTCGGTGCTCGGATAGCGCTCAGTCGTAGGATCGCCGGTAGGCGATGCCCACGCCGCTCGCGGTTCCGGCCTCGGCTCGCAGCGTGATCGAGCGAGTCAGCGCGTACTCGAGGCGAAGCGTGTTGGTCGCCACGGTGATCCCCTGCTCGTAGACGAGCGACAGCCGCTCGGACAGGCGCTTGCCGAACGCGACGACGGGATTGGCGACGGCGGCGCCGCTTGCGTCAAGCGTCGTCCGGCTGCGAATCGACAGGTCGTCGAGACCGAGCCGGCGGGCGATCGAGGTTCCGAACGGTCTGCCGCCCGCGCCGAGCAGCGACGCGGAAGCCGCCGAGATCGCGGCGAGATCCGCGCCGGTCGACCGTTCGAGTCCCTGCCCGGTGATGAGCCACGCGAGCTTCTCGCCGTCGGACACCGGCGGATTGGACACGAGCGTCACGCGCGGCACGTTGACGCTGCCGGTGATCTCGATGCCGGCCTCGACGGCGGTATTCCTGCGCATCGCGACGATGTCGAGCGCGGGATTGTCGAGCGGGCCGTCGAACACCAGGCGCGCGCGATCACGGTCGAGGTCGAGGCGCTGGCCGTACGCGAAGTAGGTGCCGTCGACGGCGCTTATCGCGCCGCGTGCCTCGAGCCGCCCGTTCGGCGCGGTCGCGAGCGAAAGCCGGCCGCGCAGTTGCGCCTCCAGCCCCTCGCCGACGAACGAGAGCCGGTTGCCGAGGTCGACGTCGAGCGCGAGCGTGAGCGGTCCGCCGAGGCGGGCGTCGCGCGCCGGAGTCGCGGGCGCCGGACGACCCTTCACGACGACGTCGGTCGCGAGCGCCGTGCCGCGACTGCGCTCGTATTCGACGTGGCCCTCGTCGATCCTGACCGCGCCCGCGACGTTCGCGCGCCCGTCCGCGAGCGCGAGCGTCCCCTCGCCGCTCGCGATCAGCCTGAGGTCGGGGCGATTGAACAGTCGGAGCCGGTCCGCGCGCCACGCGATGCTCGTGCCGAGTCCCTCGGGGTCGCCGGCGCGCCGCGCGCGGGCGAGCGTGCCGCTCGCACGGAACGTGCCCTCGCCGGCGCGAAACGCGAGTTCGTCCAGCGTGACCGCGCCGTCGTCGAGCCGCGCGGCGAACGTGCCCTGCGCGAAATGCATGCCCCACTGCGGCGCATCGAGGCGCAGCCCGCTTCCCGTGATCGTCCCCGAAAGGACCGGCGAGGCGAGCGTCCCGCGCGCGGCCAGGTCGGCGCGCAGGCGGCCGTCCGCGGTCGCGGTCGTTCCCAGCCATGGCTGGAGCAGCGCGAGCGACGGCCACTCGCCGACGAGCGTCGCATCGAGCGGCGCGTCGGGCGCGAGCGTCCCGGGCGCGGCGGTCGGCGAGCGCGCCAGCGCGAAGGCGAGCGTCGCGCTCCCGCCGAGCGCGGACGCGAGCCTCGCCTGGCCGTCGACCGCGTCGTCGGCGAAGCGCACGTCGAGCTCGAGGCGCGTGAGACCGATCGACGTGCCGTCGCGCGCGGAGTCGGCGAGCGTGTCGATGCGCACGTCGCCGCGCTCGCGGTGGATCGCGAGCGTGCCGTCGAGGCGCGGCGAGGCCGTGATCGACCACGCGCCGCCCAGCGCGACGTCGGTCGAGAACGGCAGCGCGACGCCGGCGATGCGCGCGAACGCCGCCGCGGGGACGCCGGTGAACGCGCCGTGCGTCGTGACGCGGCCTTGCTCGATCGCGAGATCGTCGACGCGGAAGTCGCCGTCGGCGAAGCGAAGCCGGGCGTGCATGAGCGCGATCCGGCCCCGCCCGACCTCGAGCGCCGCAGGTCCCTCGAGACGCGCGTTCGCGGCACCGGACGAGCGAAGCGCCGTCACGTTTCCGCGCCAGCGCTGCGCGCCGACGTCGAACGCACCGGCGAGCGTCGCCTCGACGTCGCTGCCGGCGACTCTCGCGCGCACGTCCGCGCGGTGATCGGCCAGCGTGCCGCGCGCGGTGCCGGTCGCGCTCGCGAGCCGCATGCCCGCGGCCTCGACGTCGCGCGCGTCGACATCCAGCTCGACCGGCCGCCGGTCGAGCTCGGCGCCCGCCCGTTGCGGCCACGCGATGCGCAGGTCGAGCCTCGCCGCGGCGAAGTCCGGACCCGCGCGCAGGCGCTCGCCCCGCAGTCTCGCTTCGATGCCGACGTCGCGCGGCGCGAGCATCGCCGTGCCCTTCGCGACCAGCCGCCCCTCGAGCGGCGCGGGCAGCCACGCCGCGAGCGGGGAAAGCGCCTCGAGGCGTGGCAGGTCGAGGTCGAAGGCGAGCGAGTCCCCGAGGCGTCCCGCATCGCCCTTCGCGATGACGCGCCCACCCGCGACGCGCGCGTCGACCGCGACGTCGCGCGCCTCGGTCGCGCTCACGCTGCCGCGCGCGGTGCCCGCGAGCGCGATGCCCGACCATTGCGAGCCGCCCGCGAGCGCGACGTCGACGCTCGCGCGCCAAGGCGACGCGAGCGCGCCGCTCGCGATCACGCGGCCGTCGAGCGAGCCCTCGGGAAAGTCGCCGAAGCGCGAAGGATCGAAGCGCGCGAGGGTGGCGTCCGCATCGAAGGCCAGCGTGCCGTCGAGCGCGATCGACCCGCTGCCGTCGAGTCGGGCGTTGCCCGCGACGGCGCGCAGCGACGCGATCCTCACGCGGCCTCCGGCGAGCGTCGCGTCGAATGCCGCGGCGATGCCGCGCGTGCGGTCCGCGAGATCGCCGCGCACCCGTTGCGCTTGCTCGTCGAGGTCCGCGACCAGCGTGCCCGCGAGGCGCGTCGGCGACAGGCGCGAATGGACGCGCGCGAGGTCGAGGTCCGCGACGTCGAGCGTGCCGGAGACGGAGCGCCCGGCGGGTACGAGGACGACTCGGCCGCGTGCCGTGCCGCCGCCCTCGAGCGTGGCATGCAGGTCGTCGAGCGCGAGGGTGGCGCCGTCGGCCGCGAAGCGGGCGCGCAGTGCCGCCAGCGGCAGGCGGTTCGCGTCGATCGTGCCCGGCGCGCGGTTGGTCGCGTCGACGGTCCCCGCGTAGCCGCCGGGCGTCGGAACCGCGGTCACACGCGCCGTGATCGACGTTTCCGGCCATCGCGGATCGATCGCCGCGAGACGCGCGTCGGCGAGGTCGACGATCGCGCTGACCAGCGGTTGCTGCGCGAACGGTGCGAGCGTCGCCCTCGCGCGCGCCGACGCGCCGCGGGCACGGCCCGTCGCGTCGAGGGTGACCGAATCGAGCGTGCCGCCGATCGAGGCCTGCGCGTCGATGCCGGCGAGATCGGCGTCGCCGGCGAACGCGACCGTGCCGGCCAGCGCGAACGGTCGCGTCGCGGCGAGCGTGACGTTCCCGGCGAGGCGACCGCGATCGGCCGCGAGCGCGAGGTCGACGAGCGCGTGCTCGGCGGCGCCACCCGTGTAGCCGAACGCGAGGCCGCGGACGTTCCCGGACCGGGGTCCCAGCACCCAGTCGAGGCGCCCGACGGCGACGCGGCCGATCGTGACCGGGAACGGGAGCACGAGCGCGGCGGGCGGCTCGGTCGCCGCGTCGGAGCCCTTGATCGCGATCACGACGGTCTGCGCGCCGAGGCCCCTGATCGAGATGCGCCGCTGCAGGAGCGCGAACGGCGACCAGTCGAGCGCGACGTCGTGCGCCTCGGCCTGCGCTTCCGGTCCGTTCCACGCGATGCGCGCGACGCGCACCGTCGACAGCAGCGAACCGCGCGCGTCGTCGATGTCGAGCCGGCCATCGCTGCGCGCGATGACTTCGCGCACCGCGAGATCGAGCGCGGACTGCGTCCCTAGGAACGCGATCGTGGCGCCGGCCAGCGCGACGAGCGCGATCGCGGCCGCCAGCGTCGCGAGCCATGCGGCGCGGACCGCCCGGCGCCATGCCGGCCGGCGCGTCGCGTCGCGGCGGTCGGGCGCGCCGACCATCAGAACGCGAGCCCTACCGAGAAGTGGACGCGAACGCGCCGGTCGTCGTGGCCGTACGCGACGTCGAGCCGGAACGGGCCGATCGGCGTGCGCATCCGCGCGCCGATGCCGTAGCCGACCGCGGGCTTCGCGAGGTCCCCGGCCTCGTCGCCCGCGTTGCCGGCGTCGACGAAGAGCGCCGCGCCCCAGGTCTCGCTGAACCAGCGCGTGGCCTCGACGCTCGCGAGCGCGTAGTAGCGTCCGGGCAGCACGGCGCCGTCCCGCTTCACGCCGAGGCTCTGGTACGCGTAGCCGCGCACGGTTGCATCGCCTCCGGTGCGGAACAGCAGCGTCGACGGAACGCCTTCGCGGGAGCGCGCGAGCACGGCGCCCGCCTCGACGCGAAGCGTCACGCCGCTCGCACGCCCGATCGGATGCCATGCCTGGAATTGCGCGATCGCGCGGCCGAAGCCGCGCGTCGATATGCCCGGGATGCCCGCGCCGGCCTGCAACGCGACGACATGGCCCCTCGCAGGCGCGACGAGGTCGTCGACGTCGCGGCGCGTCCATGCGCCGTCGACGTAGAGCGCGTGCGCGTCGACGGCCTCGCCGCCGTCGGGGCGCTGCTCGTCCACGTAGTACGCCGCGCCGAACGCGGGCTGCCGCCGCTCGTCGACCGACTGGCGGCGGACGGCGGCGTAGGCGGTGCGCGTGACGAGGCGCTCGATGTCGGTGCGCTCGACGTGCGCGCCGGCCGAATCGCGCCAGCCTCGCGCGTCGGGCGGGCGGACGAATCGCACCGTGGCGTCCAGCACCTTCGATTCGACGCGCGCGTCGACGCTGAACTGGATCGCGCGGCCGGCGAAGTCGACGTCGCGCCATGACAGGTTGCCGCGGTAGGCGGTGTCGGTCGAGTAGCCGACGCCGACCTCGATGCGCTTCGTCGGCGCCTCGATGACGTCGACGCGGACGGCCGCCTCGCCGGCGTGCGCGGGATCGTCGTCGATCGCCGCCTGCACGCTGGCGAAGTAGCCGGTGGCGTCGAGTCTCCGCAGGAACGCGTGAAGCGCCTCGCGCGAGTACCGGTCACCCTCGACGAGCGTCGAGAAGTTGCGCACGAGCGACACCGGGTAGCGCACGAGTCCGCGCACCTCGAGCCTGCCGAATCGGAACGGCGGGCCGCTCGCGATCTCGACGTCGAGGTCGGCGGCATGCGCTTCGGGGTCGACGTCGGCGCGGCTCCGCGCGATCGCCGCCGACGCGTACGGGCTCGCGCGGATCGCCTCGACCGCGCGGGACTTCGCGGCTTCCCACGCGTCCTGCCGGAAGACGCTGCCGCGTCCGAGCAGCCAGCCGCCCTGGGCGCTCGCGATCGCGTCGGTCCCGGCCGGCACGTCGTCCTGGGCAGCGCCGGTCACGGCGACGCGCACCGAGCGCACGCGCGTCGCTTCGCCCGGGACGAGCGTCAGCGTCACCGCGAACGGCTCGACGGAGCGGTCGATCGCGACGGTCGCCTGCGCCGAGAAGTGGCCTTCCGCGTCGGCGACGGCGCGCGCCTGCCCGCTCGCCTCGCGCGCGAGGCGCGCGAGCAATGGCTCGGTCATGTCGGCGTAGTCCTGCCAGCGGACGAGATCGACGTTCTGCCTCAGCGCCGGCACGAACGACGGCGGCGCGTCGATCGATACGCGATAGCGAACGGCGTCCGGCGCGCGTTCTGCCGGGCGCGCGACGCCGGAAACCGGCGTCGGATCGGGAGGCGGGGAGGTGGCCTGGGCGGCGGCGTCAGTCGCCGCGAGGGCGAAGCACGCCGTCGCCAGCGATGCCGCTGCTCGACGGCGCCGGGTCGCAGGTGCCGGAGCAGCGTGGGCCATCGACGTCAGACGTAGGGCTCGACGGATCGTCGCCGAGCGGCGCATAGGGCGGATGGTCGGGCGACCAGCCGCGCGGATAGTCGAGCGGACGCGGCTCCGGCGGCGCGACGAGGTCGGGAGAGACCAGCGGCCGCAGCGTCGGCACCTCGCGGCGCGGCCAGTCGAGCTGCAACTCGCTCGGCGCGCCGCCGAGGAACCAGAGGACGGGATCGGTGCGGACGTGGCCGTAGCGATCGTTCCAGCTCGCGCAGCCGGCGAGCGCGGACGCGGCGAGCGCAACGAGGACGAGCGGGGCGCGGCGCATGGCGGTCTCCTGTTCCACGGTCGGGCGTGTCGCCGGCGAGGCGACGCGCATCGGGCCGGGGCACGTTAGTGTCTCACAACCCCTCCGCGGGAAACATGCCGCGGCGACGGCCCCGTCGCCCGGATTCGCGCTTCCGTGGCTGAAATGTCACGCCAGCGCCGGCGGCGGCCGGGATCGCGACGCCATCGGTCGGGCATCCGCATGCCTGATTCCCGGCATGGGTTCACGCGATCCTGCGCAAGGGCCGATCACGGGCGGCAGTCCGTCATGCCGCCGGCATGAAGCGCTCGTCGCGCCGCCGGCGCGTCGGTGCCGCCGCCGACCGCCGGATTTTCGCCAATCGGGGTCGCCGGGACGCTTCGGATCGAACATTCGTTCGATGCGTGGGAGGGATGCGGTACTTCTTCTCGCGTACTACCTTCGAATACATGCCTAAGTTGCTGTTTATTAGGGTCTTGCCATTCTGTGGTGAAATCGGCGCTAAGTGATTGTTCGGACAGCGGAAATTCGTTGACCGCGGTCCGGATCGGCGTTTATAGTGGCGACAAGTGGGGAAATGTGGGTTTGGGTGGGGTCCAGACGACGATTCGGGACCCCTGCCCGATGCCGGGATCCCGGGCCATGGCATCGTGGGAGGAGACGTTGGACAAGGCGGCAAGGGAGGGCGAGCGGCCGATGCCGGTGTTCCGCGGCGTCACCGAACTCGCCCTCGACGCGAAGGGTCGCCTCGCGATCCCCGCCCGCCATCGCGACGCGATCGTCGCGCAAAGCGGCTCGCATCTCGTGCTCACCGCCGATCCGTCCCGCTGCCTGCTCCTCTATCCGCTCGCGGCATGGGAGCCGATCCAGCAGCGGCTGATGTCGCTGTCGTCGTTCGACGAGCGCATCCGCGGGCTGCAGCGGCTCATCGTCGGGCACGCCGACGACGTCGAGATCGACGCGGCCGGCCGCATTCTCGTGCCGCCTGCGCTGCGGCGCTACGCGTCGCTCGACAGGCGCGCCGTGCTCGTCGGGCAGGGACGCAAGTTCGAGCTGTGGGACGACGCGGCGTGGGCCGCGCGCACCGCGCAGGCGATCGCGTTCGACGGCGGCGGGCTGCCGCCGGATCTCGACGGTTTCTCGCTCTGATGTCCGATGGGACCCATCTCAGCGTCCTGCTCGAAGAGTCGGTCGCCGCGCTGGCGCTGCGCGAGGACGGGACCTACGTCGACGCGACGTTCGGGCGCGGAGGTCACGCGCGCGCGATCCTCGCGCGCCTCGGACCGGCGGGACGCGTCGTCGCGATCGACCGCGATCCGGAGGCCGGGCCGGCCGCCGCCGCGATCGGCGATGCGCGGCTCGACTTCCGGCGCGCGCGCTTCTCGGCGCTCGACGACGTGCTCGACGCGCTCGCGATCGGGCAAATCGACGGCGTGCTGCTCGACCTCGGCATCTCGTCGCCGCAGATCGACACGCCCGCGCGCGGATTCTCGTTCCGGCACGACGGCCCGCTCGACATGCGCATGGATCCCGACGCGGGGGAATCGGCCGCCGCGTTCATCGCCCGCGCGTCGCTGCGCGAACTGACGGAGGTCATCCGCGACCATGGTGAAGAACGGCTTGCTCAACCGATTGCAAGAGCAATTGCTGCGGCTCGCGCGGTCGGCCCCGTCGTCACGACCCGGCAGCTGGCCGCGATCGTGGCCCAAGCCGTCGGCTCGCGCACGCGGGGTGATTGGCGTCAGGATCCGGCCACGCGCACGTTCCAGGCCCTTCGGATCGCGGTGAACGAGGAACTCGCCGAACTCGAGCGCGTGCTGCCGCGCGCGGTCGCGCGGCTGCGCGAAGGCGGTCGCCTCGCCGTCATCAGCTTCCATTCGCTCGAGGACCGCATCGTCAAGCGCTTCATCGCGCGCGCCTCGGCGCCGTTCGGCGGCGACCCGCGCCTCGCGCGCGTGCCGATCGCGGACGCCGACCTGCCGCCGCCGCCGCTCGCCGCGGTCGGGCGCGCGATCCGCCCGTCGCAGGCCGAGTGCGACGCGAACCCGCGCGCGCGCAGCGCGGTCCTGCGCGTCGCGCGGCGCACCGGCGCGCCGCTGCCGGGCGACTGGCCCGCTCCCGGCACAGCGTGAGGATCCCGCGATGACTCGCGTCAACCTGCTCCTGCTCGCGGTCCTGGCCGCGTGCGCGATCTCGCTCGTGACCACCCGCCACCAGGCGCGGAGCCTGTTCGTCGAGCTCGAGCGCGAGCAGTCGCGCGCCCGCGCCTACGAGGTCGAGCACGGCCAGCTGCAGCTCGAGCAATCGACCTGGTCGATGCCGGCACGCGTCGAGAAGTTCGCGCGCGAGCAGTTGCACATGCAGGTGCCCGGCGCGGGGCGCGTCGAGGTGGTCGAGCTCGCGGGAGGACGGCGATGAGCGCGTCGGCGACGCTCGCCCGCCGGCGCGGCCGCGCGCCGGGCGGTCCGGCGATCTCCGGCGTGCGCGCGGCGGTCCTGTTCGGCGGGCTCGCGCTCCTGTTCGCGCTGCTCGGCGGACGCTCGCTCTACCTGCAGTGGTTCGACAACGCGTTCCTGCAGGAGCGCGGCGCGGCGCGGTACTCGCGCGAGCTCGAGCTGCCCGCACATCGGGGCCGCATCGTCGACCGTCACGGCGAGGCGCTCGCCGTCTCGACGCCGGTCAAGTCGCTGTGGGCGTTTCCGGGCCAGCTCGAGATGACCGACGACGACTTCGCGCGCCTCGCGCGCCTGGTCGACGTCAGGCCGGCGGTGCTGAAGAAGCGCGTCGACGACGCGGACAACTTCGTCTACCTCGCGAAGCTCCTGTCGCCGGAGGTCGCGGAGCGCGCGCTCGCGCTGCGCATCAGGGGGCTGAACGAGGAAACCGCGTTCCGGCGCTATTACCCGGGAGGCGAGGTGACGAGTCACGTGCTCGGCTTCACCGGCGACCGCGATGCCGGGCAGGAGGGCATCGAGCTCGCACAGCAGGCGTGGCTCGCCGGCGTCCCGGGCAGCCGGCGCGTGATCATCAACCCGCGCGGCGAGGCGGTCGAGGACGTCGCCTCGATCCGTGCGCCGCAGGAGGGCCGCGACCTCGCACTGTCGCTCGACTCGCGCCTGCAGTACCTCGCGTTCCGCGAGCTGAAGGCCGCGGTCGAGGCGAACCGCGCGAAGGCCGGCGGGCTCGTGATCCTCGACGTGCAGACCGGCGAGATCCTCGCGCTCGCGAACCTGCCGGCGTACAACCCGAACGCGCGCGATCGCGTCGCGCGCGAGCGCATGCGCAATCGCGCGCTCACCGACGTGTTCGAGCCCGGGTCGACGCTGAAGCCGTTCGCCGTCGCGGCCGCGCTCGACGCGGGCGCCGTTCGGCCCGACACGCCGGTCGCGACGGAGGGCGGCAGGCTCACGATCGGGTCCGCCACGGTCCACGACGCGCACCCGGCCGGGACGCTCACCGTCGAGCAGGTGATCCAGAAGTCGTCGAACGTCGGCGCCGCGAAGATCGCGCTGAAGCTGCCCGCGCAGACGCTGTGGCAGAAGCTCGCCGACGCCGGCTTCGGCACGCCGCCGAAGACCGGGTTTCCCGGCGAGGTGAGCGGTCGGCTGCGCCCGGCGAAATCGTGGAAGCCGATCGAGCAGGCGACGATCAGCTACGGGCACGGCATCTCGGTGAACCTCGTGCAGCTCGCCCGCGCCTACACGGTGTTCGCCACCGGCGGCGAGCTCAAGCCGGTCACGCTGTTCAAGACCGGCGCGCCGGTCGCGGGCCGGCCGGCCGTCAAGCGCGAGACCGCGCTCGCGGTGCGCCGGATGCTCGAGCTCGCGGTGCTGCCCGGCGGCACCGCGCCGCGCGCGCAGGTGCCCGGCTACCGCGTCGCGGGCAAGACCGGCACGGCGCACAAGCTCGAGGGGCGCGGCTATGCGGCCGACCGGTACGTGAGCTCGTTCGTCGGCTTCGCTCCGGCCTCGAACCCGCGCATCGTCGTCGCGGTGATGATCGACGAGCCGTCCGCCGGGCAATACTACGGCGGCACGGTCGCGGCGCCGGTGTTCTCGGCCGTCACCGGGTCGGCGCTGCGCATGCTGGGCGTGCCGACCGACGCGCCGGTCGACAACGTGATCCTGCCGCCGGAAGGCGCCGAGATCCGCGAGGAGACGTGATGGCGGCCGCCCCGTTCGACGCCGTCGCGCTGCTCGCCCGCCTGGGAATGACGCCGCGCCGCGTCACGTCGGACAGCCGGCGCGTGGACGCGGGCGACGCGTTCGCGGCGTGGCCGGGCTCGCGCGTGGACGGCCGCGCGTTCATTCCCGACGCGATCGCGCGCGGTGCGGGCGCCGTGCTGTGGGAATCGCGCGATTACCGCTGGAACCCCGACTGGACGGTGGCGAACGCCGGGGTCGAGCGGCTCGCGGCGAAACTCGGCTACATCGCGAACGTCGTCTACGGCAGCCCTTCGCGCGAACTGTGGATGGTCGGCATCACCGGGACGAACGGCAAGACGACGACGTCCCAGTGGATCGCGCAGGCGCTCGACGGCGCGGGCCGTCGCTGCGGCGTGATCGGCACGCTGGGCATCGGACTCGTCGGCGCGCTCGAGCCCGCGCCCAACACGACGCCGGACGCGGCGGTGCTTCACGAGACGCTCGCCGGCTTCCGCGCGTCGGGCGCCAGGGCGGCGTCGGTCGAAGTCTCGTCGATCGGCCTCGACCAGGGCCGCGTGAACGGCGCGACCTTCGACGTCGCGGTATTCACGAACCTCACGCGCGACCACCTCGACTACCACGGCACGATGAGCGCGTACGGCGCCGCGAAGGAGCGGCTGTTCTCGTGGCCCGGCCTCGCGTGCTCGGTGATCAACGCCGACGACCCGTTCGGCCAGCGGCTGATCGACGAGGTGCGCGGGCGCGGCGGGCGCGCGATGTCCTACGGGCTCGCGAACGCGGAGGTCGCCGCGATCGGCGTCGCGATGGGGCCGCGCGGGCTGTCGCTCAACGTGTCGACGCCGTGGGGGCGCGGCGCGGTCGAGACCGGCGTCGTCGGCGCGTTCAACGTGTCGAACCTGCTCGCGACGCTCGGCGCGCTGCTCGCGAGCGACGTGGAGCTCGACCCCGCGCTCGAGGCGCTCGCGCGCCTCACGCCGCCGCCGGGCCGCATGGAACGCCACGGCGGGGGCGACCGGCCGCTGGCCGTCGTCGACTACGCCCACACGCCCGATGCGCTGGAGAAGGTGCTCATGGCGCTGCGCCCGGCGGTGGCGCCGGGCCGCGAGCTCGTGTGCGTGTTCGGCTGCGGCGGCGACCGCGACCCCGGCAAGCGTCAGGTGATGGGCCGCATCGCGGGCGAGCTCGCCGACCGCGTCGTCGTGACCAGCGACAACCCGCGTTTCGAGGACCCCGCCGCGATCGCGGGCGCGGTGACGAAGGGCGTCGTCGAGTCGGGGCGCCGGCGCTGGCTCGTCGAGCTCGACCGCGCGGCCGCGATCGCGGCCGCCGTGAACGCCGCGAAGCGCGGCGACGTCGTGCTCGTCGCCGGCAAGGGGCACGAGGCCACCCAGGAGATCGCCGGCGAGCGCAGGCCGTACTCCGACGCGCGCGCCGTCGACGACGCGCTCGCCGCGTGGGGCGGTGCATGATGGACCTCGCCGCCGCCGCCGCCGCCGTGCACGGCCGGGTCCGCGGCGCCAACGTCCGGTTCGCGCGCGTGACGACCGACTCGCGCGCGGTCGAGGCCGGCGATCTCTTCGTCGCGCTGCCGGGCGAGCGCTTCGACGGGCACGACTTCGTCGCGAGCGCGTTCGACCGCGGCGCCGCGGCGGCGCTCGTCGCGGAAGGGCGCGGCGCGTTCGCCGGCCCGGTCGTCGCGGTCGCGGATCCGCTGGCCGCGCTCGGCAGGCTCGCCGCCGACTGGCGCGCGCGCTTCGCGATCCCGCTCGCCGTCGTCGTCGGCAGCAACGGCAAGACCACGGTCAAGGACATGATCGCGTCGATCCTGCGCGAGCGGTTCGGCGCGGAAGGCGCGCTCGCGACGGCGGGCAACTTGAACAACGCGATCGGGCTGCCGCTCACGCTGCTGCGCCTGCGCGACGGCCATCGCGCGGCCGTCGTCGAGCTCGGGATGAATCATCGCGGCGAGTCGCGCGAGCTCGCCGCCATCGCGCGGCCGACCATCGTCGTCGTCAACAACGCGCAGCGCGAGCACCAGGAGTTCCTGGCGAGCGTCGCTGAGGTCGCCGCGGAGCACGCCGATGCGGTCGCGGCGCTGCCGCCCGGCGGAATCGCGGTGCTCAACGCCGACGACCCGTCGTGCGGCGTGTGGCGCGATGCCGCGGATCGGGCGGGCGCGCAGGTGCGCACGTTCGCGCTGCGCGTGCCCGCCGACGTCACGGCGCGGGTCTCGCGCGGCGCGGACGGCAGCGACCTCGCGATTCGAACCTGGGTCGGGGAGGTGCGGGCGCATCTCGCCGTCCCGGGCGAGCCGATGGCGCGCAACGCGCTCGCCGCGGCCGCGGCGGCGCTCTCGGCCGGCGCCACGCTCGACGCCGTCGCGCACGGCCTCGCGTCGTTCCGTCCCGCGGCCGGACGCCTCGTGGCGATGCGTGCGCGGTCGGGCGCGCTCCTCATCGACGACAGCTACAACGCGAATCCCGACTCGGTGCGCGCCGCGATCGACGTGCTCGCCCGCGCGCCCGGCACGCGCTGGCTCGTGCTGGGGGACATGGGCGAAGTCGGCGCCGAGGGACCCTCGTTCCACCGCGAAGTCGGCGCGTACGCGCGCGAACGCGGCATCGACCGGCTGGAGGCGACCGGCGCGCTCGCGCGTCACGCCGCCGACGCGTTCGGCCCGGGCGCGCGCTGGCACGCGGACGTCGACGCGCTGGTGAGCGCGGTGGCGCCCGCGGCGCGTGCGGGCGTCGCGATCCTCGTCAAGGGCTCGCGCTTCATGCGCATGGAGCGCGTGGTCGCCGCGCTCGGGGGCGTGATCTCTCCGGCGCGCGCTTCGCCTGACTCCGCCGGGGGGGCGGGCCGTCCCCGGGGCGGCCCCTCGGACGGCGCAGCCGGGGGAGGCCACTGATGCTCCTCTGGCTCACCGACCTGCTCGCGAGGGACATCCGGGCGTTCAACGTCTTCGGCTACCTGACGCTTCGCGCGGTGCTCGCGTGCATGACGGCGCTCGTCATCTCGTTCGTCGTCGGCCCGCGGATGATCGCGTGGCTCACGCGCATGAAGATCGGCCAGTCGGTGCGCGACGACGGGCCGCAGACGCACCTGACCAAGGCCGGGACGCCGACGATGGGCGGCGCGCTCATCATCGTGTCGATCGCGGTCACGACGCTCCTCTGGGGCGACCTCGGCAACCGGTTCGTGTGGGTCGTGCTGCTGGTGATGCTGGGCTTCGGCGCGATCGGCTGGGTCGACGACTACCGCAAGGTCGTCCACCGCAACCCGAAGGGGCTGTCGGCGCGCGCGAAACTCCTTGCGCAGGCGGCGATCGGCCTGGTCGCGTCGGTCTACCTCGCGTTCGCGGTGTCGGCCCCCGACGCCGTGCAGGCGGCGCGACTGCTCGCCGAGTGGGCGCAGAGCGGCTTCGCGGGCGCGCTCACGCCGAAGGCCGACCTGATCGTGCCGTTCTTCAAGACGGTGAGCTACCCGCTCGGCGTGTGGGGCTTCATCGTGCTCACCTGGTTCGTCATCGTCGGCACGAGCAACGCCGTGAACCTGACCGACGGGCTCGACGGGCTCGCGATCATGCCCACGGTGATGGTCGGCGCGGCGCTCGGCATCTTCGCCTACGTGAGCGGCAACGCGATCTTCGCGCGCTACCTGCAGTTCCCGTTCATCGCGGGCGCGGGCGAGCTCGCCGTGATCTGCGGCGCGATCGCCGGCGCGGGACTGGGCTTCCTGTGGTTCAACGCGTACCCGGCCGAGGTGTTCATGGGCGACGTCGGCGCGCTGTCGCTCGGGGCGGGACTGGGCGCGATCGCGGTGATCGTCCGGCAGGAGATCGTGCTGTTCATCATGGGCGGCGTGTTCGTCGTCGAGACGCTGTCGGTGATCGTGCAGGTCGCGTCGTTCAAGCTGACCGGCAGGCGCGTCTTCCGGATGGCGCCGATCCACCACCACTACGAGCTCAAGGGCTGGAAGGAGAACCAGGTCGTCGTCAGGTTCTGGATCATCACCATGCTCCTCGTCCTCTTCGGTCTCTCCACGCTGAAGCTGCGATGACGAACGACTTCGCCGGACGGCATGCCGTCGTGCTGGGCCTGGGCCTGACCGGGCTGTCGCTCGCGCGGCACCTCGCGCGCGGCGGCGCGATCGTGCGCGTCTCCGACACGAGGCCGCATCCGCCCAACGCCGCGCGCCTCGCCGAGGAGCTGCCCCGCGTGGCGTTCGAGAGCGGCCCGGTGACGACCTCGACGCTCGCCGGCGCGGACCTGATCGCGATCAGTCCCGGCGTGCCGAAGGACCAGCCGGCGATCGCGGAGGCCGTCGCCGCCGGCGCCGAGCTGATCGGCGACGTCGAGCTGTTCGCGCGCGCGCTTCCGCCCGCGCAGAAGGTGCTCGCGATCACCGGCACCAACGGCAAGACGACGACGACCGCGCTCGCGGGCGAGCTCGCGCGCGCCGCCGGGCTCACCGCGACGGCGGCCGGCAACATCGGCGCCGCCGTGCTCGACGTCCTCGCCGCGATCGAGGCCGGCGCAGCGTGGCCCGACGTCCTCGTGCTGGAGCTGTCGAGCTACCAGCTCGAGACCGTCTCGAGCCTCGCGCCGGTCGCGGCCACGGTGCTGAACGTCACGCCCAACCACATGGACCGCTACGCCGGCATCGCCGACTACGCGGCGGCGAAGGCGCGCATCTTCGGAGGAGCGCGCGTGCAGATCCTGAACCGAGACGACCCGATCGTGCGCCTGATGCGGCTCCCGGGCGCGACGGTGCAGACGTTCGGCTCGTCGGTGCCGCTCTCCGAGGAGGAATGGGGACTCGTCGGCCGGCCCGACGGCGAGTGGCTCGCGCGCGGCGGCGAGCTGCTCGTTCCGGCGCACGCGCTCGCTCTCGTCGGCCGTCACAACGCGCTGAACGCGCTCGCCGCGCTCGCGCTCGTGTCGTCGGTCGCGCGCATCCGCCAGCCGGTGCTCGACGCGCTCAAGCGCTTCCGCGGGCTGCCGCACCGGATGGAGCGCATCGGCGAGGCCGGCGGCGTGCTGTACGTCAACGACTCCAAGGCGACGACGGTGGCGGCCACCGCGGTGGCGTTGACCGGCATCGGCCGGCCGGTCGTGCTGATCGCCGGCGGCGACGGCAAGGGCCAGGGCTTCGCGTCGCTGAAGCCGGCGGTCGACGCGTCGTGCCGCGCGGTGCTGCTGATCGGTCGCGACGCACCGGACGTGGCGCACGGGCTCGCGGGCGCGAAGGTGCCGGTCGAGATCCCGGGCACGCTCGACGCCGCGGTCGAGCGCGCGTTCGCGCTTGCGCGGGAAGGCGACGCCGTTCTGCTGTCGCCGGCGTGCGCGAGCCTCGACCAGTTCGCGAACTACCAGGCGCGCGGCGAGCGCTTCGCCTCGCTCGTTCGCGAGCGGACCGGGGAGACGCTCCGTGCGTAGGCTCGACGATCCCGTCGTCGCGCGCGCCCGCCCGCCCGGCCGCCCCGAGGGCGCGCAACCCTCGCGGCGAGACGCTCGCGCAGCGGGCCCCGGGAGGATCGCCTCCGCGCTGTTCGGCTTCGCGGGGCCGGCGCCGTCGCCGCGAACGATGCTCGCCCTCGACGCGTCGCTCGCATGGGCGACGCTGCTCCTGCTGGCGGCCGGCCTCGTGATGGTGTACTCGGCCTCGATCGCGGTGGCGGAGTCGTCGTCGCAGACCGGTCACCGGTCGTGGTACTTCCTCGCGCGCCACGGCGCGTTCGTCGCCGTCGGGCTGGCCGCCGCGATCTGCGCGTTCCAGGTGCCGGTGAAGGTCTGGCAGGCGCTCGCGCCGTGGCTGTTCGTCGCCGGCATCGCGCTGCTCGCCGTCGTTCTCGTCCCGGCGATCGGGCGCAGCGTGAACGGCTCGCGGCGCTGGCTGTCGCTCTACGTCGTCAACGTGCAGCCGTCCGAGTTCATGAAGCTCGCCGTCGTGCTCTACGCGGCGAGCTACGCGGTGCGCAAGGCGGCGTTCCTGCACGCGCGCCAGCCGCTGCGGCAGACGATCCTGCGCGGCTTCGCGCCGCTGTTCGCGACAATGGTCGCGATTGGCGGATTGCTGCTGCTCGAGCCCGACTACGGCGCGTTCGTCGTGATCGTCGCGATCGGCTTCGCGATCCTGTTCCTCGGGGGGCTCGACTGGAGGCTGTTCGCCGGGCTGGCGGTGCTGCTGCCCGTCGCGCTCGGCGCGATCATGATCGCCCAGCCGTACCGGCAGCAGCGGCTCGTCGCGTTCCTCGACCCGTGGTCCGACCCGCTCGGCAAGGGTTACCAGCTCTCGCATTCGCTGATCGCGTTCGGCCGGGGCGAGCTGTTCGGCGTGGGGCTGGGCGCGAGCGTCGAGAAGCTCCTGTACCTGCCCGAGGCGCACACCGACTTCCTGCTCGCGGTGATCGCCGAGGAACTGGGCTTCGCCGGCGTCGCGGTCGTGCTCGCGCTGTTCTCCTGGGTGATCTACCGCGCATGGGCGATCGGACGGCAGTCGGCGCGCCTCGAGCGCCCGTTCGCCGCGCTGGTCGCGCTGGGCATCGGCGTGTGGATCGGCGTGCAGGCGTTCATCAACATCGGCGTGAACATGGGCGTGCTTCCGACCAAGGGCCTGACGCTTCCGCTGCTGTCGTTCGGCGGCTCGGGCATCGTCGCGAACTGCGTCGCGATGGCGATCCTGCTGCGCGTCGACTACGAGAACCGCCGCGTCCTGCGCGGGTACGTGGCATGAGCGCTGCCAGGCCATCCCGGGGCACTCGCCCGCTTCTCGGGGAAGCGGGGCGCGAAGCCGCGCCGGCGGCGGGCCGGGCGGAGGTGCTCCCGTGGCCCGCACCGTGATGATCACCACCGGCGGAACGGGAGGGCATGTCTTCCCCGGCCTCGCGGTCGCGGCGAAGCTCGCCGCGCGCGGCGCGAACGTCTTCTGGCTCGGCACGCGCGAGGGACTCGAGGCGACGCTCGTGCCGGACCACGGCGTCGCGTTCGAGGGGGTGTCGTTCCGTGGCGTGCGCGGCAAGGGGCTCAGGACGCTGCTGCTGGGGCCGTTCGCGCTCGTCGCCGCGTGTGTCGACGCGCTCGCGGTCCTGCGCCGCCGCGCGCCCGACGTCGTGCTGGGATTGGGCGGGTTCGCGTCGTTCCCGGGCGCGCTGATGGGCGTGGCGAGCGGCCGTCCGCTCGTCCTGCACGACTCGAACGCCGTCGTCGGCCTCGCGAATCGCCTGCTCGCTTACGGCGCCGACCGCGTGCTGCTCGGCTTTCCGGACGCGATGCGCGGCCGCCACGCGAGGATCGCCGAGTGGACCGGCAATCCGCTGCGCGAGGCGATCGCCGCGATGCCCTCGCCGGCCGGGCGGTTCGCCGGGCGTGCCGGGCCGCTGCGTCTGCTCGTCGTCGGCGGCAGCCTCGGCGCGCAGGGGCTGAACGAACGCGTTCCCGCGGCGCTCGCGACGCTTGCGCCCGCGGCGCGCCCGCAGGTCGTCCATCAGGCGGGCGCGAAGCACATCGACGCGCTCTCCCGCGCGTACCGCGACGCCGGCGTCGACGCCGAATGCGTCGCGTTCATCGACGACATGGCGGCGCGCTACGCGTGGGCCGACTTCGCCATCGCGCGTGGCGGCGCGCTGACGACCTCCGAGCTCGCCGCCGTGGGGCTCGGCGCGCTGATCGTGCCGCTCCCCGGCGCGATCGCCGACGAGCAGACCGCGAACGCCGAGTTCCTGGTCCGCGCGAACGGCGCCATCCGGATCGCGCAGGATGAACTGACGGCCGGGAGGCTCGCCGCGCTCGTCGCGTCGATCGACCGTCCGAAGGCGCTCGCGATGGCGGTCGCGGCGCGCGCGGTCGGCCGGACCGACGCCGCGGACCGCGTCGCGGACGTATGCCTCGAGGTCGCGGAGGCCGGGCGATGAAGCAGAAGGTGCGCCGCGTGCACTTCGTCGGGATCGGCGGCGCCGGCATGAGCGGCATCGCCGAGGTGCTCGCGACGCAGGGCTACCAGGTGTCGGGCTCCGATCTCGCGGAGAGCGCCGTGACGCGCCGCCTCGCGTCGCTCGGCATCCGCATCGTCGGAGGGCACGCCGCGGCGAACGTGCACGGCGTCGACGTCGTGGTCGTGTCGACGGCGGTGGCGGCGGACAACCCCGAAGTCGCCTCGGCGCGGGAGCAGGGCATCCCGGTCGTGCCGCGCGCGCTGATGCTCGCCGAGCTGATGCGCTTCAAGCAGGGCATCGCGGTCGCCGGCACGCACGGAAAGACGACGACGACCAGCCTCATCGCGTCGGTGCTCGCGGAAGGCGGCCTCGACCCGACGTTCGTGATCGGCGGGCGGCTGCTCGCCGCCGGCGCCAGCGCGCGGCTCGGCACCGGCGAGTACCTGGTCGCCGAGGCGGACGAGTCCGACGCGTCGTTCCTGTACCTGACGCCGACGATCGCGGTGGTCACGAACATCGACCAGGACCACATGGAGACCTACGGGCACGACCTCGCCCGGCTGAGGCGCGCGTTCGTCGACTTCGTCCAGCGGCTGCCGTTCTGGGGCGTGGCGGTGCTGTGCGTCGACGACGAGTACGTGCGCGAGCTCGTGCCGGCGGTCGCCAGGTCGGTCGTGACCTACGGACTGTCCGACGGCGCGCGGCTCCGCGCGACCGGCGTGACCAACGCCGCCGGGCGCATGCACTTCGTCGCGAAGGCGAAGGGCGCCGCGGACCTTACGGTCGAACTCGCGCTGCCCGGCGTGCACAACGTCCGCAATGCGCTCGCGGCGATCGCCGTCGGGCGCGAGGTCGGCGTCGCGGACGGCGCCATCGCGCGCGCGCTCACCGAGTTCAAGGGCGTCGGCCGGCGCTTCCAGCGCTTCGGGCCGGTCGCGCTCGCGTCGGGCGGACGCTTCGAGCTGATCGACGACTACGGCCACCACCCGGCCGAGATCGCGGCGGTGATCGAGGCCGCGCGCGGCAGCTTCCCGGGCCGGCGCCTGATCCTCGCGTTCCAGCCGCACCGCTACACGCGCACGCGCGACCTCTTCGAGGACTTCGCGCGCGTGCTCTCGACGGTCGACGCGCTCGTGCTGACCGACGTGTACCCGGCGGGCGAGCCGCCGATCGTCGCGGCGGACGGTCGCGCGCTCGCACGCGCGGTGCGCATCGGCGCCAGGGTCGAGCCGCTGTTCGTCGAGGAGGTGTCCGGTGTCGCGGACGCTGTGCGCGCGCTCGCGCGCGACGGCGACGTCGTGCTCACGATGGGCGCCGGCTCGATCGGGCAGGTCGCACCGCAGCTCGCGGCGGGGGCGCGATGACCAGGCGCGGCCTCGGGGCGTTCGTCGGGCTGCGCGGCGTCCTCGTGCGGGATGCGCCGCTCGCACGCTACACGAGCTGGCGCGCCGGCGGGCCCGCGGACCTGCTTTTCCGGCCCGCGGACCGCAACGACCTCGCGGCGTTCGTGCGCCAGCTCCCCGCGGACGTCGCGCTCCACGTACTCGGCCTGGGCAGCAACACGCTCGTGCGCGACGGCGGCGTGCGGGGCGCGGTCGTCGTCATGCACGACCCGGGCGCGGCGCTCGCGGTCGCCGACGGCCTGATCTACGCGGAGGCGGGGGCCGCGAGCCCGAAGGTCGCGCGGCTGGCGGCGCGCCTCGGCTGCGAGGGCGCGGCGTTCCTCGCCGGCGTGCCGGGAACGGTCGGAGGCGCGCTCGCGATGAACGCGGGCTGCTACGGCGGCGAGACCTGGAACCACGTCGCGCGCGTCGAGGTGCTCGGGCGCGACGGCCGCTTCGCGGTGCGCACGCCGGCCGACTACGCGATCGGCTATCGCAGCGTGCGTCGTGCCGACGGCTCCCCGTCGGACGGGATATTCACCGCGGCCTGGTTCGCGTTCGCGGCCGGCGACGCGACGAAGGCGCGCGCGCGGATCAAGGAACTCCTGGCGAAGCGCATCGCGTCGCAGCCGTTGTCGCTACCCAACGCCGGCAGCGTGTTCCGCAATCCGGAGGGCGACCACGCCGCGCGGCTGATCGAGGCGGCGGGACTGAAGGGCCACGCGATCGGCGGCGCGCGCGTGTCCGAGATGCACGCGAACTTCATCGTGAATCCCGGCGGACGTGCGCGCGCCTCGGACATCGAGGCGCTGATCGGCCACGTGCGCTTGACGGTCAAGGCCCGCTTCGGCATCGACCTCGAGCCCGAGGTTCGCATCGTGGGGGACGCGGCGAGACCCGTGGAGGCCGGCCGATGAGCAACGCGTGGATGGGCAAGGTCGCCGTGCTGATGGGCGGGCCCTCGGCGGAACGCGAGATCTCGCTCATGTCGGGGAATGCGGTGCTGGGCGCGCTGCGCGAGCGCGGCGTCGACGCGCATCCGTTCGATCCGGTCGAGCGCGACCTGTGGGAGATGCGCCGCGACGGCTACGCGCGGGCGTTCATCGCGCTCCACGGCCGCTACGGTGAGGACGGCACCGTGCAGGGCGCGCTCGAGACGCTCGGCATACCGTACACCGGCAGCGGCGTGCTGGCGTCCGCGCTCGCCATGGACAAGTGGCGCACCAAGCTCGTGTGGATCGCCGCGGGCATCCCGACGCCGCGCTTCCGCGTCGTCGACGAGGCCGCCGACCCGGTGCGGCTCGTCGCGGACCTGGGGCTGCCGCTGATCGTCAAGCCGGCGCGCGAAGGGTCGACGATCGGCATCACGAAGGTCTCGTCGGTCGACCGCGACGAGGTCGGCGACGCGATCGCCGAGGCCGCGAAGCACGACCGTCTCGTGCTCGCCGAGGAATTCGTCGAGGGACGCGAGCTCACCGCGTCGATCGTCGGGGAGCGCGCGCTGCCGCTGATCCGGATCGAGGCGCCGAAGGGCAACTACGACTACGAGCACAAGTACTTCTCGGACGAGACGAAGTACCACTGCCCGGCCGGCCTGCCCGACGCGGTCGAGCACGCGATCCGCGAGCAGTCGCTCGCCGCGTTCCGGATCCTCGCCGCGAGCGGCTGGGGCAGGCTCGACCTGATCCTGAGGAGCGACGGGAGCTGGTCGTTCCTCGAGCTCAACACGTCGCCGGGCATGACCGGTCACAGCCTGGTGCCGATGGCCGCGCGCGCCGCGGGCATCGCGTTCCCCGACCTGTGCGTCGAGATCCTGCGGGGGGCCCATGTGGGATGACCCGAAGGCGCTGAACGCGTTCGCCGTCACCCTCGCGGCGGTCGCCGGCGCACTGCTCGGGGCCGGCGCGCTCGCCTGGGGCGCGCGCCACCCGGCGTTCGCGTTCCACGAGATCGTCGTCGCCACGCCGCCCGAGCGGGCGAATCCGGCGCATCTCGAGGCGGCGATCCGCGGCGACCTCGCGGGAACGTTCTTCACGCTGGACCTCGAGCGCGCGCGCGGTGCGCTCGCGAAGGTCCCGTGGGTGCGCGGCGTCTCGCTGCGTCGCCAGTGGCCGGGGCGACTCGAGATCGCGCTCGACGAGCACGCGCCCTACGCGCGCTGGGGCGACACGGCGTTGGTGAACTCGCACGGCGAGATCTTCACCGCCGCATACGGCGGCGAGCTGCCGCGGTTCGACGGCCCGGACGCGCGCGCCGGCGACGTGACCGCGCGCCATCGCGAGTGGAGCGCGCGGCTCGCGCCGCTCGGGCTCGCGCTGCGCGCGGTCGCCGTGTCGCCGCGCGGGGGCTGGCGGCTCGTCGCGGCCGGCGAGCCGCCGCTCGCGATCGAGCTGGGTCGCGACGAGCCCGACGCGCGGCTGGCGCGCTTCGTGGCGGCCTACGGGCGCACGGTCGGCGCGCTCAGGCGCGCGGGCACGCTCGTGGGCGACGTGGACCTGCGCTATCGAAACGGATTCGCGGCGCGCGTTCCGGACTTCCGCGAGAAGCCGGCGAAGCGTCCGCTCTGACGGACCGGGAAACGGGAAGCATGGTCAAGGACAACAAGAACCTCGTCGTCGGGCTCGACATCGGCACGTCGAAGATCGTCGCGATCGTCGCGGAGATCGGCCCCGAGGGCGAGCTCAACGTCATCGGGCTGGGAACGCAGCCGTCGCGGGGCCTGAAGCGCGGCGTCGTCGTCAACATCGAGGCGACGATGGCGTCGATCCAGCGCGTGCTCGAGGAGGCCGAGCTGATGGCCGACTGCCGCATCGGCGCGGTCACGACCGGCATCGCGGGCAGCCACATCCGCAGCCTGAACTCGAGCGGCATGGTCGCGATCAAGGAGGGCGAGGTCGTCCAGGCCGACATCGACCGCGTGATCGAGACTGCGAAGGCGATCGCGATCCCGAACGACCAGCAGATCCTGCACATCCTGCCGCAGGAATTCATCATCGACGGGCAGGACGACGTGCGCGAGCCGCTCGGCATGAGCGGCGTGCGCCTCGAGGTCAAGGTCCACATCGTGACCGGCGCGGTGTCCGCGGTCGAGAACATCGCCAAGTGCGTGCGCCGCTGCGGCATCGAGCTCACCGACATCGTGCTGCAGCCGCTCGCGTCCGCGGCGGCGGTGCTCAACGACGACGAAAAGGAGCTCGGCGTGTGCCTGATGGACATCGGCGGAGGCACGACCGACATCGCCGTGTTCGCCGACGGCGCGATCCGGCACACCTCGGTGATCCCGATCGCCGGCGACCAGGTGACGAACGACATCGCGATGACGCTGCGCACGCCGACCAAGGAGGCGGAGGAGCTCAAGATCCGCCACGGCTGTGCGCTGCGCCAGCTCGCCGACGCCAACGACATCGTCGAGGTGCCCGGCGTCGGCGAGCGCGCCCCGCGCAAGCTCTCGCGGCCGATGCTGGCCGAGGTGATCGAGCCGCGCATCGAGGAGCTCTACACGCTCGTGCAGTCCGAGCTGCGGCGCTCCGGCTTCGAGGAGCTCCTGTCGTCCGGCATCGTGATCACCGGCGGCACGTCGATGCTGCAGGGGATGGCGGAGCTCGGCGAGGAGGTGTTCCACCTGCCGTGCCGCGTCGGCGCGCCGTCGTACCTCGGCGGACTGGCCGACGTCGTGCGGAGCCCGCGCTATTCGACCGCGATGGGGCTGTTGCTGCACGGGCGCGACCAGTGGCTGCGCGCGCAGTCGGCGCGGGCGCAGGTGAAAGGCATCACCGGCGTCGCGGAGCGGATGAGGCAGTGGTTCAAGGCGAATTTCTGAGGAGAGGGCGATGACATCCGGCACGGAGCGAGGTTCGGGGATCGGGGAGCGAGGGGTCGGCGACGCCGGCGAGGGACGTCCGCGGCCCCGGGGCCGCGGGCTGCCCCTGCCGGCGACGCGTTGCCCGCGATCCCCGATCCCCGATCCCGGCCCCGGAATCGACCGACGTTAGTCCCGAGCACGCACCAGGCATCGAAAACCCAGTCAGGACGAAGGAGACACACATGTTCGAAATCATCGACCAGGCTCCGCAGGACGGCGCGATCATCAAGGTCATCGGCGTCGGCGGCTGCGGCGGCAACGCCGTGGAGCACATGATCGTCAAGGGGCTGTCGGGCGTCGACTTCATCTGCGCGAACACCGACGCGCAGGCGCTGAAGCGGTCGAACGCGCGCACGCAACTGCAGCTCGGCACCACGCTCACGCGCGGACTCGGCGCGGGAGCGCGGCCGGAGATCGGGCGCGACGCGGCGATGGAGGACCGCGATCGCATCGGCGAGCTGATCGAGGGAGCCGACATGCTGTTCATCACGGCGGGCATGGGCGGCGGGACCGGCACCGGCGCGGCGCCGATCATCGCCGACATCGCCAAGTCGCTGGGCATCCTGACCGTCGCCGTCGTGACGCGCCCGTTCCTGTTCGAGGGCAAGCGACAGAAGGTCGCCCAGGCCGGGATCGAGGAACTGGCGAAGCGCGTCGACTCGCTCATCATCATCCCGAACGACAAGCTGATGGCCGTGCTCGGCGAGGACGTATCGGTGCTCGACGCGTACGCCGCGGCGAACGACGTGCTTCACGGCGCCGTGTCGGGCATCGCCGAGGTGATCAACAACCCCGGGCTCGTCAACGTCGACTTCGCCGACGTGCGCACCGTGATGGGCGAGGTCGGCATGGCGATGATGGGCTCGGCGTCGGCGCGCGGCGGCGAGCGCGCCCGCGCGGCCGCGCAGGCGGCGGTCCGCAGCCCGCTTCTCGAGGACGTCAACCTCGCCGGCGCGCGCGGCGTGCTGGTCAACATCACGGCGGCCTCCGACCTCCGGATGAAGGAGTACCACGACGTGATGAACACCATCAAGGAGTTCACCGCCGACGACGCGATGGTGATCGTCGGGACGGTGATCGACGACTCGATGTCCGACGAGCTGCGCGTGACGATGATCGCGACCGGCCTGGGCGGCGCGGCGGCGCAGGCGAAGCGCCCGCCGAAGCTCGAGATGCTGACGCAGCCGGCGGTGGTCGTGCGCACCGGCACCGACGGGATCGGGATGACGGTCGAGACGATCGACTACGACAAGCTCGACCAGCCGGCGGTGGTCCGGCGGCGCGCGCCGGTGTCGGGGGGCGGCGTCGGGCACGCGGACATGGAGATCCCGGCCTTCCTGCGCAAGCAGAACGACTGACGGACGCGCGAGGGGTGCTTCGCCTGTGCTAGAGTGCCCGGCTCCGCCCCCGCGGAAGCGGCACGACGGCGCCGGTGCCCCCCGGTGAGGTCCCACGACACGATGCATCGACAACGCACGCTAAGGACGGCCACGCGCACGACCGGCGTCGGGCTCCACACCGGCGCCCGCGTCGACCTCGCGCTGCGCCCGGCGCCTCCGGACGCCGGCATCGTCTTCCACCGCACGGACCTCGATCCCCCGGTCGCGATCCCCGCGTCGGCCGGCCACGTCGGCGACACGCGCCTGTCGTCGACGCTCAAGGAGGGCGGCGCCTCGGTGTCCACGGTCGAGCACCTGATGAGCGCGCTGGCGGGGCTCGGCATCGACAACCTGCACGTCGACGTCGCCGGCCCCGAGATCCCGATCATGGACGGCAGCGCCGGCCCGTTCGTGTTCCTGCTGCAGGGCGCGGGCATCGTCGAGCAGGACGCGCCGAAGCGCTTCCTCCGCATCGTGGCGCCCGTCGAGGTGCGCGACGGCGACAAGTGGGCGCGCTTCGAGCCGCACGACGGCTTCCGCCTCGACTTCACGATCGACTTTCCGCACCCCGTGTTCGGCTCCGAGAACCGGCACGTGGTCATCGACTTCGCCGAGCACTCCTACGTGAAGGAAGTGTCGCGCGCACGCACGTTCGGGTTCATGCAGGACGTCGAGGCGATGCGCGCCGCGGGCCTCGGCCTGGGCGGCAGCCTGCAGAACGCGATCGTGCTCGACGAGGTCCGCGTGCTGAACAGCGAGGGGCTGCGCTACGACAACGAGTTTGTGCGCCACAAGGTCCTGGACGCGATCGGCGACCTGTACCTGCTCGGCCATCCGCTGATCGGCCAGTACACGGCGTACAAGTCCGGTCACGCGCTCAACAACGCGCTCGCGCTCGCGCTGCTTTCGCGGCCGGAAGCCGCCCGCCTGGTCACGTTCGAGGCGGCCGACGACGTGCCGAGCGCGTTCTACGACTGGCGCATCGCGACGGCCTGAAGTGGTGAGCCCGGCGATGCCATCCCGGGGTCGCCGCGCCCGCGGACGGGGACCCGCCTCGCCGACGGGCGACCGATCCTGACCCGGGCATGGTCGTCGTCAGGCTCCTGGTCGTGCTGGGCCTCGCGGCGATCGCCGTCGCGTTCCTGCTCTACCTGTTCACGCGCGACCGCCGCTACCTCCGCTTCATCGTGACGGTGGCGAAGCTCGTCGTCGTCGCGATCGCCGCGGTGCTGGCGTACTTCGTGATCGAGCGCGTCCGGCTCATGCTTTGACGGGCGCGAGGCGCGGCGCGGGGCGGGTAGAAGGCCTGCCCGCCCGGTTCTCAGCGCCCGGAACGGCGCAGCCAGCGCGACACCGCGTCCCTAAGCGGCCCGTCGGGAAGTCCGGAGGCCAGGCGGCTCAAGGCCGTCTTTTGCGTGCTATCCCATTGACGGGGAACGGGTTTCACTGGATCGGGCGACACGGGTGCCGGTTGCACTCGGACCCGAACTTCCCTAAACTTCATGCCCTCGCCGTCGATCGCGGCGCGGACGGCGGGCAGTCGCTGCCGCAGTGCCGCGGCAACGGTACCGGTCGACGCGACGAGGTCGAGCCGGCCGGGCTCCGGCAGCAGGGCGGTGACGTGGGCCGCCAGCGGACGTGGCAGTGCGCGTCGTGCCGCACGGGTCGCCACCGCCTCGTCGCGGCGGCGTCGCTCCCAGGCGGCGAGCAGGGGATCGTCCGCAAGCACGCGGGCGAGGGGCTTGCCGGGCGGCGGGGTTTTTCCCGGCATCGCGGGCGTTCGCATCAAGGGAGGCAGTCGGGTTGGACATCATACTGGTCAGCGGTGCGAGCGCGCGCGCGAAGACCCTCTCGCTCGACTGGCGGCACGGCGTCGTCATCGCGCTCGTGGTCCTTTCCGCCCTCGTGCTGTTCACGCTCGTGTTCAATTACGCGACGCTCAGGTGGGCGGCCGCGGTCAACCACCCCTGGCTGCAGGCGATCGTGCTCGCGGACCAGCGCGAGGAGGCGCAGCGGGTGCAGGAGAAGGTCCAGGGGCACCTGAGCACGATGGCGCTCAAGCTGGGAGACCTCGAGGCGCAGGTGATGCGCCTGGACGGCCTGGGCGATCGCCTCGCCCGCATCGCCGGCCTGAAGCCGCAGGAATTGCCCGCGAAGGGCGCCGCCCCGGGTCGCGGGGGCGCGGAATCGACGACGATGCCGTCGCGGGACGTGGGCGTCGAGGAGTTCTCGACGTTGCTCGAGGATCTTCGCCGGAAGGTCGACCAGCGCGCCGACCAGCTCTCGGTGCTCGAAGCCCTCCTGATCCAGAACTCCGCCAGCCTCAAGTTCCTTCCCAGCCTCCTGCCGATCATCGACGGATGGCATTCGTCCAATTTCGGCTACCGGATCGACCCGTTCACCGGCCGACAGGCGCATCACGAGGGCATCGACTTCCCGGCGGAGACCGGCACGCCCATCGTGGCCGCGGCGAGCGGCAAGGTGATCGCGGCCGAGTGGCATCGCGAATACGGTAAGATGGTCGAAATCGACCACGGCAACGGCCTCGTTTCGCGCTACGCGCACGCCTCGACGCTCGGCGTGAGCGAAGGGGATCTGGTGGTCCGCGGCCAGCAGATCGCCGCGGTCGGGACGACCGGCCGGTCGACGGGGCCCCACCTGCACTTCGAGGTGCGGCTGAACGGCGTGCCGCAGAATCCGGCGCGCTTCCTGCAGAACTAGCGCGATTCGCCGGCGCGCCCGCGCGTGCCGGACTCCCTCCCGGAGCGGCACGCGTCGACACCGGTCCGCGAGGACGGCGATTCGCGTCCCGAAGGCGCGCGCTTTCCCCCTTCCGATGATCTCCAACATCCTCACCCGCATCTTCGGCAGCCGGAACGAGCGGCTCCTCAGGCAGTACCGCGCCATCGTCCGCGACATCAACGCGCTCGAGCCCGCCCTCGCGGCGCTCGACGACGAGGCGCTCCGGGCGAAGACGGCCGAGTTCAAGGAGCGGGTGGCCAGGGGCGCGACGCTCGACGACGTCCTGCCGGAGGCGTTCGCCGCGGTCCGCGAGGCCGGCAGGCGCGCGCTGGGGATGCGGCACTTCGACGTGCAGCTGATCGGTGGCATGGCGCTGCACCACGGCAAGATCGCGGAGATGCGCACCGGCGAGGGCAAGACGCTGGTCGCGACGCTGCCGGCGTACCTCAACGCGCTGGCCGGCAACGGCGTCCACATCGTCACCGTCAACGACTACCTCGCGAAGCGCGACGCCGACTGGATGGGCCGCATCTACCGCTTCCTCGGCCTCGAGGTCGGCGTGAACCTGTCGACGATGGGCCACGAGGAGAAGCAGCGGGCCTACGCGGCGGACATCACGTACGGCACGAACAACGAGTTCGGCTTCGACTACCTGCGCGACAACATGGTCTACCAGTCGGGCGAGCGCGTGCAGCGCGGCCTGACGTACGCGATCGTCGACGAGGTCGACTCGATCCTGATCGACGAGGCACGCACGCCGCTCATCATCTCCGGGCAGGCGGACGACAACATCGAGATGTACTACCGGCTGAACGACCTCGCGCCGCGGCTGAAGCGCCAGGAGGCCGAGACCGGGCCCGGCGACTACTGGGTCGACGAGAAGGCACACCAGGTGCTGCTGTCCGAGGAGGGCCACGAGCACGCCGAGGCGGTGCTGGCCGACGCCGGCCTGCTGGCGCCGGGGTCGAGCCTGTACGACGCGCACAACATCTCGCTGATGCACCACCTCTACGCGGCGCTGCGCGCGCACTCGCTCTACCACCGCGACCAGCATTACGTGGTGCAGAACGGCGAGGTGGTCATCGTCGACGAGTTCACCGGGCGCCTGATGGCCGGCCGGCGCTGGTCGGAGGGACTGCACCAGGCGGTCGAGGCGAAGGAGGGCGTGGCGATCCAGCGCGAGAACCAGACGCTCGCGTCGATCACCTTCCAGAACTACTTCCGCATGTACGGCAAGCTCGCCGGCATGACCGGCACCGCCGACACCGAGGCGTTCGAGTTCCAGCAGATCTACCACCTCGAGACGGTCGTGATCCCGACGCACCTGCCGATGATCCGCAAGGACGAGAACGACCTCGTCTTCCGGACCTTCCAGGAGAAGACCGATGCGATCATCGCCGACGTGAAGGAGTGCCACGCGCGCGGCCAGCCGGTCCTCGTCGGCACGACGTCGATCGAGAACTCCGAGCTCCTGTCCGGCCATCTGCAGAAGGAAGGGCTGAAGCACGAGGTGCTGAACGCGAAGCAGCACGCGCGCGAGGCCGAGATCGTCGCGCAGGCGGGGCGGCCGAAGGCGATCACGATCGCCACCAACATGGCCGGCCGCGGCACCGACATCGTGCTCGGCGGGGCGATCGAGCAGCAGCTCCTGCGCATGCGCGAGGACGAGTCGCTCCCGCTCGCCGAGCGTGAGGCCACGATCGCGACGCTGCGCGGCGAGTGGCAGGCGCGCCACGACGAGGTCATCGCGGCGGGCGGGCTGCACATCGTGGGCACCGAGCGCCACGAGTCGCGCCGCATCGACAACCAGCTGCGCGGCCGCTCCGGCCGGCAGGGCGACCCCGGCAGCTCGCGCTTCTACCTGTCGCTCGAGGACCCGTTGCTGCGCATCTTCGGCGGCGAGCGTCTCGGCGTCATCATGCAGAAGCTCAAGATGCCGGAGGGCGAGCCGATCGAGCACACGATCGTCAACCGCTCGATCGCGAAGGCGCAGAACCGCGTCGAGTCGCGCAACTTCGACATCCGCAAGGCGCTCCTCGAGTACGACGACGTGGCCAACGACCAGCGCCGCGTCATCTACGCCCAGCGCAACGAGCTGGTCGACGCGGTCGACGTGGGCGACACGGTCCGCAGCATGATCCGCAACGAGATCGACACGCTGGTGCGCCGCTACGTGCCGGTCGAGTCGGTGGAGGAGCAGTGGGACCTGCCCGGGCTCGAGACGGCGCTCGCCGGCGAGATGCAGCTGCGCGTCCCGGTGCGCGAATGGGTCCAGGACGCCGACGTGGACGAGGACGCGATCCGCGAACGCGTCGCCGACGCCGCGATCGCCGCGTGGCAGGAGCGCGAAGCCGCGGCCGGCCCCGAGATCATGCGCACGTTCGAGCGAAACCTGATGCTGCAGACGCTCGACCACCATTGGCGCGACCACCTCGCCAACCTCGACCACCTGAGGCAGGGGATCCACCTGCGCGGCTACGCGCAGAAGAACCCGAAGCAGGAATACAAGCGCGAGGCGTTCGAGCTCTTCTCCGACATGCTCGACCGCGTCAAACAGGACGTCGTCAAGGTCGTGCTGACCGTGCAGGTCCGCAGCCAGGAGGACGTGCAGGCCGTCGAGGAGCCCGAGCCGGTCGCCAACGTGCGCTACCAGCACGCCGAGTTCGACGAGGCGCTCGCCGCGATCCCGGCCGGCGAGGGCGAGGCGACCGCGGTCGCGGTGCAGCCGTTCGTGCGGGCGGGGGAGAAGGTCGGGCGAAACGATCCGTGTCCCTGCGGCTCGGGGAAGAAGTACAAGCAGTGTCACGGGCGGCTCGCGTAGCGTCGCGCCCGCGACGAACGACCTGGGCCGAGCCGCCCTGACGTCAGGGCGCCGCGCCCGACGCGTTGGACCGGACGCCTGCGGCGCCGGTCGACGCGCCGGGCCCGTCGCCCGGCCGGACGAGGAATCACGCGACCGCGAACGGGGAGCCTGTCCCCCCGGCCCGCGTCGTCGATCCAGGGCGCCTCCTGCCGCCAGGCCGTTTCTTGCCTCGCCTCGCGTGCGCTCCTGCCGGCGGGCGTCCGGCTATCATTCGCTACCGCTCCCGGACGCCGGACGCGCCGTTCCGGGCGACTCCGCTGCGGCGGTCTCCCGTCAACTCGTTGCTGACACCTGATGCCCGTCAACTTCACGCCCCCGACGCCCGGCTCGCTGCTGCCCGTCCCCGGCATCGCGCTGGGCGCGGCCGCGGGACACATCAAGAAGTGGGACCGCAACGACGTGTTGCTGGTCGTCTGCGACGAAGGCACGGTCGCCGGAGGCGTGTTCACGCAAAACCGCTTCTGCGCGGCGCCGGTGACCGTGTGCCGCGCGCACCTCGCCGCGAGCGGCCGGATCCGCGCGATCGTCGTCAACGCCGGCAACGCGAACGCCGGCACCGGCGCGCGCGGCATCGCGGACGCCGAGACGACGTGCGCCGCGGTCGCGTCGATGCTCGCGTGCCCGATGCAGCACGTGCTGCCGTTCTCGACCGGCGTGATCATGGAGCCGCTGCCGGTCGACCGGCTCGTCGCGGCGCTGCCGGCCGCGCGCGGCGCGGCTCGCGCGGACGGATGGCTCGACGCCGCGCGCGCGATCATGACGACCGACACGGTCCCGAAGGGCGCCTCGCGGCGCGTGACGATCGACGGCGCCGCCGTGACGGTCACCGGCATCGCGAAGGGCGCGGGAATGATCCATCCGGACATGGCGACGATGCTCGCGTTCGTCGCGACCGACGCGTCGGTCGACCGCGGCCTGCTCGCGACGCTCGCGCGCGAAGTCGCCGACGTCTCGTTCAACGGCGCCACCGTCGACGGCGACACGTCGACCAACGACAGCTTCGTGATCGCCGCGACCGGCAGGGCGCGCATGACGCCGATCGCGCGCGTCGACGATCCCCGCCTGCCGGCGCTGCGCGCCGCGATCGAGGGCGTGGCGGTCGAGCTCGCGCAGGCGCTCGTGCGCGACGGCGAGGGCGCGACCAAGTTCATCGCGATCCGCGTCGAGGGCGGCCGAACGGTCGAAGAGTGCCGGCGCGTGGCGTTCGGCATCGCGCACTCGCCGCTGGTCAAGACCGCGTTCTTCGCGTCGGACCCGAACCTCGGGCGCATCGTCTGCGCGATCGGCAACGCGGCCGCGCCGGACGCCGATCCGGCGCGAATCTCGTTCTGGCTCGACGACGTGCTCGTCGTCGACCGGGGAGGGCGCGCCGCCTCCTACCGCGAGGAGGACGGCCAGCGCGTGATGAGGCAGGACGAGATCGCGGTGCGCGTCGACCTGGGGCGCGGCGCCGCTCGCGCGACCGTGTGGACCTGCGACTTCTCGCACGACTACGTGTCGATCAACGCGGACTACCGCTCGTGAGCGCCGCGGCGAGCCTGGGGAAGGGCGCCCGATGACCGCACGCAAGGACGCGGCGCCGGAACCGAGCGCGCTGGAGGCGCTCGTCGTGCGCGCCGAGGGCGTGCTCGCGCGCGTCGAGGCGCTGCTGCCGCCGCCGGCGGTCGACCCCGACTGGACGAAGGTGACCGCGGCGCGCTGGCGCAAGCGGGGCGGCCGCGGATGGCTGCAGGCGGTCGCGCGCCCGCACGCGATCGACCTCGACGCGCTCGTCGCGATCGACGCGCAGAAGGAGGCGGTCGACCGCAACACGCGCCAGTTCGTCGCCGGCCTGCCGTCGAACAACGTGCTCCTGACCGGCTCGCGCGGCACCGGCAAGTCGTCGCTGGTGAAGGCGATGCTCGCGAAGCACGCGTCGCGCGGCCTGCGCCTGATCGAGGTCGACAAGGCCGACCTCACCGACCTGCCCGACATCGTCGAGCGCGTCGAGGGGCGACGCGAGCGATTCGTCGTGTTCTGCGACGACCTCACGTTCGACGCGGGGGAGGCGGGCTACAAGGCGCTCAAGGTGGCGCTCGACGGTTCGATCGCAGGGGCGTCCTCCAACGTCGCGATCTACGCGACGTCGAACCGGCGCCACCTGCTGCCCGAGTACATGAGCGAGAACCTCGAGACGAAGCACCTGGGCGACGAGGTGCACCCGGGCGAGTCGGTGGAGGAGAAGATCTCGCTGTCCGAGCGATTCGGCCTGTGGATCTCGTTCTACCCGTTCGCGCAGGACGACTACCTGGCGGCGGTCGCCGGCTGGCTCGCGCATTTCGGCGCCGGCGCGCCCGCGAACGCGAAGGACGCCGAGCTGCGCACGCGCGAGGCGCTGCAGTTCGCGCTCCAGCGCGGCTCCCGATCGGGGCGCGTCGCCTGGCAGTTCGCGAAGCACTGGGCCGGCCGGCAGGGCCTGAAGCGCCGCTCCTGACGATGGGCCTCACTCGCGTCGCGGCCGCCGTCGTGCTGCGCGCCGACGGCGCGGTGCTCCTCGCGCAGCGCCCGGCGGGCAAGCCCTATGCCGGCTACTGGGAGTTCCCGGGTGGGAAGCTCGAGGCCGGCGAGTCGCCGCGCGACGCGCTCGTGCGCGAGCTTCGCGAGGAGCTCGGGATCGCCGTGCGCCGCGCGTCGCCGTGGCTCGTGCAGGAGTTCGCCTACCCGCACGCGCATGTCGAGCTCCACTTCTTCCGCGTCTTCGCGTTCGACGGCGAGCCGGTCGGCCATGACGGCCAGGCATTCGCGTGGCAGCGCGTCGGCGCGTTCGACGTCGCGCCGCTGCTCCCCGCGAACACGCGCGTGCTCGCCGCGCTCGCGCTTCCCGACGTGTTGGGCATCACCTGCGCGGAGGACCTCGGCGAGGACGCGTTCGTCGCGCGCGCCGGCGCCGCACTCGCGCGCGGGCTTCGCCTGGTCCAGTTGCGCGAGAAGAGCTGGCCGCGCTCGCGCGTCGACGCGCTCGCACGGACGCTCGTACCGCTCTCCCATGCGCACGGCGCGAAGCTCGTCGTCAACGGCACGGCGGACGACGCGCTGCGCGCGGGAGCGGATGGCATCCACTGGACGTCGGCCGCGCTCGCCGCGGCGGCGCGGCGACCGGAGGGCATGCTCGTCGGCGCGTCCTGCCACACGCGCGACGAGCTCGCGCGCGCCGGCGCGCTCGGCGTCGACTACGCGCTCGTCGGACCGGTCCTCGCGACGGGCACCCATCCCGCCGCGGTCCCGCTCGGCTGGCAGGGCTTCGCGCGGACGATCGAGCGAACGCGCGTGCCGGTCTACGCGCTCGGCGGACTCGGACCGGCCGATCTCGAGAACGCGCGCGACCATGGCGCGCACGGCATCGCGATGCGGAGCGGGGCGTGGTGACGCCGGAGCCGGCGCACTGTCAGGACGCCGGCCGGCGCGCCGCCCCCGGCATCCGTGCCATCGCCAGCGCGGTCAGCTCGCGGCGAATCACCTTGCCGGACTCGGTGCGCGGCAGGCGATCGACCCGGATCACGACGTACGGCTTGGGGAGGTGCGAATGGTGGAACGGCGCCTCGAGCGCCGGCACGCCGACGTCCTCGCTCGCGACGATGGCCGCGCCGACCCCGGTATTTCCGTTCGCGTGATGGATGGGGAACGCGGCAGCGTCGAACACGCCCGGCACCCCGAGGAGCAGTTCCTCGATGGCTTCCGGCGCGAACTTGCTGCCGCCGAGGTTGATGAGGTCGTCGTTGCGGCCCTGGATCGAGAGCATGCCGTCGCCGTCCACGGCGCCGATGTCGCCCGGCACGAACCAGCCGTCGCGGAAGTGCCGCGCCGTCGCCGCCGGGTCGTCGACGTACGCGTGCCCCATGCCGGGGCTCCGCATGCGCAGCAGCCCCGGCTGACCCGGCGGCAACGTGCGACCCGCGTCGTCGGTCGCCTCGACGTCGACGCCGGGAAGCACGAACCCCGCGGCCCCGGGATGGTCGCCCATCGCCGCCAGCGAACCGAAGGCGACGGGTCCGACCTCGGTCGCGCCATAGAAGCAGACGAGGTTCGCGCACGCTCTCGCGCGCGCGGCGTGCGCGAGCGCGGCGGGGAGGCGTGCACCCGTGATCAGGACGACCTCGAGCGACGCGAACGGACCGGCGTCCTCGGCGCGGCCGCGCAGGAGCCGGGCGACCGACGACGGGGACCCGACGAACGCGCTCACCCGGTGCGCGTCGACCAGCGCGGCGAGGTCGTCGTTGCCCTGCGGAACGACGACCGTTCCCGCACCGCCGAAGACTCGCAGCGCATACCCCATGCCGACCCCACCGCCGGGCCCGCTGGGGCAAAGGAACCGCGCGCGGTGCGGCAACCCGTCCGGCAGGTCGCCCCACCAGCGTGCCCGCATCATGTCGTGCGTGACGAGCACTTCCTTGGGGAGCCCGGTCGAGCCCGACGTGCGGAACAGGCTGTAGACGGTCGCGCCGCCGGCATGCGGGATCACGCCGGCCGGCGCGCGCGAGATGGCTTCCTCCGACCACCATGACGGATCGAACGCGATCGCCCGCGCGCTCGTGCGCGCAGGCTGCCCCGGCTTGACCAGCGCCATGTCGGCGCCCGTGGTCCGCTCGCCCTGGAAGGTACTGATGCCCGCGCGTGCCATGGCGAGCTTGATCAGCAGGAGCGGCAGCGCCTGCCGTGTCGGAATGTCGACGCTCGCGCCGGCCGAGAGTCCCTGCTCGATCACCCGGGCGGCGATCGCGTCGAGAATTCGATCGAGGCTCGCATAGTCGATCGTTCGCGCGCCCGCGGCGCCGGCCCCGGGCAATCCGCACACGATCGCAATGGCGCCGGGGTGCAGGCGCGCGGTACTGCGAATGCCGTCGGTGATGTTGAATGTCATGAGGAGGCCGCGACATCGCGCGCAGACGAGTCTAGCAAAACCCGCGCGCGCCGGCGTACTCGAGGGCGTCGAGGTCGCGACGTCTCGACCGCCCAGGCCCTGCACGCGCGCGCGCCGGACCTGCGCGCGTGGCCCGGTCGTTCCGGAGGGCGCCGGCAGCCTGCCAGCGTCGGTCCGCGACGAGCCTGCTCGTCGCGCGCGTCCGGTCGTCCGGTGCGAGGCGGCGCGACGCCTCGCCGTTTCCGTCAGCGGGATGCCGTCCGGATGTGCTGACCCTGCGTGCCGGCGAGCCGCGCAAGTTCCGCGCGCAGGATCTTGCCGTTCTCGTTGCGCGGGATCTGCGCGAGACGGACGATGCTTCTCGGCGCCGCGTAGTCCAGCCCGCGGCACACGGCCTCGAGCGCGCCCGTCGCGAGCGTCCCGCGCGTGACGATCGCCGCGCAGACGGACGGGATGCCGAGCGCGTCGGGCAGTCCGAACGCCCCGGCGTCCACGATGCCGCTGACCGTGAGCAGCGCCTCCTCGACGACGCGCGGGCTGAACTTGCTGCCGCCGATGTTGATGACTTCGCTCACGCGCCCGGCGATCGTCAGCAGCCCGTCCGCCGACACCGAGCCCAGGTCGCCCGGATAGAACCATCCTCCGCGGAACGTGCGCGCGGAGGCCTCCTCGTCGCGGAAATACCCGTCGGCACAGGTGGCGCCGCGGATGCGGAGGATGCCGACGGTTCCGGCCGGCAGCGGCCGGTCGTCGTCGTCCACCGCCTCGACCTCCTGCCCGGGAACGACGTAGCCGACCGCGTCGGGCCGTCCCTCGAGGTCGGACACCCGGGACCAGGCGACGTTGCCCGCCTCGGTGGATCCGTACGACGACAGGATGCTCGGGCACAGCCGGCGCCGCGCCTCCTCGAAGAGCGGGCGCGGCAGGCTGCTGCCGGTGACTTCGATCGACTTGAGCGACGAAAGGGACGTCCTGTCGTCGGGTGCCGCCTCGACGAGCGCGCTCAGCGTGGCCGGGGCGACGAGCATGCAGTTGACGCGATGGCGCGCGATCGCGCGAAAGATCTGGGCGGGAAGCCGCGCCGGAACGAGGGCGCCGCCCGTCCACAGCGCGCGCAGCGCGTGGCGGAAGCCGACGCCCGCCCACGGCCCGACATGCACGATAACGATCGGCGTTACCGGATAGGGGCCGAGCTGCCTGTCGTCGCGGATCCTGCGGAACATCAGGTCGTGCGAGACGGCGACGCACTTCGCCGTCCCGGTCGTCCCGGACGTCGAGAAGATGCGACAGATCGCCGTTCCGCCGGCATGCGACTCGACCTGCGGCGCCGCGTGCGACGGGTCCGGACCGTCGAACCAGGCGTCGTCCACAGTTATCCAGCGCGACGGACCGCCCTGGCGCCCCGCGTCGGGCGAGAAGCACGCGACGAGGCCCTCTTCGCCTCCCTCGGTCGACTTCACGGCGATGCCGATGCGCGCGAGCGCGAGCGCCGTCACGAGGAAGCGGTAATAGGCGCCCGACCCGGGGTGGTCCGGATAGCAGACGCCGACGTGGTCGCCGGCCGCGAGTCCCAGGTCGAGCGCGCGGCGCGCGACGGCGTCGATCGTGCGGTCGAACTGCGCGTAACTGACCACGCGGTCATGCCGGATGCAGGCGGGCGCGTGAGGAATCGTGCGCGCGTGGCGCCGGATCGGATCGGCGATGTTCATCGGGTGGCCGGGAACTGTCGTACCATCAGTGTGCGCGAGGACTTGCTCGGCGCGCCCGGAAGCCGCAGTTCGCCGCGCGACGACCGATCCGCGATTCTAGCAACGGCGGGGGGCAGGGCCATGGTCGCAACGCGATTGTCAGGGAATTCGTCCGGCATCCGCGGCGCGCGCGCGATCGCCTTCGCGGTCGCGTGCCTCCTCGCGTCGCTCGCATCCCCCGGCGCGGCCGCGCAAGGCTACCCGGAGCGGGCGATCCGGCTCGTCGTCGGCGTGGCGCCCGGATCCGGTCACGACCAGTCGAGCCGCCTCCTCGCCGACGGGCTCGAGAAGGAACTCCGGGTCCCCGTGATCGTCGACAACCGCCCGGGAGCGGACGGCATCATCGCGGTGCACCAGGTGACCGCGGCGCCCCCCGACGGGTACACGCTGCTGGCCGGACTGGGGTCGCAGGTCGCGATCAACCCGGCCATCTTCGCGAACCTCCCGTACGATCCGCAACGCGATCTCACTCCGGTCTCGCTGGTCGCGCGGCAGCCTTTGCTGGTCGCGGTGCACCCGTCGCTGCCGGTCACGAGCCTGAGGGAGCTCGTCGCCTATACGCGCGCGCATCCCGGCACCGTCAGCTACAGCGCGGGCACGAGCACGTTCATGCTCGCGGCCGAGTCGCTCAAGCGCCGTACCGGTGCGGACATGCTGCACATCCCGTACAACGGCGGCGGTCCGGCCATGATGGCGCTCGTGGCGGGCACCGTTCAGGTATCGATGATCGCCGGGACGACGGCGATTCCCCAGGCGAAGGCCGGGAAGATACGCGTGCTGGCCGTTTCGAGCGCCGCGCGGCTCCCGCAACTGCCCGACGTGCCGACATTCGCCGAGTCCGGCGTCGGCGACGATGTCCCGGTCTGGAGTGCGATGTTCGCGCCGGCCGGCACGCCCCCGCACATCGTCGGCCGGCTCCGTGCCGCCATTGCACGCGTGTTCGACACGCCCGCCATCCGCGACCGGTTCGTCGCCAACAGCGAAATCCCGGAGGCGAGCACGCCCGAGGAACTGGCCGCGACCATGTCCCGCGACACGGCAGGGATGCGGGAACTCGTCAAGGCGATCGGGCTGCCGTTGCGCTAGCAGGCCCTGGCAGGCGCTAATGCGCATCGGGCGCGGGCGCGTCGTCGTCCGGCGGGCCCTCGGCGGGAATCCGGTAGGACTCGCTCGCCCATGCGCCCAGGTCGAGCAGCCTGCATCGCTCCGAGCAGAACGGACGGTGCGGCGACGCGGCGCCCCATTCGACCGGCACCTTGCACATCGGGCAGGGACGCGTGGGCGAAGGCTTCATGCCGGTGGCTCGGTCATCCAGTCGTGCACGCACCCGGGCCGCATGCGGCCCGGGCGCGGACGTCGCGGTGTCGACGGACGCCGCCGCACCCAGGCGACTTCGTGCGGGCACCGCGACCGCGCCGGTCAGGCCGAGGCGCGCGACCGGGCTCGCTGCGCCGCGGCGACCTGGCGCACGAGCTCCTCGCGATCGACCTTGCCGTTCTCGTTGCGCGGGAGCGCCTTGACGTACAGGACCTTGCGCGGCGCGTGCGATCGCATCTTCCGGGTCAGCGCCTGGATGTCGTCCTCGGTCACCCGGTTGTCGGCGACGATCGCCGCGCAGACCACGGTGACGCCGTGCTCGCCGGGCATCCCGAACGCCGCCGCCTCGGTGACGCCCGGAACGGCCAGCAACATGTCCTCGATCATCCGCGGATTGATCTTGTTGCCGCCGGCGTTGATGAGATCGTCCTCGCGGCCGTCGATCACGAGCACACGGTCCGCGGTCACCGAGCCCCGGTCGCCAGGATAGAACCATCCATCGCGGAACATCCTGGCCGTCGCGACGGGGTCGTCGACATAGCGGTCGGCCATGCCTGCGCAGCGTATCCGGATCGTGCCGGTCGTTCCGGGGGGCAGCGCGACGCCGTCGTCGCCGACCGCTTCGACCATGACCCCGGGGACCGGCACGCCCACCGCGCCGCGGCGGCCGGCAAGTTCGGTCGCGCGGCCGACCGACACGATCCCGGTCTCGGTCGAGCCGTACTGGCAGATCACCGTGGGACAGAGAGTGGCGAGCGCGCGATCCAGGACAGCGTGCGGCAGTTCGCTGCCGCCGACTTCGACGGTGACGAGCGTCGGCAGGGGAGTCGACCCGGCGGGGCGGCCGGCCGCGATCTCGCCCAGGAGCCCCGGAGGGGCGATCAGGTAGTTGACGCCGTGGCGCTCGATGACGTCCGCGAGGTCCTGCCGCTGGCGCGCGATCACCACGGTCGCGCCGCCCTGGAGCGCGTGCAGCATGTGCCGGAAGCCGTATCCGCCGGACGGCCCCTGCGGGCACATGAGCGTGAGAGGGTCGGGCAGCGGCCAGGCACGGTCGTGCGCCGCGAGGCGCTCGGCCATCATGTCGTGGCTCACCGCCACGCGTTTCGGCGCGCCGGTCGAGCCCGACGTCGGGAAGATCCCGCAGATGGCGGATCCGGACACGACCGAGGTCACCGGCGGGCCGTCGTCGGGCTCGTCGAACCACGTGTCTTCCGCGACCACGGTACGGACGCCCGCCATGGCGGGGGCGTCGGCGGCGACGAACAGGACGTCGAGCCCCGCGCCCGTGACGCTCTTCGTCCGGAAGGCGATGCCCGCGCGCGCGAGCGCGAGCATCAGGATCAGCGTCCTCAGCTGGCCGCGCACCGCGATGCCGGCGACGGCGCCCGGCCGGAGTCCGAGCGCGAGGGCGCGTCGCGCGATCGAATCCAGCGTCCGGTCGAGGACCCGGTAGGTGATCGTGCGCGTCGCGGGCACGCCGGGCGGGAACGCGGGACGGACGAGCGCGTGCGCGTCGGGCGACGCCCGGGCGCGTTCTCGAATGGCTTCGGTGATGTCAATCATTCAGGAGTGCGCCAGCGATGCGGACATTCGGCGGTCGCGGGCCGCAGGAGGCCGGTCCCCGAGCCGGGCGGTCGAAGGTTGCTCGCCGCAATTGTATTCGATCGCGCGGCGGCGCGGGAGGAACGTCGCCGGCGCGGCCGCGGCGCCCGGGCGCGCACGACGCTGCCCATGCGCGATAATCGCGCCTTTCGCGTCGGGATGCGCACCGTGCCGGCGCGGCCGATCTGCGTCCCCGGAGAGGTTGGATGCGCTCCACGTGCATGCTTTGCCTGATCGCACCGGCGTTGCTGGCGCTTCCGCACGCGGCCGCGGCGGACTTTCCGTCGCGCCCGATCCGGATGGTGGTCGCGGCCCCTCCGGGCTCGGGCCTCGACCTCACGGTCCGCACGCTCGCCGAGCGGATGCACACGGACCTCGGCACGCCGGTCATCGTCGAGAACCGGCCCGGCGCGGACGGCATCATCGCCGCACAGCATGTCGCCGCGGCGCCGCCGGACGGCCACGTGCTGCTCGCGGCGAGCCCGGCGCAGATGACGATCAATCCGGTGCTGCGCGACAGGCTCCCGTACGACCCGGCGCGCGACTTCGTGCCGGTCTCGATGATCTCGCACGTCCCGCTCGTCGTCGTCGTCAACCCGGCCGTGCCCGCGACGAGCGTCGGCGAGCTGGCCGCGCTGTCGAACGCGAGGCGCGGGCAGCTCGATTACGGTTCGGGCTCGAGCACGTTCATGTTCGCGACCGAGCTGTTCGCGCGCCGTTCGGGCGCGGACCTGCGTCACGTCCCGTACAACGGCGTGCCGCCGGTCGTCGCCGCACTGCTCGCGGGCGATGTGCAGGTCGGGCTCGTCAACCTGCCGCCCGCGATCGCCCACATCCGCGCCGGCAGGCTCCGGGCGCTCGCGGTGACCGGAAGCGCGCGCGAGGCGACGCTGCCCGACGTGCCCACGCTGGCGGAGGCCGGCGTGACCCGCTACGAGTTTGCCGTCTGGGTCGGCGCCTTCGCGCCGGCAGGGACGCCTGCGGACGTCGTCGCGACGCTCAACGCCGCGATCGCGAAGGCCCTCGACGCGCCCGAGGTGCGCGACAGGCTCGTCGACGCCGGCATCGTCCCCGTGAAGAGTTCGCCCGAGGAGCTCGCGGAGACCGTGCGTCGCGAGCGGGCGCTCGTCCAGGCCGTCGCGAGCTCCGCGGGCATCGGCGCGAAGTAGCTGTCCCACGACGACTGCGATCATGTACCCATCCGGACTCCGCCTGTGCCGCGCGCTCGCGGCCGCAACGCTCGTCGTCGCGCCGTTCCTTCCCGCGGCCGCGCAGACAGGCGCCTTTCCGGATCGGCCGATCCGGGTCGTGGTCGGCACTCCCGCAGGATCGGGGATCGACTTCATCCTGCGCGTGATGTCGCCGACCCTGCAGGCGGAGCTGGGCCAGCCGCTGGTGATCGACAACCGTCCCGGCGCGGATGGCATCGTCGCCGCGCGCCTCGTGGCCGGCGCGCCGCCCGACGGGCACGTGCTGCTGGCCGCGACGCGCACGCAGATCGCCGTCAACCCGGTCATCTACGCGAGCATTCCGTACGATCCGTCGCGCGACCTCGCGCCCGTGTCGATGCTCGCCTACCAGTCGATCCTCGTGGTCGCGCATCCGTCGCTGCCCGTCCGCTCGATCCGCGAGCTGGTCGACCACACGCGCGCCCATCCCGGCTCGGTCAACTATGGCACGGGATCGAGCACGTTCATGCTCGCGACCGAGGAACTCAGGCTCGCCACCGGCGCGGACCTGCGGCACATCCCCTACAACGGCGTCCCGCCCACGGTCACGGCGATCCTCGCGGGAGACGTTCACGTGGCGCTGCTCGACGTCACGCCGGCGCTGGCGGCGGTGCGTGGTGGCCGGCTCAGGGCGCTGGCCGTCAGCGGCACGACGCGGCTCGCGTTGCTGCCCGACGTGCCCACCCTCGCCGAGTCCGGCGTCGCGGGCTACGAGACGCCGGTGTGGGTCGCGATGTATGCGCCCGCGGGGACGCCGGGCGGGATCGTCGCACGCCTGGGGGCGGCGATCGCGCGCGCACTCGACGCGCCGGAGGTGCGCGAGAAGCTGCTCGCCGCCGGCGTGGCGCCGGCGGCGAGCACCCCCGAACGCCTCGTCGAGGTCGCCCGCCGCGATACCGACGCGACGGCCGCCCTCGTCAGGCGGCTGGGCCTCGCGCCCCGATGACCGCCGCGCACCGGGACGCGGGGCGCCGCCGCGCCGCGGCGCGTCAGAGGTTGCAGAACGCGAGCTCGAACTCGACGTCGCGGTCGAACACGCTGCCCCGGCCCATGCCGATGACGCCGATGAAGCGGATGTTGAGCGCGTACTTGTTGGCGCTGATCTCCGGCACGCAGGCGAGGTCGCGCGCGACCGTGAGCCGCAGGAGCTGCGCGACCTTGGTCGTGGTCAGCATCAGCTGGAATACGCCGCGGTACGCGGTGTGGCGGCTCGCGCGGGCGTTCTCGCGCAGGAGCTTCAGCACGATCGCGAGTCCCGCCAGCACCGGCAGGAACGGCTCGATCCAGCCCGCAAGGTCCGCGCGGCGCGATTCGGCGTCGCGGTGCAGCCACCAGTGGTAGGCCGGCAGGTCGAACTCGCACACGCCGCCGGGGATGCCGCTGCGCTGCTTGATCGCCATCAGCCACTCGTTCTCGCGCAGGTGCGCGCCGAGCTTGCCGGCCGGCGCGAGCAGCTGCGCGGAGGCGGCGTCGATGTCCGCGAGCAGCGCGTCGAGCGCGTCGGCCTCGATGCGCGGGTTCGAGCGGAGCGGGACGAGCATCTGGCGCTGGCGCTCGAGCTCCTGCAGGAGCTCGGTCTTGAGGTCGGCGCGTGCCGCGATGTCGGCGATCTCGAACAGCGAGGCGAGCGCGGCGTGGTGGTCCTGCGGCAGGTCGCCCGACGCGTACACGCGCAGGCGCGCGTACACGTCCTCGAGGCGCATCAGCGTCCGGATGCGCTCGTTCAGCGGGTGCTCGTATCGGATCATCGCCGCGCGTCGTGGCCGAGCGCCATTGTCCGCGAATCGCTCACCGGATCAAGGCCGCGCGTCGCTTTTGGCCCGCGCGAGCGCGCGATACGCGGCGTCGAGGCGGGTGACCGCGGGAACGATCGCCTCGCGGGGGCCCGAATTGTCGAACACGTCGTCGGCGCGCGCGAGCCGATCCGCGCGAGGGAGCTGGGTCGCCATGATCGCGCGCACCTCGCGCTCGGAGAGTCCGCTGCGCTCCTGCACGCGCCGCACCTGCTCGTCCTCGGGGCAGTCGACCACGAGCACGCGGTCGGCGATCGAGGCCGTGGCGCCGCGCTCGAAGAGCAGCGGGACGACGAGGACGCCGTAGTCCCCGCGCCAGGCCGCGACCCGGCGCCGGATCTCGTCGCGAATGGGCGGATGGAGCGCGGCCTCCAGCCGCCCGCGGAACGACGCATCCGCGAACGCGCGCTCGCGCAGCCTCGCGCGATCGAGCGTGCCGTCGGCGGCGAGGATCCTGTCGCCAAGCGCGGCGACCGCGTTGCGGTGGCCCTCGCGGCCCGGCGCCGAGATCTCGTGCGCGACCTCGTCCGCGTCGACGACCTCGACGCCGAGCGCGCGAAACGCCGCGGCGACGGCGGACTTGCCGCTGCCGATGCCGCCGGTCATGCCGACGACCAGCGTCACGGCAGGTACAGCGCGTTGATCGCCGGGCCGACGAAGAGGGCGACGGCGCCGGCCGCCGCGAGCCAGGGGCCGTACGGAATCGGGACTGCACGGTCGCGGCCCATCAGCAGGATCATCGCGATGCCGCCGACCGCACCCAGCACGCTCGACAAGAGGACGATCTGCGGCAGCATCGGCCAGCCCAGCCACGCGCCGAGCGCCGCGAGCAGCTTGAAGTCGCCGTACCCCATTCCTTCCTTGCCGCGGATCAGCTTGAACAGCCAGTAGAGGGTCCACAGCGCCAGGTAACCGGCGATCGTCCCGATCACCGCGCTCGCGAGCGGCACGAACAGGCCGAACAGGTTCGCCGCGAGGCCCGCCCACATGAGCGGCAGCGTGAGGTCGTCGGGAAGGAGCTGCGTGTCGGCGTCGATGAACGCGAGCGCGATCAGCGTCCACAGGAAGCCGCACGCGGCGATCCCCTTCCAGGTCGGGCCGAACTGCCAGATCGCCATGAGCGCGAGCGCCCCCGCGAGGAGCTCGACCGCCGGGTAGCGCGGCGAGATCGCCGCCCTGCACGCCGAGCAGCGGCCGCGCAGCGCGAGCCACGAGACGACGGGGACGTTCTCGAGCGCGGTGATGCGGTGCCCGCACGCCGGGCACGCCGAGCGCGGGACGACGAGGTTGTAGCGCGGCCCGGGCTCGGGCTCGCGACCGGCGAGCTCGGCGCACTGGACCGCCCAGCCGCGCTCCATCATCCGCGGGAGCCGGTGGATGACGACGTTGAGGAAGCTGCCGACGCAAAGCCCGATCACGGCGGCCGCGGGCAGCGCGACCGCCGGATCGAGGAGGGACGCCATCGTCGCGCGGTCCGGCGGTCAGACGACCGCGCCCAGCTTGAAGATCGGCAGGTACATCGCGACGACCAGCCCTCCGACGATCACGCCCAGGAACACGATGATGATCGGCTCGAGCAGCGACGAGAGCGCCGCCACCGAGTCGTCGACCTCGCGCTCGTAGAAGTCCGCGATCTTGGTGAGCATCGCGTCGAGCGATCCGGACTCCTCGCCGATCTGCACCATCTGGATCACCATGTTGGGGAACAGGCGCGTCCCCACCATCGCGTTGGTGAGGCTCGTGCCGGTCGAGACGTCGGTCTGGATGCGCCGGGTGGCCGTCGAGTAGACGGCGTTGCCCGCGGCGCCGGAGACGGCGTCGAGGGATTCGACCAGCGGCACGCCGGCGGCGAACATCGTGGCCAGCGTGCGCGTCCAGCGCGCGATCGTCGCCTTCTCGAGGATGTCGCCGACGACCGGGAGCTTGAGCAGCAGCCGGTCGAACGTGTACCGGAACGTGTCCGACCGCTTGACGAGCATCGAAACGCCGACGATGGTCCCGGCGATGACGAGGAACGCCGCCCACCACCATTGCACGACGAAGTCGGAGATGTCGATGACGAGCTGCGTGGGCGCGGGCAGCGCGGCGCCGAAGCTCGAGAACACGTCCTTGAACGCCGGGATCACGAAGATCATGATCACCCAGACGACGACGATCGCCACGACGACGACCGAGGTCGGGTAGAACAGCGCCGACTTGATCTTGCTCTTGAGCGCGAGGATCTTCTCCTTGTACGTCGCGAGCCGGTCGAGGATCGCGTCGATCATCCCGGAGCTTTCGCCGGCGGCGACCAGGTTGCAGTAGAGATGGTCGAACTGCGCCGGGTGCTGGCGGAACGCGTCGGCCAGGCTCGACCCGGCCTCGATCCGGCTCTTGACGTCCATCATCAGCCGCGAGAACCGCGCGTTGGAGTGCCCGCGCGCGACGATCTCGAACGACTGGAGCAGCGGCACGCCGGCCTTCAGCATCGTCGCGAGCTGGCGCGTGAAGAAGGTCACGTCGCGCTCGGAGACGCGCCGTCCGCCGCGGAAGCTCTGGCGCCGGATCTTCAGTACCCGGATGCCCTGGCGGCGGAGGTTGCTGGTGACGACGGTCTCGGACGCCGCCTTCATCTCGCCGCGCACCTGGCGGTTGTTGCGGTCGGTCCCCTCCCAGAGGTACGTGTGCTCCCTGACGTCGGACTTGCGCTGCGCGGTGGCGGTGGCCATGGTCGGTTCCCTGTCCGGCGCGTCACTCGTTGGTGACGGCCTCGATTTCCTCGAGCGACGTCACGCCCGACTTCACCTTGAGCAACCCCGACTGGCGAAGGTTGCGGATGCCTTCCTTCCGCGCGAGGTCGGCGATCTCGAGCGCGTTGCCGTTTCGCATGATCAGGATGCGCATCTCGTCCGAGATCGGCATCACCTCGTAGATGCCGACGCGGCCCTTGTAGCCGAAGCCGGCGCAGTGGTCGCAGCCCACCGCGCCGTACGGCTGCCAGCTGCCGTCGAGGTCCTCCTCGGTGAATCCGGCGCGCATCAGCGCCTCGGGCGGGATGTCCTCGGGGCGCTTGCAGTGCGGGCACAGCTTGCGGCCGAGCCGCTGCGCCGTGATCAGGATGACCGACGACGCGATGTTGAACGGCGCGACTCCCATGTTGGCCAGCCGCGTGAGCGTCGTGGGCGCGTCGTTCGTGTGCAGCGTCGACAGCACCAGGTGGCCGGTCTGCGCCGCCTTGATCGCGATGTCCGCGGTCTCGATGTCGCGGATTTCGCCGACCATCACGATGTCCGGGTCCTGGCGCAGGAACGCGCGCAGCGCGGTCGCGAACGTGAGGCCCGCCTTCTCGTTCACGTTGACCTGGTTCACGCCGGGCAGCTGGATTTCCGCCGGGTCCTCGGCGGTCGAGATGTTGATGCCCGGCTGGTTCAGGATGTTGAGGCAGGTGTACAGCGAGACCGTCTTGCCGGAGCCGGTAGGCCCGGTGACGAGGATCATCCCGTAGGGCCGGCCGATCGCGTTGAGCAGCAGCTGCTGCTGGTCGGGCTCGTAGCCCAGCGCCTCGATGCCGAGCTTGATGCCCGACGAGTCGAGGATGCGCATCACGATCTTCTCGCCGTAGAGGGTCGGCAGCGTCGAGACGCGGAAGTCGATCGACTTGTTCTTCGACAGCACGAGCTTCATGCGGCCGTCCTGCGGCACGCGCTTCTCGGCGATGTCGAGCTTGCTGATGACCTTGATGCGCGAGGCGACCTTGTCCTTGATCGCGAGCGGCGGCTGCGCGATCTCGGCGAGGATGCCGTCGATCCGGTAGCGGATCCGGAAAAAGCGCTCGTAGGGCTCGAAGTGGATGTCGGACGCGCCGCCGGCGATCGCGTCGAGCAGGATCTTCTGGATGTACTTGACGACCGGCGCGTCCTCGACCTCGGCGTCCTCCTCCAGCTGCGCCGCGGTGCTCGCTTCCTGCATGTCGACCTCGAGGTCGTCGAGGTTCGCGGCATCCTTGAGCGTCGCGCCCGACGCCTCGAGGATCCTGTGGATGACCTGCCCGAGCTTGTCGTCCTCGACCACGACCGGCTCGACGACGAGGTTGTTCTTGAACCGGACCTCCTCGATCGCCTGGAGGTTCGCGGGGTCGGAGACGGCCACGAACAGCCGGTTGCCGCGCCTGGCGAGCGGCAGCACGCGGCGCGTCTGCGAGATCTTCGCGTCGAAGTATTCCTTCTGCAGCTGGTCGAGGTCGAACGCCGAGAGGTCGAGCAGCGGGACACCGAATGCGCGCGACCCGAACACCGCGATCTGCTGCGCGGTGAACCGCTTGCTCGTCAGCAGCTGCTCGACGAAAGTGATGCCGGCGGTCTGCGCCTGGTTCTGAAGCGACTCGGCCTCGACCTCGGGCATGAGCCCGTGCTGGGCGAGCGCGCGCGCGAGCCCCGAGAGGTTGCGGGTGGCGGCGTGCGTGGCCATCGGTCGTGGTCGGTCGGCGTGAGCGGTCGCAGGCGGGGTGCATGCGGCGGACGGTAGACCCAAGCAACCTTCGTGCCGCGGCACGAAGATCGAAACCGCCTCGCCATGTCATTCCAAATGCATGAAACTTAACGAGAAGATGATGCTCGCTCGTCGCGGCTTTGTAAAGGCGCCGCGGGCCGGCCGATCGGCGGCAGCAGCCGGACGACCTTTATCGCGCGATCCTGCGTCTGGACGACCTCCAGCGACTGGCCGGCGAGGCGAAAAGTGGTGCCGGCCTCGGGAATGTCGCCCAGATGGTCGACGATGAGGCCGTTCAGCGTCTTCGGGCCGTCGAGCGGGAACCGGGTGCCCAGCAGGCGGTTGAGCGTCCGCAGCGACGCCATGCCGTCGACCGACACGCTGCCGTCCGGCTCGCGCCGGTACCCGCCGGCCGCGCCCGGCGCCGTGGTCGTGAACTCGCCGATGATCTCCTCGACGATGTCCTCGATGGTCACGAGGCCCTTGAGCTCGCCGTACTCGTCGACGACCAGCCCGATGCGCTGCCGGTCGGCCTGGAACTGCGTGAGCTGGGTCAGAAGCGACGTCCCCGCGGGCACGAAGTAGGGCTTGCGCAGCAGGGGCCGCAGCGACTCGGGGTCGATCTCCTCGGACTCCTGCATCAGCCCGATCACGTTCTTGAGGTGCAGCACGCCGACGATCTGGTCGGGCGAGCCCTCGTAGACGGGCAGCCGCGTGTGGTAGCTCGTCGCGAGTTGCTGGCGCAGCAGCTGCGGCTTGGCGGCGAGGTCGATCGCGTGGATCTGCCGCCGCGGGACCATCACGTCCTCGACCGTCACCGCCTCGAGGTCGAACAGGTTCGCGAGCATCGCGCGGTGCTTGCCGCGAAAGTACTGGTTGCCCTCGAGCACCAGCGCGCGGATCTCCTCCTGCGACAGCGTCGCGGCGCTTTCCTCCGGCGGCCTGATGTGCGCGAGCTTGAGGAGGCCCTGCACGAACAGGTTGACGAACCAGACCGCGGGCGTCGCGACCTTGAGCAGCGGCGCCAGCGTGAACGCGACGAACGGCGCGAGGCTGTCCGCGTATGCGGCGCCGACGACCTTGGGCGTCACCTCCGAGAAGACGAGGATCAGGAACGTGATCGCGACGGTGCCGCCCGCGAGCGCGTAGCTCCCTTCGCCGAACAGGCGCTCGGCGAGCACGGCGGTGAGCGTCGCCGCCGCGGCGTTGATCAGGTTGTTGCCGAGCAGGATCACCCCGAGCAGCCGGTCGGTCTGCGCCAGCAGGTTGAGCGCCGTGCGCGCGCCGGTCGAGCCGCGCTGCGCGCGGTGGCGCAGGCGCAGCCGGTTGGCCGCCATCATCGCGGTCTCGGCGAGCGAGAAGCAGCCCGAGAGCACGAGCAGCACCGCGAGCACGATCGCGAGCGTCGAGAGCGGGATGGCGTCCATTCAGGGATCTTGAACCGGCGGTCGGGAATCAGGCGCGACGCGCCTCATGGCGGCGCATCGGGCGCCGGCGAAAGCGGCGGGGAAACGCGGCATGCCGTGCCCGTCGAGCATCGTTCGCGCAATCGAGCATCGTTCGCGCAATTCACGTCGTCGTCCCGGCGTTGCATCGGACCCGTTTCGTCCACCAGGCGGCGCTGCCGGGCACCATGCACGACGCCGCCCGGATACGCCGGCGCGCCGGGCGCCCGGGTTCGGATTCCTGACTCCTGGTCATCGGCCGAGCACCACCTCGACCACGAACTTCGTGCCGAGATAGGCGAGGATCAGCAGGACCGTGCCGGCGAGGATCCAGCGGAGCGCCTTGCGCCCGCGCCAGCCGTACCGCCAGCGTCCCACGACGAGCGCGCCGAACACGAGCCACGAGGCGACGGCGAAGACGTTCTTGTGCGTGAACTGGAACGCGCGGCCGAACAGCTGCTCGGAGAACAGCACGCCGCTCGCGAGCGCGAGCGTCAGGAGCACGAAGCCGACGCCGATCAGCCGGAACAGCGCCCGCTCGAGCGTGAGCAGCGGCGGCGCCGCGCTGCCCTCGGCGAGCCCGCGGTGCAGCCGGCTCTCGAGGCCGGTCATCACCAGCGCCTGCGCGGCGGCGACGACGAAGAAGGCGTAGGCGAACAGCGCGACCGCGATGTGCATCGTGGCCCACGGCGATTCGGCGTAGGAGAGGCGGTGCGTGGAGGCGAACAGCGCCGGCAGGAGCGCCGCGACGGCGGCAACCGGCAGCACGACCGCGCCCACGCCCGGCAGCGACGCCAGCGCGCCGCCGCCCCACGCGACGAGCACCGTCAGGCCCGCGACCAGCGACAGCGCGTGCGTGAGCGACAGGTCGAGGCCGGCGGGCGTCGCGATGCCGGTGAACACCGCGATCGCGTGCACCGCGAGCGCGGCGGGCGGCAGGACGCGGCGCAGCGGCGGCGCCGCGCCGGAGCCGGGCCACAGCGCCCAGGCGGCGGCCGCGTAGAGCACGCTGGCGGCGACGTGCAGTAGAATCATCGGTCCTCCAGAGTGTAGCGCACGTGCCCCCATCGCGCGTTGCGACCCCCGCCCCATGCTCGAGAACCTGACCCAGCGCCTGTCGCGCGTCGTCAAGACGCTGCGCGGCGAAGCGCGCCTCACCGACGACAACATCGCCGACGCGCTGCGCGAGGTGCGCCTCGCGCTGCTCGAGGCCGACGTCGCCCTGCCGGTCGTCAAGGACTTCGTCGCGCGCGTTCGCGAGAGGGCATTGGGCGAGGAGGTCGCCGGCTCGCTCACGCCCGGCCAGGCACTGGTGGGCGTCGTGCAGCGCGAGCTCACCGCGCTGATGGGCGCGGCGGCCGAGCCGCTCGACCTCGCGACGCGTCCGCCCGCGGTCATCCTGCTCGCGGGCCTGCAGGGCGCGGGCAAGACGACCACCGTCGCGAAGCTCGCGCGCCTGCTGCGCGAGCAGAAGAAGAAGGTGCTCGTGACCTCGACCGACGTGTACCGGCCGGCGGCGATCGCGCAGCTCGCGACGCTCGCCGCGCAGGTCGGCGTCGACGTGTTCCCGTCCGCCGACACCGACCGCCCGGTGGCCATCGCGAAGGGCGCCGTCGAGTGGGCGAAGACGCACTACCACGACGTGCTCCTCGTCGACACGGCGGGCCGCCTCGCGATCGACGACGCGATGATGAAGGAGATCGCCGAGCTGCATGCCGCGGTCTCGCCGGTCGAGACGCTGTTCGTCGTCGACGCGATGACCGGCCAGGACGCGGTCAACACGGCGAAGGCGTTCCGCGATGCGCTGCCGCTCACCGGCGTCGTGCTGACCAAGCTCGACGGCGACGCGCGCGGCGGCGCGGCGCTGTCGGTGCGCGCGGTCACCGGCGCGCCGCTCAAGTTCGTCGGCGTTTCCGAGAAGATCGACGGCCTCGAGGTGTTCCATCCCGAGCGCATGGCGTCGCGCATCCTCGGCATGGGCGACGTGCTGTCGCTGGTCGAGCAGGCGCAGAAGTCGGTCGACGTCGACGATGCGCGCCGGCTCGCGAAGAAGGTCCGGGCCGGCAAGGGCTTCGACCTCGAGGACTACAAGCAGCAGATCGCGCAGATGCGCAGGATGGGCGGCCTCGCCGGGCTGGTCGACAAGCTTCCCGCCGAGCTCAGGGCGGCCGCGTCGGGCGCGCAGGTCGACGACAAGCGCGTCGGCCGCCTCGAGGGCATCGTCAACGCGATGACGCCGTCGGAGCGCGCGAAGCCGGAGATCCTCAAGGCGTCGCGCAAGCGCCGCATCGCCGCGGGCGCCGGGGTGTCGGTGCAGGAAGTCAACCGGCTGCTGGCGCAGTTCGAGCAGGCGCAGAAGATGATGAAGATGGTCGCGAAGGGCGGCATGCAGAAGATGATGCGCGGCATGCGCGGACTGCTGCCGGGACGGTAGCGCGACTCGCGCGGTCCGGTCCGCCGCGAGCAGCAGCGGGTGCATGCAGGCGGCAATTCCTTCGGTCACCCCGTGCGGATCCCGCCGGGCGTCACATCGGGGCCGCAAGGACGGTGATCGCGATGGCGTTCGCGCCGTGCATCACTGCGCCGCGGCGGTTCGGATCATTGCCCGCCCGCGGGGCGAGCGGCGTCACGAGCGTCGCGGCCGGACGGAACGCCAGGTTGAGCCACCGGAGCGGCGAATCGGCGTCCCGCACGCACGCGAGCGGGCGCAGGCGCGCGAGCCGGGACACGCGCCGCGCGTCGAAGCCGGTCACGCAGTCGTCGAGCCGCACGGCGATCGCGGCCGGCGTCGACGGGAACGTCGCCACGGAGTCGGGCGCGTCGGGCGGGAACCGGCGGTCGGGGACGGGCAGCGTCGTCGTCGCCGCGATCGGTGCCGTCGGTGGGCGTCTCGAGGCGGTCCTCGGGCAGCGGGATCGGGCGGTCCAGCGGGGCTCGCCGGCGCAGGTCGAACGCCTTCGGAGTCCGGGGGGCGCTGCGGAAATGACGTAAGTGCCTGATAAATAGGGATGATGTGTTTCGCCCCCCCAGGCCGTCGACGAGCGCGGTGGCGGCGCGCGCCTTGCCCGAGTGGGGCTTTTCGTCGTAGAATCAATGTCTTTTTCCTACTGCCGGAAGCCACGACCATGGTCGTCATACGACTCGCCCGCGGGGGCGCGAAGAAGCGCCCGTTCTACAACGTCGTCGTCGCCGATTCGCGCAACCGCCGCGATGGCCGCTTCATCGAGCGCGTCGGCTACTACAACCCGATCGCGACCGGAGGCGAGACCGGACTCAAGCTCTCGCACGAACGCATCGACTTCTGGAAGCAGCGCGGCGCGAAGCTGTCGGACACGGTCGAGATGCTCGTAAGGAAGTCGGGCGCGTCGGCGCCCGCGGCCGCGGCCTGACGCGCGCCGGCGACGCGTACGTCGTCCTGGGCCGCGTGGTCGGTCCGTGGGGAGTGCGCGGATGGGTCAAGGTCGCGCCCTACGGCGACGGGCCCGCGGGATTGGCGGCGCAGCGCACCTGGTGGCTCGCGGCTCGCGGCGGCGCGTGGCAGGCGTACGCGGTCGGCGAAGCGCGCGAGCACAGCGGCAACGTCGTCGCATCGATCGAGGGCATCGCGGATCCGGAAACCGCCGCGACGCTGAAGGGCCGGGAGGTGGCGGTGCCCCGGTCGGCGCTGCCGAAGCCGCGTGCCGGCGAAGTGTATCTCGCGGATCTCGTGGGACTCGAGGTCGTGGGCCGGTCCGGTGTCGCGCTTGGACGGGTGGCGGGTGTGGAAGGACACGGCGCGCATCCGCTCCTGCGCGTGGAGGGCGCGGAGGGTGCCCCGTCGGTCGTCCGGCTCGTGCCGTTCGTCGAGCCGATCGTGACGTCGGTCGACCTCGCGGCCGGGCGCATCGAGGTCGACTGGGACGCGGGTTGGTGATCGGATACGGCGGGCCCGCGACACCGGGCGGCGCGGGCGCAGGCGGGGAAGCCGGCATGCAGGCAGCAGGCGGCACGATGCGCATCGACGTCGTAACGCTGTTCCCGGCGATGGTCGAGGATGCCGTGAAGGTCGGCGTCACCGGCCGCGCGGCGGAGCGCGGTCTGTGGGCGCTGCGGTGCTGGAACCCGCGCGACTTCGCTGCCGACGCGTATCGCACGGTGGACGACAGGCCGTACGGCGGCGGTCCGGGGATGGTGATGATGGCCGGCCCGATGTCGGGCGCGCTCGCGGCGGCCCGCGAGGCGCAGCGGCGCGACGGGGTCGCGCGGTCGCGCACCATCCACCTGACGCCGGCGGGGCGGCCGCTCGGGCACACGCGCGTGATCGAGTTCGCGCGCGACCGCGACACCGGGCTGGTGCTGCTGGCCGGGAGGTACGAAGGAATCGACGAGCGCCTGGTCGAGCGCGAGGTCGACGAGGAAGTCGCGATCGGCGAGTTCGTCGTGAGCGGCGGCGAACTGCCGGCGCTGATGCTGATCGACGCGATCGCCCGGCAGTTGCCGGGGGCGCTGAACGACGCGCAGTCGGCAGTCGAGGAGTCGTTCGTCGCGGGTCTTCTCGACTGCCCGCATTACACCCGCCCCGAGTCCTGGGGCGGCGCGCAGGTGCCCGACGTGCTGTTGTCGGGCCACCACGAGGCGATCCGCCGCTGGCGCCTCGAGCAGTCGTTGAGGCGCACGTGGCAGCGGCGGCCCGACCTCCTCGAGAGGCGGGCGATGTCGAAGGAAGAACGGGACATGCTGGCGCGGATCCGGAGCGATTCCCCGGGAACGGACAGCCGGTAGCGGGGAAGCGGAGTCGTCAACCACAAAGCGGGACCATGTCCGGCGCCGGATCGCCACACCTCCGGAACCCGACCTCCGGTCCCCGACAGCGAAGGACGTGCCATGAACATCATCGAAACGCTGGAGCGCGAGGAGATCGCGCGCCTCGGCAAGACCCACCCGGTGTTCGCGCCGGGCGACACGGTCGTCGTCAACGTCAACGTCGTCGAAGGCGAGCGCAAGCGCGTCCAGGCCTACGAGGGCGTCGTCATCGCGAAGCGCAACCGCGGGCTGAACTCGTCGTTCGTCGTGCGCAAGATCTCGAGCGGCGAGGGCGTCGAGCGGACGTTCCAGACGCACTCGCCGCTGATCGCGTCGATCGAGGTGAAGCGGCGCGGCGACGTGCGCCGCGCCAAGCTCTACTACCTGCGCGGCCGCTCGGGCAAGTCGGCGCGCATCCGCGAGAAGCTCGCGCCGAAGGAAGGAAAGACCGCGTAGGCCGGCGCGACGACGCGAGGCTCCGACGCGGGGCCGGGTCGACGGGTGCACGACGCCCGTCGCTCCGGCCCCGCGTTCGTCTCGACGCCCGGGCGCGGTTCTTGCATGGTCGCCTTGTCATGCCTGCGCTTTTCGCCCAAGATTCCGACGTCATGGACGGCACTCCGCGAGGATCCGGCATCCGCGCATGAAGGCCACGCTCTACGAGGCGCTGGGCATTCCGCAGGCCGCTTCCGACGAGGAGGTGCGCGCGTCGCTGCGCCGCCTGATCCGCAAGTACTACGCGAAGACGCGCGACGGGCAAGGCAACGTCGAGGAGGCGCTGCGCTTCATCAACCACGCGAGCCGCATCCTGTCCGACCCGGATCGGCGCGCGCGCTACGACAACGAGCTCGCGCTGTCGGCGGGCACGACCGAGCAGCGCATCGCGCACGTGGTGACCAACGCGGTCGCCGAGGCGGGCGAGCAGACCGATGTCGGAACCGAGGCGGTCGACCGCGCGGCCTCGGCCGACGTGCTCGACGACGAGGCCCTCGACTCCGTGCTGTCCGCCCTCGAGGCGCGGCCCGAGCTCAACCTGCACCACCCGGGGCTGACCGAGCGCGTCGCGACGTTCGGCCGCTCGCCGATCGTGACGCTGGCGCTGTGCGCGCTGTTCGGCGCGTTCATCGCCGCGGCGATCGTGTTCGTGACCCCCGCCGATGCGGTGCTGGTCGCGAAGGAGGTGCTCGTCTGGCTCACGCTGGGCCTGCTCGGGCTGACCGTCGTGTACGGCGCGGTGCACGGCGTCGCGTGGATGGCGCGCCGGCGCGCGCCGACGGCGCCGGCGCTGCAGCCGCAGACCGATCTCGCGATCCTCAACTGGCGGCGCGAGAAGAGCGTGTTCCTCGGCACCAACCAGCCGCAGGAGGATGCGAGCTGGATCTTCCAGCTGCGCATGGCCGAGCTCGAGCGAGCGAAGTCGGGCCGGACGAGCGAGCCGCGCCCGTGGCAACGTCTCGGCGCGCGGCTGTTCGACTACGCGATCTGGGGACTCGTCCTCGCGCTCCTGCTCTCCGAGCTCAAGGGCGCCGGCGTCGTGCCCGACGATCTCGCGTACTGGCTCGGCCATCCGCTGGTCGCGCCGACGATCATCACCGGCTCGTGGGTCCCGGTCGAGGCGCTGCTGACCGCTTCGCTCACGACGACCCCCGGCAAGTGGCTGTTCGGGGTCTTCCTGCAGTTCTCGATCTCGGACGCGTATGCGCGGCGCGATTCGCGAACCCAGTTCTCGCGCGGACTGCGGCGCGCGTTCCGCGTCTGGTGGGAAGGCATGGGTTGCGGGTTCCCGCTGCTCGCGCCGTTCCTGATCGCGGTGGCGTTCGAGAAGCTCACCGTGCACCAGGAGACCGACTGGGACTTCGCGTACGACTGCCTCGTGACGCACGGCCCGCCCGGCATCCTCAACCTCGTGACGGGGGTCTGCGGGCTCGCGGCGATGCTGTGGCTCTACGGCATCGCGTGGCACCAGCCGATGGCGGACTCGATCACGTGGGCGCAGGCGAGGATCACCGACGCGATCCCGCCGACGGCGCTGCTGCGCAACTTCTCGGGCGGCGGCGCGATCGGGGGCCTGATGTCGTCGTCGCCGGTGCGCTCGATCTCGCCGCCGGCGAGGGTGCCCGCCGGCGTGCCGCCTACGCGCTCGGGCGAGCCGGTCGACGCGGACCTCGCGGCGAGGTTCGCCGAACGGCGCGCGAGGATCGCGGTGCTCGCCGCCGAGGGTCCGCGCATGCTGCGCGCCGGCAACTGGCGCCGCGCGGGCGAGCTGTGCAGGACCTGGACCGAGCTCGACCTCGGCAACGCCTCGGCGTGGCGCTGCCTCGGCCAGGCATTGCAGGCGCAGGGCTATCACCAGGAATCGATCCACGCGTTTCGCAAGGCCAAACAATTCGACCCATCGGACCGCACGCTCGACGCGGCGATCGACCGCTCGCAACGCGGGATCATCGCCGACTTCATCAATCGCTACCGCAAGTAGGCGATCGGAGGCGGGTAACGCGCGACCGGAGGGCGCGTCGCGTCGAGTCCGCGCGCGAGGCGCGGCGCGATCTTCCGGGCGCGGTCCGCGCCGCGTCAGGCCGCCGCCGCGATCCACAGGGGCATCGTCACCGCGGCGATCAGCGTGCCGGTCGAAATGACGAGCGCCACCGGCGCGCCGCGCCCGTTCATGCGCGCCGCGAGGATGTACGCGGAGGTCGCGGTCGGCACCGACGCGTGCGCGAGCGCGACCTGGGTCTCCAGCGCCGTCAGTGCCAACGCGTGCGCGAGGGCGAGCGCCATCGCCGGCAGCGCGACGAGCTTGACGGCGTGGAACCATGCGAGCGCGGGCAACGGCAGCCCGCCGCGCCCGAATCGCAGCGCCGCGCCGACGGCGAGCAGCCCGAGCGGCAGCGCTCCGTCGGCGGCGAGCTCGAGCACGCGCGCGGGCACCTGCGGCAGCGGCAGCGACGCGAGGTTCCAGCCGATTCCCGCCAGCGTCGCGATCACGAGCGGGTTGCGAACGATCTCGAGCGCGATCCGCCCCGCGTGGCCGCGCGCCAGCATCCCGACGGCGGCCACGTTGACGACCGGCACCATGAGCCCGACGACGAGGCTCGCGAGCGCGACCGCGTCGGCGCCGCCCAGCCGCGCGGCCACGGCGAGCACCAGGTACGTGTTGAACCGGAAGCCGCACTGGAAACACGCGGCGAACGTGTCGCGCGGCAGCGCGAACAACGGCTTCGCAAGCGCGGAGAGAAGCATGCCGCCCGTCGTGTAGCCGAGCGCGGTGGTCGCGAGCGCGCCGGCGTCGGCGACGGCGAGCGGCGCGGTCGCGAGCGAGCGGAACAGGAGCGCCGGAAACAGGACGAAGTAGACGAGCCGCTCGACGCCTTCCCAGAACGGCGCGCCGAACGCGAAGCGCCGTGCGAGCAGCGCGCCCAGCGCGATCAGCAGGAAGTCGGGGGCGACGAGGAGCGCCGCGTTCATCGGGCGTCGCCCATCGGATGCCCGGCGGTCGCCTGCCGGCGCCCGGTCGCCGTGGGTCGCGTGCGATCCGGGATGGGCCGTCGTCGGTCGGACCCCGGTCCGACGGCTCCCGGATTGCGAAGCGCGTCCGGCCTGGGCCGGACCGACGGCAGGGCCGGACGCGCCGTCAACGCGGCTTCTGGACGAACCAGAACGCGCCGTCGCGCTCGCGCCGGCCGACGAGCTCGTTGCCGGTGTGTCGCGCCAACTCGCGGAAGCCGCGGACGCTCGCCGTGCCGGTCGGCAGGACGCGGACCGTCCACCGGCTGCCCGGCGCGCTCGTGGCGCACCGGCCCGGCCACGGGCGATCGAGGCCCTGTGCGTCGACCTCGCGATCGACGGGAACGAGCGCGGCGCCCGGGGCGGTCATGGTGGCCGCCATTATAGCGAGCGACCGTCCGCCCCTACCGACCGCGAAGCCTCGCGATCAGCGCGCTGGTCGACCGGTCGTGCGTGAACGGCACGGCGACGAATCGGCCGCCGGCGGCGATCACCTCGGCCGCGCCTGCGGTGTTCCGCGCCGTGTAGTCGCCGCCCTTGACGAGGATCTCCGGCATGCACGCGACGATCAGGTCGAGCGGCGTGTCGGCGTCGAACGCGACGACGAGGTCGACGCAGCCGAGCGCCGCGAGCACCGCCATCCGGTCGTCGAGCGGATTGACTGGCCGGTCGTCGCCCTTGCCGAGCCGCCGCACCGACGCGTCGCTGTTGACCGCGACGGTGAGCGAGCCGCCGAGCGCGCGCGCCTGCTCGAGGCAGGTCACGTGCCCGCGGTGCAGGATGTCGAATACGCCGTTGGTGAACACGCGCGGGCGCGGCAGCGCGGCGAAGCGCGCGATCGCCTCGTCGCGCGAGGCGATCTTGGCGAGCGACGCGGGCGCTGGCGGCGCGTGCGGCCCGCTCATCGGTCGCTCATCGGGGCGGGCCCGCCGCCGGGGCGTCAGCCGGTGATCTCGAACAGCTTCACGACGCGGACGGCGCCGCTCGTCGTCGACGCGATCTCGCCGGCGGCGTCGGCCTCGGCGCGCGAGACGATGCCCATCAGGTAGACGACCCCGCGCTCGGTCACCACCTTGACGTGGGTCGCCGAGAACCGGTTGGCCTCGACGAAGCGGGTCTTGACCTTGGACGTGACGTAGGAGTCGTTGGTGCGCGCCGACAGGTCGGTCGTCCGGCCGACGATGAGCTCGTTGTGCACGCTGCGCACACGGCCGGTCGAGCGCGCCAGCGCGACGACGTCGGCGACGATCGCCGCATCGGCGGCCTCGCCGGTAAGGAGCACGATGCCGTTGTAGCTCGTGACGTTGACGTGGGCGTTGTCGCCATAGCGGGTCGCGACCGTCGTCGCGATGCGCGTCTCGATCGTCTGGTCGTCGAGCTGCGCGCCGGCCGAGCGGCGGTCGGTCGCGACCAGCACGGCGCCGGTGGCGCCGGCGAGGAGCAGCGGGGCGCACGCGGTCAGGAGCGGCGGGGCCGCGATCGCGGCGATCAGGGCGAAGAGGGCAAGCGGGGATCGTTTCATTCCTCGTCTCCGAGCAGCGTGTGGTCGATGGCGTCGCACAGGCAGTGGATCGTCAGCAGGTGCACTTCCTGGATGCGCGCGGTTCGCTTGTGCGGTACGCAGAGGTGGACATCGCCTTCGCCCAGGAGTTCGCCGATCCTGCCGCCGCCCCTGCCGGTGAGCGCGACGACGCGGATCTCGTGCTCGTGCGCCGCCTCGATCGCCTCGATCACGTTGCCCGAGTTGCCGGACGTCGAGATCGCGAGCAGCACGTCGCCGCGGCGCCCGAGCGCCCGGACCTGCTTGCTGAAGACCTGCTCGAACGCGTAGTCGTTCGCGATCGCAGTCAGGAGCGACGTGTCGGTGGTGAGCGCGATCGCGGGGAGCCCGGGTCGCTCGCGCTCGAAGCGGCCCACCAGCTCCGCGGCGAAATGCTGCGCGTCGGCGGCCGACCCGCCGTTGCCGCAGGCGAGGATGCGCCCGTCGGCGAGCAGGCACCCGGTCATGAGCTCCGCCGCGCGCGCGATCAACGGCGCCATCGGACCGGCGGCGGCGATCTTGAGCTCGGCGCTGGCGGTGAAATGGGCGCGGATGCGCTCGACCGGGTCCATCGGCGAATTCTATCAGGCGGGCCGGCGGCGATCGCAGGCGCGCGCCGTCGATCCCCGGCGCACGCGCCGGAGCGCTCGGCGAGGTGGAGCAGGGGCCCCGCGCTTGCGCGGGGATGCGAGCCGAGCCGAGCGCCAGGCCGGCAAACTCGACGTCGCGGTTCAGCAGGACGTCTCATCGCCGGCCCCTCGCCGACGCAGCGACGCCGCGGCCTCGTTGCGCGGTTGTGCGCGATGCGAAGTGCGGCGTGTCGGCCGC
>CAJPFI010000002.1 GCA_905339295.1 Burkholderiales bacterium
AGCCCGGGTCGGCCGGGTCGTGCTTCAGGTGCCGCGTCCACAGCGCCACCCCGATCTCCGCCATGCCCATCGGCATCCCCGGGTGACCGCTCTTCGCCGCCTCCACCGCGTCCATCGACAGCGCACGGATGGCGTTGGCCATCGCCTTCATCTCGGTTGCGCCGGCATCGGTCTGGTCCTTCATCGCTCGCCTCCCGCGCGCCGCTTGCGGTCCATCAGTTGCAGGATCATCGGCGTCAGGATCAGCTGCATCGCGAGGCTCATCTTGCCGCCCGGCACGACGATGATGTTGGGCCGCGACATGTACGAGTCGTGGAGCATCGACAGCAGGTAGAGGAAGTCGATGCCCTGCGGCCGCGCGAAGCGGATCACGACCATGCTCTCGTCGACGGTCGGGATGTCCTTCGCGATGAACGGGTTCGACGTGTCGACCATCGGCACGCGCTGGAAGTTGATGTGCGTGTGCGAGAACTGCGGGCAGATGTAGTTCACGTAGTCGGGCATCCGCCGCAGGATCGTGTCGACGACCGCCTCCTGCGAGTAGCCGCGCAACACCTTGTCGCGGTGCAGCTTCTGGATCCACTCGAGGTTGATGATCGGCACGACGCCGATCAGGAGATCCGCGTGCTGCGCGATGTTCACCTTGTCGGTGACCGCCGCGCCGTGCAGGCCCTCGTAGAACAGCAGGTCGGTGCCTGCGGGGATGTCCGCCCACGGCGTGAACGTGCCGGGCTCCTGCCTGTACGGCGCCGCCTCGCCCGCGTCGTGCAGGTACTTGCGCACCTTGCCGGTGCCCGTCCCGCCGTAGCTCCGGAACAGCGCCTCGAGCTCCTCGAGCAGGTTCGCCTCCGGGCCGAAGTGGCTGAAGTGTTCGTTGGCCGCGGCGTTCGCCTCGGCCATCTTGGCCTTCATCTCCATGCGGTCGTAGCGGTGGAACGAGTCGCCTTCGACGATCGCCGCCGCGATGCCCTCGCGGCGGAAGATGTGCTCGAAGGTGCGCGTGACGGTGGTCGTGCCGGCGCCGGAGCTGCCGGTGATCGCGACGACGGGATGCCTGGCGGACATGGCGGTTTCGCTCGGTCGGGGAGGGCGGACGCGTGGTCAGGGGGAAGCGGGGGCGGCGCCGAACAGCGAGCGTTCGTTGAACAGCGGCGAGCGGAACGCGACCTCGCCGCGGTCGAACTCGGCGTGGTAGCGCTCGACCCTCGCGACCTCGTTCCTCGACCCGAGGATCACCGGCACGCGCTGGTGCAGCGACGCGGGGACGACGTCGAGGATGCGCCCGCGCCCGGTGGACGCCGCGCCGCCCGCCTGCTCGACCAGCATCGCCATCGGGTTGGCCTCGTAGAGCAGCCGCAGCCGGCCCGGCCGGTCCGGGTCCTTCGTGTCCCTCGGGTACATGAACAGGCCGCCGCGCATCAGGATGCGGTGCACCTCGGCGACCAGCGAGGCGATCCAGCGCATGTTGAAGTCCTTCTCGCGCACGCCGGATTTCCCGGCGAGGCACTCGTCGACGTAGCGGCGCACCGGCGGCTCCCAGAAGCGCATGTTCGACGCATTGACCGCGAACTCCTGCGTGTCGGCGCCGATCGAGAGGTTCGGGTGCGTCAGGATGTAGGCGCCGATCTCCGGGTCGAGCGTGAAGCCGTGCACGCCCGTGCCCAGTGTCAGCACGATCATCGCGGCGGGTCCGTACAGCGCGTAACCGGCGCACACCTGCGCCGTCCCGGGCTGGAGGAAGTCCTCGGGGCCCGGGTCGACGACGCCCGCGGGCGCGCGCAGCACCGAGAAGATCGTGCCCACGGTCACGTTGACGTCGAGGTTCGACGAGCCGTCGAGCGGGTCGAACACGAGGAGGTGGCGTCCGCGCGGGTACTGCGCCGGGATCGCGTAGGGCGCTTCCATCTCCTCCGACACCATGCCAGCGAGGTGGCCGCCCCAGTCGCAGCTGTCGAGCATGATGTCGTTGGCGATGACGTCGAGCGACTTCTGCTCCTCGCCGTGGACGTTGACGCCGCCGGTCGAGCCGCGCGCGCTGCCGGTGAGCAGGCCGGGCCGCCCCGGGGGCGGATGGCCGAGGGCGTAGCCCACGTGCGTTCCGGCCAGCGCGCCGCGGGCGACGGCCGAGCCGATGTACTTGCACGCCGTCTGGATGTCGTTGACCAGCGCGATCAGCTCGGCGCCGCCCTCGAGCTTGCGCTGCTCCTCGATGATGAACTTCGACAGGGTCGTTCGGCCGTGCAGCATGGCGGTTCTCCGGGACGATGCTCAATCGTTGAAGACGCGGCTCTGGCGCAGGTCCGCCGCGGCCAGCGTGGCCAGCTCGTCGCGGCCGACGACGCTTCCGGTCGCGGCGACGAGGCGCGTTGCCTGCCGCAGGCGCGCGCGGTCGAGCGCGTTGCGGATCGAGCGGGCGTTGGCGAAATGCGGCTGGACGACGCGCCGCGCGATGTAGTCGCGCAGCACTGCCTCCGCGTCGGGCGCGAGGCGGTAGCCCATCCTGGCCAGCATCAGGCCGGCGATCGCATGGAGCTCGTCCGGCGAGTAGTCGGGAAAGTCGATGTGATGCGCGATCCGCGACGCCATCCCCGGGTTGCTCCGGAAGAAGGTCTCCATCCGGTCCTTGTAGCCCGCGAGGATCACGACGAGATCGTCGCGCTGGTTCTCCATCACCTGCAGCAGGATCTCGATCGCCTCCTGACCGTAGTCGCGCTCGTTCTCCGGCCGGTAGAGGTAGTACGCCTCGTCGATGAACAGCACGCCGCCCATCGCCTTCTTCAGCACCTCGCGCGTCTTCGGCGCCGTGTGGCCGATGTACTGGCCGACGAGGTCGTCGCGCGTCACGGCGACGAGGTGGCCCCTGCGCACGTAGCCCAGCCGGTGGAGGATCTGCGCCATCCGCATCGCGACGGTCGTCTTGCCGGTGCCAGGGTTGCCGGTGAAGCACATGTGCAGCGACGGCGGCTCGGCGGGCAGGCCGAGCAGCCGCCGCCCGCGATCGACGAGCAGCAGCGCCGCGATGTCTCGGATGCGTGCCTTCACCGGAGCGAGGCCGACCAGGTCGCGCTCGAGCTCGTCAAGCACCTCGGGGACCCCGGTCTCGCGCGCGAGCGCGGCCAGGTCCACCGAGTCGGGGGCGGGCAGGTCGGAGGCCGTCGCGGTCATGGCGGATTCGGTGGGGCGCCGGGTCGGACGCGGCGGCGCCCCGCGGTGTCAGTAGCGGCTGCCCTCGGGCCGGTCGACGGCGTAGCTCTCGATCGTGTAGCGGACCGCGCGCCCCGGGCCTTCCTGCCTCACGACGCGGAAGCCGGGCTCCGCCGCGGGACGGTGGACGATGAACGACAGCCGCGTCGTCTCCCAGCCCTGCGTCGCGTCGAACGCGTTGACCTTGACGTAGTGTGCCGGGAACGCCTGGCGGCACGCCTTGACCTCCATCATCGCGCCGGCCGCATCCTTCAGGTCGAACATCGGCATGCCCCACATCTCCCAGTAGGCGTTGCGGGGGTGCGGGTCGTCGGTGTGCTCGACCGAGACCGCCCATCCGCGCGCGAGCGCGTAGCCGATCTGCGCGCCGATCTCCGCGTCGGTGAGGTCGGGAAGGAAGGAGAAGGTGCCCTGGGTGATGCGCATGGTGTCCTCGCTCGGGGATTGGGCCGCGTCAGGCCGGCGTGGCGGTCGGCACGAAGTCGGGCGTGTCGGTCGACGCGTAGTTGAACGAGACGTCCTTCCAGGTGTCGAGCGCCTGCTTCAGCGGCGTGCAGGTGCGCGCGGCGTCCATCAGGACCTGCGGACCCTCGTTGACGATGTCGCGCCCCTCGTTGCGCGCCTTGACCATCGCCTCGAGCGCGACGCGGTTGGCCGTCGCGCCGGCCTGGATGCCCTGCGGGTGGCCGATCGTGCCGCCGCCGAACTGCAGCACGCAGTCGTCGCCGAAGAGATCGATCAGCTGGTGCATCTGCCCGGCGTGGATGCCGCCCGAGGCGACCGGCATCACCTTGCGCAGGTTGGCCCAGGGCTGCTCGAAGAAGATGCCGCGCGCGAGGTTCACCGGGTTCGTCTCCTCGCGGCAGATGTCGTAGAACCCCTGCACGGTCGGCGGATCGCCCTCGAGCTTGCCGACCGCCGTGCCCGCGTGGATGTGGTCGACGCCGGCCATCCGCATCCACTTGGCGATCACGCGGAACGAGATCCCGTGGTTCTTCTGCCGCGTGTAGGTCGAGTGCCCGGCGCGGTGCAGGTGCAGGATCATGTCGTTGCGGCGCGACCACTTCGCCATCGACTGGATCGCGGTGTAGCCGATCACCAGGTCGATCATCACGATCACCGAGCCCAGCTCCTTCGCGAACTCGGCGCGCTCGTACATGTCCTCCATCGTCGCGGCGGTGACGTTCAGGTAGGTGCCCTTGACCTCGCCGGTCGCGGCGGAGGCTTTCGCGACCGCCTCCATGCAGTAGAGGAAGCGCTCGCGCCAGTGCATGAACGGCTGCGAGTTGATGTTCTCGTCGTCCTTCAGGAAGTCGAGCCCGCCCTTCAGTCCCTCGTAGACGACGCGACCGTAGTTCTTGCCCGACAGCCCGAGCTTGGGCTTGACCGTGGCGCCCAGCAGCGGCCGGCCGAACTTGTCCAGGCGCTCGCGCTCGACGACGATGCCGGTCGGCGGACCCTGGAACGTCTTGAGGTACGCGACCGGGAGGCGCATGTCCTCGAGGCGCAGCGCCTTCAGCGGCTTGAACCCGAACACGTTGCCGATGATCGAGGCGGTCAGGTTCGCGATCGAGCCTTCCTCGAACAGCGCGAGGTCGTACGCGATGTAGGCGAAGTACTGCTGCTCGGTGGGGGTCCCGGGGCCGGTGTTGGGCACCCGGTCCACGCGGTAGGCCTTGGCGCGGTAGTTGTCGCACGCGGTGAGTCGGTCGGTCCACACGACGGTCCACGTGGCGGTCGACGACTCGCCGGCGACGGCCGCGGCCGCCTCGTCCGGCTCGACGCCCTCCTGCGGCGTGATCCGGAACAGCGCGATGAGGTCGGTGTCCGACGGCTCGTAGTCGGGACGCCAGTACCCCATGTCCTTGTACTTCATCACGCCGGCCTGGTAGCGCTCCTTGCCGGTCAGCCTCGCCTTGCTCGTCGTATCGTTCATCGCGGTTCCGTCCGTGGGCGCGCGGTTCGGTGCGCGTGAGCCATCCTAGCCATCGTCCTTGACAAGCGATAGTTAATTGTTCTTACTTACAACTTAAGCTATTACTTAAGTCGCGTCGCGCGCGGGGGCAGCCCGGGAAGCGCCCGCGCGGGGACGGGGGCACGGTGCGGGGCGTCACGATCCGGCAACTGCAGATCTTCGCGGCGGCGGCGGCGCACGCGAGCTTCGCCCGGACCTCCGAGCAGCTCCACCTCACGCAGGCCGCGGTCTCGCTGCAGATCAAGCAGCTCGAGGAGCTGGCGGGCATCGAGCTCTTCGAGCGCCGCGGCCGCGCCATGCTGCTGACCGAAGCCGGCGAGCACCTGCTCCGCTACGCGCGGCAGATCCTCGACGCGCTGCGGGACGCCGACGAGGCGATCTCGGCGATCAAGGGCCTGCGCGGCGGGCGCATCAGCGTCGGCGCGGTCAGCACGGCGAAGTACTTCGCGCCGGCGCTGATCGCGCGCTTCCAGCGGCGCCACCCGGGCGTGCGCGTCACGCTGTCGGTCAACAACCGCGAGGTGATCGTGCGCGAGCTCGAGCGCAACGAGATCGACGTCGCGATCATGGGCACGCCGCCGCCGCGCATCGAGACGGCGTCGGTGCCGATCGCCGACCATCCGCTGGTCGTGATCGCGCCGCCGGACCACCCGCGCGCGAGCGAGCGGCGCATCCCGCTCGACGCGCTCGTCGGCGAGCGCTTCCTGGTGCGCGAGCAGGGCTCGGGCACGCGCTCGTCGATGGAGCGCTTCTTCGCGCTGCGCCACTTCGAGCCGAGGATCGACAGCGTGATGAACAGCAACGAGACGATCAAGCAGGCGGTGATGGCCGGCATGGGGCTCGCGCTCATCTCGCGCCACACGATCGGTCTCGAGCTCGCGACCGGGCGCCTGGTGGAGCTCGACGTCTCCGGGCTGCCGCTGATGCGTCGCTGGTATGTCGTGCAGCGGGCCGGCCGGTTCGTGAGCCCGGCGGCGGCGGCGTTCGTGACGTTCGTCGTCGAGACCGCGCCGGCGCTGCTCGAGGAGATGCATGCCGGGGGCGCCGCGCCGCGATCGACCGCCGCGGCGGCCGCGCGCCCCGCGCCGCGGGCGCGCGGAACCCGGGCATCCGCCACCGTCGCGAAGGCGTCGGGCCGACGCCGGAAATGACGCGCAGGAGCGCGTGGCGCCGCGTTGCCGTCGCGGGGAGGTCAGGCGGGTGTCGGCGCGCACCTGCGCGGTTGCCTCCCCCGGCCCCGCAACCGCACGATGCGATGCATCGCTATACTTGGGCGTCGCCGCGGCAGGCGCCCGTTCGCAGGGGTATCGCCGCGCTCGCCGGCGCAGGGGGGAAGTCATGGCAATCGTCGCGGATCCGCGCCCGGCGGCGCATGCGGCCGCGCGCGGCTGCGCGCATTCGGCCGCCCGCGCCGCGCGGACGCGGCGGGCCGCGCGTCGCTGATCCTGCCCGTGCCCCGGGGTTTCCATGCTGCCAGCGGACCCGCCATGACCACGCCTCCCGCCACGTTTCCCGAACGGCCGCGCGAGCACGGCGCGACGCGTGCGGGCACCGATGCGCTCGTCGCCACGGCGTCCCGCATCGCCTGCCGTGAACTCATCCTCGAGGTCGGCGCGCTCGCGAGGGCTCTTCGCGATGCCGGCCTTTCGCCGGAAGCCGTCGTCGGCGTGACCGTGCGCGGCGAAGTGGAACACATGCTCGCGACGCTCGCGCTTCTCGAGCTCGGCGTCGCCCAGGTAAGCCTGCCGACGCGCGATCCCGCGGCGGCGCGCGCACCTCGCGCAGAAGGTCGGCGTGACGCACGTCCTCGCCGACCGGGAGGGCGACGCGGTGCCCGGATGCGCGCCGATCGTTCTCGCGCCGGTCCGCGCGTCGGCGTCCGGGCGCCGCTCGGGGCCGGATCTCGCGCCGCCGGATGCGGACCGTCGGGCGCTCTGCGCGACCGGATCCGGCACCACCGGCGCGCTCAAGGTCGTGCGCTACTCGCAGCGCGACCTCGCGATCCAGGCGCTGCGCAGCTACGGCGGGTTCGGGACACAGCGGGTGCTGCGGCCCGCGCACGTCGAGTTCAGCAACTCGAAGCGGGCGCGCCTCTGCACGCTCTGCCTCGGAGGGGCCTGCGTGTTCCGCGACGGTTCCGACGAATCGCTGCACCGGCTCTGCTCGGGCCATCGCGTGACCTCGCTCGAGCTCTCGACGCTGCACGCGGCGGACCTCGTCCGGGCGTGCGGCAGCGAGGGGCCGCTGCCCGCCGCGACGAGCGTGCGCGTCGGCGACGCCGAACCTGCACGTCTCCTACGGGGCGACCGAGGTCGCCGGCGTCTCGGTCGCCGGCCCTCGCCTGCACGACGGGCGCGAGTCGGTCGGTCGCCCGGTCGATGGCGTCGAGGTCGAGCTGGATCGCACGGACGGTCCGCGCGCCGCGCCGGGCGAGATCGGCGAGATCCGGATCCGCGCGCCGGGGATGGCGCGCGGCTGCGTCGGCGATCCGGTGGCCACGGCGCGGCACTTCCGCGACGGCTGGTTCCTGCCCGGCGACCTCGCCTCGCAGGATGCCGGTGGCGAGCTGCGCATCCACGGTCGCAGGGACGACATGATGATCATGAACGGCATCAACACCTTTCCCGTCGAAATCGAGCGCGTGCTCGAGACGCATCCCGCGGTCGCCGTGGCGGCCGCGCTGCCGATCGCTTCGCCGTTGCACGGCCAGATCCCGGTCGCGGCGGTGGAGCTCGTGGCGGGCGCCGCATGCAGCGCGACGGCGCTCGTCGACCTCGCGCGAAGGGAGCTCGGGATTCGCGCGCCTCGACGGATCGAGATTTTCGCCACGCTGCCGCGCAACGCGCAGGGCACGATCGTCAAGCGCGAGATCGCCGACCTGATCGGCGCGTTCCGGGGCTGACCGATGGACGAGAAGGCGGTGCGCGCGATCCTGGTCCGCGGACTCGAGGCGGGTGCCGTCCCGCAGCTGTTCGCGCCGGCCGCGCGCGCGGCGTTCCTCGCGGGCGAGGACGACCTTCGCTTCGCCGCGCTGGACATGGACAGCCTCGCGAGGATGGAGCTGTGCATCGCCATCGAGCTCGCCACCGGCGTCACGATCGTGCCCGACGAGCTCGGCAGCTACGCGTCGGCGGGCGAGCTCGCGCGCGTCCTGGCGGCCCGGACCGGTGATTGACCGCTACGTCGAGACGGTCCGCGCGCTGCGGACCGTCAACCAGTTCAACCGGTTCCACCTGGAGCTCGAAGGCGTGCTCGGCCCCGCCGAGTTCGCCGATCTCGCCGACCGCATCCTCGCCTTCGATCCGCCGCTGCCGGACGCGGGACTGCACTGGGCGAGGGCCCTGCGCGAGCTGCTCGCCCGGAGCGGGCGTGCGCCGCAGGCGATGCCGGGGTACGCGATCGCGCCGATGGCGCATTTCTACCGGTCGGGCAACGCGGCGCTGCCGCGCGAGTCGCGCACGCTGGTCGTCTGCTTCACCGACGCCCCGATGCGCATGATGATGCCGCTGCCGCTGTTCCTGCAGCATTGTCCGTCGACGGCGCACGACTATCTCGTCCTGCGCGACCCCCGGAGGGCGTGGTTCCTCGACGGCATCGACGGGCTCGGGGGCGACGTGCCCGGGATCGCCGCGTCCCTCGACCGCCTGGCGAGCCCCCGCGCCTACCGGCGTGCCGTCACGCTCGGCGTCAGCGCGGGCGGGCTCGCCGCGTGGTGGACGGCGATCGCGCTGGGCTTCGCGCGCGCCGTCTCGGTCGGCGGCACCCTGCCCGAGTCGATCATCGGGATTCCCGCGGCAGGGGGCAGGTCGACCGCCGGCTTCGACGACCTGGTGCAGGCGCGCGGCGGCGCGCTGCCCGAGCTGGTCTACGTTTATGGCGAGGACCACGGGCACGACCGCGAGAAGGCCGCGCTGGCCGCCGCGCGCGTTCCCGCGACCCTCGTCGCCGTACCCTCGGTCGGCAGGCACAACGTGTTCTACGATACCTTCCTGCGCGGCGAGCTCGCTCCGCTGCTCGAACGGCTGATATCGTGAAATTGTGAGATTGGGGTCAGAGCCGTAATCTTTCTCGGCGATGACCCCGGTTTCACTCGAAGCCGAGCGCCTCGAGAAAGATTACGGCTCTGACCCCGATATCACTCTCGAAGCCGAGCGCCTCGAGAAAGATTACGGCTCTGACCCCGATCTCACCGACCCCGATCTCGCCGATTTCATCAGCAACTCGTACGAGCGACGCCGCGCGGCCGGGTCGAACGTCCACGTGTTGACGACGATCTCGTCCAGCTGCAGCCGGTCCGCGAGCGCGCGCAGCCTGTCCGCGACGTCGCGGCCCGTGCCCGCGAAGGCCTTGCGGCGCAGCTCGTCGATGCGTGCGAGCTCGGCGACTCCGTACGGATGCGCGGCGGCCTTTTCCGGCGACACCAGCGGATCGCGCCGTCCGTGCTCGAAGCCGATGCGCCAGTATTCGCGCGTTGCCAGCAGCCGCTGCGCCTCGGCGTCGGTGTCGGCGGCGAGCGCCCACACGCAGATCGTCGCGACCGGCGCCGGGTGCCGCGGGCTCGGCCGGTAGTTGCGCCGGTAGAGCGCGAGCGCCTCGTCCACGCCGGCGCCGTCGCTGAAGAAGTAGGCGAACGCGTACGGCAGCCCGAAGTGCGCCGCGAGCCGCGCCCCGTAGTCCGAGCTGCCGAGGATCCAGATCTCGGGGCTGGTCGGACCCTGCGGGTTCGCCGCGATGAGGCGGAACGGGTGGTCGTCCGGCAGCGCGAGGCCCGCGACCCAGCTCTGCAGCTCCAGCACCTGCTGCGGGAACTCGTCGGCGGCGTTCGCGTGCGGATTGAGCGCGAACGCGGTCAACCGGTCGGATCCCGGCGCGCGGCCGACGCCCAGGTCGATGCGTCCCGGCGCGATCGCCTCGAGCACGCGGAACTGCTCGGCGACCTTGAGCGCCGAATAGTGCGGCAGCATCACGCCCGCGCTGCCGACGCGGATGCGTCGCGCCGTCGCCGCGATCGCCGCCATCAGGATTTCCGGTGCGCTGCCGACGATGCTCGCGCTGTTGTGATGCTCGGACACCCAGTAGCGGTGGTAGCCCAGCTCGTCGCACAGGCGCGCGAGTGCGAGCGACTCGCGGATCGCGACGTCCTGCGTTGCGCCCTCCGACGACGGCGACTGGTCGAGCACCGACAGCTTCATGCGTCGTCCCTGCGTTGGGGTGGGTGTCCGGGGGCGCGCCGTGCGGGTCGACGCGCGACGCGCACGGCGGCGGCTTTCGCGCCGCCGGCCCCATTTTCGCACGGGCGCGAGCGGCGCTATGCTCGCGGTACCGTCGCCGACGACGGGTGCGCACGACCACCGGTTCCCCAGGCCTTTGCCCATGAAATTCAAGGACTACTACGAGACGCTCGGCGTGGCGCGCACCGCGACGGAGGACGACATCAAGCGCGCCTACCGCAAGCTCGCGCGCAAGTTCCATCCCGACGTGAGCAAGGAGCCCGACGCGGAGGCGCGTTTCAAGGAGCTGGGCGAGGCCTACGCGGTGCTCAGGGATCCGGAGAAGCGCGCCGCCTACGACCAGGTCGGCAGCCAGTGGAAGGGCGGGCAGGACTTCTCGCCGCCGCCGGGCTGGAACGAGGGGTTCGAGTTCCGCGGGGGCGACTCGGCGCCGGGCGATGGCGCCGACTTCAGCGAGTTCTTCGAGGCGCTGTTCGGCCGCCAGTCGGCGCGACCGCGCGCGCATCGGCGCACCGCTCATGCGGCGGGCGAGGACCATCACGCCAAGGTGCTGGTCGGGCTCGAGGACGCGTACTCCGGCGCGCGGCGCGCGCTCTCTCTGCGCATGCCCGCGCTCGACGCGCAGGGCAACGTGGTCATGCAGGAGCGAAAGCTCGAGGTGAACATCCCGAAGGGCATCCACGCAGGCCAGCACCTGCGGCTCGCCGGTCAGGGCGGGCCGGGGATCGGCGGCGGCCCCGCGGGCGACCTCTATCTCGAGATCGGGATCCTCCCGCATCGCTGGTTCCGCGTCGACGGGCGCGACATCCATCTCGACCTGCCGCTCGCGCCCTGGGAAGCCGCGCTCGGCGCCACGGTGAACGTGCCGACTCCCGGGGGCCGGGTGCAGCTCACCGTTCCGCCGCGGTCCGTGGCGGGGCGCAAGCTGCGGCTCAAGGGCCGCGGCATCCCCGGCGATCCGCCGGGCGACATGTACGCCGAGCTGGCGATCGCGTTGCCGCCCGCCGACTCGGAGGCTGCGAAGGACGCGTACCGCGCGATGGCGAAGGCGTTCGACTTCCATCCGCGCGCGCACCTGGAGGAAGGTTCATGAGCGATGCCGAACCGGGAGGCCTGCGCGGCGCGATCGTGGAGGAGGAGCTTCGCCTGACGCTGGTGGAGCTGTGCCGCGCCTGCGACGCCCGCGAAGAGGAAGTGACGGCCTGGGTGCTCGAAGGCGTGCTCGACCCCGAAGGCGACGAGCCGCGCGGCTGGCGCTTCGGCGGACCGTCGCTGCGCCGCGCGCGGCGTGCGGCCCGCCTCTCGCGCGACCTCGGGATCGACGCGGCGGCCGTCGCGCTCGTCCTCGATCTCATGGACGAGATCGACAGGCTGAAGGCGCGCCGGTGACAATGGGGTCAGAGCCGTAACATTGCCTGCCGCCACGCGTCGGCTCCACCGTCGCGAATGTTACGGCTCTGACCCCGATTCAGCCCATGACGCCTCCCGACTCCCGTTCCGCCCGCTACGGCAGCGGCAAGTCCGTCCGTCGCGTCGAGGACGAAGCGCTGCTGACCGGCCGGGGGCAGTTCGCCGACGACTTCACGCTGCCGGGGCAGGCGGTGCTGCACGTGCTGCGCTCGCCGCATCCGCACGCGAAGGTCGTGTCGATCGACACGACGTCCGCCGTCGCGATGCCGGGCGTCGTCGCGATCCTGACCGGCGGCGACCTCGTTCGCGCGGGCGTGAAGCCGCTCGCGCAATCGGCCGACTTCCGGCGCGCCGACAAGTCGCCGACCGCGGCGCCGCCGCAGCACGCGCTCGCGGTCGGCACGGTGCGCTACGTGGGCGAGGCCGTCGCGGCGATCGTCGCCGAGTCGCCGCACCAGGCGCGCGACGCCGCCGAGGCGATCCGCGTGCACTACGAGCCGCTGCCGCACGTCGCCGACGTCGATGCAGCGGCCGCCCCGGGCGCGCCGCTCGTGTGGCCCGCAGCGACCGGCAACCTCGCGTGCGAGGCGCATCATGGCGATGCGGCGAAGGCCGCCGCCGCGTTCGCGCGCGCCGCGCACACGGCGAGCCTCGACCTCGTCAACCAGCGCGTGATCCCCGCGCCGATCGAGCCGCGCGCGACGCTCGCGAGCGTCGATCCCGCGACCGGCCGCGTCACGCTGCGCACGAGCTGCCAGACGCCCACCGGCCTTCGCGACGAGCTCGCCGGCGCGCTCGGCATCCCGCCCGGGCAGATCCGCGTCGTCGTCGGCGACGTCGGCGGCGGCTTCGGCATGAAGACGACGCTCTACGCGGAGGACGTGCTGGCCGCGCACTGCGCGCGCACGCTGGGCAGGCCGGTCAAGTGGTGCGCCGAGCGGATGGAGGAGTTCCTGTCCGCGTCGCACGGCCGCGACGTGAACACGCGCATCGAGCTGGCGCTCGACGGGAGCGGGAGGATCCTGGCGCTGCGCGTCGATTCGCGCGCGAACCTCGGCGCCTACGCGACGCCCGCCGGCGTCGTCATCCAGCTGCTGATCGGCCCGTGGGTGTCCACGTCGATCTACGACATCCCGGTGATCGACGTGCGCATCCGCGGCGTGCTCACCCACACGACGCCGACCGGGCCGTACCGCGGCGCCGGCCGGCCCGAGGCGATCTATTTCCTCGAGCGTCTGATGGACGCCGCCGCGCGGACCGCAGGCATCGATCCGGCCGAGCTGCGCCGCCGCAACATGATCCGGCCGGAACAGATGCCGTACCGCAACCCGATGGCCAAGACCTACGATTCGGGGCAGTTCGCGAAGGTGATGGACGAGGCGATGGCGCTCGCGGAGTGGAGCGGATTCGACGCTCGCGCGGCGGCGTCGGCGCGGCGCGGGCGGCTGCGCGGACGCGGGATGGCGACGTTCCTCGAGTGGACCGGCGCCGACGTGTTCACCGAGCGCGTGACCGTCGCCGTGAGCGCCGGCGCGGAGGGGCAGGCCCCGGAGGGCGACATCGAGATCTTCTCGGCGACGCAGGGAATGGGGCAGGGGCTCGCGACGACCTACGCGCAGCTCGCGGTCGACGTGTTCGGCGTGCCGATCGAGCGCATCCGCATCGTGCAGGGCGACACCGACCGCGGCACCGGCTTCGGCAGCGCGGGCTCGCGCTCGCTCTTTGTCGGCGGGTCCGCGGTGCACGTCGCCGCGAAGGAGACCGTCGACAAGGCGCGGAGCCTCGCCGCCGCCGAGCTCGAGACCGCGGCCGGCGACATCGAGTACCGCGAAGGCGCGTTCCGCATCGCCGGCACCGACCGGAGCATCGGCCTGTTCGAGCTGGCCGGCAGGCAGGCCGACCGGCGCATCGTGATGGACTCGACCAGCTCGGTCGACGACGCGACATGGCCGAACGGCTGCCACGTCTGCGAGGTCGAGGTCGATCCCGATACCGGCGCGGTCGCGGTCGACCGCTACTGGTCGGTCAACGACGTCGGCCGCGTCGTCAACCCGATGATCGTGATCGGGCAGCTCGAGGGCGGCGCGGTGCAGGGCATCGGCCAGGCGCTTTGCGAGCAGGTCATCCACGACCCTGCGTCGGGGCAGCCGCTCACCGGCACCTTCATGGACTACGCGATCCCGCGTGCCGGCATGGTCCGGCACTTCGAGATGACGATGGACGAGTCGACGCCGTGCCGCAACAACCTGCTCGGCGTCAAGGGCGTCGGCGAGCTGGGCACGATCGGCGCGACGCCGGCGGTCGTCAATGCCGTGCTCGACGCGCTCGTGCGCGCGGGCGTGCCGGCGCGGCGCGTCGATGCGCTGCAGATGCCGCTCACCTCCGAGCGCGTCTGGCGCGCGCTGCGGGAATGACCCCGCCCGCGTCTATACTCGCGTCGCGGGGACGCACGGGGGTGCGGTCCTCGCGGCAGGTGCGCAGGGGACGCGATGCTGCACGCGTGGGGGGCGACAACGGCGGCGGGGGTCGCGCGGCCTGACGGGTGCGGGACCGGCCGGCGGTCGCCCGCGCTCGCGGTCCGGCTCCCGCCCGGTCTCCCTGGCGCCGCCGGGCGAAAGCGAATCGGCCCTTTCCGGCCGGCTCGCCGCAGGATCGTCGTCGGAACGGCGGCGGTGTTCGCCGCCCTGCTGGTCGATCCGCGTTCCGTGCTCGCGCAGCCGCCACGCGGCGGCGTGGTGAGGCTCGTCGTCGGGTTCGTGCCCGGCGGCGCTTCGGACCGCGTGGCGCGCATCCTCGCTCCGGAGCTCGGCCGCGTTCAGCATCGCAACGCGATCGTCGAGAACGTCCCGGGCGCGAACAGCGCCCGTGCGATCGCGCGCGTCGCGTCGAGCGAGCCGGACGGCGACACGCTGCTGTTCGGGAGCTCGGCGGTCGCGCATCCGGACAACGCGGCAGGTGCGGCCGCGCTGCGCCCGGTGATCGTCGCGTCGACCACGCCGATGGTGCTCGTCGTGCGCGCGTCGCTGCCGGTGCACGACGCGCGCGGGTTCGCCCTCCACCTCGCCGCGCATCCCCGCACGACGTACGGCTCGGCGGGCATCGGCAACGCGACCCACCTGTGCGCCGAGGAGCTGGTCAGGCGGATCGGCGCCGAGGCGACGCATGTACCGTACAGCGGCTCGGCGGCGGCGTTCAACGACCTGGTCGGCGGGCACATCGACTTCCTGACGATGGGCGCGATCCCGGCGCTCTCGCAGCACACGTCGGTGCGAATGCTCGCGGTCTCAACGCGCACTCGCTCGCGGCTGGCAGGGCTCGATCACCTGCCGACGATCGCCGAGACGCTCGCGCCGGGATTCGACTTCAGCCTCTGGCAGGCGGCGTTCGCGCCGTCGCGCCTGCCGGACGCCGCCGCGGCGACGCTGAGCGCGCAGTTCCGCGAGATCCTCGCGCTCGACCCGGTGCGCATCGCGCTCGCCGACACGGGCGCCGAGGTCGTAGGGGGATCGATCGCGGACGCCGAGCGGGTCCTCCACGCCGACATCGAGCGCTTCCGCGCATGGGCACGGCGCTGATCGCCGCCGGGCCCGCGGATTCCCGGCGCCGCGTGCGACGCGCGTGACCGGCCCGCCCACGCTGCTCGAACGCCTGCGCGAGCACGCCGCGCTGCGCGCGGACGCGACCGCGCTCGAGTCCGACCGGATCCGCATGAGTTACGCGGAGCTCGATCGCGACGTGCGGCGCCTCGCCGGCGGCGTCGCGCGGCTCGGGATCGCGCCCGGCGCGATCGTCGCGATCGTTGTCCGCGGCGAAGTCGATCACCTGCTCGCGACGCTCGGGCTGATGGCGCACGGCGTTGCGCAGGTAGCGCTGTCGACGCGCGATCCGCCGACTGCGCGCGGCGCGCTCGCCGGCCGCATCGGCGTCACGCACGTCGTCGGCGATGGTCCGGCCGACGCGCTGCCGGGGCTTCCGTGGATCCCGATGGACGCGCTGCGCGCCGCCGCGGATGCGCCATCGCCCGCGCCCGAGGGGCGCGGGGACGCGCCCGGCACCGCCATGCTCTACCTGACCGGATCGGGGACGACCGGCCTGCCGAAGATCGTGCGCTACACGGAGCGCGACCTCGCCGGGCACGCCGCGCGCGACTACGCCCGCGCCCGCGTCGGCCGGGTGCTGCGCCTCGCGCACGTCGAATTCAACAACGCGAAACGGATGCGCCTCTACACGCTCTGGCACGGCGGAACGTGCGTCCTGCGCGACGGCGCGGCAGGCTCGATCCATGCTCTGTGCGATCGCCACCGGGTGGACTGGATCGAGCTGTCGGTGCTTCAGGCCGGCGACCTTCTCGATGCGTGCCGGATCGACGGTCCGCTTCCAGACGGAACCGCGATCCGCGTCGGCGGCTCGCGCGTCCCGTGGACGCTGCGCAAGGCGCTGCTGGCGGAAGCGACGCCCGCGCTCTACGTGACCTACGGCGCAACCGAGGTCGCCGCCGTCGCGATCGCGGAACCGGCGATGCACGACGCGCGCGAAGCGGTGGGGCCCGCGCTCGCCGGCGTCGAGGTCGACGTCGTGCGCGAGGACGGCTCGCCCGCGGCGACCGGCGAGATCGGCGACATCCGCATTCGTGCGGCGGGCATGGCCCGCGGGTACGAGGGCGACGCGGTCGCGAGCGCGCGGCACTTCCGCGGCGGGTGGTTCGTTCCCGGCGACCTCGCGTCGCTGACGGAAGACGGACTCGTGTGCCTGCACGGGCGAAAGGACGACATGATGAACGTCAATGGCATCAACGTGTTCCCGGCCGAGATCGAGCGCGTGCTCGAGTCGCATCCGGCGGTCGCATGCGCAGCCGCGATGCCGCTGCGCTCGATCGTCCACGGCCAGATCCCGGTCGCCGCGGTCGAGCTCCGCGCGGGATGCGCCTGCACGCCCGCCGAGCTCGTCCGCCATGCGCGCGCGGCGCTCGGCATGCGCGCGCCGCGCGCGGTCACCATCCTCGCCGCGTTGCCGCGCAACGCGCAGGGCAAGATCGTGAAGCGCGAGATCGCCGGACTCGCCGGCGCTTCGGGGTGCTGACGGTGGACGCGCTCGCCGTCCGCGGGATCATCGCCGAGGGCCTGGAGGCCGGCGCCGTCGGGATCATCAACGAGATCCGGGTGCGCGAGGCGTTCTTCGCCGGCACGTGGGACATCCGCATCGCCGACCTCGACATGGACAGCCTCGCGCGAATGGAACTGAGCATGGCGATCGAGATCGCCCTCGGCGTGTCGCTCGCGGCGTCCGATTTCGACCGGTACGCGACGCTGGGCGAGCTCGTCGACATGCTGGTGGAGCGGACGAATGCTTGACCATTACCTCGCGGAGGTCGCGCGCGGCGCGTCCGAGATCGACTTCAACCGGCTGCACATCACGCTCGAGACGCACCTCGCTCCGGCGGAGCTGCGCGCGCTGGTCGACGGAGTGCGCGCCCGCGGACCTGCGCTTCCCGAACACTGCCGTCTCTGGCTCAAACGCACCGACACGTTTCTCGCCTACGGGGGGCTGCCGGTGCAGCCCTACGAGCGCCGCGTGCTGGCCGACGGAGTGAACGCCTACGCGGCGCCTGGGACGCCGGAGGAGCGCGCACGGAGGACCCTCGTGATCGCGTTCACCGGCGACAGCTTCCGCCTGATGCTGCCGATCGGCATCTTCCTGCAGCACTGCCCGGCGGACCGCTACGAGTTCCTGCTGCTCTTCGATCGCCGCAAGTGCCTGTACCTCAGGGGGATCGACGGCCTGACCCGGGACATGGCCGGCACGTTCGAGTGGATCGCGGCGAACGTGCCGCTGCAAGGCTTCGGTCGCGTGGTCAGCTTCGGCGTGAGCGCGGGCGGGATGGCCGCCGTGTGGACCGCGATCGGGATGCGCCTGGCGCGCGGCGTCTCGGTCGGCGGCACGACGCCGGACAGCGCCGCGACCCGGTACCAGACGCAGGGCGTGAGCGCCGACGGGTTCATGGACGCGGTCCGCCGCAACGAGGGTCACCTGCCCGAGGTGCTGCTCGTGGCGGGCGCGGACTGCGAACGCGACCGGGAGAAGGCGCAGGCGATGTCGCAGCGAGTCCCGGCGACGATCGTCCTGGCGCCCGGCGTCGCGAAGCACAACGTGATCGCCGAGCTGTGGACGCGGCACGAACTCGTGCCGTTCCTCGAGCGCCTGCTGGGGTCTTCGGGATCGGAGCAGCCATCGACCGGCGATCCGGCAGCGGCGCCGTCGCGCGCTCCCGCCGCCCCGTAGCCGCCGCCCCGTCCCCGAAGGCCGGCCCCGGGACCCGCGCCGTCAGCCTTCGTACTTGAACGAGAGCTGGACGCGCGCGCGGTACGCGACGACCTTGCCGCCCTCGACCTTCATGTCGAGCTTCGTGACCTCCGCGATGCGCAGGTCGCGCAGCGACTTGCTCGCCATCGCCACCGCCGACTTCGCCGCGTCCTCCCACGACACCGTGCTCGTGCCGATCACGTCGATGACGCGGTAGACGCCGTCGCTCACGCTTTTCTTCGCCATGGCTCCTCCTCGAGAGTTGGGGCCGCGAGGCCGGGCCGATCTCCGCTCGCGGTCGGACGATGATACGCCGGTGTCGGCGGCCGACGCGTCCATGGGCCGTGGGCGCGGCTTCAGCCGGACGCAGCCGGGATCAGACCCCGCGCAATGATCGAGCGGGGTCCGACCCCGAACGCAGTGCCACGACCATCCGCACCTTCCCGCCGCCCTCGCGCGGCAGCTCCGCGCAGGCCTCGGTCTCGACGCTCGTTCCCGTCCCGAGCAGCGCTTCCATCGCGCGCGCGAGCCGCGGCGCGAGCCGAGCGTAATCGTCGCGCGTCGCGGTGACGAGCTTCAGCAGGAAGCGCGCGGGCTCGCGCTGCACGAGCTGGTACTGCAACACCTCCGGATGGGGCTTCAGCACGCCCCACACCGCGCGCGGATGCATCATTTCGCCGTTCGGCAGGTCGAGCAGGTCCTCGGCGCGCCCCTCGATCTCGTCCAGCATCCGCAGCGTGCGGCCGCACGCGCAGGACGCCGCAGACCAGCGCGAGATGTCGGACATCCGGTAGTTGAGCAGCACCGTGCCGCGATTGACCAGGTTGGACAGCACGACGCAGCCCGACCCGCCGTCGCGCGCCGTGCGCCCGTCGGCACCGAGGATGCGGATGTGGGCGAGGTCCTCGTGCACATGGAAGCCCGTGCGGTGCTCGCACAGGAACGCGAGCTTGAAGGCCTCGACCGCGGTGTAGCGCGCGACGAGCGGCGCGCCCATGGCCGCCTCGATCTCGTGCCGCGTGGCGAGCGACAGCGGCTCGGCCGCGTAGATCAGGAGCTTCGGCCGCTCCAGCGAGATTGCGCCCGCGGCCACCGCGCGCGCGGTCGCGTGCAGATAGCTGCCGTATCCGAACAGGACGTCGGGGCGGAACCGGTTGATCGCCTCGACGTTGCTCGCGAACGGGGCGGTCACCAGCAGCTCGAGCCGGCGCGGACGCGCCGGGATCCACGTCCAGTCGCGGTAGAAGTCGTAGACCTTGTCGCGCGTGCCGCCGACGTAACCCAGCAGCACCTCGCGATAGCCGGACTCGCGGCCAAGGATGCGCGTGACGACCGCGCGCTCGCGCTCGCCGTACGCGACGTTCGCGAGCAGGCTGCGCGCATCGTGGCGGATGCTCACGCGCGATCCGGTCGACCCGCTCGACTCGAACGGAACCGAGCGGCGGCCGGCGCGCGACGTCGAGACGAACGCTTCCGGATCGCGTCGCAGGTCGTCCTTCTCGATCATCGGCAGGCGTGCGAGGTCGTCCGCGGTGCGTATCTCCCGCGGATCGAGGCCGAGCCTGCGGAACGCGTCGCGGTAGAACGGCACCGTCAGCGCCGCATAGCGCACGATGCGCCGCACGCGGTCGTCGCGCAGCTTCTCGATGTAGTGGCGCGGCGCGAAGGGAATCGAGCGCTGGCCCCGCGCGAGGGCGAGAATCCAGGCGTTGCCCAGCGCGCGGCGCAGCGGAGTGGCGATCAAGGGGCGGGGCTGGTCGAGAGAGAACGCATGAGAACACGGTGTCCGGCACGATCGTCCGCCGACGCGGGCGACATGCCGGGACGTCGGACCGGGAAGTTCGTGTCCGTCCCTGCGGGACGCTCGAACCCGATCCGGACTTCCCGAGGGCGTATCTGACCGGACTTCCGAGAGTTGTTCAACAGGGGCACGCGCTCGCGGCCGATCTGCCCGCTGCGAGGCTGCACGAGGGGATCGACGCTGGCCCGTCGGCGGGCCCCGGCCCCGGTCTCGCGACCCGCTAGTGGACGGCCGCGCCGATCGGCTTGTTCGACAGCAGGCGATCGGCCTCCGCCTTCACCGCCGCATAGCACTCGCAGGTCTTCGACTGCAGGCCCGCGCGATCGAGGACGGTGATGCAGCCGCGCCTGTAGCTGATCAGTCCCGCGCCGGCCAGGCTCTGCGACGCCTCGCTCACGCCTTCGCGGCGAACGCCGAGCAGGTTGGCGATGCGCTCGTGCGTCAGGCTCAGCCGGTTGGAGGCCCACCGGTCCATGCACATCAGCAGCAGCCGGCAGACCTGCCGGTCGATGCTGTGGAACCGGTTGCACGCGGCCGTTTGCGCCATCTGCGTGACCAGGCACAGGACGTAGCGCAGCATCAGGTGCCGCAGCGGCGCGTCGCTTTCCACGGCCGCCTGCAGCGTGGCCGCGCGAATGCGGAATCCGTGTCCGGCGCTCTGGACGACGCCGCGGCTGTGGGTCGTGGCCGCGCCGCCCATGAACAGCGCGACGCCCACGACGCCGTCGTTGCCGATCACCGCCACTTCGAGCGACGTCCCTTCCTCCAGCGGATTGAGCACGGAGACGATGCTGGAAGTCGGGAAGTACGCGTGCCCGAGCGTGCCTCCCGGCTCGTAGAGGACCAGGTTGCGTGGCAGCGCCACGAGCTCCAGGTGCGGCAGCAGCCGCCCGTAGCTGTCCGCCGGCAGGGCCGCGATCAGTTGATTCTGCTTCGGCGTTCGGCGCACGTCGAGTCCTCCCCGCCTCAAGCTAGGGTCGATCGGCGTGTCCGTCTGTGCGCCTCCGTACGCAGGCGCATCGCCCCGGCGCAGGCTCGGGCCGCCCCGCTCACGCAGCGTGTGCCCGGACCGCCAGCCCCACCGCCAGCAGCGCCGAGTGGATAAGCCCGAGCCTCGCCGTGCGGGGCGTCCAGCGAAGCAGCGAACGCGTGTCGTCGAGCGACAGGACCGCGCGCGACGCCTGGACGGCGAGCGGCGCGGTGGCGAGCGGCAGCAGCACCCACGCGGTGAAGCCGAGGCCGAGCCAGAGGGCGAACGGCGCGAGATAGGCGAACAGCATCAGCGCGACGAACTCGCCGCGGCTCCACGCGAGCCCCCACCGTACCGCTCCGGTGCGCCATCCCTTCCTCGCATCCCAGCCGCGGTCGCGGATGTCGTCGATGACGAGCACGGCGGTGACGAGCGCGCCGGCCGGCAGCCCGACGACGTACGCGGAGAGCGGCACGTCGGTCCAGCGCGTGAGCCACGGACCGGGCGAAGGCGCGAGCGAGACGGCCTGGACGTACCAGGTGGCCGCGACCGCGACGACGCCGAACATCAGGAAGAAGATCGGGTCGGCGAGGCCGCGCGGCGCGTACGGCCACGGTCCACCTGCATACGCGAGCGCCGACGCGACGCCGATCGCGCCGATGGCGAGCGCGACGGCGCCGCCGATCCACACGAGCCACGCGCCGCACAGCGCGGCGAGGACCAGGCAGAGCCGCGTCGCCACGCCGAGTGTCGACAGCGCGAGCGACCGGTCGGCCACGGCGTCGAGGAGCTCGGGATGCTCCGGCAGCTCGGGGTGCCGGCGCACGAGCTCGTGGTTGTCGGTGAACACGCCGGCGACGTGCACGAGCCAGCTCCCGACGAACGCGAGCGCGGCGGGCAGCGGCGCGAACACGCCGTCGTGGATCGCGAGCCCGATCGCGACCAGCACCGGCGCGGCCGCCGTGGGCAGCGTGTGACCGGGATAGAGCAGCAGCTTGATCCACAGTTCGCGGCGGGTCATCGGCGGCATCCGTCGGTGGCGTCGGTCGAGTGCCGGCATGATCGCCGGCGCGAGCGCTCGAGCGCATGCCCGCCGGCGCCGGCGCGCGTCGACTTCCGGCTGCCGCGGGTCGCGGGGCCGATGCCGCGCCTGGGCGATGGCCGCGCTGCCGGCGGCCCCGCCGCGCAGTCCTTCGAAGCCGCCACTTCCCTCGACCCGGTGAACCGCGATCGCTTCATCGGATGTCCCTCCAGCGTAAAATCCTGCCAGAAATCTCCAATGACGGCAGTCCGCCGCAAAGGCAAGCGCACGCAACGCGTGGGGAAGCGCCGAGATGCCGGTTCGCCTGCACCTGTTCGGCTCGCCGGCCATCGACAGCGGCGGCGAATCGCTCGCGCTTCCTTTCGAGCGGCGCAACCAGGTGGTCGTGTTCCTGGCGCTCAAGCGCTCGTGGGTCGGTCGGGCGGAGCTGGCGACGTTGATCTGGCCCGATCAGGCCGGCAAGCTCGCCTACGCGAACCTACGCAAGACGCTCTTCCGCCTGCAGGCGCTGCCGTGGGGGCGCCGGATCGAAGTGGAGGGCCGCGCCGTTCGCCTCGAAGCCGGGACCGACGTGTTCGACTTCGAGACCGCGCTGCGCGAGCAGCGCGTCGCCGATGCGCTGCCGTTTCGTCGCGGCGAGCTTCTCGCCGGGTTCGAGGACGACCGGAACGAAGCGTGGTCGAGCTGGCTCGGCTACGAGCGGGAGCGCCTGCGAGCCGCCTGGCGCGGCGCCGCGATCGAGCGCCTGGCCAGCGACATCGATCCCGGCGAGGGAATCGAGTTGTCGGCGCGCCTGCTCGACGCGGACCCTCTCGACGAAGCGGCGTTGCGCGCGCACATGGTGTGGCTCGCGCACGGCGGTCAGGGCGCCCGCGCGCGCCGGGCGTACCGCGAGTTCGTCGGGCGGCTGCGGGAGGACCTCGGGCTCGCTCCGGGCGCGGAGCTGAAGGCGTTGCACGATTCGCTCGGCACGTCGGCCGGGCCCCCCGTGCCCGCGGCGTCGGCAGCGCGCTCCGCGCCCGACGACCGCTTCGTCGGCCGCTCGGTCGAGCTGGGTCGGATCGCCGAGTTGCTCGCGCGAGACGAGTGCAGGCTGCTGTCGCTCATCGGGCCGGGCGGCGTCGGCAAGACCCGGCTCGCGCAACGGGCGGTGCGGGACCTCGCGCCGGGCTATGCGGACGGCGCGACGTTCGTCCCGCTGGAGGACGTCGCATCGTCCGGCGAGTTCGGGGGCCGGCTGGCGCGCGAGATCGGCGTCGACCTGGTCGGCAGCGCCGAGCCGCTGGATCAGGTCGTCAGGTTCCTGCGCGAGCGGCACATGCTGCTGGTGCTGGATAACTTCGAGCAGCTCGCGGCCCATGCGTCGTTGGTCGAAAGGCTGCTGCAGGCGTGCCCCCGGCTGAAGATCATCGTGACATCGCGCGTGCGGCTGGCCGCCGCGATGGAGTGGTCGTTGCCGCTCGAGGGGCTGCCCTGTCCGGAAGTGGAGGATCAGGACCGCATCGATGCGTTCGACGCGGTGCGCCTGTTCGTCGACGCGGCCCGGCGCGTCGAGCCCGCGCTGATCCCGTCGGTGGAGGCCGCGGCGATCGTCGACATCTGCCGGCAGGTCGAGGGCCTGCCGCTGATGCTGGAGCTCGCCGCGTCGTGGACGCGCGTGCTGTCCTGCGACGCGATCGCGGCGGAGCTGCGCCAGGGGACCGAGCTCCTGCGCGCCGTCGACCCCGCCCGACCGGCGCGGCACGCGAGCATCGAGGTCGTGTTCGACCAGTCGTGGAAGCTGCTGAGCGCGGTCGAGCGCGACGCGTTGTCGCGGCTGTCGGTGTTTCGCGGCGGGTTCTCGGCCGAGGCGGCGCGCGCCGTCGCCGCGGCATCGCTGCCGGTGCTCGGCGCGCTCGCTGACAAGTCGCTGTTGCGCAAGGACGGCGCTCGCGCCTTCCTGCATCCGATGGTGCACCAGCTGGCCGCTGCCCGCCTCGGCGACGGCGACAACCGTGCGTCGACCGAGTCCGCGCACGCGCGCTACTTCCTGGACCTGCTGGCCCAGTTGCGGCGCGCGGTCGACAACGGCGATCGCGACACGTTGCGACGGCTGGACGCCGAGTTCGAGAACTGCCGGGCCGCCTGGCGCTGGTCGGCCGTGCACGGGAAGGCCGACGCCCTGGCGAGAGGCACGCCGACGCTGGTCCATTTCTGCGACCACCGCGGCCGCTTCGAGGAAGGCCTGTCGTTGCTGCGCGAGGCGGTCGAATGCCGGCCGGCGCATGCGGACCCGAGGTTCGAGCCGCTGCTGTCGAGCGCGGTCGCGCATTTCCAGTTCCGGCTCGATCGCTACGCCGATGCCGAGGCGACGGCCTCGCGCGCGCTGGCGGCCACGCGCGCCACGCGCGACCACGACACGCGCGTGCAGTGCCTGAGGGTCCTGGGCGGGTGCTGCCTGCGTCTCGGACGACTCGGCGATGCCAGGCGCCACTTCAGGCAGGCGCTGCAGCAGTCGCCGGCGAACGTCGACCCGCACAGCGCCGCCGGCTTCCTGGACAACCTGGCGCTGGTCGAGAAGAGGATGGGCCGCTACGCCGAAGCGTTGCGCATGTCGATGGAATCGCTGGTGCAGCACCGGCGCCTCGCCGACGTCGCCGGCGAGGCGCTGTGCCTGAACAACCTGGGCGCGCTGCAACTCGACCAGGGCGAGCACGAGTCCGCCGCGGTGCATTTCAAGGCGGGGCTCGCGCTCAGCGAGCGCCACGGCCTCGTCAACCCGCGCGGGTTCATCCTGGCGAACCTGACCGAGCTCGCGCTCAAGACGGGCGACCCCGACGCCGCACAGGACTATGCCCGGCGCGCGCTCGAGGTCGCGGAGCAGACTCGGAACCGCGCCACCGAGTCCTGGCTCAAGCTGCAGTTCGTGCGCATCGCGTTGGGCCGCGGCGACCTGGACGCCGCACGCGCCGATCTTCGCGCCTCGCTCGAAGCGGCCATCGCCATCGGTCGACCGTCCCTCCAGCTCGCCGGCGTTTCCAGCTTCGCGGAAGTCCTCGCGGCGCAGGGAGCGCTGGATTGCGCGCGCCGTGTCCGCGACTTCGCGGTCGACCATCCGTCGACGACCGTCCAGGAGCGCGACGACATGCTCGCGCGGCTGGGGCACTGGGGACCGGCGGTGGACGCGGAACCGGCGTGGCGACGGCCCGAGCTTGGCGAGCTGGTCCACCGCATCGTCGTCGAGACGGACGTCGCGCATTCGCCGTTGATCGCGTCGATCCGCGGCGCCGGATAGCCTTCCCCCGGGCGCCGCCGGCGTTCTCCTCCCGAAGGGCGCCTGCCCCGGGGCGGCACGGCGCCGGGCGGGTGTGGCCTTCCGTGGACGCCTTCGGCGTCCTTCCGCCCGGAAGCGAGGCGCCCGCTTCGGGACGTACCCATCCGCCCGGGCGGTCGAGCCCGGATCCCCGCCCCGTCCCGCCCGCCGGGGCGAGGAACGCTCGTGCAACGGCCCCTTGCGCACAGTGCGGCCTTCGAAAGGAAGGACCATGCGCACACCCCATCGACACAACGGCGACATCGCACTCGAGGCTGCGCCGCGCCTCCCCGGGTTGGACCGCCTGCGCGGCGGGAACGCCGCGGCGACGCGGCGACCCGACGGCCCTTCCGCCCTGCTGGCGCGTTCGGGAACCGCCGGGCGGAGCCGGTCGCCGGCGCCCGCTTCTCCACGAAGCCACGCGGGCTCGGACGCGAATCGAACCGGGAGCGCGCCGTTGCGAGACGCAGTCGAGGCCTACGCGATGCGCGCCTCCGCGGCCAACGGCTTTGGCGATGCCATCGCCGGGCCCGTCGGTCGACCCGTGATCCGGCCGGGCTGCCGCGTCGACCCGGGCGTGGATTCGAACGGCTCGAGCCGACTGGTGCGGAGTGCCGGCGCGCCGCTGCGTGCCGTGGCGCGTGTCGCTCGCCGGCTGTTCGCCCTGTGGAAGCGAAGCCGTGACGTCAGGGACACCTACCTGGCGCTGCGCGAGGTCGATGTGCGCACGTTGCACGACCTCGGAATCGATCGCAGCGAAATCCTGTCGGTAGCCGCCGAGATCGGCGGCGATGCCGATCCCACCCGCGTGCGCTCGATGATCGCGCGCCGCACCACGCTGTTCTGACGCGTCCCAACCCACCACCCAAGGAGAGCAACACCATGGACACAGCCACACTCGAATCCCCCCGGCAGGCCGTGCGGCCGAACTCGCAGCGCTACGCGACGTGCATCGAGGCGTCCAAGCGCGTTCGCTGGGACATCGATCGCGACGTGATTCGCGGCCGCCGGTTCGACTTCGGCAAGAAGTTCCTGCCCGACGCGCTGTCGAAGGTCACCGAGCTCGCGTTCCTGAAGCCGGCCGAGATGCGGTTCCTGTCGCAGATCCAGGGCCGGACGTACACGAACATCTTCGGGCTGGTCGAGCGCTACATCGGCGCCAAGACGCTGGAGATCAGCCGGGACTACTGGTTCGGCGACCAGGTCGCGCTCGAGGCGCTGGTGCGCTTCACCGACGAGGAGCTGAAGCACCAGGAGATGTTCCGGCGGCTGGAGAAGATGACCGCGGAGGGAATGCCCGCGGGCTACGCCTTCAGGCCGCAACCCAACGACGTCGCCCGCGCCGTGCTCAGCAAGTCGACCTGGGCCGTGCTCGGCCTGACGCTCGACATCGAGCTGTTCACGCAGGCGCACTATCGATCGAGCATCGAGCCCGACGCGGACCTGTCGGAGCTGTGGAAGGACGTGTTCCTGTTCCACTGGAAGGAGGAGTCGCAGCACGCGGTCATGGACGAGCTGGAATGGCGGCGCGAGGATGCGCGGCTGACCGGCGCCGAGCGCGACCGCGGCGTGGACGAGCTGATCGAGCTCGTGGGCGCGATCGACGGCATCCTGCGGATGCAGTCGGCGTCCGACGCCGACTACTTCCTGCTGCGCGCCGGCCGGTCGTTTGCGCCCGTCGAGGAGTCCGCGATCCGCGACCTGCTGCTGAAGGCCTACCGCTGGCAATACATCGTCAGCGGCGTCCATGAGCCGCGCTTCGCCGAGGTGCTGAAGGCGCTGGTGACGCCGGCACAGATGGAGCGGATCGGGAAGGCGCTTGCGCCGATCCTCGCGCACGCGGCCTAGGCGCGAGGCTCGTCTTCCGGCGGAGGGGACCCGAGGCGACGGCTCGACGAAGTCGGCGCCGCGGCAATCCCCTCCGGTGCATTCCGTTCGGCGGGGACCGGCAACGGTCACGGCGCTCCCGACTGGCCGCCTGGATGGTCGCCACCCACCTGCGCATCGGGTACCACAAGACCCTGATCGCGATCGCCAACAAACACGCTCGCCTGATCTGGGTGCTGCTAACCCGCGACGAGCCGTTGCACGTGCACGCCGCAGTGAACTGATCGTACGCACCTTCCGCCGACTGCGAGGAGTCCCGCCAAGACGATGGTCAGACCG
>CAJPFI010000003.1 GCA_905339295.1 Burkholderiales bacterium
GGGTTGTGGGTCGGGCTTCGGCCCGACGCCTCGTCGGATCATGTGGGTCGGGCTTCGGCCCGACGCCTCGTCGGATCATGTGGGTCGGGCTTCGGCCCGACGCCTCGTCGGATCATGTGGGCCGGGCTTCGGCCCGACGCCTCGTCGGATCATGTGGGTCGGGCTTCGGTCCGACGCCTCGTCGGATCATGTGGGTCGGGCTTCAGCCCGACGCCTTATTGGATCATGTGGGTCGGGCTTCGGCCCGACGCGCCGTCGGATCATGTGGGTCGGGCTTCGGCCCGACGCCTCGTCGGATCATGTGGGTCGGGCTTCAGCCCGACGCCCCGTCGGAGCTCCCGGGCGACACGCCCGACGCGGATCCGCCCGCCGCGCCCGCCCCGGTCGCCATCATAATGGCGCGATTCCCCACGCTCGCACGACGGCACACCATGCACATCCTGATCACCGGCGGCGCCGGCTTCCTCGGGCGCAAGCTCGCCACGGCGCTGCTCGCGCGCGGCTCGCTGGCCGGCGCCGACGGCGCCCCGCGCAGGATCGAGCGCATCACGCTCGTCGACCTCGCACCGGCCGCCGACTTCGCCGGCGAGCGAGTGCGAAGCATCGCCGGCGATCTGGGCGACGCGACGTTGCTCGATCGCGCGTTCGTGCGTGGCGTCGACGGCGTCTTCCATCTCGCCGCCGTCGTGAGCGGCGAGGCCGAGGCCAACTTCGACCTGGGCTGGCGCGTGAACGTCGACGCGACCCGCGCGCTGCTGGAGCGCTGCCGCGCGCTGTCCACGCCGCCGCGCGTCGCGTTCGCGAGCTCGGTGGCCGTGTTCGGCGGCGCGCTGCCCGACCGCGTCCCCGACAGCCAGGCGCTCACGCCACAGTCGTCGTACGGCGCACAGAAGGCGGTGGGCGAGCTCCTCGTCCACGACTACGCGCGCAAGGGCTTCATCGACGGCCGCAGTCTGCGGCTGCCGACCGTCACCGTGCGCCCCGGCAAGCCGAACAAGGCCGCCTCGTCGTTCGCGAGCGGCATCATCCGCGAGCCGCTTTCGGGCGTCGAAGCGAACTGCCCCGTCGATCCGTCGACGCGCATGTGGCTCGTCTCGCCGCGCACGATCGTCGACAGCCTGATCGTCGGCTACGAGGCGCCCGCCTCCGCGTTTCCGCCGTCGCACAGCGTCAACGTCCCGGGCATCTCGGTCACGGTCCGCGAGATGGTCGACGCGTTGCGGCGCGTCGCGAGCGCGGCGGTGGCGAACCTCGTGACGTTCCGCCACGATCCCGTGATCGACCGCATCGTGCGGACGTGGCCGCGCGACTTCGACGCGCAGGTCGGCCGCGCGCTCGGCATGCACGCCGACGCCGACTTCGAGTCGATCGTCCGGCAGTACGTCGAGCACGACCTCCCGCGATAGCACGTCCGCGAAGGCGATGATCGAGTCACCGCGTCGCTTCGGAGCTCGGGGTCAGAGCCGTAACAATTCGCTCTGCGGCGGGCGTGCGACAGAGTCCAGCGGATCGACGCTGAACAGTTACGGCTCTGACCCCGAATTCTCGACCTCCGCGAGCGCCTCGCGCAGCAATCCCGCTCCGGCCTCCTTCAGCCGCCGCGCGTCGGACAGCAGCTGGCGGTAGCGGCGCCCGCCGCTCACGCCGTGGTAGAGCCCCAGCATGTGGCGCGCGATCGCGCGGAGCGGCGTGCCGCGCGCGACCTGCGCCGTGACGTAGGGCAGCATCGCCTCGACGACCGCCGCGCGCGTCGGCGGCGGCTCGTCGGACCCGAACAGGCGCGCGTCGACGTGCGCGAGGAAGTACGGGTCGTGGTACGCGATGCGGCCCAGCATCACGCCGTCGACCGTCCCGAGCTCCTGCTCGATCGCGCGCCAGTCGGCGAGCCCGCCGTTCAGCACGATCGTCGCGTGCGGGAAGTCGCGCTTCAGCCGGTGCACGACCTCGTAGCGCAGCGGCGGAATCTCGCGGTTCTCCTTCGGCGACAATCCCCTGAGCACCGCATTGCGCGCGTGGACGATGAACGCGCCGCAGCCCGCGTCGGCGACGGTCCCGACGAAGTCGCGCACGAAGCCGTAGTCCTGGCTCGCGTCCAGGCCGATCCGGTGCTTGACCGTGACCGGAACGGTCACCGTTTCGCGCATCGCGCGAACGCAACGCGCGACCAGCCCGGGATCGGCCATCAGGCACGCGCCGAAGCTGCCGGTCTGCACGCGCTCGGACGGACACCCGCAGTTCAGGTTGATCTCGTCGTAGCCCCAGCGCTCGCCGAGCATCGCGGCATGCGCGAGATCGGCCGGATCGCTTCCGCCGAGCTGCAGCGCGAGCGGTTGCTCGGACGGATCGAAGTCCAGGTGGCGCGGCACGTCGCCGTGCTTCAGCGCCGGCGCCGTGATCATCTCGGTGTACAGGCGCGCGTGCCGCGAGAGCCTCCGATGGAAGTAGCGGCAGTGCCGGTCGGTCCAGTCCATCATCGGCGCGACGCAGAAGCGGTGCGAAAGGTTTCTCATCGGCACGAGGCTCTCGACGCCCGGTCGATCCAATGGACCCTTCGAGCGGGGGTCATTTTATCGCCCCGCAGGTACCGGCCGTCGCGGCGCCGGCGCAGGGCACGCGCAAGCCGGGGCTGGAGATCACCTGCGCGGACAGCCTGTTCGTGCCAGGCTTCGGTGACGGGCATTGCGGATCGAGCGGCCGGAGGACAGAATGTCCCGGCGCAGAGTGCCTGAAGGCCCCTGAGCGGCGCGCTGCCGTCGCCGTCGGGGGAATCCGCGCGCGAGAACAGCGGGATCGAATTCCTCTCGGACGATGCCGCACGCAAGGGAGCGGCCGTGTCATGAGAGTGCGTTTCTGGGGGACGAGAGGGTCGATAGCCACGCCCGGGCCCGACACGAACCACTTCGGCGGCAACACTTCGTGCGTCGAGCTCACCACTGCCGGCGGCGACCTTCTCGTATTCGACTGCGGCACGGGCGCGCACCGGCTGGCCGCCGCACTGATGGCCCAGGGCAAGAAAGCCATTCACACGAACATTCTCCTCGGACACACGCACTGGGATCACATCCAGGGCTTTCCGTTCTTCGGCCCGGCCTTCGTCAAGGGGAATTCCGCCGCGATCTACGGCCCGGAAGGCAGCCGCGGCTCGCTGCATGACGTGCTGGCCGGCCAGATGGAGTTCACGTACTTCCCCATCGAGCTGAACCAGCTGCCGGCCACGATCACCTACCACGACCTGACCGAAGGCATCCGCATCATCGGCGGCGCGCGCGTCGCTACGCAGTTTCTCAATCATCCTGCCATGACGGTGGGCTACCGGGTCGAAGCCGACGGCGTGGCGATGGTGTACCTGGTCGACCATGAGCCGTTCTCCGATGTGCTCTGGCGCGCCGGCGCCGAGCCGGGCCGCGTCGAGTCCATCCTGCACGATGGAGACCGCAGGCACGCCAGATTCATGGCCGACGCCGATTTCGTGGTCCACGACGCCCAGTACACGCCCGAGGAGTACGCCTCGAAGAAGACCTGGGGGCACAGCACGTACGACTACGTCGTTCAGATGGCCGCGGCGGCCGGCGTGCGTCAGCTCGCGCTGACTCACCACGATCCGGGCCATGACGACCACTTCATCGCAGACATCGAGCGCAAGGCCCGCGCTCTGGCCCTGGAGCTCGGGACGGGCCTCGACGTCTTCTGCGCGTACGAAGGCTGCGAGCTATTCCTGGAGCCGCGCTCCAGCCTGAAACCGTTCGTTTCGGCGGCCCCCTTCCAGGCCTCCGTCGCGCAACGCCGGTTTCACATCCTGGTGGTGGACGACCAGCCGGATATGCTCACGTTGATCGCTCGCGCGCTGGAGGAGGACCAGTATCAGGTCCGCAAGGCGGCAAGCGGCGCGGAGGCGCTTCGGATGATCGACGAGTACTTGCCGGACCTCGTGGTGCTGGATTACAGGATGGCCGGAATGGACGGCCTGGCAGTCACGAAGACGCTCCGCGCCAGGCCGGAGACTCGATCCCTGCCTGTACTCATGCTCACCGCCATGACCGACGAGCCCAGCACACGCGCCGGTTTCGACGCGGGAGTTTCCGATTACGTCACCAAGCCGTTTTCGATTCCGCAGCTCACCGCACGCGTCCGCGCCTGCCTCGCAAGGACCCAGATGCCGTAGTCGGGTGACGGGCTAGTCGGTCTCGACCTCGACACGATCCAGGTACCTGGACAATTCGCCCGCCCACTTGCGCGACACGTCGGCGTCGGCGCTCGCGGCCGCCTGCTCGAGGGCGGAGCCGATGTCGGTGATGGCCTGGAATCCCCAGCTGCCCCCGGCGCCCTTCATGTCGTGCCCCAGACGTTCCACCGTCCCGAAGTCGCCCCGATCCAGGGCGTCCAGGATCGCGGTGACATCCTGCCTGCGGTTCCGGAGAAACCCGGGGATCACGTCCGCGAGCTTGGGATTCACCCGCACGCGGATCGTGTCGTTCGGGCCGCTCTCCGCCTTCGATGACGGAGCCGAAACGATCGAGTGCTCCCGGATCGCCTGCAGCAGCACGTCCTGTTTGATGGGCTTGGTCAAGTAGGCCGTGCATCCCGCGGCCACAAACTTTTCCTGATCCCCCTTCAAGGCCGAGGCCGTCAGCGCGATGATCGGCGTGGACGGCCGGTGACTCGCCTGCTCCCACGCCCGGATCGCGCGCGTCGCGGTCATGCCGTCCATGACCGGCATCTGCCGGTCCATCAGGACGAGGTCGTAGTGTCCGGCGATGAACTTCTCGTAGGCGACGGCCCCGTTCTCGGCGAAGTCCACGCGGTACGGCGTGTCCTGCAAGTACGCCACCGTGATCGTGCGGTTGTCGACGGAGTCCTCCACCAGCAGGATGTTCAGCGCCGGCAGCGGAGATTGCGGATCCGCGCCAACCGGCATGGCTGCGCGCCGCGCGGGCCCCGTCCGGATCTCCAGCGGCACGGCGAACGAGAACACGCTCCCCTTGCCGATGCTGCTTTCGACGCGGATGCTCCCGCCCATCAGTTCCACCAGGCGCTTCGAGATCGTGAGCCCGAGTCCCGAGCCTCCGTACCTGCGCGTGGTGGACGAGTCGGCCTGCGTGAATCGCTCGAACACCGCGCCCATCTTCTCGCCCGGAATGCCGATGCCGGTGTCCGAGATCGTGAACCGCAATGCCCCCGGCGCGGAGGACTCCTCATCGGGCGCGACACGCAGCGCCACCTCGCCGGATTCCGTGAACTTGATCGCGTTGCCGAGCAGGTTCAAAAGCACCTGCCGCAGCCGCGTGGGGTCGCCGACCCGCTCGAGCGGCACATCCGGTGCGATCTCGCATATCAGGGCCAGGCCCTGCTCCTGCGCCCGGACCGCCACCATCTCCCGCACCTTCTCCAGCAGATCGCTCAGCGAAAAGCCGGTCCGCTCCAGCTCGAGCTGCGAGGCCTCGACCTTGGAGAGATCGAGGATGTCGTTGATGAGATTGAGCAGGTTGTCGCCTGCGCGGCGAAAGATCTGCACATACCTGTCCTGCTCCTCGGAAAGCGGGGTCTTGGCGAGCAGGTCCGCGATGCCGATGATCGCGTTCATCGGCGTACGGATCTCATGGCTCATGCTCGCCAGGAAATCCGACTTGGCCTGGCTCGCCGTCTCGGCCATGGCCTTGGCCTGCTGCAGCTCCGCCTCCACGCGCTTTCTCTCCGTGACGTCGCGCGCCGCGGCGAAGACGCCCTGCAGCGTTCGGTCCCGGTCGTAGAAGGTGGTCGCGTTGTACGACACCACCGTCTGCTTCCCGTCGCGCGCGCGCGCCGTCAGCTCGTAGTCGGTGACCTTCTTCTCGCTCAGCACGAGCTTGATCCCCGCTTCGGCCCGCTCCGGATCGGTGAAGTAGCTCTTGAACGGCGCGCCGATCAGCTCGTCGCGCGTGCAGCCGGTGAGCGCCTCCATCTGCTTGTTGACGTCGGTGATGATGCCGGCGGGATCGGTGGTCATCAGCGCGTCGATGTTGGACTCGATCAGCGAGCGCGTGTAGAACTGCTGGTCGCGCAGGCGCTGATCAAGCTTCCTTTGCTCGGCTTCGACGAGCTTGCGCGCGGTGTTGTCGGTGCCGATCAGGAGATAGCCGATGATGGCGTCCTGCGCGTCCCGCAGCGCCGTGACCGACACCACCGCCGGGAACCGGCTCCCGTCCTTCCGGATGTAGGTCAGCTCGTAGATGTCCTCGATTCCGCGGGAGGCCTTGAAGACCAGCGCCTCGAAGCCCGGCGTGATCGGCGTCGCGAGCTCGGCACTCAGTGCCTTGGCGCGCGCGATCACCTCCTGCGAATCGGAAATGTCGGCGGGGGTGATCTTGTTCATCACCTCGGCGGCCGTGTAGCCCAGCATTCGCTCGGCGCCGACATTGAAGATCTGGATGACGCCCTTCGCGTCGGTGGCGATGCTGGAGAAATTGGCACTGTTGAAGATCGCGCGCTGCAGGGCCCCTGCCTTGAGCAGCACCTCCTCCGCCTGCCTGCGCAAGGTCGCGTCGCCGTCGCTCCCGGCGGCTCCGGTCCTGGTCTTCGCCGCGTCACTGTTCCTGACCATGAAATTGGCTCCGGCTACCGATGCCTCGGTGTGCATGCGCGCATGTCGCAACAGGCGCCGATGGACAGGGCGGCACTACCGGCCGGTCCGGTCGGTCGTCGACGTGACGCTGCAGCGCCGACTGCGCCCGGTGCGGAGGTCCCCGCCGCCGCGAGCGCAACGGCGGGCCCTGCCCGGCGACTTCGATGCGATCGTCCGCGCCATTCGGCCCTGCTTCAGCGCCGGAAGTCGCGCACGCCCGCCGCCTTCGCGATGTCGGCCTCGACCTCGGCGCGGCTGCGCTCGTAGACGATCTCGCGCCCCATCGCGTTGCCCGCGTACGCGTGCCCGGTCCGCGTCGGCAGGAGTTCGCACCGCACGTTGTGCACGCCGGTCCCGATGACGACCTCGATCCGGTCGGCACGCTTGCTGTACACGACGACCTCCAGGACCTGTCCGCTGGCGGTGGCGCGCACCTTGATCCTCTCGTCCATCGTCGGGCCTCCTGCTCCACGCGGGCCCGGCCCGGTCGGCCTGCCCCGCGGCATCGACTGTACCCCGCCGGGGGTCCGCACCGGCAACTGTCCTGCCGGCGCCGGCGCCGGGAGGCCCTACCGTCCCATCAGGAGGCTCGGAAGGAACGTCGTCACCGCCGGCCAGTACGTGCACAGCGCGAGCACGCCGAACAGCGGCACGAGATACGGCAGGACGGCGCGCGCCATGCGGTCGATCGACACGTCGGCGACCTTCGCCGTGACGTAGAGCACCACCCCCACCGGCGGAGTGACCGTCCCGATCATCAGGTTGAGCACGAACACGAGCCCGAAGTGAACCGGGTCGATGCCGAGCGCGAGCGCCGGCGGCACCAGGATCGGGATCAGCACGAGCATCGCCGCGAGCGCCTCCATGAAGCAGCCGACGACGAGCAGCAACACGTTGACGATCAGCAGGTAGACGATCGGATGGGTCGTCAGGTTCGCGAGCGTCGTGCCGAACTCCTGAGGCAGGCGCGACACCGAGATGCAGTACCCGAGCAGCGAGGCCGTCATCACCAGCGCCATCACGACGCCCGACGTCTCGATCGTGTCCAGGATCACCTTCGGCAGGTCCGCGAGGCGGAACTCGCGGTACACGAACAGGCCGAGCACGAGCGCGTAGATCGCGGCGACCGCCGCGGCCTCGGTGGGCGTGAACACGCCCGAGAACAGTCCGCCCAGCAGCACCACCGGCGCCATCAGCGCCCAGAACGCGCCCCTGAACGCCAGCCACAGCACGCGGACGCCTCCGAACGGGTGACGCGGCAGGCCGCGGCGGATCGCGAGGTGGCGGACCATCAGCATCAGCGCGACCGCCATCAGCAGGCCGGGGATCACGCCGGCGAGGAACAGCGCGCCGATCGACGTCTCCGCGACGACGCCGTAGACGATCATCGGCAGCGACGGCGGGATGATGGGACCGATCGTCGCCGATGCCGCCGTGATCGCGCCGGCGGTCTCCGCGTCATAGCCTTCCCGCTTCATCATCTCGATCTCGACGGTGCCGAGCCCCGCCGCGTCGGCGACCGCGGAGCCGCTCATGCCGGCGAAGATCACCGAGCCCACGATGTTCGCCTGGCAGAGTCCGCCGCGCATCCAGCCGACGATCGCCTTCGCGAACTCGAAGATGCGGACGCTGATCCCCGCCGAGTTCATCAGGTTGCCCATCAGGATGAACAGCGGCGCGGCGAGCAGCGGGAACGAGTTCGCCGCCATCGCGACCTTCTGCGGGATCACGATGCCGGGAATGCCGGCGAGCGCGAGGAACGCGAAGCCGGCGAGCCCCAGCGCCGCGTAGATCGCCGGCCCGGCGAACAGGCTCGCAAACCATGCGGCGAGGATCCAGAGCATCAGCTCGATCACGTCCGCCCTCCGTCGCGCGACAGGAGCGCGCCCAGCGCCGCGCGCGCATCGGCGAGCGCGTAGGCGCCGACCGCGACCGCGGCCAGCGGGACGATCGCGTAGACGACACCCATCGAGAAGAAGAGCGTCGTCGTCTCGACGTCGAGATTGCGCTGCATGATGCGCCAGCCGTAGAACGCGAGCAGCGCCGCGAACGCTGCCCCGGCGATCGCCCCGACGAGGCGGAAGGCCGCCTCGCCACGCGGAGGGAGCCGCCGGGTCGCCGTGTCGATGCGCAGGTGGCTGCGCCGGCGCGCCGCGACGATCCAGCCGAGGAACGACGCCCACACGAACAGGTAGCGCGCGAGCTCGTCGCTCCAGACCAGGGGGTCGCCGAGGAAGTAGCGGAACACGACCTGCGCGACCACGCACGCGAACATCGCCGCGAACACGGCGATCGCGATGGCGTCGACCGCGCGGTCGATCCGGCCGGAGGCCGTCATGGCAGTCGGCCGCGGCGCAGCGCCGGAACCGCGCGCAGCGGCCCCGGCGCTCGCGCGAGGCTCAGCGGATCGCCTGGATGCGGTCGACCATGCCGGCGCCCCACTTCGACTCGAACATCCTCGGCACCTTCGCGAGGACCGGGTCGCGGAACGCCTTCGCGTCGGGCGTGATCACGGTCATGCCGGCCGCCTTGAACGTGTCGACGAGCGTGCCTTCCTGCCGGATCAGCTCGGCGTTCTGCCACGCGATGCCGTTCTTCACCGCGTCCGCGATGATCCTGCGGTCGCCCGCGGAGAGTCCCTGCCAGAACGCCTCGTTCACGACGACGAGCCGGGGCGTGATGATGTGGCCCGACAGGACCAGGTACTTCTGCACCTCGTCGAACTTGCCGGACTTGATGGTCGGCAGCGGGTTCTCCTGTCCGTCGACGACGTTCTGCTTGAGCGCGAGGTAGAGCTCGCCGAAGTTCATCGGCGTCGGCTTCGCGCCCCACGCCTCCGCCATCGCCTTGAACACGTCGTTCTCGGGAACGCGCAGCTTGAAGCCGACCATGTCGGCGGGCGAGCGCACCGCCTTCGACGTCGTCGTGATGTGCCGCGTCCCGTAGTACGTCGTGCCGAGGATGCGCATGCCCCTCGCCTTGACCAGCGTCTGGTTGAACTCCTCGCCGATCGGGCCGTTCATCGCCTTGTCGAGGTGCGCGGCGTCGCGCCAGATGTACGGCGCCTCGACGACCGAGATCGACGGCACCCACGCGCCGAAGTTCGCCGCGCCCTCGGTCACCACCTGCTGCGCGCCGTTCGCGACCGCGTCGATCATGTCGCGGGAACCGCCGAGCTGGCCGCCGGGAAACGACTGGATCACGATGCGTCCGCCCGACTTCGCCTTCGCCTCGGCCGAGATGCGGTCGATCATCTGCACCGACGGGTGCGTGCCGCCGACCACGTCGCCCCAGCGGATCGTCACCTGCTGCGCGTGCGCGGCCGCGGCGCCGAGCACCGCGCCGGCCGCCATCGCGATCGTCCATCGTTTCATCGTCTTCCTCCTCGGGTGGCGCGCGGGGTCGCCGCGCGGTTCTGGTGCCGGGACGCACGCGTCCCGGCTCCGGTGTCGGGTGCGGCCGCGCGGCGCGCGGAGCCTTCCGCGGGCGCGGCGTCGCCGATGCCGAGCGCGCGGTCGCGCGAGCCGGCGATGTGCGACTCCATGGCGGCAGCGGCACGCGCCGGGTCCCGCGACGCGAGCGCGTCGATGACGTCCAGGTGCACGCGCATCACGGGCGCGACGAGATCGGCGTAGAGGCGCGTCTCGCTCTGGCGGATCAGCCGGATCTTGAGCTGGTTGACGCGCCAGGCGTTGGAGACGATCCCGTTGCCGAGCGCGTCGACGATCGTCGCGTGCATGCCGTCGTCGACCGCCTGCGCCCTGGCGATCAATGCCGGCGTCACGCCCTTCGCGGACGCCGCGAGCACCTCCTCGTGCTGGTCGCGCAGCCTGCGTAGCGCCTCGTCGGGCGCGCGCAGCGCGAACTGCGCCGCCGCCTCGCGCTCGATCAGCACCCGGAAGCCGAACGCGTCGCGGATGAGGCGCACGTCGACCTGGGCGACCTGCATGCCGCGCTGCGGCACCGTGCGGATCAGCCCGTCGGCCTCGAGGCGCGGGATCAGCTCGCGGATCGCGCCCAGCGGCATACCGGTCAGCTCGACCAGCTCGCGTTGCGAGACGAACTGCCCGGCACGTATCTCGCGCGCGAGCAGGCCGCGCGTGAACCGCTGGTAGGCCTGGTCGCGCAGCTTCATGGGGGGACGGGCGTCCGCGCCCGGCGCGCGTCCGGAAGCGCGCGATCGAACGCCGCCGCGAGCTCGGCGCGCGCCGCATCGTCGGCGGGAACCAGCGGCGGCGCGACGGCGACGAACGCGTCGTCGCGGTAGCGGTGCGCGACCAGCGCCTTGACGCCCGGCGTCACCGGACGGCGGAGCAGCAGGTCGACCAGCCCGGCGATGCCGGGCACGTCGGCACCGCGCTCGACCATCGGCAGGATCTCTCGCGCGCAGAAGTTGGAGAATCCGTTGATCGCGCCGGAGCCTCCCTGTCGCATCGCGCGCGCGAGCTGCCGCTCGTCGCCCACCAGGATGTGCAGGTCGGCGTGGTCGGCGAGCAGCCGCTCGGTGTTCGTCCATTCGCCGCTCGAGTCCTTGACCCCGGTCACGATGCCCGGAAACGCGCGCTTGAGGCGCCCGATCAGCGGCGATGAAAGGGGCACCGAGGTGATCGACGGGATGTGGTAGACGATCACCTCGCGCGGCTCCCGGCAGCGCTCGATCACCGACGCGAACCAGCGGTAGAGCCCTTCGTCGCCGACGCCCTTGAAATAGAAGGGCGGCGCGAGCAGGATGCCGCGACCGCCCGCGTCGTAGAGCTGGTTCGCCTGCGCCGCCGCGTCCTCGACCGACGACGCCGCCACCCCCGCGAGCACCTGGGCGCGCAGGTCGAACCCGGCGTCGTCCATCGCCTCCAGCATCGCCGCGCGCTGGCCGGTGCCGATCGACGCGCCCTCGCCGGTGGTCCCGAACAGCGTGACCGACGAGCAGCCGTCGTCGACGACGCGGCGCGCATGCGCGCACAGCCGCGCGAGGTCGACGGCGCCGTCGCGCGCGAACGGCGTGACGAGCGCGACGCCGAGGCCGAACCGCTGCGAAGGCGGGCGCGGCGCGCCGCCGGCGCCCTCCGACGCATCGGGGGCGGAGGCGGAACGCGCGGCGGAGGCGGCGCGGGCGGGGATCGACGTCGACACGCTGACATGTTAGTGTGTGCAGAATGTCCGCGCAAGCCCTTCCTGCGCCCCCGCCGCCGGCGGCGCCGATCCCCCGGCGGCCGCTCGGCGACACGCCGCTCGACGTCACGGTCCTGGGCTTCGGCGGCGCGCCGCTCGGCGACCTCTACGCGCCGCTCGACGACGCGGCCGCGCTCGCGACCGTGGAGGCCGCGCTGGACGCGGGCATCGCGCTGGTCGACACCTCGCCGCTTTACGGTCGCGGGCTCTCCGAGCACCGGATCGGCACGGCGCTGCGGCGCCGGCCACGGGCGTCGTACACCGTCTCGACCAAGGTCGGTCGCGTGTTCGCGCCGGCGCCGTCCGGCGTGGCGCGGTCCGAGGGTTATGCGGGCGGCCTGCCGCACGAGGGCCGCTTCGACTACTCGTACGACGGCGCGATGCGGTCGCTCGAGCAATCGATGCTGCGCCTCGGGCTCGCGTCGGTCGACATCGCGCTGATCCACGATGTCGATCCGTGGACGCACGGGGACGCCGCGGCCGCACGCCAGCGCGAGGCGCTCGCCGGCGCGTACCGCGCGCTCGCCGACCTGCGCGCGCAGCGCGTCGTTCGCGCGATCGGCATCGGCGTCAACGACGCGGACGTCTGCGCGTTTTTCGCGCGCGAGGCCGACCTCGACTGCGTGCTGCTCGCGGGACGCTACTCGCTGCTGGAGCAACCCGCCCTCGACGGCTTCCTTCCGCTCGCCGCGACGCGGAAGATCGGCGTCATGCTGGGCGGCGTGTTCAACTCCGGCATCCTCGCGACCGGCGCGGTTGCCGGCGCGCGCTACGATTATCGCGAGGCGCCGCCCGACGTGAAGGCGAGGGTTGCCGCGATCGAGCGCGTTTGCACCTCGCACGGTGTCGCGCTCGCGCACGCCGCGCTCGCATTCGTCCTCGGCCATCCGGCGGTGGCGAGCGTGGTGCTCGGCGCGGTGTCGCCGGACGAGGTGCGTCACAACGTCGGCGTACTCTCGACGCCGGTCCCCGGGGCGTTGTGGCGCGACCTCAGGTCGGAGGGGCTGCTCCGCGAGGACGCGCCCGTGCCCGCATGATCGACGCGCACCACCACTTCTGGCGGCTCGACCGCGGCGACTACGGCTGGCTCACGCCGGCGCTCGGGCCGATCCATCGCGACTTCGGTCCCGAGGATCTCGCGCCGATCCTCGCGCGCCACGGCATCCGCCGCACGGTGCTCGTGCAGGCGGCGCCGACGCTCGCGGAGACGCGCTGGCTCCTCGACCTCGCGCAGGCCACGCCGTTCGTCGCGGGCGTCGTCGGCTGGGCGGACTTCGACGCGGCCGACGTCGCGGACACGATCGCCGATCTCGCCGGCGACCCGCGCCTCGTCGGCCTGCGCCCGATGGTGCAGGACATTGCCGACGACGACTGGCTGGTGCGCGCGAGCCACGCCCCGGCGTTCGAGTCGCTCGTCGCGCACGACCTGGTGTTCGACGCGCTGGTGCTTCCCCGCCACCTCGCGCGGCTCGCGCGCGTCCTCGACCGGCACCCGTCGCTGCGCGTGGTCGTCGACCATGGCGCCAAGCCGCGCATCCGCGAGCGGGAATTCGACGCATGGCGTGCCGCGCTCGCCGCCGTCGCCGCGCATCCCGGGGTCTGCTGCAAGCTGTCGGGGCTCGCCACCGAGGCGGCACCCGACGACGGGGTCGACGAGCTGGCGCCGTGGACCGACGCGCTCGTCGAGCTGTTCGGCCCGCGCCGGCTCCTGTGGGGCAGCGACTGGCCGGTGGTCAACCTCGCCGGCGGCTACGACCGCTGGCGCGCCATCTCGCTCGAGGCGCTGCGCGGGCTCGACGCGCGCGAACGCGATGCGGTGCTGGGCGGCAACGCCGAGCGCGTGTATCTGCGGCGCTGACGCCAGGCGAACCCCGTCAGGCTGAAGCCTGACCCACAGCGGCATCGACCGGACGCGGCTCCCCCATCGTGGGTCGGGCTTCAGCCCGACACGCGCGACCGTGCGCCTTGCTGTGGGTCGCGCTTCAGCCCGACACGCGCGACCGTGCGCCTTGCTGTGGGTCGCGCTTCAGCCCGACACGCGCGACCGTGCGCCTTGCTGTGGGTCGGGCTTCAGCCCGACATGCACGACCGTGCGCCCTGCTGTGGGTCGGGCTTCAGCCCGACATGCACGACCGTGCGCCTTGCTGTGGGTCGGGCTTCAGCCCGACATGCACGACACACGACATCCGGCGGACCTCAGATCGCTCGCCCCTTCCCTTCCCAGAACGGCGCGCGCAACTCGCGCTTGAGCGTCTTGCCGGCGGCGTTCCGCGGAAACCCGTCGAGGACGAGAACGCGATCGACGCGCTGGTACTTCGCGGCGACGCGCGCATTGATCCAGTCGCGGAGCGTGCACGCGTCGACCGCCGCCCCCGCCCTGAGCACGACCGCTGCGACCGGCGTCTCGCCCCACCTGTCGTGCGGCACGCCGAACACCGCGACCTCGCGAACGTCGGGATGGCGCGCGACGACCTCCTCGATGTCCTTCGGATAGACCTTGACGCCGCCCGAGTCGATCATGTCCTTCATCCGGTCGACGAGGTGAAGGAAGCCCTCGTCGTCGACGTAGCCGACGTCGCCGGTGTGCAGCCATCCGCCGCTCAGCGCCTCCGCGGTCTTCGCGTCGTTGCGGTAGTAACCGGGCATCGTGATCGGCCCGCGCCCGACGATCTCGCCGACCTCGCCCGCGCGCAGCTCGCGACCGTCCGGCGCCTCGATGCGCAGCTCGTAGAACGGCGGAGGCACGCCGACGCTGCCGGCCTTGCGCACGGCGTCGTCGCGGTCGAGGATCGTGACGAAGCCCTCGGTGAGCCCGTAGAGCTCGTAGAAGCGCCCCGGAAGCAGCGCGTTGAGCCGGTCCTTGGTCTCGCCGTGCAGCGGCGCGCCGAGCGAAAGGATGCACTCGAGCGACGTGAGCCGCGACGGCTCGAAGCCGCGCGCGTCCAGGATCGCGATCACCTGCGCCGGGACGACCATCGTGTGCGTCACGCGCTCGCGCTCGACGGTCTCGATGAATGCCTCCGCGTCGAACGCGCGGTGGACGACGTAGGTCGCGCCGAGCATGAACGCCGGGAAGAGCGTCGTCATCGCGCCGTTGAACACGATCGCGCCGGCGTGCAGCACGACCGACGACGGGGTCATCCTCCACGAGCTCGCGAGCAGCGCCGCGTACATCGCGCGGATGAAGTGCGTGTGGCAGATGCCCTTCGGCAGGCCGGTCGTGCCGCTCGTGTACATGATCGTGGCCAGGTCGCCGGAGGAGACCTCGACCGCCGGCGGCGAGTCCGGCGCCTCCATCCACAGGCGCGAATACGGGAGGTAGCCTGCGGGCGCGTCGTCCGCCGACCCGTCGATCAGCACCCAGGACGAGCCCGCGCCGGCGCCCAGCGCGCGCGCCTCGTCGAGCGCGGCGCGCAGGTCGCCGGTGGACACGATCGCGCGCGGCGCCGCGTCGGCGAGCAGCGAGGCGAGGCCGGATGCGTTGAGCAGCGTGGAGAGCGGCACCGCGGCGGCACCCAGCTTGAAGCACGCCCAGTAGGTGGCCAGGAGCTCGATCGAGTTCGGCAGCACCGTCGCGACGCGGTCGCCGCGCGCGACGCCGAGAGACGCGAGCGCGTTCGCCCACCGATTCACGTACGCGTCGAACTCGCGCCAGTCGAGCCGCACCTCGCGCGGTCCGGCCGGCGCGACGACCGCAGTGTGGTTCGGCCGGTAGCGGGCGTGCCGCGCGACGAGCCTCCCCAGGGCGAGACAGTCATGCGCGATCCTCGTTTCCATCCCTCGTCCTCCTTCACAGCCGGTGGCTCGCGTCGCCCGAGGCGAACGCCGGCCACCGGATCGCCTCGCCCCGCTCGAGCGCGATCACCTTGAAGAGCTCGCCCATCTCCGCGGGCGACAGGAGCGTCTGCACGGCGGACACTTCGCGCAGGTACGCGCCCGACGCCGGATCGCCGGTCGCCGCGAGCTTGCCGAGGATGCCGCAGCCGATCAGGAACGACGCCTGCGACGCGAATCCCGCGACGCCGAGTCCCGCGCGCGCGCCCGCCTCGGCGACCGCGGTGAAGTCGACGTGCGCGGTCAGGTCGGCGAGCCCGGGCCACACGAACGGGTCGGACGTCGCGCGATGCCGGTAGTGCGCCATCATCGTTCCGGCGCGCCGCTCCGGGTGGTAGTACTCGCGGCGCGGGAAGCCGTAGTCGATGGCGACGATCGCGCCGTGCGTGAGCCGCCGGCCGAGGTCCTCGACGAGCGCCTCGGCCGAGAGGTTGATCTCGCTCGCGTAGTCGCCTTCGGGTGGAAAGCGCTCGCGCGCGACCGCCTCGAGCGCGGGGTCGGCGAGCGCGCGATCTGCGAGCGTGAACGCGCCGTCGCGTCCGACCGTCACGCCGCGCTCGTGCCACGCGCCGTCGATCCTGGCGACGACGTGCGGCGGGATCGCGTCGAGCACCTCGTTCATCAACACGGCGCCGTCGATCGTCGCCGGCGGCGCGTCGAGCCACGCGACGCGGGCCTGCCACGCGGGAAGCTCGCGCGCGATCGCCGTGCGCTGGCGCTCCCTCAGGTCGGGGCTCGTCTCGAGGATCGCGTAGCGGGCAGGCGCGGCGCCCTCGGCGTCCAGCGCGCGCAGCAGGTCGATGGCGAGCCGCCCGGTGCCCGCGCCCAGCTCGACGATCTCGCGCCGTCCGGTCGACTCGAGGATCGCGGCGACCTGCGTCGCGATTGCGGTGGCGAACAGCGGGGAGAGCTCCGGCGCCGTCGTGAAGTCGCCCCCGGCGCCGAGCTTGTGCGCGCCGGCCGCGTAGTAGCCGAGGCCGGGCGCATGGAGCGCGAGCGCGACGTAGTCGCGCATCGGCAGGAAGCCGCCGCCCGCGTCGATCGCCCCCGCGATGGCCGCGACGACGCGCGCCGAGTGGGCGCGGGCGCCGGCACCGGGCTCGGGCAACGCAGGATCGGGTTCGCGAATTCGTCGCATCGGCGCCGGACCGCGCCACGTCCGGAGGGTGTTTGTGCTAGATTGCAGTGAAGTCTACCCAATCGCGGGAGCGCGCGTGCAGGTCAAGGTCGTGCTGATCACCGGCGGCGCGAAACGGGTGGGCGCCGCGATCTGCCGGCGCATGCACGCGTCGGGCGCGAACCTGATGCTCCACTACCGCGCCTCTGCCGGCGAGGCGCGGCTGCTTCAGGCCGAGCTGAACGGCGTCCGCGCCGACTCGGTGGCGTTGATCCAGGCGGACCTGCTCGACATCGCGAAGCTGCCGTCGCTCGTCGACCAGACCGTCCAGCGCTTCGGCCGCCTCGACGCGCTGGTCAACAACGCGTCGTCGTTCTTCTCGACGCCGATGGGCGAGATCCTCCCGGCGCAGTGGGAGGACCTCATCGGGACCAACGTGCGCGCGCCGCTGTTCCTGTCGCAGGCCGCCGCGGCCGCGCTCAGGAAGTCGCAGGGCGCGATCGTCAACATCACCGACATCCACGGGGAGCGTCCGCTGCGCCACTACGTCGTCTACTCGATCGCGAAGGCCGCGCTCACCGGACTCACGCGCTCGCTCGCCCGCGAGCTCGCGCCGGAGGTGCGCGTCAACGCCGTCGCGCCGGGTCCCATCCTGTGGCCGGACGACGCCGAGCAGTTCGACGAGGTCTCGCGCCAGCGCATCATCTCGCACACGCCGCTGAAGCGCGAAGGCACGCCGGACGACATCGCCCGCGCCGTGCACTTCCTGCTCGAGGACGCGCCCTACGTGACCGGCGAGACGATCAACGTCGACGGCGGGCGGCACGTCGCGATGTGAGGGCTCTCGCGATGCGAGGGGTCTGCCCCGGCTTCATAGGGGTCTGACCCCGGGGTTGGGGGTCTGACCCCGGGGTTGCACCGGCATCGCGAAAGGCGCGGTCAGGCACGCTGCCGCGCCACCACCGCCTCCGCCAGGCGCTCGAGGTAGCGGTCGACGACGCCGTGCTCGGCCAGCGCCGCGCGCGTCCTCATCAGGTACTCGCACGACGACCCGAACGCGCCGCACGCATTGGCGATCGTGTCCGCCTGCTCGTCCATCGTGAGCGCCGCGTACTGCGGGTGGTCGCGGCGCACGGTGAACGCGAGCGCGGTCAGCGTGCGATCGCCGATCCGGGCACGGACCCAGCGCGGGCGGTACGACCCGACCACCATCTCGCGGCGCCACAACAGGTGCAGCTCGTCGATCGCCAGCGGCGCGGGCAGCCGGAACGCGACGCCGCGGCACGAGCCGCCGGGCTCGAGCGCGAGCACGAGCCCCGGCCGCTCGCGCGTTCCGCGCGACGCGAGCGAACGCAGGCAGAAGCGGCGGTGCAGGCCGTGCACCGTCGCCGAACGCGCCTCGGCGACCGGGAACAGCGGATTCCACAGGAGCGAGCCGTAGCCGAACACCCACCAGCCGGCGCCCTTCGGCTTCGCGGCGAGCGTCGCCGCGAGCGACGTCGAGAGCGCCTCGTCGTCGAGCGCGCGATGCGCGTCCGACGCCTCCTGGTAGATCTCGCGCATGCGCCCCAGCTCGAGGTCGCGGCGGGACAGCGTCATCGTCGTCAGCCGCCGAGGTCGGGGTCGCGCCTGAGCTTCGCGAGCGCGATCGCGGCCTCGCGCCGCTTCGCGGCCGTCGACTTCCCGTGCGGCCCGCCCTTGCCGAGCACGGGCGAGCGCGCGACCGGGTTGCGCGGCTTCGGCACGGGATGGCGCTTGGCGCGCTTCATCGGGCGTCGACGTCGTGGCTCATCGCCGCCGACGATACTCGCGCGATCGCGCTGTCCCGGAAACGCGGCGGCATCAGATCAGCCCCTGCCAGCGCGGCAGCGCCGACTCGCACCATGCCGCCGCCGACAGCAGCGCGGCGTCGCTCCCGGCGGCGGCGACGAGCTGGGCGCCCACCGGCAACCCGTTCGGCGCGCGCCCCGCGGGCAGCGAGATCGCGGGGAAGCCCAGCAGCGACGCGAGCGTGCAGCACGAGGGGTCGCCGGTCGCGCCCAGCCCTTCCGGCGCGGGCCCGGGCACCGGCGGCGCGACGAGCGCGTCGTACGATGCGAGCCACGCGGTCGCGGCGGCGATCATCGCGAGCCGCGCGACGTGCGCCTTCGCGAGCGCGCCGTCGTCGATCGCGCGACCCTCGTCCAGTCCCGCGTTGAGCGTCGCCGACAGCCGCGCCCGCTCCCGATCCTGCAGCGCCCCCATCGAGCGCGCCGCTTCGCCGAGCATGATCGTGCGATGCACGTCGCGTGCGCGTTCGAGCGCGTCGGGCAGCGCGACCGCCACCAGGTCGGCACCCGTCGCGCGCCATCGCGCGGCGGCGGCGTCGAGCGCGCCGCCATCGTCCACCGCCTGGGTCCAGGGGAAGCGATCGACGAAGGCGAGCCGCGGCGCCCGCGCGAGCGGCGCGACGTCGCGGGGAATCGACGGCGCGAGCGCATGGGCGACGATCGCGGCGTCGGCCACCGAACGCGTGAACGTACCGATCGTGTCGAGCGTCGGGCTGAACACCGCCACGCCGCCGAACGGAACGAGGTCGAGCGTGGGCTTGAATCCGACCACGCCGCAATAGGCGGCCGGCCGGATCATCGAGCCGTTGGTCTGCGTGCCGATCGCGGCAGGCGCCTGCCCGAGCGCCACCGCCGCCGCCGATCCCGACGACGAGCCGCCAGGCGTGTGGCGCGGATTCCAGGGATTCGCGGTCCCGCCCGGATGCATGTAGGCGAACTCGGTCGTCACCGTCTTGCCGAGAACCAGCCCGCCCGCGGCCCGCCAGCGCGCGACGCTCGTCGCGTCCTGCGACGGCCGCCGCCCCGCGCCGACCGGCGAGCCCAGCTGCGTCGGCAGCCCGGCGGTGTCGATGATGTCCTTGACGCCGAGCGGCAATCCGAACGCGGCGCCGCGGCTCGCGACGGGCAGCGCGTCGAGACGCGCCGCCTCGGCGAGCGCGCGATCGCGGTCGAGATGCGCCCACGCGCGGACGCCTTCGTCGGTCGCGTCGATGCGCGCGATCAGCGCAGCGACGAGCTCGCTGACGGACAGCGCGCCCGAGGCCAGTTCCGGCGCGAGATCGCGGACACCACGCGCATGCAGCTCGATCATGCCGGCTCCTTCGCGTGCGCGCCGTCGCGCAGGAACAGCGCGACGAGGTCGTTCAGGAAACGGCGGCCGAGCGGCGTCGCGCGCAGCACCGACGGATCGGGGTCGAGCAACCCGCGCCGGGTCGCGATCCCGAGCTCGCGCCCGATCGCCGCGAGCGGGACGCCGGTGCGCTCCGCGAACAGCGTCGCCGGGACCCCCTCGGTGAGGCGCAGCACGTTCAGCATGAACTCGAAGCCGAGCTCGCCCGCGGCCACCTCGCGCCGCTCCATCGCCGGCGTGCCCGCGATCGCCTGCTCGAGATACCGGATCGGCTGCTTCCAGCGCACCTCGCGCACGACGCGGTCCGGCGACGACACCTTGCCGTGCGCGCCCGCGCCGATGCCGAGGTAGTCGCCGAAGCGCCAGTAGTTGACGTTGTGCATGCAGCGATGCCCGGGGCGCGCGTAGGCCGACACCTCGTAGTGGTCGAAGCCGGCGCGCTCGAGCCGGGCCTCGATCGCCGATTGCATCGCGTCGACCTCGTCCTCGTCGGGCAGCGGCGGCGGGTGGCGGTGGAACAGCGTGTTCGGCTCGAGCGTCAGCTGGTAGCACGACAGGTGCTTCGTGCGGAACGCGAGCGCTTCCTCGACGTCGGCCAGCGCCTCATCGACCGCCTGGTCCGGCAGCCCGTACATCAGGTCCAGGTTGACCTCGTCGAACAGCTCGACGGCGGCATCGACCGCGGCGCGCGCCTCCGCCGCGTCGTGAACGCGCCCGAGCGCCGCGAGATGTCGCGGCGAGAAGCTCTGGACGCCGATCGACAGCCGGTTGACGCCGGCGTCGCGGAAGCCCTCGAAGCGCTCTCGCTCGAACGTGCCGGGATTCGCCTCCATCGTCACTTCCGCGCCCGCGGCCAGCGGCAGCCGGGCGCGAATCGCCGCGAGCAGGCGATCGATCGCCTCGGGCGAGAACAGGCTCGGCGTCCCCCCGCCCAGGAACACCGTCGGCACCTTGCGGCCCCAGACCGATGGCAGCGCGGACTCGAGGTCCGCGACCAGCGCGTCGACGTACGCATCCTCCGGCGGGCCGTCGCCTCCGCGCCGCCACTCGTGCGAATTGAAGTCGCAGTACGGGCATTTCCTGATGCACCACGGCAGGTGCACGTACAGCGAAAGCGGCGGCAATGCCCGGAAGGCCGGCGGGGCGGTCGACCCCGGCGCGAGGATGCGTGTCATGGCGCTACGGCCCGGTCGGCGTCGCCGGCGAGCAGCGCGCGGGCCCGCTCGAGCACGTCCGGCGGGAAAGGCCGCGACCGGCGCTCGTCCGCATCGAGGCACACGACGGTGAACGTCGAGGTCGCCGAGACCTCGCCGGTCTCGCAGTTCACCATCTCGTGCATGAAGCGCAGCACCTTGTCGCGCACCTCGAGCATCGCCGTGCGCACCAGCACGACGTCTCCGCCCAGGAGCTCGCGGCGATACGACGTGTCCTGCTGAACGGCGGCCATGTGGATCTCGCCGCTGCGCAGGCGCGACGGCGCGATGCCCAGCATCGCGTAGTACTGCCAGCACGCTTCCTCGAAGCGCTCGCCGTACGCCCGCACGTTGACGTGCCCCATGTGGTCGCACTGCCACCGGTGCACGGTTCCGCGCGCGGTCTCGACGGTGTGGCCGGTCAAGCGACCTCCCGCGCGCCCGTCGTTGCGCCGCCTTCGCGCCACACCCGTTCCAGGAGGGTGCGAGTGCGGGAGAACGCTCCTCCCGAGCTCGCTGCGCTCGCTTCCCCCGGGGGCGGCTCCGCGACCCCGGGGTGGCGCGGCAGACGCCGACGCGGCCCGGCGGCGCTCATGGCGCGACGGCTTCCGGCGCCAGCTCGCGCTCGACGAGCCGCGCGAGCAGTTCGCGCATCGCCTTGCCCCGGTGCGACAGCGCATTCTTGCGCTCGAGCGGAAGCTCCGCGCCGGTGAAGCCGGAGGCCCCATCCTCGAAGTGGGGGTCGTAGCCGAAGCCGCCGGCGCCGCGCGGCGAGTCGATCACGCGCCCTTGCCAGCGCCCCTCCGCGATGACGGGCTCCGGGTCGTCGGGGGCGAGCATGAGGACCAGCACGCACGCATAGTGCGCGCGCCGGTCGGCCGCGCCGGCGAGCGCGGCGACGAGCTTCGCGTTGTTGCGCGCGTCCGACCTGGGCTCGCCGGCGAAGCGCGCGCTCTGCACGCCCGGCGCGCCGCCGAGCGCGGCGACGCAGATGCCCGAATCGTCGGCGAGCGCGGGCAGCCCCGAGCGGAGGCTCGCGTGCCGCGCCTTCGCGAGCGCGTTTTCGACGAACGTCGGATGCGGCTCGTCGACCTCGGGAATCCCGAGCTCGGATTGGGCGACGACGTCGATCCGGTGCGGCGCGAGCAGGCGGCGGAACTCGCGCAACTTTCCTTCGTTGCCGGAGGCGAGGACGAGGCGGTCGATCATGGCGTCGCGTCAGCGCGACAGCGCGGCCTTCTGCGCGGCGACCAGCGACGCGATGCCGCCGCTCGCGAGGTCGATGAGCGCGTCGAACTCGGCGCGCGTGAACGGCGTCCCTTCGGCGGTTCCCTGCAGCTCGACGAAGCCGCCTGCGCCGGTCATCACGACGTTCATGTCGGTGTCGCAGGCCGAGTCCTCGGCGTAGTCGAGGTCGAGGAGCGGCGCGCCGCCGACGATGCCGACCGACACCGCGGCGACGTGGTCGGCGAGCGGCTCGCCGGTGACCAGTCCCCGCGCCTTCAGCGTCGCGACGGCGTCGGCGACCGCGACGAAGGCGCCGGTGATCGACGCGCAGCGCGTGCCACCGTCGGCCTGCAGGACGTCGCAGTCGATCCGGATCGTGCGTTCGCCCAGCGCCTGCAGGTCGGCGATGGCGCGGAGCGACCGGCCGATCAGGCGCTGGATCTCGTGCGTGCGACCCGACAGGGCGCCTTCGGACGCCTCGCGGCGCATGCGCGTGTTCGTCGAGCGCGGCAGCATCCCGTACTCGGCGGTGAGCCACCCCTGCCCGCTGCCCTTGAGGAACGGCGGGACGCCCTCCTCGACGCTCGCGGTGCACAACACGCGCGTGTCGCCCGCCGACACGAGCACCGAGCCCTCGGCATGCTTCGACCAGCCGCGCTCGAACACGAGCGGGCGCAGTTCGTCGGGGCGGCGGTTGTCGGAACGCATGGGCTCGCGGGTCGCCTCGCCCGTCACTCCGGCCCTCTCCCCGGATGCGGGAAGCGGGCGCCCCCGGTGTCGGGCGCCGGGGCACCCGTCGCCGGTCGCCGATCGAGGGAGTGAAGCGTGGCCCGACGCATGACGGTCGATTATAGCGATCGGGCGCGCGCGATCCGCGCGAACTCGTCGTCGAGCGAATGAACCGGCCGCCAGCCGGTCGCCGCCGTGAACGACGAGGCGTCCACCTCCAGCGTCCCGGCGAGGCGATCGACGTCCGCACCCCTTCCGGTGATCCGCCCGGCGAACCTGAGCAACGGCACCGGCACGAACGCGAGCGGGACCGGCCGTCCGAGCGCGCGCGCGATCGCCCGGACCAGCGCCGGCGTCGAGACCGGGTCGGCGTCGGCGACGAAATGGACGCCGGCGGGCGCGGGCTCGGCGTCGGCCGCCGCCACGAATGCGTCGCACAGGTTGGCGAGCCCGATCACGCTGCGCCGGTTGTCGATCGCGCCCAGCGGCAGCGTGCGGCCGGCCGCCACCGCGGCGACGAGGCGCGCGACGTTGCCGCGCGCGCCCGGGCCGACGACGAGCGGCAGGCGCAACACGATCGCCGCGGTCGACGATCCCCGGCACGCCTCGGCGAGCGCGATCTCCGCGTCGCGCTTGCTTCGGCCGTAGGCGTCCTGCGGAGCGGACGGGGCGCCGGGCCGAAACGGCACGCCGGCCGGCGTCGACTCGCCGTTCACCTTGACGCTGGAGGCGAGGACGACTCGCGGCACGCCCGCCGCGACGGCCGCGCGCGCGACGCGCGCGGTCGACTCGACGTTCGCCGCGCGGTACGCGCTCTCCGGATCGCCCGGCGCGGCGCGCATCGCGTGCGCGCGCGCGGCGAGATGCACGACCGCGGAGGCGCCCGCGAACGCGCGGCCGAGCGCTTCCTCCGACGCGCCCTCCAGCGCGCCCAGCGCGATCGCGTCTCCGACGCTGCCGTCGTCCTCGCGCACGATCGCGCGCACCTCGCGACCCGCCGAGCGCAGTCGCTCGACCAGCGCGCGGCCGACGAAGCCGGACGCCCCGGTGACGACGATCGCGCCCCGGCGGGTCAGAGCCACTTCCACCCGTGCTTGCGGTAGTAGCGCCAGCCGCCCCTGACGAAGTGGCCGATGTGGCGCAATCCCTTGCGCGCGGCGCCGCCGCCGTGATGGACGACCTCGAACGAGGGCACGTAGGCGGTGCGCGTGACCTTGTTGAGCCGCGCGGTCCAGTCGAAGTCCTCGAAGTAGAGGAAGAACGACGGGTCGAAGCCCCCGGTCTGGTCGACCGCCTTCCGGCGCAGGAGCATGCAGGCCCCCGACATCGCGGCGACGTCGATGATCTCGCGCGCCGGGTCCGGGTCGACGACGTCGCGCATCTCGTAGCGGTCGAGGCGGCGGCGGAACAGCACGCGCCCGATGCCCGGCAGGAGCCCGCGCACCGCGAGGTCGAGGACCGCGGGCTTGCGCTTCACCAGGTAGTCGCGCGAGCCGTCGCGCCGCCTGACCATCGGCGCGATCGCGCCGACCTCCGGGTGCGCGTTCATCCAGCGCACCGCGTTCAGGATCGCGTCGGCGGCGAGCTCGACGTCGGGATTGAGCACGAGGTGGTAGTCGGCGCCGCTGCCGTGCAGCGCGAGGTTGTGCGCGGCGCCGTAGCCGATGTTCGCGTGGCCGTGCACGAAGCTCAGCTGCACGCCCGAGTCGGCGAACCGGGTCCTGCCGAGCCCGATCACCTTCGCGGCGGTCGCCCGGTCCGCGCTGTTGTCGATCAGCGCGACGTTCACCGTGCGCAGGACGCCGGATTCGCGCGCAGCGCCGATCGCGAGCGCGAGCTTGCGCAGGCACCGCTCCAGCAGCTGCCAGTCGGGACGGAACGTCACGATCGACACCTGCAGCGACGACGGCACGACGGTCTCGTAGACCAGCGGCACGCCGCTGTCGTCGGCGGGGAGGGAGGACACGGGTCGGACGGTCGCTGCGTCGTCGCGCCGTCGTGTGCGGATGGCGTCGTGCGCTAGAATCGGGCGAATTCCGCCCCGCGTCAACTTCGCGGCGCGCCGCGTCCACGCCCCGAGATGAGCCCGCCTGCCCATCCCCTCCGCGCGAAGCTCGCCGCGGGCCGCACGCTGGCCGGCATCTGGTCGGTCATTCCCTCGGCGCCGCTCGTCGGCACGCTTGCCGCGGCCGGATTCGATTTCCTCGTCCTCGACGCGGAGCACGGCAGCTACGACTTCGCGACGCTCGACGCCGCGATCACCGCGTGCGAGGACGGCGGTGCGTCGCCGCTCGTGCGCTCACCCGGCGCCGACGCGTTCTTCATCCAGCGGGCGCTCGACCTCGGTGCCGACGGCGTCGTCGTGCCGCAGGTGGCCGACGCGGACGCTGCGTCGCGCGCGGTCGCGATGATGCACTACGCGCCCGGCGGCACGCGCGGCTACAACCCGTTCACGCGCGGCGGGCGCTACGGCATCGCCCCGCAGCCCAAGCTCGCGGCGGGCTACCCGTTCTCGGGGGTGATGGTCGAGTCGCCGGCCGCCGCCGAGCATCTCGAGCGCATCGTCACGCTGCCGCAGCTCGACTTCGTCTACCTCGGCATCTTCGACTACTCGGTCGCGATCGGCGCGCCGGGCGAGGTCGACGACCCGCGCGTGCGGTCGTTCATCGAGCGCTCGGCGAGGATCGCACGCGGCGCGGGCAAGGCGGTCGGCACGACCGCGATGAACCGTGCGCAGGCCGACCGCCTCGTCGCGCAGGGCGTCAACATGCTCTTCTGGGGCACGGACACCTGGCTCGTCGGGCGCGGCGCGAAGGAGGCCCTCGACCTCTACGCAGCGGCGGCGAAGCGATGACCGCGGCACGGCACGACGCCCGTGCGCTCGTCGGCTTCGCGCACGCGCTTTTCACGCGTGCCGGCATGCGCGACGACATCGCGCGCGACGTCGCGGACGTCCTGGTCGACGGCGACCTGCTCGGCCACACGACGCACGGGCTCGCGCTCGCCGCGCTCTACCTCGACGAGCTCGCGAAGGGCTCGATGACCCGGTCGGGGGAGCCGCGCGTCGTCGCCGCGGCGCCCGCGGCGCAAACCTGGGACGGTGGCCGCCTGCCGGGCCCGTGGCTCACGCTGCGCGCCCTCGACGCCGCGATGACGATGGCGTCGACGCAGGGCACCGGCACCGTCGTGATCCGCCGCTCGCACCACATCGCGTGCCTCGCCGCCTACCTCAGGCGCGCGACCGACCGCGGAATGATGGCGCTCGTCCACTGCTCCGATCCGGTCGCGGCGAGCGTCGCGCCCTTCGGCGCGGTCTCGGCGGTGTTCACGCCGAACCCGCTCGCGGCGGGCATCCCGACCTCGGGCGACCCGATCCTGCTCGACGTGTCGGCGAGCTACACGACCAACGGGCTGACCGGCCGGCTGCACAAGGCGGGGCGGAAGCTGCCGCACCCGTGGGTGCAGGACGCGCGGGGCAACGCCACCGACGACCCGCGCGTGCTGTTCGAGGAGCCGAAGGGAACGCTGCTGCCGCTGGGCGGCCTGGACGCCGGCCACAAGGGCTATGCGCTCGCGCTCCTGATCGAGGCGACGACCGCGGCGCTCTCCGGGTTCGGGCGCGCCGACCCGAAGGAAGGCTGGGGCGCGACGGTGTTCGTTCAGGCGCTCGACCCGCGCGCGTTCGGCGGCCTCGACGCGTTCCGCCGCCAGATGGACTGGCTGGTCGCGGCCTGCCACGACGCGACGCCGCGGCCCGGCGTCGAGCGCGTGAGGCTGCCGGGGGAACGGGGACTCAAGCTCATGCGCGAGCAACTCGCGCATGGCGTCGAGCTGCATCCGACCATCCTGCCCGCGCTGCGTCCCTGGGCGGAGAAATTCGGCGTGCCCGTTCCGGCGGCGAACTTGAACTTGGGGTCAGAGAACTTGGGGTCAGAGCCGTAACATTCGCCGAGAACTTGGGGTCGAGAACTTGGGGTCAGAGCCGTAACATTCGCCCGCGACGGAACCGCAACCGGTTGAGTCGGTTCGAGCGAATGTTACGGCTCTGACCCCAAGTTCAAATGTTACGGCTCTGACCCCAAGTTCAAGTTCCGGCCCGCAACCACGCGCGGAATACCCGCCAGGTCCCGTCGCACCTCGACAGCCTCGAAGCCGGCCTCCGCGAACAGCGCCCGGACGGCGTCGGACTGGTCGAACCCGTGCTCGACCGCCAGCCAGCCGCCGGCCCTGAGATGCGACCGGGCGCCGGCCACGATCGTGCGGAGCGCATCGAGGCCATCGCCTCCCGGCGTGAGCGCCTGCGCCGGCTCGAAGCGCAGGTCGCCTTCCGACAGGTGGGCGTCGTCCGCCGCGACGTACGGCGGGTTCGCGGCGACGAGGTCGAACGCTCCCGCGTCCGGCGCCAGCGCGGCATACCAGTCGCCGGGCGCGAACGCGACGTTCGAAAGCCCGAGCCGCGCCGCGTTGCCGCGCGCGACGGCGAGCGCGTCCTGCGACACGTCGGTGGCGAGCACGCGCGCGAGCGGCCGCGCCGAGGCGATCGCCAGTGCGATCGCGCCCGAGCCGGTGCCGAGGTCGGCGACGTCGACCGGCCGGTCGCGCGGCAGGCGCTCGAGCGCGACGTCGACCAGCGTCTCGGTCTCCGGACGCGGGACGAGCACGGCCGGCGTCACGCGGAGGTCCAGGCCGTGGAACTCGCGCCGCCCCACGAGGTAGGCGACCGGCTCGCCGTCGCGGCGGCGCTTGGCGAGATCGAAGAACGCGCCCGCGCGCTCGCGCGGCAGCGGATCGGTCGCGTGCGCGACGAGCCACGCACGGTCGACGCCGAGCGCGTGCGCGAGCAGCACCTGCGCATCGACCGGGACGAGCCCGCACTGCGCGAGCGCCCGGCGGACCGAGATCTCGCCGGCAGCGGCGTCAGGAACGACGTTTCGCGACACGGTCTCCGGCCCCCTCCACGCGACCCGGGCGGAAGTCGTCACGGACACCGCTTTCGATCGCGAACAGCCGCACGCGATGGCCGTAGTAGTGTCCCCAGCCCTCGTCGGCCATGCCGATCTTCGCGAGCACTCGCTGCGACGCGCGGTTGCCGGGGTGCGTGATGCCGATGATGCGCTCGAGGCCGACGTCGTCGAAGCCGTAGTCGCGCAACGCCGCGGCGCCCTCGGTCGCGAAGCCCTGGCCCCAGGCGTCGGGAAGCAGCCGGTAGCCGATCTCGATGTCGCACGCGGCGCCGGCGTACTTGAGCGAGAACCAGCCGACGAACGCGCCGCTGTCGCGCCGCGACGCGCGCCACACGCCCAGGTTCGCGTAGAGACTCGGGTAGCGCAGCGCGCGCGGGAACGACGCGATCGATTCCTCGCGCGTGTGCGTGCGCCCGGTCCCGATGTACTTCATCACGCGCGGGTCGCCGTCGAGCCGCACGATGTCCTCGACGTCGCCCGGCACGAACTCGCGCAGGTCGAGCCGCAGCGTCTGCAGCCATGGCTCCGGGGTCGGACCCCGTGTCCGACCCTGACGCCGTTTCACGCGTCCTCCCCCAGCGCGGCGAGAAGTTCGGCCTGGTACTCGTGCTGGAGCGCGGTCACGATCTCGTCGAGGTCGCCGTCCATGATCGCGTCGATGCGGTAGAGCGTCAGGTTGATCCGGTGGTCGGTGACGCGGCCCTGCGGGAAATTGTAGGTGCGGATGCGCTCGCTGCGGTCACCCGACCCGATCAGGCTCTTGCGCGTCGCGGCCTCCTTGCGCTGCCGCTCGCCGCGCTCGCGATCGAGCAGGCGCGTGGCCAGCACCGCCATCGCCTGCGCGCGATTGCGATGCTGCGAGCGGTCGTCCTGGCACTCGACGACGATGCCGGACGGCAGGTGCGTGATCCGCACCGCCGAGTCGGTCTTGTTGACGTGCTGTCCGCCCGCGCCGGACGCGCGGAACGTGTCGATGCGAAGCTCCGCCGGGTTGATCTGGATGTCGGCGATCGGATCGGCCTCGGGCATCACGGCGACGGTGCACGCCGACGTGTGGATGCGCCCCTGCGACTCGGTCTCGGGCACACGCTGGACGCGATGGCCGCCCGACTCGAACTTGAGCCTCGCGTAGACGCCGTCGCCCGCGATGCGCGCGATCACCTCGCGGTAGCCGCCCAGCTCGGCCTCCGACGCCGACACGACCTCGACCTTCCAGCCCGCGCGCTCGGCGTAGCGCGCGTACATGCGGAAGAGGTCGCCGGCGAAGAGCGCCGACTCGTCGCCGCCGGTGCCGGCGCGGATCTCGAGGAACACGTTTCGCGTGTCGTCCGCGTCCTTCGGCAGCAGCGCCGCCTGCAGGTCGCGCTCGAGCGCCTCCATGCGCGCGCCGGCGGCCGCGCGCTCCTCGTCCGCGTACGCCTTCATCGACGGATCCGCGCCCAGCTCGTCGGCGGCCGCGAGGTCGGCCTCCGCCTGCCGCCACGCGCGGAAGCGCTCGACGACCGGCGCCACCTCCGCGTGCTCCCTCGCGTACGCGCGGTAGCGATCCATGTCGTCCGCGATCTCGGGCGCGGCGAGCAGGTGATCGAGCTCGGCGAGCCGCGTCGCGAGTCGTTCGAGCCGGGTGCGCAGCGAGAGCTTCATGGTGGGGATCGGACCCCGGCCTCATCGGGGTCTGACCCCGTTTGCGAATCGGCGAAAGGCGGTGCGGGCACCGTGAATCGAGCGGAAGGAGGGGCCGGCTCGCGATCGAGCACCCCCGGGGCCGGACCCCGACAAGGTCGGGGTCGGCCCCGCGCTAATGCCCGTCGACCGGCGGCTCGTGCAGGCGGTAGACGCGCTGGAACAGCGCGATCAGCTCGGCGCGCTCGGCGTCGCCGGCGGTGTTGAGCGCCGAGAGCGGCGCGTGCAGGAACTTGTTCGCCAGTCCGCGTGCGAGCGCCTCGAGCACCCGGTCGGGCGGCGTGCCGTTCGCGAGCATGCGCCGCGCGCGCTCGAGCTCGACCTCGCGCATGACGTCGACGTGGCCCGACAGCGCGTGGATCGTCGGGACGACGCTGCGGCCCTCGAGCCAGCGCAGGAAATGGCTGGTCTGCTCGGAGATCATCGCCTCGGCCTGCACGACCGACTCGCGGCGGATCTGCAGGTTGTCCTTGACGATCTCGGCGAGGTCGTCGACCGAGTAGAGGAACACGTCGTCGAGCGCGCCGGCCTCCGGCTCGACATCGCGCGGCACCGCGAGGTCGACGATGAACACCGGCGCGTGGCGGCGCGCCTTGATGACGCGCTCGAGCAGTCCCTTGCCGAGGATCGGCAGCGTGCTCGCCGTGCAGGTGACGACGATGTCGAACTCGGCGAGCCGGTCGGGCAGCTCGTTCAGCATGATCGCCTCGGCGTCGAGCCGGTCGGCGATCGACTGCCCGCGCTCGAGCGTGCGATTCGCCACCGTGACCGACTTCGGCCGCTTCGCGACGAAGTGGTTCGCCGCGAGCTCGATCATCTCGCCGGCGCCGATCAGGAGCAGCCGCTGGTCGGAGATCGACGGGAAGATGCGCTCGGCGAGCTTCACCGCCGCCGCCGCCATCGAGATCGACGCGCTGCCGATGTCGGTCTGCGAGCGCACGTCCTTCGCGACCGCGAACGTGCGCTGGAACAGGCGATTGAGCACAAGGCCGAGCGAGCCGGCCGACTCGGCAGTGCGCACCGCCTGCTTCATCTGGCCGAGGATCTGCGGCTCGCCCAGCACCATCGAGTCGAGGCCGGAGGCGACGCGGAACGCGTGCGTCACCGCCTGGTCCTGGCGAAGCGTGTAGAGATGCGGCCGCAGCGCGTCGGACTTGAGCCCGTGCACCTCCTCGAGCCAGTGCGCGACCTGGGCCGGTTCGCCGCCGTGGAAGTAGACCTCGGTGCGGTTGCACGTCGACAGGATCGCCGCCTCCTTCACCGTGCGCGCGCCGGTGATGTCGCGCAGCGCTTCGGCGAGCGCGTCCGGCGCGAACGTCACCCGTTCGCGCACCTCGAGTGGCGCGGTCGTGTGGTTCAGGCCGACGGTGTGGAGCGACATGGCGGTGCGGAGCGGGTGCCCGGGCGACGATCCGGTTGCGCGCCATTCTACCGCGCCGCCGGTCCGGGAACACTCAGGACCTTGATTTCGATCAGCATTCCTCTCCGGCCGGCGCGCGAACGTCTGCGGCGGACACCCGGCGCGCCCCCGCCACGGGGTCCGCGTCCGCTTTTGCGGCGAAATCCCCTGAAACTGCGTACCCTTACGCGCGAAGGCCGGCGCGGGGTCGGGGACGGCGCTCGACTCGCAAGGTCCCGACCGCTCCCGCGACGGCGCGCAAGCATCGATCCCGACCCTCCGCTCCCGCCCCATGGACCCGCCCGGACTCAAGCGCCGCCTCACCTGCATTCTCGCCACCGACGCCGTCGGCTACAGCCGCCTGGTCAACGAGGACGAGACCGGTGCGCTGCGCATCCTCGCCGCGCATCGTGCGGTCATCGACGGGATCATCGCCTACCACGACGGACGCATCGCCAACACGGCCGGCGACTCGGTGCTCGCCGAGTTCGGCAGCGTGGTCGAGGGCGTGCGTTGCGCGGTCGAGATCCAGGACGCGCTGAAGACGCGCAACGAATCGCTGCCCGAGGCGCAGCGCATGCTGTTCCGCATCGGCATCAACCTCGGCGAGGTCGTGGTCAAGGGCGACGACCTGCTCGGCGACGGCGTCAATGTCGCCGCGCGATTGCAGAGCATCGCCCCGCCCGGCGGCATCCTCGTCTCGTCGTCGGTCTACGACCAGATCACCGGGAAGCTCGACCTGGGCTTCCAGGACATGGGCGAGCAGGCGCTCAAGAACATCTCGCGGCCGATCCGGGCGTTCAGCGTGTCGGGCGCGGGCGGACCCATGCGCGTACCCACGCCGCGCCTGTCGACGACGGTGGCGACGAGCCGCGCGCTCCCCGTCGCGATCGGCGTGCTCGCGCTCGCCGTGCTCGCCGGCGGCGTCGCGTGGATGCAGGGGTGGATCGGCGGATCGCGTCCGGCGGAAACGAGCGTCGCGGCGCCCGATCCGGCGAAGACGAAGCTCGAGGCCGACCTTGCCGCGTCCGAGAAGGCGCGCACGGAGGCGGAGCAGCGAGCGAAGGCGGCCGACGCCGATGCGATCCGGTCGCGCGCGCTGGCCGATGCCGCGGCCCTGCGCATGAAGGCGGAGTCCGACGCCGCGGCGATGAAGGCGAAGGCGCAGTCGGAGGCGACGGCGCTGCGCTCTCAGGCAGCGCAGGACGCGAGCCGGGCCAAGGCCGCCGACGCGGACGCGATCAGGGCGCGCGCCGAGGCGGAAGCTGCGGCGCTGAAGTCGAAGGCGGAAACCGACGTTGCCGCGCTCAAGGCCAAGGCGCAGGCCGACGTCGCGGCGATGCAGTCGAAGGCGGCGCAGGAAGCCAGGGCCGCGCAGGAGGCGGCGGCGGCCCAGGCGGCGCAGGAAGCCACCGCAGCGAAAGCCGCACAGGACGCCGCGGCTGCGAAGGCCGCGCAGGAGGCAAGCGCCGCGAAGCCCGCCGCCGCGAGCATCGACGCTTCGCGTTACGAAGGTTCGTGGGTGATGACGCTGCAATGCGCGGCGTTCCGGACCGTCGGTCCGTCCACGCGCAGCGCCGACTTCGTCGTGCGTGGCGGCGAGTTCGTGGTCGAGCGCGGGACGGCGGGACAGCCGGGGTACAACATCGTGCGCGGGCGTCCCGCGCCCGACGGTGCGCTCGTGATGACCGGCAGCGCCATCGGCAACCAGGCGTTCAATTACGGCAAGCACTTCGCCATCGCCCTGGCGGGACGCTGGACGACCGATCGCTTCGTGCTGCGCGGCTCGTGGGGCGGGCGCAACTGCGAAGCCGAGGTCGCGCGGAAGTAGTCCTGGCACGCGACGCTACGGACGCTGCACCCCGCGCGTCGCGAGGCGGATCCGGTAGAGCGAGGTCGAGGCCGCGATGTGGAGCACGTCGCGGTCGGGCCCGCCGAACGTGACGTTGCCGACCTTCTCGGGCACCGGGATCCTCCCGATCAGCGTGCCGTCGGTGTGCAAGACCTGCACGCCGTCCTGCGCGCTCGTGTAGATCCAGCCCCGCGCATCGACACGGAAGCCGTCGGGCACGCCCGGCTCGACTTGCGCGAACACGCGACCGTTCGCGAGGCCGCGTCCCTCCGTCACGTCGAACACCCAGATGCAGTGGTTGCTCCCGTGACCGGGAACCGCGAGCGACGTGTCCGACACGTAGAGCAGCGCCTCGTCGGGCGAGAACGCGAGGCCGTTCGGATGCTCGGGCACGTCGGTGACCGGGTCGAGCGCGCCGGTGCGCGGGTCGTGCCGGAACACGAGGCAGTCGCCGATCTCGCTCTCGCCGCCGTGCCCCTCCTCCGGGATGATCAATCCGTACGGCGGATCGGTGAACCAGATCGTGCCGTCGGACTTCACGACGATGTCGTTGGGCGAGTTGAATCGCCTGCCCTGCCAGCGGTCGGCCACGATGCGCTGCCCCGAGCCGTCGACGTTCGTGCGGAACACCGCGCGCAATCCGTGCGAGCAGTGCAGGATCGACCCGTCGCGGTCGCGCGTGTGCCCGTTCGTGAACCCGGCGCGCTCGCGCCACACGCTCGTGCCATCGCTCGCCGACCAGCGCAGCATCCGGTCGTTCGGGATGTCGCTCCACAGCACGCTGTCGTCATCGGCGATCCAGACCGGCCCCTCGCTCCAGCTCGCGCCGGTCGCCAGGCGCTCGAGGCGCGGCCGATGCGCGACCACCGGCGCGAAGCGCGCGTCGAGCACCTCGATCCGGCAGGCGACCTCGCCCGGCGGCAGTGCGCCGCTCATCGGAGCCTCACGCCTTGATGAACTCCTGCCGGCCGCCGAGCCAGCGCGCGAGGTGCGCCCGCGCCGCGTCCGGGAACTTCGCGAGCATCTCGTCGGCCGTGTCGCGCGCCTGCTCGATCAGCGCGACGTCGCGCTCGAGGTCGGCGAAGCGCAGCAGCGGCACGCCCGACTGCCTCGCGCCGAGGAACTCGCCGGGCCCGCGGATCGCGAGGTCCTGCCGGGCGATCTCGAAGCCGTCGTGCGTCTCGTAGATCACCTTGAGCCGCTGCTTCGCGGTGTCCGAGAGCGGCTCCTCGAACAGCAGGATGCACTGGCTCTCGGCTGCGCCGCGCCCGACGCGTCCGCGCAACTGGTGCAGTTGCGCGAGGCCGAAGCGCTCGGCGTGCTCGATCACCATGATCGACGCGTTCGGGACGTCGACGCCGACCTCGATCACCGTCGTCGCGACCAGCACGCTCACGTCGCGGCGGACGAACGCATCCATCACCGCCGCCTTCTCGGCGGGCTTCATGCGGCCATGCAGCAGCCCCACCGGAATGCGTCGGGCTGAAGCCCGACCCACATCGGCACCGACGGGTCGCGCCTCGGAAGGCCTTCCATCCCCCGTGGGTCGGGCTTCCGCCCGACTTCCATC
>CAJPFI010000004.1 GCA_905339295.1 Burkholderiales bacterium
TGGTGATGCCCGGGGACAACATCGGGATGACGGTGACGCTGATTGCGCCGATCGCGATGGAGGAGGGGCTGCGGTTCGCGATCCGCGAGGGCGGGCGGACGGTGGGCGCCGGCGTGGTGGCCAAGGTCATCGAGTAACGGCGGCGACCGGAGACGGGAGATCGGCGGCTGCGCCCCGGGGCGCGGGCCGGCACGATCGAGCAGGACAACGAAGGACGGCGCGCGACACGGACAGGACGAAGGTGCGGGACCGAGGGGCCGGGGCCCCGTCTCCCACCGCCGTTCTCCGATCGCCGCTCTTGAAGGAACTTCAATGCAAAACCAGAGAATCCGCATCCGTCTCAAGGCGTTCGACTACAAGCTGATCGACCAGTCGGCGCTCGAGATCGTCGAGACGGCGAAGCGCTCGGGCGCGGTCGTCCGCGGCCCGGTTCCGCTGCCGACGAGGATCGAGCGCTTCGACGTGCTGCGCTCGCCGCACGTCAACAAGACGTCGCGCGACCAGTTCGAGATCCGGACGCACCTGAGGCTGATGGACATCATCGACCCGACGGACAAGACCGTCGACCAGCTGATGAAGCTCGACCTGCCGGCGGGCGTCGACGTCGAGATCAAGTTGCAGTAAAGGCGGCAACGGTTGAGGGCAGGCAGTCGAGCCCCCAATTCGCAAGATCGGCCGGCCAATTGAAGCCGGCACCCCGCGATCGCGGGGCAACCAAGAAGAGAGATGACCATGTCACTCGGACTTGTCGGTCGCAAGGTTGGCATGACCCGCGTGTTCTCGGACGACGGCAGGGCCGTTCCCGTGACCGTGCTGGACGTCGCCGACAATCGCGTCACCCAGATCAAGACGAAGGAGACCGACGGCTACGCGGCCGTGCAGGTCACCTACGGCAAGCGACGCCCGTCGCGCGTGCCCAAGCCGCAGGCCGGCCACCTCGCGAAGGCGGGCGTCGAGTCGGGCGTCGTGCTGAAGGAGTTCCCGGTCGGCGAGGACGTGCTCGCGATGTTCAAGCCCGGCGACGTCGTCGGCGTGGACACGTTCGAGCCCGGCCAGCTCGTCGACGTGACGGGCACGACGAAGGGCCGCGGCTTCTCGGGAGTGGTCCGCCGGCACAACTTCGGGGGCAACCGCGCGTCGCACGGCAACTCGGTCACGACCCGCGCGCCGGGCTCGATCGGCATGGCGCAGGATCCGGGCCGCGTGTTCCCGGGCAAGCGCATGGCGGGCCAGTACGGCAACGTGACGCGCACCGTGCAGACGCTGACCGTCGTTCGCGTCGACAAGGAGCGCGGGCTCCTGCTCGTCAAGGGTTCGGTACCGGGCGCCGACGGCGGCCAGGTCGTCGTCCGCCCGTCGGTGAAGACCCCGGCGAAGAAGGGGGCGTGACGATGGAACTCAAGCTGATCGACGGGCAGGGCCAGCCGGCGGAGACGCTCGCCGCGTCCGACGCGCTGTTCGGGCGCGACTACAACGAGGCGCTCATCCACCAGGTCGTCACCGCCTACCAGGCGAACGGCCGGCAGGGGACGCGCGCGCAGAAGTCGCGCGGCGAGATCAACAAGTCGCACAAGAAGCCGTGGCGCCAGAAGGGCACCGGCCGCGCGCGCGCGGGCCAGGCGAACAGCCCGCTGTGGCGCGGCGGCGGCAGGATCTTCCCGTCGTCCCCCGACGAGAACTTCTCGCACAAGGTCAACCGCAAGATGTACCGCGCCGGGATCGCGTCGATCCTGTCGCAGCTCGTCCGCGAGGAGCGCCTCAAGGTGATCGACGCGATCACGGTCGACACGCCGAAGACGCGCGAGTTCGCGAAGCTGGTGAAGGGGCTGGGCCTCGCGGGCACGCTGCTCGTCGTGACCGACCGCCTCGACGAGAACGTCTTCCTCGCCTCGCGCAACCTGCCCGACGTGCTGGTGCTCGAGGCGCGCGAGGTCGATCCGGTGAGCCTCGTCCGATTCAACAACGTGCTGCTCACCCGGGCGGCCGTCGGCCAGTTCGAGGAGATGCTCGGATGAACGCGCCCCGCACCCCCGCCGCCAGGTACAGCCAGGAGCGCCTGATGACGCTGCTGCTCGCGCCGATCGTGTCCGAGAAGGCGACGTTCGTCGCCGACAGGCACGAGCAGGTGATCTTCCGCGTCGCGCAGGACGCGACCAAGCCCGAGGTCAAGGCCGCGGTCGAGCTGATGTTCAAGGTCCAGGTCGACAGCGTCCAGATCGCGAACGTGCACGGCAAGGAGAAGCGCTTCGGACGCTTCGTCGGACGCCGCCGCAACTGGAAGAAGGCGTACGTGTGCCTGAAGCCGGGCCAGGAAATCAACTTCGCGCAGGAGGCCTGATCATGGCACTGGTCAAAGTCAAGCCGACCTCCGCCGGGCGCCGCGCGCTCGTCAAGGTCGTCAACCCGTCCCTGCACAAGGGCCGGGCGATCGACGCGCTCACCGAGAGCCAGAAGCGCGGGTCGGGCCGCAACCACCACGGCCACATCACGGTCCGCCACAAGGGCGGCGGCCACAAGCACCACTACCGGATCGTCGACTTCCGCCGCAACAAGGACGGGATCCCGGCGAAGGTCGAGCGCCTCGAGTACGACCCGAACCGCAGCGCGCACCTCGCGCTCCTCTGCTACGCCGACGGCGAGCGCCGCTACATCATCGCGCCGCGCGGCGTGGCCGTGGGCCAGGAGCTGCTGTCCGGCGTCGAGGCCGGCATCAAGCCGGGCAACACGCTGCCGCTCCGGAACATCCCGGTCGGCACGACCGTGCACTGTGTCGAGATGAAGCCCGGCCGTGGCGCGCAGCTGGCGCGCTCGGCCGGTGCCGCGGTCCAGGTGCTGGCGCGCGAGGGCATCCACGCGCAGCTGCGCCTGCGCTCCGGCGAGATCCGCAGGGTCCATGTCGACTGCCGCGCGACCATCGGCGAGGTCGGCAACGAGGAGCACAGCCTGCGCTCGATCGGCAAGGCGGGCGCGAACCGCTGGCGCGGCATCCGCCCGACGGTGCGCGGCATCGCGATGAACCCGGTCGACCACCCGATGGGCGGCCGCACCAACGGCGGCGGCGGCTGGCACCACCCGGTGTCGCCGTGGGGCACCCCGGCCAAGGGTTTCAAGACGCGCGCGAACAAGCGCACCGACGGGATGATCGTGCGCCGGCGGCGCGCGACGAAGGGGTAAGCGATGGCACGTTCGATCAAGAAGGGACCGTTCGTCGACATGCACCTGCTCTCCAAGGTGGAGGCCGCGCGCGCGACCAACGACAAGAAGCCGATCAAGACCTGGTCGCGCCGCTCGACCGTCACGCCCGACTTCGTCGGCCTGACGATCGCCGTGCACAACGGCAGGCAGCACATCCCGGTCTACGTGTCCGAGAACATGGTCGGGCACAAGCTCGGCGAGTTCGCACTCACGCGAACCTTCAAGGGCCACTCGTCCGACAGGAAGGCCGCGGTGCCGGCGAAGCCGGCCGGCAAGAGGAAGTGAGGAACGCGATGGAAACCACAGCCACGCTGCGCGGCGTCCGCCTGTCGGCCCAGAAGGGCCGGCTCGTCGCCGACCAGATCCGCGGCCTGCCGGTCGGCAGGGCGCTCGACCTCCTGGCGTTCAGCCCGAAGAAGGGCGCGCGGATCATCCGCAAGGTCCTCGAAAGCGCGATCGCCAACGCCGAGCACAACGACGGCGCCGACATCGACGAGCTCAAGGTCACGACGATCTACATCGACAAGGCGCAGACGCTGAAGCGCATGAGCGCGCGCGCCAAGGGCCGCGGCAACACGATCGGCAAGCAGAGCTGCCACATCCACGTCGTCGTCGGCGACGGGAAGGCCAAGTAAGGGATCCCCATGGGACAGAAAATCCATCCGATCGGCTTCCGCCTCGCGGTGAACCGCAACTGGTCGTCGCGCTGGTACGCGAACACCAAGAACTACGGCGGGACGCTGGGCGAGGACATCCGCGTGCGCGAGTACCTGAAGCGCAAGCTCTCGCACGCCTCGGTGGCGCGCATCACGATCGAGCGCCCCGCGAAGAACGCGCGCATCACGGTCCACAGCGCGCGCCCGGGCGTCGTCATCGGCAAGAAGGGCGAGGACATCGAGACGCTGCGCGCCGACCTGCGCCGCATGATGGGCGGCGACGTGGGCCTCAACATCGAGGAGATCCGCAAGCCCGAGATCGACGCGCAGCTCGTGGCCGAATCGATCGCCCAGCAGCTCGAGAAGCGGATCATGTTCCGTCGCGCGATGAAGCGCGCCATGCAGAACGCGATGCGGCTCGGCGCGCAGGGCATCAAGGTGATGAGCTCGGGACGCCTGAACGGGGCCGAGATCGCGCGGCGCGAGTGGTACCGCGAGGGACGCGTCCCGCTGCACACGCTGCGGGCCGACATCGATTACGGGTTCGCCGAGGCGCGCACGACCTACGGCAAGATCGGCATCAAGGTGTGGGTGTTCAAGGGCGAGGTGCTCGCGCACAACGCCGAGCCGGCGGCGGCGCCGGCTCCGGCCCCCGAAGCGCCCAAGCGGCCGCGCCGCGCAGGAGCGAAGAATGTTGCAGCCAGCTAGAAGGAAGTACCGCAAGGAGCAGAAGGGGCGCAACACGGGCCTCGCGACGGTCGGCGCCAAGGTGTCGTTCGGCGAGTACGGCCTCAAGGCGACGACCCGGGGACGCCTGACCGCGCGCCAGATCGAGGCCGCGCGCCGGGCGATGACGCGCCACATCAAGCGTGGCGGCAGGATCTGGATCCGGATCTTCCCGGACAAGCCCGTGAGCAAGAAGCCCGCCGAGGTCCGCATGGGCAACGGGAAGGGCAACCCCGAGTACTGGGTCGCCGAGATCCAGCCCGGCAAGGTGCTCTACGAGATGGACGGCGTCGACGAGGCGCTGGCCCGCGAGGCGTTCGCGCTCGCGGCCGCCAAGCTGCCGCTGCGCACGATGTTCGTCCACCGCCTGGTCAGCTGACGGAGGCCATGATGAAGCGATCGGAAGCGAAGAAGGCGCTCAAGGCCAAGTCCGCCGCCGAGCTCGGCACCGAGCTCGCCGCGCTCTACAAGGAGCAGTTCGGCCTGCGCATGCAGAAGGCGACGCAGCAGCTCTCCAATCCGGGAAAGCTGAAGGACGTCCGGCGCGGCATCGCCCGGGTCAAGACCCTGATCGGACAGAAGGCGGGACAAGCATGACCGAACTAGCGACGGAAGGCGCCCCGCGCAAGGGGGCCGCCCACAAGCTGACCGGGCGCGTGGTCAGCGACAAGATGGACAAGACCGTGACGGTCCTGGTCGAGCGCCGGGTGCGGCACCCGCTGTACGGCAAGACCGTCACACGGTCGGCCAAGTACCACGCGCACGACGAAGCCAACGAGTGCAGGGAGGGCGACCTGGTCGAGATCGAGGCGACCCGGAAGCTGTCCAAGACGAAGGCGTGGCGCGTTTCCCGGCGGATCGAGAAGGCGGACGCGGCCTGACGGTGCCCGCCGCCCGGAGCGGGCGTGCCGCGAGCCTCCGCACGGGGGCGCGGCGGCCCCGCGGGGCGGCCCCCTTGGGTGACTATGGGACGAAGGGCAGGGATTGCCGGGAACGGCGGATCCTGTCATAATTCTCGATTGCCTCCGCGCGAGGGGCCGCAGGTCGAACGAGGCCCCGCGCGCGGCACATCCCCGAACGGGGTCCAAAACTGGCCGCGCGGCCCGATGCGCGGCCGCGCGAGGCGCAGCCGGGGCTCCCGGCGCCGGACGCGGTCCGCGGGCGCGGTTCAAGTTGGAGAGACTCGAAGTCATGATCCAGATGCAGACGGTGCTGGACGTCGCCGACAACACGGGCGCGCGTTCGGTCATGTGTATCAAGGTGCTCGGCGGCAGCAAGCGCCGCTACGCGCACATCGGCGACGTGATCAAGGTCAGCGTCAAGGACGCTGCGCCCCGGGGTCGCGTCAAGAAGGGCGAGATCTACAACGCCGTCGTCGTGCGCACCCGGCAGGGCGTGCGCCGGGACGACGGCGCACGCGTGCGGTTCGACACCAACGCGGCGGTCCTGCTCAACAACAAGCTGGAGCCGATCGGCACCCGCATCTTCGGGCCGGTGACGCGGGAGCTGCGCACCGAGCGCTTCATGAAGATCGTGTCGCTCGCGCCCGAGGTCCTGTAAGGAGCGGCCCATGCGCAAGATCAGGAAGGGCGACAACGTCGTCGTGCTCGCCGGGCGCGACAAGGGCAAGCGCGGCGACGTCGCGCGCGTCGTCGACGCGGAGCACGTGGTCGTCAACGGCGTCAACACGGTGAAGCGCCACACGCGCCCGAACCCGCTCAAGAACCAGCCGGGCGGGATCGTGACGAAGGAGATGCCGATCCACGTCTCGAACGTCGCGGTCTGGAACCCGGTCACGCAGAAGGCCGACCGCGTGGGCTTCAGGAAGCTCGACGACGGGCGCAAGGTCCGGTACTTCAAGTCCAACGGCGAGCAGATGGGGGCGTGAGGAGAATGGATATGGCCCGCCTGAAGGATGTCTACCGCAAGGAAGTCGTTCCCGCGCTGGTGAAGCAGTTCGGCTACGCGTCGGTCATGCAGGTCCCGCGCCTCGAGAAGATCGTCCTCAACATGGGCGTCGGCGAGGCGACGGGCGACAAGAAGCTGCTCGAGAACGCCGTCGCCGACATGCAGAAGATCGGCGGCCAGAAGCCGGTGGTCACCAAGGCCCGCAAGGCCATCGCCGGCTTCAAGATCCGCGAGGGCTACCCGATCGGCTGCATGGTCACGCTGCGGCACGACCGCATGTACGAGTTCCTCGACCGCCTGATCACGATCGCGCTGCCGCGCGTCCGCGACTTCCGCGGCGTGTCGGGCCGCGGCTTCGACGGCCAGGGGAACTACAACATGGGCGTCAGGGAGCAGATCATCTTCCCGGAGATCGAGTACGACAAGATCGACAAGCTCCGCGGGATGAACATCACGATCACGACGAGCGCGAAGACCGACGCCGAGGCGAAGGCCCTGCTGGCCGCGTTCCGTTTCCCGTTCAAGAACTGAGAGCGAAGCCATGTCGAAGCTGGCCCTGATCAACCGCAACGAGAAGCGCAAGAAGCTCGTGGCGAAGTACGCGAAGCGGAGGGTCGCGCTGGTCGCGATCGTCGAGAACCAGAAGATGTCCGAGGAGGATCGCTTCGCGGCCCGCCTCAGGCTCCAGCAGCTGCCGCGCAACGCCAACCCGACGCGCGTGCGCAACCGCTGTTCGCTGACCGGCCGCCCGCGCGGCGTGTACAGCAAGTTCGGTCTGGGCCGCAACAAGCTGCGCGATTACATCATGCGCGGCGAGGTGCCCGGCGTCGTCAAGGCCAGCTGGTAACGGATGCAGGTGAGGTGAAGCATGAGCATGACTGATCCCATCGCCGACATGCTGACGCGCATCCGCAATGCGCAGATGATCGAGCGGGCCACGGTCGAGATGCCCTCGTCGAAGGTCAAGATCGCGATCGCGAAGGTCCTCAAGGACGAGGGCTACATCGACGGCTTCAAGCTGGGCGGCGATACCGTCAAGCCGATGCTCGAGATCGCGCTGCGCTATCACGCGGGCCGTCCGGTGATCGAGCGCATCGAGCGCGTGTCGTCGCCCGGACTGCGCATCTACCGCGGCAAGGACGAGATCCCGCGCGTGATGAACGGCCTCGGCATCGCGATCGTCTCGACCTCGCGCGGCGTGATGACCGACCGCAAGGCGCGGGCCACCGGTGTCGGGGGCGAAGTCCTCTGCATCGTCGCCTGACGGAGCCCCCCATGTCCCGAATCGGCAACCTGCCCATTCCGCTGCCCGCGAAGGTCGACGTGGCCATCGACGGCGGCGAGATCACCGTGAAGGGCCCGCTGGGCTCGCTGTCCCGGCGCATCGCGGACGGCGTCACGGTGGAGAGATCCGGCGAGACGCTCGTGTGCAAGTCGACCCGGCCGGACGCGCGCGCGCTGCACGGCACGACGCGCGCGCTGCTCGCGAACATGGTCCGCGGCGTGACGCAGGGCTTCGAGAAGAAGCTCACGCTCGTCGGCGTCGGCTACCGCGCGCAGGCCGCCGGCGACAGGCTCAACCTGTCGCTCGGCTTCTCGCACCCGGTGGTCCACATGATGCCCAAGGGCGTCAAGGCCGAGACGCCGGTGCAGACCGACATCCTGATCAGGGGCGTCGACAAGCAGCAGGTAGGTCAGGTGGCCGCCGAGATCCGCGCCTACCGCCCGCCGGAGCCGTACAAGGGCAAGGGCGTGCGCTACTCGGACGAGCGCGTCGTGATCAAGCAGACGAAGAAGAAGTAGGCGACCCGAGAGCCCAGACGACTTTTCGCCGGTCCGGCCGCCCGCCGGACGGGCACAAGGTGCAACGATGAACAAGAAGCCAGCCCGCATCCGCCGCGCCCGCCAGACGCGGATCCGCATCGCCGAGCAGCGCGCGACCCGACTGGTCGTCAGCCGCTCGAACTGCCACATCTACGCGCAGATCGTGGCGTCCGAAGGCGACCGCGTGCTCGCCAGCGCCTCGACGCTCGAGAGCGAGGTGCGCAAGGACGTGAAGAACGGCGGGAACACGGCGGCGGCGGCGGTGGTCGGCAAGCGCATCGCGGAACGCGCGAAGGCGCTCGGCATCGAGAGCGTCGCGTTCGACCGCTCGGGCTACCGCTTCCACGGGCGCGTGAAGGCGCTCGCCGAGGCGGCGCGCGAGGGCGGACTCAAGTTCTAGGAACCCATCCATGGCGAAACCACGCACCAACGCTCCCAGGCAGCAGCAGGACGACCGCGGCGACGGCCTCCGGGAGAAGATGATCAGCATCAACCGCGTCACGAAGGTCGTGAAGGGGGGCCGCATCATGGGCTTCGCCGCGCTCACCGTCGTGGGCGACGGGGACGGCCGCGTCGGCATGGGCAAGGGCAAGGCCAAGGAAGTGCCGGTCGCCGTGCAGAAGGCGATGGAGCAGGCGCGCCGCAACATGATCAAGGTGCGGCTGAAGAAGGGGACGCTGCATCACGCGGTCGAGGGCCGGCACGGGTCGACGCGCGTCCACATGCAGCCGGCCTCCGACGGCACGGGCGTGATCGCCGGCGGCGCGATGCGCGCGGTATGCGACGTCGTGGGCGTCACCAACGTGCTCGCGAAGTGCCACGGCCCGACCAACCCGTACAACGTCGTGCGCGCGACGCTGAACGCGCTCGTGGCCGGCAGCGCGCCGGCCGACATCGCGGCGAAGCGCGGCAAGACGGTCGACGAGATCCTGGGAGCGTGACGATGGCCGGGAAGAAGACGATCAGGGTCACGCAGGTCCGCGGCCTCACGTCGACGCGCGAGGACCATCGCGCGACCGTGCGCGGGCTGGGCCTCAGGTGGACCCACCACACGGTCGAGGTCGAGGACACGCCCTCGGTGCGCGGCATGATCCAGAAGGTGAACTACCTCGTGAAGGTGGTGGCCGAGTAGCGGGCGGCGCGACGGGGCCGACGTCCCGGCGCGGCCGCGGGGCGGCCCCGCGCGGGACACCGGAACCCCGGGCGCCCGGGAACGAACACGGAAGAGCGACCATGCGACTGAACACGATCAAGCCCGCTGCGGGCAGCAAGAAGCCGAGGCGCCGCGTCGCCCGCGGGATCGGCTCGGGCCTGGGCAAGACGGCGGGCCGCGGCCACAAGGGACAGAGCTCGCGCTCGGGCGGCTTCCACAAGACCGGCTTCGAGGGCGGCCAGATGCCGCTGCAGCGGCGCCTGCCCAAGCGCGGCTTCGTCTCGATGTCGCGCGACGACACGGCCGAGGTCCGCCTCTCCGACCTCGCGCGGCTGCCGATCGCCGAGATCGACCTGCTTGCACTCAAGGCGGCGGGCATCGTCCCGGCGAAGGCGAAGACGGCGAAGGTGATCAGGACCGGCAAGCTCGAGCGCGCGGTGAAGCTCTCGGGCGTGCTCGCGACCAAGGGTGCCAGGGCGGCCATCGAAGCCGCCGGCGGCAGCGTCGACTGACGGCAACAGGACGAGGAACGGGACATTCGACGTGGCAACGGTCAATCCGGCCCTGAAGAGCGGTTCGCGGTACGCCGACCTCAAGCGGCGGCTGTGGTTCCTGCTGGGCGCGCTGATCGTCTACCGGATCGGGACGCACATCCCGGTGCCGGGCATCAACTCGGCCGTGCTCGAGGACCTGTTCAAGTCGCAGCAGGACGGCATCCTCGGGCTGTTCAACGTCTTCTCGGGCGGCGCGCTGTCGCGCTTCTCGATCCTCGCGCTCGGGATCATGCCGTACATCTCGGCGTCGATCATCATGCAGCTCGCGTCGGTCGTCGTCCCGTCGCTCGAGGCGCTCAAGAAGGAAGGCGAGGCGGGCAGGCGCAAGATCACGCAGTACACGCGCTACGGGACGCTGGTGCTCGCGCTCTTCCAGGCGCTCGGCATCTCGGTCGCGCTCGAGTCGCAGCCCGGACTGGTGCTCGACCCGGGCCTCTCGTTCCGGCTCCTGTCGGCGGTGACCCTCGTCACCGGGACGATGTTCCTGATGTGGCTGGGCGAGCAGATCACCGAGCGGGGCCTGGGCAACGGCATCTCGCTGATCATCTTCGCGGGCATCGCCGCCGGGCTGCCGAACGCGATCGGGCTCACGCTCGAGCAGGCGCGCACCGGCGCGTACTCGATCCCGCTGGTGCTCGGCATCGCGCTGCTGGTCGCGGCGGTCACCGCGTTCGTCGTGTACGTCGAGCGGGCGCAGCGCAAGATCCTGGTCAACTACGCGAAGCGCCAGGTCGGCAACCGCGTCTACCAGGGGCAGAGCTCGCACCTGCCGATGAAGCTCAACATGGCCGGCGTGATCCCGCCGATCTTCGCGTCGTCGATCATCCTGTTCCCGGCGACGATGGCATCCTGGTTCGGCGCCGGCGAGGGCACGATCTGGCTGCGCGACATCGCCGCGGCGCTCGGGCCCGGGCAGCCGGTCCACGAGATCCTTTACGCGGCGGCGATCATATTCTTCTGCTTCTTCTACACGGGGCTGCAGTACAACCCGAAGGAGACGGCGGACAACCTGAAGAAGAGCGGCGCGTTCATCCCGGGCTACCGGCCGGGCGAGCAGACCGCGAAGTACATCGAGAAGATCACGCTGCGGCTCACGCTGGTCGGCTCGCTGTACCTGGTGATCGTGTGCTTCATCCCCAACTTCCTGATCGCGTGGAAGAACGTGCCGTTCTACTTCGGCGGGACGTCGCTCCTGATCATCGTGGTCGTGACGATGGACTTCATGACGCAGGTGCAGGCCTACATGATGTCGCAGCAGTACGAGAGCCTGCTCAAGAAGGCGAATTTCAAGGGCGGAGTGCCGACGCGGTGAGCGCGACCCTCCCCCGGCGCGGATCGGCCCCTCACCCCGGTCCCTCGGCCGCCGGAAGAGGGGGGATACAGGCGTCGCTCCGCGACTGAAAGACGCATGGCCAAGGAAGACACGATCCAGATGCAGGGCGAGGTGGTCGAGATGCTGCCCAATGCGACGTTCCGCGTGAAGCTCGAGAACGGCCATGTGGTGCTCGGCCACATCTCAGGGAAGATGCGGATGCACTACATCAAGATCCTGCCGGGCGACAAGGTGACGGTGGAGCTGACGCCATACGACCTGTCACGGGCGCGGATCACGTTCCGCGCCAAGTGATCGGGATCGGGAACCAGGGAACGGGAACAGGACGCGGCGCAGTGGCCGGTGGCGCGCCATCGGGGCGCGGCGGCCGTCGAGGAGAATGAGATGAAGGTACAGGCATCCGTGAAGAAGATGTGCCGCAACTGCAAGATCATCCGGCGAAACGGAGTCGTGCGCGTGATCTGCTCCGACCCGCGCCACAAGCAGCGGCAGGGCTGACGGATGCCGGATGGCGGATTCCGGCGTTCGGTGACGATGTCGCCGCCGGCGGCGTGTCCCGGCACCTGACACCCGGCATCCGACGAGAGAGACGAGCGCAGCGAGGAACGAATGGCACGAATTGCAGGCGTCAACATCCCGAACCACCAGCACGCGGTCATCGCGCTGCAGGCGATCTACGGCATCGGCCCCGCGCGCGCCAAGGCGATCTGCGCGTCGACCGGCGTCGTGCCGTCGGCCAAGATCAAGGACCTGTCCGACACGCAGATGGACAAGCTGCGCGAGCAGGTCGCGCGGTTCGCCGTCGAGGGCGACCTGCGCCGCGAGACGACGATGAACATCAAGCGGCTGATGGACCTCGGCTGCTACCGCGGCGTGCGCCACCGCAAGGGGCTGCCCGTGCGCGGCCAGCGCACGCGGACCAACGCCCGCACGCGCAAGGGGCCGAAGAAGGGCCGCACCGTCGCGCTGTCCAAGGGCGTGACCAAGTAACCGGAAGGATCAGCGACGATGGCACAGCAACCGTCACAGAAGCAGGCCGCCGCGGCACGAGCGCGCAAGAAGGTCAAGAAGAGCGTCTCGGAAGGGATCGCGCACATCCACGCGTCGTTCAACAACACGATCATCACGATCACCGACCGCCAGGGCAACGCGCTGTCGTGGGCGACGTCCGGCGGCGCCGGGTTCAAGGGCTCGCGCAAGTCGACGCCGTTCGCGGCGCAGGTGGCCGCCGAGTCGGCGGGGCGCGCGGCGCTGGAATGCGGCGTGAAGAACCTCGAGGTGCGCATCAAGGGGCCGGGCCCCGGCCGCGAGTCCGCGGTCCGCGCGCTCAACGCGCTCGGCTTCAAGATCGCGTCGATCTCGGACGTGACGCCGGTGCCGCACAACGGCTGCAGGCCGCCGAAGCGCCGCCGCGTCTGACCGAATACGAACACTACACACTGGATAGCTACCGTGGCTCGATACACCGGACCCAAGTGCAAGCTGGCGCGACGGGAGGGGACCGACCTCTTCCTGAAAAGCGCGCGTCGATCGCTCGACTCCAAGTGCAAGCTGGATGTGAAGCCGGGGCAGCACGGACAGAAGTCCGGGATGCGCATGTCCGACTACGGCAACCAGCTGCGCGAGAAGCAGAAGCTGCGCCGCATCTACGGCGTGCTCGAGCGCCAGTTCCGCCGCTATTTCGTCGAAGCGGCCCGCCGCAAGGGCTCGACCGGCGAGAACCTGCTGAAGCTGCTCGAGTCGCGGCTGGACAACGTCGTGTACCGGATGGGCTACGGCTCGACGCGCGCCGAGGCGCGCCAGCTCGTGTCGCACGGCTCGGTCATGGTCAACGGCAAGCGCGTCAACATCCCGTCGGCGCTGTGCCGCACGGGCGACGTGGTGTCGATCGCGGAGAAGTCGAAGGCGCAGCTGCGCATCGTCGATGCACTGCAGCTCGCCGAGAAGGTCGGCTTCCCGGCATGGGTCGAGGTCGACCCGAAGAAGATGCAGGGCACGTTCAAGGGCGCGCCGGAACGCTCGGAGTTCGGCCAGGACATCAACGAGAGCCTGGTCGTCGAGCTGTATTCGAAGTAGGAGCCGGTCGCGCGGGGCAGCGGCCGGCCGTTCCTGCCCGCCGCTGCCGCGTCCCGTTCCCGGAAACGCATAAGGGATACGCATGCAAAGCAACGTACTGTTGAAACCGCGCATCATCGACGTGCAGAGCATGTCGCCGTTCCACGCCAAGGTGGTGATGGAGCCGTTCGAGCGCGGCTACGGGCACACGCTCGGCAACGCGCTGCGCCGCGTGCTGCTCTCCTCGATGCCGGGATACGCGCCGACCGAGGTCCGCATCTCGGGCGTGCTGCACGAGTACTCGGCGCTCGACGGCGTGCAGGAGGACGTGGTCGACGTGCTCCTCAACCTGAAGGGCGTCGTGCTCAAGCTGCACAACCGCGACCACGTCGTGCTCAAGCTCGCGAAATCGGGCGAGGGTCCGGTCACGGCCGCCGACATCGAGCCCAACCACGACGTCGAGATCATCAATCCCGAGCACCTGATCGCGCACCTCACCGCGGGCGGCAAGATCGAGATGGAGATCCGCGTCGACAAGGGCCGCGGGTACCAGCCGGCGACGGCGCGGCTGAAGCCCGAGGGCGGGCGCACGATCGGCTCGATCCTGCTGGACGCGTCGTTCTCGCCCGTGCGTCGCGTGAGCTACGCGGTCGAGAGCGCGCGGGTCGAGCAGCGCACCGACCTCGACAAGCTGGTGCTCGACATCGAGACGAACGGCGTCGTCGAGCCGGAGCAGGCGGTGCGCTACGCGGCCAGCGTGCTGGTCGAGCAGCTGTCGGTGTTCGCCGACCTGAAGGGCACCGACGTGCCGGTCACCGAGCGCAGCTCGCCGCAGGTCGACCCGATCCTGCTGCGTCCGGTGGACGACCTCGAGCTCACGGTGCGCTCGGCCAACTGCCTCAAGGCCGAGAACATCTACTACATCGGCGACCTGATCCAGCGCACCGAGACCGAGCTCCTCAAGACGCCGAACCTCGGCCGCAAGTCGCTGAACGAGATCAAGGAAGTGCTTGCCTCGCGCGGACTGTCGCTCGGCATGAAGCTCGAGAACTGGCCGCCGGCGGGGCTCGACCGGCCGTAGAAGGCGGACTCCTGCGTTCCACGGGAACAGGTGCCCGGAAATCGCCGGCGTGGCCGGCCGAATCCTGGCGGACTGGACAAGCAAAGAACAAGAACCGAGCGCCGTGCGAAGCGGCGCCGCGACACTGAAGGGAAGTGAGCCATGCGCCACCGACACGGCCAGCGCAAGCTGAACCGCACCAGCAGCCATCGCGTCGCGATGCTGCGCAACATGACCAACTCGCTGTTCACGCACGAGGCGATCAAGACCACGCTCCCGAAGGCGAAGGAGCTGCGCCGCGTCGCCGAGCCGCTGATCACGCTGGGCAAGGAAGCGACGCTCGCGAACCGCCGGCTCGCGTTCGACCGCCTGCGCGACCGCGACGTGGTGACCAAGCTCTTCAACGAGCTCGGTCCGCGCTACAAGGCGCGTCCGGGCGGGTACCTGCGCATCCTCAAGTTCGGCTTCCGCCAGGGCGACAATGCGCCGATGGCGCTGGTCGAGCTGGTCGACCGGCCGGCGCCCGCCGAGGCGACCGAGGGCGGCAAGGGCGAATAGCGGGACGTCGCGCGTGAACGAAGGCCGGGCAACGCGCCCGGCACTTCGCTTTCCGCGGACGAGACTGACGACGGCGGGCGGGAGATCGCTCCGGCGAACCTGACGCCGGCGACCCGGCGCGGCTCCGGTCGCGCGTCGCCGATTTCCCGCCGCCGGTCGCAGGCATCCGCCTGCGGGCGGCACGGTCCCGTCGTGTACGATTCGGGGCCATGGACGGCAGGATCCTCGTCACCGGAGGCGCGGGCTACATCGGCTCGCACGTCGTCGTCGCGATCGCCGAGGCGGGATACGCGCCGATCATCCTCGACAACTTCTCGACCAGCTCGCACGACGTGATTCCGAGGCTCGCCGCGCTGACGGGCGGGGCGGTCGACGTGATCGAGGCGGACGTTCGCGACGCCGGCGCGCTGCGCCGGACCTTCCACGACCACCCGATCTCCGGCGTGATCCACTGCGCCGGTCTCAAGCTCGTCGGGGAGGGCGAGGAGCGCCCGCTGGCCTACTGGGACGTCAACGTCGGCGGCACGATCGCGCTCGCCGAGGTGATGGGCGAGGCGGGCGTGGCGCGGCTCGTGTTCTCGAGCTCGGCGACGGTGTACGGACAGCCGGACGTGCTCCCCGTGGCCGAGTCCGCGCCGCTCAAGCCGCAGAGCGTCTACGGACGCACCAAGCGCGCCGCCGAGGAATTCCTGCGCGACCTCGCGCGCGCGAACGCGAACTGGCGAATCGCGATCCTGCGCTACTTCAATCCGGCCGGCGCGCATGTGTCCGGCCGCATCGGCGAGGCGCCGACCGGGCGGCCTGGCAACCTCGTGCCGCTCCTGTGCCGCGTCGCCGCCGGCGAGATCGGCGAGCTCGCGATCTACGGCAGCGACTGGCCCACCGAGGACGGCACCGGCGTGCGCGACTACCTGCACGTGCAGGACCTCGCGGACGGGCACGTCGCCGCGCTGCGCCGCCTCGCGTCCGTACCAGGGGCAACGACGCTCAACCTCGGCATCGGCCGGGGATGGTCGGTGCTCGAGGTCGTGAGGGCGTTCGAGCGCGCCTGCGGACGCAGGATCGCGCGGACCTTCGCGCCGCGCCGCCCCGGCGACGTCGCGTGCTACTACGCGGACCCCTCGCGTGCCGAGGCGATGCTCGGCTGGCGCGCGATGCGCGACCTCGACACGATCTGCGCCGACGCCTGGCGTTGGCAGCGGACCGGCGCGGGCTCCTGAGCGCGCGGCATCCCGCCGCTTCCCGCCGGCGACGATGCGCGAAGCGCGAGCCCGGGCGGAAGGGCTAGCGGGGCGTGCGCCGGTAGCGCTCGAGCTCCGCGTGCAACCAGGCCTTCGCCGCGGCCTCGTGCGCGCCGCAGCGCACGCGATAGGGCTCGCCGCTCACGCTGCTCGCGCTCGCGACGTGATCGATGAACGCGTCCGCGCTGCCGATCAGCGGCCGCGCGACCGCGTACTTGCGGGCGAGGTGGTCGCGCGCCTTTTCCGGCGCGTGGTCGACGCCGCCGCGCACGAACTGGCATCCCGATGACGCGACGTACGCGAGCAGGTGGTCGATCTCGCGCTGTCCGCGCGCGTCCGGCGCCGCGGACGCGCCGGCCGACAGCGCGAGCGCGAGCATCGCGTACCAGGGTCGAAGGCGCCGCGTCATGGATCGGCGAAACGCAGCGTCGCGCGGATCGGCGCGTGGTCGGAGGAGTCGACGCTCTCGACCCACACGTCGTTCACCAGGAGGCCGCGAACGAACAGGTAGTCGGCGGGAAGGCCGAGGAAGCGGCTGCGCTCGCCGCGCCGCGGCACCGCTTCGGCGAGGCCCAGCCGCGCGGCCACGTCGGACAGGACCGCCCTGCGCAGCGGCGTCCACGTGTTGAAGTCGCCGGCGAGGATCGCCGGGCCGCGATGCGTCGAGAGCACGTCGGCGACGGCGTCGAGCTGCCGTCCGTACGCGCCGAGGTCGAACGTGAAGTTGATCGAGTGCACGTTGGCGACCGCGAGCGTGTCGGCGCGCCCGTCGATACGGTACCACGTGACGAGCGCGGACTTGGGCAGGCCGAGGAGCGGCTCCGCCTGGCGCCGGACGCAGGCGTCCGAGGGCAGGACGGACGATGCCGTGAGCACGCCGCTGACGACGCCGTCGAACTCCCATGCGTCGGCGTGCGCCCATTGCCGGCCCGCGCGCCAGAGGAGGTCGCGCAGCTCCGTCGTCAACGTCGCCTCTTGGAGGATCACGAGGTCGCTCGCGGCGGCGAACGTCGCGAGATCCTGCTCCCATCCGGGGTCGCCGTTGCGATGGATGTTCCAGCTGACGACCGACAGCGCGCGATCGGCGGCGAGCGCCCCCGGGATCCCCGGAACCGCGGCAAGCGGCGGGCAACCGAGCGACATCGCGACGGGCTCGCCGGCCGCGTCGAACCATGCGCGGTCGACGGCGGCGATGTTCGCGCAACCCGCCGCGCCGATCGCGAGCAGTGCCGCGAGCGCCGCGGCGGCGGTGCGGGTGCGCGGGTCAGCCACCTGGCAGCACCACGCCTTCGACCTTGAGCGCCTCGGCGCGGATCTCCTCGGTGAGCCGCGCCTTGAGCGCCGAGAATCCGGGTGTCGTTTTGACCGTGTAGTGGCGCGGATGCGGAAGCGTCACCGCGACGTCGGCCTTGATCCGGCCGGGGCGCGCGCTGATCACGAGGACGCGGCTCGCCATGAAGATCGCCTCCTCGATGTCGTGCGTGACGAACAGCACGGTCGTCTTCTCGCTCTCCCAGATCCCGAGCAGGAGCTCCTGCATGAGCCCGCGCGTCTGGTGGTCGAGCGCGCCGAACGGCTCGTCGAGCAGCAGGATCTTCGGCGCGTTGGCGAGCGCCCGCGCGATCGCCGTGCGCTGCTGCATGCCGCCCGACAGCATCTTCGGGTAGTGGCGCGCGAAGCCGTCGAGCCCCACCTTGTGGATCCAGTGGCGCGCGACGTCGGCCTGCTCGGCCGCGGGCATCCGCTTCTCGCGCAGCCCGAAGCGCACGTTCTCCTCCACCGTGAGCCACGGGAACAGCGTGTAGCTCTGGAACACCATGCCGCGGTCGGCGCCCGGTCCCGAGACGTCGGCGCCGTCGAGGCAGACGCGGCCCGCGGTCGGGCGGTCGAGCCCCGCCACGATGCGCAGCAGGGTCGATTTTCCGCAGCCCGAGGGTCCCAGGATCGTGATGAAGTCGTTGTCGGCGACGTCGAACGAGATCGGCGTGAGCGCGAGCGTCGGCGCGCCGCCGTTCACGCCGGGAAACGTCCGGCCGACGCCGTCGATGACGAGCTTGCTCACGATCGGACGCCCCGGCGCGGCGGCGGCGCGGGCTCGCCGATCCACCGCGTGCATGCCTGGGTCGCGCGCGCCGTCGCGTCGACGCGGTAGACCGGCACCTCGATCGACCCGGACCCGACGGGGAGGTAGCGCAGCGTGCGGCCCGCGCCGTCCGCGCCGCGGATGTCGAGCCGGACCGGCTTCGTCACCTCGTCGCGCTCGATGCCGTACCCGTCGATCCGGTCGCCGTCGCGCAGTCCGGCGGCGTAGGCGGGACCCGTCGGGTCCACGCCCAGCGCCGTGCGCGCGGCGAGCGAGCGCGGATCGAACCCGAGCGTCCACATCGGCCGCGTCGCCATGCTCATCGCGAAGCACGGCCCGAGGAGGCCGGGCGTGAACGCGATCGTCTGGCCCTGCTCGACATAGCGCTCGACATCCTCGTCGACGCGACCGCCGAGGTGCGTCGAGAGCGCGACGATCAGGCGACGGTGCGCGTAGCGGTCGGCCGGCGCGTCGGGCCCCAGGCGCTCCAGCCGGTCCGCCTCGTCGCGCGTGACGAGCAGCGTGCGCACGACGGCGTCGAGGTCCGTGCCGGCCTCGCGCAGCATCGCGTCCCAGCGGAGCGCGAGGAACTCGCCGCGCTGGTAGGGCAGGTCGCCCAGCGCCGGGCTCTCGAAGAACGCGTCGCGCACGCGCGCATTGGGCGTGTTGCGCTCGGGCGACGCGAGATAGCGCGCGATCTTCGCATTGAGCGCGGCGGCGTAGTCGTCGAGCGTCCACAGCCCCGCCCGAAGCAGCAGACGGTGCGTGTAGTGGTCGGTCAGGCCCTCGGAATACCAGTAGTACTCCGCCTCGCCGGCCTCGCCGCCCATCGCGCCCATGCGGCCGGGGATCCACGTGTGCAGGTGCTCGTGACCGACGAGGAAGTCGAACGCGCTGCCCGGCACCGTGAAGTCGTCCGCCGCGTTCATCGCGAACGCCTGGTGGACCGCGGTGCCGCCGTAGCTGCCGGACGGATGGCCGTTGGGCACGAGCGTCACGAGCAGGTACGGAAACGCCTCGTCGTTCCAGAACGCGCGGTGCGCGGCGACGACGCGTGCGGTGGCGTCGGCCAGCGCGGACAGCGGGAAGTTCCAGCGGCCGCGGCGCGCGACGACGAGCCGTCCGCCGCGCATCGCGCGCTCGGCGACGTCGATGCGGCCGCCGAGGTAGGCCGCGTGGCGCAGGCGGTCGGGCGAGCCGACGACGGTGGTTTGCCAGGACGTCCCGCCCGCGGTGCCGTGGCTCGTCACGATCGTTCCCGGCGGCGCGCCCTCGATCGACAGGCACAGGCGCGCGCGCGGCAGCGCATCGAGCGTGGCGGGCACCGCGAGGACCGCGTAGCCGAAGAACTGGAACGCATCGCGGCCGAGCAGGACGCGGTAGCTGTCGCGAGGGTCCGGGAGAGGCGCCTGTCCGGGGTCGTCGACGCTCGACGTCACGCGGTAGCGCACGCTCACGCGCTCGCCGGGGCGATGCACGACCCTGACCGTCAGTGCGTCGGGCGCCGGCTCGACACGCTGGTGCGCGGCCGCGACGCGCCAAGCGCCGAACGCGTCGGCGAAATCGCGCACGCCGCCCCACTCGCGCGTCAGCGCGAGCTCGGTCGACGTCCGCGTGTCCGCGTCGAACGCGAGATCGACGTCGAGCGCGCGCGGCGACGCGTCGAGCCGCGGCACGATCCTCCACGACGCGTCGCAGCGCGCCGGCGCGGCCGCGTGCGCCTCGACGGGCACGCCGGCCGCGCACGCGAGCGCCGCGGCGAGGGCGAGCGAGGCGGCGGTCCTCACTGGAGTCCCCACGGGAACAGCCGCTGGTTCGCCCACTTGAATGCGAAGTCGGACACCAGCCCGATCAGGCCGATCATGATGATGCCGAAGATGATCTGGCCCGTGTTGAGCAGCGCCTGGCTGTCGGTGATCATGTGGCCGATGCCGGACGACGCGCCGATCAGCTCGGCGACGATCACGTAGGTCCATGCCCAGCCGAGCACGAGTCGCAGCGTCTCCGCGATCTGCGGTGCCGCGTTGGGCAGCAGCACGCGGCGCACGATGCCGTGCGCGCCCGCACCGAGCGTGTAGGCGGCCTCGACCAGGTCGCGCCGCGTCGAGCCCACCGTGACGGCGACCATCAGCACGATCTGGAAGAACACGCCGATGAAGATGACGAGGAGCTTCTGCGCCTCGCCGATGCCGGCCCACAGGATCAGGAGCGGAATGAACGCGGAGGCCGGCAGGTAGCGTGCGAACGAGACGAACGGCTCGAAGAACGCCTCGACCGGCTTGAACGCGCCCATCGCGATCCCGAGCGGCACGCCCAGCACCGCCGCGAGCACGAAGCCGCCGAGCACGCGCCACACGGTGATGCCGACGTCCTTCGCGAAGCCGTGCTCCGCGAACAGCCCCCAGCCTTCGGCGAGCATCGTCAGCGGGTCGGCCAGGAACGTCTTCGACACGAAGCCGCCCAGCGTCGCCGCGCTCCACGCGGCGACGAAGAGCACGAAGAACGCGACACCGAGCGCGACCTTGCGCGCCCGGCCGACAGGCTTGAGCGGCGTCACGGTTGGCGGCGCAGCGTCCGGCAGCCTCGCGGGCGAGGCTTCAGCCCGGCTTCCCGCCGGGCCGAAGCCCGTCCCGCAAGGGAGCGCCCGACCGCGCTATTGGATGAACCGGGTGTCGGCGAGCTTCGACAGGTCGGGGATCTGCCTGATGATCCCGACCTCGAGCAGGAGGTCGGCCGCCTCCTTGCTGAAGCGCGCGTGCTCGCCGGCGAAGAACGCCTTGTTCGCTGCGCGGTCCTGCCAGCGCAGGTACTTCTGCGACGCTTCGAACTGCTCGGCGGACTGCTTCACGTCGGCGCCCATGATCGCGAAGCTCCTCGCCGGCTCCTTCGCGATCATGTCGACCGCCTCGAAGTAGCTGTCGGCGAGCGCCTTCGCGGCCTTCGGGTTCTCGGCGAGGAACTTGGGCGTACAGCCGAACGTGTCCATGATCATCGGGTAGTCGAGCGTCGTCGCGATGATCTTCCCGGACTGCGGCGCGGCACGGACCGTCGACAGGTACGGCTCGTAGGTCATCGCCGCGTCGTTCTGCCCGGCGACGAAGGCCTGGGCGGCGGGTCCCGGCTCGAGGTTGACGACGGTGACGTCCTTGACCGACAGCCCGTTCTTCTTGAGGAACCAGGCGAGCGTGAAGTACGGCGCCGTGCCGGGGGACGACGCCGCGACCGTCTTGCCCTTGAGTTCGGCGATGCGCTGGACGCTGTTGCGCACGGCCATGCCGTCGGCGCCGTAGCTCTTGTCCATCTGGAAGATCTGCGTCGTCGGCACGCCGTTCGCGTTCCAGACGATCCAGGTCTCGACCGTCGTCGCCGCGCATTGCACGTCGCCCGACGCGATGGCGAGGTGGCGGTCCTTCTGCGGGATCTTCCTGAGCGAGACGTCGAGGCCGTTCTTCTTGTAGATGCCGGCCTCCTTCGCGAGCGTGAGCGGGGCAAATCCGGTCCAGCCGGACAGGCCGATCGCGACCTTGGTCTCCTGCGCGGCGGCGGGCTGCGCCAGCACCAGGGCGGCGGCGAGGGAGAGGAGAGAGCGACGCATCGGGGTGCTCCGTGGCGGGAGGGAAAACGGCAATGGTCGCCGCGCATACGGGCGCTGTCAATGGCGCCGTTCCGGGGGCGGGCGATGGCATACAATGCGGCGTCCCGTCGCGGACCGTTCGGCGGGCGACGAGGGCTCCGGTCACGATGACGATCCATCGCCTGCTCTCGCCCCGCGACTTCCGGCGCGTGCCCTGGAGGAACGGCGCGGGCCACACGTCGGAGATCGCGGCCGGCCCGGATGCCGAGGCGTTCGCGTGGCGCGTCTCGATCGCCGAGATCGAGCGGGACGGCCCGTTCTCGGATTGGCCCGGCGTCGATCGCACGCTCGTGCTGCTCGACGGCCGGGGCGTCGTGCTCGCGCAGGACGACGTCGAGGTCGCGATGCTGGCGCAGCACGAGCCCTACCGGTTCGCCGGCGATCGCGCCTGCTCGTGCCGGCTCGTCCGCGGTCCGGCGCGCGCGTTCAACCTGATGGTCCGGCGCACGCGCGCGCGCGGCGACGTCGTGGTCGTCGAGGGCGCCGCGGCGATCGCGGGGCCGTTCCGCCACGGCGTCTGCTACGCCGCGCAGGGGGCGAGCGAATGCCTGCTGCCCGGGCACGCGCCGATCGGCGTCGCGCCGGGGCACGCACTGGTCGTCGACGCGGGCGAGCGCATCGCGTCGATGCACGTCAACCCGATCGATGCCGGCGCCGTCGCGATCGTCGCGGCGGTCGTCGCCGGCGAGTGACCGGGGAGAGCGCGATGTCGATCCGGCTCTTCGCGTCGCGGGCACTGCTTCCGACCGGATGGTCGCGCGACGTGACGGTGGACGTCGCCGACGACGGCACGATCGCGACCGTGACGCCGGACTCGCGCCGGGACGCGGCCGAGGATGCCGGCGGCCCGCTCGTCCCGGCGATGCCGAACCTGCACTCGCACGCGTTCCAGCGCGGCGTGGCCGGGCGCACCGGTCTCGCGGGCGCGGACGGCGAGGACAGCTTCTGGACCTGGCGCCGCGCGATGTACATGTTCCTCGAGCGGCTCGACCCCGAAGGCAGCGAGGCGATCGCCGCGCAGGCGTACGTCGAGATGGCCAAGGCGGGCTACGGGACGGTCGCCGAGTTCCACTACGTGCATCACGACGCAACGGGGCGGCCCTACGCGGATCGCGCCGAGATGTCGAAGCGCATACTCGCGGCCGCGCGCACCGCCGGGATGCCGCTCACGCTGCTTCCCGTGTACTACGCGCACGGCGGATTCAACGCCGTGCCGCCGTTGGCCGCGCAGCGGCGGTTCGTCATGACGACCGACGAGTTCGCGGCGTTGCTCGCCGCGCTGGCGCCGCTCGCTCGCGCGGACGGCGCGGCGCTCGGCGTCGCGCCGCACAGCCTGCGCGCGGTGACGCCTGACGAGCTGGACCGCGTGATCACCGCCGCACCGCCGGGCGCCCCGGTGCACATGCACGTCGCCGAGCAGACGCAGGAAGTCGAGGAGTGCGTCGCGTGGTGCGGGAAGCGCCCGGTCGAGTGGCTGCTCGCGCGCGAGTCGGTCGACGCGCGCTGGTGCCTCGTGCACGCGACCCACATGCTCGAGCGCGAGACGCGCGCGCTCGCGGCGAGCGGCGCCGTCGCGGGGCTCGCGCCGACGACCGAGGCCGACCTGGGCGACGGGACGTTCCCCGGCGTCGTCTACGCCGCGTCGGGGGGGCGCTGGGGCGTGGGCAGCGACTCGAACGCGATCGTCGATCCGTTCGTCGAGCTGCGCCAGCTCGAGTACTCGCAGCGCCTGTTCTGGCGCCGCCGCAACCTGATGCAGCATGCGCCGCACGAGAGCCTCGGCACGGCGATGTGGCAGTCGGCGGCGCGCGCGGGCGCACAGGCGTGCGGACGCCGGACCGGGGCGATCGAGGCCGGCGCGCACGCGGATCTCGTCGTGCTCGACGAGGACGATCCCGCGCTCGCGGGCCACACGGACACCTTGCTCGACGCCGCGATCTTCGGGCCGTGCCGCCGCCCGGTGCGCCACACGATGCTCGCGGGACGATGGGTCGTGCGCGACGGCCGGCATCGCGACGAGGATGCCGTGCTGTCCGCCTACCGCCACGCGATGGCGAGGATGGGCGGCGGTCCGGCATGAGCGCACCGGCGCGCTTCGACGTCCTGCTGGCCGGCCTGCATCTCGCGACGCTCGACGGAGACGACTGGGGCGTCGTGCGCGACGGCGCGATCGGCGTCGTCGCGGACCGCCTCGCGTGGGTCGGCGCGGCTCGCGACCTGCCGGCCGGCGTGGCGGCGACGCGGCGCGTCGATTTCGCCGGTGCATGGGCGACGCCGGGCCTGGTCGATTGCCACACGCACCTGGTCTACGCCGGCAACCGCGCGAGCGAGTTCGAGCGGCGGCTGCGCGGCGCGACCTACGCGGAGATCGCGCGCGAAGGCGGCGGCATCCTGTCGACGGTGCGCGCGACGCGCGCCGCGGACGCCGACGCGCTCGCGGACGAGAGCCTCCCCCGGCTGGCCGCGATCGTCGCCGAGGGTGCGACGACCGTCGAGATCAAGTCGGGCTACGGCCTCGAACGCGAGACCGAGCTGAAGCAGCTGGCGGTCGCGCGCCGGATCGGCCAGGACGTCGGCATCGACGTGCGCACGACGCTGCTCGCGGCGCACGCCGTGCCGCCCGAGTACGCTGGACGTCCCGACGCATGGATCGACGCGGTGTGCGGCGACATCGTGCCCGCGGCGGCGCGGGCCGGCCTCGCCGACGCGGTCGACGCGTTCTGCGACACGATCGGCTTCACGCGCGAGCAGACGCGGCGCGTCTTCGAGGCGGCTCGTGCGCAGCGCCTGCCAGTGAAGCTGCATGCCGAGCAGCTCTCCGACCAGGACGGTGCGGCCCTCGCCGCGGAGCACGGCGCGCTGTCGGCGGACCACCTCGAGTGGCTTTCGCCGCGAGGGATCGACGCGATGGCGGCGGCCGGCACCGTCGCCGTGCTTCTCCCGGGCGCGTACTATGCGTTGCGCGAGACGCGGATGCCGCCGGTCGACGCGCTGCGCGCGCGCGGCGTGCCGATGGCGGTGGCGACCGACTGCAATCCGGGCACCTCGCCGACGACCTCGCCGCTGCTCATGCTCAACATGGCGTGCACGCTCTTCCGCCTGACGCCGCAGGAGGCGCTCGCCGGCATGACCCACGTCGCGGCGCGCGCGCTGGGGCTCGCCGACCGCGGGCGGCTGCGCGCGGGGATGCGCGCGGACGTGGCCGTCTACGCGATCGGCGAACCCGCCGAGCTCGCCTGGCGCTTCGGCGGCAACCCGTGCCTCGGCACGCTGCGCGCGGGCGTGCCGCATTTCGTGAGCGCGCGATGAACCTGTGGACGCTGCATCGCGGGGAATCGCCGCTGCTGGTCGACGTTCCGCACGCGGGCACGCACGTGCCCGACGCGATCGCGATGCGATTGACCGAGGCGGGCCGGACGCTGCCCGACACCGACTGGCATGTCGAGAAGCTCTACGCGTTCGCGCGCGACGCGGGCGCGACGCTGATGGCCGCGACGCACTCGCGCTATGTCGTCGACCTCAATCGCGATCCCGCCGGCGTGGCGCTCTACGCGGGAGCGGACAACACCGAGCTCGTGCCGACGCGCACGTTCGACAACGCGCCGATCTGGCGCGAGGGTGGCGTCCCCGATCCGGGCGAGGTCGCCGCGCGGACGCAGGCGTACTTCACGCCGTACCACGACGCGTTCGCGGACGAGGTCGAGCGCGTGCGCCTGCGCCACGGCTTCGCGATCGTCCTCGACGGGCACTCGATCCGCGCCGAGGTGCCGCGCTTCTTCGCCGGCCGGTTGCCGGACTTCAACCTCGGCACCGCGGACGGCGCGAGCGCCGATTCCGCGATCGAACGGCTCGCCGCCGGCATCGTCGCGGAGGACAGCGCGTTCACGTCGGTCGTCAACGGCCGCTTCAGGGGCGGCTGGATCACGCGTCGCTACGGGCGGCCGCGCGCGGGCGTCCACGCGCTGCAGCTCGAGGTGGCGCAGGCCGCGTACATGGACGAGGCGCCGCCGTACCGCTGGGACGCGCGGCGCGCGGCGCCGCTGGAGGCGGTGCTGCGGCGGCTCGTCGCGGCGCTCGTCGCGTGGCGCCCGGGGCGTGCGTCGTGAAGCGGCTGTTCAGCGGCGACACGCGCTTCGAGGCGTGGCTGTTGCGCGACCGGTTGCTGCACGCGAACATCGTGGCGCACGTGTTCAACCAGCACATGCAGTCGATCGTGGGCGACGTGCCGCCCGACGTCGCGGGTCCGCAGGTGTGGGTCGACGACGAGGACTACGCGCGCGCCCGCGAGGTCCTCGAGGCGTTCCGGGCCGAGCGCGAGCGGCCGGGCAACGTCGGTTGCCTCCGCTGCGGCGAGGTCAACCCGGCGACGTTCGAGCTGTGCTGGAAGTGCGGCGGATCGCTCTGACGGCGTCGGGCTGAAGCCCGACCCACGGCACGGGCATGCGGCGCCGGAACCTTGCGCGCGGTCTTCTGCGGCTCGGGCTTCGGCGGGATTTTCTGTGGGGCCGGCCCAAGGGGGGCTGTGGGTCGGGCTTCAGCCCGACGACCTGTTTCGGCTGCGCCGCCGCGGCGAGGTCAACCCGGCGACGTTCGAGCTGTGCCGGAAGTGCGGCGGATCGCTCTGACGGCGTCGGGCTGAAGCCCGACCCACGGCACGGGCATGCCGCGCCGAAACTTTGCGCGCGGTCTTCTGCGGCTCGGGCTTCGGCGGGGTCTTCCGTCGGTCGGGCTTCAGAGGGAGTTCTGTGGGTCGGGCTTCAGAGGGGGGTTCTGCGGGTCGGGCTTCAGAGGGGGGTTCTGTGGGTCGGGCTTCAGCCCGACGACTTCTCGTCAAGCAGGTCGCGCGCCCGCGTCGCCGCGTCCGGCGCGAGCGCAGGTCCGCCCGCGTCCGTCCCGAGCTCCGCGCGGCGCCTCCTGCGCACGATGGCGAGCCACGCCCCGACGCCGCCGGCGAGCAGCAGGAACGGCCCGAACCACAGGAGCCAGGTCGACTCCTTGACCGGCGGCCGGTAGAGGACGAAGTCTCCGTAGCGCGCGACCAGGAACGCGCGGATCTCGTCGTCGGACTTGCCGGAGAGCGCGAGCGTTCGCACCTCGCGGCGCAGGTCCTCGGCGAGCGGAGCGTTCGAATCGGCGAGCGTCTGGTTCTGGCAGACGAGGCAGCGCAGGTCGGCTTCGAGCCGCTTCAGCCGGTCCTCGAACGCGAGATCGGGCGAGACCTGCGCCGACGCGACGCCGGCGGCGAACGCGAGCGCGGCGGCGAGCAGACGGGCGTGGCGGTGCATGGTCACGATTGCTGCAGCCTGCGCACGAGCGGCAGGATCGTCTGCTGCAGCGCCTCGGGCGACACCGGCCCGATGTGCTTGTAGCGGATCATGCCGGCCTTGTCGACGACGAAGGTCTCCGGCACGCCGTACACGCCCCAGTCGATGCCGACGCGCCCGTCGCCGTCGACGACCGACAGCGTGTACGGGTCGCCGTGCTGCGCGAGCCAGGCGATCCCTTCGTCGGGCTTGTCCTTGTAGTTCAGGCCGACGATCGGCACGACCTTCGACTTCGCGAGCTCGACGAGCACCGGATGCTCGACGCGGCAGGCCACGCACCAAGACGCCCAGACGTTGAGCAGCCAGACCTGCCCGAGGTAGTCCGCGCCGGCGACCTTGCGCTCGGGCTGGTGCAGCACGGGCAGCGCGAACGCCGGCGCGGCCTTGTCGATCAGCGGCGACGGCACCTCGCGCGGGTCGCGGAACAGCCCGACGAACAGGAACCCGACCAGCACCGCGAAGATCGCGAGCGGCAGTCCCCAGCGCAGCGCCCTCATCGCCGGCGTCCCCCGCTCACGCGCGCGCCGCCGCGAACACCGCGCCGGCGCGCTGCTTCACCGCGATCCGGTAGCGGCGGTCGGCGATCGCGAGGAAGCCGCCGAGCGCCATCAGCACGCAGCCGCCCCAGATCCAGTCGATGAATGGCTTCACGTAGATGCGCACGCCCCATGCGCCGGCGTGGCCGTCGGCCGTGACCGGCTCGCCCAGCGAGACGTAGAGGTCGCCGGTGATCCGCGGGGAGATCGCCGCCTCGGTCATCGACTGTCCGCTCGCGGTGTACACGCGCTTCTCCGGACGGAGGACCTCGCGCAGCGTGCCGTCGCGCCGCACCTCGACCGTCCCGACCAGCGCGCGATAGTTGGGACCGGGCCGCTCATCGATGCCCTTGAACGTGAAGGTCCAGCCGCCCACGTCGACACCCTGTCCCGGGTCGAGGCGCACGTCGCGCTCGACCTCGTAGCCCTTCACGAGCGTCACGCCGACGATGAACACCGCGATGCCGACGTGCGCGAGCAGCATGCCGTACCACGACGATGGGTTCGCGCGGAGCTTGCCCGCGAGCGTCGGTTGCGGCGAGCCGCGCAGGCGCTGGACGACCGCCGTCACGGTCGCCCCGACGACCCACGTCGCGAGGAACATGCCCACCGCGACCCACGGCGACCAGCGTCCCATCGCGAACGGCAGCGCGACCGAGAGCAGGATCGCGAGAACGAGCGCCCATTTCAGGCGCGTCCACAGGTCGGCCACCTCCGCGCGCCGCCAGCTCGAGATCGGGCCGATGCCCATCAGGAACACGAGCGGTGCCATCAGCGGGCCGAACACGGACTCGAAGTAGGGCGGGCCCACCGAGATCTTGCCGGCGTTGAGCGCGTCGAGGAACAGCGGGTAGAGCGTGCCGAGCAGCACGCTCGCCATCGCGACGACGAGCAGGATGTTGTTCGCGAGCAGCATCGACTCGCGCGACACCGGCGCGAAGGACGCGCCGCCGCCCACGGCGCCCGCGCGCGCGGCGTAGAGCGCGAGCGACCCGCCGATCACGATCACGAGGAACGCGAGCACGTAGACGCCGCGCGCCGGGTCGGTCGCGAACGCATGCACCGACGTGAGGACGCCGGAACGCACGAGGAACGTGCCGAGCAGCGAGAGGGAGAACGCCATGATCGCGAGCAGCACGGTCCAGCTCCTGAACGTGCCGCGCTTCTCGGTCACGGCGAGCGAGTGGATGAGCGCCGTGCCGACGAGCCAGGGCATGAACGACGCGTTCTCGACCGGGTCCCAGAACCACCAGCCTCCCCAGCCCAGCTCGTAGTACGCCCACCAGCTGCCGAGCGCGATGCCGACGGTCAGGAAGCACCATGCGACCGTCGTCCACGGCCGCGACCAGCGCGCCCAGGTCGCGTCGAGCCGGCCGCCGATGAGCGCCGCGATCGAGAACGCGAACGCGACCGCGAAGCCGACGTAGCCCATGTACAGGAGCGGCGGGTGCATCACCATCCCCGGGTCCTGCAGCAACGGGTTCAGGTCGCGCCCCTCGGGCGCCGGCGGCACGAGGCGCTCGAACGGGTTCGACGTGAACAGCAGGAACGACAGGAAGCCGATGGCGACCAGTCCCATCACCGCCAGCACGCGCGCGAGCATCGGCGCGGGCAGGTTGCGCGAGCGCAGCGCGACCGCGGCCGACCAGCCGGCGAGCATCAGCGCCCACAGGAGCAGCGATCCCTCGTGCGATCCCCACGAGGCCGCGAGCTTGTACTGCGCGGGCAGCGCCGAGAACGAGTTCTGCGCGACGTTGAGGACCGAGAAGTCGCTCCTGAGGAAGCTCGTCGCGAGGCAGCCGAACGCGATCGCGACGAGCGCGAACTGCGTGATCGCCGCCGGGCGCGCGAACGACATCAGCGCGGCGTCGCGGCGCGCGGCGCCGACCAGCGGCACAACGCCCTGCGCGGTCGCCACGAGGAGCGCGAGGACCAGCGCGAACTGGCCGAGTTCGGGAATCATCGGGGTTTTCCTCCGCGCGTCAGTTGGCCGACGACTTCATCTGTCCGCCCTTGTGCGCCTGCTCGATCGCAGCGGCGGCCTCGGGCGGCATGTAGTTCTCGTCGTGCTTCGCCAGCACCTCGGTCGCCGTGAACACGCCGTCGGGGCCGAGCGAGCCCTGCGCGACCACGCCCTTGCCTTCCTTGAACAGGTCGGGCAGGAGTCCCGTGTAGCGGACCGGCACCTTCTGCGCGGTGTCGGTGACGACGAAGCTCATCGTGAGCGTTTCCCGCTCGCGCTTCAGGCTCCCGGCCTCGACCATCCCGCCGATGCGGAACGAGCGGCCGACCGGCGCCTCGTTCGCCAGCACCTGCGACGGCGAGTAGAAGAACACGAGGTTCGACTGGAACGCGTTGAGCACGAGGCCGACCGCGACCGCGAGCGCGGCGAGCCCCGCGGCGATCCAGGCGAAGCGGCGGTGGCGGGCCTTCATCGGGCGGCTCCCGCGCGCAGCGGTTCGGCGTCGACCCCCGACGCCTGCGCATCGTCGAGCGCGCGGCGGCGCCGCGCGCGCAGCGCGACGAACTCGGCGGCGATCGCCACCGCGCACGCGCCGTAGGACATCCAGACATACCAGCCGTAGCCGCCCATCGACAGGAACTCGCCCATCACGCCGCCCTCAGGTTCGTTTCCGGAAGCGCGGCGACCCACGCGGAACCGCGCTCGCGCTCGAGGATGATCGCGCGGACGCGCCACAGCGCGGCCGCGATGCACCAGAACCACGCCGCGAACGACATCACCAGCATGCCGGCGAGCATCAGGCTCGCCATCTTCGGCGCGGCCGTCAGGCTCACCGTGGCGCCCTGGTGCAGCGTGTTCCACCACTGCACGGAGAAGTAGATGATCGGCACGTTGACCGCGCCGACCAGCGCGAGCACCGCGCAGGCGCGGTCCGCGCGGCGCGGGTCGTCGATCGCGCCGCGCAGCGCGATCACGCCGAGATAGAGGAACAGCAGGATCAGCGTCGAGGTCATCCGCGCGTCCCATGCCCAGTACGTTCCCCACGTCGGCCGGCCCCAGAACGCCCCGGTCCACAGCGCGAGCGCCGCCATCAGCGCGCCGGTCGGCGCGAGCGCCTGCGCCATCATCGCGGAGAGCCGTGCGTTGAACGCGAGCGCGAGCGCGCTCCAGAACGCCATCACGAGGTAGACGAACATCGCCATCCAGGCGGTCGGCACGTGGACGAAGATGATCCGGTAGGCCTCGCCCTGCGTCGCGTCGGTCGGCGCGAGCGCGAAGCCGATCCACAGGCCCGCCGCGGCGAAGATCGCCGCCAGCGCGCCGAAGGCCGGCGCGAGCCTGCCCGCGACCGGGTAGAACGTCGCCGGCGAAGCGTAGCGGTACCAGTTGATGGCCATGGTCAGTCAAGCGCGATGCGAACCGCCGACGCCGCCGCGAACGGCGCGCCCAGCGCCGCCACGATCAGTCCCGCCCCCAGCAGCGACAGGTTCGCGTCCGCCCCGAGCCCGGCCCGCACCGCGTCGACCGCTCCCGCCCCGAAGATCAGCACGGGCACGTAGAGCGGCAGCACGAGCAGCGCCAGGAGCCCGCCGGCTCCGCGCACCCCCAGCGTCAGCGCGGCGCCGATCGCGCCCAGGAGCGAGAGGATCGGCGTGCCGAGCGCGAGTCCCGCGACCAGCACGGCGATCGCCTCGCCGTCGAGGCCGTACTGCAGCGCCGCCAGCGGCGCGAGCAGCACGACCGGAAGGCCCGTCGTCAGCCAATGCGCGAGTATCTTACCGGACACGATCGCCGGCAGCGGCCACGGCGACAGCGCCATCTGCTCGAGCGTGCCGTCCGCTTGATCGAGCGCAAACATTCGCGGCAGCGACAGCAGCGACGCGAGCAGCGCCGCCACCCAAAGCACTCCCGGCCCCATGGTCATCAGCAGCGTGCGCTCGGGGGTCGTCGCGAGCGGGAAAAGGGTCACCACGATGGCATAGAACAGGAGCTGGACGGCGAGTTCCGAGCGCGTCCGGACGGCGAGGCGCAGGTCGCGCGCGAGCGCCCAGCCGAGGCCCGCGAGGACGCCTCCCGGCTCGCCGTCGTCGCCTTCGCGTCGACCGGCCATCGGCGTCAGTCCAGCGACAGGCCGGAGACGCGGCCGGCCGGCAGCGCGAGCGGTGCGTGCGTCGCCGCGACGGCGATGCCGCCGCCCTCGAGGTGGCCGGCGACGAGCTCGCCGAGCAGCGCGGCGCCCGCGGCATCGAGCGCGGTGACCGGCTCGTCGAGGATCCAGATCCGGCGGCGCGATAACGCGAGCCGCGCGAGCCCGACGCGGCGGCGCTGCCCCTGCGACAGCACGCGCGCGGGCAGCGCCTTGCGCGAGCCGAGCGCGACGCGGTCGAGCGCGGCGTCGAGTTCCGCGCCGGACGCCCGGCCACCCGACAGCGCGACCAGCGACGCCAGGTTCTCGCGCGCCGAGAACTCGTCCTTGAGCGCCAGGGCATGCCCGGCGAACGTGACCGACGAGCGCAGCGCCGGCGAGAACGGCGCGACGCGCGCGCCGTCGACGCGGATCTCGCCCGCGTCGGGCATCGACAGCCCGGCGAGCATGCGCAGGAGCGTCGTCTTGCCGCGTCCGTTCGCGCCGGTTACGACGAGCGCGCGACCCGCATCGACGGCGAGGTCGAGACCGGTGAAAAGGCGCGCGGTACCGCGTCGCGCGGCGAGGTCGAGCGCTTCGAGCATGAGCGTCGGAAGGGAGCGGCGGGCAGCGCCGGGCGAGGGTGCGGCCAGGGCGGCTCCGGCGGGTGGCGGCCATTATAGCGGCCGGCGCACGCGCGTCCGGCAGACGGATGCGCGCGTCGAGGCTATCATGCGCCTTGCCCGCGGCCAGCCGGCCGCCGATCGACTGCCCATGACGTCCTTCCTCCGCCGCCTGCGCCCGACTTCGGGTTCCCGCCATCCCGGTGCCGCGTCGTGGCTCGCCGTCCTGGGCGTCGCCCTGGGAGTCGCGCTTTGCGCGCCCGCCGCGGCGCAGTCGAATCTCAACGCCAGCATGCTCTTCGCGCCCACGGCGATCGCGTCGGGCAAGCCGACGCTGCTGCGCGTCCGGCTGGGCAACTCGAACAGCGACGCGCAGATCGCCGGGATCGCGTACGACGTGCCGTTCCCTGCCGGGATGCGACTGGTCGGGACGCTCGACGCGTCCCAGTGCGGCGGCACGATCACGCCCGTCGACGGCGGCTACCGGTTCCGCGACGGCTCGCTCGGCCTGGGGTCCGCCTGCCTGGTCGACACGGAGGTGACGGTCGATTCGGACGTCAACGCCATCGTGACGCTGACGGTCGGGCCGATCACCTCGCGCAACGGCGGATCGGTCGGCTCGATCTCGGCGGCGCTGACGGTGCAGGGCGGCATCGCGCCGGCGATCACGTCGCTGCCGCTGCCCACGCCAGGGTTCCTCGGCCTCGACTATGCGCACCAGGTCACGGTGACCGGCACCGCGCCGGTCGTCGTCACCGCCGAGGGCCTGCCTCCGGGGCTCGTCTACGACCCCGCGACGCGCAGGATCTCCGGCAGGCCGACGCTCGTGGGCTTCTACACGGTGACGCTGCGTGCCATCAACGGCTTCGCGCCGCCCGCCGCGCAGGTGTCGATCGTCGAGGTCCGCAATCCGGCGCTGCAGATCATCACGCCGCCGCCGCTCGTTCCCGACCGCCTCCTCGTCGGCGCGCCGATCGCGCTCCTGATCGAGGCGACGGGCGGGCTCAAGCCCTACATCTTCGAGATCGTCGGCGGCGCGCTGCCGCCGGGACTCACGCTCGCCACGGACGGCCGCATCGTCGGATCGCCGACGACGGCCGGCGTCTATCCGTTCACCGTGCGCGTGCGCGACGTGCTGTTCCAGCAGGACGCGCGGACCTTCGAGCTCGTCGTCGGCGGCATCGCGACGACGCTCGCCGTCGGTCTTGCGCCGAACCCCGCCGTCGCCGGGCAGGAGGTCGTGCTGAACGCGACGGTCGTCGCGGAGTCGGGCGCGCCGCCCGCGGGCACGCTCGAGGCGTGGGTCGCCGGGCCCGGCACGCGCTGCCCCGCGCCGTTCGAGGGCGGCGCGGACCCGGTGACGACGTACTCGCGGACCGCGGCCGTGGCGGGAGGCGTCGCGCAGATCGCGTTCGCGGACCTCGCGATCGGACATTTCCGCGTCTGCGCGCGCTTCGCCGGCACGCCGTTGCACCTGCCTTCGACGTTCGGGCCGGTCGACCTGTTCGTGATCAAGGGAATCCTGCTGCAGGCGCCGAAGCTGACGCTGAAGGCCCCGTCGCGCGCGAATCCGGGCGCGACCGTGCAGGGCAGCGTCGTCGTCGAGGCGGAAGGATCGCCGGCGACACCAGGCGGCACGGTGCGCGTTCGCGCCGGCGCACGCGACGTGGGCGAGATCCCGATCGTGAACGGCCGGGCGCCGTTCTCGGTGGCGGCGCCGGTCGAGCCGGGCGTGATGACGCTGACGGCGAGCTATGCCGGCGATCCCGCGTTCGCGCCCGCCACGTCGGCGCCGGTGTACGTGACCGTGGCGAAGGCCAACGGGGACGGCGAGCCGATCCCGACGCTCGGCGAGGCCGCGTCAGCGTTGCTCGCGCTGCTGCTCGCGGCGCTCGCCGCCGCCCGCCTGCGGCGCCGCGGCTGACCGCGGCGGACCGTCGCGAACGTGACGCGACCGTTCGCCGGACGGCTCGCGCGCACGCTGGCCGGCGCGCCGCGCTGGGCGGTCGGACTGCTGATCGTCGCGCTGGCGGCGTTCGTGCCGCTCGTCGGCGTGGAGCGCGTGCCGGTGATCGCGAAGCTCGAGGCGATGGCCTACGATGCGCGGCTCCTGCTCTCGCAGCGCCGCACGGCCGACCCGCAGGTCGCGATCGTCGACATCGACGAGGCGAGCCTCGACCGCGTCGGGCGCTGGCCCTGGCCGCGCGACACGCTCGCGCGCCTCACGGCGACGCTGTTCGACCGCCATCAGGCGCGGCTCGTCGCGTTCGACGTCCTGTTCCCCGAGCCCGACCTGTCCGGCAACGCCGCCGCGCTCGACGAGCTCGCGCGCCGCGGGTTGCGCGACACGCCGGAGGCGCGCGCCGCGCTCGCCGAGCTGAAGTCGCGCGCCGACCACGACGGCCAGTTCGCGACCGCGCTGTCGGGGCGCGCCACCGTGCTCGCGTTCGGATTCACCGCGAGCGCGCAGGCGTCCGGGATGCTGCCCGCGCCGGCGTTCACGCAATCCGACCTTCGCGCGCGCGCGATCCCGATCGCGCCGGAGTCGGGCTACACGGCGAACCTGCCGGCGCTGCAGCGTGCGGCGGCGACCGGCGGCCACCTCGACCCGACGTTCGACCCGGACGGCGTCGTGCGGCGCGTGCCGATGGTCAAGCGCTTCCGGGACGGCTTCTATCCGGCGCTGTCGCTCGCGACGGTGGCCGTGGCGGTCGAGGCGAAGGCGATCCGCCCGGTGTTCGACGCGAACGGCGACCTCGAGGCGATCGACGCCGGGGGGCTGCGCGTGCCGGTCGCGCACGACGGCACCGCGCTGGTTCCGTACCGCGGTCCGTCCGGCACCTACCGGTCGTTCCCCGCGGCCGACATCCTCGACGGCCGGATCGCCCCCGACGCGTTCGCGGGCGCGATCGTGCTGATCGGCACCTCGGCCAAGGGCCTGCAGGACCTGCGCTCGGCGCCGTTCGCGCCGGACTTTCCCGGCGTCGAGATCCACGCGAGCCTCGTGTCCGGGATGCTCGACGGCGACATGAAGAACGTGCCGGCGGGCGCGCGCGAGATCGCGGCCCTCCTCGTCCTCGTGGCGGGAATCGTGGCGGTGCTCGTGCTGCCGTGGCGCCGTCCGGTCGCGAGCCTCGCCGGCATCGTCGTGCTCGCCGCGGCGGTCGTCGGGATCGCGATCTACTTCTGGTGGCGGCACGACGCCGTGGTCGCGATCGCGCCCGCGCTCGTGATGCTGCTCGCGCTCCTCGTCTGGAACCTGCTTTCGGGATTCCTGCGCGAGGCGCAGGAGACCCGCACGCTCGCCGACATGTTCGGCGAGTACGTCCCGCCCGAGCGCGTCGCGCAGATGCGCGCGAGCGGCGAGCGCTTCTCGATGGAGGGCGAGAGCCGCGAGATGAGCGTGCTGTTCTCCGACGTGCGCGACTTCACCGCGCTGTCCGAGCGCCTGCCGCCGCGCGAGCTGTCGGCGATGCTGAACGACTACCTGTCGGCGATGACCTCGGCGATCCACGCGTCGCACGGCACCGTCGACAAGTACGTCGGCGACGCGATCATGGCGTTCTGGGGCGCGCCGCTCGCCAATCCGGCGCACGCCGCGAGCGCCGTGCGGGCGGCGCTCGCGATGCAGCGCGCGATCCCCGCCATGCGCGACGCGTATGCCGCGCGCGGGTGGCCGCCGCTGGCGATGGGCGTGGGCATCAACTCCGGCATGATGAACGTCGGCGACATGGGTTCGCGCTTCCGCAAGGCCTACACGGTGCTGGGCGACGCGGTGAACCTCGCCTCGCGCCTCGAGGGCCTCACGAAGGTCTACGGCGTGGGCATCCTGTGCGGCGAGGCCACGCGCGCGGCGGTGGACGGCATCGTGTGGCGCGAGATCGACCGCGTGCGAGTCAAGGGCCGCCAGCAGGCGCTGGCGATCTTCGAGCCGCTCGCCGAGTCGGGCGACGCGGCGGCGCAGGCGCGCGCGGCGCGCTTCGCGGAGGCGCTCGGCGCCTACCGCGCGCGGCGCTTCGAGGACGCGCGCCGCGCGTTCGACGCGATCGCGGAGGACGCGTCGGACCGCGCGCTCGCGTCGGTGTTTCGCGTGCGCTGCATCGCGTACTGCGCCGCACCGCCCGCGACCGACTGGGACGGCGCGTGGAGCTTCGTCGAGAAGTGATCGATGCGTCGCGGGGCCGGACGCCGTTGCTCCCGGGTCCGGCCGTGCGCGTCGGTGCGGAGGAGCGGCTCTGCCCGCGTGCCGTCGCCGGGGAAAGCGGGTCTTCCGGCGCCAGGTTCAGCAGCTGCCCGGCGCCGCGCAGCGCCGATAGCCCGCGACGCCTTCGATGACGCCGGTGCGCGTGTTGAAGTAGTAGTCGAGGCCGAGCCCCGCGCCCCCCGGCCCGGCGAGGAATCCCGCGAAGTTGCCGGCGACGAGCGGCTGGCACGCCGCGCCGGCGCACGTCGCCGTCGCGCCGGTGCCGCCGGTCGAGAACAGCGGGCCCACGAGGCCCGCGGTGCCGCTCAGCGAATAGGTCGCGTCGGTGAAGCCGACCTGCAGGTTGTTGAGGCTCACCTGCGCGATCGTGAAGTTCACCGCGACGCGGCCGCCCGACAGGAGCGTTCCGACCGCGCCGCTCGCCGAGTCGGTCGGCCGCGTGCCGCCGACCAGCGCGTACTCGACGATGCCGGCGGTCGGCAGGTCGTTCGCGACGACGCCGTAGACGTAGTGCAGGTTGCCGCCGTCGTTGTGGATGACGTCGCCGTTCGGCAGCTGCTGCGCGATGGACGAGCCCGCGCCGGCCCAGCGGCCCCAGTTGAGGCTCGCGTTCTGCGCCGGATGGTTGCCGGTGTCGACGATGCCCGCGGTCCCGATCGACGCGACGAGCGTTCCGGTGTCGACCGCGACGAGCCGGCCCAGCGGGTCGAGCTGCGCGTGGTCGGCGCCCATGTTGAACGCGAACTCGAGCGTCGCCTCGTCGGAGCCTATGATGCCGATGACCGGCGTCGCGACGGGGTTGCCGTGCGCGATGTCGTCGGTGGACTGGAACGGGTCCTTGAGGAAGCGGTCGAGCGTGCGCAGCTCGTCGGTCGGGAAGTCGGGCACCTTGCGGAAGCCGAGCTCCGTCGAGTCGGACGTCGCGGCGGCCTGCTTGCCGATGAGCCGCGTCGCGAGGAACGAGGGCGGAGCGAGCAGGCGCGACGGCATGCCGCCGTCGGGCACCACGAAGAACTCGCGCGCGCCGAAGATCTCCGACCTGCCGGGCGCGATCGCGATCACGCGGCCGTCGTAGATGCCGCCATACAGGCCCGGCACCGCCGGCGGGTCGTTGTCCGATTCGCGGCACTCGTCCTTGCCGCAGACCTCGAGCTGGAAGTGCGTGCCGCGGATCCCGATCGTCGCCTGCGTCGTGAGGACCTGGTAGGTGTCGCGGTTCACCTGGCCGATCTGGCCGGTCAGCGTGCGGAAACCGCCGCGCACGAGCCGGAACACTGCGCGCTCGCTCCCGTCGGTGCGCCCCGCGAAGTTGTAGGACTCGATGCGGAACTCGGTGCCCGGCTTGATCGCGACGAGCGCCTCGTCGGAGAAGCGGATCTGCGCGTGGCCGTCCGCGCCGGTGACGATGGCGTCGCCGACGCCGACGTTCGCGCCGGCGGCGAGCCGGACGCGCTCGGCGCCGCGCACGGCGGCGACGTCGCCGACGGCGAGCACGACGCGGCCCGCCTGCGCGAGCGCGGCGGCGGACGCGAGCGTCGCGGCGAGGGCGATCAGCCATGCGGCGACGGCGCTCGCGCGGGAACGGTGTCGGCGGTCGGCGGTCATGGGGCCCCCACTCACTTGAAGTCGTAGCGCAGCTTGCCGGCGACGACGTAACGGTCGTATTCGTACAGCGCGAGGTTCGAGTCGTTGCGGTAGTACTGCGCCTCGACGCGGGCGGACAGCTCGCGCGTGATGAAGTACAGCGCGCCGACGCTGGCGCTGTAGTTGTCGTCGCGCCGCGTGAACCCGAGCAGCGGGATCGGCCCCATGTAGGTGCTGCGCTGGAACGCGAACGCGGCGTTGAGCGCCCACTGCGGCGCCGGCGACACCGTGACGTCCGCCGAGCCGCCGTAGACGTCGCGGCCGAGGTCGTCGCGGTCGCGCCGGTTCTCCTCGCGGGCGCCCACGGCCGACAGGTTGAGCACCGGCTGCCACGTCGTGAGCCACGCCTTCCGCAGCGTGACGCCGAGCGCGTAGAAGTCGCTGTCGCGCACCGCGTTCTCGCCCGGGTAGCCGATGCGCGCGTACTGCGGCGCGACGCTCAGCGTCGCCAGGTCCGACACGGCGTGGCGCCATTCGAGCGTGACGCCGTCCGACCGGCGGTAGCGGTCGCCGCCGACCGAGAGTTCGCCGTGCGAGTAGGTGCCGAAGAACGTGTGGCGGCCGGTCTGCCAGCTCGCGCCCAGCGTCGCCGCGCCCTGCGCGATGTCGAAGTCGCTCTCGCTCGCGTTGAACTGGCCGTTCGCCACCAGCCCGCCATACGCGGCGACGCCCGGCGCCACCGGGTGGTTGACCTGCACGCTGCCCGCGAGCCATCCGAAGCCGGCGCGCTTTTCGACGCCGAAGTCGACGACCGTCACCGGCCCGAGCACCGGCAGCGCGATGTCCGCCTGCGCGACGCCGGCGTTGACGTTGCTGTCGTAGCCGCCGCCAGCCTCGACGTAGCCTCGCACCCGAGTGCGGTACTGCGCCTCGCGCGCGGAGAGCGCCTCGAGGTAGCGGTCGATGCCGGCGCGCACCGGCACGGGCGGCTCGCCCGCGCGCACCGACTCGAATTCGCGGCGGGCGGACACGTCGTCGCCCGCGTAGAAGTACGCGCGGGCGAGCTCGAGCCGCCCGCGCAGGTCGTCCGGCGTGCGCAGCACGTAGCGCTCGATCGAGAGCACGCCTTCGCCGGTGCGGCCGACGTCGACCGCCGCGACGCCGCACCACAGGTCGGCCTGCGGCACCGCGTCGCGATCGATCTGCGCGCACAGCGGATAGGCCTCGTCGGAGCGCCCGATGTCGACGAGGCGGCGGACCTCGTCGACCGCGCTTCCCTGCGCGTGGGCCGCGCCCGCGAATGTCCATGCCGCGAAGGCGGCGGCGAACGTGCAGCGAGTGGTTCGGAGTATCGCCATGTCAGGTGTCGCGGGGCGCCGCGATCATAGCACGCACCCCCGGGCGCGACGCCCGCGACGGGCTCAGGGCACGACGCGGTCGATCGTGATGCTGAGGCCGGTCGCGCCGGGCGCCACGACGCCGCTCTGGCCGGAAAGGTCGCCCGACGACGGCGTCGCGCCGCCGGTGACCGAGATGCGCGCCTCGACGACGACCTCGCGCGCGGCGGACAGCGTCGCACCCGGCGCCATCGCCATCGAGTCGTCGAGCTCGAACGAGAGCGGCAGGTCGCGCGCGCTCGCCCGCACGATCGCGAGCGGCATGCGCGGACCCTGCGCGGCGCGCGCGTACACGAACAGCGTCGCGTCGGGCGAGACGCGCGACGCGAGCGCGGGCGCGATCGCGACGCGTCCGGCGATGCGGCTCGACGCGGGCGCCGTCGCCGGCGGCGCGGGGGCGGCGCCCGCGCTCGCGGACGGCGCACCCGGCGCTCCGCCTTCGAGCTGCGCGATCGTCGCCTCGATGCCCTTCGCGTCCTCGCCGCCGGGCGGGACGACCGCGAGCAGCGCCCGCCAGTAGCGCACCGCCGTCCTGTCGTCGTTGCGCTCCATCGCCGCGGACGCCGCGAGCGCGAGCGCCTTCGGATGCGCGGGATCGGCGGCGAGCGCCTGGCCGATGATCTCGGTCGGCCTGCCGGCGAGCTTGCGTCCCTGCGCCATGGCGAGCGCGTCCGCCCAGTCGGCGAGCACGTCGGCATTGCCGGGCAGCAGCCGCGCCGCGGCCGCATACGCGTCGGCGGATTCCGGGAAGCGCTCGAGCGCCGACCACGAGCGACCGAGCAGCAGCCAGCCCTGCGGATCGGACGGGTTCTCCCTCATGCGCTGGGCGAGGCGCTCGACCATCGAGACGATTTCGGTGTCGCTCATGCGCGGGTGCGTGGCGCCGGCCTCGAGCGCCTGCGGATTGCCGACCGCGAGGTAGGCGACGAGCGCCGTCGCCGGCACGATCGCGACCATCGCGATCGCCGCGATCCACGGCCACCGGCTCGCGGACGCCGACGCGGGGGCCGGCGTCGCCGACAGCTCGGCGCCCAGCCGCGCGACGATCTCGGTCTCGGCGGCGTCGCGCTCCTCCGCGCCGATCGCGCCCGACGCGAACTCGGCGTCGATCTGGCGCTTCTGGTCGCGGTAGACCGCGGCCGACGCGTCGACGTCCTCCGGCCGCTCGCGTTGCCCGCGCGAGCGCAGCAGCGGGACGACGAGCGCCGCGAGCGTCGCGAGGACAAGGGCGAGCGCGATCGCCCAGAAGGTCGTGCCGGTCGACATGGATCGGGTCGGGCTGCGGGAGGGATGCCCCGCATGGGGGAATCGGCGGATTATAGGGGGAGGGCGCGCCCGGTCCCGTCGCCGGTTGCAAATCGCCCTCGCCCCGATACACTGGCACGCTCCGTTCCACGCGTCGCTGCGAGGCGACGCTACTCCTGCCGCGCACCGGCGCGCCCCCTCCCCATGCCCGACCAGCAAGACTCGATCCGCCAGGCGTCGCTCGAATACCACCGCCTCGCCCCGCCGGGCAAGATCTCGATCGCGCCGACCAAGCAGCTCACCAACCAGCGCGACCTCGCGCTCGCCTATACGCCCGGCGTCGCGGCCGTGTGCGACGAGATCGTCCGCGACCCGGCCGAGGCGCGCAACCTCACGTCGCGCGGCAACCTGATCGGCGTCGTCACCAACGGAACCGCGGTGCTGGGGCTGGGCGCGATCGGGCCGCTCGCCGGCAAGCCGGTGATGGAAGGCAAGGCGGTGCTGTTCAAGAAGTTCGCCGGCATCGACTGCTTCGACATCGAGCTGGACGAGCGCGACCCGGACAAGCTCGTCGACATGATCTGCGCGCTCGAGCCCACGTTCGGCGGCATCAACCTCGAGGACATCAAGGCGCCCGAGTGCTTCTACATCGAGCGCCGCTGCCGCGAGCGCATGAAGATCCCGGTGTTCCACGACGACCAGCACGGCACCGCGATCATCGTCGGCGCCGCGGTGACCAACGGGCTGCGCGTCGTCGGCAAGGACTTCAAGGACGTCAAGCTCGTGTGCTCCGGTGCGGGCGCCGCGGCGCTCGCGTGCCTCGACCTGCTCGTCTCGCTGGGCGTGAGGCGCGAGAACGTGTGGGTGTCCGACATCAAGGGCGTCGTGTACGCGGGACGCACCGAGGAGATGGACGACAACAAGGCGCGCTACGCGCAGGCGAGCGCCGCGCGCACGCTGAAGGACATCCTGCCGGGCGCCGACGTCTTCCTCGGCCTGTCGGCGGGGAAGGTGCTCAGGCCCGAGTGGCTGCCGCTGATGGCGGAGAGGCCGCTCATCCTCGCGCTCGCCAACCCCGAGCCGGAGATCATGCCCGACGTCGCGAAGGCGGCGCGGCCCGACGCGGTGATCGCGACCGGCCGCTCGGACTTCCCGAACCAGGTCAACAACGTCCTGTGCTTCCCGTTCATCTTCCGCGGCGCGCTCGACGTCGGCGCGACGACGATCAACGAACCGATGAAGCTCGCCGCCGTGCGCGCGATCGCCGACCTCGCGCTGGCCGAGCAGTCGGAGATCGTGGCGCACGCCTACAACCTCGAGAACATCCGCTTCGGCCCCGAGTACCTGATCCCCAAGCCGTTCGACCCGCGGCTCATCGTGCGCATCGCGCCGGCCGTGGCGAAGGCGGCGATGGACTCCGGCGTCGCGACGCGCCCGATCGACGACTTCGGCCTCTACACCGAGAAGCTGACGCAGTTCGTCTACCACTCGGGCCTGCTGATGAAGCCGATCTTCTCGGCGGCGAAGCAGGCGCCGCGGCGCATCGTGTATGCCGAGGGCGAGAACGAGCGCGTGCTGCGGGCCGTGCAGGTCGTCGTCGACGAGGGGCTCGCGCGGCCGATCCTGGTCGGCCGCCCGACGGTGCTCCAGCGGCGCATCGAGCGCTTCGGACTGAGGCTCGCGCCCGGCAAGGACTTCGACGTCATCAACCCGGAATTCGACGAGCGCTACCGCGACTACTGGCAGGAGTACTACCGGCTCACCGAGCGCAGGGGCGTCTCGCAGGAGTACGCGAAGATCGAGATGCGCCGGCGCCACACGCTGATCGGCGCGATGATGATCCACCGGGGCGACGCCGACGGCATGCTGTGCGGCACGTTCGGCACGCACGCGCTGCACCGGCACTACATCGACCAGGTGATCGGCCTGCGGCGCGGCGTGAAGACCTGGGCGGCGATGAACGCGGTGATGCTGACCAGCCGCACGGTGTTCATCGCCGACACCTACGTCAACGCCGACCCCACCGCCGAGCAGGTCGCCGAGATCACGATCCTCGCCGCCGAGGAGATGCGCCGCTTCGGCATCACGCCTAAGGTCGCGCTGCTCTCGCACTCGAGCTTCGGCACCAGCGACGAGCCGTCCGCGGCCAAGATGCGCTACGCGCTCGCGCTGGTCAACGCGATCGATCCCGACCTCGAGGTCGACGGCGAGATGCACGGCGACGCGGCGCTGTCCGAGGAGGTGCGGATGGGCGCGTTCCCGAACTCGCGGCTGAAGGGCGAGGCCAACCTGCTCGTGATGCCGACGGTCGACGCGGCGAACATCTCGTTCAACCTGCTCAAGGTCGCCTCGGGCAGCGGCGTGACGCTCGGGCCCATCCTGCTCGGGGTCGCGAAGCCGGTGAACATCCTGACGCCGTCGGCGACGGTCCGCCGGATCGTCAACATGACCGCGCTCACCGTCGTCGACGCCAACGTGCAGCGCCAGCAGGCGCTGCCCTGAGGCGGGCGCCGCCGGGGCCGCGCCTCGCGGACCCCGGGCAGGGGCGCGTCGCGTCGGATGGCACGCGTTTCGCTAAACTCCGGTCCGGGACCCGCGGGAGGCCGCGCGAGGGGTCCGCGTGCGCCGGGCTGGTGCACAATGCGCGGGTCCGGCACCGGTCGGGTGCGAATCCACGAGGAGCGGGGAACATGCGGGATGTCGGGTCGGGTTGGCGGCGCGCGGTCGCCGTCGCGCTGGTCGCGGTTGCCGGCGGGATGCCGGGGTCCGCACTCGCGCAGGACACGAAGGTCAAGTTCCAGCTCGACTGGCGCTTCGAGGGGAACGCCGCGCCGTTCCTGCTCACCAAGGCCAAGGGCTATTTCGCGCAGGAGAAGCTCGACGTCGAGATCGACGCCGGCAGCGGCTCGGGCAACGCGGTCAACCGCGTGGCGTCGGGCGCCTACCAGATGGGCTTCGCCGACCTCGCCTCGCTGATCGAGTTCGTCGGCAACAACCCGACGGCGCCGAACAAGCCGGTCGCCGTGATGATGGTCTACGACGCGACCCCGGCGGCAGTGTTCTCGCTCAGGAAGACCGGCATCAGGTCGCCGGCCGACCTCCAGGGCAGGAAGATGGGCGCGCCGCTGTTCGACGCGGGACGCCGCGCGTTCCCGATCTTCGTCAAGGCGAACAATCTCGACGCGTCGAAGATCGCCTGGACCGCGATGGATCCGCCGTTGCGCGAGACGATGCTCCTGCGCGGCGACGTCGACGCGATCACCGGCTTCTACTTCACCAGCCTGCTCAACCTGAACCGCGGCGGCGCGAAGGACGAGGACATCGACGTGATGCTGTACCCGCAGCACGGCGTCGACGTCTACAGCAACGCGATCATCGTCTCGGAGCCGTTCCTGAAGGAGAAGCCCGAGGCGGTGCGCGGGTTCCTGCGCGCGATGGCGAAGGGCCTGCGCGACGTGCTCGCCGATCCCGACGCGTCGATCCGCTACGTCAAGGAGCGCGACGCGCTGATCGACGAGGCGCTCGAGAAGCGCAGGATGCGGCTCGCGATCACGAGCGCGATCTCGACGCCGACCGCGAGGGCCGACGGCATCGGCGACGTGCGGCCGCAGCGGCTCGCGAACATGGTGACGCAGGTGTCGGCGGCGTTCGAGCTCAAGAACCCGGTCAGGCCCGAGCAGATCTGGAACGGCAGCTTCCTGCCGCCGAAGAACGACCGCATGGTGTTCCCGAAGTAGGGAGGCCGTGCCGCGCGCCGTCCCGCCGCGGACGGCGGCGGCGCGCCAGGGGGAATCCGCGTGACCGCAGCCGCCACGGCGGCGAACGCCGCCAGCCCGCCGTTCGTCGACTTCCGCCACGTCTGGCTCGCCTACGAAGAGCAGGACTCGTTCGCGGTCGAGGACATCACGCTCTCGATCGCGGCGGGCGAGTTCGTCGCGATCGTCGGTCCGTCCGGGTGCGGCAAGAGCACGTTCATGAAGCTCGCGACCGGCCTGAAGCCCCCGACGCGCGGCGAGATCGACGTCGGCGGCGCGCGCGTCACGCGCACGCTCAAGATCGCCGGCATGGCGTTCCAGGCGCCGACGCTCCTGCCGTGGCGCACGACGCTCGACAACGTGCTGCTCCCGCTCGAGATCGTCGAGCCGTACCGCTCGACGTTCAAGCGCGACCGCGACAGGTACGCCGCGCGCGCGAAGGCGCTGCTCGCCACCGTCGGCCTCGAGGGCTACGAGGACAAGTTCCCGTGGCAGCTGTCGGGCGGCATGCAGCAGCGGGCGTCGATCTGCCGCGCGCTCGTCCACCAGCCGAAGATGCTGCTCCTCGACGAGCCGTTCGGCGCGCTCGACGCCTTCACGCGCGAGGAGCTGTGGTGCGTGCTGCGCGACCTGTGGGCGGCGCAGCGGTTCACCGTCGTCCTGGTGACGCACGACCTGCGCGAGGCGGTGTTCCTCGCCGACACCGTCTACGTGATGAGCAAGCGGCCCGGACGCATCCTCGGCCGGCGCGCGATCGACCTGCCGCGTCCGCGCGACCTCGAGGTCACCTACACCGACCACTTCACCGACCTCGTGCACGAGATGCGCGAGCGCATCGGCATGGTGCGCAAGGGGGGCTGAGGTGGCGGGCGCACGGGATCGAAGGCTCGAGGCGTGGGCGCCGTGGATCGTGAGCGCCGCGATCCTCGTCGTCTGGCAGTTCGTCTGCTGGGCGCTCGACGTCTCCGAGTTCATCTTCCCGACGCCGGTCCAGATCGTCCAGTCGCTCGTGCAGCACGCGGGCGCGATCGCCGGCCACGCGTGGAAGACGCTGTGGACGACGATGGCGGGGTTCGCGATCGGCGTGGCGGTCGGCGTCCTGCTCGGCGTGATCGTCGGCAGCTCCCGCTTCGTCTACAACGCGCTCTACCCGCTGCTCGTCGCGTTCAACAGCGTGCCGAAGTCGGCGTTCGTGCCGATCCTCGTCGTGTGGTTCGGGATCGGGACGCTGCCCGCGATCCTGACGGCGTTCCTGATCTGCTTCTTTCCGATCGTCGTCAACGTCGCGACCGGGCTCGCGACGCTCGAGCCGGAGCTCGAGGACGTGCTGCGGGCCCTCGGGGCGACGCGCTACGACGTGCTGACCAAGGTCGGGCTGCCGCGCTCGCTGCCGTATTTCTTCGCGTCGCTCAAGGTCGCGATCACGCTCGCGTTCGTCGGCACCGTCGTGTCGGAGACCGTCGCGTCGAACGACGGGATCGGCTACCTGATGATGGCCGCCGCCTCGTCGATGCGCATGTCGCTCGTGTTCGCCGGCCTGTTCGTCATCGGCGCGATGGCGATGGTGATGTACGTGTTCTTCGCGGTGCTCGAGAGCAGGATGACCGGCTGGGCGCACCGCGGGCAGGCGGCGGCCGGATGACGCCGCGCGCGCACCTGGCGATCCCCCGGGCGGCGACGCGCGCGCGGGGCGATGCGCCGCCGCCGCCGGGGCTCGCCGGCCACGGATGGGCCGCGCGCCTCGAGCTCGCGTTCGAGCGCCGCATGCATGGTTGCGTGCTCGCGCACGTGCGGCACGAGGGCCCGCTCACGGTCCAGCGCGCGCTCCATCCCGAAGGGCGCGACGTCTGCCACGTCGTTGTCGTGCACCCTCCCGGCGGCGTGGCGGGCGGCGACACGCTCGACGTCGACGTCGACGTGCGCGCGGGGGCGCACGCCGTGCTGACGATGCCGGGCGCCGCGAAGTTCCACCGCTCGGACGGCCGGACATCGCGTCAGGCGGTGCGCATCCGCGCCGGCGCCGGCGCGATCGTCGAGTGGCTGCCGCCGGAGACCATCGTGTTCGACGGGGCGATCGCGTCGGCCGTCCTGGAGATCGACCTCGCCGACGAGGCGACGGCGATCGGCTGGGACGTGCTCGCGCTGGGCCGGCGCGCGCGAGGCGAGGCGTTCCGCGACGGGCGCTGGCGCCAGCGCCTCGCGATCCGGCGCGCCGGGCGTCTCCTCGCCGAGGACACGCTCGACCTCGCGGGCGGCGACGCGTGGATGCGCTCGCGCGCCGGGCTCGCCGGCGCCCCGGTGTGCGCGACGCTGTTCGCCGCGGGTCGCGCCGTCGACGCCGCCGTCGTCGCGGGCTGTCGCGAGGCGAATCGCGCCACGCGCGCCGCGATCGGCGTTACGATGCCGCTGCCGGGGCTCGTGATGGCGCGCTGCCTCGCCTCCGGGGTCGAGGAGGCGCGCGATGCTTTCGTCGCGATGTGGTCGCGACTGCGGCCGGCGCTCGCCGGGCTCGACGCGCGCCCGCTGCGGCTCTGGGCGACCTGACCGACGGAGCAGGCATGGACCTCACGCCGCGCGAGAAGGACAAGCTGCTGATCTTCACCGCCGCGCTCGTCGCCGAGCGGCGCAGGGCGCGCGGGCTGAAGCTCAACCATCCGGAGGCCGTCGCGTACATCAGCGCGGCGATCCTCGAGGGCGCGCGCGACGGCCGCACGGTCGCCGAGCTGATGCATCACGGCACGACGCTGCTCGCGCGCGACGACGTGATGGACGGCGTTCCCGAGATGATCCCGGACATCCAGGTCGAGGCCACGTTCCCCGACGGCACGAAGCTCGTCACCGTCCACCAACCGATCCCGTGAGGTGCCCCATGCGCAAGTCCCGCTTCCCGTCGACGATGAGCGTGCTCGTGGCGTTTGCGTGCGCGCCCGTCGCGGCGCTCGCCCACGCCGGCCACGGCGACATCGCCGGGCTGGGCGACGGCATCCTGCACGTGACCTCGGGCATCGATCACATGCTGGCGGCGGTCGCGGTCGGCGTGTGGAGCATGGCCTATCCGTGGCGGCGCGCGTGGCTCCTGCCGCTGGCGTTCGTGGCCGCGATGGCGGCCGGCGCGTGGTACGGGCTCGGCCAGTCCAAGTTCGACGCCACCGAGGCGATGATCGTCGCGTCGATCGTGATCCTCGGCGTGCTGATCATGCGCGCCAAGGCGTTCTCGGTGCCGGCCGCGGTCGCGATCGGCCTCGTGTTCGGCGCGTTCCACGGCTACGCGCACGGCACCGAGGCGGGAACGAGCGGGAACATGCAGGCGTTCGTCGGCGGGCTCGTCATCGCGACCGCGATCCTGCACCTCGCGGGAATGGGGATCGGCCTCATGCTGCGCGTGTCGACGCGCTACGGCCTGCGCGTCGCGGGCGCGCTGACCTCGGCCGCGGGCGTCTGGTTCGCGGTCGGGCAGCTGATCGTCCCCTGAGGGCGCGGGCGATGATCCCGGGCGAACTCCTCGTCGACGACGGCGAGATCGAGCTGAACGCCGGGCGCGAGCGCGTGACGCTCGCGGTCGCGAACACCGGCGACCGCCCGGTCCAGGTCGGCTCGCACTACCACTTCTTCGAGGTGAACGACGCGCTCGCCTTCGACCGCGCGAAGGCGCGCGGCTTCCGGCTCGACATCGCCGCGGGCACCGCCGTGCGCTTCGAGCCGGGGCAGTCGCGCACCGTCACGCTGGTCGCGCTCGCCGGCGCCCGCATCGTGCACGGCTTCAACGGCCGCGTCGCCGGGCCGCTCGGAGGCTGACGATGGCCCGGATCGCGCGGCGCGCGTATGCCGAGATGTTCGGCCCGACCACGGGCGATCGCGTGCGCCTCGCCGACACCGGGCTGGTGATCGAGGTCGAGCGCGACTTCACGACCTACGGCGAGGAAGTCAAGTTCGGCGGCGGCAAGGTGATCCGCGACGGCATGGGGCAGTCGCAGCGCACCGCGCGCGACGCCGTCGACACCGTGATCACCAACGCGCTCGTGCTCGACCACTGGGGCGTGGTCAAGTGCGACATCGGGCTGAAGCACGGCCGCATCGCCGGCATCGGCAAGGCCGGCAATCCCGACATCCAGCCCGGCGTCACGATCGTGATCGGGCCGGGCACCGAGGCGATCGCGGGCGAGGGGATGATCGTCACCGCCGGCGCGATCGACTCGCACATCCACTTCGTCTGCCCGCAGCAGATCGAGGAGGCGCTCGCCTCCGGCATCACGACGATGATCGGCGGCGGCACCGGCCCCGCGACCGGCACCTCCGCGACGACCTGCACGCCGGGGCCGTGGCACCTGGAGCGCATGCTGCAGGCCGCCGACGCGTTCCCGATGAACCTGGGCTTCACCGGCAAGGGCAACGCGAGCCTGCCCGACGCGCTGGTCGAGCAGGTCGCCGCCGGCGCGATCGGGTTGAAGCTGCACGAGGACTGGGGCACGACGCCGGCCGCGATCGACTGCTGCCTGACGGTGGCCGACGCGACCGACACGCAGGTCGCGATCCACACCGACACGCTGAACGAGTCCGGCTTCGTCGAGACGTCGATCGCGGCGTTCAAGGGCCGCACGATCCACACCTACCACACCGAGGGCGCCGGAGGCGGGCACGCGCCCGACATCATCCGCGTGTGCGGCGAGCGCAACGTGCTGCCGTCGTCGACCAACCCGACGCGGCCGTTCACGGTGAACACGCTCGACGAGCACCTCGACATGCTGATGGTGTGCCACCACCTCGACCCGGGCATCGCGGAGGACGTCGCGTTCGCCGAGTCGCGCATCCGCCGCGAGACGATCGCCGCCGAGGACATCCTGCACGACCTCGGCGCGTTCTCGATGATCGCGTCCGACTCGCAGGCGATGGGCCGCGTCGGCGAGACGATCACGCGCTGCTGGCAGACCGCGCACAAGATGAAGGTGCAGCGCGGCCAGCTGCCGGAGGACCCGGCGCGTCACGACAACTTCCGGGCGCGGCGCTACGTCGCCAAGCTCACGATCAACCCGGCGCTCACGCACGGCATCGCGGGCGAGGTCGGCTCGGTCGAGGTCGGCAAGTGGGCGGACCTCGTGCTGTGGAAGCCGGCGTTCTTCGGCGTGAAGCCCTCGCTCGTGCTCAAGGGCGGCTCGATCGCGTGGGCGCAGATGGGCGACCCGAACGCGTCGATCCCGACGCCGCAGCCGGTGCACGGGCGGCCGATGTTCGGCGCGTTCGGCGGCGCGAACTCGCGCAGCTCGCTCACGTTCGTCTCGCGGATGGCCTACGACGCGGGCGTGGCCGACCGGTACGGCCTCGCGAAGACGGTCGTGCCGATCGGCGGCGTGCGCGGGCTCACCAAGGCCGACATGATCCACAACGACCGCACGCCGAGGATCTCGGTCGATCCGGAGACCTACGTCGTGGTCGCCGACGGCGAGGTGCTGCTGTGCGAGCCGGCGAAGGTGCTGCCGATGGCGCAGCGCTACTTCCTGTTCTGATGCTCGAGCTCGACCGCCGCGCCTCGCGCGACGCACGGCCCGCGTCCACGCTGACGCTGCCGTGGGAGCGGCGCGGCGTCACGCGGCAGAAGGTGCGGCTCGACGACGGCCGCGAGGCGGGGCTGTTCCTGCCGCGCGGCGAGACCCTGCGCGGCGGGGATCGCGTCGCGTCGGCGGCGGGCGAGGTCGTCGAAATCGTCGCCGCGAGCGAGCCGGTGATGGTCGCGCGCGCGGCGGATCCGCAGGCGCTCGCTCGCGCCGCCTACCACCTGGGCAACCGCCATGTCGCGGTCGAGGTGGGCGAGGGCTTCCTCGCGCTCGAGCGCGACCACGTGCTGCGCGCGATGCTCGAAGGGTTGGGCCTCACGGTCGAGGACGCGGAGCGGCCGTTCGAGCCGGAGGGCGGCGCGTACGCGCACGGGCATGCCCATGACCAGGGGCAGGGACACGGTCACGGTCATGGCCGAGCGGACGAAGGCGGACACGGTCACGGCAACGCGAGCGGAGGCGGATACGATCACGGGCACGACCACGCGCACGATCCGGCCGGTCCGCTCGCCGCGCGCATCGCGTCGCCCGCGCGTCGGCATCGCCACGGCGGCTCGCATGGCTGACCCACGCGTACTCGCCGTGCGCATCGCGTCGCCCGCGCGTCGGCATCGGCATGGCGGCTCGCATGGCTGATGCGCGCGCGCTCGCCGCGCTGCTGCAGCTCGCGAGTCCCGCGCTGCCGGTCGGCGCGTACAGCTACTCGCAGGGGCTCGAGGGCGCGATCCACGAGGGCGCCGTGCACGACGAGGCATCCGCACGCGAATGGATCGTCGACGCCGTCGCCGGGCCGCTCGCGCACTTCGACGCGCCGGCGATCGCGCGCATGCACGCCGCGTGGCGCGACGGGGACCTGGAAACGGCCGCGCGCTGGAACGAGCGCGTGCTCGCGACGCGCGAGACCGCCGAGCTGCGGGCCGAGACGCTGCAGATGGGCGCTTCGCTCGCAAAGCTCGTCGTGGCGTGGGGGAGGGGGCCCGACGCGCTGCGCCGCGACGTCGCCGCGCTCGCCGAACCGACGTTTCCGTGCGCGTTCGCGGCGGCGGCGGTCGCGCTCGACGTCGCGCCGGAGGACGCGGTCGTCGCGTTCCTGTGGAGCGCGGCCGAGAATCTCGTCGCGGCGGCGTTGAAGGCGGGGCCGTTCGGCCAGCTCGCCGGCCAGCGCATCCTGCTCGCCGCGCACGGCGCCATCGACCATGCCGCCGCGATCGCCTCGTCGATCGGCGACGACGACATGTGGTCGTCCGCGCCCGGCCTGGCGATCCTCTCGTCGCGGCACGAGACGCAGTACTCGAGGCTTTTCCGCTCGTAGCGGTCCCGGGGTCAGACCCGAGTCCCGGGGTCAGACCCCGGGCCTCATCGGGGTCTGATCCCGGGGTCGATCGATGTCGATCCGACGAACGAACCGAACTTCTTGACCAGGCCCACCGCCCCCGCCCCATGACCTTCCGCCCCTCCCCACTCCCACCCAAACGCCCGCCGCTCCGCGTCGGCGTCGGCGGCCCGGTCGGCTCCGGCAAGACGACGCTCGTCGAGATGCTGTGCAAGGCGATGCGCGACCGCTGGAACCTCGCGGTCGTCACCAACGACATCTACACGAAGGAGGACGAGCGCCTGCTCGTCGTCGCGGGCGCGCTCGCGCCCGAGCGCATCATGGGCGTCGAGACGGGGGGCTGCCCGCACACCGCGATCCGCGAGGACGCGTCGATCAACCTCGAGGCGATCGACGCGATGAGCGCGCGCTTTCCCGGCCTCGACCTGATCTTCGTCGAGAGCGGCGGCGACAACCTCGCCGCGACGTTCTCGCCGGAGCTCGCCGACCTGTGCCTCTACGTGATCGACGTCGCGGCCGGCGAGAAGATCCCGCGCAAGGGCGGCCCCGGCATCACGCGCTCGGACCTGCTCGTCATCAACAAGACCGACCTCGCCCCCCACGTCGGCGCGTCGCTCGAGGTGATGGAGCGCGACGCGAAGCGCATGCGCGGCGAGCGACCGTTCGTGTTCACCAACCTGAAGACGAGGGACGGCCTCGACACCGTCGTGCGCTTCATCGAGGAGCGCGGGATGCTCGGGCGGTGAGCGTTTCCGCGCGGCGCGCGGAGGCGCCGGCACCGTCGCCGCGATTCGGACGTGATGCGCCGACGCTGCCGCGTCGCAGGACCGGCGTCAGGGATTGGGCGTGGTGACGCGCCCGGCGAGCCCGATGATCGACAGGAACTCGCGGCGCGTCATCGCGTCGTCGCGGAACGCGCCGACCATCCGGCTCGTCACCATCGAGACGCCGGGCTTGTGGACGCCGCGCGTGGTCATGCACTCGTGCGAAGCCTCGACGACGACCGCGACGCCGCGCGGCTTCAGCACCTCCTGCAGCGTGTCGGCGATCTGCGCCGTCATCTTCTCCTGGATCTGCAGCCGCTTCGCGTAGACGTCGACCAGCCGCGCGAGCTTCGAGATGCCCACGACGCGCCGATTCGGCAGGTAGCCGAGGTGCACCTTGCCGATGATCGGCGCCATGTGGTGCTCGCAGTGGCTCTCGAAGCGGATGTCGGAGAGCACGATGATCTCGTCGTATCCGTCGACCTCCTCGAACGTGCGGGCGAGCACGAGCCGCGGGTCGTGACCGTAGCCGGCGTAGAACTCGTCGTACGAGCGCACCACGCGCGACGGCGTGTCGAGCAGGCCCTCGCGCGCCGGGTCGTCGCCGGCCCAGCGGATCAGCGTGCGGACCGCGTCCTCGGCCTCCTCGCGGCTCGGGCGGGCGGGGGCGGCGGCGGCGCGTCGAGGGGTCTTGCGGGGGGACTTGGCCATGCGGGGCTCCCTGGAACGTTGTCGGCGGCTCTGCGGGACGGACGCCACCCGTGCGCCGCGCGTTCCCGCAAGGGTAGCCCATCCCGGCGAGGCACCCGCCCCTCGGGTAAAATTGGCCCCCACGGAGAGGTGGATGAGCGGTTTAAGTCACACGCCTGGAAAGCGTGCGTAGGCTAACCCCTACCGCGGGTTCGAATCCCGCCCTCTCCGCCAGCGCAAAGGGCCCTGCAAGGGGCCTTTCGCATTGGCGGAGGCCTTGGCGACGATCCGCACACTTCGCTCAGGCCCTTCCGAGCCGGCGCAGCGCCGGAACCCCGGGCTCGTCTGCTGAGCCACTGCCGGGCGAACATCCATGGCTCCGGCCGGCGTTTTGCTACCCTTTGGCACGCTGTCGAGTACGGCGGCAGCGACCTTCCACCGGCACTCGAACCTGTGTTTCCTATGGCGAAGCCAATCAAGGGTAAGTCATCCGGCGCGCGCCAAACCGCCGCCACCGTCGGCTACGAGGCCCAACTGTGGCAGATGGCCGACGCCCTGCGCGGCAGCATGGACGCCGCCGAGTACAAGCACGTCTGCCTCGGCCTGCTGTTCCTCAAGTACATCTCCGACGCCTTCGAGGAGCGCCACGCCGCGCTGCTCGCCGAGAAGGCGAACGGGGCCGACCCCGAAGACCCCGACGAGTACCGTGCCCAGAGCATCTTCTGGGTGCCGCCCGAGGCGCGCTGGCCGCACCTGAAGGCGCAGGCGCGCCAGAGCACCATCGGCCAGCTCGTCGACGACGCCATGGCCGGCATCGAGCGCGACAACCCGGCGCTCAAGGGCGTGCTGCCCAAGGACTACGCCCGTCCTGCGCTCGACAAGCAGCGTCTCGGGCAGCTGATCGACATGATCAGCAACATCAGGGTCGGCGACGAGGCGAGCCGCGCCAAGGACGTGCTCGGCCGCGTCTACGAATACTTCCTCTCGCAGTTCGCCAGCGCCGAGGGCAAGAAGGGCGGCGAGTTCTACACGCCGCGCTGCGTGGTCAAGCTGCTGGTCGAGATGCTCGAGCCCTACCGCGGCCGGGTGTACGACCCCTGCTGCGGCTCGTCGGGGATGTTCGTGCAATCGGTGGAGTTCATCCGCGCGCACGCCAAAGGCAACGGCCATGGCGGCAACACCGGCGCCAATGCCAAAGCGGACATCTCGATCTACGGCCAGGAGTCGAACTACACCACCTGGCGCCTGGCGCGCATGAACCTCGCCATCCGCGGCATCGACAGCGGCCAGATCGCGCAGGGCGACACCTTCCACAACGACCGCCACCCGGACCTGAAGGCCGACTTCATCCTCGCCAACCCGCCGTTCAACATCTCCGACTGGGGCGGCGAGCGCCTGCGCGACGACAAGCGCTGGCAGTACGGCGTGCCGCCGGCGGGCAACGCTAACTTCGCCTGGGTGCAGCACATCGTGCACCACCTCGCGCCCGCGGGCGTGGCCGGCTTCGTGCTGGCCAATGGCTCGATGTCGTCCAACCAGTCGGGCGAGGGCGAGATCCGCAAGAGCCTGATCGAGGCGGACCTCGTGGACTGCATGGTCGCGCTGCCGGGCCAGCTCTTCTACTCGACGCAGATCCCTGCGTGCCTGTGGTTCCTGCGCCGCGACAAAAAGAGACTCCCTCTCCCGCTTGCGGGAGAGGGCCGGGGTGAGGGCATGGACCGCCGCGGCCACATCCTCTTCATCGACGCGCGCAAGCTCGGCCGCATGGCGGATCGCACACACAAGGAGCTGACCGACGACGACATCGCCCGCATCGCCAACACCTACCACGCCTGGCGCGGCGAGATTTCTCCCTCTTCCCTTGCGGGAGAGGGCCGGGGTGAGGGGAAATACTGCGACATCCCCGGCTTCTGCAAGAGCGCGCCGCTGGACGAGGTGCGAAAGCACGGCCACGCGCTGACGCCGGGCAGGTATGTCGGTGCCGAGGCGCAGGAAGACGATGGGGAGCCGTTCGAGGAGAAGATGCAGCGGCTCACCGCGATGCTGCGCGAGCAGCTGGCCGAGGCTGCGAAGCTCGATGCTGCGATTGCCGCCAACCTGAAGGAGCTTGGGTATGGCGGGTGAAGCTCGACTCGCCGACCTGTGCGAGTCCATCGTCGACTGCCCGCACTCGACTCCCGTGTGGACTGACAGCGGTGTGGTTGTTCTTCGCAATCAGAACATCCGCAACGGCCGCCTCGACCTCACTGAGCCTAGCTACACCGACGAAGCGCATTTCGCCGAGCGCACTAGGCGTGCCCTACCGACGGAAGGCGATCTAGTTATCACCCGAGAAGCACCCATGGGCGAGGTCTGCATGATCCCGCCCAATCTCCGGTGCTGCCTCGGTCAGCGTATGGTGCTCCTGCGCCCGAATCGGAAACGTGCCGAGCCACGGTATCTCCTCTACGCTTTGCAGTCGAAAGCCGTGCAACACGAGATCGGTGTAAACGAGGGGACCGGCTCAACTGTGAGCAATCTCCGCATTCCGCTATTGGAGTCGCTGCCGATCCCAACACGGCCGCTGCCGGAACAACGCGCCATCGCCCACATCCTCGGCACGCTAGACGACAAGATCGAGGTGAACCGGAGGATGAACGAGACGCTGGAGGCGATGGCGCGCGCGCTCTTCAAGTCGTGGTTCGTGGACTTCGACCCCGTCCGCGCCAAGGCCGAGGGCCGCGACCCCGGCCTGCCCCAGCCGCTCGCAGAACTCTTCCCGAATTCTTTTGAGGACTCGGAACTGGGAGAGATCCCGAGGGGCTGGGAGGTGGGTCCCCTTGGGCGTTTCTTTTCAGTCGGACTCGGAGGGGCTTGGGGCGAGGATGAGGCGTCGGACCGCGCAACCGTCAGGGTGCGTTGTCTGCGCGGAATCGACTGCCACGAGTTGGCAGAAGGCCGCATCCCAGATGTGCCGGTACGCTGGGTGACTCCTAAGCAGGCTGCCGATAGGCAGTTGTCGGACGGAAACGTGCTAATCGAGGGCTCAGGATCGTTCTGCGGTCGGAGCTTGATCTGGAAGGGAGCCTATGCCCAGCTGCTTGGCGAACCCATTGGCTACAGTAATTTCTGCAAGCGGCTCGATCCAGTTTGCAGCTCTAGTCAGGCCGTCATCTGCTGGATGCAGATGCGTCAAGCATACCGCGATGGGTTGCTTCAGTCCTTTCGCACTGGGACGGCGTTTCCGAACTTTGACGTGCACGGCACGCTAGGGAACCTGATCGTGGTCGTGCCACCAGTCCCCTTGGCTGACGCGTACGGGCGGATGTTCGAGGTCAGCCAACGACTCGTCCTTATGGCTCAGTCCCGCACGCTCGCCGCCTTGCGCGACTCACTGCTGCCCAAGCTCATCTCCGGCGAGCTACAGGTGGAGGACGCGCAGCGATTCGTTGGGGACATTCCAGTCGAGTCAAGCGAGGTGAACTCATGAGCGGCACCGATAGCCTCTTTGACAAGAGCGACCACTTTGAGATCGGCGGCGAAGACCTTCTGGCGCCGTTTCACGCCGAATCTGTTGACGCTGTTACTGATACACAGAAGGGAGAAGCTGAGCGCCTGGAGCGCGAAGTGCTTAATGACATGCGTGCTCGGATTGGGACCTTGCTCAAGACGGAGACCGTTTCGTTCCTACTTGGCGCCGGTGCCTCAGTCGATAGTGGCGGACAACTGATCGGCTCTATCCCGCCTGTAGTTGAGCGGGAATTGCAGAGCGACGGCATCACCGGCGCGGAGCCGCAGCAAATTGAGAGCTGGCTGAACGTATTCTATCTCGCTGTCCGCTGGACCGCCGGTGGGAACAGCACCCCCCGGACTCGTGAAGAGATTCTCGCCCGTCGGGCAATGCTGGACCGCGAAAGCCCGGAACCGCTCAGAGTCAACTTCGAGCTGGTGTTGGGGACGCTTCACCGTTGGCGCTCAGCCCTGCTGGAGTCGGGCGGACGGTTGCACTTGGACGGTCCAGCATCGGTCGATACCACTGCTAATGATCTCGACGAAAGCCTCAGGCGCGCAACGCGCGCTTTAGCAGGGGTCTGCGATTTGCCGGTCGCCGGCAGCGAAGGCAGTCTCATAACGCACAAGAACTTCCTCCGCAAACTACTGACGCGCCCGCTCAACCTAAAGCGGGTCAACGTCTTCACGCTCAACTATGACACGCTCGTCGAGCAGGCATCCGATGCGGAGGGCGTTGTCTTGCTGGATGGCTTCGTTGGAACGCAACGCCGAGTATTGCGGCCCGAGAGCTATGAGCAGGATCTCTATTTCCCTGCGGAGACTACCGAGGGCCGCGTTCACCGGTTCGATCGAGTCCTCCACCTCTACAAGCTGCACGGGTCCGTCACCTGGGTCGCGGGCTCTCCTACGCTCGACAACCCCTATGGTGTGCAGTCCACAGCCTTCGACCCGGATGGCGCCCAGCCGCTACTCATTTATCCGACGCCTGCCAAGTACGGCGAGACGCTTGGCATGCCCTATTCCGAGCTATTCCGTCGATTCTCCGGCGCCCTCACTCGTCCCCAGTCGGTTCTATTCGTGATCGGCTACGGATTCGGCGATGAACACGTGAACACAATCATCCGCCAGGCGCTCGCCGTACCGAGTTTCACCGTTGTCATCGTGGATCCTGCGCCAAAGAGTGCCTTCGTGAGGGCGCTCCGGGAGCAGAAAGACCGCCGAATCTGGATTGGCGAAGGTCCAACGCTGGGAACGCTGGCGGGATTCGTTGAACACGTTCTCCCCGACCTTCGGGACGAGGATATCCGGAAGAAGGTGCTGGCCACCCACCGCGCGCTCGCGAAGGCCAGTCCCGCAGTAGGAGAAACCTCTGATGGCGACTGACTCCGAAATCGGTCGCATCGTTGCTGTTGACACTGCTCAGGTCAGCATCGAGCTGAACCGCGATCTCAAGGGAATGAGCCGGAGCACCTACGAAGGACCCCAAGAAGTCGGGCGAATCAACTCCTACATAACGATCCCGGTCGGCGCGCGGCGGTTGGTCGCCATGGTGACGCGCGTCGTCCTGGTGGAAGAGGCGGAGATGAAGGCGGACCGGACGATGGTGGCACTCCCCGCGGCCCGGCGCTTGATGAAGGCCACGCTCATAGGGACGATCGACGGCGACTCGTTCCGGCAGGGAGTCTCGCTTTTCCCCGTGCTTGACAACCCGGTCCACTTGGCTGGGCGTGCCGACTTGGATGCGATCTTCGGTCCCATCGAGCAGGGCAACAACGCCAACTCCGACCCTAACGATCCAGGCTACTGTATTCCGATCGGGGAGTCTGCCGTTGTGCAGGGTCGGCCAATTCGAATCGACCCGAATGCTTTTTTCGGAAAGCACGCTGCCATTCTGGGAAGTACGGGCTCGGGCAAGTCGTGCACTATCGCGAGTCTGCTTCAGTCGATCCGCGAACACAAAGCGGTGAAGCGTATGACCTGCGTGATTCTGGACACAAACGGTGAGTATCGAACGGCGTTTCAGAGACAAAAGCAAGATGAAAGTTGGGAGGACGTCGGCGCGGGTAAGGCGCTCTATATCCCGTCTGATCCCGGCAAACAAACTGATCGGCTGGTGATCCCATATTGGTTCATGAACGCCGACGACTTCGTGAGGCTCTTCCAGGCTTCCAAGGGCGTGCAGCGCCCGGTCTTGCTGGAGACATTGCGACTCGCGCGAAATGATTCCGGCACTGCTTCGCCGCTTGCCATTCTGCGAGAGGATCTGATTCTTGAGATCAACCGCATCTGGTCGCTATCGGGCAAGGACGAGAAGACATCGAAAGATGTGCGGGAAGTCGCGAACGGAGCAAAGGCGCGTATCGGCCAAGATGATCTGACTGCGGCATGGGCAGAGGCCACAACCAAATACGAGTTGAGCAAGGACGACGTGACAGCTGCACTTGAGACAGTTGCGACCACAGCTGCAAAGCACATCGACAACAATACCTACCCCAAGGTACTTCCGGCGGACGCGAGAAAGGCGATTCGAGATGCTATCGAGCCGGTCTACGCGAAGCTGACCGGGACGCACTTCGGCGATGGTGGCGGCAGCACAGGGCGCTCGGCGGATGCTCCTTCGCACTTCGACAAGCTGAAGTTTCGCACTCGCCACATTGAGCAGATCCTGCGTCGGGAGGAGTCGGGCGGAACGCGTGCCCGCGATTTCTCCGGGACGATGCTGCTGCGTATCGACCGCTTGCTGGCTGACCGGCGGTTCGACTTCTTGTTCGGCCCCGTCGGCGAGGCGCTACCAAATCCGGCGCATGCGCTGGCCACGTTCCTTCGCGACACACTCGGCATTGGCGCGGCCACATCGGCGGCTCTTTCGGACGAAATGGATGTTCCGAGGTCACGCCTTCCCTTCTACGATCGGCAGCGCGACAAGAGTAGCGCAGTCGACGTCGTAATTCTTGACCTTAGTTTGTTGGCAGCGGAAGTGCTGGAGAACGTAACGGCGCTAATTGGCCGGCTGATCCTCGAGTTTCTCCAGCGTTTGGGCGAGCACGGCGGTGAAGGAGCACGGGGGTCACTCCCTGTCGTGCTCGTCCTGGAGGAGGCCCAGAACTACATTCGACAGCCACGATTCGCCGAGGAGGAATCGATCGCCCGTGTGGTGTTCGAGCGGATTGCTCGCGAGGGGCGGAAATTCGGGCTGAGTCTTGTAGTCGCCTCGCAGCGGCCGAGCGAGCTATCGAAGACGGTGCTGTCACAGTGCAGCAGCTTCATCGTGCACCGGCTGCAAAACCCCGAGGACTTGCGCTACTTCAAAGAGATCGTTCCCGGCATCTACGGACCGATGCTGGAGCAGATCCCCGTCCTCGCGCCGCAGACGGCTATCGTGCTCGGCGAGTGCGTTCCGGCGCCCGCGCTCGTCAAAATTCGCGAGGCCCGACCGGTCCCCAGGAGCCGTGACCCGCAGTTCTACCGGCATTGGGTAGACGATTCGGCGCCGCCCGTGGATGTCGAAGGCATCTGCAAGAAATGGGAAGGACGGGACTCTCAAGGGTAAAAGGGGACAGTATGACCGGGCGCGTCGTCACGGAATCCGACCGCAAGGCCAAGCCCGCTAGAGTTATTTAGGCCCCTCTATTCGTTCGGACTCGACACGTGAAGCCATCAGTTCAAGCGCTCGGTCAGATCCTCTACTCCCCGAGCCAATACGTCATCCCGGTCTTCCAGCGCAACTATCGCTGGGAGGAGAAGGAATGGTCGAAGCTTTGGGAGAGCCTCGAGGCCATCCAGGCCCCGGACAAGCGCGGCAATCACTTCATGGGGTTCCTGGTCTTCGTCGCCGGACTCGCCCAACCCGGCCACCACACGCAATTCCATCTGATCGATGGGCAGCAGCGGCTCACCACCCTCTCGCTGCTGCTTATCGCGCTTCGGGACGTCTCACGCACCGCGTCGTTGCGGGACCTAGCCACGGAGATTCATGACTACAGCCTGGTCCATGGCAACAAGCGGCAGCTCGAGCACTATCGATTGCTGCCAAAGGCCGCTGATCAGGAGCGGTTTCTCGCGCTCGTCGATTCGAGGACCTCGCCTTCCGGGTACGGACGAATGGCCAGCGCACATGCATTTTTCAAGGAGCGCATCGCCCTTCTCGGCGACGACGAGACGAAGCTACGCACGTTGTACGACGTCGTCTGCCAGCGGCTGGAGTTCATGTGCGCGACGCTGGAGAGCGAGAACGCGTACAACATCTTCAAGAGCCTCAATTCCACCGGCATCCCGCTCGGTCCATCGGACCTGATCCGCAACTTCGTGTTCATGCACGTCCGGCCCGAGGAACATGACGAGTTCGATCAGGATCTTTGGGCGCCGCTGGAGCGGCATTTCGCGTCTACGAGCGCTGCGCTCGATGAAGAGCGCTTCTCCCGGTTCTTCCGCGATTTTCTGATGGCTCGGGGGCGGTATGTCGCGCCAAAGGACACGTTCGCCAGCTTCGAGGCAGCCTACGAGGCAACTGATTTCGAGCCGCGCGAGCTTGCTGCCGAGCTGAAGCGGGCGTCGGCGTGGTACGACGTCATCCGAAGCGAGGCTTCGGACGCGTCGCCCAACGTTTCGCGCGGATTGAAAGCGTTAAACGCGCTGGACAGCTCGACGACGTATCCGTTGCTCGTCAACCTATTCGAGCGGCGAGCGAAGGGGCTGATCGACGACGACGAGTTAGCCACATGCGTCGAGATGCTCAACGGCTTCATCCTGCGGCGATTTGTCTGCGGGGAGAGTTCACGTGGCTACGGGCAGATCTTCGTGCGTGCCTGCCAAGCATCGGAGAGCGCTACCGTCGACGAGCTTAGGAAGTACCTCCAGGAGAAGGGCTGGCCGGACGTGCTGCGTTTCCGGGCAGCGTTCGAGAGCCTGCCCCTCTATTCGCGCGGGTACGCCCGACACATCCTGGAAACGCTGGAACGGGCCCAAGGTCACAGAGAGCAGGCAGATCTGGCCCTTGCGCAGATCGAACATGTCCTCCCGCAAACGCTGAGCGAGGCATGGCAGCGCGACCTCGGACCGGGGGCGGATGCCATCCATGCCGAGTGGCTTGATCGCCCCGGCAACCTGACGCTGAGCGCCTACAACCAGACGCTCTGGAATCACCCGTTCGCGCAGAAACGTGCGCATTACGCCGACAGCAACATCACGATAACGCGAGCGCTGGCAGCCGAGGACCGATGGGGTGTCGAGCAGATTCGCCGGCGCGGCCAATGGCTATCCGAGCTTGCCGCCCGCATCTGGATCGGGCCCGACCTCCCTCCCGACGAGGACGCCGACGATGATCGCGATTCGGACCTCGACACCGACGAGCGGCGCGAACGACGTCGACGCTTCTGGGGAGGCCTTTCCGAATACCTGAAGGATCGGGGGTGGAACCGCCGGCTCCCCGGCCGATATCCGTATTCGACGACCCGCCTGTCATCGGGAATCGAACATATCGGCTACGAAACACGGGTGCGGTTCTTCCGCGAGCGCGTCGGCATCGACGTCTGGTTCTGGCGCGCCGAGTCGATGCCCGCCTGGGAAGCCTTGCGGGCTCAGCCGGCGCAGATCGAGGCAATGATGGGCGGGAGCTGGGAATTCCACCGCATTCCGGGGCGCGAGAAAGGTCGGATGTCATTGGAGCGGCCTGCGCCCGGCATCGCCAATGAGGCGACGTGGCCTGCGCTCTACGAGTGGTTTCACGCGAAGCTCGAGGTGCTGTATCGGTCGATCAGTCCGCTCATCGAGGCGAAGATCCGGGGATGATGGGATTGCAGTCGTTCCGCCGTCCTCTTGTCGCCCGGGTGACCGACGTTCGGGTGCCGCCCAGCTGGGCCGCAAGACGTTTCAAGTGGCCGCTGCCAAACTTGCGATTGGCCGGACCCCGACCTGACGATCCCTCGGCCGGGGCGTGGGGGCATCTCAAGCGGCGCCCCAACTCGCCATGGGGCTGTTCCGATATTGCGGTAGTTATTTACAATTACCGAAACATCGGAACAAAATGCCCTCCATGCCCCCGGCCGATCCCCGACTGACAAGGCTGTTCCGGCGCAACGCAGCCGTCCGCTCCCGGGACTTCGTAGCGGCGGGCATCAGCCGCAGCGAGCTCTCCCGCATGACGGCGAGCGGGCAACTCGAACGCATCGCTCGGGGCCTGTACGCACTCCCCGGTTACCGAGGCTCCGAACACGAAACGCTGGCGACCGTCGCTCGACGATCTCCTGGAGTCGTGTTCTGCCTGCTCACCGCCCTCCGGCTTCACGGGCTCACCACGCAGGCCCCCTTCGAGGTCTGGATCGGGATCGGCAACAAATCCCATCCGCCCCGCATCGACTACCCGAAGCTCCGAGTCGTGCGGTTCTCCGATGCGGGCCTGAAGCAGGGCGTGGAGACGCGGAAAGTGGATGGCGTCCCGATCAAGGTGACAGGCGTTGCACGCACCGTAGCCGACTGCTTCAAGTTTCGTGGCAAGGTGGGACTCGATGTCGCGCTCGAAGCACTCCGCGACGCCCTGCGTTCCAGGCAGACGACCTCCGACGAACTCTGGCATTACGCAACGCTCGACCGCGTGGCGAACGTGATGCGCCCGTATCTCGAGGCCGTTGCGTGAGCGCCAACCGCGCAGCCTCGATTCGCGCACGACTGCGCGACGTGGCGCGCGAGCGGGGCGAGGAATTCAACCTGACGCTCAACCGCTATGCCGTGGAGCGCTACCTCTATCGCCTGTCCGTCTCGCGTTGGGCCGAGCAGTTCGTGCTCAAGGGAGCATTGCTCTTCGACCTCTGGTTCGACGAGCCCCACCGCCCGACGCGCGACGCCGACTTCCTCGGCTTCGGACCCGACGACGCGGCGACGGCGAAGGTGATCGTGACAGATATTTGCGCAATCGACGTCGACGACGGCATCGAGTTCGACCCCGCCGCGGCCAAGGTCGAGGAGATTCGCGAGGACGCGCGTTACGGTGGCTTGCGTGTTCGAATCTCGGGTAGGTTGGACGGCGCGCTTTGCACGGCTCAGATCGACATCGGATTCGGCGATGCTGTGACGCCCGGGCCATTGGTCGTCGACTACCCGACCATACTCGACGACGTTCCCGCGCCTCGTCTGCGCGTCTACCCCCGCGAGTCCGTGATGTCGGAGAAGCTCGAATCAATCGTCAGCCTGGGGATGGGCAACAGCCGCATGAAGGACTACTACGACCTGCGCGCGCTGATACGTGACGAAAGGGTCGACGAAAGATGTCTCGTCGACGCCATTCGAGCGACCTTCGACCGGAGACGCACCCGGATACCCGGGACAATACCGGTGGGCTTGAGTGACGAGTTCGCCAACAGCCCGACGAAGATCGCGCAGTGGAGGGCGTTCCTCGATCGCAACCGTCTCGAGGGGCCGGCACTTGCCGACGTGGTTACCGAAATCCGTACAGCTTTGGATCCCTCCATGCGCCTCGCACGCGCTTCTGCCGGGTAAACATGGTCCGGTTCTCCGAATCGGTCGTCGAAGAGGCCGCGCTCGACTGGCTCGAAAGCGCCGGCTGGCAGGTCCGCAACGGCGCCGAGATCGCCCCGGGTGAACCCGCTGCGGAACGCGACGACTACGGGCAGGTGGTTCTGGCCCGGCGTCTGCGCGATGCGCTCGCGCGGCTCAACCCGGCGCTGGCGGTCGAGGCGCTGGACGACGCGTTCCGCAAGCTCACCAGACCCGAAGGCGCCGACCTGATCGTCCGCAACCGCGCGCTGCACCGCCTGCTGGTGGATGGCGTGACGGTCGAGTACCGAGATGCCGACGGAAACATCCGCGGCGCACAGGCGCGGGTGATCGACTTCGACAATCCGGCAGGCAACGACTGGCTGGCGGTAAACCAGTTCAGCGTGGTCGAGAACAAGCACTCGCGCCGGCCCGATGTGCTGCTGTTCGTCAACGGCCTGCCGCTGGCGGTGCTGGAGCTGAAGAATGCCGCCGCCGAGAACGCCACGATCTGGAGCGCCTTCCAGCAGTTCCAGACCTATCAGGCCGAGGTGCCGGTGCTGTTCGCGCCGAATGCGCTGCTTGCCGTTTCCGACGGGGTCGAGGCGCGTGTGGGCGCGCTCGGCGCCGGTCGCGAGTGGTTCAAGCCGTGGAAGACCATTGCGGGCGACACGCTGGCCGGCTCGCATGTGCCCGAGCTGCAGGTGGTGATCGAGGGTCTGTGCGCGCCGCGGCGCTTTTTGGACCTCCTGCGCGACTTCACCGTGTTCGAAGACGACGGCGGCCGCATCGTCAAGAAGATAGCCGGCTACCACCAGTTCCACGCGGTGCAGGTGGCGGTGGGTGAGACGCTGCGGGCGGCCGAGTTGCACCGTACCGGGGAGATCGAGGGCCGCTACGAAGCCGGCCGCAAGCCGGGCGGCAAACCCGGCGACCGCCGCGTGGGCGTGGTGTGGCACACGCAGGGCTCCGGCAAGAGCCTGACGATGGCGTTCTACGCCGGCCGCATCATCCGCGAGCCGGCGATGGAGAACCCGACGCTGGTCGTGCTCACCGACCGCAACGACCTCGACGACCAACTTTTCGCCACCTTCGCGCGCTGCCGCGACCTGCTGCGCCAGCCGCCGGTGCAGGCGGAGAGCCGCGCGCATCTGCGCGAGCTGCTGGGCGTGGTGGCCGGCGGAGTGGTGTTCACCACCATCCACAAGTTCTTCCCGGAGCTGCCCTCACCCCAACCGTTTCCCGCAAGCGGGAGAGGGGGGCGTGACGATTCTGCCGTGCGAGGGGGACGGAAAGGATCCGTTGTGCGAGGGAGACAGGTAGGACCCGATGTGCGAGCGGGACGGGAAGGGCCCGATGTGCGAGGGGCACGGGAAAGTTCCGTCGTGGGAGGGACACGGATGGAGGCGCTGTCCGGCCGCCGCAACATCGTCGTGATCGCCGACGAGGCGCACCGCAGCCAGTACGACTTCATCGACGGCTACGCGCGCCACATGCGCGACGCGCTGCCGCACGCCTCGTTCATCGGCTTCACCGGCACGCCGATCGAGCTGGCCGACGCCAACACGCGCGCGGTGTTCGGCGACTACATCAGCGTCTACGACATCCAGCGCGCCGTGCAGGATGGCGCCACGGTGCCGATCTACTACGAAAGCCGGCTGGCCAAGCTGGCGCTCGACGAGGCCGAACGGCCGAAGATCGACCCCGGGTTCGAGGAAGCGACCGAGGGCGAGGAGGTCGAGCGCAAGGAGAGGCTCAAGAGCAAGTGGGCGCAGCTCGAGGCCGTGGTTGGTGCCGAGAAGCGGCTGGAGCTGGTGGCGAAAGACATCGTCGAGCACTTCGAGAAGCGGCTCGAGGCGATGGACGGCAAGGCGATGATCGTCTGCATGAGCCGGCGCATCTGCGTGGAACTGCATCGCGAGATCGTCAAGCTGAGGCCCGGCTGGAACGGCGCCGACGACGAGCAAGGCGCGCTCAAGGTGGTGATGACCGGTTCGGCCTCCGACCCGCCCGACTGGCAGCCGCACATCCGCAACAAGCCGCGGCGCGAGGCGCTCGCCAACCGGTTCCGCGACCCCAGGGATTCGTTCAAGGTCGTCATCGTGCGCGACATGTGGCTCACCGGCTTCGACGCGCCGAGCCTGCATTCGATGTACGTCGACAAGCCGATGCGCGGGCACGGGCTGATGCAGGCGATCGCGCGTGTGAACCGCGTGTTCAAGGACAAGCCCGGCGGGCTGGTGGTGGACTATCTGGGCCTCGCGCAGGAGCTGAAGCAGGCGCTCGCCACCTACACCGAGAGCGGCGGGACCGGCCGCACGGCGCTGGATCAGGACGAGGCCGTGGCCGTCATGCTGGAGAAGCACGAGGTGTGCACCGGGCTTTTCCACGGCTTCGACTGGTCGAAGTGGACGACGGGCGCCGCCACCGAGCGCGTAGCTCTCATTCCTGCCGGTCTCGAGCACATCCTGGCGCAGGAGAACGGCAAAGAGCGATGCGTCGGTGCGGTGCGCGAACTGTCGCAGGCATTCGCGCTGGCCGTGCCGCATGCCGAAGCGCTGCGCATTCGCGACGACGTGGCGTTCTTCCAGACCATTCAGGCCCAACTCGCCAAGCGTGCCCCCGGAGACGCGCGACCAGAAGAGGACATCGAGCACGCGGTGCGTCAGATCATCTCGCGCGCCGTGGCGCCCGAGGGCGTGATCGACATCTTCGCCGCGGCGGGCCTCGCGAAGCCGGACATCTCGATTCTCTCCGAAGAGTTCCTGTCGGAAGTGCGGGGCATGCCCCAGCGCAACCTGGCCGTCGAGCTGCTGCAGAAACTCCTCAAGGGCGAGCTGTCCACGCGCCGGCGCAAGAACGTCGTCCAGGCACGATCGTTCGCCGAGATGCTCGAACAGACGATCCGCAAGTACCAGAACCGCGCGATCGAGGCGGCGCAGGTGATCGAAGAATTGATCGCATTGGCCAAGGACATGCGCGAGGCCCATGCGCGCGGTGACGCGCTCGGGCTCACCGAGGACGAACTGGCGTTTTACGACGCGCTGGAGGCCAATGACAGTGCCGTCAAGGTACTGGGCGAGCCGACGCTCCGGACCATCGCGCAGGAGCTCGTGAAGACAGTGCGTGCCAACGTCACCATCGACTGGACCGTCCGCGAAAACGTGCGCGCGCAGCTGCGGGTGCTGGTGAAGCGTATCCTGTGGAAGCATGGATACCCGCCGGACAGGCAGGAACGGGCCACGCAGCTCGTGCTGGAGCAGGCGGCGCTCTTGTCGTCGGAATGGGCGCTGGCGTCATAAGTAGGCCAGGCCCTTACCCCAATCGGCTTCTTGGACCCCTTTCGGCTTGGGGTACGCGGCCCCGCAGATTGGGATGGCGCCTCGTTAGGTGGGCGACCTCAATCGTCGTCCTGAAGCGGGTGAACACCTGTGCGCCACATGTTGGCAAGTGCCCCCGCGAGCGACTGCGACCTGACCAGGGCTTCGCGGCGTTCCAGCACGGAGCGCCATATGCCATCGCTCGCGGCCGGCCGGACGCGCTCGTCGATGAAGGCCCGGAAGGCTGCGCGGTCCGCCGTGCTCCAACCTTCGGCGATTGCGGGCCAGTCCGCCAAGCGACCGATCGGCGTGCCGACGAGCCCGGCCGAGGCGCCGTCGACTTGGCGTGCATCTGCGCGCAGGTCGGGCGGCAGCGCATCGATTGCGCAAAAGTGCCAGCACATCGAGCCATCGGTACAGGTCATCGACCTGTTCGATCGCCATGATGTGGTGCGCGTTGAAGGGCGAGGCCGCGCCTTGGAGCAGTTCGCGGAGTGGCGTGGGATCGACGGCGACGTGTTGGCCAGAGGGTAGCTGGGGCATGGGGCCGCAATTGTATCGGGGGCCATTCACACACGCTGGCGGTAGGAGTGGCGGTAACGCATAGGTTTATATTGTGTGTAGCCCCGCAATGTGAATGTCGCCCTCCCGCCAGCCCTGCTTACGACAACGTCCGGAATCGCGCTCGCATCCGGCGGTCTCTGTGTTCGCGCATGCCCGCAAAGCGTGTTGCGACGGATTCCCACCGAAACGTCGGTCCGTTCTCCTCGCGCCCGCGGCAGCGCATCCCTTCGATCACGTTCCGCAGAACGTGCGGTAGCGCGCTGTCACGGCCGCCGGCGCGGGCTCGGCGTAGGGAGCGAGCTCGGGCGCCTCGTCGTACGGCCGCCGGATCGCATCGAGCAACCGTTCGAAGGGCGCCAAGTCTCCCTGGTCCGATGCGGCGGCCAGTGCCTCTTCCACGCGGTGGTTGCGGGCGATCACGAAGGGATTGACGCGGCGCATCGCGTTGGCGCGTTCGATTCCGGCCATCGCCGAGGCTTGCATGCCCTGGTCCTCGCTCGCGCAGCGTGCCCGCCAGCGCGAGAGCCATGCGTCGGGCGCATGCGCATCGGCGAACAGCGCGCGCAGCGCCGCTTCGTCTCCGGCGGCTGCGTCGGCCAGCCGCCGCCACCCGAGCGTGAAATCCACGCGCTCGGCATGAAGCAGGCTCAACCAGTCCTCGGCCAGCGCGGCATCGGCGCCGTCGTCGTCCGGTTCGCCTCGACACAGACCGAGCTTGGCGCGCTGTCCGCGAAGCAGGTGTCCGCGGTACTGCGCCGGGAATGCGACGAGGACCTTGGTGGCCATCGCCACGGCCTTCTCCGGATCGTCGGATAGCAGGGGCAGCAGCGTCTCGGCCAGGCGTGCCAGGTTCCAGCGCGCGATGTCGGGCTGGTTGCCGAACGCGTAGCGTCCCTGGTCGTCGATGGAGCTGAAGACCGCGTCGGGGTCGTACGCCTCGATGAAGGCGCACGGCCCGTAGTCGATCGTCTCGCCCGATATCGCCATGTTGTCGGTGTTCATCACGCCGTGGATGAAGCCGACGTTCATCCATTGCGCGACCAGGGCCGCCTGGCGCTCGGCCACCGCCTGCAACAGCGCCAGGAACGGCTGCGGCGAGGACGCGAGGGCGTGGTCGTGGCGCGCGATCGTGTACTCGGCCAGCTTGCGCACGCGGTCGACGTCGCCGCGCGCGGCATGGAACTCGAAGGTCCCGACGCGCAGGTGGCTCGCTGCCACGCGCGTCAGCACGGCGCCGGGCAGCGTCTGCTCGCGGATGACCGGCTCGCCCGTCGCCGCGACGGCGAGGGCGCGGGTGGTGGGGATGCCCAGCGCGTGCATGGCCTCGCCGATCAGCACTTCGCGCAGCATCGGCCCGACGGCGGCCTTGCCGTCGCCTCCGCGGGCGAAAGGCGTGCGGCCCGAGCCCTTGAAGGCGATGTCGCGACGGCGTCCCTGCCGGTCGATCACCTCGCCGAGTAGCAGCGCGCGGCCGTCGCCGAGCTGAGGCGAGTACCTGCCGAACTGGTGGCCCGCATAGGCCTGCGCCAGCGGTTCGGCGCCGTCGGGCAGCGTGTTTCCGGCGAACGTCTCTGCCAGGGCGGGGCCGTCGAGCGACGCGATGTCGAGGCCGAGTTCTTCCGCCAGCGAACGATTGAAGAACAGCAGCCGTGGTGCGGGCGCCGCGACGGGCCGCCAGGGCGTGTAGAACCCCGGAAGTTCGCGAGCGAACGAGTTGTCGAAGCGGAACGCGGCGAGCGTAGCCATGCGTGCAATGGTAGCCCGGCAATGTGGATGTCGCACCCCTGCTCGCGCAATGGGCATTGCGCGGGTCCGTTTCGTTCGGCGGCCGATGGCGGACCGTTCACATCGCAACCGGCTTCACCGAATCGATTGTCGAGCAGGCCGCGTTAGCCTGGTTTGAGTGCGCTGGGTGGCAGGTCCGCAGCGGCGCCGAGATCGCCCACGGCAAGTCCGCGGCCAGGCGCGACGACTACGGGCAGGTGGTGCTTGCCCGGCGCCTGCGCGATGCGCTCGCCCGCCTCGACCCGGCGCTTCCGGCCGAGGCGCTGGAAGACGCCTTCGGCAACCCCGGTTCGTTGGCGCAGCGCACCGACTGGCCGGGCGCCAATGACCAATGGGCGCAACCCGATGGCCGTTGCGCGGTCTCTCCCGGGCACTATCCGCGCAAGCCGGAGTCCGATACCGTTCAGCCGCCCATGCAACTAGCGAACAGCCGAGCGGTGAATTAGCGTTTAGCCGGACTTCAAACTTGCATTCCGCCGCCTGGCCGACCTACTATCGCCCATGCCCCGCGCGGCTGGTGAATGTCGCCGATCTCGCCGCGCCTTTCGCGTTGACGCGCCAGACGATCCACGAGTACGTCACGCTGCTTAAGCGCGTCTTCCTGCTCGACCGATTGCCGTCGTGGCACATGAACCGGATGAGCCGGCTGGTGAAAAGGCCCAAGCGCCGCATGGGCGACACAGGGGTCGCCTGTTCATTGCTGGGAATCGACGCGGCGGGGCTCGCGCGAGACCGGCAATTGCTGGGATCGATGCCGGAGACGTTCGTGCTGCAGGAACTGCGGCGCCAGTCGAGCTGGCGTCCGGAGCCGATCGGGTTCTTTCACTTCCGCGACCGCGACGATTTCGAAGTGGACATCGTGCTCGAACGGGGCCGCGCAGCGCTCGCCGGCGTGGAAGTGAAGGCCGCCGCCAGCGTCGGTGAAGACGACTTCCGCGGACTGCGCAAGCTGCGGGACGCCGCAGGCAAGCGCTTCGTGCCAGGGATCGTCCTTTACGATGGCACCGCGACGGTTCGCTTCGGCGATAACCTGTACGCGGTGCCGGTGCGTCGGCTGTGGGAAAAGGCATGACGGCTTTCGCCGAGTCCGTCGTCGAGCTGTGGACGAAGGGTGCGGCCGCAGGCTGACGCGTTCGCGGCGCGCGATGATCCACCAGCTCCGCATCTACGAGATCTTCGAGCACAATCGCGAGGCGTTCCTCGAGCGCTTCGACGCGCATTCGGCGCGGATCATGGCGAGGCACGGCTTCACGCTCGTCGCGACCTGGGAAACGAGCACGCCGAATCGCCGCGAGTTCGTCTACCTGCTCTCGTGGCCGGACGAGGCGGCGAAGGATGCCGGCTGGGCTGCGTTCCTCGCCGACCCGGAATGGATCGAGACGAAGCGTGCGACGCGCGAGGCGCACGGCCGGCTGGTGGGCGAGATCGAGGACCGCGTGCTCGTACCGGTCGGCGACACGCCAACCCTTCGGACAAGGTAGCTGCGCCGGCGGCGCCTGAAGCCGCGCGATGGTTCGATTCGGTATCCTTGCCGGATCGCGCGGCGTTGGCGCAGACCACGGAGGCGGGGTGGATTTCAGGTCGGCACTGGCGGCGTGCGCCGCGGCGGGCGAGGTCGCCGAGGTCGACGACGAGGTCGGCCGCGCGGACGTTCCGAAACGAGTATGGGACGAGGAGCGCCGGCGCAACCGCGCGCTCGTCTTCCGCCGCGTGCGCGATGCGGACGCGGCGATCGTCGGGAATCTCTACGGTTCGGCGAAGCGGGTCTGCCGCTCGTTGTCGGCACGCAACTACGCTGCGCTGTTCGCGAGGCTCGACCGTGCGATCGCGAGTCCGGCCGCGCTCGTTCGTCGCACCGGCGCTCATGGCGCCTTCGAGATCACACGTTCGCCCGACCTTGCGCGCGTCCTGCCGGCGATGCGTTACAGCCGGGACGACGTCACGCCGTACCTCACGTCGGGCATCCTGCTCGCGCGCGACCCGTCCTCGGGCGCCCACCATGTCTGCTTCGTGCGGATGTCCGTGGCGGGCGGGAACAAGCTCCTGGTCAACCCTGCGACCGCGCGTATCCGGCGGATCGTCGAGGAGACGGTCGGCCGGGGCCAGGCACTGGACGTCGCGATCCTCGTCGGCGCGCCCTCCGAAGTCACGCTGATGGCGTGCGTCGGCGTGGGAGACGGCGTCGACAAGTTCGCGGTCGCGCAGGCGCTGGGAGGCGACGCGCTCGCCTTCACCGACGATCCGCTGCCGCTGCCGTTGGACACCGAGTACGCGATGACCGGGCGCATCGTCCCGAGTTACGAGCGCGAAGGCCCGGTGGGCGACCAGAAGGGACTCTACTCGTTGCGCGAGCGCAACCCGGCGTGCCTCGTCGACGCGATCCGCGTGCGCCGCGACCCGTGGTTCCATTCGGTGTCCGGCGGGGTGTCGCGCGAGCACATCGAGCTCGTCACGCTGGGGCCCCGCGCCGTGCTCGAGCGACTGCGGCGCGAGACGCCGGAGCTGCTGCGCTACGAGCTGCCGTTCTACGCCGGGGGACGCCTCGCGGTGCTCGTCGTCGCGGACGGCTTCCGGCCCGCCGCGCTCGCGGAGCGGCTGTGGAGCATCTCCAGCGTCCGCGGCTTCGTCGCCGTCAACCGTGACGTGGGCGCGCGCTCCGCGTCCGAGGTCCTGTGGGCGATCGTCGAGCGGGCAAGGGATGCGGACCGCTTCGCGTTCTCGAAGGCGGGCATGCCGGGCGTCAAGCCGGGCAAGTTCCTCGTCGATGCGACCGAGGCCGACCCCGACGACTGGAACCACCGGCGCATCCAGGTCTACCGCCCGCCGTCCTGACGGACGGATGCCGCGCGTTGCGCTCGCGCCGGACATGATGTATGCTCATTAATACAACTTGCGCCGCCGCGCTCCCGCGGCACGGCGCGCTCCCGGGAGCCTCGACATGAAGCGGCGTCGCGTCGTCACCCTCATTCCGGTCCTTGCCGCCTGTGTCGGCATGGCGATGGCGCCCGGGGCCCAGGCGCAGCCGTACCCGACCAAGCCCGTGCGCATGATCGTCCCGTTTCCGCCGGGAGGCACGACCGACGTCGTCGCGAGGCTCGTCGGCCAGAAGATCGGCGAGAAGTGGGGGCAGACGATCGTCGTCGACAACGTCGCCGGCGCTTCCGGGATGATCGGCACGCAGGCGGGGGTGCGCGGCACGCCCGACGGCTACGTGATGACGCTGGGGAACAACCAGACGCACGCGACCAACGCGTCGCTGTTCGCCAAGCTGCCGTTCGACATGCTCAAGGACGTGCAGCCAGTCGCGGTCCTGGTCCGCACGCGGCACGTGATCGTCGTTCCCGCCGGTTCGCCGTACCGGACGTTCGAGGAGCTCATCGCCGCGGGCAAGGCGAAGCCGCTCAACTACGCGTCCTCGAGCCAGGGCTCGGCGTCGCACCTCGTGAGCGACGCGATGCGCGTGCGCACCGGCATCCAGGCGACGCACGTGCCGTACAAGGGTGCGGCGCCCGCGGTCGCGGACGTCGTCGCCGGCCACGTCGACTTCATGACCGCGAGCTACGGCAGCGCCGTGGCGTTCCTGAAGTCCGGCAGGCTCCGCGGGCTCGCGATCTCGGGCGAGAAGCGCGAGAGCGCCTTCCCCGACATGCCCACGTTCGCGGAGCTCGGCCACGAAGCGCTTTCGGCCGACACGTGGATCGCCCTGTTCGCGCCGGCGGGCACGCCGCGCCCCATCGTCCAGCAATGGAGCGATGCGCTCGCCGCGATCGTCGCGATGCCCGACGTCGTCGAGAAGCTCACTGCCGCCGGCTTCGACGTCTGGTTCAAGCCGCTTCCCGAGGCGGAGGCATTCCACGTCAGCGAGGTCGCGCGCTGGGGGAAGATGGTTCGCGACGCCGGCATCACGATGCAGTGACGCGCGTCGCCGGCCCGGGCGCCGGAGGTCGCCGGCGCGGGCGGGATCGTCGGATCGGCCCAATCGTCGAACAGTGTGGAAGTGGGGGGAGCGGTCGAAATGGACGCTGCGAACGCGGTCGAAGGTAAGCGCGGGACGCAAGGGGAGGCTCGACGCACGACGGCGCTCGCGCGCCGCGCCGCCGCGGCATTCCCCGACGCGCGCCTGACCGCCGCCGATACGCGACCGTTCCCGGTCGTGATGGCGCGCGGCGCGGGCGACCGGATCTACGACGTCGACGGCCGCGAGTACCTGGACTTCCATCTGTCGTCGGGCGCGCTGGTCGCCGGACACGCGCATCCCGACGTGCAGCCGGCGCTGCGCCGCCAGGTCGAGGCGGGGGGCAACTTCGGCGCGATGAACGAGGCGGCGATCGAGCTCGCGGAGCGGATCGTCGCCGCGGTGCCGTCGATCGATTCGGTCAAGCTCGTCGTATCGGGGACCGAGGCGACGCTGCACGCAATCCGCATGGCGCGCGCCTACACGGGCCGCGACCTGGTGCTGCGGTTCGAAGGCGCCTATCACGGCCACCTCGACATGGTGTCGCTCAGCAACAAGCTCGCCACCCTCGGGCCGGCCGACCGCGCGAAGGTGCCGGACATCCATCCGATCCCTGACTGCCCGGGCATCCCGCGCGCGATCCAGGATCTGTGTCTCGTCGCGCCGTTCAACGACGCCGCCGCGGTGCGCCGGATCCTGGCCGAGCACGGCGAGCGGATCGCGTGCGTGATCATGGAGCCTTTCCAGCGCTTCATCGAGCCGCGCGCGGGATTCCTGCAGGCGGTCCGGGACGCGACGCGGGCGTGCGGCGCGCTCCTGATCTTCGACGAGATCGTCTCTGGCTTCCGATTCGGCCCGGGCGGCGCGCAGGAGCACTACGGCGTGCGGCCCGACCTCACGACGCTGGGCAAGATCATCGGCGCCGGCTACCCGAACGGCGCGATCGGCGGGCCGGCCGAGATCATGGATGCGCTGTTCGGCAAAACGGCCCGCGCTCCGGTCTACCTGGCGGGAACGTTCGCGGGCCACGCGGTTGCCGCCGCGGGAGGCGCCGCGACGCTCGACGCACTGTCGCAGCCCGGCGCGTACGAGAAGCTCTTCGCGCTCGGCGCGCGCGCGCGCGAGGGCTTGCGGTCCGCGTTCGCGCGACGTGGCGTCCCGGGACGCGTGTTCGGCGTCGGACCGCTGTTCCACCTGCACTTCGACGATGCCGACGTCGCGAACGCGCGCGACGCGCTCGGCGAGGACAAGGCGCTGCGCAAGCGCGTCTGGAACGGGCTCCTCGAGCGCGGCATCCACATCACGGGCGCACGCGGTTTCGTGAGCCTGCAGCACGCCGCCGCGACGGTCGACGACTTCGTCGGCCGGTTCGACGCGGCGCTCGGCGACCTGTAGGGAAGGCGGCATGATCGAGATCGGCATCGACGTAGGCGGCACCTTCACGGACGTGGTCCTGCTCGACCGCGTGGCGGGAAGGCTCGAGGTGACCAAGACGGCGTCGACGCCGAAGGACCAGTCGATCGGCATCCTCAACGGGCTCGCGCGGCTCGCCGTCGATCCCGGGACGATCCGCCGGTTCGCGCACGGGTCGACGGTCGCGACCAACACGGTGCTCGAGCGGAAGGGGGCGAAGGTCGCGCTCCTCACGACCGCGGGCTTCCGCGACCTGCTGGAGATCGGGCGGACGAACCGCTCGAAGGTCTACGACATGAAGCTCACGAAGCCTGCCCCGCTGGTGGCGCGTCCGCTGCGCTTCGAGGTTCGTCAGCGCCGGTTCGTCAACGGGGAGCCCGCCGTGGCGCTCGACGAAGGCGACGTCCGCGCCGCGGTCGAGGCGTGCGCCGCGGAAGGCGTCGAGGCGATCGCGATCTGTTTCCTCCATTCGTACATCGACGGCGCGGACGAGGAGCGGGCCGCCGCGATCGCGCGCGCCGTCGCGCCGTCGATCCACGTCACGACGTCCTCCGACGTCGTGCGCGAGTACAAGGAGTACGAGCGGTTCTCGACGGCGGCGCTCAACGCCTACGTGATGCCGGTGATGGACCGCTACCTCGGGCGGCTGGAATCGCGTCTCGCCGATGCGGGCTATCGCGAGCCGGTCGAGATGATGAAGTCCTCCGGCGGGCTGATGCGCGCCTCGACGGCGAGGCGTTATCCGGTCGAGACGCTGCTGTCCGGCCCGGCCGCGGGCGTGATGGGGGCGATCCACGTCGCCGAGCGCTCGGGGTTCCGCAACCTGATCACCTACGACATGGGAGGCACGTCGACCGACGTCGCGCTGATCTCGGACGGCAAGGTGGTGCGGACCGCGGAGACGCGGATCTCGAACCTGCCGATCAAGACGCACATGATCGACATCAAGACCGTCGGCGCGGGCGGCGGATCGATCGCGAGCATCGTCGGCGGGCGCACGTTCAGGGTCGGCCCGCACAGCGCAGGCGCGGACCCGGGGCCGGCCTGCTACGGCAAGGGCGGCACGGTCCCCACGGTCACCGACGCGAACCTGATGCTGGGACGACTGTCGTCGAGCTACGCGCTGGGTGGCGAGATCCGGATCCATCCCGAGCGCGCGACGGCTGTCGTGAGCGAGCTCGCGCAGGCGGTGGGGCTCGCGCCCGAGGAAATGGCCGACGGCATCCTGCGGCTCGTCAACGTGACGATGGCCTCGGCGATCCGCGAGATCTCGATCCAGCGCGGCCACGATCCGCGCGACTTCGCGCTCGTGGCGTTCGGCGGCGCGGGGCCGATGCACGCGTGCGACCTCGCACGCGACCTCGCCATCCCGCAGGTCATCGTGCCGCCCGCGCCGGGCAACCTGTGCGCGTTCGGCCTGCTCGTCACCGACGTCGTCGCCGAGCGCTCCGAGACACTGCTCGCGCGCACGGCGGGCCTCGACCCGGCGCGGCTCGAAGGTCGCTTCCGGGAGCTCGCCGCGTCCGCGGTCGCGGACCTCGTGCGCGACGGCATCCCGCGCGACGCGATCGTGACCGTGTGCACGGCGGACATGCGCTACGTCGGACAGAAGTCCGAACTGCCGGTTCCGATGGACCTCGGCAACCTGTCGGCACAGGCGGTCGACGATGCGTTCTTCGGCGTTTACGCCGAGCGCTATGGCCACACGCGGCGCGTCGCGCCGACCGAGATCGTCAACCTTCGTGCCATGGCGGTCGGCGCCATCGAGAAGGCGGACCTCGGGCGTCTCTCGCCGCCGGCGGCCAATCCGGAGTCGGACGCCGACGGCGTGCTCGCGCGCCGCCGCGTCTTCTTCCGCGAGACCGGCTGGACCGACTGTCCGGTCTACGACCGCTACCGCATCGCGGTCGGCACGCGCGTCCCGGGACCGGCGATCGTCGAGGAGCTCGGCGCAACGACGGTCGTCGGCCCCGCCGACTCGTTCACGGTCGATGCGCAGCACAATCTCGTCGTCGACGTCCGCGCCGAGGGCACGGAGGAGGGAGCCTGACGATGGTCGATCCGATCACACTCGAAGTCATCCAGGAGCGCCTCATCTCGATCGTGCGCGAGATGCGTGCCACGCTCGCGCGCGTCGCTTATTCGTCGGTGCTCTACGAGGCACGCGACTTCTCGTGCGTCGTGATGAACGCGCGCGGCGAGGCGGTCGCGCAGTCCGAGGACAACCCGGGCCACATCATCCCGCTGCCGTGGTCGGTGCGCATCGCCATCGAGCGATTCCGCGACGACATCAATCCGGGCGACGTCATCCTGATCAACGACCCGTACTCGGGCGGCACGCATCTCAACGACGTCGCGGTGATCTGCCCGGTGTTCGTCGGCGGCAGGCTGCTGCTGTTCCCGGCGATCCGCGCCCACTGGGCGGACGTCGGCGGGATGACGCCCGGCAGCCTTTCCGGCACGTCGACGGAGATCTTCCAGGAGGGCGTCCGCATTCCGCCGATCAAGATCTACGAAGGCGGCAAGCTCGTGAGGGGCGTGGCCGACCTGATGTTCGCGAACATGCGCGTCGAGCACGAGCGCCGCGGCGACCTGCAGGCAATGATCGAGACCTGCCGCACGGCCGAGCGGCGCATCCACGAGATGGCCGCGAAGTTCGGCATCGACGGGCTCCTCGAGGCGATCGACGTCATCCTCGACCGTACCGAGGCGCAGATCCGCGACCTGATCGGCCGCATCCCGGACGGCGCCTACGTCTACGAGGACTACCTCGACGCATCGGGCACGACCGACGAGCCCGTGCTGCTCAAGACGCGCATCGAAGTCACGGGCACCGACATCCACGCGGACTTCACCGGCACCGCCGCGCAGGTTGCGGGGCCGATCAATGCATCGCTCGCGGTGACCACGACCGCCGTGTTCACGATCCTGAAGACGGTTCTCGACCCCGACCTGCCGGTCAACCAGGGCGCGTTCCGGCCGGTACGCGTGACGGCGCCGGAGGGCACGATCCTGAACGCCCGTTTCCCGGCCGCGTGCGGGGGATTCGCGGAGATCCGCCGCCGCACGCAGTCGGTGGTGATGGGCGCGTTGTCGCGCGCGTTGCCCCACGCGATCGCCGGCGACGTCAAGGGCAGCGCCAACCACTGCTACGTCGGGGGACTCGATCCCGTGACGAATTCGCACTTCATCTTCTACGAGTATCCCGCGGGCGGGACCGGCGGGTTCCGCGAGGCGGACGGCTCGTCGGCGTTCCGCTCGTTCGACGAGGGCGACTTCTCGTCGATCCAGCCGGTCGAGTCGATCGAGAACGAGTTGCCGCTCGTCATCGAGCGCACGGCGCTGCGCACCGACTCGGGCGGCCCCGGCACGATGCGCGGGGGGCTCGGCCTCGAGCGCGACGTGCGCGTCGCGACCGCGCGGGCGTCGTATTCCGTGCTGTCCGACCGCTGCATCATCCCGCCGTTCGGCCTGCACGGTGGTGGGGCGGGTGCGCCGAACAGCTTCACTTACCGTCACGCGGGCATCGAGCTGCAGCCGGGCAAGATCCCGGGCAAGGCTACCGGTTGTCCGGTCGTGCGCGGGGACGTCGTCCAGATGCGCTCGGCGGGCGGCGGCGGATACGGCGACCCGCTCGCGCGCGATCCCGAGCGCGTGCACGAGGACGTCCGACTCGGCTTCGTCTCCGCACGCGCTGCGGCCGACGCGTACGGTGTCGTGTTCGGGCGGGACGGCGCCGTCGATGCCGCCGCCACGGCGGAGCGGCGCGCGGCCCTCGCATCGCAGCATTGCCAACTGAGGGTCGCGGCGCACGACGCGGCGGCGGGCGAGTACGCGCACGGCCGGCGCTACGTTCAGGTCCATCCTTCCGCCATGATGCGCGCCGGGTTCGTCGAGGGCGCGCCGCTCGAGATCGTCGTCACGGTCGGCGCACCGCTTCGCGCCTGGCTCAAGGTCAACGATGCGCTTCCGCCGGACACGGTGTGGATCGGACCCGAGGGTGCGGCGATGGTCGGCGTCGCGCCGGGCGGATCGGTGCGGCTGCGGGCGCTGGCGCTGGGACATGCGGTCGCGCCCAGGATCGCCGCGCCGGAGCCGGTGCCGGCGAACGAGGTGGTCTCGGCATGACGCCGCCCGCGTTCGCCACGCGAGGCTTCGACCTCGGACTCGCCGGCTCGCGCGCCGTCGTGACCGGCGGTTCAGGTGTGATAGGCGCCGCGATATGCCGGATGCTCGCGGAGCAGGGAGTGACCGTCTGGTCGCTCGACCGCCATGCGCCCTCCGAGCCGATACCGGATGTCCGCACGTTCGTCGCGGACGTGCGCTCGCGCGACTCGATAGCGAAGGCGTCGGCCGCGATAGCGAAGGACGGACCGGTCGACATCCTCGTCAACTCGCACGGGCTGCAGATCCGCGCCGGCGCGATGGATTGCACCGACGAGGCGCTGGCCGAGATACTCGACGTCAACGTCGGCGGCTGCTGGCGCACCTGCCGGGCATTCGGCGCGGAGATGAAGTCGCGGGGCGGCGCGATCGTCAACGTCGCGAGCATCAACGGAATCCTCGCCGCGAAGACCGGCGCGGCGTACGGCGTCTCGAAGGCCGCGCTGATCCACTTCACGCGGATACTCGCACTCGAGCTCGCCCCGAATGTGCGCGTGAACGCGGTGGCACCGACCGCGGTGCGATCCGCGATGACCGCGGACCTGTTCCGCGACCCGGCCTACGAGCAGGGCAAGAAGTCGGCGATTCCGCTCGGACGCATCGCGACGGCCGAGGACGTGGCGAGCGCCGTGGTGCTGCTCGCGTCGCGCAGGACCGCATTCGTGACCGGCCAGACATGGGCCGTCGACGGCGGCATCTCGCTGGCATGACGCGTGCCGCGAGGAGGAGAGCGACGATGAAGTCCGCGGTGAGCGCGATCAACACCGACCCGGCCGTGCGCGGCGAGCAGTCGTTCGCGCCGCGGGTCATCCTCAACGACTGCACGCTGCGGGAAGGCGAGCAGGCGAGCGAGGTCAACTTCGGGCTCGATGCGCGCCTGCGCATTGCCGAGGCGTTGCACGAAGCCGGCATCGCGCAGGTCCAGGCGGGCTACCCCGGGCGATCCGAGACCGACTTCAGGACGATCGTCGAGATCCGCAAGCGGTTCCCGTCGTGGACGGTCGAGGCGGTCACGCAGGTGTTCCAGAAGGACTGGCGCGAGCAGATCGATCGCGCCGTCGACTCGGGCGCCGACTGGATCGACCTCATCTACCCCGTGTCCGACCTTCGGCTGTCGATCGTGCAGAAGGTCACGCGATCGCAGATGCTCGTTCGTGCCGTCGAGGCCGTGAGCTACGCGTGCTCGCGCGCACCGAACGTTCGCTTCGCGCCGACCGACACCGGGCGAGCCGACCTCGGTTTCCTCGAATCCGTCTACAAGGCCGTCGTCGCGGCGGGCGCCAAGCGCGTGACGGTCGCCGACACCGTCGGTGCGCTCCATCCGCGCGCGACCGCGTTTCTTGTCCGCCGTGCCGTGGCCGTCGCGGGCGTGCCGGTGCAGGTCCACTTTCACGACGATTTCGGGCTCGCGCTCGCGAATACCCTCGCGGCGGCGGAGGCGGGCGCGACGATTCTCGACGGCACGGTGCTCGGCGTCGGCGAGCGCGCCGGCAACGCGCCGCTCGAGGAGCTGGCGGCAAGCCTCGAAGTGCTCTATGGCGTGCCCACGGGCGCGAAACTGGAGCGCCTGGGCGCACTCGCCGCACTCGTCGCCTCGGTGTCGCAAGTGGCAGTCCCGCCGCACAAGGCGATCGTCGGCAGCCACGCGTTCGCGCACAAGCTCGATGCGCACGTGATGGGCGTCGCGCTCGGGCCTTCCGCCTACGAGGCGGTTCCGCCCGAGACGTTCGGCAACAGCCGGCACGTCGGACTCGGGCGCCTCTCCGGACGCAACGCGGTGGGCGCGCGCCTTCGCCAGTTGGGGCTGAACGTCGGCGACGACGCGTTGGTCGACGCGCTCGCCGCCGAGGTCCGGGCGACCGCCGAGGGACAGAGCGCCCCGATCGGAGACGACCAGCTCCTCGCGATGCTCGAACGATTGAGATCGGCCGCGTGACGACGCGCGCCGCCGCGGACCCTTTCGTAGCCTGGACGCCCCCAGCGGAGACCCCGACGTGATTACCCTCAAACGCCTGAGCCTCGCCGACGCTCAACTCATCCTCGATGCGTGCCAGAAGAAGGCCGTCGAAGTGGGCACCCCGAAGGACATGGCCGTCGTCGACGAGGGCGGCCACCTGATCGCGTTCCGGCGCATGGACGGCGCGAAGTTCTCGTCGGTCGAGATCGCGATCAACAAGGCGTTCACGTCGTCCGGCGGCGGGCGCGCGACGCGCGACTACAAGACCGTCGCAGGGGCGGGCGGCGCCGCGTTCGGCCTGCACACACAGTTCCAGGGCCGCTTCACGATCCTGGGCGGCGGCGTGCCGGTCGTCGTCGACGGCCAGATCGTCGGCGCGGTCGGCGTCAGCTCGGGTGCGGCCGACGAGGACCACGCGGTGGCCGAGGCCGGCATTGCGGCGTTCATGGCGACGCAGAAGGGCTGAGGTGTCCGCGACGCCCGCATCGCGAGTCGCCCGCGCCAGGTGGCGAGCGCCGTGAGCGGCGTGACGACGTCGTCCGGCGCGGGTGCGCAACCGCGATCCGTCCGCTTCGCGCGGGTCGTCGCGGCGGGCGAGGAGCTTCGCGTCGCCGACGTCGCCGGCATGCTCGCGGAGCGCGGTCTCGACGTCGCCCGCGTGCCCTACGCCGCGCGCGCCATCCTGGAGAACCTCGTCCGGCAGGCCGCCCGGAACGAGTGCGAGCCGGGGCGGCTGGAAGTGGCGCTCGACTGGCGCACCGCGCCGGCGGGAATGGCGCTGCCGCTCGCCGTGTCGCGGATCGTCATGCCCGATTCGAGCGGGCTCCCCGTGCTGGCCGACCTTGCGTCGCTGCGCGACGTCGTGGCACAGGCGGGCGGGGATCCCGCGAGCGTACGCCTCGCGGTACCCGCGCATCTTGTCGTCGACCATTCGGTGCAGGTCGACGTCGCCGGTGTTCCCGAGGCGCTCGCGCGCAACCTCGACCGCGAGTTCGAACGCAACGGCGAGCGCTACCGGTTCCTCAAGTGGGCCTGCCAGGCGTTCGACGGCATCCGCATCGTGCCGCCGGGAATCGGGATCATTCACCAGATCCAGGTCGAGCGGTTGGCGTGTCCGGTCGCGCTCGACGCGCGCTTCGACGAGCCCGTCGCGGGCGCGGAGCTCGTCGTCGGGACCGACTCGCACACGCCGATGGTCAACGGCATCGGCGTGATCGGTTGGGGCGTGGGCGGCATCGAGGCCGAAACCGTGCTGCTCGGCGACCCGCTCGTCGTGCCGAAGCCGCCTTGCATCGGCGTCCGGCTGCGGGGGCGGCCGCCGCCCGGCGTGACGGCGGCCGACATCGCGCTCGCCGTTACCGAGCGGCTGCGCCGTGAAGCGCCGGTCGGCGCGTTCGTCGAGTTCGTGGGCGAGGGTGCGGACGCGCTTGCGGTCCCCGATCGCGCGACGATCGCCAACATGGCGCCCGAGTACGGCGCGACGATGGGGTACTTCCCGGTCGACCGCGCGACGCTCGCGTTCCTGCGGGTGACCGGGCGCTCCGAGGACGACGTCGCACGCACCGAGGCGGTCGCGCGCGCGCTTCGTCTCTTCCGCGAGCCGGGCGATCCGTTGCCCGACTACGATGCGACGATCGGGATCGACCTGTCGGCGCTCGAGCCGGTGATGGCGGGCCCGCGGCGGCCCGAGTGCCGCGTCGCGCTGCGCGACGTCGCGGCGAGCTTCGCCGCGGCGCTCGCGCGCCCCGTCGCCGACGACGGATACGCGGCGGCGCAGGCGGCCGACGTCGAATGCACGGTCGGCGGCAGCCCCGCGAGGCTCTCGCACGGCTTCGTCGCGATCGCCGCGATCACCTCGTGCACGAACACGTCGAACCCCGCGTCGATGATCGCGGCGGCGCTCGTCGCGCGAAACGCCCGCGCGCGCGGGTTATCGCCGGCCCCGTGGGTCAAGACTTCATTCGCGCCCGGATCGCGGACCGTCCCTCGCTACCTGGCCGCGCTCGGCCTGCTCGAGCCGCTCGAGGCGCTCGGGTTCTCGGTCGTGGGTTACGGATGCACGACCTGCGGCGGCAAGTCCGGACCGTTGGACGCGGGCATCGCCGACGCGGTCGAGCGCCACGGCCTGGTGGCGGTGGCGGTGCTTTCGGGCAACCGAAACTTCGAAGGGCGCATCCACCGGCTCGTGCGCGCCGCGTACCTCGGCGCGCCGCATCTGGTGGTCGCGTACGCGATCGCGGGCCGGATCGACGCGGATCTCGCGGAGGAGCCGCTGGGCGTCGACGCGCGGGGCAGCCCGGTCTACTACGCGGACATCGCGCCCGATCCGGACGAGGTCTCGGCGCTCGCAGCGCGGGCGCTCGAGCCGCGGCTGTTCGACCGGGTCTATTCGACCCTCTACGACGGCCCGCCGCAGTGGCAGCGGCTTGCCGCGCCGACCGGGCAGCGGTTCGCGTGGGACCCGGCGTCGACCTACCTCGTTGCGCCGCCGTTCTTCGACCGCGACTCGGGCGCGTTCGCCGACCGCGTCGAGGGTGCGCGCGTTCTGTGCCTGATGGGCGACGCCGTGAACACCGACCACATCTCGCCCGGCGGCGAGATTCCCGCCGACAGCGCCGCGGGGCGCTACCTGATCGGGCTCGGCGTCGGGGCATCCCGGTTCAACACGTACGTGGGCCGGCGAGGCAACCCCGAGGTCATGCGGCGCGCGACGTTCGCGCACGCGCACTTCCGCAATCTCCTCACGCCCGACCGCACCGGCGGATGGACGCGGCTTCTGCCCGACGGCGACGTCGTGCCGATCCACGAAGCGGCCGATGCCTACCGCGTGCGCGGCGTGCCCATGATCGTCGTCGCGGGTGCGCGGTACGGTACCGGCAGCAGCCGCGACTGGGCGGCGAAAGGCCCCGCGCTCCTGGGCGTCCGCGTGGTCCTGGCCTCGTCGTTCGAGCGCATCCACCGGGCGAATCTCGTCGGCATGGGCATCGTCCCGCTCACGTTCGCACCGGGCGAAGGCTGGCGCGAGCTGGGGCTCGACGGAACCGAGACGTTCGACATCGACGGTCTCGACTCCGCACTGGCCGCCGGAACGAACGTGCGTGTGCGCGCTCGCCGCGCCGGATTCGACCGCCCGTTCGAAACAGTCATCGGCATCACGACCGCGTCCGAGGCGCGGCAGCTCAGGGAAGGCGGTATCTTCCGCTCGGCCCGGTCGCGCTTCGCGCCGGCGCGCGAACGCTCGCCCGCACCGGGATGAACGGAGACGTTGCATGAAAGTGGCATTGGCGCTCAAAGCCGCGGAATGGGCGATGAACCTGACGGCGGCGCGATACCCGGCGTTCGCCGCGCGGCTCGCCGAGCGCGCGCGTGTCGTCCAGCTCCGGATGCGCGACCCGGCGGGTCCCGCGCGCCACTATGCGTTCGGGGCCGCGCGCGTGCGCTCGGCCGCGGGATTGCACGCCGAGCCCGACGTCGCACTGACGTTCAAGGACGAGGATGTCGCCTGGCGCATCTTCAAGCCGGGCGCGAAGCGAGCGGATGCGGTCAATTTCGCGAAAAACTTCTCGGTCGAGGTGACCGGAGACGACGAGCTCGCCTGCTGGTTCACCGAAACGCTGAGCCTGATGCGATCGGTCCGCTGGAAGACGGGCGTGGACGCCGGCCACGGCGAGACGCGCTACGTCAACGCAACCAACGGCGGCCCGGTCTTCGTCTACGTGAAGGACGGGAAGATCGTGCGTACGACGCCGATCGACTTCGACGAGCACGACCCGCACTCATGGTCGATCGAGGCGCGCGGGCAGGTATTCTCGCCGCCGCGCCGCACGACGACGACCGCGCACACGCTCGCGTCGAAGTCGATGGTCGACTCGAAGGACCGGCTGCTGACGCCGATGAGGCGCGTCGACTTCGACCCTAACGGCGAGCGCAACTGCGCGAACCGCGGCAAGTCCGGCTATGTGCCGATCAGCTGGGACGAGGCGCTCGACATCGTCGTGTCGGAGATCCGGCGCGTCAAGCGCGTGCACGGCCACGGCGCGATCATGAACAGCCACAGCTCGCACCACACCTGGGGCAACATCGGCTGCTACGTGAGCGCGTTCAACCGGTTCATGAACGCCATCGGCTACACGAAGATGGTGATCAACCCGGACAGCTGGGAAGGCTGGTACTGGGGCGCCACGCACCACTACGGCTACAGCATGCGGCTCGGCGCCGCCGAGCCCTACGGGATGCTCGACGACTGCCTGCAGCAGGCCGAGCTGATCGTGTTCTGGTCGAGCGACCCGGAGTCGACCGGCGGATCGTACGGCGCGTTCGAGGGCACGCTGCGCAGGATGTTCGCGCGCGACGTCGGCATCGAGATGGTGCACATCGACCCGCACCTCAACTACACGGCGTCGCTGCTCGGCGGCAAGTGGATCCCGATCGTTCCGGGCACCGACCCGGCCCTCGCCCACGCGATCGCGCACGTCTGGATGACCGAGGGGCTGTACGACAAGGCGTACGTCGCCGAGCGGACGACCGGCTTCGACAAGTATCGCGACTACGTGCTGGGCGCCGAAGACGGCGTGCCGAAGTCCCCCGAGTGGCAGGAGCCCGAGACCGGCGTTCCGGCCCACACGGTGCGCGCGCTGGCACGCAAGTGGGGCACGCGCAGGACCTACCTCGGCGCGGGAGGCAAGGGGACCGCGTTCGGCGGCGCGTGCCGCTCGGCGACCGGCACGCAGTGGGCGCGCGCAATGGTCTGCCTGATGGCGATGCAGGGGCTGGGCAAGCCCGGCATCAACTTCGGCAACCTGCAGTACGGCGCGCCGATCGACTACAACTTCTACTTCCCCGGCTACGGGGAGGGCGGGCTCTCCGGTGACGTCGAGACGACGGGAGCTGCGGTCCAGCTCTACCAGCGGCAGCCGCAGCTTCCGAGCATGAACGTCGTGAGCCAGCGGATCACGCGCAACCGTATCGCCGAGGCGATCCTCGACGGGGAGACGCACGGCCACCCGATCGACCCGAAGTCGGTCAACGGCCAGTTCATGCGCTTCCACTATCCTGCGCCGGGCCACTCGCGTGTGCGGATGATGTACAAGTACGGCGGCTCGCACTTCGGCACCGTCCAGGAGTCGAACCGTCTCGCCGAGGCCTACCGATCCAGCGAGCTCGAGTTCGTCGTCAACCAGTCGATCTGGCACGAGGGCGAGTCGAAGTTCGCCGACGTCATCCTGCCGGCGTGCACGAACTTCGAGCGCTGGGACATCGGCGAGTGGACGGTGGCGGGTGGCTACTCGCACCACAACAACGGGCAGCTCAACCACCGCGTGATCTCGATCCAGCACAAGTGCGTCGAGCCGCTGGGCGAGTCGCGGTCGGACTACCAGATCTTCCTCTCGATCATGCACCGCCTGGGACTGGGCACGTACTACAGCGAGGGGATGACCGAGCTCGACTGGTGCCGGGCGCAGTTCGAGGCGTCCGACCTGCCGGGCCGCGTCTCGTGGGAGGAGTTCCTGAAGAAAGGCTACTTCGTCGTGCCGCCCGAGGACACCGCGAAGACGCCGCAGCCGGTCGCGATGCGCTGGTTCGCGGAAGGGCGGCGCAAGGACGTCCCCGAGCCGCATCCGCTGCCGGCGGGCTACGGCACGACGTTCCGCGAAGGCCTGCAGACGATGAGCGGCAAGATCGAGTTCGAGCCGTCGAGCCTGAAGATGTTCGACGACCCGGGACGGCCGCCGGTGAACCGCTACATCCCGTCGTGGGAGGGCAGGGGGACGACCGGGCTCTACGAACGCTACCCCCTTCAGCTCATCACGCCGCACCCGCGCTACAGCTTCCACACGCACACCGACGGCAAGGACACGTTCATCAACGACGTCGAGGACCACCGCGTCCTCGTCGACGGCTACTACTACTGGGTCGCGCGGATGAATCCAAGGGATGCCGGCGCACGGGGCGTCGCGCATCACGACCTCGTGCGGCTCCACAACGACCGCGGCAGCGTTATCTGCGCGGCGGCGCTCACCGAGCGGTTGCCTCCTGGCGTCGTGCAGGCGTACGCGTCGTCGGCCGTCTACGACCCGATCGGCGAGCCGGGCCGCTCGCCCGACCGTGGCGGCTGCGTGAACACGCTCGCGCCGACGCGCTGGCAGACCGAGCAGACGAGCGCCTCGGCGCCGAATTCCTGCCTGATCGAGATCGAAAAGTGGAACGGAGAGCGGTCATGAGCGCCGCCGGGCCGTCCCAAGGCGCCGACGACCGACGGGCCGCCCCGAGATCGTCGGGCCCCCCGGGGGGCGGCGAACAGCGTTCGCCTCGGGGGGATCACACCCCCCTCCCTGGGGAGGGGGGGAGCGATGCCGCGCGAGCGGCAAGCCTGGGGGAGGCAAACCAATGACCGACAAGTGGGCGCTGTTCATCGACGTCGCGAAGTGCCACAACTGCCGCAACTGCTACGTCGCGTGCAAGGACGAGCACGTGGGCAACGCCTACCCCGGCTACGCGGCGCCGCAGCCGAGGCACGGCCACGACTGGATCGCGATCTCGACGCGCGAGCGCGGCGAGGCGCCGATGGTCGACGTCGCGCACCTGCCGACGATGTGCAACCAGTGCGAGAACGCCCCCTGCGTCGCTGCCTCGACCGACGGCGCGGTCTACCGGCGCGACGACGGCATCGTGATGATCGACCCCGACAAGGCACGCGGGAAGCGGGAGATTGTCGACTCCTGCCCGTATGGCGCGATCTGGTGGAACGACGAGGAGCGACTCCCGCAGAAGTGGATCTTCGACGCGCACCTGATCGACCGCGGCTGGAAGGAGCCGCGCTGCGTCCAGGCCTGTCCGACCGCCGCGATGACGTCGGCGAAGCTCGACGACGCCGCGCTGGCGGCCCGTGTGGCGAACGAAGGCTGGGAGGTGCTCCATCCCGAGTTCGGCACGCGACCGCGCGTCTACTACCGGCATCTGTACCGATATGTCGCGTGCTTCGTCGGCGGGACGCTCGTGGCGCAGGCGAACGGTGTCGACGACTGCGTCGCGGGTGCGACGGTCGAGATCCGGAGGGACGGGAGCGTCGTCGCATCGGCGAAGAGCGACGACTTCGGCGAGTTCAAGGTCGACGGGCTCGGCGAGGGCAGCGGCACGTACGAGATGGTCGTGCGTGCGAGCGGGTATCGCGACGCGCGGACGGCAGTAACGCTGGGCGCGAGTCGCTACCTCGGCGTCTTGCGCCTCGAGCGGGCGTGAGGCCGGGACACGACGTAAGCGGCAGATGGGCGTCCTTCGGCGCCCCCAACGACGAGGAGCCAGGCATGAACGGATGGACCAGGCGGTTCGCAACCTTTGCATTCGCGGTGTTCGCACTCGCCATGGCGGGAGCGGCCGCCGCCGCCTTCCCGGATCGCCCGGTCAAGCTCGTCGTGCCATTCGCACCCGGGGCGACGACGGACATACTCGCGCGCATGCTCGCGGAGAAGCTGTCGGCGCAGTGGGGCCAGCCGGTCATCGTCGAGAACAAGGCGGGCGCCGGCAGCCTGCTCGGTGCGGACTTCGTTGCGAAGAGCCCGCCCGACGGCTACACGGTCCTGTTCGGCTCGGAGTCGCTCTCCCTCCTCCCTCACCTGCAGGACATGCCGTTCGACTGGCGCACCGACTTGAAGCTGGTGTCGCAGGTCGGCTCGCTGCCCATCCTGCTCCTTTCGACCGGCAAGCGCTCCGACCTCTCGACGTTCGCCGACCTGATCGCGGTGGCGAAGGCGAACAAGGGCAAGCTCAACTACGGCACGCCGGGCGCGGCGACGGTACATCACCTGACGATCGAGATGTTCTCGCGTGCCGCGGGCATCGAGATGACTCACGTCCCGTACAAGGGGGCGGGACCCGCGCTCTCCGACCTGATCGCGGGCCACATCGAGGTCATGCCCGGCGCGGAGCCCTCGGCGAAATCGCACATCAACGCGGGGACGGTGAGGGCGCTCGCGGTCTTCGCGCCGCAGCGCCTTCCCGGCCTGCCGAACCTGCCGACGTCGCGCGAGGCAGGGGTGCCGTTCGAGATGTCGTTCTGGTGGGGCGTGATGGTCCCGGGCCGCACGCCGCCGGAGATCGTGAGCGCGATCAGCGCCGCGACGATGAGCGCGATCCGCGATCCCGACATGCGCAGGAAGATGTCCGACGCAGGCGTTACGCCGGTCGGCGGGACGGTCGGGGAATTCGAGACATTCTTCCGCGGGCAGTACGACGGTTGGGGGGGAGTCCTTCCGGGGCTCGGGCTCAAGTCCAGGTAGGGGTAGCGCCGCATCCGTCCGACCGAACCATGGGCGCGCCCGTGAACCGCCGCGTTGCGCTCGCGCGCATCCCGCAGGGGATGCCGGAGCCGGCTGACTTCGCCCTCGTCGACGAGCCGGTCCGGTCGCCCGGCGTGGGCGAATTGCTGCTCCGGACAGTCTGGCTGTCGATGGACCCGTACCAGCGCAACTGGATGGCTGGCGCGCGCAACTACGGAACGGCCGCGGCGCTCGGCGCGACAGTGATCGGGCGCGCGGTGAGCGAGGTCATCCAGTCGAACGATCCGCGCTTCGTCTCCGGCGACATTGTCTGCGGCGAAACCGGATGGCAGACGCATCCGGTCGCGTCCGCCGAAGCCGTCGAGCCGGTCGACACATCGCTCGCGCCGATCTCGACCGCGCTCGGCGTACTGGGGTCGCCCGGGCTTACCGCGTGGGTCGGCATGCTCGATGCCGGGAAGCCCGGGCGCGGCGAGACCGTCGTCGTCTCGGCGGCGGCGGGCGCCGTTGGTGCGGTGGCGGGGCAGGTCGCGCGGATCATGGGGGCGCGCGTCGTCGGCGTCGCCGGCGACCCGGCGAAGTGCCGGCACGTCGTCGATGACCTTCGCTTCGACGCCTGCGTGAGCCACCGTGATCCGGATCTCGGCGCGGCGCTGGCGCGCGAGTGTCCCGGCGGCGTCGACGTCTACTTCGACAACACCGGCGGGTCCGTCACCGACGCGGTGTACCGGCGGCTAGCACGCGACGCGCGGATCGCGCTGTGCGGCCTCGTTGCCGAGTATGGCGCGGCGGACGCGCGCGGCCACGACCTGCGCTCCCTGCTCGCGAGCCAGGCGACGTTGAAGGCGTTCAGCGTGCGCCGCAACCTGTACCGGATGCCGGAGTGGCGCCGACAGGCCTCAGCCTGGATTCGCGAGGGCGCGCTCGTCTACCGGGAGGACGTCGTGCAGGGGATCGAGCGCGCGCCCGAAGCGTTCGCCCGGATGCTTTCCGGACGCACCCTCGGCAAGGCGCTCGTGCGTGTCGCCGAGGATCCGCCCCGCCACTGAGTGCGGTCCGCGTACAGAAGTTCCTGGGTCGACGAAACGCATCGGGTCGAACTGCACTCGTTCGGCCCGGCTACTCTTTCAGCATCCACTGCGGTGCTTCGCCGCCTCGATCGCGGGAGAGCTTCACGCGATACTCGTAGCGGTCCGGCCGGTAGAGCCCCTGGATGAGCTCGATCGGCCGCCCGTCGGGGTTGCGCACGATGCGTGTCAACCGGATGAGCGGCGCGCTCACTTCGATCTTCAGCAGCCGCGCGACATCGACATCGGCGAGTGTGGCGCTCAGGCGCTGTTCGGCCGCGGCGGCGGGAACGCCCGCCGCCACCAGTGTCGCCAGCACCGTTCGGTTACCCAGCACCTGACGGGTCACGAGCGCCGCCTCGGGTTCGCGCAGGTAGCACCGCGTGTAGGAGAACGGCCCGTCGCGATCGCTCCGGACCCGCTCGATGCGGAGACCGATCGACTTCGTCGGGCACTCGAGCAGCCGCGTCGCGTCGTCGGGAAGTGCGACGCGGCCAAACGAGAGCACGTGGACCTTGGTTCGGTGCTCGGCGTCGGCGACGCTTTCGAGAAGCCCGCCGAAGTTCATGGGCGTGCTGTTCGCCGGCGGAGGGGCGGCGAACGTGCCGCGGCCCTGCTGGCGAATGACCAGCTTCTCCTGCTGGAGCATGTCGAGGGCTCGGCGGATGGTCACGCGGGACACGCCGAACTCGGTGGCGAAGGCCTCCTCGGTGGGCATCGGCCCCTCCGGCGGCCAGACGCCAGCCCGGATGCGCTGCTGCAGCACCGAGTAGACCTGGTAGTAACGAGGGACGACGTCGGAGATCACATGGTCCCGCGACGCGGCGCGGGTGGATCCGTCCTTTTGGCGGCGTCGGCTCATTTCCTGGGGGGCGGCGGTGGCAATCCGGAGCGCATGCATCCCGCCTTACGTCCGGCGACCCGGATCCGCACCGAACGCTAGGGGCTCGACCTTCCGTCTGGAACGAGTGGAAGGCAACTTTCGACGCATTCTCGCATGCTGGCGAGCTTTCCTTCGCGGCCTTGCGCTTGGCGGCCCATGCGACCTTGCGGGCACGCTCGTCGGCGGCCTCGGTCGTCGTTGTCCTGAAGCAAGTGAAGGCCCGCGCGCCACATGCTGGCGGGTGTCCACGCCTGTGACGGCGACGTGGCCCGTGCTTCGCGGCACTCGAGCACGGATCGCCACACGCCGCCGCTCGCGGCCGGCCGAACGCACTCGTCGACGAAGTCCCGAAGGCTGCGCGGTCCGCCTCGCTCCAATCCTCGGCGATCGAGGGCCCGTCGGCCAGGCGACGGATCGGCGTTCCGACCCGCCCGGCGGGGACACCGTAAACCTGGCGAGTGCACGGGTGGAGGTCGAGCGGGCAGGAGCGATGGGTCCAGGCCAGAACCGGCGCATGTCGGACCCTCGTCGGTACCCAATCTTGCAGAAATGCAGCTATTCGGATAAACTGCGACCGTGAAAGCTACCCTTACGCTTACCAGCCGCGGCGTGGTGACGCTCCCCGCGAAGCTTCGCCGGGCGCTGGGCCTCGGCGCCGACGACCAGCTCATCGCCGAGATGACGCCGGAGGGATTGCTGTTGCGCCCGGCAGTGACGTTGCCGATCGAGATCTACAGCGAGAAGCGAATCCGCGAATTCGACGAGGCCGAGGCCGAATTGGCCAAAGTCCTGAACCGCCGGAGCCGTCCGAGGAAAACCGCCCGATAAGCGCCGGCGGATGCGCATCTTTCTCGATGCCAATGTGCTGTTTTCCGCGGCGAAGTCCGACGGCGCGGTCCGCCAGCTGCTGATGCTGCTCGAGAAGTCCGGCCACGAGTGTTGCGCGGATGGTTACGTGATCGCGGAAGCACGCCGAAACCTCCTCGCCAAGGCGCCGGACCGCGTCGTCGACCTCGAGAGACTGTTGTCGCGCACGAAGACGGCGGGTGCGCAGCGCAGCGACACTGCGCTCGAAGCGTCACTGCCGTTACCGGTCAAGGATCGGCCGGTACTGGCAGCGGCTATCCGCCAAAGCTGCACCGCGCTGGTCACCGGCGATCGCACGCATTTCGGGGCTCTGTATGGCCGGACGATTCACGGCGTAGCCATCCACTCGCCGCGGTCGCTGGCCGAGGCGCTCCGGTTTTAGCGGGCGCTCGCCCCCGGCGTGGTCTTGCATGGCGTCGGGCTTCGCCGATGTACTTGTCCTACGGGCCATTCGGGAGTCGGCCGGAGCGTGGACATTCGCGCGCGGCATGGACTGTTTCCATGGCGGCGCGGTCGGACGGCTCGACGCCGACGAACGCGCGGTTCGCGCCGGTGTCCAGGGGACGCAGCGCTATCGCGTGCGGCTTGCTGCCGAACGGGACGGGGAGTTGCGTCACGGGTGCGTTTGCCCGGTCGGTGATGACGGAAACGTCTGCAGGCGCGCGGTCCGTGGCGTTGCCTTGTCTGGAGAACGCTGGCGAGGAAGTCTTCCAACCGGGCGAGAAGGCGTCTTCCAGACCGCGGAAGAAGCGCAAGACTCATGGGGAGCCGGTCCGGGAATGCCCGGGGACGCCGAGCGAGAGCGCGATGCGCGAGTGGCTGATGGAAGCCGCGGACCGTGACCCGGGATTTCGCGACAGACTGCTGTTTTCCGCGAAGGACAGTGCAGGGAGTGACGTTTCGTCGCTCGAGGCTGTCGTTCGTCGGGCCACCACGATGTCCGGCTTCGTCGATGGGCGCGGAGCGGGCGACGACGCCAATCGTCTGGGCGATCTGGTGCGGATCCTCGACGAGCGAATCGGCGACGGCAATCCGAAGTGGGTCGAGTTGATCGCCGCAATGCCGCAGATCGCACGCAACAACCTGTCCACAGATCGCAGGTAGACCATGCGCTTCCGATGGCCGGTCTCCGGTCTGGAAGCGCCGGGTAGCCACATCGAGCCTGGCGGCGAGGTGCGTTCGAGTCCCGCCCTCCCGCCAAACCGACGGCCCGCAGACTGCCGCAATCCGGTGCCTGACTAGCGGATGTCGGCGTCGCGGCGCGACAGGGCGCGATAGGCCAGCCATACCCCCCACGTCAGCGGCAGCGCACCGGCGAAGATGAACACCATGTCGCCGGGCATGCGCATCCACTCGAGGAACCTGGGCACCGCGCTGCCCGTGAAGGCGGGCGAGCGGGCGTGCCAGTAGCCGTTCTCGATCACGTCCCACAGTTGCAGCAGCCCGTTCGGCAGCAGGCTCAGGAACACCATCATCGCGAGGCCGAGGTTGAGCCCCCAGAAGGCGACCTTCACGCACGTCTCGACGCGTGGCCAATGCGAGTCGGGCGTGGTCTCGCGCAGCACGTACGCCATGAGGCCCACGCCCAGCATGCCGAAGACGCCGATGAAGGCCGCGTGCGCATGGTTGATGGTGAGGCTCGTGCCGACCTCGTAGTAGCTGATGATCGGCATGTTGATCAGGAAGCCGAACACGCCGGCGCCCAGGAAGTTCCAGAAGCCGACCGCCATCAGGTACAGGAACGTCCAGCGATGGCGGAAGGGCGCCGGTCCGCCCTCGCCGCGCGTCACCTTGAAGAAGTCCCATGCATCGAGCGTCAACAGCGTGAGCGGCACCACCTCGAGTGCCGAGAAGGTGGCGCCCAGGGCCATCGCGAGCGGCGTCTGGCCGGTGAAGTACCAGTGGTGCGCGGTGCCGATGAGGCCGCCGCCGAAGTACAGGATGGCATCGAGATAGATCACGCGAAGTGCCGTGATGCGCCTGACCACCCCGAGCTGGAAGAAGATCACGGCCACGATGACCGTGACGAAGAACTCGAAGAAGCCTTCGACCCAGAGGTGGATGATCCAGAACCGCCAGACGTCGACGATGGAGAAGTGGGTCCTGGCGCCGTAGAAGAAGGCCGGCAGGTAGAAGAACGGGATCGCGAATGCCGCGATCAGGAAGAACGTCACGAACGGCCTCAGCTCCGGACTTCTCCCGGCGGGCTGCACGGCGCGGAACACGAGCCAGAACCAGAACAGCAGGCCGCCGGCAAGGAGAACCTGCCAGAGCCTTCCGATTTCCAGGTACTCCCAGCCCTGGTTGCCGATCCAGAACCAGAGATCGCCAAGCAGGTTGCGGATGCCGGCCCACTGGCCGAGCAGGCTGCCGACCACGACCGCGACCAGCGCCCAGAACAGCACGTGGACCAGCGTGCGTTGTCCCTTCGGGTCGCCGGCCCCCAGGTCGGAGGCGACGAACAACGCGCCCGCGACGTACGAGGTCGCGACCCAGAAGATCGCGAGCTGCAGGTGCCAGCCGCGCAGAAGGTTGCTCGGCAGCCACTCCGCCAGGTCGACGCCGTAGAAGTCGCCGGGGTCGGCGCGATAGTGCGCGACGGCACCTCCGATCAGGGTCTGCGCGAGGAAGAGCAGCGCGGCGACCAGCATGAACTTCACGGTGGCCGTCTGTGCCGGCGTGATGGCGACCGCGCGCGCGCCTGCGGGGCGGCCCGCGTCCTGCCGGGCGCCGCCGTGCCAGCCGAGGTAGTCGAATTTGCCGAAGGCGAGCAGCACGACTCCCGTCCCCCCCAGCAGGAAGATCAGGCTGATCGCGCTCCAGAGCACGGTCGCGCCCGTGGGATGGTTGCCGACCAGCGGGTCGTAGGGAAAGTTGTTGGTATAGGAGTGCGAGGCGCCGGGGCGCTGGACGGACGCGGCCCAGGCTGTCCAGACGAAGAAGGCGGTGAGCTGCCTCAGCTCACCGGGGTCGCCGACAGCCCCTCTCGTGAGACCGCCATTGGCGGCCGGGTCCTTGAAGTAGTCGGTCCAGTACGCGACCTGGCCATCGAAGGCGATCCTGTCATCGGGCGCCAGCGCCAGCACGCCGCTCGCGGCGTCGTAGCGGTTGGTCTTGAAGGCGACCGCGACCTCGCCGTCGACCGTTCCTTTCTGCTCGCGGTCCAGGCTGGCGTAGGTCGCGTTGAAGCGCTCGACGGCAATCCGCTCGGCGCGGAACACGCCCAGGTTGTGCAACGTCCGGGCCGAGAAATCGGGCCCGAGCATGCCGCCGTGGCCCCAGATCGTGCCGTTGTTCATCAGGCCGTACTTGAGGAACACCGCCTGGCCTGCGGAAACGTCGTCGACGGTGAAGACGATCTCGCCGCCCGGCAGCGCCGCTTTCGCCGGAATCGGCGGCGCGTTGTCGTAGGCCTTGACCGACAGCAGGATGAGGGCCGAGAAGCCCACGAGCATCACCAGGCCCACGGCCCAACCCCACCACGGCGACAACGACTCGGGCGTCTGCGCGGCTGAGGTCGACATCGGATTGCCCTCCAGGTCGGGTGACGCCGGTCGATCGCGGCCGGAGCGGCGCCTGACGGACCTTCCTGCGGAATCCTACCGCGCAGGTTCGTCCGCTCGCAATGCCGAATGCATCACACGGTGAGGAACGTGCGCGGCATGACGACACGGCAATCCGCGCCAGGGCGAGGGCAATCATCGTCGACTCCGCGGTTCGCCGGGCCATCCGATTCCCGGCGAATGCATCCGAAACGGTCGGAACGCGGAGCAGCGAACGGGCAGGCTCCGCTTCAGAGCCGACGCGTCACGGGGGCAACGTCACGCGCGCGGAAATGCACGATCACGGACGACGGGCCAGCGGAGTCGGTGCATGAGCCCGCCATCCGCATTGGAAAGTCATTTCCGGTGCTGCTTTGTCCCGGGGCGATCGCAGCGTACCTTACGGGGATGCCCGACACGCTCCGCATCAACCGCGCTCCCGTGCTGACGCTGTGGGGTGCCATCGTCGCCGAGCGCCTCGGTCTCCCGCGCGAAACGGCGCTCACGTGCGGCCAGGCGGTCGCGGGGATGACCGCGCACGTGAAGGGCGTGCGCCTCGGCCTCTACGCGCCGCCGGAGGACCGGCCGCACGAGCCGCCGCCGCCGAAGCCCGGGGGCGTCTCCGGCGCGATCCGCGACGTGCATCTGCTCGGGCGCATCGTGCACGTCGGCGAGACGAAGGACGGGCCGCGGGCGATCTCGAAGGGCGAGGTCGTGAAGCACGAGGCGGTCGAGCGCTATCTGCGCGGCAAGTTCGGCGACCGGCTCGCCGACGCGCAGGCCGCGATGACGGACCTCGCGAAGTCGCTGCCGCCGAAGGAGCTCGCGGCGCACGCGTTCCACCTCTACGAGCAGTTCCGCCCCGAGGTGCCGCCCGACGAGCGCGGCTGGGGCGCGAAGGGTGTCCTCGATCTCGCGCGCATCCGTGCGCTGGCCCGCGATGCCCGCTGACGATCCGGGGCGGCTCGCGGTCGATCCGAGCGTGCGTCGATGGTTCGTCGCCGCGTTGATCTGCGCGATGCCGCTGGCCGTTGCGCGCGCGGACCCCGCGCTCGACGCGCGGATCGCCGTGATCGTGGCGAGCCCGTCGGTCGAACAGGCGGGAAACGCATCGGCGCTTCGCGACCCCGCCTGGCTCGCGCAGGTCTATCCGCCGTGGAATTCCGGTCCGGTCTGGTTCACGGCCGCAGGGCCGCGCCCGTCCGTGGCGGTCGCCTTGCGGGAAATGCGCGCCGCCGCCGATCGCGGATTGCGCGCCGGGGACTATGACGTGGCGACGCTGGAACGGAGGGTCGACGCCGCGGCGCTGGCCAATCCTGCCCACGATGCGGTCGCGCGCGCCGACGTCGCGCTGACGACGGCGGTCCTGCGGTTCATCTCCGACGCGCGCTTCGGCCGCGTGCGCCCGGGGGATGTCGCGCCTATGTACCGCGCGCAGCCGAAGGACGCGTGGTTCGTCGCGGGATTGCGCGATGCCGTCGCGACGGACCGCCTCGTGGCGACCATCGATTCATCGGAGCCGGCGCTTCCGGTGTTCGGGCGACTGAAGTCGCTGATGGCGCGTTACCGGACGCTCGCGACGCAGCCGTCGGCGACGCTGCCCGCGCTCGAGCCGCGGCGCACGAAGGTCGTCGAAGGCGAGAGTTATGCCGGGGTGGCCGCGCTCTACGACAAGCTCGTCCGGCTCGGGGATCTGCCCGCCGGCACCCCGGGGCCCGTGGACGACCGTTACTCGTACGACCTGGCCGCGGCGGTGCGCGGCTTCCAGTCCCGCCAGGGCCTGGAACCGGACGGCGTCCTCGGGAAGCAGACGATCGCCGCGCTGAACGAGCCGCTCGAGACGCGCGTCACGCAGATCGAGCTCGCGCTGGAGCGCATGCGCTGGCTCCCCGAGCTGCCGCCGGGTCCGGCGATCGCCATCAACATTCCGTCGTTCCAGCTCTGGGCGTTCGCGGACGCGACCGACACGCGCAGCGCGACGCTGTCGATGCCGGTGATCGTGGGACGGGCGGTGCGTCACGAGACGCCGGTGTTCATCGGCGAGATGCGCGCCGTGGAGTTCAGCCCGTACTGGAACGTGCCGCCCAACATCCTGAGGAACGAGCTCCTGCCGCGGCTCGTTCGCGATCCGGGGTTCCTGCAACGCGAGGACATGGAACTCGTGAGCACGCGCCGCGACGGCACGGTGCGCACGACGGTCGACGACGAAAGCCTCGCCGCGCTGCGCGCCGGCGAGTTGCGCCTGCGGCAGCGCCCCGGCCCGAAGAACGCGCTCGGCGGTGTCAAGTTCGTGCTGCCGAACACGATGGACATCTACCTGCACGACACGCCGTCGCAGGGGTTGTTCGCGCGGGCGCGGCGAGACTTCAGCCACGGCTGCATCCGCGTGAACGATCCCGCCGGGCTGGCGGAGTTCGTGCTGCGCGGGCGGCCCGAGTGGACGCCCGAGGCGATCGGCGCAGCGATGGCGTCGGGACAGAACCAGTCGGTGCGGCTGGCCGGGCCGGTCCCGGTGATCGTGTTCTACACGACGGCGATCGTCGACAGCGGCGGGCGCGCGCTGTTCCTGGCCGACGTGTACGGCCACGATCGCAGGTTGCTGGAGGCGCTGCGCAAAGTGGGGTCAGACACGACTTTCCGGGGTGAACGGCGAGTTCATTCCGCGCCGCTTCCGGAAAGTGGGGTCAGATACCACTTTCCAGGGTGAACGGCGAGTTCATCCCGCGCCGCTTCCGGAAAGTCGTGTCTGATCCCATTTTCCGCGCACGCGAGAAAGCAGGATCAGAGACGACTTCCCGGCAAGCGCTGTCAACGAGCCAGCCGTTCACCTTGGAAGTCGTCTCCGACCCCCGCTTTCTGCCGCCCCCGCTTTCTGCCGACCCTGCTTTCTGCCGACCCTGCTTTCTACCAGCGCCGCACCCGCCCGGTATCGAGGTGCACGAACCGCGACGCCGCGTAGAACCCGACGCCGCCCTTGCGCAACGACATCGCGGCATCGCGAAGGTCCGCGAGCGGGACGTCGGCGAGCCGGACGTCGATGGCCCGGCCTTCGAGGTGCAGGCTGTGCGTGGCCACGCCGCGGCCGCGCTCCTTCAGGGCCACGTTGGTGGCCGGCGAGCGGTAACCGGAGATGACCTCGTAGGGCGCGCGGCTGCCCGTGATCGTGGACACCGCGTGCAACTGGTCGAGCAGCTGCGGGTCGATCGGCTGCACGTCGCCGTTGCGGAAGTCGCGCAGGAACCAGTTCACCCGCGCGAGCGCGTCCGAAACGTACTGGTCGCCGCTCGCATAGGTGATCGCCAGCGACTCGCCGGTATGCGTGTGGCGGAACGCCAGCGTACGGGCCGAGGCCGTGCTTGCGAGCGAGCGCCGCGGGAGCGCCAGCATCGGCGCCGCCAGCAGCACGGCGCCGGCGGCCAGCACCCGCCTGCGCGAAGGCGCGTAGGCCGGCGAGGCGGAGGCGGGGCGTCGAGTCGGGCGGTTGGGCATGTGCCGTCGGAGCAGGGCGAAAAACGGTGGACATGATACTCCCGGGCGCTCGGCCCCGCCCTCGTCCATGCAACCCGGCCCGCGCGCGTAGGCGAACCGGGCCCGGCCTCGCTCGGCAGTCCCGTTCCGCCCCGGGGCTCCCTCACTTCGGCCGCTTGCGCGTCCTCCCGGCGCCCTTCGCACCGAGTTGCTCCAGCCGCCCTCGAGCTTCACGCTTTCCAATGCCGCGAAGTGCAGCGATCACCTGCAGTTGCTCCGGACGGGGGCTGGCATGTCCTTGCTCCCAGTTGTAGACCGACTGCGCGCTCACGCCCACCAATCGTCCGTAGTCCGCCGCGGAGAGGCCGAGGCGGTTCCGTTGCGTCCTGAGCCCCTTGGCAACGAATCGAATCTTCGGATGGGCCGAGCCGGCCGAGGCTGCCGGCGCCGCACCGGGAACCCGACGCTGGAGCAGCGTGACCTGGCGCTCCAGATTCGCCACCTGTCTCCTCAGTGCCGCGATGTGCCGCCGATGTTGCGCGGTCGCCTTCCTTGCGGCCTGCCCCTGCGCGCGAACCTCCCGCCGGGACAATCGCATGATTTCCTGCTTCAGTAACGCGCCGATGTTCGGCATGGGCTTCCCTGGACGCCTGCCGGCGTCGCCGTGAGTGTCGTTCGATCGTGGATTGCCGTCGGACTGCGTCGAGGCATGCCGGCGACTCCGCCAGTGGCCGGACCGACGGACCCGCTCCAGCGTGGCCGCAGCGCCGCGGTCCGGCCGCATGCGACCCCGCGCCTCAACGCATGATGACGTTCCTGAACTGCCACGGATCGTCGCGATCGACGTCCTCGGGAAAGAGGTCGCCGTCGCGGTTGTCCATCGGCGTCCAGTCGGTATAGGCGCCGACCAGCCTGCCGAGGTAGGGCTCCTGGATCGACAGGATGCGGTCGTGGTCGAGCTCGTCGGCATCGACCACGCCGCGCCGCGGATTCTCGATCGCCCAGATCATCCCCGCGACCACCGCGGAGGTGACCTGCAGCCCGGTCGCGTTCTGGTAGGGCGCGAGCGCGCGCGCCTGGTGGATGGTGAGCTGGCTGCCGTACCAGAAGGCGTTGCGCGAGTGCCCGTAGAGCAGCACGCCGAGCTCGTCCATGCCGTCGACGATCTCGTCGTTCATCAGCCGGAACTTGCTCTGGCGCCGCAGGTTGCGGCCCTGAAGCTCGTGCAGGCTCAGGATGGCGTCGTCGCACGGGTGGTAGGCGTAGTGCACCGTCGGCCGGTACAGCGTCTCGCCGTTCTCCTCGATCGAGAGGTAGTCGGCGATCGAGATCGACTCGTTGTGCGTGATCAGGTAACCCTGGATCGGGCCGGCGCGCGGCGTCCACGAGCGCACGCGCGTGGTGGCGCCCGGACGCGTCAGGAAGATCGCCGCGCGGCAGCCGTGCTCGTGGAACGTCGCCTCGGGCGGCACCTGGCGCTCGTGCGAGCCCCAGCCGAGCTCCGCCGGCTGCAGGCCCTCGGCGACGAAACCCTCGATCGACCAGGTGTTGACGAACTCGTCGGGCTGCTTCGGGATGTCGGCCCACTGCGTGTCGCGCTCGGCGATGTGGATGCCCTTCACGCCCAGTTCGCGGGCGAGGTGGGCCCACTCGGCACGGGTGTGCGGCGCCACGGTGTGGCCGAGGTCCGCAGCGAGGCGGACCAGTGCGCGCTTGTACAGGTGGCTCACCGTGCCCGGGTTCGCACCGTGGGCGACGACCGCCGTCGGTCCCTCGCGGCTGATCGCGCGCACCTCCTCCCGCAACGCGTAGTTGGTACGCGCCGCGAGCGGCTTCGACTTGTCGAGGTAGCCGCCGGCCCACGGCTCGATGCAGGTGTCGAGGTACAACGTCCCGATCTCGCGGCACAGGCGGATCAGCGCCGCCGACGACACGTCCACCGACAGGTTGACCAGGAAACCGCCCTTGGCGATCGGCGCGAGCACCTCGCGGTAGTTCTCCGGGTTCAGCGCGACCTTCTCGAACCGCACGCCTTCGAGCTCGGCGAGCCGCCGGGCGCTGTCGTCGGGATCGATGACGACCATGCGGCGGCGGGGCGTCCGGATGTGACGCAGGATGAGCGGCAGCGCACCCTTGCCGATGGAGCCGAATCCGATGACGACGATCGGGCCGTCGTAGTCGATCGTGGTGGGCGACAGGCGCATGGCGGACGTTTCCAGGTTGCAGGCTCGACATTCGCCGCCGCGGGCGCCGGCGATAGGAAGGCTCCGCGGGTCGGGCAGCCTTGACCGACATCAGGCACGGTCGCGCCGCGCCGTGGTGTCGCAGGTGCCTGGATCGGAAACCGGCTCCGGACGCGGGGCAGCGACATGATACCGGCAAAGGCGATCAAGGCGCGCGCTGTTGCCCGGCGCGCGGCTGGACCTGCGCGGCTGGCCGGAGAGCGGGATTCTCGGGCAGATGCCGCTCGCGATTCGCGTGGCGGGTGGCGGCCTCGCCGTTCTCTTCCGCCACGGCGTGGTGGTCCTGCTCGACGTTCCCGCCGAGGCGGGCGCTGCGCGAGAGGCTCGCGCCGCTGACCGTGCATGCCTACCGGACCGCCGAAAGCGAGGAACTGGAGGTGCGCGTCGAGGCCGGCTGCGCCGAGGGGCTGCACGAAGGCGTGCTCGTCGTGCAGGGGGCGGGAACCGGCCGCCTGCAGGTGTTCGCCCACGTGCTCTCGAAGAGCGTGCTCCTCGCCCACTTCGAGACGCGCATCGCCGGCGACTCCGACCGCATCGAGCCGCTTGCGCTGCAGCTGGAGCGCACGGGGCGAATCCGCGGCACCACGCGCGCGCACGTGCGGCAGATCGGCGCGCTGTTGATGATCGAGCACCGCATGGTCGGGCGTGCCGAGGTCGGCGAGAAGCCCGACCTGCTGTGGGAGCACGCCGAGCTCGAGCGCCTCTACGCGATCCTCGAGGGCGAGTTCGATGTGCGCGAGCGGCTCGCCGGGCTCGAGCGCAAGGTCGGCCTCGCGGGACGCACCGTGCGTACGCTGGTGGACCTGATCGACGCGCGCCATGCGCTGCGCGTCGAGTGGTACATCGTCGCCCTGATCGCCCTCGAGATCGCGCTCACGCTGATCCAGATGGCGGGCGGCGGAACCGCGCGTGACACATCCTCGCGCGCACCGGCGGTGATCGTCGGGGCGTCGCACGCTGCCCGTCCTCGGCGCCGCCGTCGACTCCGTGCCGCGTTTGCGGCCCGCGCAGGGCGCGACGCGAACGATTCCGATCGTGCCGCTCGCGCCGGGGGATCCGGTCGGTCCCGGCGCGGTGCCGTCGGTCTCGAGGCGCGGCGGCAACGTGACGGCCGTGTCGTTCGTTTCCGGCGAGCCGGTTCGCAGGCGGCCGCAACTCGCCGGGCAACGCGTGCGCGGGGCCAGGCGCCTCCGCGATGCGGGCACTTGCGGTTGCGCGGCGACGGGCGAAGAATCCTCGCGCGGGCCATGCGGCTCGCCGCGATCGGCTCGGCGACATCCGCCGCCGGGCAGGTCGATGCTCAGGGGGAGACCATGGCCACACCGATGATCGCCGTCGCGCCGGCGCCGTCCGAGCGCCGCTTCTTCACGGGCATGGCGATCGCGATCCTCGCGACGGTGCTCGTCGGCTTCGCGCGGAGCTTCTACCTGCGGCCGCTGTTCCCGGACCACCCGTCGCCGCCGGAGACGATCTTCTACGTGCACGGCGCAGTGGCCACGGCGTGGATCCTGCTGCTGCTGGCGCAGGCGTCGCTGATCGCGGCGGGGCGCGCCGACGTGCACCGCAAGGTCGGCGCGCTCGGCGTCGCGCTCGCGATCCTGATGGTCGCGATCGGGATCTACGCGGCGCTGGTCGCGGCGAAGCGTCCGACCGGCTTCGTCGGCGTCCCGATCCCGCCGCTTCAATTCCTCGTGGTTCCGTTCGCCGACATGGTGCTGTTCGGAACCCTCGCGGCGCTCGCCGTCGCGATGCGGCACGACGCGCAAAGCCACAAGCGGCTGATGCTGCTCGCGACGGTCAACCTGCTTACCGCCGCCATCGCGCGCTGGCCGGGCGTGTTCGCGGGCGGCCCGCTCGCGTTCTTCGGCCTGACCGACCTCTTCATCGTCGCGCTGGCGGTCTGGGACTTTCGCACGCGCGGCCGGCTGCACCCGGTGACGCTGTGGGCAGGACTCGCGCTGATCGTGTCGCAGCCGCTGCGACTGGTCGTGTCGGGAACCGAGGGCTGGCAGGCCTTCGCGCGCTGGGCGACGGGCCTCATCGGGTAACGGCACCGCCGTCGCGGACGGTAGCGTCGCGACGCGGGCGGGCTCGCGGCGTGCGTCGTACTCAGGCGTCGAGCCGGGCGACCTCGCGCAGGACCTCCGGCGTCGTGGTCGGCAGGCCGAAGAACTCGAGGTAGGCGGGGATCTGCTCGAACAGCATGTCGGTGCCGACCTGGAAGCGGCAGCCGCGCGCGCGGGCGGCCGTCAGGAACGCCGTCATCTCGTCGCGCATCACGACCTCGCCGACGAACGCGTCCGGCGCGAGTCGCGCGACGTCCACGGGCAGCGGATCGCCTTCGTTCATCCCGAGCGGCGTGGCGTTCACGACGACGTCCTGCCCGGCGGGGTCGTTCGAGCCGGTCCGCACGTCGATCGCCGGATAGTGGCGGCGCAGGCGCGCCGCCAGGGCATCCGCCGCCGCGGCGTCGACGTCGAAGAGGTCGATCGCCGCGACGCCGGCGCCGGCGAGCGACGCGGCGATCGCCGAGCCGACGCCGCCCGCGCCGACCACGAGCGCTCGCGCCCGGTCGAGGACGCAGCCCTTGCGCCGGACGCCGCGCACGAAGCCCTCGCCGTCGAACATCTCGCCGACCAGCCGCCCCGCGCCGTCGCGGCGCACCGCGTTGCACGATCCCGCGATCCGCACCGCGGGAGACGCGTCGTCGAGCAGCGCGACGGTCGTCACCTTGTGCGGCATCGTGACGAGCGCGCCCGCGATGTTCTCCAGTGTGAAGACCGCGCGGAGGAGCGCCGGGTAGGCGCCGGCCTTGCAGCCCATCGGCACGACGACCGCGTCGATGCCCGCCCGCTCGAAGTACGGGTTGTAGATCAGCGGCGCCTTGAACGCGTGCGTCGGCCAGCCGATGTGCGCGATGACGCGCGTCGTTCCGCGGATCATGGGCGCCTCATCGGATCGCTCCGTCGGCGCGCGGTGCCGTGTCGACCAGGCGGCCGGTCCGCGCCGCCTCGACGATCGCCTCGGTGATGCGCAGGTTCTCGAGCCCGTCGCGGGCGGTGACGATCGGCGCAACCTCGCCCCGCACGACCGCGCCGAAGTGCTCCATCTGCAGCCGGATCGGGTCGTCGCGCACGAGGTCGACGACGCCGGCCTCGAACGGCTTCCACCACGAGCGGTCCTCCGGACGCGCATAGGTCCTGATCCGCATCGTCGGCACCGACAGGCTGCCGTCGGTGCCGGCGATCACGTAGCAGTCCTCGTCCTCGCAGGTCGCATAGGCCGGGTTCTCGCGGGAGGTCTGCTCCCAGCTTCGCCCGCACGCCGCCGTGTCGGACAGGAGGAACGTGCCGAGCGCGCCGCCGGCGAAGCGCAGCGCGATCGCCACCGTGTCCTCGACCGGGAAGCCGCGCACCGCGCGCGAGGCGATCGCCTGCACTGCGACGATGTCGCCGCCCAGCATGCGGAGATTGTGCACCTCGTGGATCATGTTGAGCAGTATCGGTCCTCCGCCGGGCTCGCGCCGCCACGGCCCGTCGGCGAAGTACCGGTCCGGCTTGCAGAACATCGCGCTGCCCTCGATCGCGACCAGGCGACCCAGGACGCCGGACGCGACGACCTCGCGCGCCTTCGCCATGATCGGGCTGTGCGCGCGGTGGTGGCCGACCAGCACGCGCGCGTTCCGCGCCTCGACCGCGCGGACCAGCCGCTCGCCCTCGGCGAGCGTCGGCGCGATCGGCTTCTCGACCAGCACCGGCAGTTCCGCCTCGAGGCATCGCAGCGCCTGGGGCACGTGCAGCGCGTTGGGCGTGGCGACGACCACGCCGTCCGGACGGTCGTTCGCGAGCAGCGCGTCCAGCGACGCGTGGTGCGGCACGCCCGCCTGCGCCGCCGCGGCCGCACCCGCCGGCGACGGGTCGACGACGGCGCACAGCGCGCAGGTCGGGCTCGACCGCGCGGCGCCGATATGGGCGAGGCCGATGTAGCCGGCGCCCACCACCGCGATGCGGGTCCTGGTCAAGGGGAGATCCTGGCGGCAGGCACGTCCGTGCGCTCGTTTCCGCGGAAGGCACGTCCGTGGCCGCGTCCGGTCATGCGTCGGCCAGCCGCGCGACCGCAGCCTCGGCGTGGAGGACGCCGTCGGCGACCAGCCGCTCGATCTCGGCGGCCGAGTAGCCGAGCCGCGCGGCGATCGCGCGGTTGTGCTGGCCGAGCAGCGGCGCCACGCCGCGACCGGCGATGTCGCAGTCCGAGAAGCGGAACGGCAGGTCCGGCAGCGTGATCCTGCCGAGCAGCGGATGGTCCTGCTCGATCATCATTCCGCGCGCGCGGACCTGCGGATCGGACACGACCTCGTCGATGCGCTGGACCGGCGCGCACGGGACCTGCGCCGCGTCGAGCGCCGCGCAGCACGCCTTCGCCGACGGCTGTGCCATCGTCCACGCGCGCACGCGGGCGAGGATCGCCTCGCGGTGCGCATTGCGCCCGGCGGCGTCGTGGAAGCGCGTGTCGGCGGCGCAGTCCTCGCCGCCGATGAGCCGCGCGAGGCGCTTCCACGCATCGTCGACCTGCGCCGCGATCACGACGTAGCCGTCGCGCGCGGGGAACACGCCGTAGACGGTGCTCTGCGGCAGGTCGTGGCCGGTCGGCACCGGCACCTCGGTGCCGCCGCTCAGCGTGTAGCACTGCACGGCGAAGTCGTGCATCGACACCATGCAGTCGTAGAGCGCGATGTCGATGTGTCGGCCGCGGCCGCTGCGCACGCGTCCGTAGAGCGCCGCGCAGATCGCCGAGACGCCGTGCATGCCCGCGTACATGTCGGCGATCGGCATGCGGAACAGCGGCGGCGGCTCGCCGGGCTCGCCGACGATCGACATCGCGCCGCTCTTCGCCTCGGCGATCAGGCCGAATCCCGCCCGCTGCGCGTCGGGGCCGGTGTGCCCGTACGCCGACACCGAGCAGTAGATCAGCGCCGGGTTGATCGCGGCGAGCTCGGCGTAGCCCAGCCCCAGCTTCGCGAGCGCGCCCGGGCGGTAGTTCTCGACGAACACGTCGGCCCCGGCGACGAGCTTGTGAACCAGCTCGAGTCCGCGCCGGTCGCGGAGGTTCACGCACAGCCCTTCCTTGCCCATGTTCTGCTGCAGGAAGTAGCCGCTCTGGCCGTCGATCCTCCACGGGCTCGCGCGGCCCGCGTCGCCTGCAGTCGGCCGCTCGACCTTGACGACGTCGGCGCCCAGCGCGGCGAGGCAGCGCGACATGTGCGGCCCGGCGAGGAAGTGGCTGTAGTCGACGACGCGCACGCCGGAGAGCGGAAGCTCGGAAGGGCTCATCGCGTCCATCGTGCGCCGGCTTCGAGGCTGCAGTCCCTCACGCGGGATCCCTCATGTCGTGTCGCCGCCCTGCCGGCCCGGAGGGCGTGCGGTGGCGAAATGGTATGCAGCGGGCGGCATTTCGTCCACGCGATGTCGACAGGGGATATATCACGAACGGCAAGGACGGCCCCGGCCGCGACGACATGGCGCTCTGCGATCCGCGGGTCCCGCGGCACGCGAGGCGTGGCGAGGGCGGCGCGGCCGCGCGCGGGCCGCTACCCGGCGACGGCGCCGGGCATCAGCTCCTCGATCAGCGCCACGGCCGCCTCCTGCACCGGCGTCGATGGGCGCTGGGCGGACACGGCGATCGACAGCGAGCTCCTGAGCGCAGGCTGCACGATCGGCCGCGCGACGAGCTTGCGGCCGATCTCGGCCGACTGCATGGCACGCCGCGAAAGCACCGCATGGCCCTGTCCCTCGGCGACTAGCTCGAGGATCGCGCCGATCGCGTCGATCTCGAGCGCGACCTGCGGCCGCAGGCCGAGGGCGGCGAGCCGCGCCTCGACCAGCGCGCGGATCGCGTGCGGCCGGCTCGGGATGATCAACGCGTAGTCGGGCAGGTCGCGAAGCCGCACCGCCGATGCGGTCCGGCGCGCGGTGCGCGGGCCGATCAGGCAGAGGTCCTCGTCGAGCAGCGGCGAGAGCTCGATCGCGGGCGAGGGCGGCGGATTGTGGAGCACGCCCACGTCGGCGCGTCCTACCACCACCCACTCGTGGATGTTCACCGACAGCCCCTCGACGATGCTGACGGTGGCGCGCGGGTAACGCCGCCGGAACTCGCGCACGATCGTCGCGGTGAGCGTGATCGCGAGCGTCGGCGGCAGGCCGATCGCGACATGGCCGACCGGCGCGCCCTTGACCTCGTCGACCTCGCGGCGCGCGCGCTCGACCTGCTGCAGGATGCTGCGCGCGTGATCGAGCAGGCGCCGGCCCGCCTCGGTCGGCACCGCGCCGCGGCCATTGCGCAGCAGGAGCGCCTGGCGCAACTCGACCTCGAGGCCCCGCACCTGCCGGCTGATGGCGGGCTGCGCGACGCCGAGCAGCCGCGACGCGCGCGAGAAGCCGCCCAGGTCGACGACGGCGACGAAATACTCGAGCTGCCTGATGTCCATGGAAGGAGCGGGGAATGGCGGCGCGGGTTTCCCGAGAGCATCCATGCCGAACCGGCATAGCTGCTAGTGTAGCAATAGCGCTTCTAATCGTGCCACCTTCGGGGCAGACTGTTCCCGACACGTGGCTGCCGGTGGAGGAGACCATGCAGACCGCCGTTCCCTGCCTGTTCATGCGTGGCGGCACGTCGCGCGGGCCGTTCTTCCTCGCGTCCGACCTGCCGTCCGACGTCGCGCTGCGCGATCGCGTCCTGCTCGCGGCGATGGGGTCGCCCGATGCGCGCCAGATCGACGGGCTGGGCGGCGCCGACCCGCTGACCTCGAAGGTCGGCATCGTCTCGCGCTCGGCGCGGCCCGGCGTCGACCTCGAGTTCCTGTTCGCGCAGGTGCTCGTCAACGAGGCGCGCGTCGACACGACGCCCAACTGCGGCAACATGCTCGCCGCCGTGGGGCCGTTCGGCGTCGAGCGAGGGCTCGTCAAGGCGACCGGGGCCGAGACGCGCGTGCGCATCCTGACGCGCAACACCGACATGCTTTCCGACGTCGTGCTGCAGACGCCCGGCGGGCGCATGCGCTACGACGGCGACGCGCGCATCGACGGCGTGCCGGGCACGTCGGCGCCGATCCCGATCGCCTTCCTCGACACCGCGGGCTCGGTGTGCGGGAAGCTCCTGCCGACCGGCAGCCCGGTCGACACGTTCGACGGCGTGCATGTGACCTGCATCGACAACGGGATGCCGGTGATCGTGATCCGCGCGGCGGACCTGGGCCGCACCGGCTACGAGTCGCGCGACGAGCTGAACGCCGACGCGGATCTCAAGCGGCGCATCGAGTCGATCCGCCTGCAGGCCGGGCCGGCGATGAACCTGGGCGACGTGACGAGGAAGGTCGTGCCGAAGATCTCGCTGATCGCGCCGCCGCGCGCGGGCGGCGGCCTGTGCTCGCGCACGTTCATCCCGCACGACTGCCACGCGGCGATCGGCGTGCTGGGCGCGGTGACGCTCGCGACCGCGTGCGTGATCGACGGGACAGTCGCGGACGGCGTCGCCGCGCTGCCGCCGGGCAACGTCAAGCGCGTCTCGGTCGAGCACCCGACCGGCGAGTTCACCGTCGAGCTCGAGGTCGACGCGAAGGACCGGCAGAACGTGATCCGCTCGGCGCTGTTGCGCACCGCGCGGCTGATCATGCGCGGCGAGGTGATGATCCCGGCAGCGGTGTGGGACGGCAAGGCGCTGGGGTCGGAGTCGACGTTTCAGCGCGCCGCGTGAACGGCGCTCGACGCGGGCGAAAAGCCGGCCCGGATCCCCGGGTCGGGGCTTCGAGGATGGCAGAGGGACGACGATGAGCGAATTCGGCAAGACGGGCGTGGTCGTGCGCAACATCCACCGCGCCGACGCGGCGGCGATCGAGCGTCTCGGGAAGCACGGCGTGGCGACCGTGCACGAGGCGCAGGGCCGCACGGGCCTGATGAAGCCCTGCATGCGGCCGGTGTGGCCGGGGGCGGCCGTGTGCGGTACCGCGGTGACCGTGCTGGCGCAGCCGGGCGACAACTGGATGCTGCACGTCGCGGCCGAGATGCTGAAGCCCGGCGACGTCGTGGTCGTCGGCGTGACGACCGACAACGACGACGGCATGTTCGGCGACCTGCTCGCGACGTCGTTTCGCGCGCGCGGCGGCAGGGGTCTCGTGATCGACGCCGGCGCGCGCGACGCGAGCACGCTCGCCGAGATGAAGTTCCCGGTCTGGTCGCGGGCGATCAACGCGCGCGGCACGGTCAAGGCGACGGTCGGCTCGGTGAACGTCCCGATCGTGTGCGCCGGCATGCTCGTGAACCCGGGCGACGCGATCCTCGCCGACGACGACGGCGTGGTGGTCGTGCCGCGCGAGCGCGTCGCGGCGGTCGCCGACGCCGCCGAGGCGCGCGAGAAGAAGGAAGAGGCCAATCGCAAGCGGCTCGCCGCCGGCGAGCTGGGCCTCGACATCTACGGCATGCGCGAGGCGCTCGAGAAGGCCGGGCTCAGGTACGTGGGCTGACGGGACCGATCGACGATCGCCGGCACGCGAGATGGACGCCGACTACCTCCCGTTCCACCCGAACCCGTCGACGCCGCGTTTCCGGCCGCCGCCGGGCGCGGTCGACGCGCATTGCCACGTGTTCGGGCCGGCGAACGTCTTCCCGTACGCGCGCGAGCGCAAGTACACGCCCTGCGACGCTCCGAAGGAGAAGCTCTTCGCGCTGCGCGACTTCCTGGGCTTCGAGCGCAACGTGATCGTGCAGGCGACCTGCCACGGCAGCGACAACCGCGCGCTCGTCGACGCGCTCGGCCATTCGGACGGCAGGGCGCGCGGCGTCGCGTCGGTCGGCCGCGACGTGACCGACGCGGAGCTCGGGGCGATGCACGCGGCCGGCGTGCGCGGCACGCGCTTCAACTTCGTGCGGCGGCTGGTCGACTTCACGCCGCGCGAGGTGCTCGCCGAGATCGCGAACCGCATCGCGCCGCTGGGCTGGCACGTCGTCGTGTACTTCGAGGCGCAGGACCTGCCCGACCTGTGGGAATTCTTCACGACGCTGCCGACCGCGGTCGTGGTCGACCACATGGGCCGGCCGAACGTCGGCAAGCCGGTCGACGGACCCGAGTTCGAGCGCTTCGTGCGGCTCATGCGCGAGCACCCTAACGTCTGGTCGAAGGTGAGCTGCCCGGAGCGGCTGTCGCTCTCGGGACCGCCCGGCTACGACGACGTCGTGCCGTTCGCGAAGCGCCTGGTCGACGCGTTCCCGGACCGCGTGCTGTGGGGGACCGACTGGCCGCACCCGAACATGAAGACGCACATGCCCGACGACGGCAGGCTGGTCGACTTCGTGCCGCGGATCGCGACGACGCCCGAGCTGCAGCGGCGGCTCCTCGTCGACAACCCGATGCGGCTCTACTGGAAGGAATGAGCGCATGGCCGGCTACAACGAGGCATTCCGTGACATCCCGGGCACGACCGTGTTCGACGCGACGCAGTCGCGGCTCGGCTACCACCTGAACCAGTTCTGCATGTCGCTGATGAAGGCGGAGAACCGCGCCGCGTTCAAGGCCGACGAGCGCGCGTACCTCGAGACCTTCCCGATGACGCCCGAGCAGCGGCAGGCGGTGCTCGACCGCGACTACAACCGGATGATCGCGCTCGGCGGCAACATCTACTTCCTCGCGAAGATCGGCGCGACGGACGGGTTCTCGTTCCAGAACCTCGCGTCGAAGATGACCGGCATGCCCGAGGACGAGTACAAGGCGATGATGGTCGCCGGCGGACGTCCGATCCGGGGCAACCGCAGCAAGAGCGACAAGGACAGCTGACCGATGGCACGCATCACCGCAGGCCTCACGACGTCGCACATCCCCGCGGTCGGCGCGGCGATCGACCTGGGCAGGACGGGCGAGCCGTACTGGCGGCCGGTGTTCGCCGGCTACGAGTTCTCGAAGCGCTGGATCGCCGGGCACATGCCGGACGTCGTCGTGCTCGTGTACAACGACCACGCCTCGGCGTTCTCGCTCGAGATGATCCCGACGTTCGCGATCGGATGTGCCGAGTCGTTCGCGCCGGCCGACGAGGGCTGGGGGCCGCGCCCGGTGCCGGTCGTGCGGGGCCATCCGGAGCTCGCGTGGCACATCGCGCAGTCGACGATCCTCGACGAGTTCGACATGACGATCGTCAACCGGATGGATGTCGACCACGGACTCACGGTGCCGCTGTCGCTGCTGTTCGGCCAGCCCGCCGCGTGGCCGTGCAAGGTGATCCCGCTCGCCGTCAACGTCGTCCAGTACCCGCCGCCGACTGGAAACCGCTGCTGGAACCTGGGCCGCGCGATCCGCAGGGCGGTCGAGTCGTTCGACCAGGACCTGGACGTCATGGTCTGGGGCACCGGCGGCATGTCGCACCAGCTGCAGGGCCCGCGCGCCGGGCTCATCAACCGCGAGTTCGACACCCGCTTCCTCGACGGGCTCACGAAGGATCCCGAGGCGCTCGCGCGGGTGCCGCACGTCGAGTACGTGCGCGAGGCGGGCTCGGAGGGAATCGAGCTCGTCATGTGGCTGATCATGCGCGGGGCGCTCGCCCCGGATGCGCGCGAGGTCTGCCGCTTCTACCACGTGCCGGCGTCGAACACGGCGGTCGGCCACGTCATCCTCGAGAATCCGCGTTGAACGCGCGACAGGGGTCGCCACGATGAACATCTGCCTCGCCGGCGCCGGCGCATTCGGCATCAAGCACCTCGAAGCCCTCGCGAAGATCGACGGCGTGAAGGTCACCTCGCTCGTCGGGCGGACGCGCGCGCCGACCGAGGAGGTCGCGAAGCGCTTCGGCGTCGCGCATGTCGCGACCGAGCTCGGCGAGAGCCTCGCGCGCCCCGACGTCGACGCGGTGATCCTCGCGACACCGACCCAGCTGCACGCGAGCCAGGCGATCGCGTGCCTCGCGGCGGGCAAGCACGTCCAGGTCGAGATCCCGCTCGCCGACACGCTGGCCGACGCCGAGGCGGTCGTCGCCGCGCAGCAGGCGTCGGGGAAGATTGCGATGGCCGGACACACGCGCCGCTTCAACCCGAGCCACCAGTGGGTGCACAGGCGCGTCGGGGCGGGCGAGCTCCGGATCCACCAGATGGACGTGCAGACGTACTTCTTCCGCCGCACGAACATCAACGCGCTGGGCCAGCCGCGCTCGTGGACCGACCACCTGCTGTGGCACCACGCGGCGCACACGGTCGACCTGTTCGCGTACCAGGCCGGCGGCACGATCGTCACCGCGCACGCCGTGCAGGGCCCGATCCATCCGTCGCTCGGCATCGCGATGGACATGTCGATCCAGCTGAAGTCGAGCAGCGGCGCGATCTGCACGCTGTCGCTCTCGTTCAACAACGAGGGGCCGCTCGGGACGTTCTTCCGCTACATCGGCGACACCGGCACCTACATCGCGCGCTACGACGACCTGTACGACGGGAAGGACCAGAGGATCGACGTGTCAAAGGTCGACGTGTCGTTGAACGGCATCGAGCTGCAGGACCGCGAGTTCGTCGCGGCGATCCGCGGGAAGCGCGAGCCGAACGCGAGCGTGGCGCAGGTGCTGCCGTGCTACCGGACTCTCGACCGCCTCGAGCGGCAACTCGCGGCGCAACCGTGAGCGTCGCGCGGCGGCGAAGGGGCATGGACAGGGCCTGACCGGCAATGCGGCGTGCCGCGGCGGGGCGATCGACGATCGCCGGCGCCCGGCGCGCGGGACGGGACCGCGCCCGGACGAGGGGCGGCCCGGGAAGGGCGATTTCGGCGGCAAGGGGCAAGGGTGCGGGACGGGCGTCCCGCGACGGGCGGCGACCGGATCGGTCCGGCGCGGCCCCCGGGCGCCCGGCCGCGACGAACCGGACCTCGGCGGGAGATGGCGATGGGCGGCAAGGCGAAGGACTACGGAATACCCGGCACGACGGTGTTCGACGGCCGGATGGCGCAGAAGGGCTACGCGTTGAACCGCATGTGCTACTCGTTCAACTCGGCGGACAACCGCGACGCGTTCAAGCGCGACGAGGAGGCGTACTGCCGCCGCTACGGGCTCGACGACGAGCAGCGGCGCGCGGTCGCGAACCGCAACGTGCTCGAGCTGATCGCGGCCGGCGGCAACATCTACTACCTCGCGAAGTTCGCGGGGATCTTCGGGCTCGACGTGCAGGACGTCGGCGCGCAGCAGACGGGCATGACCAAGGACGCGTTCAAGGCCAGGCTGGCCGAGGCGGGGAGATAGCCATGGCGACCATCGTCGGAGCGATCACGACATCGCACATCCCGTCGATCGGGAAGGCGATCGCGAGGAACCTGCAGCAGGACCCGTACTGGAAGCCGTTCTTCGACGGCTACCCGCGCGCGCAGGAGTGGCTGAAGGAAGTCAGGCCGGACGTCGTCGTCGCCTTCTACAACGACCACGGGCTCAACTACTTCCTCGACGCGCTGCCGACGTTCGGCGTCGGCGCGGCGCCGGAGTACCGCAACGCGGACGAGGGCTGGGGCATCCCGACGCTCGCGCCCATCCTCGGCCACCAGGACCTGTCGTGGCACGTCATCGAGGGGCTGGTCGACGCCGATTTCGACGTGACGACCTGCCAGCAGATGCTGGTCGACCACGCGGTGTCGCTGCCGTTCGCGCTCCTGTGGCCCGACGCGGAGGCGTGGCCGGTGCGCCTCGTGCCGATCACGATCAACACGCTGCAGTACCCGTTCCCGTCGCCGGCGCGCTGCCTCGGGCTCGGGCAGGCGGTCGGGCGCGCGATCGAGTCGTTCGACGAGGACCTGCGCGTGGTCGTGTTCGGGACCGGCGGACTGTCTCACCAGCTCGACGGGACGCGTGCGGGCCACATCAACAAGCCCTTCGACCTGATGTGCATGGAGAAGCTCGTCGACGACCCGCAGGCGCTGGCGCGCTACTCGGCGCTCGACCTGGTCCGCGAGGCGGGCGCGCAGGGCTTCGAGCTGGTGAACTGGATCGCCGCGCGCGGCGCGCTGACCGGCGCGGTGTCCCAGGTGCACTCGAACTACCACATCCCGATCTCGAACACCGCCGCCGGGCTGATGGTGCTGGAGAACCGCCCGGCCGCGATGGCGCGGGCGGCGTGAGCGGCGGACGCGGCGCGAGGAGGCGGGCACCACGATGATCATCGATTGCCACGGGCACTACACGACCGCACCCGCCGAGCTCGAGGCGTGGCGCAAGCGGCAGGTCGCCGCGATCGGCGACCCTTCGAAGGGGCCGCGCCGCTCCGAGCTCGTCATCCGCGACGACCAGATCCGCGAGAGCCTGGAGAGCGCCCAGCTGAGGATGCAGCGCGAGCGCGGCACCGACCTCACGATCTTCTCGCCGCGTGCGAGCTTCATGGCCCACCACATCGGCAACGAGGCGACGAGCCGCGAGTGGTCGCAGGTGTGCAACGACCTCGTGCACCGCGTCTGCCAGCTCTACCCGGACAACTTCGTCGGGGTCTGCCAGCTGCCGCAGTCGCCGGGCGTGACGCCGGACACCTGCATCCCCGAACTCGAGCGCTGCGTGAGGGAGCTGGGCTTCATCGGCTGCAACCTCAATCCGGACCCGTCGGGCGGGCACTGGAAGGAGCCGCCGCTCACCGACCGCTGGTGGTACCCGCTCTACGAGAAGATGGTCGAGCTCGAGGTGCCGGCGATGGTGCACGTCAGCACGTCGTGCAATCCGTGCTTCCACGCCACCGGCGCGCATTACATCAACGCCGACACGACCGCGTTCATGCAGTTCCTGACCTCGGACCTGTTCCGCGACTTCCCGACGCTCAAGTTCATCATCCCGCACGGCGGCGGCGCGGTGCCTTACCACTGGGGCCGATACAAGGGGCTCGCGCAGGACATGAAGCGGCCGCCGCTGAAGGAGCTGCTGCTCGGCAACGTGTTCTTCGACACCTGCGTCTACCACTACCCCGGCATCGAGCTGCTCGCGAAGGTGATCCCGGTCGACAACATCCTGTTCGCCTCGGAGATGGTGGGCGCCGTGCGCGGCATCGACCCGGACACCGGCCACCACTACGACGACACGCGCCGCTACGTCGACCAGCTGCAGGCGCTGGCGACCGAGGACCGCTACAAGATCTTCGAGGGCAACGCGCGGCGCGTGTTTCCGCGGCTCGGCAACCGGAGCGCGCGTGCGGTGAACGCCGCAGGGCGCCGCGCGTAACGTGCGAGACCGACGCCGGCCGGATCCGCCGATGGACCAGGGAGATCACGATCGCCCGGCGCTGCTGCTGCTTCCCGGGCTGCTTTGCGACCACGCGTCGTGGGCGCCGGTGCTCCCGTGGCTCGCGCCGCACGCCCGCTGCCACGTGCCCGACTACTCGTCGGAGGCGAGCCTGGGCGCGATGGCGGATCGCGTGATCGACGAGGCGCCCGAGCGCTTCGCGCTCGCCGGCCATTCGATGGGCGGACGCGTGGCGCTCGAGGTCCTGCGACGCGCGCCGGGTCGCGTCCTGCGGCTCGCGCTGCTCGACACCGGCTATCGCAGCCGGCCCGACGGCAGCGCCGGGGACGACGAGCGCGGGCGTCGCCTGGCGCTGCTTGCGCTCGCCCGCGAGCGGGGGATGCGCGCGATGGGCCGCGAGTGGATGCGCGCGATGGTGCACCCCGCGCGCCTGGCCGACACGGCGCTCGTCGAGGCGATCCTCGACATGATCGGGCGGCAGACGCCCGAGCGCTTCGCGGCGCAGGTCGACGCGCTGCTCGCGCGTCCCGACGTGAGCGCGTTGCTGCGCTCGATCCGCGTGCCGACGCTGGTGGCCTGTGGCCGCGACGATGCATGGAGTCCGCTCGCGCAGCACGAGGAGATCGCCGCGCTGGTGCCGGGCAGCCGCCTCGCCGTGTTCGACGACTGCGGGCACATGGCGCCGATGGAGCAGCCGCGCGCGGTCGCGGACGCGCTGGTCGCCTGGCTGTGTTCGCCCGCCGCGACGTCGAGGGAGCGCGCGTGGGCGAACTGACCGTCACCGTCGCCGCGATCCGCGACGAGGCGATCGACGTGCGCTCGTTCGAGCTCCGTCCGGCCCGGGGGGCGAGCCTGCCCCCGTACGCGCCCGGCTCGCACATCGACGTGCATCCGGCGCCCGGCATCGTGCGCCAGTACTCGCTGTGCGGCGATCCGCGCGACGCCGGCCGCTACCTGATCGCGGTGAAGCGCGAGGCGGCCTCCCGCGGCGGCTCGGCCGCGATGCACGAGCGGGTGCGCGAGGGACAGGAACTCACGATCGGCGCGCCGCGCAACAACTTCGCGCTCGTCGCCGGCGCGAGCCACCACCTGCTCGTCGCCGGCGGCATCGGCATCACGCCGCTTCTGGGCATGGCGCGCCACCTCGTCGCGACGGGCGAGTCGTTCCAGCTCCTCTGCTTCAGCCGCTCGATCGCGCACACCGCGTTCCGCGACCTGCTGTCGGGGGACGACTACCGGGGCAAGGTGGGGTTCCACTACGCGCTCGAGCCCGATCAGGTGCGTGCGTACCTGCGCAAGCTCCTGTGGATCCGGCCGGCGGGCGCGCACCTCTACCTGTGCGGGCCGCGCCCGTTCATGGACCTGGTCGAGGCCACCGCCGCGCCGACCTGGGCGCCCGACGCGGTCCACCTCGAGTATTTCGCGGCCGACCCGGCATCGCTTTCCGGTCCGCGCCCGGCCTTCGTCGTGAAGCTCGCTCGGCACGGCGGCGAGTTCGAGGTGCCCGAGGGGCGCTCGATCATCGAGGTGCTGGCAGAGAACGGCGTCACGGTCGAGACGTCGTGCGAGCAGGGCGTGTGCGGGACCTGCGTGACCGGCGTGCTCGAGGGCGAGCCCGACCACCGCGACATCTTCTTCACCGACGCGGAGAAGCGCGCCAACGACCGGATGACCGTGTGCGTCTCGCGGGCGAAGGGTGCGCGGCTCGTGCTGGACCTGTAGGCAGGACGACGCGCCGCGGCGGTCCGCGGCGACGGAAGCGATGGAGGACACGTCATGTGGATGCGCAATTGCTGGCAGGTGGCGGCGTTCACGCACGAGGTGGTCGGCGGGCAGCTCCTCGCGCGGCGCATATGCGACGACGCGCTCGTGATCTACCGGGGCGGCGACGGCAAGCCGGTCGCGCTCGAGGACAGGTGTCCGCACCGCTTCGCGCAGTTGTCCAAGGGGGCGCTGATCGGCGACGTGCTGCGCTGCGGCTACCACGGCCTGTGCTTCGACACGGCGGGCCGGTGCGTGAAGATCCCGGGCCAGGACCAGATCCCGTCGAAGGCGCGCGTGCGGGCGTACCCGGTCGTCGAGCGCTACCGGCTCGTGTGGGTCTGGATGGGCGAGCCCGAGCGCGCCGATCCGGCGCTCGTCCCCGACGTGCACTGGCTCGACGACCCGGACTGGGTCGCGAGCGAGGGCTACCACCGCATCGAGGCCAACTACCGCCTCCTGAACGACAACCTGCTCGACCTGTCGCACGAGACCTACGTGCACACGCGCACGATCGGCCACGAGGCGGTCGCCGAGACGCCGATCGCGATCGAGGTGGGCGAGGGCTCGGTGCGCATCGACAAGGAGATGCCGGGCTGCACGCCGCCGCCGTTCTACCAGTTCCTCGGGCGGCTCAAGGGGAACGACCGCATCGACCGCTGGCAGCGCACCGTCTACCAGCCCCCCGGCTACGTCGTGATCGACGTCGGCGTGGAGCCGCTCGACGCTCCGCCGGGCTCGAACCGCGTCGAGGGCCGCGTCATCAACCTGATGACGCCCGAGACGCCGACGTCGACGCACTACTTCTGGGCGTTCGCGCGCAACTTCCGGCTCGACGAGCCCGGCGTCACCGAGTTCCTGCGCGCCAACGTCGGCCGCACGTTCGACGAGGACAAGGACATGCTGGAGTCGCAGCAGCGCAACATCGGCGACGTGGCGGAGCCCGTGTTCACCATCGCGGTCAGGGCGGACGCGGGCCCCACGCAGGGGCGCCGGCTGCTCGCCTCGCAGATCGCGGCCGAGGCGCGCGGGAGCTAGCGCCCCCGCCGCGCCGCGATCGATTCACCCGCCGTGGCATCATGGACCGACGCACGCATCGTTGACCCACCCGAAGGAGGAGCCCGATGAAAGACCGCATCCATCCGACCCGCCGCCGCGTCCTGCAGGGCATGGCGGGCGCCGCCGCGCTGAGCGCGTTCCCGCGCTTCGCGCATGCCGCCGACCCGATCAGGATCGGACTGATCCTGCCGATGACCGGGCCGTTCGCCTCGACCGGCAAGCAGATCTCGGCGGCCTGCCGGCTGTACATGCAGAAGAACGGCGACACGGTCGCCGGCCGCAAGATCGAGTTGATCCTCAGGGACGACACGGGCCTCGCGCCCGAGACGACCAAGCGCATCGCGCAGGAGATGGTCGTGCAGGACAAGGTGACGGCGCTCGCCGGATTCGGCCTGACGCCGCTCGCGTTCGCCGCCGCGCCGGTCGCGACCGAGGCGAAGGTCCCGATGATCGTGATGGGGGCCGGAACCCAGGTCATTCCGCAACGCTCGCCGTTCATCGTGCGCACGGGCTTCACGCTTCCCCAGAATACCGCCCCGATCGCCGGCTGGGCGTTTCGGAACGGGATCAAGCGCGTGTTCATGCTCGTCACCGACTACGCGCCGGGTCTCGATTCCGAGAAGACCTTCCAGGCGCGCTTCAAGGAGCTGGGCGGCGAGATCGTCGAGTCGGTGCGCACGCCGCTGCGCAACCCGGACTACGCGCCGTTCCTGCAGCGCGCGAAGGACTCGAAGGCCGACGCGCTGTTCGTGTTCGTGCCCTCCGGCGAAGGGCTCGCCGTGATGAAGCAGTTCGAGGAACGCGGGCTGAAGCAGGCCGGCATGCGGATGATCGGCCCGGGCGACGTCGTCGACGACGACATCCTCGAGAGCATGGGCGCGCCGGCCGTCGGCGTGATCACGTCGTTCCACTACTCGGCGGCGCACGAGTCGCCGGAGAACCGCGCCTACGTCGACGCCATGATGAAGGCGAACAACGGCATGCGCCCCAACTTCCATTCGGTCGGCGGGTACGACGGCATGCACCTCATCTACGAGGCGCTGAAGAAGACCGGCGGCACCGGGACCGGCGAGCAGCTCGTCGAGGCGATGAAGGGCATGAAGTGGATGAGCCCGCGCGGCCCGATGATGATCGATCCGGCGACGCGCGACGTCGTGCAGACGATCTACCTGCGCGAGGTGAAGATGGTCAACGGCAAGCCGTGGAACATCGAGTTCGACAAGGTGGAAAACGTCGGGCCGGGCGGCTGACCGGCCGCGGAGCGACGGGAACGCGCCATGCTCGGAAGCTTCATCGGGGTGCTGTTCGACGGCATCGCCTACGGCAGCCTGCTGTTCGTCATCAGCATCGGCCTGTCGGTGACGATGGGCCTGATGAACTTCGTCAACCTCGCGCACGGCGCGTTCGCGATGCTGGGCGGCTATGCCTGCGTCGTCCTGATGACGCGCGCGGGCGTGCCGTTCCTCGTCACGCTGCCGGTGGCCTTCGTCGTCGCGGCGGCCGCCGGCATCGTGCTCGAGCGCACGCTCTACCAGCGGCTCTACCGGGCGCCGCACCTCGACCAGGTGATGTTCACGATCGGGATCGTCTTCATGGCGGTCGCGGCGACGACCTACTTCTTCGGGCCCTCGCAGCAGCCGGTCCGGCTGCCGGATTTCCTGCGCGGACAGGTCCAGGTGATGGGCCTGGGGCTGGGCGCGTACCGCATCTTCCTGATCGCGGTCGTCGCGGTCGTGACGGTCGCGCTGCACCTCTTGCTCATCAAGACGCGCTTCGGCGCGCAGGTGCGCGCGTCGGTCGACAATGCGGTCGCCTCGGCCGGACTGGGCATCAACGTGAACCGGGTGTTCGGCGTGACCTTCGCGCTGGGCTCCGGGCTGGCGGGACTCGGCGGCGGGCTCGGCATCGACGTGCTCGGCCTCGACCCGACGTTCCCGCTCAAGTACATGGTGTACTTCCTGCTCGTCGTCGCCATCGGCGGCGCCGGAACGATCAAGGGCGGGCTGGTCGCCGCGATGATCCTCGGCATCTGCGACGTCGCAGGCAAGTACTACGTGCCGGAGGTCGGCTCGTTCATCATCTATTTCCTGATGGTGGTGCTGATGATCGCGTTCCCGGCCGGGTTGTACGGGAGGCGCGCATGAGGCGGGTCGCCCGTCGGGCAGAAGCCCGACCCACGAGGGTCGCGCCGTGGGTCGGGCTTCAGCCCGACGCCTCGGGGATCGCGCCGTGGGTCGGGCTTCAGCCCGGCGCCTCGAGTTTCGCGCCGTGGGTCGGGCTGCAGCCCGACGCCTCGGGGATCGCGCCGTGGGTC
>CAJPFI010000005.1 GCA_905339295.1 Burkholderiales bacterium
CACCATGCGCCGTGGGTCGGGCTTCAGCCCGACGCTGTCGAGGGCGGCGCACTCCCAGTGGGTCGGGCTTCAGCCCGACGCTGTCGAGGGCGGCGCATGACCGTGGGTCGGGCTTCAGCCCGACGCTGTCGCATAATCGCGGTTTTCGCATCGTGGAGACCGCACCATGAGCACGATCAGGACCGTCGGCGTGATCGGCGCCGGGACGATGGGCAACGGCATCGCGCAGGCGTGCGCCGTGTCCGGCATCCGCGCCGTGATGATCGACGTGTCCGACGCCGCGCTCGAGCGCGGGCGCTCGACCATCGCCGGCAGCCTCGAGCGGCTGGTCAAGAAGGAGAAGCTCAGCGCCGCGCAGCGCGACGCCGCGCTCGCGCACGTCCATCCGACGACGCACTACGAGGACCTCGCGCACGCGGACCTCGTTGTCGAGGCGGCGACCGAGAACCCGGCGGTCAAGTTCGAGATCCTGCGGAAGGTCGACGCGATCGCGAAGGCCGACGCGGTCGTCGCATCGAACACGTCGTCGATCTCGATCACCCAGCTCGCGGCGGCCACTCGCCGCGGCGAGCGCTTCATCGGCATGCACTTCTTCAATCCGGTGCCGATGATGGCGCTGGTCGAGCTGATCCGCGGGCTGCAGACCTCCGACGCGACCGTCGCGCTCGCCGAGGCGTTCGCGAAGCGCCTGGGCAAGACGCCGATCGTCGTGCGCAACAGTCCAGGGTTCGCGGTCAACCGGATCCTTTGCCCGATGATCAACGAGGCGATCTTCGCGTTGCAGGAAGGGCTCGCGAGCGCGCAGGCGATCGACGACGGGATGAGGCTCGGCTGCAACCACCCGATCGGCCCGCTCGCGCTCGCCGACATGATCGGGCTCGACGTGATGCTCGCGGTGATGGAGGTGTTCTACCGCGACTTCGCCGATCCGAAGTACCGCCCGGCGCCGTTGTTGCGCGAGATGGTCGCGGCGGGCTGGCTCGGTCGGAAGTCGGGAAAGGGGTTCTACGACTACGCGGCGCGATGAGCGTGGCGTGAGGCGCGATCGTTCGCCGTTAGTGAGTGAGCGCTTGCATACTACGCAGGCCACGTGGGTGATGCATTTCATCCCTGATACCCGCAATTTGACCGGAGGGCGCCGATGAGCCTCGCCGGGCAGGGCGCCGTCGCCATCTGGCACGACATCGCGCCGGAGGGGCGCCCGGATTTCTACGCGTGGCACGGAAACGAGCACATGCCCGAGCGCACGGGGATCCCGGGGTTCCTGCGCGGGCGCCGCTACGTCGCGCTCGAAGGGTCGCCCGAGTACTTCAATCTCTACGAGACCGTCTCGCCGGCGACGGTCTCCGGCCCCGACTACCTGTCGCGCCTCAACCGTCCGACGCCGTGGACGGTCGCGACGGTCAAGCACTTCCGGGGTGTTTCGCGATCGCTTTGCCGCGTCGCGGCGACTTTCGGCGAGGGGCAGGGCGGGCTGATCGCGACGTTTCGCTACGAGGTCGACGAGCAGGGCGCCGACCGGCACCGCGTGCGCATGGCGCAGGAGGTCCTGCCGCGGCTCGCGGCCGCGCCGGGCGTGGCCGGCTGCCACCTGCTGATCGCCGACGAGGCTGCGAGCTCGGTCGACACCGAGGAGCGCAAGGCGCGCGCGGAAGCAAACCTCGTTCCGCGCTGGATCGTGCTGGTCGAGAGCTGGGACGACGAGGCGCCGTTCGCGGCGCTGTGCCGCGGCTTCTCCGCCGACGCGGTGTTCGCGGCGTCTCCCGCCGTCAACCTCTACCGGCTTCAGAATTCACGCGGCAAGCTGCCCTGGTCCGCTGCGTGAGCGACGGATGGCGACGCCGCGGCGTCGCGCGGGGTGCCGGCCGGTCAGCGCACGGGGGCAGACAGCGCCAGGTCGACGTCCCCGACCCCTTCGATGGTTGCCTGGACGCGGCACGGCCGGTCCACCGGCCGCGGCGGCGTGATGCTGCCGGTCGTCACGACCTGGCCCGCTCGCAACCCGCCGAGCCCGTCGCACTGGGCGTTCGCCCACGCGACGATCGGCGCCCACGGGTCGCCCTGCGGATGGCCGCCGACGGCGTCGTGCACGCGCTCGCCGTCGATCCGCAGCGACACGCGGCAAGCCCTGAGGTCGAGCGTGCGGAACCCGCGCGTCTCGCCGCCGCAGACGTAGCCGGCGTTCCCCTGCAGGTCGGCGACGAAGCGCGGGAACGGCGTGCCCGTCGACGGCATGCCGCCGCGCGCGGCGATCAGTTCTGCGCCGGCCAACGCCACCTCGACCGCGTCCTCGACTTCGCCTCGCGTGTACGGGCGCTGCGGGCGCGGCGGCAGGTCGCGCGCGAGACGGAACGCGATCTCGATCTCGAGGATCACCGGACGGTCCGGAGGGAGCGCGACGGTCGAGCCGGACGCGCGCACGGCACCGTCGACCAGCGGCGCCGCGACCGGCGAGCCGTCGGGGCCGAAGCCGGTCTTCCAGCCCGCCACGCGCGCGCCCAGCGCGCGGACGATGACCGCCTGCGCCGCGTAGGCCTCGGCGATCGTCACGTTCAGCGGATCGAGGTCGGTCGTCGCCGCGGCGCGGCCGGAGCGGTGGGCGGCGGAAAGCAGCTGGGCGAGTCGGTCGGTCGAGGAGGGCATCGGCAGGTCCGTCGAAGTGGAAGGGCGTCGGGGGGCCATGGGCGGCGAGGGGGAATCCGTCGGCGGCGTCGGGTCACTCGCCGTAGTTGCGCAGGCGCGCGAGGTCGAGCACGGTCACGCTGCCGTAGTCGACGCGCAGCAGTCCCTCCGCTTCGAGGCGCTTGAGCGCCTGGTTCACCCGCTGCCGCGACAGGCCGACGAGCTGGCCGAGCTCCTCCTGCGACGCCGCCAGCGACGTGCCGATGCCAGGGTAGAGCACCGGATTGAACAGCCCCGCGAGCGATCGGGCGAGGCGCGCCTCGGGTCCGCGCAGCCGGTCGTGCTCGACCATCGCGATGAACTGCGCCAGGCGTTCGTTCAACTGGACGAGGACGAAGCGGTTGAAGGCGACGTTGGTGTCGAGCAGGCGCATGAACGTCGCCCGCGGCATGTAGGCGATCTCCGAGTCGCGCAGCGCGACGATGTCGTAGCGGCGCGGCTCATCCTTGAGGAGCGATCCCTCGCCGAACCACCCGCCGGTCCCGATCCCGGTGAAGCTCATCGGCTTGCCGTCGACCGACACGTTGGCCATCTTGACGAGGCCGTCGACGACGCCGATCCAGTGATCGACCGGCTCGCCCTTGCGGCACACGAGACCTCCCGCCGGGCACGACCGTACGACCGACTCCGACAGGATGCGGTCGAGGTCGGCGGGCGAGCACGTGCGCGCCCACGCGCTCGCTTCCAGCATCCGGCGCAGGGTCGAGGAGGGCATCGGGGCGGGAAGGAAGGGAGGCGGCGGGGCGGCTCGACGGGTCCGGACCCGTGGGACCGCCGAGGGCGGAATGTCGGCCCGGCGACAGCCGCGCCCGCGGCGCATGGCGTAAGGTCGGCCCGTCCGCAAAGCAGATTCTACGCGGCGGGACCGGCACGCGCCTCGAGCGCGAGCGCGGGAGCGGTCGTCCCGCGTTGCCGCCGCCCCCCGCAGGACCTAAGATGTCAGGTCCGGCCGCGAATTTTCCGGCCGGCCGATCGGCGACCGTCCGCCCAAGAGACGGCGCCCTGTGCGGGATCGCGTGCGACCCGCGCAGCGAGGAGGAGCCATGGAGCAGGCGCTCGACACGTTTCCGCGCCGGCTGCTGCATCACGCGGCGGTTCGGCCGCGCCATCCGTCCACGCGCGAGAAGCACCTCGGCATCTGGCAGACATGGCCGTGGGCCGACGTCGCCGGCGAGGTGCGCGCGCTCGCCTGCGGCCTGGCGACGATCGGGTTCCGGCGCGGCGACCACCTCGCGATCATCGGCGACAACCGCCCGCGGCTGTACTGGGCGATGCTGGCGGCGCAGTGCGTCGGCGGCGTGCCGGTCCCGATGTACCAGGACGCGCCGGCCAACGAGTTCGTCTACGTGCTCAACGACGCCGCGATCGCCTTCGCGGTCGTCGAGGACCAGGAGCAGGTCGACAAGATGCTCGAGGCGCGGCCGCAGGTCCCCACGCTCTCGCACATCGTGTACGACGACCCGCGCGGCATGCGCGGCTACGCGGGACCGGGCTACGAGGGCGTCGGAAGCTACGACGCCCTCGTCGCGGCGGGGCGCGAGTACGACCGCGCGCATCCGGGATTCTTCGACGCGGCGGTCGCGAAGGGCCGCGCGGACGACGTGTCGGTGATGCTCTACACGTCGGGGACGACCGGCAAGCCCAAGGGCGTGCGCCAGAGCCACAAGGCGTTCATCGCCGCGGCGGAAGGCGGCGCGGGGTTCGACGGGCTCACCGCGGACGACAGCATCCTGTCGTACCTGCCGATGGCGTGGGTCGGCGACCACCTGTTCAGCTTCGCGCAGTGGCTGGTCGCGGGCTTCACGATCAACTGCCCCGAGTCCGGCGACACCGTGATGACCGACCTGCGCGAGATCGGGCCGACCTACTATTTCGCGCCGCCGCGCATCTTCGAGAACCTGCTCACCCAGGTGATGATCCGGATGGAGGACGCGGGCGCGATCAAGCGCTGGATGTTCCGCCGCGCCATGGACGTCGCGAAGCGCTGCGGCGCCGACATCCTCGACGGCAAGCCGGTGGGGACCCTCGACCGGATCACCTATGCGATCGGCGACCTGTTCGTCTACGGCCCGCTGCGCAACGTGCTCGGCATGAGCCGCATCCGCGTCGCGTACACGGCGGGCGCCGCGATCGGCCCCGACCTGTTCCGCTTCTACCGCTCGATCGGCATCAACCTGAAGCAGCTCTACGGCTCGACCGAGACCTGCGCGTACGTGTGCCTGCAGCCGAACCGCGGCGTGAAGCTCGAGACCGTCGGCCCGCCCGCGCCCAGCGTCGAGGTGAAGATCGGCGAGAACAGCGAGGTGCTGGTGCGCGGGCCGATGCTGCTCACCGAGTACTACAACCGTCCGGACGCGACCGCCGAGTCGATCGATCCCGACGGCTACTTCCGCACCGGCGACGCCGGCATCTTCGACGCCGACGGGCACCTGCGCATCATCGACCGCTCGAAGGACGTCGGCAGCCTCTCCGGCGGCGCGATGTTCGCGCCGAACTACCTCGAGAACAAGCTCAAGTTCTTCCCGCACATCAAGGAGGCGGTCGCGTTCGGCCACGGCCGGGAGATGGTGTGCGCGTTCATCAACATCGACATGGGCTCGGTAGGCAACTGGGCGGAGCGGCGCGGGCTCGCCTACTCGGGCTACGCGGACCTCGCGACCAAGCCCGAGGTGATCGACCTCGTCCGCGCATGCGTCGAGGATGTCAACGCCCAGCTCGCCTCCGAGCCCGGGCTCGCGGAATCGCAGGTCCGCCGCTTCCTGGTCCTGCACAAGGAGCTCGACCCGGACGACGACGAGCTGACGCGCACGCGCAAGGTGCGCCGCGGGTTCGTCGCCGAGAAGTACGGCGTGCTGATCGACGCGCTCTACGGCGGGCGCAAGGTGCAGCACATCGCGACGCAGGTGAAGTTCGAGGACGGGCGCACCGGCATGGTGGCCGCGGACCTGCGGATCGAGGACGCGAAGACCTTCCCGGCCGGCGCCGCGAGGAAGGCGGCATGACGCGCGCGCGGCACGCGGCGCCGCGGGCCGGGGCGCGGGGAAGGGGCGCCGCATGATGACGGCCGCCGAGCGCCGTTCCGGCGACGTCATCCTGAAGCTCGAGAACATCTCGCTCGCGTTCGGCGGCGTGAAGGCGCTTTCCGACATCACGTTCGACGTGCGCGAGCACGAGGTGCGCGCGATCATCGGCCCGAACGGCGCGGGCAAGAGCTCGATGCTCAACGTCATCAACGGCGTCTACCACCCGCAGCAGGGGACGATCACGTTCCACGGCAAGGTGCGGCACGGCATGAACCCGCACGACGCGGCGGCCCACGGCATCGCGCGCACGTTCCAGAACATCGCGCTGTTCAAGGGCATGACCGTCCTCGACAACATCATGACCGGGCGCAACCTGAAGATGAAGGCGAGCTTCGTCGAGCAGGCGATATGGATCGGCCGCGCGCGGCGCGAGGAGCTCGAGCAGCGCGCCAAGGTCGAGGAGATCATCGACTTCCTCGAGATCCAGCACATCCGCAAGACGCCTGTCGGACGCCTGCCCTACGGGCTGCAGAAGCGCGTCGAGCTCGCCCGCGCGCTCGCGGCCGAGCCGTCGATGCTGCTGCTCGATGAGCCGATGGCCGGCATGAGCGTCGAGGAGAAGCAGGACATGTGCCGCTTCGTGCTCGACGTGAACGAGCAGTACGGGACCACGATCGTGCTGATCGAGCACGACATGGGCGTGGTGATGGACATCTCGGACCGCGTGGTCGTGCTCGACTACGGCAGGAAGATCGCCGACGGCCGCCCCGACGAGGTTCGCGGCGACCAGGCCGTGATCGACGCCTACCTGGGAGTGGCGCATTGAACCTCCGGCACCGGGGATCGCGGGACAGGCTGCGCAGGCGCATCACGGCCGTGCGGCCGCCCGAGGGCGGCCGGCCGGTGTTCCGGTCGACGCTGCCCGCGGTCGCCGGCAATCCGCCGCCCCGCCCCCCGCTCCCCGACAACCGCCGCTAGCCCTGCCATGTCCTTCTTCTTCGAAGTCCTGATCGGCGGCCTGCTCTCGGGCGTGATGTACTCGCTCGTCGCGCTCGGCTTCGTGCTGATCTACAAGGCGTCCGGGGTGTTCAACTTCGCGCAGGGCGCGATGGTGTTCCTCGCGGCGCTGACCTTCGTCGGCCTGCGCGAGATGGGCATCGACTTCTGGATCGCGTTCGTGATCACGCTGGGCGTGATGGTCGTGCTGGGGCTGCTGACCGAGCGCATCGTGCTGCGCCCGCTCGTCAACCAGCCGCAGATCACGCTGTTCATGGCGACGATCGGGCTCACGTTCGTCATCGAAGGCGTGGCGCAGCTCGTCTGGGATTCGCAGCCGCACAACCTCGACCTCGGGATCCAGGACGTGCCGCTCCCGTGGATCAGCGACTCGACCGGGATGAACATATCGACGTTCGACATCACGGCCGCGGGGATCGCCGCGGTGCTGGTGACGTCGCTCGCGCTGTTCTTCAGCCGCACGAGGATCGGACGGGCGCTGCGCGCGGTCGCCGACGACCACCAGGCGGCGCTCGCGGTGGGCATCCCGCTGCAGCACATCTGGGGCATCGTCTGGGCGGTGGCGGGCTTCGTCGCGCTGGTGGCGGGGATGCTCTGGGGCGCGCGGAACGGCGTGCAGTTCTCGCTCACGTTCCTCGCGCTGAAGGCGCTGCCGGTGCTGATCCTCGGCGGCTTCGAGTCGGTCCCCGGCGCGATCGTAGGCGGGCTCATCATCGGCGCCGCCGAGAAGCTCGCCGAGGTCTATATCGGGCCGATGGTCGGCGGCGGCATCGAGGGGTGGTTCCCGTACGTGCTGGCGCTGCTGTTCCTGCTGGTGCGGCCGGAGGGGCTGTTCGGCGAAAAACACATCGATCGAGTATGAGTCCACGGCGACGTTCGCACCGCATTGGACCGGACGCTTGCAGCGCCGGTCAATGCGCCACGACCGTCGCCCGGTCATCGCAACACCGGGCATCGTGTGGCGCGGCCGGCCTGCGACGAGCGTTTCCCGATCGAACCCATGACGACGGCGCCCGATGCGCCACCACCGAGACTCCACCGCTCTGTCCTCTGTCCTCTGACTTCTGACTTCTGACCACTGAAATGCTGTACCGCGAAGCCGGCCAGTTCAAGACGTCGTACGCGGCGGACCAGCAGGTGTTTCCGATCCGGCAGGACCGGATCGGGGTCGCCGCCGCGCTGGTCGTCGCGTTCCTCGTCGTGCCGCTCGTCGCGAACCAGTACTGGCTGTCGGCGATCCTGACGCCGTTCCTGATCTTCGCGCTCGCGACCATCGGGCTCAACATCCTGACCGGCTACGCGGGCCAGCTCTCGCTCGGGACCGCGGCCTTCATGGCGGTCGGCGCGTTCGCCGCGTACAACTTCGTGCTGCGCGTCCCCGACATGCCGATCCTGCTGGCCTTCGCGCTGGCCGGGGTGAGCGCCGCGCTCATCGGCATCGTGTTCGGGCTGCCCAGCCTGCGCATCAAGGGGTTCTACCTCGCGGTGGCCACGCTCGCGGCCCAGTTCTTCGTCGTCTGGGCGCTCACGCACTTCCCCTGGTTCTCGAACTACAGCACGTCGGGCGTGATCAGCGCGCAGAAGATGGAGATCCTGGGCTTCGCGTTCGACACGCCGGTCAGGAAGTACCTGCTGGCGCTCTCCATCGTCGCCGTGCTGGCGATCGCGGCGAAGAACATGGTGCGCAGCTCGGTCGGGCGAGCGTGGATGGCCGTGCGCGACATGGACGTCGCGGCCGCCGTGATCGGGATCCGGCCGCTGCCCACCAAGCTGCTGGCGTTCGCGATCAGCTCGTTCTACTGCGGCGTGGCCGGGGCGCTCTACGCGTTCGCGTACCTCGGCACGGTCGAGCCGGAGGGCTTCAACCTCGACCTGTCGTTCCGGATCCTTTTCATGGTCATCATCGGCGGCGTCGGCAGCATCCTCGGTTCGTTCCTCGGCGCGGCGTTCATCGTGCTGCTGCCGATCTTCCTGAACACCATGGCGCCGCTGCTCGAGCACCGGCTGGGTCTGCAGCTTCCGGCCGGCCTCACGTCGAACCTCGAGCTGATCGTGTTCGGCAGCCTGATCATCTTCTTCCTGGCCGTGGAGCCGCATGGGCTGGCTCGCCTGTGGCAGATCGGGAAGGAGAAGCTGCGGCTGTGGCCGTTCCCGCACTGACGCCGCGATGAAGGCGAACGCGCGGCACCGGTCTTGCGAACGAGGCGTCCGCCACGGGCGGGAGCCATTGACAGCGGCGCGCCGTGCGCGAATGCTGTCCTGCATCGACTCCGCATCGGAGACGTTTCACAACAGGAGGAGTGCCATGAAGTCAGTCAGACAGGCCTTGCTCGGCGTGGTCCTGCTCGGCGCCGCCGCGACGGTGCACGCGCAGAACGAGCAATTCATCCCGATGAACGGCTACTGGGTCGGACCCTACGCGCCCGGCGGCTCCGGCATCTTCGGTGGGTTCATCGACTACGTGAACATGATCAACGCGCGCGAAGGCGGCGTGAACGGCGTCAAGCTGACCTACGAGAAGTGCGAGACCGAGTACAACAACGCGCGCGGCGTCGAGTGCTACGAGCGCCAGAAGAAGAAGGGCCCGACCGGCGCGACGATGGTGCACCCGCTGTCGACCGGCATCACCTACTCGCTCATCGAGAAGGCCGCGGCGGACAAGATCCCGGTCGTGTCGATCGGCTACGGCCGCACCGACGCCTCCGACGGCCGCGTGTTCCCGTACATCTTCCCGCTGATCACGAACTACTGGTCGCAGAACACGGCCAAGATCAAGTTCATCGGCGCGAAGGAAGGGGGGATGGACAAGCTCAAGGGCAAGAAGATCGTGAACATCTATCACGAATCGGCCTACGGCAAGGAGACGATCCCGGTCCTCGACGCGCAGGCGGCGAAGTACGGCTTCACGGTCACGCACATCCCGGTCCCGCATCCGGGCAACGAGCAGGGCGCGCAGTGGCTGCAGGTGCGCCAGATCAAGCCGGACTGGGTGATCCTGCGCGGCTGGGGCGTGATGAACCCGGTGGCGCTGAAGGCGGCCGCAAGGGCCGGTTTCCCGCGCGAGAAGATCGTCGGCGTGTGGTGGTCCGGCGCGGAAGAGGACACGATCCCGGCGGGCGCGGCAGCCAAGGGGTACATCGCGGCCGGGTTCAACGTCGCGGGCACCAACTTCCCGGTCATCGCCGAGATCAAGAAATACATCTACGCCAAGGGCAGGGGCGAGATGGAGGACCAGACGCGGATCGGCAGCATCTACTACAACCGCGGAGTCGTGCACGGCATCGTGACCGTCGAGGCGATTCGCAAGGCGCAGGAGAAGTACGGCAAGAAGGCGCTGACCGGCGAACAGATCCGCTGGGGCCTCGAGAACCTGTCGATCAGCGACGCGAACCTCAAGGCGCTGGGCGCCGCCGGCTTCATGCAGCCGCTCAAGGTGAGCTGCCTGGACCACGAGGGTGGCGGCGCGGTCAAGTTCCAGCAATGGGACGGCAACAAATGGGTCGTGCTCACCGACTGGATCACGCCGGACCGCGAGCTGGTGCGGCCGATGATCGAGCAGTCGGCGGCAGCGTACGCGAAGGAGAAGAACATCACGCCGCGCGATTGCTCCAAGGAGTCGTAACCCGCAACTCCCTCCCTCTCCCGCTCGCGGGGGAGGGCTGGGGCGAGGGCGGCCGACCGCGGCCCCCTCGCCCCAGCCCTCTCTCCCGGCCGCACGCCGGGGACGACGGGGAACGACACGGCGTCCGCGCCGTCCTGCCATGAGCGCCGCTGCCACCGCCACCGCATCTCCTCCGACGACCGACGCCGCGACCGCGACGAAGGTCCTGTCGGTCAACAACATCGAGGTCATCTACGACCACGTGATCCTGGTCCTCAAGGGCGTGTCGCTCGAGGTGGCGGAAGGCCGGATCGTCGCGCTGCTCGGCGCGAACGGCGCCGGCAAGAGCACGACGCTGAAGTCGATCTCGAACCTGCTGTCCGCCGAGCGCGGCGAGGTGACGAAGGGCACGATCGAGTTCCGGGGCAAGCGCGTCGACCGGCTCACGACCAACGAGCTGGTGCGCATGGGCGTGTGCCAGGTGATGGAGGGACGCCACTGCTTCCAGCACCTGACGGTCGAGGAGAACCTGCTCACCGGCGCGTACACGCGAAAGATCTCGCGCGGCGACCTCGCCGAGGCGCTCGAGCGCGTCTACCACTACTTCCCGCGCCTGAAGCAGCGGCGATCGAGCCAGTCGGGCTACACGTCGGGAGGCGAGCAGCAGATGACCGCGATCGGCCGGGCGCTGATGGCGAAGCCGTCGATGATCCTGCTCGACGAGCCGTCGATGGGGCTCGCGCCGCAGATCGTCGAGGAGATCTTCGAGATCGTCCGCGACCTCAACACCAAGGAGCGCGTCTCGTTCCTGCTGGCCGAGCAGAACACGATGGTCGCGCTGCGCTACGCGAACTACGGCTACATCCTCGAGAACGGCCGCGTGGTGATGGACGGCGACGCGAAGGGGCTGGCGAGCAACGAAGACGTCAAGGAGTTCTACCTCGGCCTGTCGACGGCGGGCCGCAAGAGCTTCCGCGACGTCAAGCATTACCGGCGCCGGAAGCGCTGGCTGGCGTAGGGACGTCGAAGGCGGCGGCGAGGGCCGAGGAAGCGCGGGCGCGGGACCGGCAGCACTCGGTGGCGGTCGCCCGGCTCGCACGCCCGTCCGGTGCCGGCTTCCCCGTTCCACCAACCCCGGATCGCCCGCAGTCACGCCGCGAAGGTCCACCGATGACCGACCATTTCGACGCACTGGAGACACGCGATCCCGACGCGCGCGAGCGGACGATGCTCGAGCGCCTGCCGAAGCAGATCGCGCACGCCAGGACGCACGCGCCCGCGTTCGCACGACTGCTCGCGGACGTGGACCCGGCGTCGGTCACGAGCCGCGCGGCGCTCGCGCGGGTGCCGGTCACGCGCAAGTCCGACCTGTCCGACCTGCAGAAGGCCGCGCGTCCTTTCGGCGGCCTCGCCGCCACGGGGTGGGGCGGCGGGCGCGCCGGCGTGAGGCGCGTGTTCGCCTCGCCCGGGCCGATCTACGAGCCGGAAGGCGCCGCCCCCGACTACTGGCGCCTCGCGCGTGCGCTGCACGCCGCCGGATTCCGCGCGGGCGATCTCGTGCACAACACGTTCGCCTACCACTTCACGCCTGCGGGATCGATGCTCGAGACCGGCGCGCACGCGCTCGGCTGCACGGTGTTCCCTGCCGGCACCGGGCAGACCGAGCAGCAGGTGCAGGCGATGGCGGACCTGAAGCCGGACGGCTACGTCGGCACGCCGTCGTTCCTGCGCATCATCCTCGAGAAGGCGGACGAGGCGGGCGTGTCGCTCGCGAGCGTCACGAAGGCGCTCGTCTCCGGCGAGGCGTTCCCGTCGAGCCTGCGCGAAGCGCTCGCCGCGCGAGGCATCGCCGCCTACCAGGCCTACGCGACGGCCGACGTCGGCTGCATCGCGTACGAGACGCCCGCGCGTGACGGGCTCGTCGTCGACGAGGGCGTGCTGGTCGAGATCGTGCGTCCCGGCACCGGCGACCCGGTGCCGCAGGGCGAGGTCGGCGAGGTCGTCGTCACCGCGCTCGCGAACACCGACTACCCGCTGATCCGCTTCGGCACCGGCGACCTGTCCGCGTTCCTGTCCGGCGTGTCGCCCTGCGGCCGCACGAACGTCCGCATCCGGGGATGGATGGGCCGCGCGGACCAGACGACGAAGGTGAAGGGCATGTTCGTGCACCCGTCGCAGGTCGCCGAGATCGCGCGGCGGCATCCGGAGATCGTGAAGGCGCGCCTGGTCGTCGACAACCCGGACGCGCAGGACCGCATGACGCTGCACGTCGAGGTCGCGTCGAACGCGTCGTCGCGCACCGAGGCGATCGTCGCGTCGATTCGCGATGTCACGAAACTCCGCGGCGAGGTGAGCTTCCACGCGCCCGGCGCGCTGCCGAACGACGGCAAGGTCATCGACGACTGCCGCAAGATCGGGTAGCGGCGCGGCTTCGTCGGCGAGGGGCCGGCGATGCACGGTGCAGCAGACACGTAGCGTTGCGTTCGCCGGCCCTGCGCTCGTCTCGGGTCGCATCCCCACGAAAGGCGTGGGGCCCCTGCTCCGCCTCGTCGAGCGCCCCGGCCGCGAAGCGGCCGGGGATCGACGACGAGCGCTTGCCGTCGCCGCTGGCGGCCGACACGCGACGCTGCTTGTCACGCAAACCATGCAAGGAGGCCGCCGGCGCGGCTTCGTCGGCGAGGGGCCGGCGATGCACGCGCGCCTCCCATGGCGGAAGGGGTGCGTGCTAGCATCAATCTTTCTCCGTCCCCGACGCCAACGCAGTCCGTGCCCGCGCCACCCATCCCGCAGGACCCGTTCGCCCCGCTCGAGGAGGCGACGTTGCGCGCGATCGCCGAGACCGGGATCGTGCGAACGTTCCCGAAGAACACGGTGTTGATCCACGAGGGCGACAGCGGCGACGCGCTCTACATCGTGCTGTCGGGCCGCGTGAAGGTCTACGCGAGCAACGCGCAGGGCCGCGAGTTCGCCATCGCGTTCCACGGGGCGGGCGAGTACGTGGGCGAGATGACGCTCGACGGCGGCGTGCGCTCGGCGTCGGTCGTCACGATGGAGCCGACCGTCTGCGCGGTCGTCCACCGCGAGCAGTTCCGCGAATTCATCCTGAAGAACCCCGACTTCGCGCTGCACCTGATCGAGAAGCTGATCAACCGCGTGCGCGCGACCACCGAGGACGTCAAGAGCCTCGCGCTCACCGACGTCTACGGGCGCCTCGTCCGGCTCCTCAACGCCCTCGCGACGCCTCTCGGCGACGGCACGTCCGTCGTTCCCGAGAGGCTCACGCAGCAGGCGATCGCCGAGCGCGTGGGCGCATCGCGCGACATGATCGGCAAGCTGTTCAAGGATCTCGTCGCGGGCGGCTACCTCGCGATCGAGGACCGCACGATCACCATCCTGCGCAAGCTCCCGACGGGCTGGTGACGGGTCCGCCCGCCCGGCGTATGCTGGCGGCTGCCGGGGCGCGAATTTTCCGCTTGCCGGCCTCGTAACATTGCGGTGACGCGGGGGACGCGCCCGCGCGATCCTTGTTTCCGACGCGGCAGGCGTCCGGCAACCGGCCGGCCGCCTGGTGCGGTTCCGGAGCGACGGATGGACGCTGCAGCACGACATGCGGGATGGGCCGGATCGCCTCGGTCGCGGGGTGTGCTGGCCGGCTGCGCGCTCGCGCTGGCGCTGCTCGCGCCGTGCGCGTTCGCGGAGCCCGCGGTTCCGTCACCCATGCCGGAGGTCGACTCGAGCGAGCAGGGTGGTCGCTTCGTCGGAGAGATCCGCGCGCGGATCGGGCATCCGTTCGCGGCGGTCGCGCGCGCGCTCACCGTGGCGCGCGAGTGGTGCGCGTTCGCGATCCTGCACCCGAACGTCAAGGGCTGCGTGTGCGAGTCCTCGCCCGAGGGCGAGCGGGTCACGCTGTACGCCGGTCCCAAGCGCGGGGCGAAGCTCGAGGACGCGTACCCGATCCGCTACGCGTTCGACGCGAAGGCGGTCTCGCCGCGCCGGATCGACATCCGGCTCAACGCGGCATCCGGGCCGCTCAAGACGCGCGACTACGAGTTCGCGATCACGGCCGAGCCCGCGGGCGAGACCACGACGCGGCTGGTGGTTCGTTATGCCTACCGGCCGTCGATCGAGAGCCGGCTCGCGACCGCCGGATACCTCGCCACGGTCGGGGCGGGCAAGCACGGGTTCACCGTCGTCGGACGCGACGCGGCGGGCCGCGCCGTGTTCGTCGGCGGCACGCGCGGCATCGTCGAGCGCAACGCGATGCGGCAGATGATCGCGATCGAGGCCTACCTCGACACGCAGGCGCGCGAGGCGGCCGAGCGCGACCGCGCGCGCCTCGAGCGATTCCACACGCTCACCGAGCGCCACGCCGAGCAACTGCGCGAACTCGAGCGCGACGACTACCTGTCGCTCAAGACCTCGGAGATCGCGCGCCAGCGCGAGCGGCAGCGCATCGCCGACGGCGCGCAGCGCGGCTGAACCGGCCTCGCCGCGGGGCGACGCAGTCCCGACCGGCCGCATCGCCCGCCGGGCCGTGGCCGGACCCCCGGTCAGCGGTCGAGACCGCCGAACGCGACGTACTTGATCTCGACGTATTCGTCGACGCCGTACATCGAGCCCTCGCGGCCCAGTCCCGACTGCTTCACGCCGCCGAACGGCGCGACCTCGGTCGTGATGAGACCCGTGTTGACGCCGACCATCCCGTACTCGAGCGCCTCGGCGACGCGCCACACGCGGCCCAGGTCGCGGGCGTAGAAATACGACGCGAGACCGTACTCGGTGCGGTTCGCGAGCTCGATCACCTCCTCGTCGGTCGAGAACGGGATCAGCGGCGCGACCGGGCCGAACGTCTCCTCGCGGAAGATCTTCATCGCGGGGGACACGCCTGTGAGCACCGTCGGCTCGAAGTACGTTCCGCCGAGCGCGTGGCGCCGGCCGCCTGTCGCGACCCTCGCGCCGTGCGACGTCGCGTCGGCGATGTGGTCCTCGACCTTCGCGACGGCGTCCGCATCGATCAGGGGTCCCTGCATGACGCCGGCATCGGTGCCGGCGCCGACCGTGAGCGCGCGCACGCGCGCGGCGAGCTTGGCCGCGAACGCGTCGTAGACCTTCTCGTGCACGAAGAAGCGGTTCGCGCACACGCAGGTCTGTCCCGCGTTGCGGAACTTCGACACGATCGCGCCGTCGGCCGCCGCGTCGAGATCGGCGTCGTCGAACACGATGAAAGGCGCGTTGCCGCCCAGTTCGAGCGAGAGCTTCTTGATCGTGGGAGCGACCTGCTTCATCAGGATGCGGCCGACCTCGGTCGATCCGGTGAACGAGAGCTTGCGAACCGCCGGGTTCGCACACATCTCGCCGCCGATCGACGGCGCGTCGCCCGAGATCACGTTGAGGACGCCGGGCGGGAACCCGGCGCGGTGCGCGAGCTCGGCGAGCGCGAACGCCGAATACGGCGTCGCCTCGGCCGGCTTGATGACCACGGTGCACCCCGCCGCGAGCGCCGGCGCGACCTTGCGCGTGATCATCGAGCACGGGAAGTTCCACGGCGTGATCGCGGCGCAGACGCCGACCGGCTGCTTCAGCACGACGAGACGGCGGTCGTTGCCGACGGTCGGAATCACGTCGCCGTAGACGCGCCGCGCCTCCTCGGCGAACCACTCGACGTACGCCGCGCCGATCGCGACCTCGCCCTTCGACTCGGCCAGCGGCTTGCCCTGCTCGGCCGTAAGGAGGAGCGCGAGGTCGTCGACGTTCGCGACCATCAGCTCGAACCAGCGGCGCAGCACGTTGCTGCGCTCCTTCGCGGTCTTCGCGGCCCAGCCGGGAAATGCGCGCGCGGCCGCGTCGATCGCGCGGCGCGTCTCGGCGCCGCCCATCACCGGCGCGGTGCCGATCGCCCGCCCGGTCGCCGGATCGACGACGTCCATCGTGCGGCCGCCGTCCGCGTCGATCCAGCGTCCGTCGACGTGGCATTGCTGGCGCATGAGCGCTGGATCCCTGAGTGCGGGGGCCTTGCGGTCGATGGTGTCGGGGGCCATGCGGTTGCTCCTGCCGACGCGCGCGACATCGCGCGCGTAACGGCGATTCTAGCGCGGCGGCTCGACGATGTCCGCCGATCGCGGCGCGCACGGGGACTCGACGTGACGAGCGTCGGGCCGGCCAGCACGAGCGCGGCGCCGCCGGGGTGGATCGCGATGACTGCATCGCCCCGGAAAAGCGCGCCGAGGCCGATCGCGAGCACGATGCCGGCGCAGGACGGCGCCAGCGCCGGCCTCCACGCTCAACGAGTCAGTCCCAGCGCACGAGGCCGGTCCACGCGGTCACGAGGATCACCGCGCCGAACGCGATCCGGTACCACGCGAACGGCACGAAGTCGTGCCGGCTCACGTAGCGGATCAGCCAGCGGATGCAGAGGAACGCGAAGACGAACGAGGCGGCGAAGCCGACGGCGAACGCCGGCAGGTCCGCCGAGGAGAGCGTGTCGCGGCTCCTCCACAGCGAGTAGGCGCCCGCGACGACGAGCGTGGGCACGGCGAGGAAGAACGAGAACTCGGTGGCGGCCTTGCGCGACAGGCCGAACAGCATGCCGCCGATGATCGTCGCGCCCGATCGCGACGTGCCGGGGATGAGCGCGAACGCCTGGGCGACGCCGACCTTGAGCGCATCGAGCGCCGTCATGTCGTCGACCTCGGCGACGCGCACGCTGGCCGGCCGCTCGCGCTGCCGCCGCTCGGCCCAGAGGATCACGAACGCGCCGGCCACGAACGCGATCGCGACCGGCACCGGCGCGAACAGCGCGGCCTTGATCGCCGGACCGGCCAGGTAGCCCAGCGCCGCGGCGGGCACGAACGCGATCGCCAGGTTCCGGGCGAACCGGCGCGCCACCGGATCGGAGCCGAGGCCCGCGATCGCATGGCCGAATCGCGCGCGGTATTCCCACACGACGGCGAGCATCGCGCCCGACTGGATCGCGATCTCGAACACCTTGGCGCGCTCGCCGGTCACGCCGAGGAGCGAGCCGGCGACGATCAGGTGTCCGGTCGACGAGACCGGCAGGAATTCGGTCAGGCCCTCGACGATGCCGAGCAGCAGCGCGTTGACGAGCGTTAGGGTGTCCAAGCGGGCGGGCTGCGGCGTTGCGCGGACGCGCGCGTGGCGCGTCCGCGGCGCGATTGTCGCACGAAGCCGAGCGACGCCGGCGTTCCGCAGGTCGCGGTGCGCGGCGCGGCAGGCGCTCGCCCGGCGCGACGGCGGCCGAAGCAACGGCCGTTCCGACGCCATCGCGCCGAGCCGACGAGCGCACGGCGCTCCCGAGGGCAAGGGGCGCCAGCGCCACGACGCGGAGGGGTCAGGCGGCGGCGGCCTCGAGCCGCGCGATGCTCCGCGCGTGGATCGCGAGCCACTGCCCGAAGTCGAGAAGCCCGGGATGCAGCTCGCGCGTGCGCTCGACCGATTGCGCGGCGCGGTACTCGTCGTTGAAGTCGTGCTTGTACCGGAACATGTTGGCCATGTCGTGTCCGCCGGGATAGCCGAGGTCGACGTAGTCGCGGAACGGCAGCGCGACGTATCGCACCGGTTCGCCCAGCGCGCGCGAAAGGCCCGCGGCCATGTCGGCGCCGGAGACATGCCCGCCGGCGATGCCGAACGCCTGGCCGGCGAGCTCCTCGCCGCGCTTGAACACGCCGAGCGCGCAGGGGCCGATGTCCGCCGCCGCGATGCCGGGCAGCTTCCGGTCACCCATGGGCAACGCGAACTCGAGCGCACCGTCGGCGCCGCGCTTCGGCCCCAGGCCGAAGTGGATCAGGTTGTCCCAGTAGAACGACGCGCGCAGGAACGTCGTCGGCACGCCGGCGAACAGCGCATCGGCTTCGCCCTTGGCGTCGTAATGCGGCACCTTGTAGCGGCCCATCAGCGTGGGCATGCGCGGATCGGACAGCGGCACGCGGCGGCGCGTGTCCTCCAGCGATGCCCAGACGACGTGCCGGGCGCGTGCGCGCTCGGCGGCTCGTGCGGCGTTGCCGGCCTGCGCCAGCTCGCGCTCCGGCGAGCAGTGCTCCCAGAAATTGGTGACCACGTAGACTCCGTGGGCGCCGTCGAATGCGCGGTCCAGGCTCGCGACCGCATCGAGGTCGCCGTGCGCGACCTCGGCGCCGAGCGTCGCGAGTGCGCGCGCCGCGGGCGAATCGGGCCTGCGCGTGATGGCGCGGACGTCGAACGTCCGGGCCGGGTCGGCGAGAATGGCGCGGACGAGGCCGCCGCCCTGGGCGCCGGTGGCGCCGAGGACGGCGATGAGGGGCCGGGTCTTCATGACGGGTTCCTCGGAGGACGCGCGGGGGAAGGGCGCAGCGGCATCACTGGCTCGCGGCGGTCGACAGGGCCGGCGGCGCGACCGGCAGCGGCACCTGGTTGCGGATCGGCGGAATCGTGCGCAGGAACGCGTAGATCGCTTCGAGGTCCTCGTCGGTGAAGTGCTTGTACATCGGAATCGGCATCGGCGGCAGGATCGGGCGGCCGCGACCGAGGTGCCGGCCGGTGCGAATCGTGTCCTTGAAGTTGCGGAACGACCAGCGACCCAGCCCGGTCTCCGCATCCGGCGTGAGATTGGCGGTGAACGAGACGCCCCAGGGCCCCGACCACGCCGTGCTGGTCGCCGCGGCCGTCACCTGCCACGGGCCGTCGGGAAGGCGGGGGGCGGGCGGCATCGCCAGGCTTTCGGGATGGCCGGAGAGCATCCGGCTCATGTCGGGTTCCGGCCCGTTCGATCCCAGCTTCAACGGCGTGTGGCAGTCGTTGCAGCCGGCGACCGTCACCAGGTACTTGCCGCGCGCGACCTTGGTCGTCGCCGCGGACGCGGTGTCCTGCGTCGCGCCGGAGGGCGCGGCATCGTCCGCGCGCGCAGCCGGTGCCTGTGCCGCGGACAGCGCCGGCACGGCGAGGGCGGACGCCAGGACGATGGCACGGAGGAATGCGATCGTTCGTTTCATGGTGCGGTCTCCTTGGTGGGTTCGAGGCTGTTGATCCAGCGTTCGACGAGGGACAGTCCCTCGTCGTCCGGAATTCGCGTGCCCAGCGGCGGCATCTGCACCTGCGGATCGCGTGAGCGCATGCGCGTCGCGATCACGCTGGCCCGCGCGCTGCCGGGCGCGACGACGCGGGCGCCGGTCGCATGGCCGGCGGCGGGGTAGAGGCTCGCTCGTCCGATCATCGAGCGCAGCACTCGGTCGGTGGCGGCGGCGTCGCCGATGTCCTGCGCAAGCAGCAGGTCCACCGGCGGCGCCGAGTCGGTCCCGCTGTGGCAGTGGCCGCAGTTGCCGTGCAGGTAGCCTAGCGCCGCGCGCGCAGTGGCCGAGGAGGCCGCGATGCGCGGCGGGCGTTCGGTCAGCGAGGCCGGAAGGTTTCGCACGAGGCCCCGTGCGACGAGGCTGCGCAGGTCGACGTCGGCGGGACCGGCGGCGGTGCCGTGCACCGCACCGGGATCGCGGTCGGGCGAGAGCTGCAGCGCGCCGAAACCGAGCACCGGCACGCGCGCCCCTTCGTGGCATGCGCGACAGTCGGCCTGCGCGGGAATGTCGTAGCGACCTTCCGGCGCGCCGGCCGCGCGGAGGCCGGTGCGGCCACCTTCCGGCGCCAGAACGGCGTCGGTGCCGTCCTCGTTCCAGACATAGGCGGCGTAGCGCCAGGAACCGTCCCGCAGTCGCTCGATGTAGCGCGTCTCCACCGCCCGGGCGTGCGCGAATTCCTTCCACAGCCGCGTGCCGGGTGGAAACTCCCACGCCTCGGGCCGCGCGGCGTCGATGAACGTGCCCGGAGGCAGGTAGATCCAGCGGCGCTTGGCGGCGCCGTCGGACCAAAGCGCGTATTGCGGCGAGAAAGGCAGGTTCTCCGGACGCACCCGCGACATCGACCCGTCGACATACAGTCCCGTGTCGCGCAGCGTTGGCGGGAGCGGGGCAGTCGACGCGGTGAAGTCGCCGGCCCAGGCCGGAAGGACCAGCGCGGCGAGGCCGGCGACGAGCCGCAGCGCGGCAGCGAGGCGACGCCGTCGCGCGCGTGTCGAATGTGTCGCCTGCACGTCCATGTGAGCTGCCCCGGGAGCCGTGGTTCGATCGGCTCGCAGCTTAGGAGCGTGGGCGGGGAGGCGCTGCTAAATCTTTGCTAAGGGTTTGCTAAAAGTTTCTTAGGCGGCGGTGGGGCGCGCCATGTCGACCAGTTTCAGAGGGCGGCCGACCTTGAGCCGGAAGCGCCCGCGCCCGGTCTTCTCGATCGCCATGAAATCGCAGCGCTCGGCGAGGCGCCGCGCCAGCAGGATCAGCCGGGCCTCGAGGTTGTCGGCGACGTCGGGCAGGTGGAGCGACGGATCAAGGCGCAGCTCCCGGTTGGTGAAATCCGCGCGTCCCGAGCGCAAGTGGTCCGAGAGCAGCTTCCAGAGGATGGCGCCGGCCACACCTTTGATCAGGTAGTCGTCGTCGATGAAGACGCTGTCGTCGGCGACGTAGCGGCGAACCGTGACCGCGGCGCCGGCGGACGCCTGGGGCGCGGCAGGCTCGCGCGCGGGGTCCTCGGCGTCCTCGGCCTGCCGCAGCAGCTGCATCGACGTGCCGAGCTGGGCCGCGAACGCGACCATCGCGTCCTCGTCGTCGTAGGTGTAGCGGCGGTCCTCGGGACTCTCCACGTACAGCACGCCGGCGAGCCGGCCCGCCGCGAGGACCGGAACGGCGAGCTGGCTGTGCGCCTCGGGAAGACCCGGAAACGGGATCTCGCGCTGCAACTGGTCGGCGAGTCCTGCCGCGGCGGTGGTTTCGCGCTGCGTGCGGCCATAGGCGTACTCGGACGTCATGTGGGCGATGCGGATCGGCGCGCCATGCTCGGCGGCGACGCCGATCACGCCGTGGCCCAGCGCGATCTCCGAGCCGACGCCGGACGCCGGGTATCCTCTCGACGCGACCGTGTACAGGCGCTGCTGCTTCTCGTCCAGCATCAGCATCATCGCGTGACGTATCCCGAACTGCTCCTCCAGCGCCGCGAGCGTCTCGTCGAACAGCGCGGCGAGGTCGCCGCAGGCATTGAGCCGGGCGCAGGTCGCGCGGAGCGCCGCCAGCAGGTTGCGCCGCGGTCCGGCCGTGGTCACCGCCGGGCCGGGAATCGCCTCGATGCGAAGCACGCGGTAGATGTCGGCGCCTCGCAGCTTGAACACGCCGGCCATGCCGCTGTGCGAGGCGATGCCCGCGAGCTTGGCCTTCATGCGCTGGAACAGCACGCCGTCGGATTCGGTGCGCAGGTAGCGCAGGAACAGCCGGTACGTCGCGGCCGATTCGGGATGGGCGACGACGGCCGTGGCCTGCGGATTGGCCAGGATGTTCTCGCGCGTCTTGTTGAAGAACTGGAACGAGAGCGCGACGTGCTGCGGGTCCACGTAGTCCACCTGCGACACGTAGGTGACGTTGGGCGTGCCGTCCTGCGCGCAGGTCGCGATCGTGCTGGGCACGCTGCCTTCCAGGCACTCGCGGATGGCGTCCAGCGTGAGCGTCATGCGACGCGCTCCCCGGCGCGCGGCCCCGGCGTCTGGCTGAAGATCTCGAGCGGCGTGAAGCTGACGGCGACGAGATCGTCCGGAGCGTATCCCAGCAGCGCCCTCGTCCATTCCGCGGAATAGCCCAGCGGCGCCAGTTCGCGGTGAAAGCCATCCGCCTGCCGGGACAGCGCCGCCGCGTCGACCGATGCCGGCGGCTGCGCCACGGCGTCCCTGGCCTTGATCTGCAGCGTGCGATGCGTGCTCGGCTGGCAGAACACGACGGCCAGCGCGCGGCTGCGCGCAATGTCCTCGAGCAACGCGGCGCACTGGGACCTGCGCAGCAGCATCGTGACCCGCCGGCGGTCCGACGAGACGCTGCAGCCCACGGCGCGCGCCTGCGAGGGCAGGCGCTGCGCGCTGCTCGAGGCCACGACCATCGCGACCCCGCCCTGGATGAACTGCGCCTGCACCGCCGAGAGCGGCGACGCGGCCGCGGCGGATGATTCCATGGCCCCCCCCTACCCGCCGAGCTCCGTCGTCGGACGGAACGTCCCGATCATGAGGTGTGGCGCGGCTCCCGCACGCGGTGTCAGCGACCGCCGCGCTGCAGGATCTCGAGTGCCCGGTTGACGATGTCGTCGCTGTTGCCCGGCAGCGCGCCCTGCGGCGTCATGCGGTCGACCACCTCCGGCAGCGCCGAGGCGACCTCGTCGGCCGCCTGGCCGCGCGACATGCCGAGCTGCTCGGCGATCCTGTCGAGCTGCCCGGATCCCAGTACCTGCGACAGGATGTCGCCGTTGATCGGCATGTTGTGGTCGGACTTGACCCACGAATCCGCCTGCTCGCCGTAGCCGGCTTTCTGGAACTGCGACAGCAATCCGCCGAGTCCCCCGTTCTGCTGCAGCAATTGCAGCAGGATGGCGACGAGCCCACCCTGGCCGCCTGCGCCCATGCCGCTGCCGGCGCCGTCGCCGAGCCCGCCCAGGATCTGCTCGAGGCCTCCGCCGGGCATGCCCGGCATGCCGGGCGACCGGTCGATCCCGCCCATTCCCGGCAGTCCGCCGTCGTTCTGTCGTTCCTGTCCCATCGCGCCGCCGAGCACCTGGCCGAGCAAACCGTCGAGCAGACCCATCGCATCCTCCTCCGTCCCGATCATCGCGAACGGTGTCCGCGATGGTTCCCATTCTGCGCGTCCGCGCGCAACGCGTGCAACGCCCGACCCGACCGCCCTGCGGGGGGCGCCCGACGGGCTCAACGCTCCCGCGTCGGGACGAGCTCGGCGATCGCCTGCTCGAGACGCCCGACGCGCGCTTCGAGTGCGGCGAGGCGATCGTCGCTCGCGACCGCACCCGCGCGCGGCGGCGTGGCCGGGGCCGCGGCCGTCGCGTGCTCGGGCGCGCCGCACAGCAGGTGCATCCAGCGATGCTCGCGCGCGCCCGGCGCGCGCGGCAGTTCGGCGACGAGCGCGCCGGCCGGACGCTCCGCGAGCTCGGCGAGGTACGCCTCGAGCGACGAGCTGTCGGCGAAGCGGTGCAGTCGCTCGGCGTTGATCCGCAGCTCGCCGGGCGTCTGCGGGCCGCGCAGCATCAGCGTCGCGACGAGCGCCGCCGACTCGGCGGGGATGCCGAGCACGCGCGGCAGGTTGTGCGCATAGCGCATCACGCGGCCGCCCGACGACTCGACCACCAGCGACAGCGGGCGCAACCCGTCGAGCACGGCCTGCACGTCGGCGTCGGAGGCATCCATCAGCGGCGATCGGCAGGTCTTCTGGTTGCAGCCGGCGACGAGCGCGTTGAGCGACAGCGGGTAGGTGTCCGGCACCGTGCGCTCCTTCTCGACGAGCACCCCCAGCACGCGGGATTCGAGCGGGGTGAGCGTGCGCAGGGCGTCCGGCATGTGCGGTCGAGGGCTGAGGGGCGAGGCGTGAGTGTAGCGCGCGCGGCGACTCCGGGTGTCGCGTAGGCGCCGCGTACCCGGACTGCCGGTACGGGGCACCCGGGGTGGTATCGTGGCTGTTTCGCCGAAGGACGAGAGGCCCCGATGCCCCGCGAAAGCGACGTGACCAACATGGCGGTGTTCTGCGACTTCGAGAATGTCGCGCTAGGCGTGCGCGACGCCAACTACGAGAAGTTCGACATCAAGAAGGTGCTCGAGCGCCTGCTGCTCAAGGGGTCGATCGTCGTCAAGAAGGCGTACTGCGACTGGGAACGCTACAAGGCGTTCAAGGCGCCGATGCACGAGGCGTCCTTCGAGCTGATCGAGATCCCGCACGTGCGCCAGTCGGGCAAGAACTCCGCCGACATCCGCATGGTCGTCGACGCGCTCGACCTCTGCTACACCAAGGCGCACGTCGACACGTTCGTGATCATCAGCGGCGACTCCGACTTCTCGCCGCTGGTGTCGAAGCTGCGCGAGAACGCGAAGACCGTGATCGGCGTCGGCGTCAAGAACTCGACCTCGGATCTCCTGATCGCGAACTGCGACGAGTTCATCTACTACGACGACCTCGTTCGCGAGCAGAAGAAGCGCGCGGCGAAGAAGACGACGGCGAAGCCGAAGGCCGAGGCGAAGCCGGGCGGCGCCGCGAAGAGGCCCGCCCGGGGCCATGCGCCCGCGGCCGACGCCGTGGCCGAGCCCCCGGCCGCGCCGAAGGGCGAGGACGAGCGTCGCGCCGAGGCGATCGAACTGATCGTCGGCACGGTCGAGGCTCTCGCCACCGAGCGCGGCGGCGAGGACAAGGTGTGGGGCTCGATGGTCAAGCAGGCGCTGAAGCGCGTGCGGCCCGGATTCGCCGAGTCGTACTACGGCTTCCGCTCGTTCAACGCGATGCTCGAGGCGGCGCGCGACGCCGGGGCGCTCGCGCTCGAGCGCGACGAGAAGTCCGGCGGCTACGTCGTCCGCCTCGCGGGCGGCGACGAGTGACACGGGTGTCAGGCACCGGGGAGGACAGCAGTCTTCCCGGTTGATTCCAGGGGTCTTTGGCCGCACATTGGCATGGATCGCCGAGGATTCGCCGCGGCCGGGCGCCCTCGGCGGGCCACGCCGGGAGCCGGTGGCAGTCGTCCTCCCGGGCAGGAGAATCCCCGCGAGGTGAGTCATGCGCGATGTACGCCCGGCCGCCGTGGCCGGCACGTTCTACCCGGGCGAGCCGACCGAGCTCGCGGCGAGTGTTCGCGCATTCGTTGCCGGGGCCCCGGCGTCGCCAGGAAGCGCCAGGGGGCGCCCCAAGGCGCTGATCGTCCCGCACGCCGGCTACGTCTACTCGGGACCGATCGCGGCCGGCGCGTACGCGCGCCTCGCGGGCCTGCGCGCGTCGATCCGGCGCGTCGTGATCCTCGGCCCCGCGCACCGGGTCGCGGTCCGCGGGCTTGCGCTGCCGAGCGCACGCGCGTTCGCGACGCCGCTCGGCGAGGTCGAAGTCGACCGCGAGGCGGTCGCCTCGCTGCGCGGGCTCCCGCAGGTCGTCGAGAACGACGCCGCTCACGCGCTCGAGCACTCGCTCGAGGTGCAGTTGCCGTTCCTGCAATCGATGCTCGACGGCTTCCGCATCGTGCCGCTCGCGGTCGGCCACGCCTCGGCCGACGATGTCGCGCAGGTGCTCGACCGCCTGTGGGGCGGGCCGGAGACGCTCGTCGTCGTGAGCTCCGACCTGTCGCACTACCACCGCTACGCCGAGGCACGCGAGATCGACCGCGAAAGCGCGGATCGCATCCTGTCCCTCTCGCGGCCGCTCGATCACGAGCAGGCGTGCGGCGCGACGCCGATCAACGGACTGCTGCTGTGCGCGCGCAGGCGCGGACTCGAGCCCGAACTGATCGACCTTCGAAACTCGGGCGACACGGCCGGCGACCGTTCGCGCGTCGTCGGCTACGCGTCGTTCGTGTTCGGCGAAGGGGCGAGGCCGTGAGCGACCGCGAGCTCGGCATCGCGCTCGTCGCCATCGCGCGCGGCGCGATCGGCGGCGCGTTCGGTCGGCCCGCGTCGCCGGTGCGGGCCCACGCCGCGCTCGACCGGCCGGGCGCGACGTTCGTCACGCTGAAGCAGGAAGGCGAATTGCGCGGATGCATCGGCAGCCTCGAGCCCCGCCGGCCGCTCGCGGTCGACGTGCGCGCGAACGCGCTCGCCGCCGCCTTCGACGATCCGCGCTTCGCGCCGCTCGGGATGCGCGAGGTGGAAATCACGACGGTCGAGGTGTCTCTGCTGTCGCCGGCACGGCGCATCGACGCGGCCAGCGAGGAGGACCTGCTCGCGCGGCTCGAGCCGGGCGTCGACGGCGTCGTCCTCGAACTGGGGCGCGCGCGGGCGACCTTCCTGCCGCAGGTGTGGGAGTCCCTGCCCGAGCCGCGCGACTTCGTCGGCGCGCTCAAGCGCAAGGCCGGCCTGCCGGAACATTTCTGGAGCCCGGAGATCCGGGTCTCCCGCTACGCGGTGACCCGGTGGCGGCAGGCCGAATTCGACACGGAACTCGCGACAGACGAGGGAATTCGATGAGCGGAAATCACCCGGGACGCTGGTGGCATCGGCTCGACGACGGCCGCATCCAGTGCGACCTGTGCCCGCGCGACTGCCGGCTGCACGAGGGACAGCGCGGCGCGTGCTTCGTACGCCAGCGCGAAGGCGACGCGATGGTGCTGACGACCTACGGCCGCTCGTCGGGCTTCTGCGTCGACCCGATCGAGAAGAAGCCGCTCAACCACTTCTACCCCGGCTCGTCGGTGCTGTCGTTCGGCACGGCGGGCTGCAACCTCGCGTGCAAGTTCTGCCAGAACTGGGACATCAGCAAGTCGCGCGAGATGGACACGCTGATGGACGCCGCCTCGCCGGCGCGGATCGCCGAGGCGGCGCGCCGCGCGGGCTCGCGCAGCGTCGCGTTCACCTACAACGATCCGGTGATCTTCGCCGAGTACGCGATCGACACGGCGCAGGCGTGCCGCGAGCGCGGCATCGCGACGGTCGCGGTGACCGCGGGCTACATCGGCACCGGCGCGCGGCGCGAGTTCTTCGCGAGCATGGACGCGGCGAACGTCGACCTGAAGGGCTTCACCGACGAGTTCTACGTGAAGCTGTGCGGCGCGCACCTCAACCCGGTGCTCGACACGCTCGTCCACCTGAAGCACGAGACGGATTGCTGGTTCGAGATCACGACGCTGCTGATCCCAGGGAAGAACGACTCGCCCGCCGAGATCGAGGCGATGAGCCGGTGGATCGTGCGCGAGCTGGGGCCCGACGTTCCGCTGCACCTCACGGCGTTCCACCCGGACTACAGGATGACCGACCTCGCGGCGACGCCGCCCGCGACGCTCAAGCGCTCGCGCGAGATCGCGCTCGCCGAGGGCATCCGCTACGTCTACACGGGCAACGTCCACGACCGCACCGGCGGCACGACGTTCTGCCCCGGCTGCGCGAAGCCGCTCGTCGTCCGCGACTGGCACGCGATCCTCGACTACCACCTCACCGACGCGGGCCGCTGCCGCCATTGCGACGCTGTGCTTCCCGGGCGGTTCGAGCGCTTCGACGGGGCGTTCGGGCCGCGCCGCGTCCCGGTACGGCTGCACGCCGCGGCCTAAGCGCCTCTGCGGCGATCGACGCCCGGGCGCGAGAACCCCCGGCTTGCCCTTGTCACAGCAGGCAGTATTCATTCAGTAATTCATTCACCCGGATCGGCCTTGCCTTGCGTGGCTTGGGGATCACAGGTATATTTAGAATTGTGAATTGATAATGAATTAATTCTCATCAAGATGGCCGATCAGGATCCAGCTTGTCCGATGTCGATGCCCTGGTCGATGAACTGACCCGCGCGCCGCTGACCAGCGCCTCGTCGCTGATGCGCTCGCTCGCCGTGGGATCGCAGCCGACGTTCTCCCGGTTGGTCGCGCGCGCCGGCGACCGCGTGCTGGCGATCGGCCGGGCGCGCGCCCGCCGGTACGCCGCCGCCAGGGACGTCCCCGGCCTGGGGCGCGAGTTGCCGCTGTTCCGGGTCGACGAGGCCGGCTCGCTGGTGCGGGTTGCGACGCTGCGGCCCTTCGCGCCGGGGGGATCCTTCGTCGGGGAGTCGGCATCGCTGCCTCGCTGGATGCAGGGCCGCAGGGCCGACGGCACCTTCGACGGGCTGCCGCCCTTTCTCGCCGACCTACGGCCGGCCGGTTTTCTGGGGCGAGGCTTCGCCGCTCGCCATGCGAGTCTCGGCCTGCCCGAGGACTGCGACGGCTGGTCCGACGACGACGTGCTCGTCGCGCTCGCGCGCGCGGGCGAGGACGGCATCGGCGACCTCGTGCTCGGCGACGACTCTGCGCGCAGGCTCTACGACGCGTGGGGCGCCGCCCCCGACCCGATCGCGCCATCCGAGCGCGCACGGGCCTTCGCTGCCCTCGCGGAAGCGACGATCGCCGGCACGCCGCCCGGCGCGTGCGTCGGCGGCGAGCACCCGAAGTTCTGCGCGACGGTCGCGAGCGGGCCGGTTGCGATCCAGACGGTCGTCAAGTTCTCGTCCGCCGAGTACTCCGCGGCGGCGCGCCGCGGATGCGACCTCCTCGTCTGCGAGCATCTCGCGCACGAGGCGCTGCGCTCGAGCGGTTTCCCGGCGACCGAGTCGTCGATCGTCGAGGGCGGCTCGCGCTTCTTCCTTCAGTCGACGCGCTTCGACCGCGTCGGCGCGCGCGGCCGCCGCCCGGCCGTCACGCTCGCCGCGATGAACCGCGAGTTCGTCCGCGCCGCCGCCGGCCACGCGAACTGGATCGAGGTCGCCGAGGCCCTCGCGCGCGATCGCTGGCTCCTGCCGTCGACGGTCGCGCAGATTCGCGACCTGCACGCATTCGGCCGATTCATCGCGAACACCGACCTGCACCTCGCCAACCTGACGCTGGTGCCGCGCGACGATGGCGCGATGGCGCTCGCGCCGGTCTACGACATGCTGCCGATGGGCTACGCGCCGGTGGCCGGCGAGGTGCCGGCTCGCGCGTATGCCGCGCCCGCGCCCGATCCAGGACACGAGGCCACGTGGTCCGCGGCAGGGAAGCGCGCGATCGGGTACTGGCAGGTCGTCGCGCGCGACGAGCGGATCTCCGAACCCTTCCGTGCCATCGCTTCGGAAAACGCCCGCGCGATCGAGAGCGCACTCGAACGCTTCGAACGTCAGACGCGCTCGTAGAGCGTGACGACGCACGCGCCGCCGAGCCCGACGTTGTGCTGCAGCGCGAGCCGCGCGCCCTCGACCTGGCGCCGCTCCGCCTGCCCGCGCAACTGCCACACGAGCTCCGCGCATTGCGCGAGGCCGGTCGCGCCGAGCGGGTGGCCCTTCGAGAGCAGGCCGCCCGACGGATTGGTGACGACGCGTCCGCCGTAGGTGTTGTCGCCGTCGACGACGAACTTCTCGGCGCCGCCCTCGGCGCACAGGCCGAGCGCCTCGTAGCTGATTAGCTCGTTGTGCGCGAAGCAGTCGTGCAGCTCGACGACGTCGAGGTCGCCGGGTCCGACGCCGGCCGCATCGTAGACCCGGCGCGCCGCGTCCTTCGCCATGCCGTAGCCGACGACCTCGCGCATGTCGCGCGCCTCGAACGTCCGCGGCCGGTCGGTCGTCAGCGCCTGCGCGCGAATGCCCACGCCCGCGTCGATCCCGCGGCGCTTCGCGAACGCCGGCGTGCACACGATCGCCGCTGCCGCCCCGCAGGTCGGCGGGCACGCCATCAGCCGCGTCATCACGCCCGGCCAGATCGCGGGCGAGGCGAGCACCTCGTCCTCGCTCACGACATTGCGGAACAGCGCGAGCGGGTTGTTCGCCGCGTGGCGGCTCGCCTTCGCGCGGATCTTCGCGAAGGTCGAGAGCTTCGTGCCGTACTGCCTCATGTGCGCGAGGCCCGCGCCGCCGAAGTACTTGAGCGCGAACGGCACGCCCTCGGCGTCGACGAGTTCCTCGGTCGCCGCATCGAAACGCTCGAACGGGCTCGGGCGGTCGGGAAACGCGAGGCCCAGCGCGCCGGGCTTCATCTGCTCGAACCCGACCGCGAGAGCGCAGTCGGCGTCGCCGCTCGCCACGGCCTGCCGGGCGAGGAACAGCGCAGTCGATCCGGTCGAGCAGTTGTTGTTGACGTTGACGACCGGCACGCCGGTCATCCCGACTTCGTAGACGGCGCGCTGCCCGCTGCACGAGTCGCCGTAGACGAAGCCCGCGAACACCTGCTGCACGTCGCCGTAGCCGAGACGAGCGTCGTCGAGCGCCGCGCGGATCGCGCGCGCGCCCATGACATCGTAGGTCTCGCTCGCGCCGGGCTTCGCGAACGGGATCATGCCGACGCCGGCGATGCGGACACTTCCATTCATTTCGCTTCCCGCCACCGTGGGTCGGGCCTGAGCCCGACGCCCTCGCCACCCTTTGTGGGTCGGGCTTCAGCCCGACGCCGCATTGCCCGATAGGTTGGTTGTCGGGCTGAAGCCCGACCCACGACCCTCGGGGCCGAAGCCCGACCTACTTCCGCCCGTACATCGCCGTGAAGCTCGCCTTGCCGAGCCGGTTCGCGTTCAGCATGAAGCCGACCATCGCCGCGGGAGCGTCAGCCGCCAGGTCGAGCTTGTCGGTCTTGAGCGCGTGCACGGTGAAAACGTACCGATGTCCCTTGTCGCCCTGCGGCGGACAGGGCCCGCCCCAGCCCGGCTTGCCGAAATCGGTGCGCGACTCCACCGCGCCGCCGGGCAGTTGCCTGCCCGTGCCGTCGCCCGCGCCGGCGGGCAGCGAGTTCGTGTCCGCCGGCAGGTTGAACACGACCCAGTGCCACCAGCCGCTGCCGGTCGGAGCGTCCGGATCGTAGACGGTCACCGCGAAGCTCTTCGTGCCCGCCGGCGCGTTCTTCCATGCGAGCGCGGGCGACACGTTGCCCCCGCTGCAGCCGAATCCGCTGAACACGTGCTTGTCCGCGATGCGCGCGTTCGCCTTCACGTCGCCGCTCGACAACGTGAACGGGCCGGCGGCGAGCGCCGCCGCGCTCGCGGCGGCGCAGGCCGCCGCGGCCAATCCCTGCCTGACCGTCATCGTCGTCTCCTCGTTCCGATGGACCGCTACGCCTTGCTGTAGATCTCCGCGCCCTTCTTCACGAACTCGACCGCCTTCGCCTCCATGCCCTTGGCCAGCGCCTCGCTTTCGGCGATTCCCTGCTTCGCGGCGTACTCGCGCACGTCCTGCGTGATCTTCATCGAGCAGAAGTGAGGCCCGCACATCGAGCAGAAATGCGCGAGCTTTGCGCCGTGCTGCGGCAGCGTCTCGTCGTGGAACTCGCGCGCCTTGTCCGGGTCGAGGCCGAGGTTGAACTGGTCCTCCCAGCGGAACTCGAAGCGTGCCTTCGACAGCGCGTTGTCGCGGATCTGCGCGCCGGGATGGCCCTTCGCGAGGTCCGCGGCGTGCGCGGCGATCTTGTAGGTGATGATGCCGTCCTTGACGTCGTTCTTGTTGGGCAGGCCGAGGTGCTCCTTCGGCGTCACGTAGCAGAGCATCGCCGTGCCGTACCAGCCGATCATCGCGGCGCCGATGCCGCTGGTGATGTGGTCGTAGCCGGGCGCGATGTCGGTCGTGAGCGGGCCCAGCGTGTAGAACGGCGCCTCGCCGCACAGGCGCAGCTGCTCGTCCATGTTGTGCTTGATCAGGTGCATCGGCACGTGGCCGGGACCCTCGATCATCGTCTGCACGTCGTGCTTCCACGCGACCTTCGTGAGCTCGCCCAGCGTCGCGAGCTCGGCCATCTGCGCCTCGTCGTTCGCGTCGTGGCCGGAGCCGGGCCGCAGCCCGTCGCCGAGCGAGAACGCGACGTCGTAGGCGGCCATGATCTCGCAGATCTCGTCGAACCGCGTGTAGAGGAAACTCTCGACGTGGTGCGCGAGGCACCACTTCGCCATGATCGACCCGCCGCGCGACACGATGCCGGTCATGCGCTTCGCGGTCATCGGGATGTAGCGCAGCAGCACGCCGGCGTGGATCGTGAAGTAGTCGACGCCCTGCTCGGCCTGCTCGATCAGCGTGTCGCGGTAGATCTCCCAGGTGAGCTCCTCGGCCTTGCCGTCGACCTTCTCGAGCGCCTGGTAGATCGGCACGGTGCCGATCGGCACCGGCGAGTTGCGCACGATCCACTCGCGCGTCTCGTGGATGTTCCTGCCGGTCGACAGGTCCATGACGGTGTCGCCGCCCCATCGGATCGCCCACGTCATCTTCTCGACCTCCTCGCCGATTGACGACGACACGGCCGAGTTGCCGATGTTGGCGTTGATCTTCACGAGGAAGTTGCGGCCGATGATCATCGGCTCGGTTTCCGGGTGATTGATGTTGCACGGGATGATCGCGCGGCCACGCGCAACCTCGTCGCGGACGAACTCCGGCGTGACGACCTCGGGAATGGCCGCACCGAAGCTCTGTCCCGGGTGCCGGCGCGTGACGCTGGCGGGCAGCGTGCGCAGCATCTCGTCGCGCTTCAGGTTCTCGCGGATCGCGACGAACTCCATTTCGGGCGTGACGATCCCGCGGCGCGCGTAGTGCATCTGGCTCACGTTCGCGCCCGGCTTCGCGCGGCGCGGCAGCCGATGCAGGTCGAAGCGCATGCCGGCGAGCGCCGGGTCGTCGAGCCGCGCGCGCCCGTAGGCCGACGTCGGGCCGTCCAGCTCGACCGTGTCGCCTCGCTCCGCGATCCAGCCCGCGCGAAGCGCCGGGAGCCCGCGCCGGATGTCGATGCGCGCGTCCGGATCGGTGTAAGGCCCCGACGTGTCGTAGACGACGATCGCCGGGTTCTTCTCGGCACCGAACGACGCCGGCGTGTCGGACTGCGCGATCTCGCGCATCGGCACGGCGAGGTCGGGGCGCGAACCCCGCACGTGGATCTTGCGCGACGCGGGCAGCGGCGCGACGGCCGCGGCGTCGACGTGCGCGTCGCGGGCGTAGAACTGGTCGTTGGCGTTCATCGTGCTCCTCCTGGGCGTGCACCGGTCGGCGGGAGGAGGGGCCGGCCCGGGAGGGCGGACCACGCTTCCCTTCGCCGGCATTACCCGGATCAGGTTCCGAGGGTGTGCTCTCACCCGCACGTCCCGGCCGACGGCCGGAACGGGCAGGACCCCTAGCGTTCGTCCGTCGACGATACGCCTATCCGCGCAGCGGAACAACTCGCCGGGGCGGGGAAGTGACAGAATTCGCGCGACGGCGGGCGTGACGGGCTGCACGGGACGCCGGGAGGAGGGAAATGGCCGATCGCGTGGCTACGTGCGCCGAATGCGCCGCGACGCTGCCCGCCGGGGCGCGCTTCTGTCCGCAATGCGGCGCGCGCGCCGCAAAGGGGCCCGCCGCCCCGCGGCCGGCAGGGGAGAGGCGGCCGGTCGCCGTCCTGTTCGCCGACCTCGCGGGCTTCACGAAGCTCACCTCGGAGCTCGACGCCGAGGACGTGCACCGGATGCTCGGGCGCTACTTCGAGGTCGTCGACGGCATCGTCGCGCGCGCGGGCGGCACGGTCGACAAGCACGTCGGCGACGCGACGATGGCGCTGTTCGGCGCGCCGGTCGCGCACGGCGACGACGTCGAGCGCGCGGTGCGCGCGGCGTGCGAGATCCACGAGGCGATGGCCGCGCTGTCGCTGGAGTTCGGGCGGACGCTCGCGACGCACGTCGCGATCGCGAGCGGCGAGGTCGTCGCCGCGTCGACCGGCAGCGCGGTACGCGCGGACTACACGGTCACCGGCGACGCCGTGAACCTCGCCTCGCGACTCGAGGAGCTCTCCGGCGCGGGCGAGACGATCGTGTCCGACGACGTCCGCGCGGCGCTCGGCGCGCGCCTCGACGCCGAGTCGCGCGGAAGCGTCGCGGTGCGCGGCCTCGCGCGCGAGGTGCCGGTGTGGCGCGTGCGTGCGCTGAACGCGCCGGTGCCGCAGAGGCATCGGCTGGTCGGCCGGACGGAGGAGCGCACCAGGCTGCGCGCGCTCGTCGCGTCGATGCGCGCGTCGGGCCGCGGCGGAACGCTGCTCCTGCGCGGCGATCCGGGACTCGGCAAGTCGCGCCTGGCCGAGGAACTCGCCGCCGATGCCCGGCAGGCGGGGTGCGGCGTGCATCAGGCGTCCAACGTCGACTTCGGGATGGCGCAGGGGCGCGACGCGGCGGCGATGCTCGCGCGTTCGCTCGCCGGCATGGCGGTGGGGGACGACGGGGCGGGCGCGAGGGCAGCGCTCGACCGCGCCGTCGCGGAGGGCCGCGCGGGCGAGGAGCACGAGCCGTTCGCCGCCGACCTGCTCGGCGCGCCGCAGCGCGCGGAAAGCCGCTTCGACGCGATGGATCCGGCGACGCGCATGCGCGGCCGCGTCGAGGCGCTGGCGGATCTCGCGGCCCGCGCCGCGCGCGCGCAGCCGCGCCTGTTGCTCGTCGAGGACGTGCATTGGGCCGCGCCGCCGGTGGTCGATGCGCTGGCCGCGCTCGCCGAGGGCGTGCGCGCGCACCCGTACGCGCTCGTGCTGACGACGAGGCGCGAGGGCGATCCGGTCACGGGCGCGTGGCCGGACGATCGCGTCGAGCGCATCGACCTCGCGCCGTTGTCGACCGACGAGGCGCTCGAGCTCGCGCGCACGTTCCTCGAGGCGAGACCGGACGTGGCGCGCCGTTGCGTCGAGCGCGCGCAGGGCAATCCGCTGTTTCTCACGCAGCTCCTGCAAAGCGGCGCCGACGGCGAGGCGGTCCCGGGGTCGATCGCGAGCGTCGTGCTCTCGCGCCTCGACCGGCTGCCGCCGCGCGAGAAGACGGCGCTCCAGGTCGCCGCGATCGTCGGCGTGCGCTTCGAGCCGGCCCTCGTCGCGCACCTCGCGGGCGGCGAGGCGCCGCTCGCGGAGGCGATCGCGCGCGAGCTGGTACGGCCGACGGAGTCTCGCGACGAGCTCATGTTCGCGCACGCGCTGATCCGGGACGGCGCGTACGCGTCGCTGCTCCACGCGACGCGACGCGACCTGCACCTGCGCGCCGCCGCGTGGTTCGCGGACCGCGATCCGGCGCTTCGCGCCGCGCACCTCGACCGCGCCGAGGATGCCGGCGCCGCCGGCGCCTATTTCGAGGCGGCCCGGGTCGCCGCCCGGGCGCTGCGCCACGACGCGGCGCTCGCGCTGGCGAGGCGCGGAAGCGAGCTGCCGGCACCGCGCGAGACCCGTCACGCGCTCGCGCGGTTCGAGGGCGAGGCGGCGCGCGACCTGGGCGACGCGCGGGCGTCCGTCGCGGCGTGGGAACGTGCGCTCGCGCTCGCGGCCGACGACGCGGAGCGCTGCGAGGCGCAAATCGGCGTTGCGGAGGCGCACCGGCTCATGAGCGCCGTCGAGCCGGGCATGGCGGCGCTCGATGCCGCCCAGGCCATTGCCGAGCGCCTGGTCCTGACGCGGGACCTCGCGCGCATCGAGTACCTGCGCGGCAACCTCGCGTTCGTGCGCGGAGACACCGCCGCGTGCGCGCTCGCCCACGAGCGCGCGCTCGCCCTTGCGCGCGAGTCCGGCGACGGGGCGTGCGAGGCCCAGGCGCTGTCCGGCGTCGCGGACGCGCTCTACGCCGACGGGCGCATGCAATCCGCGCACGGCGCGTTCGTCCGCTGTGTCGGGCTGTGCGACCTGCGCGGCGACCTCCGTTTCTCGCTGATGAATCGCAGCATGATCGGCATCACCAGCGCCTACCTCTTCCGGATCGACGAGAGCCTCGCGGCGATCGACGAGGCGCGGATCGCCGCGCGCGCGATCGGGCATCGCGTGGCGGAGGTGATGGCCGACGAGTGCGCGGGCCTGGTCCTCGTCGACGTCGGGCGCTTCGACGAGGCGCGCGAGCCGCTCGAGCGCAGTCTCGCGCTGGCGCGGCGCATCGCCTCGCGCCGGTTCGCCGCGCTCGACCTCGCGTTGCTGGGGCGCATCGCCTGGCGCGACGGTGACGGCGCGCGCGCGCGGCTCCTGCTCGCCGAGAGCTGGGCGATGTGCGAGGCGATCGGCACGCGCTTCGCGGGACCGATCGTGCTCGGCTTCATGGCGCTGGCCGCGGCCGACGACGCGGGGCGCCGTGCGGCGATCGCGCGTGGCGAGGCGCTGCTCGGCGAGGCGTCGATGGCGCACAGCCATCTCTGGTTCCGCCGCGACGCGATCGACGCCTCGCTGGCCGCGGGCGAGTGGGACGAGGCCGAGCGGCATGCCTTCGCGCTCGAGGATCGCGTGCGCGACGAGCCGCTGCCGTGGTCCGACTTCCACGTGGCGCGCGGACGGGCGCTCGCGCAGGCAGGCCGCGGGCGCCCCGACGTGCCCGCGTTGCGCGCGCTGCGCGAACGCGCGGCGACGCTGGACCTGCGTACCGCGTTGCCGACGCTCGATCGCGCGCTCGCGGCCACGCGCTGACCGCGACCGCCGCGCTCCGCCGGTATAATCGCGTCGACCCCTGCGCGGGCGACGGCGGCCATGCCTGTCGCGGCGGCCGTCCGCGCGAGTCTCGGCGGCGAAGGCGGGCGCGCCCCTCCGCGCTCCGGACGGATTCCCAACGACATCCCGTTTCCGCGCCCGACGCCGGCCGATCGATCGCGGCCGGACCGGCGCGGACGACGACTGGAGAGCACGATGCATGTCGGCACCCTCGAGCAGTTCCTGGAGCGGGTTCGCGCCCGCGATCCGCAGCAACCGGAGTTCCACCAGGCCGTGCGCGAAGTGATGGAGAGCGTGTGGCCGTTCATCGAAACGCATCCGGACTATGCCGACGACGGGCTGCTCGACCGCCTGGTCGAGCCTGAGCGCGCGATCCAGTTTCGCGTCGCCTGGGTCGACGACGCCGGCGCCGTGCACGTCAACCGCGCGTGGCGCGTGCAGCACTCGAGCGCGATCGGGCCCTACAAGGGCGGGATGCGCTTCCATCCATCGGTCAACCTGTCGATCCTCAAGTTCCTGGGCTTCGAGCAGACGTTCAAGAACGCGCTGACGACGCTGCCGATGGGCGGCGGCAAGGGCGGCGCGGACTTCGATCCGAAGGGCCGCAGCGACAACGAGGTGATGCGCTTCTGCCAGGCGCTGATGCTCGAGCTCCATCGCCACCTCGGTCCGGACACCGACGTGCCAGCCGGCGACATCGGCGTCGGCGCCCGCGAGGTCGGCTACATGGCGGGAATGCACAAGAAGCTCACGAACGACGCCGCGTGCGTGTTCACCGGCAAGGGCCTGTCGTTCGGCGGAAGCCTCGTCCGTCCCGAGGCGACCGGCTACGGGCTCGTGTACTTCGTCGAGGAGATGCTCAAGCGGCGCCAGATGTCGTTCGAGGGGATGCGCGTCGCGGTGTCGGGTGCCGGCAACGTCGCGCAGTTCGCGATCGAGAAGGCGATGTCGCTCGGCGCGAAGGTCGTGTCGGTGTCCGATTCGGGCGGAACCGCGCACGATCCGGAAGGCTTCACGGGCGAGAAGCTCGCGACGCTGATCGGAATGCGCGGCCACGGCGCCGGCCGGGTCGCCGACTACGCGCGAAGGCTCGGGCTCCCCTACGAGTCCGGCAAGCGGCCCTGGCACCTGCCGGTCGACATCGCACTCCCGTGCGCGACTCAGAACGAGCTCGACGGCGACGACGCGAAGCGGCTGATCGCGAACAAGGCGGTGTGCGTGGCGGAGGGCGCGAACATGCCGTGCACGCCCGACGCGGTCGAGGCGTTCAGGCGCGCACGCATGCTCTACGCGCCGGGCAAGGCGAGCAACGCGGGCGGCGTCGCGACGTCGGGACTCGAGATGACGCAGAACGCGCAGCGGCTCGCGTGGAGCCGCTTCGAGGTCGATTCGCACCTGAAGTCGATCATGGGGTCGATCCACCGTGCATGCGTGCAGCACGGCGAGTCCGACGGCCACGTCGACTACATGGACGGCGCGAACATCGCGGGTTTCGTCAAGGTCGCCGACGCGATGGTCGCGCAGGGCGTGACCTGAGCTGTCAGTCGTCCGGCTTCCCGCGCCGGTCCGGGACGGCGGGGCTCCGCGCGACGAGCATCAGCCCGCCGATCACGATCAGCAGGATCGGCACCAGCAGGCTCCAGCGGTAGCGGTACTGGTCGTGCAGCCACCACATGATCCCGATCGAGATGAGCGTGGGGCCGAGCACGACGGAGGTCTTCGTGATGCCGTCCATCGCGAGGATCAGCACGCCGGCGGCGATGAAGCCGATCGCGGTGACCGCGTCGACGTCCGGGAACCAGCCGAAGTACCAGACGAGTCCGATGACGCCGACCACGATCAGCGTGACGGGCAGGGCGGCGTTGCGCATGCGTTTCTCCTCGCGTCAGTCCGCGCGCCAGAGCGCGTGGAAATGGTGGACCGGCCCGTGGCCGTGCCCGACGTCGAGCCGGCCGGCGGCCGCGATCGAGGCGGACAGGTAGTCCTTGGCGCGCCGTAGCGCCGCGGGGGCATCCGGAGACTGCGGCAGCAGCGCGGCGATCGCCGCCGACAGCGTGCATCCGGTGCCGTGCGTGTTCTGCGTGTCGATGCGAGGGCCGGCGAGCTCGATCATGCGGTCGCCGTCGGTGGCGAGGTCGAGCGCGTCGCCGTGCGACAGGTGCCCGCCCTTCAGCACGACCCAGCGCGAGCCGTCGTGCGTCATGCGATCGCGCAGCCGCTCCGCCGCCCGGCGCATCTCCTTCAGGTTGTCGGGCGCGCGTTCGCCGAGCAGGACGCCCGCCTCGGGCAGGTTGGGCGTGAGCACCGTCGCGCGCGGCAGGAGCGCCTCGACGAGCGCGCCGACCGCCTCCTTCTCGAGCAATGCGTCGCCGCTCTTCGCGACCATCACGGGATCGAGCACGACGTGCGGCGGCTTCCAGTGCGCGAGGCGGTCGGCGACCGCCCGGATCACCGGCGCCTGGCCGACCATCCCGATCTTCACCGCGTCGATGCGCACGTCCGCGAACAGCGTGTCGATCTGCTCACGCACGAATGCGGGCGGCACCGGGTGGATGCCGGTGACGGCGCGCGTGTTCTGCGCGGTGAGCGCCGCGATCACCGCGCACGCGTAGGCGGAGAGCGCGCTGATCGCCTTGACGTCGGCGAGCACGCCGGCCCCGCCCGACGGGTCGACGCCCGCGATCGTGAGCACGTTGGGAATCCTGCCGTCGCTTCGCATGGGGTCTCCTGCTCGACATTCTATGCCGGCCCGGCCGCGCTACCATGCGGGCATCGCCCCCGGGAACCGCGCCGATGAAGACCAGCGAACTCATGCTCGACACCCGCCAGCGCATCCTGCGCGACGCGCGCGGCCGCGTGTTCGACCTCGCGACGCACGAATGGCGCGCCGAGGAGACCACGTTGACGGGCAAGCGGATCGGCGCCTCCGACGCGTTGCGATGGCTGCAGCGCGACAGCGGGCACCCGCGGCGCGAACCGATCGGCGTCATCGGCGCGCGCCACGCGAGCGCGGAGGAGCACTCGCAGGCGTACGCGCTCGGCGCCGTGCTGGCGAAGCTCGGCTGCGTCGTGCTCTGCGGCGGCCGCGGCGGCGTGATGCGCGCGGTGTGCGAAGGCGTCGCCTCCGCGGGCGGCGTGAGCGTCGGCCTGTTGCCGGGCGACACGATCGCCGACGGCAACGACGCGGTCACGATTCCGATCGCCACGGGCATCGGCCTCGCGCGAAACGCGCTGATCGCGCGCGCCGCGCTTTGCCTCGTCGCGGTGGGCGGCCGCTACGGGACGATCTCGGAGATGGCGTACGGCCTGCAGTTCGGCAAGGCCGTGTTCGCGTTGCACGGCGCGCCGGCGATCGAAGGCGTCGAGACGGTGGCGTCGGTCGACGCCGCGGTCGAAGCGGTCGCGCACGTCGCGCTCGGACTCGATCGTCGCGCCAGGGCGGCGGCGCAGGCGGCCGGCGCGTGAACTCGCGCGGTTCCAGGGCATCGAGGTCGACGGTGCGCTCGACCGGGCGACCCCCGCCAAGGCATGGCCCCGGGTGTAGAATCCGGCCCGCGCGGGTGTAGCTCAATGGCAGAGCAGAGGCTTCCCAAGCCTACGACGAGGGTTCGATTCCCTTCACCCGCTCCAGCCGGTCCCGCGCCATGCGACCGCGACGTCGCCTGATCGCCGCGAGACGTCACATCGCACACGAGATCGCGGAGCCGTCGTCGCCGCGGTCCGAGCTTCAGTCGGACCGGGCGTCGTGCCGTCGTGCCGCAGTCTCGCCACGCCTGACGGCGAGCAGCACGAGCGGCGGGAGCACGATCCACTGCAGGATCGGCAGGACGCCGATCCCGGCGAGGGTCGGCATCGACGGCGCATAGGCCCACGCACCGCGGACGTGGACGTTCAGCCACTCCGACGGGACGGTCCACGCCAAGCCGGCGCCCAGCGCGACCGCCAGACCGAGCGCCGATCGGCGCACGGGCCACTCGAGGTCTCCCGTGGCCAGGGTGCCCGCGCCGAAGCTTGCCAGCGCAATCGCCACGTCGCCGGCCGTGCAGTGAACGACGGCCCAGGCGATCCCGGCCGTCCCGAGATCGGGCGCGAACGAGTAGTACGGCAACTGGGCGACTTCCCACAGCAGGTTCAGCGCCAGCGACCAGGCCGCCCACGCTGCGGCCTGCCGGGCGGATCGCATGTGCGCGGCCGCGCGTCTACCTTGCCGGCGCCGGCATCATGCCGCCGCCGGAGGCGCCCTGCTGGTCCATCATCGCCTGAATCATCGACTGCATCATGTCCATGCGCTTCTCCATCATCTGCATTCGCGTTGCCTGGTCGGCCGGCCCGCCCTTCCGGCCCGTCATGCCCATGCCTGCACCTCCCATCATCGCGCCGCCCTTCTGCATGCCGGGCATCATCGCCATCCCTTGCTGCATTTCCTGGCGCTGCTCGGTCATGAGCCGTTGACGCTCTTCCGGCGTCGTGGCGCTCGCCATCTTCTCGCGCAGCGCCTGCATCTTCTTCATGTGCTCGTCCATCTGGCCCATCTGGTGGCCCATGCCCATCGGCGAGGCGGGTTGCATGGCGGCGGTGCCGGGACTCGACGCCGGTGCTTTCGCGTCCTGCGCCCTAGGCGCCTCCGCGGCGAGCAGCACCACGGCCCCAACGACGATTGCGAGCGAAGTCTTCATGGGATTCTCCGGTTGATTGGATTGAACGGATCTGAAACGACTGCCGACGGCGTGCGTGCCCGAAGGACGACACGCCCGGGAGATCCGGACGAGCGCCGGCCGACGGCCGGATGCGCGCCCGACTGCAGCCGCGGCTTACAACGCGAGGCGGACGATGCGGAGGGAGAACGGCACACCCGGTGACGGATGTGCGGTCCGCGCCGATCGGAGTGCGGGCGCGGACAACGGCGGGTAGCCGGGGTCGTGGTGCGTCGCGTCGGCAAGCGGTTGACCCGCGGGCTGCTCCTGCTCCTGGGCCGGTCGAACCGGAGCGGGCAACGGACCCTGATTGCCGAAGTGCTCGCCGCAGTCGGGCGCGGTGCCATGGTCCAGGGCACCTCCCGCCGCGTGCACTGCCGTCACCGGTGCTGGCGGAATCGACGTCGCGACATCCCGGATGCACGCAGTCGCGATGCCGGCGAACACCGCGAACGCCCAGAAACCCGCTACCGTGGAGGCGAGCACTTTTCCGTGGCGGCGCAGTAGACGAGACATGACGTCCTGGAGGCTATCGGCCCGACGCGTCGGGCGCCGACTCGCTCACTTGCCCTTTTGCCTCATGATCCAGACCACGAGGCCGACGACCGCGACGACGACCAGTGCCGGCAACCATATCCCACCGTAACCGCCCATCCAGCCGCCGCCCCACATGCTCCCGTCGCCGCCCATCATGCCTCCGCCCTGCGCCGAAGCGACGCTGGTGGCCAGCAGGGGCACCGTACAGACAAGCAAGGTGAGCGAGATCTTCTTCATGGCCACTCCCGGGCGTTAGGTCGAGACGGCGACGGTCCGTGCGGCGGCCGGCGCGAAACCGGACGAACGTCGCGTCGCCGAGCGAATCGCGCCGACGCGATCCCAAGCCGCGGACTCCCTCGACCGCAATGGTCCGCGGCGCCGGAGAGCCTGCTGCTGCCGCCCGGCACGGCACGGCCCAACCTGCGCGGATCCGCGATCGTCGTCTGTGCGGAATCGAACATGGCAGCGTCCGGACGTCGGGTCGCGGCGCACTCCGGGTTCGCCGGCGACGGCGGTCGCAGCGGCGCGCGCGGCGTTCCCGCATCGGCGCCGGGGATGCAGTAGTATTGGCGTCCGCCCGCGGTTCCGCCGCGGGCTTTTCGATGGCGTCACCCCTTCCCCGCCGCCTGCGCCACGCCGGGACGCCCGCCGTCGCCGCGTGCCGCACGCTCGCGACCCCGCGAAGCCGCCCCCTTCCTGCCCGGGGCGACCGCTGATGCGCAAGCATCCGCACGTCCCGGTCAGCGCCGTGCTCCTGATCTGTGGGGCGACGATGTGCTTCGCGCTGCTCGACACCGTGGTCAAGTTCCTGTCGGCGCGCTACCCGGTGCCGCTCCTGATCTGGGCGCGCTGGACGGTCCAGGCGATCGCGCTCGTGGTCTGGCTCGCGCCGCGGACCGACGCGTCGCTCGTGAGGACGCGCCACCTCTCGCGCCACCTGGTCCGCGGCGCGGTCCTGATCGGCTCGTCGATCTGCTTCGTGTTCGCGTTGCGCGACCTGCCGCTCGCGGACGTCACCGCGCTCAACTACACGACGCCGGCGATCGTCGTGGTGCTCGCCGTGCTCGTCCTCGGCGAGCGCATGACGCCGATGCGCGTGGCGTTCGTCGTGGCGGGCGCGATCGGGATGCTGCTGATCGTGCGCCCCGGCAGCGACGTGTTCCGCGGCGCGTCGCTGCTCGCGCTCGCCTCCGCGGCGTGTTACGCGGTGTTCCAGATCCTGACGCGACGGATGGCGGACGAGGATCCGGGCGTCCTCATGTTCTATCCGGCGCTGGTCGGCGCGGTCGCGACGGGCATCGCGCTGCCATTCGCCGTCGACCTCGACCTGTCGATGCCGTGGACGCACGTCGCGCTCCTCGTGGGCGGCAGCATCGTCGGCACGCTCGGGCACTTCATGTTCGTGCTCGCGTTCCGGCGCGGCGCCGCCTCCGCGCTCACGCCGTTCACCTACGTCCACCTGATCTGGGCGACGCTGATCGGATGGGCGGTGTTCGGCACGTTTCCGGACGGCTACGCGGTCGCCGGGATGGCGATCATCGCGGGCAGCGGGCTCCTGATCACGCTCCACGAGCGGCGCCGCGCGCTCGCGGGCATCGCGCAACCCGGTCCCGCGACCGTCGATTGACGTAGAATCGGACGCCCGGCCGGGCGAATCGGCCCGGACGGCCCACCGCGACGCATCATCACCCTTCCACGGAAGAGCCACCATGAGCGCGAAACAACGCATCGGCATCGTCGGCGCCGGACTGATGGGTCACGGCATTGCGAAGAACCTCGTCGAGAAGGGCTTCCCGCTCACGGTGCGCGGGCATCGCAACCGCGCTCCGATCGACGATCTCGTCAAGCGCGGCGCGAAGGAAGCGAAGACGAACGCGGACCTCGCGCGCGCGTCCGACATCGTGATCCTGTGCGTCACCGGCGCGCCGCAGGTGGAGGAAGTGATGTTCGGCCCGGACGGTGTCGCGGGCGCGGCCAGGGCCGGGCTCGTCGTCGTCGACACGTCGACGAGCGAGCCGTCGACGACGACGAAGATGCGCGAGGCGCTGGCGAAGCAGGACGTGCGCTTCGTCGACGCGCCGCTCGCGCGCACGCCGGTCGAGGCCGAGCAGGGGCGGCTCAACACGATGGTCGGCGCGGACGACGCGACATTCGCGGAGCTGAAGCCCGTGTTCGCCGCGTACTGCGAGAACATCATCCACGCCGGCCCGGCCGGCCACGGCATCATCCTCAAGCTCATCAACAACTTCGTCGCGCAGGCGATCTGCACGGCGACCGCGGAGGCGGTGGCCGCCGCCGCGAAGTCGGGGCTGTCGATCAGGAAGCTGCACGAGGTGATATCCGCCGGCGCGGTGAACTCGGGACTGTTCCAGATGATCGTCGGCAAGATGCTCGAGAACGGCGACCTGACCGGCCTCAAGTTCACGCTGTCGAACGCCGCGAAGGACCTCCGCTACTACACGCACTTCACCGAGTCGATGATGATCCCGTCGGTGATCGGCGAGGCCGTGCACCAGAGTCTCGTCATGGCGAACGCGCTGGGCTTCGGCGAAAAGTACGTGCCGTCGCTCGTCGAGGCGCAGGAGAAGCTCGCGGGCGTGAAGATCGTCGCGCGCGCGTAGCGCAACCCCGGGTGCCACGTGGCGTCCCGCGCACCCGGGCGCGCGGGACATGCGTGGCACCGAGGAACATGACCAGCGCCGCCGACTACCTCGACTTCGCCTACCGCACGGCGCTCGCGGCGGGGGCGGTCACGCTGCCGCATTTCCGCGTGCCGATCCCGGTGATCGACAAGGGGGTGTCCGGCTACGACCCGGTGACCGCGGCGGACCGCGACGCCGAGGCGGTCCTGCGCGCGGAGATCGCCAAGGCGTACCCCGACCACGGGATCCGCGGCGAGGAGCACGGCTTCGAGCGCGGGCGCTCGCCGTACACGTGGGTGGTCGACCCGATCGACGGCACACGCAGCTTCATCACCGGGCTGCTGCACTGGGGCATGCTGGTGGCGTTGCACGACGGCAGGCGCGTCGTGTGCGGCCTGGCGCACCAGCCGTACGTCGGCGAGACGTTCCTCGCGGTCGCCGGCGAGCGTTCGCGGTGGCGTCGCGGCGCGGACGAGCGCGTGCTCGCGACGCGCCGCTGCCCGGACGTGGAGAGCGCGATCGTCGTGTGCACGACTCCAGACATGTTCGTGACGCCGCGCACGCAGGAAGGCTTCGCGCGCGTGCGCGCCCGCGCGAAGCTCACGCGCTTCGGCGGCGACTGCTACGCGTACTGCCTGCTGGCGATGGGCCTGATCGACATCGTGATCGAGTCGGGCCTGGAGGCGTGGGACGTGCAGGCGCTGATCCCGATCGTCGAGGGCGCGGGCGGCACGGTCACTTCATGGGACGGCGGCAATTGCGAGGAGGGCGGCGACGTGCTCGCGTGCGGCGATCCATCGCTCGCGCCCGCGGTGCGCGCGCTGCTCGCCGGCAAACGGGCGCCGGCATCCGGCCGCGGAGCCTGACGCCGACCCGATGCGGTTCCTGGTCCTCGGCGGAACGCGCTTTCTCGGCCGCCACCTGGTCGAGGCGGCGATCGAGCGCGGCCACACGGTGACGACCTTCTCGCGCGGCAGGCTGCCGACGCACGAGCACCCGTCGGTGCTTCCGCTCGGGGGGGACCGCGACCCGCGCAAGGGCGCGGGACTGGCGGCCCTCGCGTCCGGCTCGTGGGACGCCGCGTTCGACCTGTCGGGCTACGTGCCGCGGATCGTCGACGCGTCGTGCGAGCTGCTCGGGTCGCGCGTGCGCCGCTACGTGTTCGTCTCGACGGCGTCGGTCTACACGGATACGAGCGTTCCGGGCACGCGCGAGGACGCGCCGCGCGAGAGGCTCGCCGATCCCGCGACCGAAAACGTCGCCGCGAACTACGCCGCGCTGAAGGCCGCGTGCGAGGACCGCGTCGTCGCGCATTTCGGCCCGCGCGCGACGATCGTGCGGCCAGGGCTCATCGTCGGGCCGCAGGACCCGACCGACCGCTTCAGCTACTGGGTCGCGCGGTTCACGCAGCCGCAGGTGCTGGGCGACCGCGACGACGAGGCCGCCGTTCCCGCGCCGCGCGAGCGGGGCATCCAGATGGTCGACGCGCGCGACCTCGCGCAATGGATGGTCGCGCTCGGCGAGCGCGACATCGCCGGTGCGTACAACGCGGTCAGCCGACCGGGGCAGTGGACGATGGAGACGCTGGTCTCGGCATTGCTGCACCACGCCGCGCGCGACGGCGGCGGTCCGACGCCGGTGTGGATCGACGCGGACCTCCTGAAGAAGGCGCGCGTCCAGCCATGGAGCGAGCTGCCGCTCTGGTTGCCGCAGGACGAGCCGCAGTACGCGGGGTTCTTCGAGCTCGACGACAGGCTCGCACGCGAAACGGGATTCGTCACGCGGCCGCTGTCCGCGACGATCGCCGACACGGCTGCGTGGCTCGGCGGCAAGTGGCGACCGGACGCCTGGCAGAAGGTGCTTTCCGCCGAGCGCGAGCGGCGTCTCGTCGCGCTGCAGTCGGAACGCTAGGGCGTGCGATCCCCCGGGGCGCGCTGCGGCCCCGGGTTCGCGGCCGTGAGGTCGGGTCGGCCGGCGTCGCCGCGAACGCGGCGTCGGCCGTGCGGCGCGAGACCGACTCGCGCACTCTCCGGCGACGACGCCGGACCGGCGATCCCTGCACCGGTCCGCGTGGACTCGCGCGGGGATTCGCTAGGCCCCGAACAGGCGCGGAAGATTCGAGAGACCGGCCTCGTAGAACGACCGTATGCGTTCGCGCGCCTCGGTGTCGGTCCTGCCCGGCGCGGCATTGAAGCGCGCGTGGAACTCGAACACGCAGCGGTCGACGCCGCGCGGCACGACGCGGAGGTGCCCGACGTAGTCGACGAACGGCGGAGCGGTGCCGCCGACGATCGCGTACGCGTACTCGCGTGCGGTGGCGTCGTAGTAGACGAGGCGCTCGACCAGCTCGCGGCGCCCCGATGCGCCACCCACGATGACGACGCGCCGGCCGACGCCGCCTGACGCGGGCTCGAGCACGCTGGAGTCGACCCAAGGATGCCAGTCGGGCAGGCCATTGAAGCTGCCGGTCACCTCCCAGACCCGGGTGGCGGGACTGCCGAGATCCACCGACAGCCTGGTTTCCAGCATCGTCGGTCTCCACGGGTGGGGAAACGCCAGACGCGCATTGTGCGCCTGCCGTTCGTGCGATGCGACCTGGGGGCGCGTTCCCGTCCTGCGCGCGGGTCCCCGTGAAATCCGCTACGCTCCAGGACGGAGGGCAGGGTACCGATGCGGATCGCCGACGGCCGCGCAGAAGCATGCGCGGGCAAAGGACGCACGTCGCCGAGCGGGCGATCGGGAAGCCCCGTCGCGTTCGCGCGCTTGCGATTCGGCGCGGGACTCCTGACGCGGCTTGCGCGCGCGCGCCGGGACGGGCCCGCACCGTGGCCGCCGGCCACCGACCGCGCGAAGGCGTTCCTCGAGCGCATCGACGCGATGCACGCGGCACGCGGGGCGCCGTTCGCGACGATGCTCGCGCTGGCGGGATGGACGCGCGAGCGCCTCGCGCAGTCGGTCGGCGCACGCGGTCTCGAGGCGACGCTCGTCCGTCTCGCGGACGACGGCGTCCGGCTCGACGCCGATGAGGTGAAATGCCGCGTGCCGCTCGCGCGCGCAGGACGCACGATCGCGTTCTCGCCCGTGGACCTCGACTGTGCCGCGCGACCGTCGGTGCCGCTCGGCACGAGCGGCACCAGCGGCCCGCGCACGAAGAACGCGATCGACCTCGACGGCTTCGAGCTGCAGGCGAGCTACATGCGCACGATGCTCGATGCGATCGGCGGGCTCGAACTTCCGCTCGCGCTCTACTACCCGGCGCCGTCGGCCGCGGGCATCGCGCACATGCTCTCGTTCGCGCTCGCGGGCAAGCCGCCCGACGCGTGGTTCTGCCACCTGCCCGAGGCGACGGGCGCCGCGTTGCCGTGGAGCCGCTGGCTCCGCATGCTCGTGGTCGCCGCGCGCACGGTTGGCGTGCGGCTGCCGCTGCCCGCGCTCGCCGAGGTCGAGCGCCCGGATGCGCTCGTCGACTGGCTTCGCGCGCACGCGTGCCGCGGCGCGGTGCTCGCGACGTTTCCCGGGTCGGCGCTGCGGCTCGCCGCGTACGCGGAGGCGGCCGGGCGCCCGTTGCCGCCGACGACGTTCATCCTCGGCGGGGAGCCGGTCACCGCACGCAAGCGCGCGTTGCTCGAAAGCCGCGGTCATCGCGTCTATCCGTGGTACGGCGCGGTCGACGCGGGGCGCATCGCGATCGGCTGCACCGACCCGGCGGCGCCCGACGACATGCACCTGCTCGCCGACCGTTTCGCGGCGATCGAGCGCGACGGCAGGCTGCTGCTGACCTCGCTCTCGCCGTCGGTGCACAAGCTCTATCTGAACGTCGACGGCGGCGACCTCGCACGACTCGAGCGCCGCTCGTGCGGATGCCCGATCGGCAGGCTCGGCTTCGACTGGCACGTGAGCGACGTCCGAAGCGTGCAGAAGCTCTGCGTCGAAGGCATCACGCTTCCTGCCGACCTCGTTCACCGCCTCGCCGACGAGATGCTGCCCGCCGCGTGCGGCGGCACGCCGGCAGACTACCAGCTCGCCGAGGAGGAGGGCGACGACGGCTGGACGCGCCTCGTCGTGCGCGTCGCCCCCGGCATCGCCGCGCCCGACGAGCGCGCCGCCGCGACGGTGCTCGACGTGATCGTCGCGGCGGCGCACGGGATGCCCGACGTGGCCGAGCGGATCCGCCGTGCGGGCGTCGTCGTCGTGCGGCGCGAGGCGCCGCGCTTCTCGCCGGGCGGCAAGTTGCTCGCGGCGGAGCGTCCGTGACCGACGTCGAGCTCCGCGAGGCGACCACCGCCGATCGCGACGGCGTCCGCGCGCTCTGCATGAAGCTCGATCCCGCCGACTACGTTTCCGCGGCATGGGACGAGTGGCGCGCGCAGGAGGGCAACCTGATGCTCGTCGCGCGCGCCGGCGATCGCGTCGTCGGCTGCGTGCGCGCGGGCGTGGCCGCGCCGCGCCAGGCGTTCTCGCAGGCGCTGCGCGTCGATCCGGCGTTCCGGCGCTGCGGCGTGGCGACGCGGCTGATGAACGAGCAGGCCGGACGCCTCCGCGCGCGCGGCATCGACGTCGCGCGCGGCGTGACGTCGGTCGCGAACCGGCGTTCGCGGCCGTTCTTCGCCACGGTCGGCTGGAACGAGATCGGCGTGCGCCGGCGGCGGCGCCTGCCGGGATGGACGGCGGGCGCGCGATCGACCGCGACGCAGGACGGACTGCCTGACGACCTCCTCGCGAGCGTCGAAGGTCGCGCCCACTTCCGCCGGGTTTTGCTGCGCGCCGATCGCCCGTGGCTCGCCGCCGCGGCGCGCGACGGCCGCTGGCACGCGAAGGACGGCGCTTGGGCGCTCCTTGATCCGCCGTCGCGCGACCACGGCGCCTGGGTGGTCGCGCTCGGGGGCCCGCCGGCGGCGCTCGCCGAACTTCTGCGCACGCTGTCGCCGCCGTGGCGCGTCGACGGTGGCCTGATCGTCGAGGCCCCCGACGATCCTTCGGTCGCGCACGCGCTCGACACCCTCGGTTTCGCGCCCGCGCCCCCCGAAGACGCCTACGTCGTCGTCGAGTGCCCGTTGTGATTCGGGACGCGGGCGCCTGGTTGCGCACCTCGCACTCGGCGCACGCTGCTTAGGTACGCCCCCTCGATCGCCCCGGGATCGCGCGCCGCGGGGGTGCACCGCCGGTCTGCCCGGGGTCGGATCCCCGCGCGGCCGAGGTCGAGCCGGTCGGCGTCCCGGCAGGTCGCGATCGTGACGTCGGCGTCGACATGTCCGTCGCCGTGACCGTCGCACGCGAATGCCGGCAGCTCGAGATCGTCGTCAAGTCGCCGCAGCGGGCTCGCGATGCGCGTCGGCCCGTTCGGCCTCGCGCTTGAGCGCCTCGTTCATGGCGACGAAGCCGCGCTGCGTGGAGTCGTCGAGCGTCGGCCGGAAGCGCGGCACCAGCAACCCGGAGAAGACCTCGCCCTGCTCGAACGCGGCGCGCGCATCGGACAGCGGCGCGATCCGGAACCAGTGCTCGCCGTCGAACAGCCCCGGAATCAGCAGCTTGCCCTTCCAGCGCAATTCGCGGCCGGGCTCGACGACGAGCACCGTGGGACGAAAGCGCATCGCGCGCCCGCCGGGCGGGTGGATCGACACGACGAGCGTCCTGCCGACCTCGGCCTCGCCGACGATCGAGCGCACGAACGGGTTCCAGCGCGGGTAGCGCGGGAACGCGGTCAGCACCGACCACACGTGCGCCGCGGGCGCGTCGATCTCGATCGACGTGACGAGGCGATGGGTGCGGTCGGCGGCGGACATGGGTGGCGCAGGAAGTCGTCAGGTACGAATTCTATCCAGGCGAGCGCGGCGCGTCGCGGGCCTCGCAGCGCGCGAATGCTTCGCGCTCGAAGCCATTGTCGCGGTAGGGGTCGCGCCCGGTCGCGAACGCCCGCAGGCTCGACGCGGCGTAGATCGGGAAGAACAGCGCGCCCCAGCGCTCGTACTGGCGGACGTGCACGCGCTCGTGCGCGCGCAGCTCGGCGAGCGTCGCGTGGTCGATACCCAGGACGACGTGGCCGAACGTGATTGCGGCGAAGCGCGCCCCGCGCGGCAGGCGCAGCACGAACCGCTCGACCCGGCCGCCCGCGACCTCGACGACGCCGTCGACCACGCGCACGGTCGCGCCGGTCGCGAGCGCGCCGATCGCCGCGAGCAGCCCGACGAGCGTCGCCGGCGACGCCCATGCATGCACCAGCGCGCGGTGCGCGCGATGCGCGATCCGGTTCGAGCGACTCGGCGGGACGACGTGGTTCATTGTGCGTGGCTCGAGGCGAATCGGCGGCTCGGGCCGCTCCGGGGAGGGTGAAGCAGGGCACCGGCCGCGGCGGAAGCCCTCGATGGCACGCGTGGGTTCGGCGCCTGCATGCGAACTCGACCACGCCCGCCCGACCCGTCGTCGTCGACCGATCATACGCCCGCGGCAAGCGCCCACGTGCGTGTCACGCGGCGGCGGTGCCGGGCGTGCCCGGGATCTCGAGCGCGAGGTCCCGCACTGCCGTCGCGCGCCGCATCGACGTCGCGCGCGGCGCGACGCCGGTTCGCGCGTTCGCCGCGCGCCGAATGGCGCGACGGCGCGGATTCGGCGATCGCTTTCGCCGCCGTGCACCCGCTCGCAGCGGCCCTGACGCTCAGCGCACCGACCCGGCGAGCATTGCGCGCCACTCGTGGACCGGCGGCAGGCCGCCCATCGCCACGGCGATCACGTAGAGCGCCACGATCGCGGCGACGCCGAGCGTGATCGAGCGCAGCCACGAGGCGGACAGCCGCGCCTGCTCGGGCCGCCCGTGGGCGAACACCCATGCCGGCGCGGGCGACAGGAAGAAGAGCAGCGCGGCGGGCATCCACGCGCCGCGCAGCGCGAGCAGCAGCGCGACGCACGCCGCGCAGATGGCCCAGAGACGAAACAGCGGACTCATCGTGGCCTCCACGTCAGCTCGAGCCGGCGGCTCGAGGCAGGCATCGCGCGCGCCGCGCTTTCCCGCTCAAGCGTGCGCGATCGCTTTGCGGGTGAACAGGTAGTCCTTCAGTTGCTTCGAGAACGCCGGATCCTTGCGCCGGATCCACTCGAGCACCATCGCGGCGTGCTCCTTCTCCTCGTCGCGGTTGTGCATGAGGATCGCCTTCAGCTCCCTGTCCTTGCACGCGTCGGCGCGCTGGTTGTACCAGTCGACCGCCTCAAGCTCCTCCATCAGCGACACGATGGCGCGGTGCATGTCGCGCGTGGCTTCGGACAGTTCCTCGACGGGTTCGTGGTAGCCGACACTCGACATGCTCGTCTCCTGGGGTGGCGTGGATCGGGGATGGGCCGGCGCCCATGATAAGGCCTTGGCGCGCGCGGACCCGGGCGCGGAGCGGCCCGCCGCGCGCGTCGCCCGGCGCGGTGGGGTTCAGACTTCCTTGCGCAACGCGCGGTCGACCGACAGGAAGCCGCCGCCGTGGACCGCGAGGAAGAACGTCATCGCCGCCCACAGCATCGACTTCTCCGATCCCGGGTAGCCCTGGCCCTGCACGATCCAGTGGAACCACACCGTCACGAGCAGGACGAGCGTCGCGGCGATCGCCGCCGGTCGCGTGAGGAACCCGATCGCGAGCAGGATGCCGCCGAGGAATTCCGTCCCCGCCAGCAGCGGCGACCACACGACGCCCGGGTAGAAGCCGAGGCCCTCGGCCATGCCGACGTTCTTGAACGGATCCTGGATCTTGGGCCAGCCGTGCACCGCGAGCGCGAGGCCCGCCATGACGCGCATGACGAAGTGCGACGGGCCGGCGAGGCTCTTGTACAGGCCGGCGAGCGGCGGGAACAGCAGGCGCTGCCGGTCGAAGACCGCGGCGAATGGCGAAGGCATCGGACGACTCTCCCGGTTACTCTGGACGGACGGCCCGAAGGGCCAGACGGTGCGACACCGGGTGCCGCGAATAGGTTCACGGCCGACACGAACAGCGCGGCGCCGGTGCCGGCACCGCAGCGGCGCATCGGCGGGCCGGGCATGCGGCGGATCGGCGCCCGATCCGGCGCGACGGCCGCCCGGCGGCCGGATCCCGGCGCGCCCGCCGAGGAAACGTCGCGATGCCGAGGCGTCGCGGAGTCCGGAGTGGCGCGTGCGGGCCGGGCGCGGCGCACGACCGGGAGGAGGTCGAACGCGGGTCCGGACCTCGAAGGGACGCGCGCGCGTCACCGCCTGGCGCTCATCCTGCCCACGCTTTCCTCGACGCCGTACCAGAGCGAGAGCCGCTCCCCGCTCCCGGGGTCGCCGAGGGGGCCCGCCGAGGTGTTGACCATCACGAGCTTCGAGGCCGGGTCCACGAACACGTTCTGCCCGCGCAGCCCCCACAGCACGAACTGGCGCTTCGCGCCTGCGGAAACGATCCACGTCTGGTAGCCGTAGCCGTGGAGCGCGCCGGTCTGCCCGGGCCGGAACCGCTTCGCCGGCGGCGTGGTCGCCGCGCGCACCCAGCGCGATGGGATGATCTGGCGCCCGTCGAGCGCGCCGTCGTTCGCGAGCAGCATGCCGAAGCGCGCGTAATCGCGCACCGTGGCGTTGAAGCAGCAGAAAGCGACCTCGTATCCGCCCTTGTCGATCGTCCACGAGGCGTCCGCCTCGGCCCCCATCGGCCGCCAGATCCGCTCGGAGAGATAGTCGGCGAGCGTCCTGCCGGTCGCCGCGCGCAGCACGAGGCCCAGCACCTGCGTGTCCGCCGACGAGTAGTTGAATCGCGTGCCGGGACGCGACTCGCGTGTGCGAAACGGCATCACCGTCGCCGCGCCGCCGTCGCTCTCCCGTCCCAGCGAGAGCCGCGCGAGCGTGGCGACGTCGTCGCTGCCGCCGTAGGTCTCGCTGAACCGGACGCCCGACGACATCGACAGCAGGTGGCGGATCGGCGTCTCGCCGTACGGCGTGCCCGCGAGCTCCGGAACGTACGCGTCCGCGCGATCGTCGATCGACCGGATGCTGCCGTCGGCCAGCGCGATGCCGACGAGCATTCCGACGATCGTCTTCGCCATCGAGTACGACGCCATGCGCTGCTCGGGCCGGCGGTCGTACTGGTAGCGCTCGACGAGGATGGTGTCACCCTCGAGGATCAGGAACCCGGTGGTCCGGGTGCGCGACAGGTAGTCGTCCAGTCGCGCGTCCTCCAGGTTCGCGAAGCGGTAGCGGACCTCGGGCTCGGCCGATGCGCGCTTCAGGGGCCGCACCACCGGGCCACGGGCCACCTTGCGCGTGGAATGGATCTCGTCCCAGCGGCTCACCAGGCCGACGAGGCAGCGCGTTTCCGGCCGCAACGGCTGCTCCGGGCAGATCGGATAGCCCTCGGCCTTGCCGAGCGCTTCCTCGTCGGGCGCGGCGAACGCGTGCGCGGCGACGAGAACGCTCGCGAGAAGAAACGGCAGCCGCGTGCCGCCCTGCATCACGTCGTTCAATCGTGCGAGCCTGGCCGCGCGCGTCGCCGTCCTCAGTCCGAGCTGTTGGACTTGACGGACCTGACCGTGGTCGCGACGGCCGCGGCCTCGTCCTCGACGCGCGTCAGCAGCACGATGCCGATCTCCTTCATCTCGCGCGACCGCGGCAGCACGACGATCTTCCTCACGCGGTCGCCCGCGATGCCGAAGCGCCGGAAGTTCGCGGGCAGCCACTGCTTCAGCCGCGCTTCGTCGGCCGCGCCCAGCTTGTCGAGCTCGGCCAGCATCGCCTTCGCCTGCGCCGCGCTCACGAGGTCGGTCGGATAGGTCAGCCGGTAGACGTTGCTCCTCGACGAGTTGAGGTTCGTCGCGGACCAGGCGAGCGTCGCGACGAGCATTGCCGCCACGGCGGCCCATGCGAAACGGGTCTTCATCGGGATCCCCTTGCCGTCGCCAGGGATGGCTCCCGAAACGATAGCGCCGCGGGCTGGCGTGCGCAATGTGACGCGGGTCCGCGCGGCGGCGCGGCGAGCCCGACGTCGGGACCGCCGGCGCCGCGTCGTTTCGTGCCTAACGCCGGACGGGATTGTCGGGAGCGCGATCGACGACGTTCGGAACGCCGTCGCCATCGCGGTCGCGATCGACCGCGTTCGGGATGCCGTCGCGATCCCGATCGCCCCTGATCCAGCGACCGCGCTCCAGCTGCCAGCGATCGTCGCGCTGGACCCACTTCGGCTGCGAGCGGTAGTAGCCGACGCGCTGGCGCTCCCAGTGGCCCCTCTGCCACACGTGACGGCTGCCCCTCACGTTCCAGTATCCCGGCGACCACACATAGCCGCGTCGCGGCGCGGGGACCGCCTCGTAGCGCGCCGCCGGCGGCGCCATGTTCAGGTAGATGCCGACCTGGGCGCCCGACGTCATCGGCAGGGCAACTCCGCCGATCGACGCCGCGCACAGCGCGGCAACCAAAGTCTTGCGGAACCTCATCGCGTTCTCCTTTGTAACGAAATGCAAGCGACGATCCGCGAGCCGTGCGTCGCGGCCGTGCCTGCACGAGCGTCGACGGTGGCCTCGATCGTCGCCCCGGTCTGTTCGCCAGCCCACGCATCGGGAGCGACGCCCCCGGGAACCCAGCGCGCGCGACGTCGACCCACCGGCCCGGGCTCGACGCCGGGATCGGGTGGGGGCACGGGGGCGCGAGGCCGATCGAGACCGCGATGGCCGCGGACGGGGAGGTACGACAGCGTACGGACGGGAACCATCCGCGCATGGTCGAATCCAATGAGCCAGAATCGCAACGGCAATCCGGCACGCGCTGCGTCGCAGGCGGGCCGCCATGCGAGAGGTCGCTCTCGAACGAAGGAACGAAATGAAACGCATTGTCCTGTTCACGGTCCTTGCCGCGGTGCTCGGCGGCTGCGCGGTCGTTCCGATCGGCTACGGCCATCGCGACGGCTACTATCGCGACGGCTACTACCGGGATCGAGATTACCAACGCGACGGCACCTGGCGCGATCGCAACTACGATCGGCGCGACGGGTATTACGGTGGCGGCAGGTATCCCGGTTGGTGGGGCTATCGAAGCGATCCTTACCGGGACTACGGCCGTTGACTTCGTGATGCGACGCTCCGGCCAACCCGGCGGCGAGCATCGCCCGCCCATCGCGGGCGGCGTGACTTGACCATGGGCGCCGGAGCCCGATGGCGGCGGGCGCGTGCAGTCCTGCGGTCGTCGCGTCGGCGTCGAGCCGGGGCTGTTCCCGGCGCGCTGCGTTTCGTCGCCGCCATCGCGGCGGCCATGACGCATCCCGCGGTTCAGGACGGCGCCTTTCCCGGCACGCGCTGCGCGGAGTCGTAGACGAACGGCTCCTCGGCGATGCGCTCGCCCCGGCGCGGGCAGGCGAGTTCCTCGATCCGCGTCACGGTCCCGTCAGGCCTCTCGAAGCGGAGGATCCGGCGGATCACGACGCTGTCGCCGCGGACGAGCACCGGATGCACGCACGTCGATTCCACCGACTTCGCGAGGGCCAGCACGCGGCGCTCGTTCGCGGCGTGCGCGTCGCGGCCGACGCGCGGCGGCGACTGGTTCTCCTGCATCGTCGCGCCGGCCGTGTAGAACGCGTCGACGGCCTCGACCCGTGCGTTGGCTTCGACCAGCGCGTTGAAGCGTTCGAGGGTTTCGGCAGCGGGCATGGCCGGGATTGTCCGAACGCCGACGACGGTGTCGAGGCACGCGCGCAGGGCTGCCGACGATCCCTTCAATTTCCGATGTGCAGGCGGTCGGAGACGTAGCGCGCGATCGCGGCGGCGTCCACGTGCGTGCCGCACAACCCGACGTGGCCGTCGGGACGCAGGAGATGGAACGCGGGCCGTGGAATCTTCGCGCGCTCGAATGCCGCGTCGTTGACGGGATCGTCGGGAACCGCGTGGACGCGCACCAGGTCGCCACCGCCGAGCGCGCCGCCGGGCATCGGCTGCCCGACCACGATCAGGTTGAGACGCGTGTCGTCGAGTACCTGGAACACGTCCTCGACGTAGCCGTTCGTCCGCAACCTGAGCTTGAGCCACGGGAACCGGTCGCCCGCGCGCGGCGCCCCGTCGGGCGGGCCCTCCAGCGTTTGCGACAGCGCGTTGCAGCGGATTCGCAGGTAGCCCAGGACGAGGGCGTGCGCGATCGGCATGCACTGGTTGATGCCGACGTTGATGTCGGGCCGGTCGTACTGCACGACCTCGAGCGGGAACGCGAAATCCGACGGCAGCACGGGCGCCGGGGCGATCGGCTGCGGCGGAGGTCCCGGCAGCAGGGCGCCGCCCTGCGGAGGCAGCGTGGTGTCGCCGAGGTCGCCCTAGGCGTTCACCAGCACCGGCTGGACGGGAAACTCGTCGAAGGGGATCTGCTCGATCAGGCGTCATACGCGCTCGATCGTCGGCAGCGGGCTTCCGGAAACCAGGACCGTCGCCACGAGCCGGTCGACCCGGCCGGCGCCTTCCTGCCCGGCCGCAGGTCGAAGCAGGCGGTCATCGGGTGATCCGGCGGTCCGCCCGTGATGCGCTCCGCGCGGATCCGCTCGTCCAGAATGCGTTCGGCCCGAAGGTCGGGGTCGGGCGGAATCCGCAGGTTCTCGACCACCCATTCGCCGCGACCGCGCGGCGAGTTCGAATGCAGCGCCAGTTCAGGTATCCGCCTTCGTCGCCGACCAGGTGGCACAGCTTGCCGACATCGGCCTGCGCCTGCCCCCAATCGGTATCGACGCTCCGACCGGCATCGAACGCAAACTGCACCTGCCGGAATGCCACGGCCTTGCCGCCACCCGGCACCATGCGCGCGCCGAGGAGCTCGAGGGCTTCGCGCCCCGCGGCGGTGAAAGGCTCGGCGTGCGCGGGCGGAGTGTCCCACGCCGTTCCTGTAGCGATCAGCGCGACGAGCGCGAAACGACGAGCCGCCGAGGCGAAACGGAGGCGGACGTGTCTGTCCATGGGCGTCTCCCGGAGTCGAGAGCATCAGGACCGGAGCCGCGCCACCCCGGGCGCGACCTGGGACGCGTCGAAAAGTGTAGACCTGCGCGACACACGCTGGGAGCGCCCGGCATCCCGCTTTCCGCGGGGAAAGGCGTCGAACCCGCGTCGAAAGCGGGGTCATCTTCGGTGCCGCCGCCGTGCGCGATGGGCACGCCATGGCGCGCGCCGCCGCGGCGCTAGATCTCGACGCGCGTCCCCAGCTCCACCACGCGATTGGTCGGGAGTCGGAAGAAATCCGTCACGCTGCCCGCGTTCTGCGCCATCGCGGCGAACAGGCGATCGCGCCATGGCGCCATGCCGCCGTTCTTCACGCCGCGGACGATCTTCTCCCGCGACAGGAAATAGGTGACCTCCATCGGCTCGATCGAGAGACCTTGCGGCGAGCACGTCTCCAGCGCGCGCGGAACGTCCGGCGTGTCCATGAATCCGTAGCGCACGCGGACGCGCCAGCACCCGTCCGCCAACACCTCGCACTCGATCCGCTTCGCGTCGCCGACGCGCGAAACGGCGCTGAACTCGACGTGCAGGAAGACGTTCCTCTCGTGCAGGACCTTGTAGTGCTTCAGGCTGTGCAGCAGGGCGTTCGGCGTGGCATCCATGCTGGAGATCAGGAACACCGCCGTCCCGGGGACGCGTCCGGGGGGCGACGCGAGGAGGCTCGCGACGAACGCATGCAGCGGCGGCGAGCCGCCGCGCAGCCGCTCGAGCAGGAGCTCGCGCCCCCGGCGCCACGTCGTCATCGTCGCGAACAGCAGCGCGCCCACGGCCAGCGGGAACCACCCGCCGTCCAGGACCTTGTGCATGGCCGCGGCGAAGAACGTCAGGTCGACGACCATGAAGAAGCCGGTCGCCACGATCGCCAGCCAGAGCGGGTGATGCCAGCGGTAGCGCAGGACGAAGAACGTGAGGAACGTCGTCGCGAGCATCGTGCCGATGACCGCGACGCCGTAGGCGGATGCGAGCCTCGACGACGTGCCGAATCCGATGACGGCGGCGCCGACGACCGGCAGCAGCAACCAGTTGAGTCCCGGAATGTAGATCTGCCCCATCGTCTGCGCCGACGTGTGGAGCATCCTCACCCTCGGCAGGTAACCCAGCTGCATCGCCTGCTGCGTCATCGAGTACGCGCCGGAGATCGTCGCCTGCGACGCGATGACGGTCGCCGCGGTCGCCAGTGCCACCATCGGGTACAGTGCCCACGCCGGGAACGCGAGGTAGAAGGGATTCTCGATCGCCGCCGGCCGGAGGATCAGCAGCGCCCCCTGGCCGAAGTAGTTCAGCACCAGGCCCGGGGCCGCGACGCAGAACCATGCGAGGCGGATCGCGCGCTTTCCGAAGTGTCCCAGGTCGGCGTACAGCGCCTCGGCCCCGGTGATCGCGAGCAGGACCGATCCCAGCACGATGAACGATGCCGCGCCGTGGTCCGTCACGAACGCCAGCGCATGACGGGGATCGAGCGCTCGCAGGATCTGCGGTGCCTTGGCGATATTCCAGACGCCGGACGATCCCAGCGCGACGAACCACAGCAGGCAGATCGGACCGAAGAACATTCCGACGACGCCGGTGCCGTGCCGCTGGATGGCGAAGAGCGCGACGAGCACGCCTGTCGCGATCGGCACGACGTAGGGCTTGAACGCGGACGTACCGACCTCCAGTCCCTCGACCGCCGAGAGCACCGAGATCGCAGGCGTCAGCACCGCGTCTCCGTAGAACAGCGCCGCCCCGAACACGCCCACGGGCAGGATGACCGCGAGCAATCGAGGTCGGTCCCGAACGGCGGTCGAGGCCAGCGCGAGCAGCGCCATGATGCCGCCTTCGCCCCGGTTGTCGGCACGCAGGACGAGGACGACGTACTTCAGCGACACGACGATCATCAGTGCCCAGAAGATCGCCGACACGCCGCCGAGGACGTTGTCGGGCGTCAGCGGAATGCCGTGCTGCGGATTGAACGTCTCCTTCGCGGCATAGAGCGGACTGGTGCCGATGTCGCCGTACACCACACCCAGGGCCAGAATAGCGAGGGAGCTCGTCGACGGCTTCGCGTGGGGCGCGACCTGGTCGGGCGCGTCGTCCGATTCGGTGGGGCGTTCGATCATGCCCGGAGCATGGGGTCGCCGCATCCCGTTGACATCGGGTGCGGCCGATTCTTAACGGGATCTTTATGCGCGCGTTGCGCTAGAGTGTTCGCATGTCGTGCAAGCGACCCTGGACGGGCTATGTGTGGGCGGTGGGTGTCGCGGCCGCGTGCACGCTCGCCGGGCTCGCGATGCGCCCGCGCTTCGACCTCGTCAACATCGCGATGGTCTACATGCTCGGGGTGGTGTACGTCGCCGTGCGGCACGATCGCGGCGCTGCGATCGCCACCGCCGTGCTGTGCGTGCTCGCGTTCGATTTCCTGTTCGTCCCGCCGCCTGGAACCTTCAAGGTGGACGATATCCAGTACCTGCTTACGTTCGCCATCATGGTGGCCGTGGCGCTCGTCATTTCCCGCCTGGTGCAGAGCGTCCGCGAGCAGTCGCGCGCGCAGGCCGAGCTCGCGATCGCAGCGGAGACCGAGCGCATCCGCAGCACGCTGCTCGCCTCGATCTCGCACGACCTGCGAACGCCGCTGGCGGTCATCGTCGGCGCATCGTCGAGCCTGGTCGACGCCGGCGAGCGCCTGGGGTCCGACGAGCGGCTGGCGCTGGCGAAGAGCGTGTACGAGCAGTCGCGCGACGTGTCCGAGCGGGTGGTGAAGATCCTCGAGCTGACCCGGCTGGAGGCGGGCGGGCTGAAGCTCGAGCGGGATTGGTCGGCGCCGGCGGACATCGTCCACGCTGCGCTTTCGCGGTTGCGCGAGCGAATGGCGTCCCACCGCGTCATCGTGGACGTGCCGGACGATCTGCCGCTGATACGGGTCGATGCGGCGCTGATCGAGCAGGCACTGGGCAACCTCCTGGAGAACGCGGCGAAGCACACACCACCCGGAACGGTGGTGTCGCTGAAGGCGCAGCGACGCAACGGAGAGCTGCTGGTCTCGGTCGAGGACTTCGGCGGCGGCCTCGCTCCCGATCAGGTCGAGCGCGTGTTCGAGAAGTTCTGGCGCGCGAGGCCCGAGGGAGGCGCGGGCGGCGTGGGACTCGGTCTCGCGATCTGCCGCGCGATCGTCCGCCTTCACGGCGGGCGCGTCTGGGCGGAAACGCTGTCCGGCGGTGCCACGGCGTTCCGCTTCGTCCTGCCAATCGACGAGACGCCGCCGATGCCGGTCGAAGCGACGGCGAGCGCGAATGGCTGAACTGCGCCCCACGATCCTGCTCGTCGAGGACGAGCCGGAGATCCGGCAGTTCCTGCGGGCCTCGCTGACCTCCGAGGGCTACCGGGTCGTCGAGTCGGCGACGGGACGCCGCGGCTCGATCGATGCGGCGTCCCACAAGCCCGACCTGGCCGTCGTGGATCTCGGCCTGCCGGACATGGACGGCGTCGCGGTGATACGCCACATCCGCACGTGGTCCCCGATGCCCGTCATCGTCCTCTCCGCCCGCATGCACGAGCGAGGAAAGCTCGAGGCGTTCGAGGCAGGCGCGGACGACTACGTGACCAAGCCGTTCGGCATCGGGGAGCTCATCGCCCGCATCCGCGTCGCGCTGCGCCACGCGGTTCGCATGCGCGACGGCGAGCAGGTCGTCGTGCTCGACGACGCCACGATCGACCTGGAGAGGCGCCTGGCCCACCGAAAGGGCGTGCCGATCCGCCTGACCCCGCTCGAGTTCCGCCTCGTCGCGACGCTGGCGAAGCATATGGGGATGGTGGTCACCCACAGGCAACTGCTGCGCGAGGTCTGGGGACCGACCCACGACGACGACACGCACTACCTGCGCGTCTACGTGAAGCAACTGCGGGAGAAGCTGGAAATCGACCCTGCGCAACCCAGACACTTCCTTACGGAGCTGGGCGTCGGTTACCGCCTTGCACCGAAGGAATGAATGCTGAAGCCGGCCTCAGGCGGGCAGCGCGACCTTGTGGTCGACGCTGTACTGGTAGTCGCGGAAGACGTGCTCGGCGCTCAGGATCAGGTAACTGCCGTCGGGAAGCAGGCGCGACGTGTCCTTGAGCCGATAGACGTAGTGCCCGCAGGTCCAGCAGTCGAAATTGCGCATGTGCGTGCACAGGCAGGTCTTGTCCATCACCGAGATCTTCGTGTCGGCCGGATGGCTCGCCACCTCGCGGTTGTAGGCCGTGATGTAGGCGCAGTTGCCCGAGCTGTCGAGCAGGTAGCCGTACGCCTCGCAATTCGGCCGGATCCCGGCGCCGATCGCCGGGCTGCCGGCGAGCATCCGCATCGGATAGCCGGTCGGAGAGATCATGTTCACCACGACCTCGCTTTCGGCGGCCCTGAAGTACTCCTGCTTGACGTCGGCCGGGAGCCCGCATTCCTTCGTCACGGTGAAGCGCGTCGCGACCTGAACCGCCGCGGCACCGTTCTCGAGGTAGGACACCGCGTCGCTGCCGGTGAAGATTCCGCCCGCAGGAATGAGCGGAATGGCGAGCCCTTCGGCCTGCAGGTACCGCGCGATCTCGGTGAAGATCGTGCGGAGGTCGTGCTTGTCCCAGTCGTCGGCGGCGAAGCCCAGATGCCCGCCGGCCAGCGGGCCTTCGACCACGATGTAGTCGGGCAGCCGGTCGAGCCTGGCGTTCTTGCGCAGGAACAACTGCAGCGCCCGCAGCGACGAGACGATGATTCCGAGCTTGGCATCGCGGAAGCGCGGATGGTCCTCGATCTGCGCGAACGAGCCGAGATGCAGGCCCGCGCTCAGCGTGATGCCGTCGATCCCGGCGTCGAGCGCGGCGGTCAGGCGAACGCGCAGCGTCTCGCGCGGCGCGTTCATCGTGAGCTTCTCCATGCAGTTGACGAAGATCATGCCGTCGCCGCGCTTGGCCTCCATGGTCCGGCCGACGTGCATGTGCGTCGCCTCGGCGAGGCGCTCGAGGTTGAACTGCACCGCCGACTTGTCGGTGTTGGCGACGTTGTACTTGTAGAGCTTGGCCTTCTCCTTGACGAAGCGCGTGCGGAACCGGCGGTCCGAAACGGTCGGCACCATGGCGTCGGAAATGTGGCCGACGCCGCCGAGGCGCGCGACCTCGAGCGCGAGCTCGGCGGTCGAGATGTCGACCCCCATGCCGCCGCAGACGATCGGCACCAGCTCCCGCTTGCCGAACCGGAGGCGAAAGTCGTTCACGCATCGCATACCCATCCTGCGGTCCTCGCCGGTCACGCACGCGGCGGGGGCCGGTGCGACGTGCCGGCATCATGCCGACACGAGCCGCCGCGATCCGCACCGGGGGCCGGTGCGGTCGATGTCTGACGCACGATCGGACTCGCCTTCATCGGCATCATTCTAGCCCGCGGAGACGTCGGCCGAGCTCTCCGTTCGCACGGGCGCCGGGTCGTCCCGGAGAGACCGCAACGGCATTGCGGCTTCCGCGGCGTCGTTGCCCGCGCCGGACACCGGGCATCCGTCTGCGTCCGACCCGATGCGTCGAATCGCACATTCCTGGCGCGATCGGACTTGCGACACCCGCTCGATCGCGTATGCCCCGCGCTCCGTTGTGGCGGTCGATCGAGAGCCTCCCCGGCAGAATCGAGGCGACGAACTCCCGGGACTTGACACCTGGCGATCGGCCGACAGGCACCGCACGGATCGCGTCAGCGCGTCGGCCGTCGTCGACGTCGAGATCGAACGGGTACTCGCGGGACAGGACGAGGACGTGGTCGTCCGCGACGAAGTGTCGTCGACGAAAGCGCCGGAACGGACCGGGACGTCCGCGAGCGCTCGGGACTGCGGTGTGAGCGGGTGCCCTTGACGCTCTGGGCGAACACGGGTGGAGTATCCGCCGTCACGTGGTTGCCGGCCGAGGACGTGGCACTTCGCATTGCCGCTCGCCCGGGAATCGGGGCCACCGTTCGGATTGCAGTCCCGGCTGCACTGAAGACCGGGCCCTGCCCCTTTTGCGGGTCGCATCGGACTACCATTGCCCGGTTGAGAAGGAACCGGGGCCGGGCTCCGGGTGGCGCCCGCGTCGCTCCGCCCATCGACGCCGGCCACGCGTGCATCGCCGTTTCAAGCCTGATCGCCTGGAACGTTCTTCGAGGTGATCGCGATGAATCCACGCGCCGCGTTTTCCTGCATCGTCGCGCTGCTGCCTGCCGGGACGGCGCACGCTCGCGATGAAGCCCCGAAGAAGCGAAGCAGAGCTTCGACGCAGGGCCGTTTCCCCCGACGGCGTCGCCGCCATCCGCCGCGAGCAATCCGACGAATGCCCGGACCGCCGGATCGAGGAGTGCGAACCCCGCATGAAGGGCTCCGGCAGGCATGGTCGAAACGCAGGCCTGATCTGGATTCTGGCCCCGGTTGGGATGGTGCCTTCCTGCGACGAAGGACGGATCGAGGCCGGCTGACGTGTTCGTTGGCGGGCGTTCAATACGCGAGGTGTCCGAAATGGATGGGAAGGCGCAAGTCAACGTTCGGCGGCAGAGCTGGGACAGGAACATCTTCGCGAACGTCGTCGCCGGCGAGTACGGCGACATCGCGTTCTCAGGGACGACGGTCGTCGACATCGGCGCCCACATCGGCTCGTTCAGCATCCTCGCCGCAACGAGAGGCGCACGACGGATCCTGGCCTACGAGGCCTGGGCCGAGAACTTCGAATTGCTCGTGATGAACTGCCGGACCCTGCCCGCGGTGGAGTGCCACCATGCCGCAGTCTGGCGGTCGGACGTCGGCGATGCGGTGCTGGACTGGCGCGCGGCCGCCAATCCGGATAACACCGGCGGCGGAACGGTGATCGACTGCGCGTCGGTAGCAGGGGAGCCCATCGCCGGCCAGAAGCGATGCGCGGTCAGGGCGATTCCGTTCGACGACATCGTCGACCGCGTCGGCGACATCGACGTGCTGAAGATCGACGCGGAAGGCAGCGAATACCCGATTCTGTACACGAGTCGAAAGCTCGATCGGGTCCGGACGATCGTCGGCGAGTATCACGCGGTGGCCGGACTCGCGGAGCGAATGGGGCTTCCCGGCGCCCCCGACTGGAACGTCGATCGCCTTCGTGAGCACCTCGAGCGCCACGGGTTCGACGTGGCAACGAGGGACAACGGCTGCCTTGGCATCTTCCGCGCGGAGCGGAGGCGCCCGCTTCGCTGAAAGTACCGCCGTCGTCGGTCATGCGGGGTCAGAGACCGGATTCAGGGGCGGCGGCGCGATGACTGACTTGCGTTTCGCTGCTGTCGCTCGAACGGCGACGTCCTGCGCGGCGCATTCGCCGAGGCTCGTCCCTGACCCTCATTGTCCCGCTCGGCGCGGGCCGCATGCGTCGCTCAATACCGGCGTTGCCGACATGCGCCTCCCGGGTTGCCGTCGAACCGAGCAGATGCGGGGCGACCACGCCACCGTCGCGACGACCTTCATCGAGCGGTTCCGCTGGCCGGAGAATTGCAGGCAGGTCTGCACTTCGGGCCCCTTGGGCACGGCCTTGCGGAATGTGATGCGAGCGGTCTCGCCCTGCTTGTCGAGCGGCACCTCGAGGTGCGCGGTGAGTCCCGGGCCGACCCGGCGCGGATCGACGATCGCTGCGCAGCGAAGGAGCACGCCGGAAGCTTCGAGCCGGCGTATCGGACGCAGGCACGGAGCTGGGGACGGCGCGAGGTCGGCGTCCTGCATGCGGCCGATCTCCTGCAGGATGGCGAGGATGCGGAGGTCGGTGCGATCGAGGTCGGGCGGGGCATAGGCATGGGAACTCATGCGCGGATCGGTTGATTGGCGCAACATTGGTGCGCTGATCGACCATGCACGTCACGACCGGTCGCCGCGTTTCTTCCCTTGCCCGCGGACGTCCCGGCTCGCGGGCGTAGCGCGAAGTACGTCCGGAACGGAAGTCCGCGGCGGGACCGATCCCTCGGGCGCGTGCTCTTATCAATCGAGGCTGCGACACGGTGTGACGGGTGGAACCCCGAGCAGACTCCGTTGCTGAACCAGGGTCATTGGCGGGGGTTCCGACGAGCGGAGCGGGGGCGCGGGTGAGGGTGAGGGAATTCGGGGGTGGAGAGGTGGGCGGAGAAGGAGTCGGGCTGAAGCCCGACCTACAAGCCCGACCTACAAGCCCGACCCACAGGCCCGACCCACAGGCCCGACCCACAGGAATCGTTGGAGGCGACGATGACGACGACGTCCAGCATCGACCCCTGGGACAACCCGCTCGGAACCGACGGGTTCGAGTTCATCGAGTACGCCGCTCCCGATCCGGCCGCGCTCGGCCGGCTGTTCGACGCGATGGGCTTCACGGCGATCGCGAAGCATCGCAGCAAGAACGTGCTGCTGTATCGCCAGGGCGGCGTCAACTTCATCGTCAACGCGGAGCCGGCAAGCTTCGCGCAGTCGTTCGCGCGCGTGCACGGACCGTCGATCTGCGCGATCGCGTTCCGCGTGCGTGACGCGGCGCATGCGTACCGCACGTGCGTCGCGAACGGCGCGTGGGGCGTCGAGGCGCATCCGGGCCCGATGGAGCTCGCGATCCCCGCGATCAAGGGGATCGGCGACTCGCTTGTCTATCTCGTCGACCGCTACGCGCGCGACGGGCACGGCGTGTCGATCTACGACATCGACTTCGTGCCGCTGCCCGGCGCCGACCCGAATCCGGCGGGCGCGGGGCTTACCGCGATCGACCACCTGACGCACAACGTGTATCGCGGCCGCATGGACGAGTGGGCGAACTTCTACGAGCGGCTGTTCAACTTCCGCGAGATCCGCTACTTCGACATCGAGGGCAAGCTGACGGGATTGAAGTCGAAGGCGATGACGTCGCCGTGCGGGAAGATCCGCATCCCGATCAACGAGTCGTCGGACGACAGGAGCCAGATCCAGGAATACCTGGTCGATTACCGCGGCGAGGGCATCCAGCACGTCGCGCTCGCGACGGCGGACATCCACGCGACGGTCGAAGTGCTCGCGAAGCGCGGCGTCGCGTTCCAGGACGCGCCCGACACCTACTACGAGCAGCTCGCGACGCGGCTGCCCGGACACAGGGAGGACACGGCGCGGTTGCGGCGCAATCGCATCCTGCTGGACGGCGCGCCCGCGGCCGACGAGATGCTGTTGCAGATCTTCACGAAGAACGTGATCGGGCCGATATTCTTCGAGCTGATCCAGCGGAAAGGGAACGAGGGCTTCGGCGAGGGCAACTTCCGCGCGCTGTTCGAGTCGATCGAGCTCGACCAGATCCGGCGCGGGGTGCTGGACGGGTGACGGCTGCGATGGGGCTGTCGGGCTGAAGCCCGACCCACAGGCACCCATCCGGCGCGGGATGCTGGACGGGTGAGGGCTGCGATGGGGCTGTCGCGCTGAAGCCCGACGCACAGGCACCCATGTGCCCCGCCGGGTCGAACACTGCTCAATTCGCGCAGCGTCCGGCCCCGCTTGCCGGGGCGTAGGGCGCCCGGAAAACGTCGTCCCGCCGCGAAGGAATTTCTGCGCCGCAACACGCTCCAACGGGATGCGCCAGGCGTCCGGTGCCCTTGTGCCGGGCGCCGCAGCCCCCAAAGTCGAAAAATGTCGGCCCAAGGGGATGCGAACTCCTCCCCTTTTTGTTACACTTCAATGCTTTGCTGCGGTCAAGAGACGTTAGTGCTTACTCCGCTCAGTTTCACGCTGCTGCGACAGCTCTCGGACGGTGACTTCCACTCGGGCGAGGATCTCGCCGCGAAGGTGGGGCTCACGCGCGCCCGCGTTTCGCAGCTGCTGCGCCAGGCGGAGACGGCCGGCCTGACGCTCGAGCGCGTGCGCGGGCTTGGCTACCGGCTCAAGGCGGCCCCGGATTTCCTCGACGCGGCCGTGGTGCGCGCCGTGCTGACGCAGCTCGGCACGATCGTCGCCAAGCCGGGCGCGCCCGCGCCGAAGCTGCAGGTACCAATCGAGGAGGACCTCGGGATCTATGGTTCCGAGCGTTCCGTCTTCGACCGCACGCCCCCCGCCCTGCAGGTCGAGGTCTCCGACCAGATCGATTCGACGTCGTCCGAACTGCTGCGCCGCGCGCCGCGGCGCGACATCCACGGTGCGGTGCTCGCGGCCGAATGGCAGACCGCCGGCCGCGGCCGCCGCGGCCGCTCGTGGACCGCGGTCGCGGGCGGATCGCTCACGTTCTCGATCGGCTGGCGCTTCGAGCAGGGCGCGGGATTCCTCGCGGGACTGTCGCTCGCGGTCGGCGTCGCCGTCGCGCGCGCGCTCGAGAAGGAAGGCTACGACGGCGTCGAGCTCAAGTGGCCGAACGACCTCGTGTTCCGCCACCACAAGGTCGGCGGGATCCTGATCGAGGTGAATGGCGATGCGCTCGGTCCCTCGACCGTCGTCGTCGGCGTCGGCATCAACGTCCGCATGCCGCGCGAAGTGCGGCGCGAGATCGCACAGCCGGTCACCGACCTGCAGACGGTCGCGGGTCGCGGCTCGAAGCCGGTCGACCGCAACCGCCTTCTCGCGCGCCTCGTCGCGGAGCTTGCGTCGATGCTCGCGGCGTATGCCGAGCACGGCTTCGCGCCGATCGCCGCCGAGTGGCAGCAGCGGCACGCCTACCAGGGCAAGCCGGTGAAGCTCGTCCTTCCCGACGGCGGCGCGGTCAAGGGCACGGTGGCAGGCGTCGACGCGAGCGGTGCGCTGGTGCTCGCCGACGGCCCGCGCCGGTCGCGATTCCTGACGGGCGAGCTCTCGCTGCGTCGGGCGTGATCCAGGGGTCCCGAGGGGACTGACCCCGGTTTCGTCGGGGTCGGACCCCTTCGAAAGCGCCAGTCGGGCTTCAGCCCCGACATGGCCCGGTGGGTCGGGCTTAAGCCCGACGGACTGCTTCAGCCCGAGTCACGAGCGACCCACCATCCGAAGACCATGCGGATCCGGCGCGAGCGGGGCGGCGGCAAGGCGTCGGGCTGAAGCCCGACCCACGATGGTGCCGCCGGCTGAAGCCCGACCCACGATGGTGCCGCCGGCAGAAGCCCGACCCAGGATGTTGCCTCGGGCTGCGGCCCGACCCGCAGACTCCCCGGCCCCGCTCTTGCTTCCGCCCCCGGCATGATCCTCGTCGTCCACATCGGCGCGTCCCGGATGAAGTGGGGCCTGCATGGGGCCCGCGGCTGGCTGGCGCAGGGCGTCACGCCCAATGCCGAGATCGGCACGCTCGCGCTGCGCGAATGGCAGAACGTCCCGCGTCCGCGGCGGGCGGTCGGCGTCAATGCCGCCGGCGAGGCGACGCGCGTGCGCACGGAGGCACAGCTCGCGCGCTGGCGCGTTCCGATGGAATGGATCGTGCCCGCGCCGCGGGCGGGCGGGGTCGTCAATGGCTACACGGAGCCGTCGACCCTCTCGCCGGTGCGCTGGGCGTCGCTGATCGCGGCGCGCAGGCGCGCCCTCGCGAGCGAGCTGTTCCCGCCGCCCTGCGTCGTCGTCAACGCGGGGACGATCATCAGCGTCGACGCGCTCGACGCCGATGGCGTCTTCCGCGGCGGCCTCGTGCTGCCGGGGCTGCACGCGATGCTCAGGTCGCTCGCTGACGCGTCGCCTTCATGGCGCATGTCGATCGGACACTGGCGCGACTTCCCTTCGAGCAACTCCGACGCCGCCGCGACCGGCGTGCTCGCCGCCGCGGCCGGCGCGATCGAGCAGGTGCGCGAGCGCCTGCGCCGCGACGAGTCGGCGGTGCGTTGCTACGTCTCCGGCGGCGCGGCGCACGATCTCGAGCCGCATCTCGCCCCACCGGTGGAGGTCGTGGATAATCTCGTGCTCGAAGGCGCGCTGGCGCTCGCCGAAGCGGCGTGACGCCGGCGCGCGCCGCGCCTCCCCGATGCGAACCGTCTTCGTCCTGCTGCTGCTCGCCAACCTGACGCTGTTCGGGTATACGCGGCTCGACGTCGGCGCGGGTGGCGAGGCGGTCAGGCTTGCCGAGCAGATCCAGCCCGACAGGATCAAGCTGCTCACACCGCAGGAAGTCGCCGCGCTGGGCCCGGCAAAGGTCGCCGCGCTCGCCGACGTGTGCGTCGAGTGGGGGCCGTTCTCGGACGCCGACCGCGGCCGTGCGCTCGCGGAGCTCGAGCCGCTCGCGATCGGCAAGCTCACCACACAGCGGCGCGTCGACGCCGCCGGCACGTGGGCGGCGATGCTTTCGCCGTTCGCGAACCGTCCCGCCGCCGACCGCCGAGCGAGCGAGCTGCGGCAGCAGAACGTGCGCGACGTGTCGGTCATCGACGCGCCGGGCGGGCGCTATGCCATCGCGATAGGCGTGTTCCGCAGCGAGGACGCCGCGAACGCGCACGCGGCCGACCTGTCGCGGCAGGGTATCGCCAGCGCGGCGGCGGCGCAGCGCACGCAATCGGTGACGCAGTCGCTGATCGTCGTGCGCGATCCGCCCGCGAACGTCGTCGCGCGCTTGCGCGAGTTGCAGGGCACCTGGCCGGGCGCGGAGCTCAAGGTCGGGACGTGCGAGCGGGCGTGAGGTCGTGCGGTCCGGCCCCGGTCTTCGCGTCCACGCGACCTGACGGACCGCTGCGGGGACCGACGACCTGGCAGAGGACTCCGACCCCCCGCTTGCATTCCGGCGGCGGATCGACGACATTCCTCCCCCCGCCGGCTTCCTGCGCCGGCCTTCGCCCGATCCGTTCTCGATGAACCACGACGCAGCCACCCTCCGCACCGACGAAGCTCTGATCTCCGAGGCGAGGCGCGTGCTGGGCAAGTTCGCGCTGGTGAAGCCGACGATCACCGCGGGAGGCGTGGCCGCCGCGCTCGAGACGGCCGCCGGCAACGTCTACACGGGCATCTGCCTCGACCTCGCCTGCGGCATCGGCTTCTGCGCCGAGCACTCGGCGGTCGCCGAGATGCTGAAGGCGCGCGAGACCGAGATCCGACGCATCGTGGCGATCGACGTCGAGGGCGTGCTGGCGCCGTGCGGGCGCTGCCGCGAGCTGATCGTGCAGGTGGACCGGAGGAACCTCGATTGCGAGGTGATCCTGCCGGGCGGCAGCCGCGCGCGCATGTCCGACCTGCTGCCGCGCGCGTGGCTCGAGCCGCTGTTCGCGCGCGACTGACCGCCGTGCCGGCACCCTCGATCCGGATCGCCCGGAGCGAATGCGACATCGCGCTCGCGCGCGCGCTGTTCGAGGAGTACGCCGCCGCGCTCGGCGTCGACCTGTGCTTCCAGGGATTCGCGGACGAGCTCGCGACGCTGCCGGGCAAGTACGGACCGCCGATGGGAACGCTGCTCCTCGCGGGACCGCCGGGCGACGCGGTCGGCTGCATCGCGCTGCGACCGCTGCCGCCACCCCCGCCGGCCGCCTTCCCCCCGCCGGTCGGCGAGGTGAAGCGGCTCTACATGAAGCCGCGCGCGCGCGGCAACGGGACGGGTCGCGCGCTGGTCGTCACCCTGGTCGACGCTGCGCGCGCCTTCGGGTACCGTACGCTTTGCCTCGACACCCTCGAGCGGATGTCCGAGGCGCGCGCGCTCTACGAGAGCGTCGGATTCGTCCGCTGCGCGCGCTACTACGACAACCCGCTCGACGACGCCGTCTACTACTCGCGGTCCCTTGTCAGCTGAGGTCATGACCCCGGGGGCGACCTCGCCGATCGCCGCACGCGTCGCCGCGCTCGAGCGCGCGCGCGGCGTCGAGGTCGTCACCGCGTCGATCGCGAAGGCGGACGTCTACCCGGAGCTGCCGTGGCGCGCGGGCGCGCTCGCGGCGTCGGTCACGGCGCTCGCCGTCGCGATCGGCGACGTGCTGCGGCCCGACTGGGTGACGTCGACGACTCTGCTCGTCGCGCTCGCGACGGTGATGCTCGCCGGCGCCGCGGCCTCGCTTCTCGTGATCTTCGTGCCGGCGTTCGCGCGCGTGTTCCTGTCGCCGCTGCGCGCCGAGACCGAGGTGCACCAGTACGCGCACGCGTTCTTCCTCGAGCGGCAGCTCTTCCGCACGCGCAAGCGCGTCGGCATCCTTATCCTGGTCGCGCGCTTCGAGCATCGCGTCGAGCTGGTCGCCGACATCGGCTTCGACGGGCGCGTCGCGGCGTCCGAATGGCAGAGCGTGATTCCGCCGATGCTGCCGCTCCTGCGCGAGGGCCGTGCCGACGACGCGCTCGCGGCGGGCCTCGACGCGCTCGACGCGCTGCTCGCCTCGCGGGGGTTCTCGGGCGAGCGCGACGACACGAACGAGCTGCCCGACGCGACGATCGAGCAGGGCGAGGTGCCGGAATGACGGCGCGGGCGGCGCGCGGCCCGCGGGGGCTCGCGGCGGTCGTCGCGCTCGCGGTCGCGTGCCTCGCGTGGACGGCCGCGGCGCTTGCCGCCGACGTGCCCTACCTGACCGGACGCGTCGTCGACGAGGCAAACATCCTGTCCGACGGCGCGAAGCAGCGCATCGCGCAGCTTTCCGAGCAGCGCGAGAAGGCCTCCGGCGACCAGGTCGTCGTGCTCACGATGGCCTCGCTCGAGGGCGACAGCATCGAGGGCTTCGCGACGCGAGTGTTCGATGCGTGGAAGCTCGGCCAGAAGGGCAAGGACAACGGTGTGCTGGTGATCGTCGCGCCCAACGACCGAAAGATGCGCATCGAGGTCGGCTACGGACTCGAAGGCACGCTGACCGACGCGGGGGCGTCGCGCATCATCCGCGAGGTGATGACGCCGCAGTTCAAGGGCGGCAACTTCGACGCGGGCGTCGAGAAGGGGGTCGCCGCGATCGTCCAGGCGCTGGGCGGCGAGGGCGAGTGGAACGCGAGCGCGCCGGTGTCGGCGTTCTCCGGCGAGGCGGGCTCGGCGATCGCGGACATCGAGGCGCAGTTGCCGCCGTGGCCGATGCGCATCCTGCTCGGCTTCTTCATCTTCGGCGTCATCGGGCTGTTCACGGTGATCGGCGTCCTGACGCCGGGCATGGGCTGGTTCCTGTACCTGTTCCTGATCCCGTTCTGGGCGATGTTCCCGATCATCATTCTCGGCGTGAAGGGCGCGCTCGTCCTGCTCGGCACCTACCTCCTCGGATTCCCGGTCGCCAAGCTCTACGTGAGCCGGCAACCGTGGTACGAGAAGGCCGCGAAGGAGATGAAGGCGAAGGGGCAGACGACGATCGGCGGCATGGTGATCTCGAGCCGCGGCGGCAGCTCGGGTGGGTCATCGTCGTCCGGCGGCGGATTCTCCGGCGGCGGCGGCAGCTCGGGCGGCGGCGGCGCGTCGGGAAGCTGGTAGCGAACGCATCTCGCCGAGCGGGATCGAGTCGCCCTCCGTCTTGGTCGCGGCGACCCCGGGGGACCGAGGGCGTCCGCCCGAAGCTCGCCGCGCACGACTCCCGGGCGGGGCGCGGTGCCGCGCGCGTCAGGCGCGTGCGGTCACGAGGAAGCGCGACTCGCCCTCGCCGCTCGCGCGCGGCGAGGGCTCGTGCGCGGCGTCGCGCCAGCCCGCCGACGACACGAGCGCGACGAGCTCGTCCGGGTCGTACCAGGTGAGCGCGTGGCGCGCGTGCTCCTCGGCGAGCAGTCGCGCGCCGAAGCGATGCGTGTAGCGCGCGTCGCCGCGCGCGAGCTTCGCGTCCGCGTCGATCGACGTCTCGGAGCGCATGCGGATCTGCGAGCCGTCGGCAAGCGCGACGCTGCGCAGCTCGACCAGCGGCGCCCCGGGACGCGATCGCGCGTACGCGGGCACGAACGCGTCGAGGATCAGGAGGCCCGGACCGACCAGGTGCGCGCGCAGGCGTTCGAGCGCCGCGCCGGCGGCCTCCCGGTCGGCGATTCGCTGGAACGCGCCTCCGTGGACGATCGCCGCCGCGAATCGCGTCGGCAGGTTGAGCGACGCGAGGTCCTGCCGGTAGAGCGTCGCCTCGAGTCCCGCGGCGACGATGCGCTCCTCGGCGAGCGAGAGCGCCGCGGCCGACGCGTCGGCGCCGTGGATCGCGACGCCCCGCGCGAGCAGCGGTATCAGCAGGCGCCCCGTGCCGCACGTCGCGTCGAGGCACAGGCCGGCGGCGCGCGGCAGCCGCTCCGCGTACGCACCGATCTCGGCGTCGTCGGGCGCGGACCGCTCCGCGTCCTCGAAGCGGGTGCGCAGGAGGCCAGCGTGGACCGCGGATGCCGACGCCTCGGGGGTCATCGGGCGATTGTGCGCCGGCGCGGGCCGGGCGGGGAAGCCTGCCCGCGGCGGTCGCTCAGACGCGCTCGATCACCATCGCGATGCCCTGGCCCACGCCGATGCACATCGTCGCGAGCGCGTAGCGGCCCTTGCGCCGGTGGAGCTCGTAGCACGCGGTGGTCGCGAGCCGCGCGCCCGACGCGCCGAGCGGGTGGCCGAGCGCGATCGCGCCGCCGTTGGGGTTCACGTGCGCGGCGTCGTCGGGGAGCCCGAGCTCGCGCGTCACGGCGAGCGCTTGCGCGGCAAACGCCTCGTTGAGCTCGATCACGTCGAGATCGGACACCTTCAGCCCCGCGAGCGCGAGCACCTTGCGCGTGGCCGGCGCCGGACCGATGCCCATGATCCGCGGCGCGACGCCGGCGACGGCGGAGGCGACGATGCGCGCGCGCGGCGTCAGTCCGTGCTTCCCCGCCATCGCTTCCGAGGCGACGAGCGTCGCGCAAGCGCCGTCGTTGACGCCCGACGCGTTGCCGGCCGTCACCGTGCCGTCGGGCTTCACGATGCCCTTGAGCTTCGCGAGCGCGTCGAGCGTGGTCGCGCGCGGATGCTCGTCGCGGGCGACGACGGTCGCCTCGCCCTTCCGGGCCGGGATCGTCACCGGAACGATCTCGTCGGCCATCCTGCCGGACTCGATCGCGGCCGCCGCGCGCTGCTGGGAGCGCAGCGCGAACGCGTCCTGGTCGGCGCGCGCGACGCGGAACTCGTCGGCGACGTTCTCGGCAGTCTCGGGCATCGAGTCGATGCCGTGCATCGCCTTCATCAGCGGGTTGACCAGGCGCCAGCCGATCGTCGTGTCCTCGATCTTCGCGCTGCGCGAGTACGCCTCGGTCGCCTTGGCAAGCACGAACGGCGCGCGCGACATGCTCTCGACGCCGCCCGCGATCGCGAGCCCGATCTCGCCGGACTTGATCGCGCGCGCGGCGACGGCGATCGCGTCGAGGCTCGAGCCGCACAGGCGGTTGACGGTCGAGCCCGGCACGCGGTCGGGAAGCCCCGCGAGCAGCAGCGCCATGCGCGCGACGTTGCGGTTGTCCTCGCCGGCCTGGTTCGCGCAGCCGTAGACGACGTCGTCGACGGCCTCCCAGTCGACGCGCGGATTGCGTCCGACCAGCGCGCGGATCGGGATGGCGGCAAGGTCGTCGGTGCGCACGACCGCGAGCGCGCCGCCATAGCGGCCGATGGGCGTGCGGATCGCGTCGCAGAGAAAGGCGTCGGGCATGGCGAGCTCCGGAAGATTCGTTCGTTGTGGGTCGGGCCTCTGCCCGACGGTTCGGCAATCATCGTGGGTCGGGCCTCAGCCCGGCGGCTCGGCAGTCATCGTGGGTCGGGCTTCAGCCCGACGATCTTCCGTCGACGAGCGCGACGCCAGTGAGGCGCGCCAGCTCGCCGAATGCCAAGCCGTCCACGATCTCGCGCACGACGAGACCGCGCGGCGTGACGTCGATGACGGCGAGGTCGGTGTAGATGCGGTCGACGCAGGCGAGCGCGGTGACAGGACAGGAAAGCCGCTCGACGATCTTGCTCTCGCCGGCCTTCGTCAGGTGCCCCATCATCACGTAGACGCGTTTCGCGCCGGCCGCGAGGTCCATCGCGCCGCCGACGGCGGGAATCGCGTCGGCCGCGCCGGTATGCCAGTTCGCCAGGTCGCCGGCGACCGAGACCTGGAACGCGCCCAGCACGCAGATGTCGATGTGGCCGCCGCGGATCATCGCGAACGAGTCGGCGTGATGGAAGTACGCGCCGCCGGGCAGCAGCGTCACCGGCGTCCTGCTCGCGTTGATCAGGTCGGGGTCCTCGTGGCCGGGCGCGGCGGGCGGGCCCATGCCGAGCAGCCCGTTCTCGCTGTGCAGTATCACCTCGCGGTCGGCGGTGAAGTGGTTGCCCACGAGCGTGGGCATGCCGATGCCGAGGTTGACGTACGAGCACGCGGGGATGTCCCGCGCCACGCGGGAGGCCATCTGATCGCGCGTGTAGCGATCGTAGGTCATCGTTTCACGCCGCCGTCCGGGAGCGCGTGTCCGCGTCCGCGCGGTTCGCCTGCACGACGCGCGCGACGAAGATGCCTGGCGTCACGATCGCCTCGGGATCGAGCGCGCCCAGCGGCACGACTTCGCGCACCTGTGCGACCGTGAGGCGAGCCGCGGTCGCCATGATCGGGCCGAAGTTGCGCCCGGCCATTCGATAGACGAGGTTGCCCCAGCGGTCGCCGCGGTCGGCGCGGATCAGCGCGACGTCGGCATGGAGCGGATGCTCGAGCACGTGCGCGCGCCCGTCGATGACGCGCGTCTCCTTGCCCTGCGCGAGCTCGGTACCGGACGCAGCCGGCGTGTAGAACGCGCCGATGCCCGCGCCCGCGGCGCGGATTCGCTCGGCGAGCGTGCCCTGCGGCACGAGCTCGAGCTCGATGCGTCCGGCCTTGAAGAGGCGGTCGAAGACCCAGGAGTCCTTGTGGCGCGGGTACGAGCACACGATCCTGCGCACGCGCCCGGCGGCGATGAGCGCGGCGAGCCCCGTATCGCCGTTGCCGGCGTGGTTGCTCACGATCGTGAGCTCGCGCGCGCCCTGCGCGAGGAGCGCGTCGATCAGCTCGAGCGGGACGCCGGACGTCGCGAAACCTCCGACCATGACGGTCGAGCCGTCGGCGATGCCCGCGACGGCGGCATCGAGCGTGGGAACGGTCTTGTCGATCATCGGACGTCCGGCTCGCGGCGGAGGCGCGCCGCGGTTCCGGCGCCCGCAGGCTGGCCGCGCCAAACGCGCGCCGGACGTTGCTTATAGGATTGCGGCGCGCGCGATGTCAAGTGCGCACGTCAAGGCCCGCGCGTCGCCGCCTCGCGCTCGTTGCCGGAGGCCTCGCCCGTCGACGCCGCGGCGTCGCGCTCCGCGGCCCGCGCGAGCACCGCGCGCGCGCCGCAGAGCGCGCGACGCGCGCGATCGAGCGCGCCGACGGACTTCGCGAGCTCGAGCGTCGGGACCTCGAGCGACAAGGGGAGGTCGGCGGGCAGCGCACGCACGAGCGGGACGAGGTCGAGCTCGCCCTCGCCGGGGAAGCGCCGCTCGGCGCGCGCCTGCGCGAGGATCGCGTCCTGCGTCGGGGGAATCGCGAGCGGCGCGTCGCACAGCTGCGCGTAACGGAAGCGCGACGGCGGCACGCGGGCGATGTCCTCGAGGCGGCTCCCCGAGCGATGGAAGTGGAACGCGTCGACGACGATGCCGCCCTGGCCGCGTCCGGCCCTCGCGACGATGCGCGCGGCCTGCGCCAGGTCCTTCGCGTGCGACCACGACATGAACTCGAGCTGCGGACTCACGCCGCAGGGCGCGGCGAGGTCGCACAGCTCGGCATAGCGGTCGGCGAGGCGCGCCTCGTCCGGGTCGTCGCCGGCGACGAGCACGTAGCTCGCGCCGAGCCGCGCGCCGGTCTCGATCGCGGGCAGGAAATCGGCGACCCGCGTATCCGGCCTGAGCCGCAGGATCTCGACGTCGAGCAGCCGGATGCCGGTGGCGTCGAGCCGCGCGCGCGTCTCGCGCACCATCGGCGTGTCGCCGACCATCGGGTACTGCGGCTCGGTGGTCGTGGCCGCGACCAGTCGCAGGCCCACGTGCGAGTAGCCGGCCGCGGCCGCGGTCGACACGAACTCGGGCGGCGCAACCTCCAGCGCGGTGAGCGGGGCGAGCGAGATCGGCCGGTTCATGTCGGCGGGTCCCGAGGGGACGCGAGGGCGCGGCTCACGCCGCGGCGCCGCTCGCCGCGGCGGCGTGGCCGCCGAGGAACAGGCGGTTGAGGTCCGGATCGGCGAGGAGGTCGGAGGACGGCCGGTCGAGCGCGAGGCGGCCCATCTCGAGCACGAGCGCCCGATCGCTGTACTTGAGCGCGGTGCGCACGTTCTGCTCGACCATGAGCACCGTCGTGCCGGCGTCGGCGAGGCCGCGCAGCATCGCCATCACGTCGGCCACGAGCTTCGGCGAGAGCCCGATCGACGGTTCGTCGATCAGGAGCACGCGCGGGTGCAGCAGGAGCGCGCGTCCGACCTCGAGCTGCTTCTGCTCGCCGCCCGACAGCGTCGACGCCTGGTTGTCGATGCGCTCGCGGATGCGCGGGAAGCGGTCGAGCACTTCCTCGATGCGCGCGGGCAGGTCGCGGCGCGGCAGCGTGACGCCGCCGAGCTCGAGGTTGTGCCGCACCGACAGCGTGCCGAACAGGTTGCGGCCCTGCGGCACGAACGCGATGCCGTCGGCGAGCAGATCGCGCTGCGAGCGGCCGTTGATCACGCGGCCCTCGAAGCGCACCTCGCCCGACCGCGGAACGAGGATGCCGAACAGTGTCTTCAGCACCGTCGACTTTCCCGCGCCGTTCGGGCCGATCAGCAGCGTGATCTCGCCGCGGCGCGCGTCGAGCGTCGTCTCGTTCAGGATCGTGAGGCTCGGCGAGTAGCCGGCGACGACCTTGTCGAACTCGATGATCCGGTCGCTCATGGGATGCGCGGGTCGGGCGCCGGCTCAGTTTCCGAGATAGGCCTCGAGGACTGCCGGATTGGACTGCACGGCAGCGGGCTTCCCCTCGGCGAGCACCTTGCCTTCGACCATGCAGATGACGTGCGGGCACAGCCGCATGATGAAGCCCATGTTGTGCTCGATCACGACGAAGCTCCCCCCCTGCGTGCGGTTGAGCTGGACGAGCAGCTCGCGCAGCTGGTCGACGAGGCCCGGGTTGACGCCGGCGCAGGGCTCGTCGAGCAGCACGAGCCGCGGCGCGGCCATGAACGCCATTGCGATGTCGATCAGCTTCTGCTGGCCGTACGACAGGCTGCCCGCCGGCAGGTGCGCGACGTGCTTCAGCCGGAACAGCTCGATCATCTCGTCCGCGCGTTGGCCGAGCCCCGCGTCGGGCTTCGCGAACAGGCGCCCGGGCATCGTGCCGCTGAACTCCTGCGCCGCCGCGATCAGGTTGTCGCGGACCGACAGCCCGCCGAACACCTGCAGCGTCTGGAACGTGCGTCCGATGCCGCGGCGCGCGAGCTCGAGCGGCGACATGCCGGTGATGTCCTCCCCGGAGAACTCGACGCTGCCCGACGTCGGCCTGATCTGGCCGAGGATGCTGTTGAACAGCGTCGTCTTGCCCGATCCGTTGGGTCCGATCACGCCGACGATCTCGCCGGGCCGGACCGAGAAGCTCACGCCGTCGACCGCCCTGATCGCGCCGTACGCCTTGCGGATGTCCTTGACGTCGAGGAGGCTCGGGGTCGCCGTCATGACGTACTCCGCCGGCGAAAGCGATCGGCGAGCGACACGATGCCGCCGGGCAGCCAGACCATCAGCGCGACCACGGCGAGCCCGAAGAACACGAGGTACCACTTCTGCATGAACTTGAGCGCTTCGTGGCTGCTCCCGCGCAGGAGCTCGGGCAGCAGGATGATGATGATCGTGCCGACCACCGGGCCGTAGAAGCGGCCCGACCCGCCGATGATCACGGCGAGAAGCATCATGAGCGAGGTCGAGAAGTGGAACGGTCCCGGCTCGATGAACTCGACGAGCGACGCGTAGTAGACGCCGCCCACGCCCGCGCATGCCGCGCCGATCGCGAACGCGAGCAGCGTGTACGCGGTGATGTTGACGCCGAGGCTCTCGGCGCGGATCGGGTTGTCGCGCAGCGCCGCGAACGCGCGCCCCCACGGCGAGCGCAGCAGCCACCAGAGCAGCGCGCCCAGCGCCACCAGCGAGGCGAGCGTGAAGTGGAAGTAGGCGAGGTGGCCCTCGAACGAAACGCCGAGGATCGTCGGGCGCGGGATCGCCGAGATGCCGTAGGTGCCGCCGGTCACCTGCTCCTCGTTGCGCAGGATGAGGTAGACGAGCACGTTGAAGCCCAGCGTGGCGAACGCGAGGTAGTGGTGCTGGACGCGCAGCGCCGGGAAGCCCAGCGCGAGGCCGATCACGAAGCACGCGACCGCGGCGATCGGCATGACCGCGAGGAACGGAACGCCCGCCTTGAGGGCAATGGCGGCGACGTAGGCGCCGATCCCGAAGAACGCGGCCTGCCCGAGCGACATCTGTCCCGCGTAGCCGACGGTCAGGTTGAGCCCGAACGTCGCCATCAGGTAGACCATCGTGAGCGTCAGCAGGTAGACGTCGCTGCGCTTCAGGAACGCCGCGCCGATTGCCAGCGCCGCGACGATCGCGACGAGCATCGCGGCACGCCGCGCCGGCGCGCTCATCGAACAGCCTTCCCGCGGAGGGCGCGTCGGCCCCGGGCCGTCGTCGCGCTCATACCTTCCGCTCCTCGGCCTTGCCGAGCAGGCCCTCGGGCCGGAGCAGGATCACGCCGAGGAACAGCACGAGCGCGACGCCTTCCTTGTACGCGGGAGAGATGTAGAAGCCGACCAGATTCTCGAGCACGCCGATCAGCACGCCGCCGAGCAGCGCGCCGCGCGTCTGGTTGAAGCCGCCGATGATCGCGGCGAAGAACGCCTTGAGCCCGATCGAGTCGCCCATGTCGAACTTCGCGAGATAGGTGGGCGCGATCAGCAGCGCCGCGACGACCGCGAGCACCGCGTTGATCAGGAACACGTAGAGCACCATGCGGCGCACGTCGATGCCGAGCACGCGCGCGGACTCGGTGTTCTGGGCGACCGCCTGCATCGCGCGTCCGGTTACCGTCCGGTTGAGGAACGCCTGCAGCCCGATCACGATCGCGCCGGCCAGGGCGAGCGTGCCGATGTCGGCGTACGACACGTTGATGCCGGCGATCGAGAGCTGGCCGGTCGGAAACGGGCTCGGGAGCGGATGCGCTTCCGCGCTGAAGCCCGCGCGCACCGTCGACTTGACCGCGATCGCGAGCCCCAGCGTCGCGATGACCAGCGGGATGACGCCGTGGCGGATCAGCGGGTCGACGACGACCTGCTTGAATCCGGCGCCGAGGACGATGGCGGCCAGCACGCACGCGATAAGGAACGCGAGCCACACAGGGAGGCCGAACGCGAGTCCGGCGAGCATCGCGAACGCCGGCAGCATCACGAACTCGCCCTGCGCGAAATTGATGACGCCCGCCGCCTGCCACAGCAACGTGAACCCGAGCGCCGCGAGCGCGTAGATCGCGCCGGTCGCGGTGCCGGAAACGAGCAGCTGGACGAGGTCGCCCATGGCGGGAGCCCGGGACGGCGCGACCGGCGCCGGGATGTCCCCGTTCGGGGAGCATCCCGGTGCGTTCGGTTCGAGGCGCCGGTCGCGCGGAGGTTACTTCGCGCCGAGCGGGGGCAGCGTCTCGACGACGACCTGCTTGCCGTTCACGGCCTTCGTGAGGAAGCTTTCGCGGTCGAGGTCGCCGTTCTGGTCGAACGTGACGTCCATGAGCACGCCCGGATGGTCCTTCGCCGAGATCTTCGCGCCCTTCATCGCCGCGGCGAACGCCTTGCCGTCGACCTTGCCGATCCGCTCGGTGATCGCCTTGACGACGTACATCCCGCTGTAGCCCTTGAGGCCGTTGTGGTCCGACTTGCTCCGGTATTCCCGCTGGAACTTCTCGTCGAAGGCCCTGACCGTCGGCAGCGGCGCGTCGGCCGTGAGCCCGACGTGCGCGACCGCGCCGTTGGCGGCTTCGCCCGCGAGCTCGATCACCTTCTGGCTCGTCAGCACGGTCTCGCCCACGATCGGCTTCGCGTAGCCCTGCTTGCGCAGCTCGCGCAGCGCGCGCGCCGACTCCTCCTCGTTCGTGTAGACGAACAGCGCGTCGCCGTTCGACTGCTTGGCCCTGAGCACCGCCGCCGAGAAGTCGACCTGGCCGGGATCGGTCGAGATGTCGACGCCTACCTTGATGCCCTCGGCCTCGAGCGACTTCATGATCATGTCGCGGCCGCCCTTCCCGAAGTCGTTGTTCACCCACATGATGTCGACGGTCTTCGCCTTGATGCCGTTCTTGATGTAGCGCGCCACCTTGGGCATCGCGCTCGACTGCGTGAACGACGTGCGGAAGATGTACGGGTTGCCCTTCTGCGTGATCGCGGCCGCCTCGCCGCCGGTGAAGTTCGGCACTTCGGCGCGGCGGGTCTCCTCCATGCTCACGAGGATCGACCCGGAGAACACCGGCCCCATCACGACGTAGGCACCGTCGTCGATCGCCTTCTGCGCGAGCGCCTTGGCGACGCCCGGGTTCGACTGCGTGTCGCCGGACGTGTACTCGACCCGGCGGCCGAGGATGCCGCCCGCGGCGTTGATCTCCTTGACCGCGAGCTTCACGCCGTTGTCGAAGTTCGTGCCGGACGTGGCACCGGTGCCGGAGAGCTCGACCAGCCCGGCGATCTTGATCGGCGCCTGGGCGAGGGCCGGCGCGGCCGCGAGCGCGAGCCCGAGGGCCGCGAATAGCGTGGTGATGCGGTTCATCGTTTACTCCTCCGTTCGGTGGACATGCCTTGCACTGCGATGGCCCGTGGCCGGCCATGAAGACTGCGGATTGCGCCCGGTGCGGCGCTCGCCGCGCCGGCTATCGTAGGCGAGTTCGTCGAGGCGGGCCATGGGTCAGAAGGGCGTGATGCCCAGGCCGCCGTCGACGACGATCTGCTGCCCGTTGACGTAGGACGACGCGTCGCCCGCGAGGTACACCGCGAGCCCGGCGACGTCGCGCGGCGTGCCCCATCGTCGCGCCGGGACGCGCCGGGCGATGCGCTCGACCGTCTCGCGGTCCTCGCGCATCCTCGCGTTGAGCTCCGTCTCGATGTAGCCGGGCGCGATCGTGTTGCAGGTGACGCCGTGCTCGCCCAGCTCCGCGGCGAGCGTGCGCGCGAGGCTCGCGAGCGCCGCCTTCGACGCGGCGTAGGCGTGGATCGTGGCGCGTCCCATGATCGCGGTCAGCGATCCGGTGAACACGATGCGTCCGTGGCGCTGCGCGACCATGGGAACGGCTGCCTGCTGCGCGAGAACGAAGCAGGCATCGAGGTTGGCCGCCATCACGCGGCGCCAGTCGGCGCTCGTCGTCCCGGCGAGCGGCGCGCTGTGATGGATGCCGGCATTGGCGATCAGGATGTCGAGCCGGCCGTGGCGGGCGGCGACCGCGTCGACGCCCGCGCGGGCCTGCGCCTCGTCGGTGACGTCGAACGCCGCGCTGTCCACCGCGTGGCCGCGCGCCCGCATCTCCGCCTGCCTGGCCACCAGCGTCGCAGCGTCGCGGCCGTTCAGCACGACGGTCGCGCCCGCCTCGGCCAGGCCCCCGGCGATGCCGTATCCGATCCCGCGCGATGCGCCGGTGACGAGGGCCACGCGGCCGGCGAGCGAGAACATCGGCAAGGGGGCGGGCGTGCCCACGTCAGAACGTCGCCTCGATCGCACGCTTCAGGCCCGGCGTGATCGACGGCATCACGCCGAACCACGCCTCGAATGCCGGACGCGCCTGGTTCAGCAGCATGCCGAGGCCGTTGAGGGTGCGGTTGCCGCGCAGGCGAGCGGCGGCGAGGAACGGCGTCTCGCGCGGCACGTAGATCAGGTCGCCGACGAGCGCCTCGCGCGGCAGCGCGTCCAGCGCGATGTCGAGCGGCGGCGTGCCGGTCATCCCCTGGTTGGTCGCGTTGACGAGCGTCGCGACGCCGCGGATCGCCTCGGCGCGCTCGTCCCAGCGGAACGCGGCCAGCGGCGGACCGAATTCGGCGGCGAGCCGCTCGGCCTTCGCGTGGGTGCGGTTGATCACGCGGATCTCGCGCGCGCCCTGCGCCGCGAGCGCCACGATCACGGCGCGCGCCGCGCCGCCGGCGCCGAGGATCGCGATCGGGCCGTCGTCCGGCCGCCAGTCGGGCTTCTCGTCGCGCAGGCTCTGCACGAAGCCGTTGCCGTCGTTGTTGAGGCCGCGCAGGCTGCCGTCCTTCCCGACGACGATCGTGTTCACGGCGCCGATGCGCGCGGCCATCGGGTCGATGTGCTCGATGAGCGGCATCACCGCCTGCTTGTGCGGCGTCGTGACGTTGCAACCGCGGAAGCCGAGCGCGGCCAGTCCCTTCAGCGCCGCGGGCAGGCGCTCGGGCAGGACCGGCAGCAGGACGTAGCTTCCCGGCAGGTCGTGCTCGGCGAGCCAGTAGTTGTGCACGACGGGCGAGCGCGAATGTGCCACGGGCCAGCCGACGATGCCCGCGAGGCCGAATTCCCTGTTTGCCGACATGGGTGGTGATGCTCCCGGTCTGGTGTGCTCGTACTGACGGAAAGTCGGTTCGGCGCCGCGCGTCAGCGCGTCGCCCGCGCGGGCCGCGGCCGCATCGCCCGCCGTCCCGGCAGGTGGCGTCGATGCGGGCAGCGCATGCAGTTCCCGTGCGCGGGACGCCGGGGTTCCATCATGGGCGGAGATTCGGCACCGGCAGCGCCCGGCGCAGCACGGTCTCCGCGAGCCACACGGCCGCTCGCCGCGCCCGCGCTGAGACCGCCTCGGGGGGCATCTGCAGATAGTCGTCGTTGTAGACGTCGAAGCTGTAGTTGCCGCAGTAGCCGATGGTGTCGAGCCGGGAGACGAACTGCGCCAGCGCGTCGCTGTGCGCCCCCTCGCCGGGAAAGACGCGGAAGTGCGTCGCGGTGGCGATCTGTTCCTCGGCGGAGCGGATCTCCTGCCACATGTAGTCGGAGATCTGCACGAGGAACGTCTGGTCCGGATCGAGTATGTCGAGATCCTCGAGCGGAACGCCCGAGGCCAGCACGTCGAACGCGTCGACGACGACGCCGAGGTTGGGCGCGTCGGCGCGCATCACGAGGTCCGCGCCCTGGCGGAAGTCGCGCGCCGTGCGGCTCCACGGCAGTCCCTTGTAGCCGATGCGGATGGCCAGCGGCACGGCCATCACCGCGAGCTTCCCGAGGTCGCGCGCGATCACCGCGGGGTCGGCGCTCGCGTGCTTCGAGGCCGAGGCCTCGACCAGGAGCAGCCGGCCGCCCAGGTCCGCGCAGATCTCGAGCATCGTCCTCGCGACATCGACCTTGTAGTCGCGCAACTGGCCCTCGAGGCCCTCGAAGTCGCGCAGCGCCTCGAGGCCGGTGACCTCGAGCCCGCTCGCCCGCACCGCGCGCACGCCCGCCGCCGTGCCGCCCGGATGCGCGACGACGTCGGCCGCGGAGATCATGACCTGCGAGAAGCCCGCGTTCCGCACCGCGGCGAGCTTGGTCTCGAGCGACCCCACGAGCGACGCGGTGGCCATCCCGAAGTCGTGGAAGATCATGGCGCGGCGGTGCCCCGGGCTTCGCTCTTCACCAGCTCGAACATCACGCTGCCGAGCAGCGGCTTGGTGAGCGCGCCGCGCTCGCTCGAGTGAACGCGCTCGGTGGCGAGGAACTCGATGCCCCGCTTCCCGAGGCTCGCCACGGCGGCGGGCACGTCCGGCGCACCCAGGCCGATCCGCTGCAGGTGCTCCTCCATCGGCGCGAACCGCGCCGTCTCCTCGGGCTCGATGAGCTGCAGGTAGAACGTGCGGCACGGGCTCTCGAGCAGCAGGCCGCGCGGCATGATGCCGAAGCGCACCTGGTTGGGCAGCGGCGTGAATCCCATGAGCTGCGAGTAGAACGCCGTCCAGTCGGCCGTGCGGTCGGGCCCGACGTACTGGACGATCCCGAAGAAATGCATGCCGGAGACGGCCGGCGGATGCGGGTCGACCGTGGGGATGGCCCGGAAGTCGATGTCGTAGATCGAGAACTCGTCGTAGCGGTCGACGAAATAGATGAGGCTCTCGCCGACGCCGTGGATCGCCGGGATGTTGATCTCCATCGCCTGCGCGCGCACGGGGATCTCCCAGGCGCCCAGCTCGAGCGCGCGGCGGAACGCGTACTGCGCGTCGCGCACGCGCACGGCGAACGCGCTGATCACCGGACGCTCGGTGGGCATCACCGTGCGGGGCACGTCGGCCGGCTGCGCATTGACGATGATGTTCATCGTCCCCTGCCGGTAGAGCCCGACTTCGCGGGAGCGATGGCGCGCGACGGGACGGAATCCGAACGTCTCCAGCAGGCCGCCCAGCGCCTGCGGCCGCGAGGTCGCGAACTCGATGAACTCGATGCCGTCGAGTCCCAGCGGATTCTGTGGTTCGGGGATCGCCTCGCGATCGGTCGCGTGGGTCATCGCGGTTCCTCGTCGGTGCGGCCGCGATGCCGGCAAAGCGCTGCGGCGGCACGGCACGGGGCGCTGCCGGACCCTGCCGGCCGCAACCGATCGATGATAGCGCATCCGTTCGCGCGGAATCGGCCGCGCGCCGTCTCCCGGGACATCAGGGGAGGAGCAGCGCGCCGAGCTCGAACGCGGCGTCCTGCATCGGAAGGAAGAAACGCTCGGCCATCTCGGCGTCGCTCATGAGCCGTCCCTGCGCGATCACGTTGATGCCCGCCACGTAGTGGCCGCCCGCGTCGCGCACCGGCACCGCGAGCGTGCACAGTCGGGTCTCCATCAGCTGGCTCGCGTACGCGTACCCCTTCTCGCGTGCGGCCTTCACGATCGCGCTCAGCCGTTCGGGAGTCACCGGCGTGTGCTCGGTGTAGGGGTGGAACCTGACGCGCGCCAGGTAGGCCTGGAACTCGTCGGGCGGAAGGTGCGCGAGCAGCACGTGGCCGATCGACGTGCAGTAGGCGGGCAGCCGACGGCCGACGTTCAGCGCCGGCGACATGATCCGGGACGTGGAGGACCGCGCGAGGTAGACGATCTGGTCGCCGTCGAGCATGGCGAGCGAGCAGGACTCGCGAAGCGACTCGCCGAGCCGGTCGAGGATCGGCTGCGCGAGCACGGCGACCGTCGACGACGACAGGTAGGCATGGCTGAAGGACAGCACGCGCGGGCGCAGGTAGAAGCGGCGCGCGTCGTCGATCGCGACGAAGCCGAGCTTCTCGAGCGTGTGCAGGCTGCGCCGCGCGGCGGCGCGCGGGATGCCCGTGAGGTGCGAGACCTGCGCGATCGACATCCGGCGGCGCTTGTCCGAGAGCGAGAGCAGCACCGCGAGACCCCGGGCGAGCGCGGTGACGAAGTCGCGATCCTCGCCCATCCGGTCGATCGTCTCCGCCGACAACGCGTGATGGTTGGTGGCGGACGACTGCTCGGCCTGCGAGCCGGGTCGCGGGCGGCCCGTCGAAGGTTCCGTCGTCGCGTTCGCGTCGGGTGGGGTCATCGTGGTCGCTGGATGGCTGGAACCCTGCTGCCTCGCGGAATGGCCGATCGCCGTGGGCGCCGGCGCGGGCCGACCAGCGCACCGAAGGGTGCCACGTTAATCCCTGCCGGCTGCCGCGGAAGGCCGCCCATGGACATTGTGGGCGCATACCGCACAGTTTGTCGATATGCGCCCTTGACCGGGATTCGACGGCGCTCCTATCGTGCATGGTGATGACGCCCGGCTCGGATTCCCGGACCCACCGATGACCGAAGCCGGAGAGGAGCCGCAGTTGGCCGCCGGTCCGCAATTCGGCTCCGGCCGAGGACGTTGCGGCGAACGACGCGCCCGCCCGGCGTCCCATCCGTCCGCACGCATTCGTTCCGGCAACGGCACACGCCGCGTTCTCCTGGTTCCGATGTCGGGCCGACGCGTTCGCCCGCTTGCGCCGTCCTGGACGGCCTGACCCTCCCGCGTTTCGCGGCCACGAACACCGACTCCGACCCCGACCCCGACCCCCCTATCCCGACCACCCTCCCGGCCGCGTTCCGGCGCCCGGGCTCTCGCCGAGGACGACGTCCCATGGCCGCCACCGCCGAACCGAAGAAAGGCATCACCGAGGAACAGCAAGCCGAACTGGACGAGTGCTTCGCGCGTGCGAAAAAGGCGCTCGCGATCATCGAGACCTACGACCAGTCGCGCGTCGATCGTCTTTGCCAGGCGGTGGCGTGGGCGGTCGCGAACAAGCGGACGTTCACGCGGCTGGTCGACATGGGCATCAGCGAATCCGGGCTCGGCGATCCGGTGAGCCGCATGGGCAAGCGGATGAAGATCCGCGGCGTGCTTCGCGACGCGCTTCGGCAGAAGAGCGTCGGCGTGATCGAGGAGCTGCCGGAGAAGGGCATCGTCAAGTACGGCAAGCCCGCCGGGATCATCGCCTGCATCGTGCCGACCACCAACCCGGACCTCACGCCGGCCGGCAACGCGATCTACGCGATCAAGGCTCGCGACGTCGTCATCTACTCGCCGCATCCGCGCTCGAAGAAGACGTCGTTCGAGACCGTGCGCCTGATGCGCGAGGCGCTCGAGCGCGAGGGCGCGCCGGCCGACATCCTGCAATGCCTGACCCGGGTCAACATCCCGATGTCGCAGGCGCTGATGGCGCGCGCGGACCTGATCATCGCGACCGGCGGGCAGCCCATGGTGCGTGCCGCGCACAGCTCCGGCACGCCGGCCTACGGCGTGGGCGCCGGCAACTCGACGATGATCGTCGACGAGACGGCGAACCTCGAGGAGGCGGCGCGCAACACGCGGCTGTCGAAGACCTCGGACTACGGCTCCGGCTGCTCGGCCGACGGCAACCTGATCATCGACGAGCGGATCTTCGAGCCGTTGCTCGCCCAGCTGCAGAAGGAAGGCGGCTACCTGGCGAGCGAGAAGGAGAAGGACGCGCTGCGCCGCGTGATGTGGGACGACGAAGGGCACCGCACGCCGGACACGGTGGCGATCGCCCCGCAGCAACTCGCCAGGGCGGCCGGATTCACGATTCCCGCCGATCGCGCCTTCATCATCGTGCACGGCGACGGCATCGGCAGCGAGCACCTGTTCTCGGGCGAGAAGCTCACCACGCTGCTCGCGGTCTACAGGTACAGGGGCTTCGACCAGGCGCTCGAGATGATGCGCGGCGTCTACGAGGTCGGCGGCAAGGGTCATTCCTGCGGGATCTACTCGTTCGACCAGGACCACATCCACCGTCTCGCGCTCGCCGCGCCGGTGTCGAGGATCATGGTTCGCCAGCCCCAGTCGAAGGCCAACGCAGGCGCGTTCAACAACGGCATGCCGATGACCTCGAGCCTCGGCTGCGGCACCTGGGGCGGCAACATCGTCTCCGAGAACGTCCACCTCAAGCACTACCTGAACACGACGTGGGTGTCGGTGCCCATCAAGGAGGACAAGCCCTCCGACGAGGAGCTGTTCGGGGCTTTTTACGACCCGGCGCTCGAGGCCGACGCGCAAGTCGAGACGATCGCGACGTGACCGGCGCCGCGAGCCTCGATCGGCCCACCATGCCCCCGACCCAGCGAACCATGACGACCCGCACCGCCGAACAGACGCTCGCCGACGCCTCCGCGTGGTGGGACACGTCGATCATCGACATTCATCCCGGCAAGATCGCGATCCGCGGCTACCCGATCGAGCAGCTGATCGGCCGCGTGCGCTTTCCCGAGATGATCTGGCTGATGCTCCGCGGCGAGCTGCCGAGCCCGGAGCAGGCCGAGCTGCTCGAAGCCGCACTCGTGCCGGGCGTCGACCACGGCCCGCATGCGCCGTCGATCGCGATCTCGCGAATGGCGGTGACCTGCGGACTGCCCGTCAACGGCGCGATGGCCTCGGCGATCAACGTGCTCGACGACATCCACGGCGGCGCCGGGCAGCAATGCATGGAGCGCTACCACGAGATCGACGTCCTGGCCGGCGCGGAGGGCGACCTCGTCGAGTCGGCGACGACCGTGCTCGAGCGGCATCGCGCCGCGGGCGAGAAGATCATGCCCGGCTTCGGCCACCGCTTCCATCCGGTGGATCCGCGCACCGCGCCGCTCTTCGAGCTGCTCGCGCGCGCAGAAGCGCGCGGCACGATCGGCGGCCGCTTCGCGCGGATCGGCCGGGCCGTCGAGGTCGCGCTGCAGAAGCCGAAGGGCAGGCTGATCCCGATGAACATCGACGGCATCACCGCCGTCATCTTCTGCGAGCTCGGCTTCGAGCCGGAGCTCGGGCGCGGGCTCTTCATCCTCTCCCGCTCGGTGGGGATCCTCGCCCACGCCTGGGAGCAGAAGCAGCGCGGCCGCCGGATCATGGGGCCGATGCCGCGCGAGATTCCCTTCAAGTACAGCGGCCCCGCGCGGCGTGACCTGCCCGCGGAGTTCGCGGCCCGCGGCACGCGCACCAGGACCTGAATCCCCGACGCACGCATCGCGCCTTCGCATCCAAGGACCCCACGATGAAAGACACCGTCGCCAACCCACCGGCTTCCGAGGCTCGCCGCGCACGCGCTCGCATCCCCGGAACGCCGAAGAAGGACACCGTCGCCCGCCAGCTGGTGAAGTACCTCGAGCACCGTGGCGTGAAGCACGTGTTCGGCCTGTGCGGCCACACCAACATCGCCGTGCTCGCGGCGCTGGAGAAGAGCCGGAAGATCAAGTTCGTCAACACGCGCCACGAGCAGGTCGCCGCGCACATGGCGGACGGCTATGCGCGGGCCTCGGGCGGGACGTCGGTGCTGCTCACGCATCTGTCTCCCGGCCTCACCAATGCGGCAACCGGCGTGGCGAATGCCGCGCTCGACTCGATCCCGATGGTGGTGATCGCGGGCGACGTGCCGACGCACTACTACGGCAAGCATCCGCACCAGGAGGTGAACCTGCACGCGGATGCCTCGCAGTTCGAGATCTACCGGCCCTTCGTCAAGCGCGCGTGGCGCGTCGATTCGGCGCACCTCTTCCCCGAGATCCTCGAGAAGGCGTTCGCGCTCGCCGGGAGCGGGCGCCCCGGGCCGGTGCTGGTCGACGTTCCGATGGACATCTTCTCGGCGCCGGTGGACGTGTCGCGCTTCGAGCGGCTGCGTCACAACACCAAGTCGCTGGTCCGGCCCTCGCTCGACGAGCCGACCGCGACCGCGATCGTGAAGAAGCTGCTGGCGGCGAAGCGGCCGGTCCTCTACGCCGGGGGCGGGATCATGCTCGCGGGCGCGACGAAGGAGCTCCGCGAGTTCGTCGATCACCTGCAGATCCCGGTCGCGCACACGCTGATGGGCAAGGGCGCGCTGCCCGACGACCATCCGCTCGTGCTCGGCATGACGGGCTTCTGGGGGACGAAGTTCATCAACGACCAGTGCCGCGCCGCGGACTGGATCCTGGGCCTCGGCACGCGCTTCTCGGAGGCCGACTGCAGTTCGTGGGAGCCCGAGTACACGTTCAACTTCCCGCCGACGAAGCTGATCCACATCGACATCGATCCCGCCGAGATCGGCCGCAACTACCCGGTCGAGATCGGCGCGGTGGCGGACCTCAATCAGGCGCTCGCGGCGCTGAACCGCGCCGCCCGCAAGCTGGTTCCGACCGGTGTGAAGCGGCCGAAGGTCGTCAAGGACATCGCGGCCGCGCGCGCGAAGTTCGTCGCCGGCAATCGTGCGCATGCGACGAGCGAGGTCTATCCGATGCGTCCCGAGCGGATCCTGGCCGACGTGCGCGACACGCTGCCGCGCGACGCGCTCATCTGCACCGACGTGGGCTGGAACAAGAACGGCGTGGGACAGCAGTTTCCGATCCTCGAGCCCGGCACGATCTTCACGCCGGGCGGCTACGCGACGATGGGCTTCGGCGCGCCGGCGGCGCTCGGCGCGAAGGTGGCGCGTCCCGACCGCGTCGTCGTCGCCCTGGTGGGCGACGGCGGCTTCGGCCAGAACCCGGCGATGCTCGCGACGGCGTTCGAGGAGGACATCGCGGTCGTGTGGGTGATCATGAACAACTTCGCGTTCGGCACGATCGCCGGCCTCGAGAAGGCGCACTTCGGCACGACGTTCGGCACCGTGTTCGCGAAGGACGGCAAGCCGTACTCGCCCGACTTCGCGGCGATCGCCAGGGCCTACGGCGTCGACGGCGTGAAGATCAGGACCGCCGCGGAGTTCGGACCGGCGCTCGCGCGGGCCATCAAGGCGAAGAAGCCTTGCGTCATCGACGTGGAGATGCTGAACGAGCCGGTCCCGACCGCCGGTCACTGGAACATCATGGACATCTACTCGCCGGGCAGGAAGGTGCATCACGTGAGCACGGGAGGCTGACGCCTTCCTTCACGCCCGCCAACGAATCCTGGAGTCGACATGGACCAGAGGCTGAAGAACGACTCACGGCAGACACTCCGCCCGCCGGCAGTCCGGCGCGACGGTGCGCCCCCCGCCGGGACGCGGCGCCGCTCCGCCGCGGACGACGTCGAGGTGAGGCACGAGTTCTCGCTCGCGCATCTCACGGTGATGGGTTGTCCGCCGCCGGAGATGATCTACGTCGCCGCGCGCGCGGGTTACGACTACGTGAGCCTGCGCACGATCTTCATGGGGCTGCCGGGCGAGCCGAACTACGGGCTCGCGCACAACCCCGATCTCCTGACGAAGACGCGCCGCGCGCTCGACTCGACGGGCGTGCGCCTGCACGACATCGAGCTGGCGCGCGTCAAGGACGGCGTCGATCCTCGCAGTTTCGTGCCCGAGCTCGAGGTCGCCGCGGAGCTGGGCGCGCGTGCGGTGCTCTCGAGCATCTGGTCGGGCGACCGCGCGTTCTATCTCGAGAAGTTCGCCGAGATCTGCGATCTCGCGAAGCCGTTCGGCCTCACCGTCGACCTGGAATCGGTGCCGATCGCCACCGTCCGCGACCTGGCCGGCGCGGCCGACGTGCTGCGCGCGGTGAGGCGCGACAACGCCGGACTCATGATCGACACGCACCACTTCCACCGGGCGCGCGACAAGGCCTCCGACCTCGCGTCGCTGCCGCGCGAATGGTTCCATTTCGCGCAGATCTGCGATGCGCCGGCCGAGATCCCCACCGATCGCGACGAGATGATCCACGTGCTCCGCGAGGCCCGCCTGTACCTGGGCGAGGGCGGCATCGACGTCGCCGACATCCTGCGGCAGATCCCGCGCGTGCCGTACTCGATCGAACTGCCGCACCTGGACCGCGTGCACGACATGGGGTATGCGGAGCACGCGTTCCGCTGCCTGGAAACCGCCAGGGCGTATCTGGCCGCGCACGCCTGGGCCTGACGGGGCCCCGTCCCATCCCTCCGGTCGATCCCGTTCTCCGCGGCCCCGATGCTGTCCTGCCTGCATGCGTGCCGATTGCCCGGATTTGGCGAGTCTGCTAAATTTCCTGGCGATTTCGTCAATTCCGGAGCGTCGATGGCCATCCAGGTGTCCGCGGCCCGTGCCGGCGCCATGCGCAAGCCCAAGGCGCCGCAGGCCAATCGCGAGAGCATCGTGACGGCCGCGATCGCGGAGTTCGCCTCGCGCGGCTTCAAGGGCGCGAGCATGGACCAGATCGCGGCGCGCACGAACACCACGCGGGGACTGATCAACTACTACTTCGGCAGCAAGGAGAAGCTCTACCTGGCGGTGCTCGAGCGCGTGTACGCCGAGATCCGCGACGCGGAGAAGGACCTGGAGCTGGATCACCTGTCGCCCGTGGACGCGATTCGCCGCATCGTCGAGTTCACCTACGATTACTACGTGGCGCACGAGTACTTCGTGCGGCTCGTGGTGGCCGAGAACCAGGCCAGGGGCGTGCACATGAAGCGCTCACCGGCGCTGCGCACCGTCAACCGCCCGATCGTCGACATGCTCGGCGCCGTGATCGCGCGGGGCCGGTCGGCCCGCGTGTTCCGCGCGGACCTGGACCCGATCGATGTCCACATGGCGATCGCCGCCCTGGGGATGTTCAACGTCACCAACCAGTACACCTTCGGCGCCATCTTCCAGCGGGCGATGGGCGCGAAAGGCGACGTCCCCGTTCGCCGCCGCGTGGTGGCCGATATGATCCTGAGTTGGCTCGCGCCCCGCGCCGACTCGCTAGCCCCGTAGTCGCGTTCCACATCGAGGAGGAAACCATGGAGTTCAAGATCGACCGTCGCAGCCTGCTGAAGGCGGGCGCCGCGCTCGCCGCGACGCAAGCCGTGCCCGCCTGGGCGCAGGACAAGCCCACGCTCCGTTTCGCCGCGGTGTTCTCGGACAAGGACATCCGCGCGGACATGATCCGGATGTTCGCCAAGGATATCGAGGGCGACTTCAAGCTCGAGCCGTTCTACGGCGGGACGCTGTTCAAGCAGGGGACCGAGCTCGTGGCGCTCCAGCGCGACAACCTGGAGCTGGGCAACATCGCTCCGCAGGACATCAGCAAGCAGATTCCCGCGTGGTCGATCCTCACGTCCGCCTACCTGTTCCGCGACGCGAATCACCTCAACAAGTTCTTCGCGAGCGACCTGGGCGCGCAGATGAAGAAGATGGTCGAGGACCAGGTCAAGGTGAAGATCCTCGGACCGACGTTCTTCGGCACCCGGCAGGTGGGCCTGAAGCCCAAGAAGAAGATCAACACGCCGGCCGACCTCGCCGGCGTCAAGCTGCGCATGCCGCCGGGCGACGCCTGGCAGCTCCTGGGCCGCTCGCTCGGCGCGAACCCCACGCCGATGGCCTATGCCGAGACCTACACCGGGATGCAGACCGGCGCGATCGACGGCCAGGACAACCCGCTTCCCAACGTGCAGAACATGAAGTTCTACGAGGTGATGTCGCAGATCGTGCTGACGTCCCACCTCGTCGGGTTCGACCTGCTCACGGTGAACATGAAGACCTGGGGCGGCATGTCGCCCGCGAAGCAGGCGTCCTTCCAGGCCGCGGCCGACAAGGCCATCGCGTGGAGCGCCAACGAGCACCTGAAGCGGGAAGCCGAGCTTGCCGACGGCTTCCGGAAGCAGGGCCTCGACGTCTACGCGCCTGACGTCAACGCCTTCCGCGCCTACGCGCAGAAGGTGTATCTCGCCAGCGACGAAGCGAAGAGCTGGCCGCCGGGACTGCTCGACAGGATCAACGCGCTGTAACGACGAGGAGCGCCGCGGGTCGCGTCACGACCCGCGGCCGCTCGCGGCCTCCGCCTCGCCGCGGGAGACTGACTTCCGTGTGCGGGCAGGCCAGGATTCCCGCGAAGAAGGGAAGGGACGACCATGCATCCATCCGTCCGAAGCGCCGTCGACTGGATGCGACGCCGCGCCGAGAACGTGGTGGCCGCGTTGCTCGGCATCATGTTCGTCGCGTTCATCATCCAGATCGTCTTCCGCTACGCATTCAACTTCCCGATCGGCTGGACCTCTGAGCTCTCGGTCATCACCTGGCTGTACATGGTGCTGCTGGGATCGGCGTTCTGGCTGAAGGAGAGCGAGGAGATCCGCTTCGACCTCGTGTCCGAATCGATGGGCCCGCGCGCGCGCCGGATCGTCGGCATCGTCGTCGCCCTCTCGATCGTCGTGCTGTTCGCGATGTCGCTGCCGGCGACGATCAAGTACGTCTCGTTCATGAAGGTCGAGAGCACGTCCTACCTCAAGATCCGCCTCGACGTCCTCTACTCGGTCTACGTCGTCTTCGCCGTGGCCATCGTCGTGCGCTACCTGTGGGCGCTCTGGCAACTCGCGCGCCGTGAAGAGCCCGACACGCCCGCCACGACGGACGTGAGCTCCGGGCTGTGAACCCCGCCAGCCCGTTCTCGCTGGCCCTCATCGCGATCGTCGCGCTGAGCGTGCTCGGGCTGCCGGTCGGGCACGCGATGATCGGCGGCTCGATCCTCTACCTGTTCCTCGCGGGCCTCGACATGGGAACCGCCGCCGAGCAGCTTCTGAACGGGATGAACACGAGCTTCCTGCTGCTCGCGATCCCGCTGTTCGTCCTCGCCGCCGAGTTCATGAACACCGGCAGCATCATGGACAGGCTGCTGCGCTTCTGCAACGCGATCGTCGGCCGCTTCCGCGGCGGCCTCGCCCAGGTCAACGTGGTGCAGAGTATCATCTTCGCCAGCATGTCCGGCTCGGCCCTGGCCGATGCCGCGGCCTCGGGCAAGCTGATGCAGTCGCTGATGACGCGGGACGGGAAGTATCCGCCCGCCTATGCGGCGGCACTGACGGCGGCATCGTCGGTCATCGGCCCGATCATCCCGCCCTCGATCCCGCTGGTGCTCTATGCGCTGGTGTCGGACACGTCGCTCGGCTACCTGTTCCTCGGCGGCGTCGTTCCGGGGCTGCTGCTCGGCCTGGTCCAGATCGGCCTGATCGCCTTCACCGCCAGGCGGCGCAACTTCCCGGTCGAGGAGCGCGTTCCGCTGCGCGAGCTGCCGCGCATCACGTGGGAGGCGTTCCCCGCGCTGATGATGCCCGTGATCCTCCTCGGCTGCCTGTACAGCGGCATCACCACGCCCACCGAGGCCGCCGCCGTCGCCGCAGCCTATGCGCTGCTGATCTCGATGCTGCTCTACCGCAGCGTCGGCCCGAGGGACATCTACCGTTCGCTCGTCACCAGCGCGCGCATCACCGTGTCGATCGGCATGCTGATCGCCGCAGCGCTGGTCTTCAACTACGTCATCACGATCGAGAACATTCCCAGGACGCTCAGCGTCGTCCTGAAGTCGTACGACCTGTCCCCGCTCGCCTTCCTGCTCTTCATCAACGTCCTGCTGCTGGTCCTCGGCTGCTTCCTCGAGGGGACCACGATCATCCTGGTCATCCTCCCGGTCCTGCTTCCCACGGCGGTGGCGCTGGGCATCGATCCGGTGCACTTCGGCGTCCTCGCGATCGTCAACATCATGTTCGGGCTCATCACGCCGCCCTACGGGCTGCTCCTCTTCATGATGACCAAGATCGCGGACGTCCCGCTGCGCGACATGGTGCGCGAGATCATGCCGTTCCTGGCCGTCATGGTCGGAGCGCTCGTGCTGATCACGTTCGTGCCGGACGTCGTGCTCTGGCTGCCGAGGCTCCTGGGCTACAAGGGCTGACGGCGGCATCCCGACCCGGGCAGTGCCGCGCGACGCGCTCGACTAGAATCGGTGGATGGCGCCCCGTGCGGCGCCGGCTCGGCGCGTCCGCGGGCGGGCAACCGATAGAAAGGCGGGCCATGAAGCAGGAAAAGGTGATCGACCTCCGCGGCCGCCGCATGGGCGGGCCCACGCCGCTCGTCTGTTCGCCGCTGGTGGCGCGCACGCCCGAGCGGCTCGCGGCCGAGACCGCCGCGGTTCTCGCGAAGGGCCCCGACGTGATCGAGTGGCGCGTCGACTTCTTCGAGCCCATCGCCGACACCGCCGCCGTGCTCTTGGCCGGGCGCGCCATGCGCGCCGCCGCGGGCGGGACGCCGATCATCTTCACCTGCCGCGCACAGCACGAAGGCGGGCAGGCGAACGCGCTCGACGCCGAAGGCGTGACGCGACTCTACGATGCCGTCTGCGGCGCCGGTCTCGTCGATCTCCTCGACTTCGAGCTTTCGAATCCGCCGGCGCTCGTGCGGCGCGTGCGCGAACGATCGCGCGAGCAGGGGACGCGGCTCATCCTCTCGTACCACAACTTCGGCTACACGCCGGGGCACGATCTGCTGGTCGAGCGCTTCCTCGAGGCCGATCGGCTGGGCGCCGACGTCGCCAAGGTCGCCGTGATGCCGCGCGACCGCGTGGACGTGATCACGCTGCTGTCCGCCACGGTCACCGCGGACGCCAAGGCGCGGATTCCGCTGATCAGCATGTCGATGGGGCCGGTCGGCGTGGCGACGAGGATGGTCGGCGGCGTGTTCGGCTCCTCGCTGTCGTTCGCGATCGGCGAGGGTGCGTCCGCCCCGGGGCAGATGCCCATCGCGGACCTGGCCGCGGTGTTCGGCGCGCTCGCCCGCGCGCGCGGCGGATCGTAGCGCCGGACGTCACGCCGCGGCCCGGCGCGGGCCTGGCCTCCGGTCCCGGCCATCGTGCACCGGCATGGGCGCCGGGGTAGCGCGGCGGCGGCGCGCGCCGGGGCCGGGCGGTTCGCCTGTTCGCCTACAACTGCTGCCAGGGCAGGCCTTCCTTGCGCCACCCCGAGAGCGTGCCGCGGTGATGCTCGTCGTCGATGGGTCCCTCGAAGCCATCGAGGATGTTGTAGACCTCCCTGAAGCCGGCCTGCTCGAGCGCGAGGCCGGCGTCGACCGAGCGGTGGCCGCTGCGGCAGATCAGCACGATCGGCCGGTTCATGCTCGCGATCTTCTTCACCTGCCCGACGAAATGCGGGTTGATTTCCCAGTCCGGCCCGTCGTTCCACGGAACGTGCTGCGCGCCGACCGGATGGCCGACGAACAGGTACTCCATCTCGCTGCGGCAGTCGACGAACACGGCCTGCGGGTGCTTCTGAAGGAACTCGACCGCTTCCCTGGGCTTGAGGTGCTTCATGGGCGTTTCCGTGCGGAACGGGAGGCGGAAACCATAGCACGAGGCCGCTCATGTCGCAGGGGCCTATCGATATAACCGGAACCGGGGCGAGCCTGCCGCCGGCACTGCTAGAATTCGATGTTTCGCGTCCGCAATCCCGACCCCCATGCAGCCCGATCGCACCGCCGAACTCGTCGCGCTCCTCGACCGCCGGATCCTGATCCTCGACGGCGCGATGGGCACGATGATCCAGCGGAACAGGCTGTCGGAGGCGGACTTCCGCGGGCCGGACATGTGCGGACTCGCCGGCCACGCGCACGACCTCAAGGGCGACAACGACCTCCTGTCGCTCACGCAGCCGGACATCGTGCGCGCGATCCACGACGCGTACTTCGAGGCCGGGGCCGACGTCGTCGAGACCAACACGTTCTCGGCCACCTCGATCGCGCAGGCCGACTACGGGCTCGCGTCGCGTGCGAAGGAGATCAACCGCGCCGCGGCGACGCTCGCGCGCGAGGCCGCCGATCACTGGACCGGACGGACGCCGGACCGGCCGCGATTCGTCGCCGGCGCGCTGGGTCCGACGAACCGCACCTCGTCGATCTCGCCGGACGTGCACGATCCGGCCGCGCGCAACGTCACGTTCGACGGGCTCGCCGCCGCGTACTACGACGCGGCCTCCGCGCTGGTCGAGGGCGGCGTCGACCTGCTGATGGTCGAGACGGTGTTCGACACGCTGAATGCGAAGGCCGCGCTGTTCGGCATCGCGACGCTTTTCGACGAGCTGGGCGCGAGGTTGCCGCTGATCGTGTCGGGAACGATCACCGACGCGTCGGGGCGCACGCTGTCGGGCCAGACGCCCGAGGCGTTCTGGAACGCCGTGCGCCACGCGGAGCCGCTCCTCGTCGGGCTCAACTGCGCGCTGGGCGCCGCGCTGATGCGGCCGTACATCGAGGAGCTGTCGCGCGTCGCCGACACGTACATCTCGTGCTACCCGAACGCCGGGCTGCCCAATCCGATGTCCGAGACCGGATACGACGAGACGCCGGAGCAGACGTCGCGGCTGGTCGCGGACTTCGCTCGCAGCGGCTTCGTCAACCTGGTCGGCGGCTGCTGCGGCACGACGCCGGAGCACGTCCGCGCGATCGCCGAGGCCGTGGCGGGGATCCCGCCGCGCAAGGTGCCACGCCGCGTGGCGTTGCGCGCCGCGGCGTGACGCCGTTGCGGGGCCGGCAGCAGCCCGAGCGGCAGGGCCGATCGGCCGGCGCGGCGGGAAGGAAGATCGTCGGGCTGAAGGCCGTCCCACAAGGCGGATCGGCCCGGCGGGAGTGAAGATCGTCGGGCTGAAGCCCGACCCACAAGGTGGAGCGGTTGGCGCATCGCGAAAGAATGTCGTCGGGCTGAAGCCCGACCCACAAGGCGGATCGGCGCGGCAGGAGTAACGATCGTCGGGCCGAAGCCCGAGCCCTGGCATCGGTTTCTCCCTGCGCAGTCGCGCGGCCGCTCCGGCCACGGAACGCCGTGGCGCCACCGACCCCGTCCCCCGATTCCCGAATCCTGACATGCGCCTCTCCGGCCTCGAACCGCTCAACATCGGCGACGACTCGCTGTTCGTCAACGTCGGCGAGCGGACCAACGTCACCGGTTCGCGCGCGTTCGCGCGGCTGATCCTCGCCGGCGACTACGCGGGCGCGGTCGAGATCGCGCGCCAGCAGGTCGCCGCCGGCGCGCAGATCGTCGACGTGAACATGGACGAGGCGATGCTGGACTCGTCGTCCGCGATGACGCGGTTCCTGAACCTCATCGCCGGCGAGCCCGACATCGCGCGCGTGCCGGTGATGATCGACTCGTCGAAATGGGAGGTGATCGAGGCGGGGCTGAAGTGCGTGCAGGGCAAGCCGATCGTCAACTCGATCTCGCTCAAGGAAGGCGAGGCCGAGTTCCTGCGCCAGGCCAGGCTCGTGCGGCGCTACGGTGCCGCGGCGGTCGTGATGGCGTTCGACGAGCGCGGCCAGGCCGACGGCTACGAGCGCCGGATCGAGGTGTGCCGCCGCGCCTACGACCTGCTGGTCGACCGCGCGCGCTTCCCGGCCGAGGACATCGTCTTCGACCCGAACGTGTTCGCGATCGCGACCGGCATCGACGAGCACGCGAACTACGCGCTCGACTTCATCCGCGCCACGCGCTGGATCCGCGAGCACCTGCCGGGCGTGCTCGTGTCGGGCGGGATCTCGAACGTGTCGTTCTCGTTCCGGGGCAACGACGCGGTGCGCGAGGCGATCCACACGGTGTTCCTCTACCACGCGATCCGCGCCGGGCTGTCGATGGGCATCGTCAACGCCGGCCAGCTCGGCGTGTACGACGAGCTCGACCCGGAGCTGCGCGAGCGCGTCGAGGACGTGGTGCTGAACCGCCGTCCCGACGCGACCGAGCGGCTGGTGGCGTTCGCCGAGACGGTCAAGGGCAAGGCGAAGGACGCGTCGGAGGACATGGCGTGGCGCGAGGGCCCGGTCGAGGCGCGGCTGTCGCACGCGCTGGTGAAGGGCATCGCGACCTTCATCGTCGAGGACACCGAGGAGGCGCGCTCCGCGATCGCCGCGCGCGGCGGCCGGCCGATCGAGGTGATCGAGGGGCCGCTGATGGACGGGATGAACGTCGTCGGCGACCTGTTCGGCGCGGGCAGGATGTTCCTGCCGCTGGTGGTCAAGAGCGCGCGCGTGATGAAGCAGGCGGTAGCGCACCTCGTGCCGTACATCGAGGAGGAGAAGCGCCTGTCGGGCGAGGCGGCCAGGCCGAAGGGCAGGGTGGTGCTCGCGACCGTGAAGGGCGACGTGCACGATATCGGCAAGAACATCGTCGGCGTCGTGCTCCAGTGCAACAACTTCGACGTCGTCGACCTGGGCGTGATGGTGCCGGCGCAGAAGATCCTGCAGGCGGCGCGCGAGTCGAACGCCGACGCGATCGGGCTCTCGGGCCTGATCACGCCGTCGCTCGAGGAGATGGCGCACGTCGCCGCCGAGATGCAGCGCGAGGGCTTCTCGATGCCGTTGCTGATCGGCGGCGCGACCACGTCGCGCGTGCACACGGCGGTCAAGATCGCCCCCCACTACGCCGGCCCGGTCGTCTACGTGCCCGACGCGTCGCGCGCGGTCGGCGTCACGACGAGTCTCGTGTCCGACGAGCAGCGCGCGCCGTACGTCGCGGAGGTCGCGGCGGACTACGAGCGCATCCGCGAGCGGCACATGCGCAAGAAGGGGCCGGCGCTGGTGTCGCTGGAGGCGGCGCGTGCCAACGCGTACCGCGTCGACTGGAGCGCGTACGCTCCGCCGGCGCCGACGTTCCTCGGCCGGCGGACGCTCATGCGCGCCGACCTCGCGTCGATCGCCGAGTGCGTCGACTGGGGACCGTTCTTCCAGGCATGGGAGCTCTCGGGGCCGTATCCGGCGATCCTCGACGACCCGGTCGTCGGCGAGGCTGCGCGCAACGTGCTCGCGGAAGGGAAGGCGATGCTGACGCGCGCGATCGGGGGGCGCTGGCTCGTCGCGAACGGCGTCTTCGGCTTCTGGCCGGCGAACGCGGACGGTGACGACATCGTGCTGTGGACCGACGAGACGCGCACGACGCCCGCGCTCGTGTGGCGCAACCTGCGCCAGCAGGCGGAGCGCCCGCCCGGCAAGCCGCACCGGTGCCTCGCCGATTTCGTGGCGCCCGTCGGCATGCGCGACTACGTCGGCGCGTTCGCGGTGACCGCAGGCTCCGGGATCGAGAAGAAGCTCGCCGACTTCGCGGCCGCGAACGACGACTACTCGGGGCTCATGCTGAAGTCGATCGCCGACCGGCTGGCCGAGGCGTTCGCGGAGTGGCTGCACCGGCGCGTGCGTACCGACCTGTGGGGCTACGCGCCGGACGAGGCGCTTCCCAGCGAGGCGCTGGTCCGCGAGGAGTACCGCGGCATCCGGCCCGCCCCGGGCTACCCCGCGTGCCCGGACCACGCGGTCAAGGCTCCGCTGTTCGCGCTGCTCGACGCCGGATCGGCCGGCATGTCGGTGACCGAGAGTTACGCCATGTGGCCGGCGGCTTCGGTATCGGGCTTCTATCTCGCGTACCCGGACGCGCGCTATTTCGCGGTCGGGCGCATCGGGACCGACCAGCTCGAGGACTTCGCACGCCGGGAGGGTGTGACGCTCGACGCCGCGCGGCGGCGGCTCGCGGCCAACCTCGCCTGAGGCGCGCGGGCCCGGACCCGGGCTCGGCCCCGGGGTCCGACCCCGAGCATGACCCCGCTACGTGAATAATCACTTGACTCGCGCCCGGCTCGCTGGATGGATGCGAGTTCGGGGCGGGCGTCCGTCGGACGCGATGCCACGCGATGGCGGCCTCTCCTATAATCGCCGGACCGTCCCGCGGGCCGCGGCTGGGGGGACGTCCCGGGAAACCGCCATGCAATGCCCGACTCACGTGTATGCAGACGTCGTCGTCGCCAGGGCCGCCGGCCGGATCGACTTCGCCGGCGCGCAGGTGCTCGAGGACGCGCTCAGGGACGCGATCGCGCCCGAGGCGGGCGTGCGCGGGATCGTCGTCGACCTCGAGCACGTTGACTACATCAGCAGCGTGGGATTGCGCGTGCTGATGGTCGCCTCCAAGGCGATGCGGGCGCGCAAGGCCGTGATCGCCGTTGCGTCGCTGCAGCCGGTCGTCGCGGAAATCTTCGAGATCAGCCGCTTCCACCACGTCGTCGACGTGCGCGCCAGCGTGCGCGACGCGGTCGGCGCAGTCTCGCCCCATGCGCTCGCGGCGTACGACGCCGCCGGTGCGGCGGACATCCCGTGAAGCGCATCCGGTTCTGGGGAACGCGCGGGTCGATCCCGGTCGCGCTCACCGCCGAGGGCGTGCGCCGCAAGCTGGTCACGGCGCTGCGCAGCGCCTCGGGGCGCACATTCGCGAACGACGCGGAGATCGAGAAGTTCGTCGAGGGACTCGACTTCGCCGACCACGGCACGTTCGGCGGCCACTCGCCGTGCGTCGAGATCGAGACCGGCGGCCCCGACTTCGTGGTCTGCGACCTTGGGTCAGGCGTGCGGCCGTTCGGGCAGGACACGCTCGCGCGGAGCGGCGGCGGACCGCGCACCTACCACGTGTTCATGTCGCACGTGCACTGGGACCACATCATGGGCCTGCCGTTCTTCACGCCGGCCTACATCCCGGGCAACAAGGTCGTGATCTACGGCGGGCACGCGCACCTCGAGGCGGCGCTGCGCCGCCAGCAGGAGCAGCCGTCGTTCCCGGTCGACTTCACGACCTTCCGCGCCGACATCTCGTTCGTGCGGCTCGAGCCGGGCAAGGTCCACGACATCGGGGGGATGCGCGTCCTCCTGAAGCTCCAGCGCCACGCCGGCGACTCGTACGGCTTCCGCTTCGAGTCGCACGGCAAGACCGTCATCTACTCGACCGACTCCGAGCACGACCTCGGCAACCGCAAGGAGACCGACGCCTTCGTCGAGTTCTTCCGCGGCGCCGATGTCGTGATCTTCGACGCGATGTACTCGCTCGCCGACGCCATCTCGGTGAAGGCGGACTGGGGCCACTCGAGCAACATCGCCGGCGTCGAGCTGTGCCACGCGGCCGGCGTGAAGCACCTGTGCATGTTCCACCACGAGCCGGCCAACGACGACGCGTCGATCGCGCGCGTGCTCGCCGACACGCGGCGATACGAGGAGATCTGCCGGACCGGCGCGCCGATGAAGGTCTCCGCCGCGTACGACGGGATGGAAATCGACCTGTGATGCCGGCCGCGGACGCGGACCGGACGGCTGCGCCCGCCGGCCGCGTCCGATGGATCGGCGTCCCGTTGCTCGTCGCGCTCGCGTTGCTGCTGTGGGCCGCGCCCGCGTGGGTGTCGCGTATCCAGCAGGCGTGGTTCGACACCTGCCAGGTGCTCCTGCCGCGCGCCGTCAAGGCGATGCCGGCGATCGTCGTCGAGATCGACCAGAAGAGCATCGTCGCGCTCGGGCAGTGGCCGTGGCCGCGCACGGTGCTCGCGCAGCTCGTGCGCGAGATAGCGCGCGCGAAGCCGGCGGCGATCGGGCTCGACATCCTGATGTCCGAATCGGACCGCAGCTCGCCCGAGCACTGGCTCGACAACATGCCCTCGACCGACGCGGACCTCGCGTTGTCGCTCGCGGCGCTGCCGTCGCACGACTCCGAGCTCGCGCGCGCGATCGGCGCGTCGCGCGTCGTGCTGGTCATGGCGGGCGCGCCGGAGCCGACCGGAATGACCGCGTTCGCGACGCCGATCCTGATCGAGGGCGCGGCGCCGAACGACACCGCGGCGGTGCATGCGAGCGTCGCACGCTACGACGGCGTGCTCAACAACCTGCCGGTGCTCGAGCGCGCCGCGTCGGGTCACGGCATCGTCTCCGTCGAGACGCAGGACGGCGTGATCCGGCGCATGCCGATGGTCGCGAGCATCCAGGGCACGCTCGTGCCGTCGCTCGCGATCGAGATGCTGCGAGTCGCGGTCAATGCCCCGGTGCTGAGGCTCAGGGTCCGCGACGGGGCCATCGCGGCGATCTCTGCGGGCGCCTACACGACCGCGACCGATCCCGACGGCTCGGTGCGCCTCCACTACTCGCACCGCGACGCGCGGCGCTACGTCTCGGCGATCGACGTGCTGCAGGGGCGCGTCGACGCCGACGCGCTCGGGAGCAAGCTCGTGCTGGTCGGCGTGACCGGACTCGTGCAGGTCGACTACCAGGGCACGCCGCTGGGTGAGCGCATGCCCGGCGTCGAGGTCCATGCGCAGCTCCTCGAGAACCTGTTCGAGGGCGCGCTGGTCGTGCGCCCGCCGTGGGCGCGCGCGCTGGAGATCGCGCTGTTCGCCGCGCTCGGCGCCGTGCTCGTCCGCGCCGCGCCGTTGTGGCGCACGCCGGCGACCGCGGCGGTCGCGGTCGGGGCGATCGTCCTTCCGGGGCTCGCGGCGCTCGCGGCGTTCGCCGGGTGGCGGCTGCTGTTCGATTCGGCGACGCCCGCGCTCGCACTCGTCGCGCTGTTCGCGACGCTGCTGGTGCTGACGCTCGGCGAGGCGTCGCGCGAGCGCCGCGCGCTGCGGCGGCAGATGCAGCAGGAGCGCGAGCAGTCGGCGCGCATGGCGGGCGAGATGGAGGCGGCGCAGCGCGTGCAGGTCGCGATGCTGCCGCACGACGACCTGTTCCGCGACGACCCGCGCATCGACCTCGCGGCCACGATGGTCCCCGCGCGGGAGGTGGGCGGCGACCTCTACGACTTTTTCCGGCTCGACGGCCGCCGCGTGTTCTTTCTCGTGGGCGACGTCGCCGGCAAGGGGCTCTCCGCCAGCATCTTCATGGCCGTCAGCAAGGCGCTCGCCAAGAGCGCGGCCATCCGCCATCCGGACGACGACGTCGGCACATGGATGACGGTCGCCAACCGCGAGATCTCGCGCGACAACGCCGAAGCGCTGTTCGTCACCGCATTCGCGGGCATTCTCGACCTCGACAGCGGCGACCTGGTCTACTGCAATGCCGGGCACGATGATCCGTACTGCGTCAGCGCCACGTCGGGGCTGCGAAGGCTCGACGCGGGCGACGGCCCGCCGCTTTGCACGGTCGACGACCACGAGTACCGCGGCGACCACACGTTCCTCGACCGCGGCGAGATCGTGCTGCTGGTGACCGATGGCGTGACGGACATGCGCGACACCTCCGGCGAGATGTACGGGCGCGCGCGCATGGAAGCGGTGATCGGTCGCGGCCGGGCCGGCGCGTCGAGCGCCCTCGCGATGGTCGACGCGCTGCGCGGGGACGTGCGCGAGTTCGCGGCCGGCGCCGAGCCGGCCGACGACCTCACGATTCTCGCGATCCGCTGGATCGGCCCGGAAGCCGGCCGGGCGGCGGTCAGCGGACGATGATCTCGACGCGGCGATTGCGCGGCTCGGCCACGCCCGCGGCCGTCGGCACGATCGGGTCGCGGCTGCCGCGGCTCGACGCCTGCACGCTCTCCGGCGGGAGGCCGCGCCGGACGAGCTCGGTGCGGACCGAGTCGGCGCGCTGGCGCGCGAGCGCGTCGTTGACCGCGTCGGAGCCGACGCGGTCGGTGTGCCCGACGACGAGCACGTCGGGCACGGGCCGCGACGCGATCTCGGCGAATGCCTGGTCGAGGACCGCGCGCGAGTCGTCCGAGAGGCGGTCCTTGCCCTCGTCGAAGTGGACGATGTACGCCGCCTCGCCGCGCGGCAGCGCGGCGAGCGTCGCGCCGAACGTGCTCTGCACCTCCTCTGGCGACGCGACGTACGGCTGCGCGCCGAACGGCGAGCCGCGGACCGCCGCGAATGGACGGTCGAGGACGACCTCGCCGCGCGAGTCGCTCACGCTTACCGCGGTCGCGCGGCCGTCGGGCTCGGGCAGCAGCACGACGGTGCTCGAGTGGAACGCGCAGCCCGTTGCCACCGCGGCGAGCGCGACGATCGCCCCGGCGCGCCGCATCTCAGCCGTCGACCTTGACGGCGAACCGGGTGCCGCGCACGCCGAGGACGGCCGCGGGCGTTCTGACCTTCATGGCGTCGGGGGCCTGCTTCGCGATCCTGCCGGAGACGACGGCGAGCGATCCCTTCGACAGCGTCGCGTCGAAGCGACCCTGATGCGTCGTCGCGTCGAAGCGGAACGCGTCGAGCGTGAGCGCGCTGTTCGGCCCGACCGACAGGAGCGAATTGTCGCTCATCGTGACGCCGGCCGAGCCGTCGGCGCCGGTGCGCAGCACGTCGGCGGACTGGAGGCGTGTCCCGACGCCGGCCGGCAGGGTCCTGCCTTCGCGCTCGATCAGGACCTCGCCCTTCGCGCTCTTGACCTGGCCGATCTCGGCGGCGCAGGCGAGCGTCGCGGCCATCGAAAGCACGGCGGCGAGGACGCAGCGCACGCCGGACGCCCTGAGTGCAGACACTCTCGTCATCAAGGACCCCTTTCCCCGCGACGGCGACCGCCGCCGAGCGCCCTGAAATTGTGAACCCGCACGGCGCGGCTGGCAAATCCCCGGGGCCGGGAGCGGGCTCCGGCGCCGGCGAGGTCCGGCCACCGGCGTCGCGCGAGGAGCGGACGTTCGAGGCACGGATGGACCGGCTTCGCGCGGCTGCCGATTGCGTCGGGAGCTGGTGCGAGCGCAACGGCGTCGACGCGGCGGACGCGCTGCGCATCACGCTGGTCGTCGAGGAACTGTTCACCAACATCGTGCAGCACGGGTACCGCGGGTCGGGGAACGGGACCGTGCGGCTCGCACTCGCGCTCGACGGCCACGCGGTGCTGCTCGTGTGCGAGGACGACGCGCCCGCATTCGATCCGCGTCCCACGCTGATGCGCGTTCCGGGCGACCCGGACGAGCCGGTCGAAACGCGCAGCGTCGGCGGGCTCGGCCACCTGCTCGTCGGACGCCTCGCCGAAGTGGTCGGCTACGCCCGCGTGAACGGCGCGAACCGGCTGTCGCTGCGTTTCCGGCGCGGCCCGGCTCGCCCCTGACGCCGCGCGGCCCGTCGCGCGACGCGGGCTACTTCGCGCCGAGCACGCGCGCGGCCTTCGCGACCGACGCGGGCTTCACCCAGAAGATCGCGCCGAAGCGGCCCGCGCCCGCGGCGACGGCGTCGATCGCCGTCAGGTTGACCCCGGCGGCCGCGAGCGCATTCGCCACGTCGGTCAGCGCGCCGACGCGGTCGCTGCCCTGCAGCAGGAATCCGGTCTTCCGCGCCGACAGTGCGAGGCCGAGCTTCTTCGCCGCGCGCCTGAGCTTCGCCGGGTCGGCCGGGACGAGGTCGAGCTGCGAGCGCCGCCCGCTCGGGAAACCGGAGAGCGCGAGAAGGTCCACGCCCTCGCCGGCGAGTGCGGACAGGACCCTCGCCCCTTCGCCCGGCTTGTTCGGGATCATCGTGTAGAAGTAGTCGACCTTGCGTACGGTGTCGTTCATCGGGGACTCCTGGGAGCGCGGGCAGGACGGGCGCGCGATCGCGCCGCCGCCGGCGATCGGATCATTATCCTCGCCCGCCGCGCCGGGTTCGCTACGCGGCGTCGCGGACCGACGGCAGCCCGGCGAGCGCCATCGCGAGCTCGGCCTCGTCGTAGTCTAGGTCCGCCAGCTTGCCGCCGAAGTAGTCGATATACGCCTGCATGTCGAAGTGGCCGTGCCCGCACAGGTTGAACAGGATGGCGCGCGGGCGGCCTTCCTCGCGGCAGCGGATCGCCTCGTCGATCGCGCCCTTCACCGCGTGGTTCGCCTCCGGCGCGGGCACGATGCCCTCGGCGCGCGCGAACTGCACGCCCGCCTCGAACACGGCCGATTGCTTGTAGGCGCGCGCGCGGATCAGGTGGAGCTCCTTCAGGTGCGACACCAGCGGCGCCATCCCGTGGTAGCGCAGCCCGCCCGCGTGGAATCCGGGCGGCGTGAACGTCGACCCGAGCGTGTGCATCTTGGTGAGCGGGGTCAGGTGCCCGGTGTCGCCGAAGTCGTACGCGTAGCGTCCGCGCGTGAGGCTCGGGCAGGCCGCCGGCTCGACCGCGACGATGTCGACCTTGCGGCCGCCGCGCAATTGCGCGCCGAGGTACGGAAACGCGATGCCGGCGAAGTTCGAGCCGCCGCCGGTGCAGCCGACGATGACGTCGGGATAGTCGTCGGCCATCTCCATCTGCGCCATCGCTTCCTGGCCGATCACCGTCTGGTGCAGCAGCACGTGGTTGAGCACGCTGCCGAGCGCGTACTTGGTGTCGTCGCGCTGCGCCGCGATCTCGACCGCCTCCGAGATGGCGATGCCCAGGCTGCCAGGATGGTCGGCGCGCTGCGCGAGAATCGCGCGTCCCGACTGCGTCTCGTTCGATGGCGAAGGCGTGCAGCGCGCGCCGTAGGTTTCCATCAGCGCCCGCCGGTACGGCTTCTGGTCGTAGGACACGCGCACCATGAACACCTGCACCTCGAGCCCGAAGAGCGCGCCCGCGAACGCCAGCGAGCTGCCCCACTGTCCCGCGCCGGTCTCGGTCGACAGCCGCTTCACGCCGGCCGCCTTGTTGTAGTACGCCTGCGCGACGGCGGTGTTGGGCTTGTGGCTGCCGGCAGGCGACACGCCCTCGTACTTGTAGTAGATGCGCGCGGGCGTCTGCAGCACCTTCTCGAGCCGCCTCGCGCGATACAGCGGCGTGGGCCGCCACTGACGGTACACGTCGCGGACCGGTCCCGGGATCTCGATCTCGCGTTCGGTCGACACCTCCTGCAGGATCAGCTCCATCGGGAACAGCGGCGCGAGGTCGTCGGGACCGACGGGCTTGTGGGTTCCGGGATGCAGCACCGGCGGCAGCGCCTTCGGCAGGTCGGCCTGCAGGTTGTACCAGTGGCGGGGAATCCTCGATTCGTCGAGGAGGTACTTGATGGAGTCGTCCAAGGGGGCCTCGCTCGGTGGGCGTCGCGGCGGTCCCAATACCGCCGGCGAACAAAAGTCTACCGCCGGCGCTGCGCGGGCGATGCGCGGCGCCGGCGGATGCCGCGCCGGCTTGATCGACATCAAGTCCAGGCGCGGCGCGACGGCCGGCCGGGACGAACCGGAGGCCCTCCGGCAGGAAAGCGCCGCGGCGCGGGCCGCGGCGCGCGGGGATGCGCGCCGGCTTGCGCGACGCGCGAGCCGCCCGGCGGGTGTGTTACAGCCGCTCGATCACCGCGGCGATGCCCTGGCCACCGCCGATGCACATCGTGATCAGGCCATAGCGCTTGTTCGTCCGGTGCAGTTCGTACATGCACTTGACCGTCAGGATCGAGCCGGTCGCGCCGATCGGGTGGCCCAGCGCGACCGCGCCGCCGTTCGGGTTGACCTTCGCCGGGTCGAGACCCAGCTCCTTGCTGACGCCGATCGCCTGAACCGCGAACGCCTCGTTCGACTCGAACACGTCGATGTCCGAGACCTTGAGGCCGGCCCGCGCGAGCGCGCTCTTCACGGCGCTCACCGGACCCAGCCCCATGATCTTCGGGTCGATGCCGGCGTAGCCGTAGGACACGAGCCGCGCCATCGGCTTCAGGCCCTTCTTCGCGGCGGCGCCCGCTTCCATCAGCACGACGGCGGAGGCCGCGTCGTTGATGCCGGACGCGTTGCCGGCCGTCACCGAGCCGCTCTCCTTCGCGAACGCCGGTTTGAGCTTCCCCATGCCTTCCATCGACGCGTCGCTCCGCGGGTGCTCGTCGGTGTCGAACATCACCGTGCCCTTCCTGCTCTTCAGCTCGACCGGCAGGATCTGGCTCTTGAAGTGGCCCGCAGCGATCGCGGCGACCGCGCGGCGATGGCTCTCCACCGCGAACGCGTCCTGCTGCTCGCGCGTGATGCCGCACTTGTTCGCGACGGCCTCCGCCGTGACGCCCATGTGGACGGTGTCGAACGGGTCGGTGAGCGCGCCGACCATCATGTCGATCGTCTTGCCGTCACCCATGCGGGTGCCCCAGCGCTGCGTCGTGCTCGCGTAGGCCGCCCGGCTCATGCTTTCGACGCCGCCGCCGATCGCCGCGTCGGTGTCGCCCAGCAGGATCGTCTGCGCCGCCGAAACGATCGCCTGCATGCCGCTGCCGCACAGCCGGTTGACCGTGAAGGCGCCGGACGTGTTCGGCAGGCCGCCGTTCAGCGCCGCGACGCGCGAGATGTACATGTCCTTCGCTTCGGTGTGGATCACGTTGCCGATCACGCACTGGCCGATGTCGTTCGGGTCGACTTTCGCGCGGTGAATCGCCTCGCGCACGACGCGCGCGCCGAGGTCGGTCGGAGCGATGTCCTTGAGGCTTCCGCCGTAGTCGCCGATGGCGGTCCGGACACCTGACAGGATGACGACGCTGCGCTCGCTCATGGGGGCTCCTTCGGGGCAAAACCTCAATCATAGGCCTTGTCCGGCGGGACCCGATCGCGGGGAGTTGAGCCGGATCAACCCGCGCGTCGGCGCGGGCGCGAATTCTCCGTTGGACGCGAGGCCGCGATGCGGGTAGGGTTATTCGCATCGATACGATGGATTCCGGGCCGGGGAGGGCCTGACGTCAACCCTTCGGACGGAGACAAGCGATGAATGCAATCCTGATGCGATTGACCGTGGCGATCCTCGCGCTCGGGCTCACGTTCACCGCCGAGGCGGCCGTGCGCTACTGGTTGCTGCAGGGCGTCATGTTCGACGACGGCACCTCGGTCAGCGGGAGTTTCGCCTACGACGACGTCGCCGACGTGCCGACGACGTGGAACCTTCGCGTGCAGGGCGGCGCCAACTTCCTTCCCTACACCTACCTGCCCGGGAACACGCCGATCGCGTACACGGACGCCGGTTTCTTCTCGTCGTTGCCCACGATCATCTTCCGGTCGCCCGAAGGGGGCGACGGGTTCAGCCCCCGCGAACTGCGCATCACGCCGGTCACCGCGCTGGACGGATCCCCCGGCACGGTCGCGATCGACGTCGCGACCGCCGGCGGAGGCAGCGGTTCGCTCGAATGCTACAACTGCGGCGGCGCGCGCCTGATCGTGGCCGGAACGCTGCAGCACGTCATGCTGCCGCCGCCGGTGGCGCTCGTGCCGGTGATCGAGTTCTACCACGCGGCCTTCGACCACTACTTCATGAGCGCGGACCCGATCGAGATCAACGCGCTCGACACCGGCTACTTCACCGGGTGGGCGCGCACCGGCTACCAGTTCTACGCGTACGTCACCGGCAGCAGCGCCGGCGGGTCGATACGCCCGGTCTGCCGGTACTACGGGCTGCCGTCGGCGGGCATCGACTCGCACTTCTACTCGGCGAGCGGCGCGGAGTGCTTCCAGGTCAACCAGTTCTACGGCACCGAGTGGCAGATCGAGAGCGACAACGTGTTCCAGATCGCGCTTCCGGACACGACCACGGGCGCGTGCCCGGGCGGCACGGTGCCGGTCTACCGCGTGTTCAACAACAGGCACGACGCGAATCACCGCTACATGACGAGCACCGTCGTGCGCGCGCAGATGGAGGCCGCGGGCTGGATCCGCGAAGGCTACGGCCCGAACGCGACGATCATGTGCGCGGAGGGCGTGTGACCGCCGCGCGCCCGGAACGGCGCTTTTCGGCGCGGTGACCGCGATGCGACGCGTCGGCGCCGCCGCGGACGATGCCGGACGAGGAGAAGAGTCGACATGAGGGACTTGCGACGCGGGATTCGTGCGGCGGCGCTTGCGGCGCTGTTCGCGCTCGGCGCGGGGAGTGCGAGCGCGGCGGTGACGCTCTGGCAGCTCCAGGGCGTGACGTTCGACGACGGCACGACGGTGAGCGGCAGCCTCGCGTACGACGACGGCCCGAACGCGGTGACGAGCTGGTGGATCCGGGTGCAGGGCGGGTCGGGCCTGCTGCCGTTCACCTACGTGCCGGCCAACTCGAGCACGATCATGGCGGGGAGCCTGCTCCACACGACCGCCGATTACGTCGAGTTCCGGTCGACGGAGGGCGGCAACGGCGTGGTTCCGCGCGTGCTGCGGCTCATGCCGCAGTGGTATTTCGAATCGACCCCGACGCCGTCGACGATGGCGGTAATCACGATCCCCGCGGTATCCGGCGAGGGCATGGGCGGCACGTCGGCGCGGTCGGTCGCCGGCGGGCAGTTCAAGAACGTGATGCTGGTGCCGCCGGTGGCGCTGGTCGACGTGATCGAGTTCTACCACGCGGGCTTCGACCACTATTTCATGAGCGCCAACCCGCCCGAGATCGACGCGCTCGACACCGGCTTTTTCACCGGCTGGGCGCGCACCGGCCACTCGTTCAAGGCCTACGTGACCGGGTCGAGCCCCGGCACCACGCTGCGGCCGGTGTGCCGCTACTACGGGCTGCCGTCGGCGGGCATCGACTCGCACTTCTACTCGGCAAGCGCGGCCGAGTGCTGGCAGGTCAACGCGTACTTCGGCACCGAGTGGCAGATCGAGAGCGACAACGTGTTCCAGGTCGCGCTTCCGGACACGACCACGGGCGTGTGCCCGGGCGGCACGGTGCCGGTCTACCGCGTGTTCAACAACAAACACGACGCGAATCACCGCTACATGACGAGCACTGTCGTGCGCGCGCAGATGGAGGCCGCGGGCTGGATCCGCGAAGGCTACGGCCCCGACGCGACGATCATGTGCGCGGTGGGGGCGCCATGAACCGACATTCACGATCGCGCGATGGCGTCACGCCGCGCGCTCCGACCGAGGGAGGTGCCGCGATGAGGAAGGCGACGCAGCATTGGGGAGTTGCGTTGGGGGTGGCGATGGCGTTGCTGGCAGGCGGCGTCGGGGACGCGCGCGCGGCGACGCAGTACTGGATGCTGCAGAACGTCACGTTCGCCGACGGCGGAACCGCCACGGGCAGCTTCGGCTTCGACGATGTCACGGACACGGTGACCGGCTGGAACATCCGGGTGCAGGCAGGGAGCGGCCATCTCCCTTTCACCTTCGTTCCCGGCAATTCGACGCCGGTGGCAGGCGGCGCCGGCATCAGCGGCGGGGGGTTCGTCTACTACTTCGAATTCCTCGCGAACGACGGAGCCGCGTCGTCTCGCAACTTGTTCCTCTCCGTGGCCGGCGACCTCGACGGCACCCCGGCGTCGCAATTCCTCTACCTGGTCGACCCGGTGTCGGGCTTCCACTACTCCTACGACAGGCGCCCCGGCATCTCGGACCGGAACGTGGTGACCGGCTCGCTCGTGCTCGTCCCGTTCCCGCCGCCGATCGGCCTCGTGGACGTGATCGAGTTCTACCACGCGGGCTTCGACCACTATTTCATGAGCGCCGACCCGGTCGAGATCAACGCGCTCGACACCGGCTACTTCACCGGCTGGGCACGCACCGGCTACCAGTTCCAGGCCTATGCGACCGGCAGCAGCGCCGGGGCGACGACGAACCCCGTGTGCCGCTACTACGGGTTGCCGTCGGCGGGGCTGGACTCGCATTTCTATTCGGCGAGCTCGGTCGAGTGCTGGGAGGTCAACCAGTTCTACGGGACCGAATGGCAGATCGAGAGCGACAACGTGTTCCAGATCGATCTGCCGGACACGACGACCGGCGCGTGTCCGGGCGGTACGATCCCGGTCTATCGCGTGTTCAACCATCGCTCCGACGCCAACCACCGCTACATGACGAGCACGGTGGTGCGCGCGCAGATGGAAGCACAGGGCTGGATCCGCGAAGGCTACGGGCCCGATGCGACGATCATGTGCGCGCTGGTGATCTGACGCTCGACCGGCGCCGCGCGGTGCAGCGCCGGAAGGGATGAGACAGGGACGCGAGGACGATCAGGGCTTGGCGGTGCGCGGCGGTGCCCTGCGTCGCACCGGGAAGGCCGGCCGGCGCGCCGATACTGCCAGCTGCAAGGCGTCCTGTCCGACGACGGGACCGCTGCGTCCGGCTCGTTCGTCCACGACGACGCGGCCCGCGCGGTCGTGGCGTGGAACATCCCGGTGCAGGGGAACGGCCCGTTGCTGCCGCTCGCCTGGATGCAAGGGCACCCGATCGCCTGTTTCCCGCCGGCGCCACCGGTGACGACGATCGACTTCACGCCGGCCGGGGCGGGCTGTCCGTACGACGGCGCGGTTGCGGAGCGCAACTGCGCGTCCCGCTGACCCTTCCGGTCGGCGGCGGCGCGACGCCGATCCCGCTCGACCGGGCGCGGAGGCTCGGGAGGGGTCGTGCGCCGGAACGGCGGGGCCGCGAGGCCGATCGTCGCGGGATCGCGGCCGAAGGCCTTGGCGGCGCCGATCGACGTGTTCCAGGACTCGCCGCCGAACACGACGACCGGCGCCTGCCCGTCCGGATCGCAGCCAGCCTTCCGCGTGTTCGACGCACGTCCCGGCGCGAATCATCGCTGCACGACGAGCCTCGCGATCCGCGCGCAGGTGGAGATGGCGGGCCTGGTCCGCGAGGGCGGCGGCCCCGACGCGACGATCGTGTGCGCGATCGGCCCGACGAATCGACGCCTCGCCTCCGGCTCGCGGCATCGCGCGGCCGTGTGAGATGATCCTGCGCGTGGCGGCGCGGAGGGCCGCCGGCTCGCGGAGGCGATCCGCGTCGCCATCCACGGGAGAGGAGCGGCATCGATGCGGAAGAACGTCTGGCGTGCCGGCGCGGCCGCGCTCGGCCTTGCCGCCATGGCGAGCGCGCATGCCGGACTGATCCACTGGCAGCTCGACGGCGTCCGCTTCGACGACGGGACCGTCGCCACCGGCACGATCACCTACGACAACTCGTCCGCCCGCATCGTGCTGTGGAACGTCCGCACCGCGGCCGGTGCGGCGCTCCAGCCGTTCACCTACCTGCCTGGCGACTCGACTGCCGACCACGTGGCGATCCCGTTCGCTCCGGGCAATCACTACGTGTTCCGGTCGGTCGAGGGAGGCCGTCCCGCCGCGCCGCCGGCGCCGGCCGCAAACCGCGTGCTGGTCCTCTCGCCGATCGCGCGCCTCGATTCCGACGACGGCTATCTCGAGCTCGATCACGCCTTCGCGCCGGGTGTCGTCGTCAACGCCGAGCTGCTCGAAGGGGGCGTGCCGCGCTGGATCGTGGACGGCGGTTTGCGGCGCATCGCGTCGTCGCCGGCGGTCGTCAAGGTCGATGCGGTCGAGTTCTACCACGCGGGCTTCGACCACTACTTCCTGACCGCGGACCCCGCGGAGATCGCCGCGCTCGACGGCGGGCTGTTCACCGGCTGGGTGCGGACCGGGCAGGGTTTCAGGGCCTACGTTTCCGGAAGCGTCATCGGAGGGTCGGTGCGCCCGGTGTGCCGGTATTACGGCCTCCCGTCGGCCGGGCTCGATTCGCACTTCTACTCGGCGAGCCCCGCCGAGTGCTTCGCGGTCCACGAGCAGTTCGGCACCGAGTGGCAGCTCGAGAGCGACAACGTGTTCCAGGTCGACCTGCCCGACACGGCCTCCGGCTTGTGCAAGCTCGGGACGGTCCCGGTGTACCGGATGTTCAACGGGCGCCGCGACGCGAATCACCGCTACACGACCAGCGTCACGGTGCGCGCCCAGATGGAGGCGGCCGGCTGGATACGCGAAGGCTACGGTCCCGACGCGACGATCATGTGCGCGCAGCCGTAGCGGGCCGGAAGGCCGTGACGCGCCGCTGGCGCGCGTCGGCGGGACTCGGGTAGCATCGTCGGTTACGGCGCGGATCCAGACGGCCGCGCACACGAGGAGGATGGCCATGGTCGTTTCGCGCTTCCGCCGGCTCGCGCCGGCGCTTGCCGTCGTCGCAGCGCTTGCGTCGTCCGCGCCTTGCGCGATCGCGGCGGGCTACCCCGAGAAACCGGTCCAGTACCTGATCCCGTTCGCCGCCGGCGGCGAGTCGGACATCGTCGCGCGCTTCCAGCAGCAGGCGTTCGCGCAGAAGTACAAGCAGGAGATGATCGTCATCAACCGTCCCGGCGGCGGCGGCGCGCTCGTGTGGCAGCAGCTCAACTCGCTGCCGGGCGACGGCTACACGATCGCCGGCATCAACCTGCCGCACGTCGTGCTGCAGCCGATCGAGGGGACCGTGAGCTACAAGACCGACGATCTGACGTCGGTCTACTGGTTCCACTACACGCCCGACGCGCTGATCGTGCCGGCGGAAAGCCCGTACAGGACGTTCCAGGACTTCGTCAGGGCCGCGCAGGAGAAGCCGGGCAGCCTGTCGATCGCGGGCTCGGCGCTCTATTCGGCGAACCACGTCGCCCACGAGCGGCTGAACCGCGACTTCAGGATCAAGACGACCTACGTCCCGTTCAAGGGCACCGGCGACCTGGTGTCGTCGGTGCTCGGCGGCCACGTCGCTGGAGCGATGTCGTACACGACGCTCGCGATCCAGCAGAAGGGCAAGATGCGGATGCTCGCGGTCGCGACGCGCGAACGCGTGCCTCAGTTCCCCGACGTGCCGACGTTCAGGGAGCTGGGCATCGACTGGATCGATGGTGCATACCGCGGCGTTGCCGTGCCGAAGTCCACGCCGGAAGCGGTGCGCAGGCAGGTCTCCGACATGATGGAGGCGCTCAACAAGGACCCGGACATGCGCAGGAAGATGGTCGACGGTGGCTTCGAGGTGATCGACGTCCCGTACGACAGGATCCCGGCGTTCATGGCGGAGCGCCGCGCGGACTACATGAACACGGCCCGCGCGCTTGGCATGATCAAGTAGCGGGGTCGGGGGCGTCCGCGCGGGAGTCCCGGTTCGCGGCGGCCGGGACCTCGCCCGGATGCGCGAACGCGGTCCGGGCGTCGCCCCGAAGTCCGCCGCCATCCCGCGCGGCCACGGGACACGCGCATAGCGTTGTCGCGACCAACGCGGCCAGAGGCGGCAGGAACAGGGTGCGGCGGGTGGTCGCGTTCACGTCCGGCCCTCGCGGATCGCCCCGTTGCACCAGTCACCGTAGCGGTGCGCGAACACGGTTGCCCATCCGCCGAGGTAGGCTTCGCGCGCGGCCGCGGCGCGTTCGCCCAGCGCCTCCCACCCGCCGTGCACCAGCGTCACGCGCGTTCCCGCCGGAACCGCGCGGAACGACACGTCGACCCGCTGTGCGGTCGCGGGGTCGCGTCCCGGGTGCCACGAGAACGCGACGCGCTGCCCGGGCTCCCACGCGAATACGGTGCCCCACGGATGCGTCGTCCCGTCACGCGCCGTTTCGACGAGCCGGCCGCCCACGCACGGCTCGAACGCGACCGCGACCGCGTCGTCCTCGGCGCACGAGTGCGTCGCGAGCGGCCACCAGCGGCCGATGTCGCGCGTGAAGTAGTCGAACGCCCGCTGCGCGTTGCAGGGCACGACGAGGTCGATCTCGATCGGCGCGAGCGCGACAAGCGGCTCAGGTGCGGCGGGGTTTGCGGACACGGCGGCTCTCCTCGGTGGCGACGTGCGCGGTGTAGGCGCGCATCGCGCGCTCCCACATCGCCTGGAAATAGTTGCGCAGCTCGAGCGCCGCGGCGGGATCGGCGGCGTACAGGTGGCGGGTGCCCATGCGCGTCTCCGTCACGAGCCCCGCCTGGCGCAGCGCCTTGAGGTGCTGCGACACTGCGGGGCGCGACACCGGGAAGCCGTGCGCGATCTCGCCGACCGGCCGCGGCGCGCCGTGCAGCGACTCGTAGATCGCGCGGCGCGTCGGGTCGGCCAGCGCCGCGAGCAGCGGCGCCAGCATGGGGGCGGAGACTGCGTTGATGTAAGCCATGGCTTACCGTAAGTCAAAACTTACACAGTGTCAAGCGCCGGCCGCGACCCGCGCCCGGACGCCCGCCACCCGCCGCCGGGACTCGACGCCGACACCGGGTTGGATCAGCATGAACGTTTCGCCTCCCGTCCGACCCGATGACCGTTTCCTCCGAATCGAAGTGGCGCCACCACGGCGTGCGCGTCGTCCGCGCGAACGAGCTCGACGTCAACACGGCGCAGACGCCGGGAATGAACCGCGCGGCGGCGATCACGACGGCGACCACCGGCGCCGAGAAGCTGTGGGCCGGCACCGTCGTCATCCACCCGAAGGCGAAGACCGGCGCGCACCACCACGGCCCGGTCGAGAGCGTGATCTACGTCGTCAGCGGCCGCGCGCGAATGAAATGGGGCGACCGGCTCGAATTCACCGCCGAGGCAGGGCCAGGCGACTTCATCTACGTGCCGCCTTACGTGCCGCACCAGGAGATCAACGCGAACGAGGACGAGCCGCTGTCGTGCGTGCTGTGCCGCAGCGGGCAGCAGCCGGTCGTCGTCAACCTGGATCTGCCGAACGCCGAGCCCAATCCCGAGGAGGTGCACTGGGTCGACAACATCCACCCGGCGCCGGGTGGGGCGGCGCCGCGCGAGTGCTGAGACCCGGCGGCATGGCCTTCGGCGGCGCCGCGCGCCGGCCGCAGCGAGCCGCCGGCGGAACGGTTCCCCGTCCCGCCGCAGCGTCCTGACCCGGCGTCAGCGTCTGCGACCGAGCGCCATGCCCAGCGCGGCGATCAGCACGGACAGCAGCGCAAGCGGCGCGAGCGCGAGCGCGGGCACCGGCACGACCGACGGCGGCGGAAGCGCGCGCTGAATCGCGCCGATGTCGACCGCGCCGCCCGCGTCGCGCGGGTAGCCCGGGCCGCGCTGGTCGTAGGCGTAGCCCTGCGAGTTCGATCCGTTGCCGAGCGCCTGGCTGCCCGCGCCGGGACGCAGCGAATCGGTGGGTCCGCCGTTGTTCGCCAGCGGTCCAAGCAGAGGATCGACAGCGACGAGATTGCCGCTGTCCGTGCCGTTGATGACGGAAGTCGCGGTGACGTCCTCCTCGAAGAGCGAGTTCGTCGCGTTGACCGTGCCCGCGCCGGTGCGGTTGATGTCGTTGATGCCCGTGATGTCGGTGTTCCCCGCGAGAATCACGCTTTCGAGCGTCAGCAGGGAATCCTGCGACTGGATGCCGCCGACCAGGTTCGCGTTGTTGGCCGCAATCGTCGAGTTGCGGATGACGGCGTCGCCGAACAGGATGAAGATCGCGCCGACGCTGTCGGTCGCGATATTGTTGTAGATCGTCGAATTCGCGATGCGCAGCTGGTAACCGATGAAAAAGATCGCACCGTTCTTGTTCGCCCGGTTGAGCGAGAGCTCGCTGTTCTCGATCGTGAGCACGTTGCAGCAATCGAAGAACTGGTTGTAGATCGCGCCGCCTTCGGCCGCGGTCTGGTTGCCGACGATGCGCATGTCCCGGAGTGTGAGGTTGCCGGCCTCGTTCAGGATCGCGCCGCCGTTGCCGTTCGTGAGCCCGTCCGTGAAGGTGAGGCCGCTGACGAGGACGTCTTTCGCCGCGCCGCCCGCCAGGCGCAGCACGCGCGAATTGAGGTTGGCCGAGACGGCGAGCGAGCGCGCCCCCGGCCCGAGGATGTTCACCGAGTCGGTGACCACCAGCTCGCCGCTGGTCAGCACGATGGTCCCCGTGACCGAAAACTGGATGTCGTCGAGGCCCGCGTTCGCGTTGGCGTCGAGGACCGCCTGGCGAAGCGTATTCGGGCCGCTGTCGGCGAGGCTCGAGACGACGTACGTCAATGCGCTCGCTTGCGACGACAGGGCGAGCGCGGCGATCGTGGCAAGCAGGCGGAGCAGGGGCACGGGCGGATTCCTTTCCGGACTGCGCGAGCGGCGGACCGGTAGCCATGTGGACGATGCCGGCACTGTACAGCATGTCCCGAGGCGCGATGCCCGCACCGGCGCTTCGCCTACAGCGACATCGAGACCCGGTAGAGGCCCTCCAGCACCAGGTTCTCGTGGTACTGGAACGGAATCGCGAGCCTCGGCGTCACCGCGCGCGCGGCGCCACCGGAAATCAGGCAGGTGAGGTCGCGGACATGGCTCGCCTCGTGCGCGTACATGCGCTCGATGGCGCCCGCCTGCGCGTGCTGGCAGCCGCTCGCGATCGCGTCGACGGTCTGCGTCGGGTACTCGTCGAATTCGCCGCCCTGGTCGGGCAACGCCGCCGTGCCCTCGTGCAGCGAGCGCAGCATCAGGCCGACGCCCGGCATGATCGTGCCGCCCTTGAACACGCCCTCGGCCGACAGGAAGTCGATCGTCGTCGCGGTGCCGCAGACGACGACCATCGCGGCGCGCGGCCCGAGGAGCCATCGTGCGCCGATCAGCGCGGCCCAGCGGTCGCTCCCGAGCTGCGCCGGATTGCGGTAGCTGTTCCTCACGCCGCACTGCTCGGCCTGCGGAATGAGCCAGTACGGCGCGGGCGCGTCCGGCCACACTTCCAGCACGCGGATCGTCGCGGCGCGCACCCGGGTTCCCGCGACGTTCGAGATCACGATGCCCGAAGGCGCGGGGTACTTCGCGAACTGCGCGGGCAGCGCAGGGATCTCCTCGAGCAGCGCGTGCCCGGACTCGAGTCGGTTCTCGCGGGCGCCGCCCGCGGCCGAAGGCCGGAACAGCCCCCACTTCAGGAACGTGTTGCCGACGTCGATCAGCAGGTGGAATTCGCTCATGGGCGGGAGGCCTTGGATCGGCCGGCGACGGCTCGGCGACGAGCGTACCAGAGGCGCGAGGAAGGGGATCGGGGATCAGGGATCGGGGATCGGATGCAAACGAAAGGATGTGCGTTTCGACGGTTCGCCGCGGCCTGCCGGGCGGCATCGCGAGACCTCGACCCGGTCGCAGCCCCCTCACATCGGATCGAGCGGATAGATCGGCCGCACGAGCTTGCGGTAGTCGTACACCGACAGGTCGGCGTTGGTGACGCCCTCGCCGGCGCACTCGACGATGTGCGAGGCAATGGGCTTGAAGCCGGCGCGGTAATGGATGCGCGACTTGAGCATCAGGTAGCGCTGCGCGGCCGGGTCGATGCCGGCATGCGTGAACACGCCGCGGTCGAACGGCTCGTGCGGGCGCGACGTGACGACGATCCTCGCGCGGCCGGTGTCGAGCACCGCGGTGCGGCCGAGGTAGGTCCTGAGCCCCGTGTACATCGGGCCGGTGATCGTGAACGCGCCGTCGGTGATGCGCGCGACGCGCCCCTCGACCTCGAGCGGCTTGCCCGCGAGGCCGATCGACGGCATCGGCGTGCGGCCTCCCAGCGCGAGGCGCACGCGCTGGCCTTCGCCCGCCTCGACCATCGCCGCGACCGCCAGCGGGTCGCGGATCGGCGCGATCGCGACGCCTTCGAGGCCCTGCGCCAGGATCTCGGCGACGACCGCCATCACGTCCTGCGCGCCGCCGGAGCCGCAGTTGTCGCAGTGGTCGATCAGGAGCACCGGCGCGCCGGGATTGCCGAGTCCCAGCGCCTTCGCACGCGCGACGGATTCGGCGAGCGGCGGCGCGCGGAACACGTACTCGTCGCGGCGCTCCCACGCGATCGCGAGCATCCGGTCGCAGACCTCGCGCGCCGCCTCGCGCCCGCCGCGCCGCGCGTCGCCGACGACGATCGCGGAGACGCCGGTGTGCGGCGTGTCGGCATGCGGGAACGAAGGCAGCAGCGTCGCCGCGAGGACGCGGCCGCTGCGCTCCTCCGCGCGCGCGTAGTCGAGGATATCGCCCGACGGCCCGTCCTCGGGCGCGTGGCGCATGACCGACGCGAGCAGCGGCAGGGAGCCCCACGCCATCGCCGGCTCGATCGCGCCGTCGAGCGCGCGCACGAGGATCGAGCCGGCGAGCATGCCCGCGTCGTACATGTCGACGTGCGGGTAGGTCTTGTAGCCGGTGACGACCGTCGCGTTGTCGACCAGCTCGCCCGACAGGTTCGTGTGGTAGTCGAGCGTGACCGCGACAGGGATGCCGGGCGCGATGCGTCGCACGCGCCGCGCGATCTCGCCCTCGGGATCGTCGCAGTCGTCGATCACCATCGCCCCGTGCAGGTCGAGGAACACGGCGTCGCAGCCGGCGCGCACCGCGTCCTCGATCGGACGGACGAGCGCCTCGAAGGTCGCGCGCGACGCCCGGTTCGACGGCCAGGACTCGGCGGCGACCGGCGTCACGATCTCCGCGCGCTCGCGCGCGGCGAGGTCGAGATAGGCGGCGAGCGGCGTGTTCGTCCCGCGGAAGCGCTCCGCGACCTCGGCGCCGAACGCGGGTCCCTCGCCGTGCCCGAACGACGAGAGCGGCGTGTCGATCGGCGAGAACGTGTTGGTCTCGTGCTTGACGAGCGCGAGGACGTACCGGCGGGGCATCGGATGCCTGCGGGACCTATGCGGCGGCCGGCGCGAAGGCCGGGCCGTGGGGCGAAAGACGCAGTCCGGGCCTGAGCCGGGTCCAGGCGAAGGCCGCCGGGTCGGCCTTCGCGGGACCGGGGGCGGCGACGACGAGCACCTCGCGTGCGATCGGCTCGAAGTCGGCGCGGAAGTGGACCGAGCTCTTGAGCGCGAGCACGCGAGCCTCGCGCGGCTCGACGCCGAGGTGCCGGAACATCGCCTGGTCGGCCGCCTGGCACTTGACCGAGGCGAGCACGACGCGCACGTTGCCGCGCCGAAGCAGCGCCATCGGGCCGAGATCCATCCGGAAGCCGTGGAACATCGGTCCGGTGCAGGTGAACCTGCCCTCGGCGAGCCGCTCGACGACGAACTCGCCCTCGAGCGGCACGTGGCCGGGCACGCCGGAGATCTCGCCCAGTCGAAAGCGCGACGAGCGACCCGCGCCGATCGCGTGCGCCTGCCTCGCGGATGCGGGATCGATCAGGAGCCCGAGCACCGAGCCGGGCGCGTCGTGCTCGAGCAGCGACGCGAGGAGGCCGGTCGTGTCGCCGTTGCCGCCCGCGCCGGGGTTGTCCTGCGTGTCGGCGAGCACGACGGGCGCGCCGGGCGCGCCGCGCTGCATCGCGCGACGGACGGCGTCGTCCGGCAGGTAGAGGTCGAGATGGAAATCGCCTTCCGCGTCGGCCACTGCCTGCCGCAGTGCCGCGACCGCGACCTGGATGCGGGCCTCGTCGACGCCCATGCCGAACACCGCCATGCCGCACTCGGGGAAGTCCGCCATCGGGAACCCCGGCGTGAACGAAAGCGTGGCGCCGTGCTCCTGCTCCAGGCGCTCGAGCAGCGCGTAGAGCGTGCGCGCGGGCTCGATCGTCGTGCACTGCGACGGGATGCCGGTCAGGAAGTCGAGCGTGCGCGCGCTCTTCGCGAGCGGCGCGCCATGGCGCAGCACGTCGCACAGCAATCGCGCGGCGCGCTCGCCGGTCGCGGCCATGTCGACGTGCGGGTAGGTGCGGTAGGCGACCAGCGCGTCGCTCCGCGCGACCATCGCGCGCGTGACGTTGGCGTGCAGGTCCAGGCTCGCGATGACCGGAACGCGTTGCCCCACGATCCCGCGCACGCGCGCCAGCAGCTCGCCTTCGCCGTCGTCGATGTGCTCCGCGACCATCGCGCCGTGCAGGTCGAGGTAGACGCCGTCGACCGGCCCGGCGTCCGCGAGCCGGCGCACGATCTCGCCCGCGATGCGCTCGAAGGCGTCGCGCGTGACCTGCGCGGAGGGTGACGCCGCGCCCCACGCGAGGCCCACCGTCGAGTGGCCGGCGGCGTGCAGCGTGTCGATCGCGCCGGCGGCGGGAATGTTGGCGCCGTCCAGGCGCGGCGCGATCGCGTCTCCGAACGTGAGCGGCGGCCAGCCGCCTCCCGACTCGAAGGCGGCATAGTCCGCCGTGGTCGGCGCGAACGTGTTCGTCTCGTGCTGGAATCCGCCGACGGCGATCCGCGCCATGGGTCCTCCGGAAGGCCGGAGGGTAGCGCACGCCGCCGCGATCCGACAACCACGTTGTGGTTGAATGGCGGCTCGGCGTGCGGGAGGAGTCGATGGCGGACGAGCTGTGGCGGTGGGACGCGAGCCGGATCGCGGCGGCGATCGCCGCGCGCGAGGTCTCGTCGCGCGAGGCGGTGGCGGCGTGCATCGGACGCATGCACGCGGTCAACGGCGCGATCAACGCGGTGACCGTCGACCTGTCCGGGCAGGCGACGGCGGACGCCGATCGGGCCGATGCCGCGGTGAGGCGCGGCGAACCCCTCGGTCCGCTGCACGGCGTTCCGGTCACGATCAAGGAGAACGTCGACCAGGCCGGCTGCGCGACCACCAACGGCGTCGTCGCCTACCGCGACGCGGTCGCGCACGACGACAACCCGGTGGTCGCGAACCTGAGGAAGGCCGGCGCGATCGCGATCGGCCGCACGAACACGCCGGCGTTCAGCTTCCGGCTCGACACGGTGAACGAGCTGCGCGGACGTACGCACAATCCGTGGAGGCGCGGCGTGACGCCCGGCGGGTCGAGCGGCGGCGCGGCCGCGTCGGTCGCGGCGGGCATCGTGCCGCTCGCGCACGGCAACGACATCGCCGGATCGGTGCGCTATCCCGCGTTCTGCTGCGGGCTGGCCGGCCTGCGGCCGTCGTTTGGCCGGATTCCCGCGTGGCAGCCCTCGCAGAAGGCCGAGCGCGTGATCTCGGCGCAACTGATGAGCGTGCAGGGGCCGATCGCGCGCACGGTTCGCGACGTGCGCCTCGGGCTCGCCGCGATGGCCGCGGGCGATCCGCGCGATCCGTGGTGGGTGCCGGTCCCGCTCGAGGGGCCGCCGCTCGCGAAGCGCGTGGCGGTCGTGCGCGACGCCGCGGCACTCGACGGCGTCTCGCCATCGCCGCCGATCGCGCGGGCGCTGGACGACGCGGCGCGCTGGCTCGCCGAGGCAGGTTACGAGATCGTCGACGATCCGACGCCGGGATTCACCGAGGCGGCGCGGCTGTGGTTCGAGATGCTCGTGCCCGAGTTCCGGCGCTTCATGCAGGAGGACTTCGAGCGCGACGGCGACGAGGGCATCCGCATCGCGATGGCGCATCTCGCCGCGCTCGCCCCGGATCTCACGCCCGACGACCACCTGAGGGCGCTCGCGCGGCGCACCGGACTGCAGCGCGACTGGTGGCGGTTCCTCGATCGCACGCCGGTCGTGCTCGCGCCGGTCTGCGCGGTGCCGGCGTACGGCGTCGGCTTCGACGTCGAGAGCGGGGCGCGGACCGAGCGCGTCTGGCGCGAGTGCTCGACGCTGATGGCGGTCCCGGTGCTGGGGTTGCCCGGCATGGCGGTCGCCACCGGGCTCGCGGACGGACTGCCGGTCGGCGTCCAGATCGTCGGCCCGCGCTTTCGCGAGGACCTCTGTCTCGCGGCCGCCGAGGCGATCGAGTCGAGGGCCGGATTCGCCGCGCGACTGCCGGTCGATCCGGCGTGATCCCCCATTGGCGCGCCGCGGGATTCAGGCTACCGTAGCGCGTCGTTTCCCCATCCTTCACGGAGGTTCGCATGGATGTCCGCCGTACGCTCGAGCGCGCCGCCCTCGCCGCGGCGCTTCCGCTGGCGCTCGCCGTCGCCGCGCCCCCGGCCGTCGCGCAGACCACGCTGCGCGTCGTCATGCACTCGGACCTCAAGATCGTCGATCCGATCTGGACCACCGCGTACATCACGCGCAACCACGGCTACATGATCTACGACACGCTGTTCGCGACCGACGCGAGCGGCAAGGTCCAGCCGCAGATGGTCGACCGCTGGACGGTGAGTCCGGACGGGCTCGTCTACACGATGACGCTGCGCGACGGGCTCCTCTGGCACGACGGCGCGCCGGTGACCGCCGAGGACTGCGTGGCGTCGATCAGGCGCTGGGGCGCGAAGGATGCGACCGGCCAGAAGCTGATGACCTTCGTGAAGGACCTCCAGGTCGTCGACGCGAAGACGTTCCGCATCAACCTCAGCTCGCCGACGGGCCTCGTGCTCGGGGGCCTTGGCAAGCCGTCGTCCGCCGCGCCGTTCATGATGCCGAAGCGCGTCGCCGCGACCGACCCGAACACGCAGATCACCGACTTCACCGGCAGCGGGCCGTTCGTATTCCGCAAGGACGAGTGGAAGCCGGGCGACCGGGCGGTGTACGCCAAATTCGACCGGTACCGGCCGCGCAGCGAGCCGCCCTCGGGCATGGCGGGCGGCAAGGTCGTCAAGGTCGATCGCGTCGAGTGGCGCGTGATCGCGGACCAGCAGACGGCGGTCAACGCGCTGATCGCGGGCGAGATCGACTACATCGAGCAACCTGCGCACGACCTGATGCCGATCGTCAAGCGGGACTCCAACCTCAAGCTGCTCGACACCAATCCGCTCGGCAACCAGTACGCGTTCCGGTTCAACTCGACCGCGAAGCCGTTCGACAATCCGAAGGTCAAGCAGGCGCTGCTCTACGCGTTCAACCAGGAGGATTTCCTGAAGGCGGTCATCGGCGACGCGGCCTACTACAAGACCTGCAAGGCGATGTTCGTGTGCGGCACGCCGCTCGAGACGACCAGGGGCATGGACGGGTTGCTCGAGTCGAACTTCGTCAAGGCGCGCGAGCTGCTCAGGGAGGCCGGCTACGACGGCACGCCGATCGTGCTGATGCACTCCACCGACCTGCAGGTGCTGACCAACCTCGCGCCGGTCGCGAAGAGCCTGATGGAGCGCGCCGGCCTCAAGGTCGACATGCAGTCGATGGACTGGCAGAGCGTCGTCGCGCGGCGCGCGAAGAAGGACCCGCCGTCGGCCGGCGGCTGGCACGCGTTCCTGACCTCGTGGGTGTCGGCCGACGTGCTGACCCCGGTGATGACCGCGTTCCTGAACTCGAGCTGCGACAAGGCGCTGTTCGGCTGGCCGTGCGATGCCGAGATGGAGAAGCTGCGCGACCAGTTCGCGCGCGAGACCGATCCGGCGAAGCAGAAGGCGATCGCGGAGGCGGTGCAGTTGCGCTGGGCGCAGAACCCGGGCCACATCCCGCTCGGCCAGTGGTACCAGCCCGCGGCGATGCGCCGCAATGTCGAGGGCGTGGTCAGCGCGCCGGTGACGGTGTTCTGGAACGTGACGAAGGGTTGAGGCCCGGATGCGGGTCCGGCATCAGTCGGGCGAAATTCGTCAGGCTGAAGCCTGACCCACATTCGTCAGACTGAAGCCTGGCCCACAATCGTCGGGCTCAAGCCCGACCCACAGCCGCGTCGCCGATGCCGGGGTTCCTCGCCCGCCGCCTGCTCGCGACGATCCCGGTCATGGCGATCGTCGCGGTGCTGGTGTTCTCGATGCTGCGCCTGACGCCGGGCGACCCGGCGTCGATCATCGCCGGCGCCGCGGCGACGTCCGCTGACATCGCCGGCATCCGCGACAAGCTCGGCCTCGACCGTCCGATCGTCGAGCAGTTCGCGATCTGGATAGGCAACCTGCTGCGCGGCGATCTCGGCGAGTCGTTCTTCTTCAAGAAGACCGTGGCGTCGCTGGTCGCCGACCGCCTCGAGCCCACGCTCGCGCTGGCGACGCTGACGATGCTCTGGTCGATCGCGGTGGCGGTCCCGCTGGGCGTGGTCGCCGCGTACAGGCAAGGCACCTGGGTCGACCGCGTCGTGATGGGCTTCTCCGTGCTGGGTTTCTCGGTGCCGGTGTTCGTGATCGGCTACGTGCTGATCTACGTGTTCGCGATCGAGCTTTCGTGGCTGCCGGTGCAGGGTTACCAGGCGTTGCGCGAAGGCTTCTGGGGATTCCTGCAGCGGCTGATCCTGCCATCGCTCACGCTGTCGGTGATCTACATCGCGCTGATCGCCCGCATCACGCGGACCAGCGTGCTCGAGGTGCTCGGCGAGGACTACATCCGCACGGCGCGAGCGAAGGGATTGCCGCGCTCGACTGTGCTGATGCGCCATGCGCTGCGTAACGCCGCGGTGCCGATCGTCACGGTGATCGGCATCGGCGCGGCACTGCTGATCGGCGGCGTCGTGGTGACCGAGAGCGTCTTCAGCATCCCGGGCCTGGGCCGCCTCACCGTCGACGCGGTGCTCGCCCGGGACTACCCGACCGTGCAGGCGGTGATCCTGCTGTTCTCGCTCGTCTACGTGCTGCTGAACCTGCTGGTCGACGTCCTCTACACGTTCCTCGACCCGCGCATCCGGTATTGACATCGAGCATGGGGCCGGCAACGACACCGCCCGTTTCCCTGGCGGACGGTGAAACGCCGCGCGGGGGCGCCGTTTCCGACCTCATGCTCCGCCGCGTGCTGCGCACGCCCACGGTCGTCGCCGGCGTCGTCATCCTCTGCCTCGTCGCGCTCGTCGGGCTCGCCGCGCCGCTCCTGACGTCGCTCGACCCCGCGGCGATCAGCCCGGTGTCGCGCAACAAGACGCCCGGCGCGGTCGAGACGGTGCGCGCGGACGACGGCACGAAGCACGAGGTCCGCCACTGGCTCGGCACCGACTCGCTCGGCCGCGACGTGTACGCGCGCGTCGTGTACGGCGCACGTGCCTCGCTCGCGGTCGGCGCGGTCGTCGCGGTCGCGAGCGTCGCGATCGGCCTCGTGATCGGCTTGCTGGCCGGCTACGTGCGCTGGCTCGACGGCATCGTGATGCGCTTCATGGACGGACTGATGGCGATCCCGGCGATCCTGCTCGCGATCGCCGTCGTCTCGCTGTCGTCGGCGGGGCTCGCCGCGGTCATCGTCGCGATCGTCGTGCCCGAGGTGCCGCGCGTCGTGCGCCTCGTGCGCGCGGTCGTGCTGTCGGTGCGCGAGGAGCCGTACGTCGAGGCCGCGATCGCGGCCGGCACGCGGACCGTGCCGCTGATCGTCCGCCACATCCTCCCCAACACCGTGCCGCCGCTCATCGTGCAGGCGACCTACATCGCGGCCTCGGCGATCCTGATCGAGGCGATCCTGTCGTTCCTCGGCGTCGGCATCCCGCCCGAGACGCCGACCTGGGGCAACATCATGGCGGAGGGGCGCACGTTGTTCCGCGTCTATCCGCACACGATCCTGTACCCGGGCATCCTGCTCGCGCTGACGATCCTGTCGGTCAACCTGCTGGGCGACGGTTTGCGCGACACGCTGGATCCGAGGATGCGGAGGCGGATGTGATCCCCCGGAGCGCGCTTCGCGCGCCGCCTTCCCGGCGGGCATCGCGCGATCGGGAAATGCCGTGACCGCCCCGGTGCTGGAGATCGCCGGGCTCACGATCGGGCTTCCGCGCGGATCCGACCGCGCGCACGCCGTCGCGGGCGTGAACCTGAACGTGGCGCCCAACGAGATCGTGTGCCTCGTCGGCGAGTCGGGGTCCGGCAAGAGCGTGATCGCGCACGCGACGATGGGCCTCCTGCCGCGCGCGCTGGCGGTCACCGCGGGCTCGATCCGGCTCGCGGGCGAGGAGCTCGTCGGCGCGCCCGAGAAGCGGCTCGAGGAACTGCGTTGCACGCGCATGGCGATGATCTTCCAGGAGCCGATGACCGCGCTCAATCCGGTGATGCGCTGCGGCGAACAGGTCGACGAAGTGCTGCGCCGGCACACGAAGCTCGACGCGGCCGCGCGGCGAGCCAGGGTGCTCGACGCGCTCGCCGACGTGCGCCTGCCCGAGCCGCAGCGCATGGCGTCGTCGTACCCGCACCAGCTCTCGGGCGGTCAGCGCCAGCGCATCATGATCGCGATGGCGCTCGCGCTCGATCCGAAGCTCCTGATCGCCGACGAGCCGACCACCGCGCTCGACGTGACGACCCAGGCGCAGATCCTCGCGCTCGTCCGCGAGCTGATGCGCGAGCACGGCACCGGCGTGCTGTTCATCACGCACGACTTCGGCGTCGTCGCCGAGATCGCCGACCGCGTCGCGGTGCTGAAACACGGCGAGCTGGTCGAGGTCGGCCCCGCGGCCGGGGTGCTGCGCGCGCCGAAGCACGACTACACGAAGATGCTGATCGCGTCGGTGCCGAGCATGACGCCGCGGCATCGCGCCGTCGTCGAGGGGCCGACGCTCGTCGAGACGCGCGAGCTCGCGAAGACCTATGTTCAGGGCGGCTGGCTCGGCAGGCGCCGGGACGTGCAGGCCGCGCAGGACGTCGACCTCGCGATCCGACGCGGCGAGACGCTGGGGATCGTCGGCGAATCCGGATCGGGCAAGTCGACGGTTGCGCGCTGCATCGCGCGGCTCGTCGACCCCACCGGCGGTTCGGTCGTCGTCGACGGCCTCGAGGTCGCCGGGCTGCCGCGCCGCCGGCTGCGCGAGCTGCGCCGCAAGGTGCAGGTGGTGTTCCAGGATCCGTACCGCTCGCTCAACCCGCGCCGGACGGTCGGCGAGTCGATCGTCGAGGGCCCGATGAACTTCGGCGTGTCGCACGCCGAGGCGACCGCGCGCGCCCGGTCGCTGATGGAGCTCGTGCGCCTCGACCCGGCTTCGCTCGACCGCTATCCGCACGAGTTCTCGGGCGGCCAGCGCCAGCGCATCTGCATCGCGCGCGCGCTCGCGATGGAGCCGAAGTTGCTGGTCGCCGACGAGCCGGTCTCGGCGCTCGACGTCTCGGTGCAGGCGCAGGTGCTCGCGCTGCTCGACGAGATCCGCGAGCGGCTCCACCTCACGATGCTGTTCATCACGCACGACCTGCGCGTCGCGGCGCAGGTATGCGACCGGATCGCGGTCATGCATCGCGGGCGCGTCGTCGAGCTGGGTCCGGTCGCCGAGGTGTTCGCCCGGCCGAAGCACGAGTACACGCGGTCGCTGCTCGCGGCAGCGCCGGGACGAGGAATGTAGACGAGGCTTCCGACGGGCCCCGGCGACGCCGGATCGGACGGCGCGAATGTCGCCACCGACCCCGCATTCGACGCGCGGGAGGCGGGCTCGACGTTGTCGACACGGAGATACGATCATGGACGCGAAGTCGACGACCGTGCGAGTGGCAGTGGTCCAGGCCGGCTCGGTGCCGTTCGACACCGGGGCGTGCATCGACAAGGCGGTGAAGCTGACCGCGGACGCGGCGGCGACCGGCGCGCGGGTCGTGCTGTTTCCCGAGGCGTTCGTCGCCGGCTATCCGAAGGGACTGAGCTACGGGCTCGTCGTCGGCGCGCGCGATCCGGTCGGCCGCGAGGAGTTCCGCCTCTACCTCGACGCCGCGATCGAGGTGCCCGGACCGCAGACGCTTCGGCTCGGCGATGCCGCGGCCGCCGCCGGGTGCTACCTCGTCATCGGCGTGATCGAGCGCGAGCTGGGCACGTGCTATTGCACGGTCCTGTTCTTCGGTCCCGACGGCGCGCTGCTGGGCAAGCATCGGAAGCTCATGCCGACGGCGCTCGAGCGGATGGTCTGGGGATTCGGCGACGGCTCGACGCTCACCGTCGTCGACAGCCCGTACGGGCGCATCGGCTCGGTCATCTGCTGGGAGAACTACATGCCGATGCTGCGGATGGCGATGTACGCGAAGAACGTCGCGCTCTACTGCGCGCCCACGGCCGACGACCGCGACACCTGGCTGCCGTCGATGCGCCACGTCGCCCTCGAGGGACGCTGCTTCGTGCTGAGTGCCTGCCAGTTCCTGCGCAGGCGCGACTTTCCGTCGAGCGTGCGCGTGTCGCTGGGCGATTCGCCCGACGCGGTGCTGATGCGCGGCGGCAGCGCGATCGTCGGCCCGCTCGGCAACGTGCTCGCCGGCCCGGACTTCGATGGCGAGACGATCCTCACCGCCGACCTCGACCTTCGCGACATCGGGCGGGGCAAGTTCGACTTCGACGTCGCCGGGCACTACAGCCGGCCCGACGTGTTCACGCTGACGGTGAACGAGGCGCCGATGAAGGCGGTGGTCACGGGGCCGGACCCTGCTCGAAAACCGGGCAGCGCCTGAGCCTATTCGACGTCGTAGTACTCCCACCGATGCTGGAGGAACGGGTGGCGCTTGAAGCCCTTCAGGCGCGGCTGCGTGAGCCAGTTCGAGATGCGCGACGGCCCGACCTCCCAGACGCCGTACGCGCTCATCAGGTCCGTCATCTTCGCGTAGAGCGCGTTGCGCTCGGCGCCGTCGGGCAGGGCGCGCGATGCCTCGTAGAGCCTGTCGTACTCGGGCAGCCGCAGGCGCGCGTCGTTCATCATGCCGATCTGCTTCGAGTAGAGCAGCGCGTAGCTCGAATCGGGGTCGGGGATCGTGTGGATCCAGCCCAGCCCCCACATCTGCAGCCTTCCGGCCTCGGCCATCCTGACGAGGTCCGGCCACTTCTGCTTGAGGAAGGTCATGCGGACGCCGATCGCGTCCATGCACTTCCTCCACAGCTCGTCCGTCGCGCGGTCGGTCGCGTTGGGTGTCGACGCCTTCTCGATGACGAGCGGCCGGCCGTCCGGCGTCTCGCGGTAGCCGTCGCCGTCGCGGTCCCTGTAGCCGAAGCGGTCGAGCAGCGCGCGCGCGCCGGCGGGATCGTGCTTCTGCAGCGGCGGGCGTTTCGGATCGAACCCTTCGGTCCACGGCGGCGAGATCTGCGTGCCCGGCACGGCCTGGCCGTTGCGCAGCACCCGGATCTCGGTGTCGCGGTCGTAGCCCAGGATCATTGCGCGGCGCAGCGCGATTCTTTCCTGCGAGTAGCCGCCGACGACCGGATCGTCGAGGTTGAAGTAGGTGAAGTTGAGCGCGGGCTCCAGCATCCGGTGCAGCTCGATGCCGCGTTTCGTGTACGCGGGCTTCAGGCCGTCGCCGTCGAGCACGTTCGTCGCGAGGTCGCCCGGCAGGTCGACCATGTCGATCTCGCCGCGCTCGAACGAGAGGAGGCGCGGCTGCGCTTCCTCGATGATCGAGATCTCGACGCGGGGCACCAGCGGCAGCTTGCGCCCGGCGAGCCCCTTCGCGATCGGCGCGTCGGCGGGATCGGACGGCGCCGGATAGCGCACGCCGCGCCAGTTCGGATTCGCCTCGAGCACGATCTTCTGCGAACGCCGCCACTCGGCCAGCCGGTAGGGGCCGCTGCCGACGGGATGCTCCATCGCTCGGTTCGAGGCGTCCTTGTGGCGCTCGATCACCTCGCGCGCGACCGGCGCGAACGTGACCGTGGTCAGCCAGTGGCGGAACCCGAAGTACGGCTGGTTGAACCGCACCCGTATCGTGTGGCGGTCGAGCGCGGCGAGCCCCTCGATCGGCGCGTCGTAGTCGAACGCGCCGCTCCTGCGCGCGGCGGCGATCGCCTCGTCGCCGCCGACGAGCCGGTTCTCGAAGACGTGCACGTAGTACGAGCGCACCTTCGGGTCGAGCAGGCGCTTCCAGCTGTAGACGAAGTCCTGCGCGACGAGTTCGCGCGGCCTGCCCCCGAACGCGGGGTCGTCGGCGAAGCGCAACCCCTTTCTCAGGCGGATCGTGTAGGTCGTGAGATCGGCGGAGACCTCGGGCAGCGCCTCGGCGGCGGCGGGCACGAGCTTCGCGGGCCGCGCGAAATAGTCGTACGTGTAGAGCGGCTCGAAGATCGCCGCGGCGATCGTCGACGAGTAGCTGTCCGCGATCGCCTGGGGGTCGAAGCCGGTCTCGGCGACCGCGAACGCGACGCGGATCGCCTTCTGCGTCTGCGCGGCGGCCGGCGCCGCCGAACACCACGCCGTGCCGGCGAGCGCGCACAGGAGCATCCGCGCGCCCGGAACGAATACCTTCCGGAGGAACCTGGCGACGCCGGGAGCGGATGCCATGGCTGACTTATACTGGCGCGGATCGTCCTTCGGCAACATCCCGGCGTCCCGGGTTCCCTCCGTGCTGTCGCTCATCCTTTACCTGTTCGCGATCGTCGCCTGCGGCGGGTTCGGCGCGCTGGTCGGGTGGGCCGTCGCCGGCGGGATCGGCCTCGAGGGCACGCCGATGGCGCTCGTCGCGGCGCTCGTCGCGATGCTGGTGGCGGCGATCGCATGGGTCGCCGGCGCCGCGCTCCTTTCGCGCCGGCGTTGAACGTGGCAGCATCGGGTCGCCTGCAACGACGCGACCAACTCGGGCGACACCCATGCCGGAACCAAATCCCGACCCGACACTCGTCGACCGGCTGCTGGCCGCCGCCGACGGCGGCCCGGCGCTCGCGCCGATCACCGACACGGACCCGCACTTCGGCGTCGAGCGAGCCTACGAGACGCTCGCCGCGCTGCACGCGCGGCGGATCGCGCAGGGCTGGCGTCCGGTCGGCCGCAAGATCGGCTTCACCAACCGCACGATCTGGCCGCGCTACGGCGTGTTCCGCCCGATGTGGTCGCACGTGTGGGATCGCACGGTCCTGGACGCAGGCGATGGTCGCGCCACCGTGGACGTCGCCGGGATGCACGAGCCGCGCATCGAGCCCGAGGTGGTGTTCGGCCTCGCGGCGCCGCCGCCCGCGACCGGCGGCGCGCGCGAGGTGCTCGACGCGGTCGGCTGGATCGCGGCGGGCTTCGAGATCGTGCATTCGATCTTCCCCGGCTGGAAGTTCCGCGCGCCGGACTGCACGGCCGCGTTCGGGCTGCACGGAAAGCTCGTCGTCGGACCGCGCCTCGCGATCGGCGACGACGAGCGCGACGCGCTCGCGGCGCTGCTGCCGACGTTCGTCGTGACGCTGCGCAACCAGGGCAGGACGGTCGACTCGGGCGTGGGCGCGAACGTGCTCGACAGCCCCGCCAATGCGCTGGTCCACCTGCGCGACGTGCTCGCGGCGCAGCCGAGGTTCGCCGCACTGGCGGCCGGCGAGGTCGTGACGACCGGCACGATCACCGACGCCTGGCCGGTCGCGAGCGGAGACGTGTGGACGAGCGACTACGGGAAGCTGCCGGTGCGCGGACTCGAGCTGGCGATCGCGTGACGGCCGACTTTTCGTTCCATGCGCGCGCGAACGGCGACGTCGCGATCCGGCGCGGCGCGCGCATCGTGACGGTGCTGCGAGGTCGCCGCGCAAGCGAATTCCTCGCCCGCATGCTCGCTGTCTCGCCCGGGGAGCGGCAGCTCGCGATGGCGCGCGTCACAGGCAATTACCGTCGCGGCAACGAGCGGGCGGCGGTCGACCATCCGAGAAACACGGGTCCCGGATGACGCGCCGGTGCCGGCGCGGAGGTCCCGCTGCACGCGTCGCGGCTTGATTCCGGGTCCGGGCGACCCCATCCTACGATCCTCCGCAGCAACGGTCCCATTCCCCATGTCCGGGCATGCCATCGACGTCGGTGCCGGCAACTTCGACGAGGTCGTGATCCGCGGGTCGCGCGAGCGGCCCGTGCTGGTCGACTTCTGGGCGCCGTGGTGCGGCCCCTGCCGGATGCTCACGCCGATCCTCGACAAGCTGGCCGCCGAGATGGGCGGCCGGTTCACGCTCGCGAAGCTCAACACCGACGACGAGCAGGAGCTCGCGGCGCGCCACGACATCCGCGGCATCCCGAACGTCAAGGCGTTCGTCGACGGCCGCGTCGTCGACGAGTTCACCGGCGTGCTGCCCGAGGCGGGCGTGCGCGCGTTCCTCGAGCGCGCGATCCCGTCGCCCGCGGCGAAGGCGGTCGCCGAGGCGAGATCGCGCCTCGCGGCGAAGGACGCGGTCGGCGCGCTCGCGAAGCTCGACGAGGTGCACGCGCTCGATCCCGACGGCGAGGACGCGTTGCTGACGCGCGCCGAAGCGCTGGTCGCGCTGGGCCGCGGCGCCGACGCCGGGTACGTGCTCGACGCGCTCGAGGCGCCTGCGCGCGTGCGCGCCAGGCCGGTGCGCGACGAGCGCAGGCTCGCCACGTTGCGCGCGCTCTCGGCGCTCGCGGCGGGCGGCCGCGGGAACCTCGACGCGCTCGCCCGCCGCGCCGCGGCGGAGCCGCCCGATTTCGCGGTGCGCTGCGAGTACGCGAACGCGCTCGCCGCCGACGGCGGTCACGAGCGGGCGCTCGAGCTGCTGCTGTCGGTGGTCGATGGCGACCGCGGACGCGACGGCGACGCCGCGAAGAAGGCGATGCTGACGATCTTCGACGCGCTCGGCCCCGACAGCGACCTCGCGCGCCGCTACCGGCGTGCGCTCGCCGCCATCGTCAACCGCTGAGGGCTGCCGCCGTCCGCCTCGGCGACGACGACGTAGCGCAGCGGTCCGCCCGGCGCGATCGCGCCGAACGGCCAGCAGGTGACCAGCGTCAGCGTCGGCAGGTCGGTGTCGCGCGGAATCGCGAGCCTCGACGCGTCGGCGACGCGCATGGCAACGATCCGGTAGGCGACACGAACGCCGTCGAGGCGCTCGACGACCAGCGGATCGCCGATCGACGCGTTCGCCAGAAAACGGAAGTGCGTGTCGCGGTGCGCGCTGACCACCGCGTTGCCTCGCTCGCCGGGACGCGCGGTGCCGTCGAGCAGCCCCGGGCCCCACGCGAGCGTGCGTCCGCTCGCCCCGGAGAGCACGAGCATCTCGGCATCCTGGGCGGGGGCGCGAAGCTTCGCGACGGGTCGCGTGTCGGCCCACGGCCACGGTGCGGGCGCGGCGCCCATCGACTGCGCGCGCCTCCAGGCGATCTCGAGGGCGGCCTGGCCTACGTGCGCCTTCGCGAGGATCGCGGTTGCCGCCACGATCGTCGCGACCGCCGCGGCCGCGAGGAGCCGCGGCAGCACGGCGCGCGCTCGCGATTCGCCCCTGATCGGGGAAGACTCGGCCGGCGGGGAGGCTGGCACCTCGGCCGGCGCGAGCCGGCGATCGTGTCCAACCCCCGGGGTCCGGCCGAAAGGTCCTCCCCGATCGGGGGCTATGGGGTCAGACCCCATTTCCGGAATCCACCCGTTCGCCGCTGACGAGTTGCCAACTCCGAAAATGGGGTCTGGCCCCAGAGCCCCTACGACGCGGCCGCACCGCCCACGCGAGCGCGGCGAGGACGAGCCCGGCAAGGAGCAGCAACGGCGCCGGCGTGGCGGTTTGCGGCAGTCCCTCGACGAAGCCGGACGGATCGATCCCGGCGGGCAGCAATCCGGGAATCGCGGTGCGCAGGGACTGCGCGCCGGACGGCTCGATCGGCGTCACGTCGACCGCGACGAGGCTCGTGTACCTGCTGACCAGGTGATGCTCGAGCGCGGTCGCGACGATCAGCGGGCGCACCTCGTCCTCGGGCGCGCCTTCGACGATCGCGTCCGACAGCGCGGAGATGCGCTCGCGCGCCCACAGCGCGCCGATCCCCTCGGAGGACGTGCCCGCGCCGGTCGGCAGCAGGGCGCCCCAGGCCGACCTGCCGCGACGTCCGACGATCGACAGCGTCGCGGGCGAACCGGCGAACGATGCGCTGACGAGGACCGGCTCGCCGGCGTACAGGTCGGGAAGTTGCGCGGGATAGACCTCGGCGCCGGCCGGCCAGGTGACGACGAGATCGGTGAGCGCGGGCCGCTCGAGCTTCGCGAACAGCGCCGTCATCCGCTCGCGCACGTCGCGAACGTCGCCGATGAACGTCGGCGTGCCGCGGCCGAACTGCGCGGCCTTGCGCATGAACCAGGCATTCGGCGCCGGTCCGATCGCGATCGTGTAGAGCCGGCGGTCGCCGAGGCGGGCGCGGATGAGCTTCAGCAGCTCGTGCTCGTTGCCGACCGCGCCGTCGGTGACGAAGAACACCTGCCGCGCGTAGCCGGGCAGCGCGTCGGGCGTCGCGAGCGCCGCGGCGAGTGCCGGCGCCATCTCGGTGCCGCCGTCGGCCCGGAGCGCGGCGACGAAGCGTTGCGCTGCCGCGATCGTCGACGGGTCGACCGGCATCGGCGACGGGAACAGCGTGCGCGTGCGCGAGTTGAACTCGATCACGTTGAACCGGTCGCCGGGCGCGAGGCGCGCGATCGCGAATTGCGTCGCCTCCCTGGCCTGGACGATCGACACGCCGCTCATCGAGCCTGACGTGTCGACGATGAACGTCGCCTCGCGGGGCAGCGCGTCGCCGCTCGGCTCGCCCGAAGGCGGCAGCACCATCACGAGCGCGTGCGTGAGGCCGTCCCGGCGCTCGGTGAACACCGCGGCGCCGGGCTGCGCGCCGACCTCGGGACGCCACGAGAGCTGGAGATCCCGGTCGGCCGGCACGACGCCGTCCGCCAGCTCGACGCGCGCACGGCCGTCGGGAAGCTCGTCGACGTCGATTGCGTGCGACGTGCTCTCGATCGCCGCGAGCGGAAAGCCCGCGTCGATCGTGACCGAAAGCGTCACCGGCGCGATCCCCCGGTCGCCCCCGGACACGAACGGCGCGCCGATTCGGTCGGCGTCCGTGACGACTTCGTCGCCGGCACGGTCGTACGCGGCGGCCGGCTCGGACGATGCGAGGTGCCCGCCGGGGACGTATCGCGGCGTGATCGCGAGCGGATGGCGCAGGCGGAACGTGCCGGCGTCGTAGCGAAGTGTCTCCTGGAACTCGATGGTGACGACGACCTCCGCGTCGGGCGGTAACCGGGCGACGCTGGTCGTGAACAGGTTCGGCCGCTCCTGCTCGACGAGGCCCGCCTGCCTGCCCTCGCTCTTCGCCTGCTCGTACGCTCGCTTCGCCGCGGCGCGCTCGCGCACCTGGCCTTCGATCACCCGTCCGGCGGTCTCGACGCGCAAGTGGTCGACTGCGGCCTTGTCGGGCAGCGGGAACAGGTAGACGCCCTCTCGCCAGGCGCCGGTCGGATTGACGAACCGCTGCGTGACCGTGGTGCGCGCGACGATGCCCGCGACGTCGATGCGCACGTCGGTCGCGACGCGCGGCGCCTCGGCGGCCGGCTCGTCCCCGGTCGCGGCGAGCCTGAGCATGCCGCCGTGCGCATCCGCCGCCGCGAGTGCGGCGGACCGCGCGGCAAGCGGCGCGGCCTCCGCCCCAACCGCGACGATGAAGACGGCGAGCGCGAGCACGAGGCTCGCGAGCACGCCGGTGGCGAGCCCTTCGAACGCGAGCCTGGCGAGACCGCGCCAGCCTTTCGGGGGCAGCAGCCGGAGGGCGGGAGGAGAAGCGGTCGACGTCATGGGGTCGCTCGGAGGATCCGCGGGCCGCGAGATTCGCCGCCGGGGAGGGATGGCGCTCGCGCGGTCGCGGATCCTCGAGCCTCCTTCTTCTTCGTTGCGGGCGGCGGTGGTCTCGTCCTGCTTGCGGCGCCCCGCCGGGCCGGCGTCCGCACGATGTGCATTTCGCCTGCGGATGCGGGAGTGGCGCCGTGCGGATTCGGGCGATCCGGCGAGCAATTGTGGAGAACCGGTGGCAGCGTGGGTCGGGCTGAAGCCCGCCCCACGGGCGCTGCGGTATAGTCGCCGCGTCATGTCCCGCCGCATCGCCATCGTCGAGGACGAGCCCGCGATCCGCGAGAACTACGCGGATGCGCTGCGCCGCCTGGGCTACGACGTCGCGGCGCACGCGACGCGCGACGCCGCGCTCGCGTCGTTCCGTACACGGCTCCCCGACCTCGCGGTCGTCGACCTGGGCCTGGGCGGCGATCCCGACGCGGGCTTCGCACTTTGCCGCGAACTGCGATCGCTGTCGCCGACGATCCCGATCCTGATCCTGTCGGCGCGCGACTCGGACGTCGACATCGTGTCCGGGCTTCGCGTCGGTGCCGACGACTACCTGACCAAGGACGCGAGCCTTGCCCACCTTTCGGCGCGCATCGCCGCGCTGTTCCGCCGCGCCGACCTCAACGCGTTGCCCGCGGCCGCCGAGGACGTCGTCGAGCGCGGCCCGCTCGAACTCGACGTGAAGCGCATGGCAGCGCGCTGGCGCGGTGCGCCGGTCGAGCTCACGCTCACCGAGTTCTGGATGGTCCACGCGCTCGCGCGCCATCCGGGACACGTCAAGGATCGCGACGCGCTGATGCGCGAGGCGAACACGGTCGTCGACGACGGCACGATCACGTCGCACGTGAAGCGCATCCGTCGCAAGTTCCAGGCGGTCGATCCGGCGTTCGACCGCATCGCCACCGTGTACGGCATGGGCTATCGGTGGAGTTCGGGTTAGTTAGGGGTCAGAGCCGTAACAATTCGCCGGACCTGAGAGTTCGGGGTCAGTGAGTTCGGGGTCAGAGCCGTAACGATTCGCCGGACCAACGCGTTCGAGCTCCCGTGCGAAGGAATTGTTACGGCTCTGACCCCGAACTCAGACCCCGAACTCCTAACCAACCCGAACCAACCCGACATGGCACGCCTAGGCATCCGCGCCCAGCTCCTGCTGGTGCTGACCGTGTTCCTCGCGCTGCCCTGGCTCGGTGTCGAGTACGCGCGCGAGATCGAGCGCGTCCTGCGCGATGCGCAGGAACGCACGCTCGCGGGCACGGCGCAGGCCGTCGCGATCGCGCTGCACGACCGTCCGCGGCTGTTCGACGCGCCGGTACGTCTCGTCGCGCCCAGGGGCGGCGCGCCGCAGGACCTCGTCGATGCCGCCGCCGCGCGCCCGATGCTCTCGGCGGGCGCGGCGGCCGCGGCGCCGGAGCTCGAGCAGATCCTGCAGGGGCTCACTCGCACGACCGCGCGCATCCGCGTCGTCGACCGCGATCTCGGCGTCCTCGCCCATGCGGGGAGCCTCAGGCGCGAGCGCGCCGGCGCGCGCGACGCGCCGACGTCGGCGCTCGAGCCGCTCTTCGCGCTCATCATGGCGCGCCCGACCGAGGACTTCGTCGACGACGACGGGAGCGGCAGCGTGCCGGCGCGGCCCGAGGTGCTCGCGGCGCTCGACGGGATTCCGGCGGCCGACCGGCGCAGGACGCCCGACGCGCGCGCCGTCGTCGTGGCCGCGGCGCACCCGATCTGGGTTGGCGACCGCGTCCGCGGCGTCGTGCTGGTCGAGGAGACGACGAACGCGGTGCTCGCCGAGCGCAACCGGGCGTTCGAGCGGCTGTTCGTCCTCGTCGCGGCGATCCTCCTCGTCGGTTCCGCCGCGCTCACGCTCTACGCGACGTGGCTGTCGTTGCGGATCCGGCGGCTCGCGCGCGACGCGGAGGGCGCGATCGACCGCGACGGCCGCGTCCGCGGCCCGCTGCCGGGCAGCGGGGCGCGCGACGAGATCGGCGACCTCGCGCGGAGCTACTCGGGCGTGCTCGCACGGCTCGCCGGCTACGCGAGCTACCAGGAGCGGCTCGCCTCCCGCCTGTCGCACGAGCTGCGCACGCCACTCGCGGTGGTCCGCAGCTCGCTCGACAACCTGCGCGCGTCGCCGCTGCCGCAGGACGCGCGTCCGTACATCGAGCGTGCGCAGGGCGGCCTCGACCGGCTCGCCGCGATCCTCGCGCGGATGACCGAGGCGGCGCGGCTCGAGGAAGCGCTGGGCGACGCGGAGCGCGTGCGCTTCGACCTCGCCGAAGTCGTCGCCGGATGCATCGAAGGCTATCGCGGCGCCTATCCGCAGCGCGCGTTCGCCTACGCGGCGCCGCCCGAGCCGCTGCACGTGCGCGGCGCGCCCGAGATCGTCGCGCAGATGCTCGACAAGCTGGCCGAGAACGCGGTCGACTTCGCGACCGGCGGCGCGGTCGAGATCGCGCTCTCTCGCGAAGGCGACCGGGCCCGGCTCTCGGTGAGCGACGAGGGACCGCCGCTCCCCGAGGGCTCGGTCGACCGGCTGTTCGAGCCGATGGTGTCGGTCCGCCCGCAGGACGGCCGCGCGCCGCACCTGGGCCTGGGGCTCGCGATCGTCCGCATCGTCGCGATGCGGCACGGTGGCGAGGCGCACGTCGCCAACCGTGCGGACGGACGGGGCGTCGTCGTGACGGTCTGGCTGCCGCTCGCGTCGGGCGACGCGGATTAGGCGACAATGGCGGCCCGCTCGCGCCCGCGGCCATCCCTCCATGCCCTCCTTCGTCGCCCAGCACCCGGCCCTCGTCGCCGCGGTGCTGCTCACCGGCTCGAACCTTTTCATGACGATCGCCTGGTACGGCCACCTGAAGCACCTGGGGGGCAGGGCGTGGTGGGTGGCGGCGCTGGTCTCGTGGGGGATCGCGCTGTTCGAGTACCTGCTGCAGGTGCCGGCGAACCGGATCGGCTTCACCGTGCTCTCGCTGGCGCAGCTCAAGATCATGCAGGAGGTGATCACGCTGGCGGTCTTCGTGCCCTTCGCGGTGATCTACATGGATCAGCCGATCAAGATCGACTACCTGTGGGCAGGACTGTGCCTGCTGGGCGCCGTCTACTTCATCTTCCGCTCGTGATGCGTCGTCGTTTCCCGACCGGCAGGCCCGCCCCGGGCGCGACGGCTCGCGGGGCATGACGATGATCGTTCCCTTCTCGCGCATCTACGCGGCGTTCGCGGCCGGGTACCTGATGTCGTACCTGTTCCGCACGGTCAACGCGGTGATCTCGCCGGAGCTCACGCGCGAGATCGGCCTCGGCCCGGGCGCGCTCGGGTTGCTGACGAGCGTCTACTTCGTCGCGTTCGCCGCAATGCAGATCCCCGCGGGCCTGCTGCTCGACCGCTACGGCCCGCGGCGCGTCGAACCGGTGCTGCTCGTGATCGCCGCGACCGGCACGTTCGCGTTCGCGGCCGCCGACAGTCTCGCGGGCCTCACCGTCGCACGCGCGCTGATCGGTGCCGGCGTGTCGGTCTGCCTGATGGCGCCGCTGAAGGGGATCGCGGTCTGGTATCCGCCGCACCGGCAGGCGTCGCTCGCGGGCTGGGTCATGGTCGCGGGCGGCGCGGGCGCGCTCGTGGCGACCACGCCGGTCGAGCTGGCGTTGCGTCACGTCGAGTGGCGCACGCTGTTCGTCGCGTTCGGCGCGGTCACGCTGGCGGTCGCCGCCGCGATCGCGTGGCGCGTGCCCGACCTGCCGCGCGCCGCGAATCCGCCGTCGCTCGCCGAGCAGTGGGCCGGCGTGCGGCGCGTGTTCACCGAGCCGCGCTTCTGGTGGATCGTCCCGGTCGGCGCGATCGGCATGGGCTCGTTCATGGCGATCCAGGGACTGTGGTCGGTGCCGTGGATGATGGAGGTGGAGGGGCTCACGCGCGCGGAGGCGGCGCAGGTGCTGCTCGCGATGGGCGTGCTGACGCTCGCGGGCTACCTCGGGCTCGGGCTGTTCGCGACGCGGCTCGCCCGGTTCGGGTTCGGCGCGCGTCACATGTATCTCGCCGGGTGGACGATCAACCTGGTCGCGCTGCTCGCCATCGTGTTGCGCGCGCCCGGCGCGCCGATCTGGTGGTGCGCCTACGGTTTCGGCGCGGCGGCGAACATCCTCGCGTTCACCGTGCTGAACGAAGGTTTCCCGCCGGCGCTGGCCGGGCGCACGAACACCGCGGCGAACCTGACGATGTTCGCCGGCAGCTTCGTCGCGCAGTGGGGCATCGGCGTGGTCGCCGACGCCGCGCGCGCGACGGCGGGCGTTTCCGTGGCCGGGGGGCTGCGGTTCGCGTTCGTGCTCGTGCTGGCGCTCGTCGCGGCCTCGTTCGCCTGGTTCCTCGTCGGCTGGAAGCGCCACGCGGCGCCTCCGGCGCGGGCGGGCGCGTAGGCGGACGCGCCATGCGCATCCACATCCTGGGGATCTGCGGCACCTTCATGGGCGGCATCGCCGCGATCGCGCGCGCGGCCGGTCACGACGTCTCCGGCTGCGACGCGAACGTCTATCCGCCGATGTCGACGCAACTCGCCACGCTCGGCATCGCGCTCACCGACGGCTACGACGCCGCGCAGCTCGACGGCGTCGCGCGCGACGCCGACGTGTTCGTGATCGGCAACGTCGTGTCGCGCGGCAATCCGCTGATGGAGGCGATTCTCGACCGGCGGCTGCCCTATGTTTCCGGGCCCGAGTGGTTGCGCGACCACGTGCTCGCCGGGCGATTCGTGCTCGCGGTCGCGGGCACGCACGGCAAGACGACGACCGCGGCGATGCTCGCGTGGATCCTGGAGCACGCGGGCCTCTCGCCCGGGTTCCTGATCGGCGGCGTGCCGGAGAACTTCGGCGTGTCGGCGCGGGCGTCGACGGGCGCGTACTTCGTCGTCGAGGCGGACGAGTACGACACCGCGTTCTTCGACAAGCGGTCTAAGTTCGTGCACTACCGGCCGACCACCGCGATCCTCAACAACCTCGAGTACGACCACGCGGACATCTTTCCCGACCTCGCGGCGATCGAGACGCAGTTCCACCACCTGGTGCGCACGGTGCCGCGCCTCGGCCGGCTGATCGTCAACGGCGAGGACGCGGCGCTCGCGCGCGTGCTCGCGCGCGGCTGCTGGTCGGAGGTCGAGCGCTTCGGCCGCGCCGAGGTCGCGGGTACGGGGCCCGGCTGGACGATCGCGGTCGACGGCACGATCCTGCTGGGCGGCGCGCCGCATGGCGTGCTGCGCTGGCATGCCGACGCGCCGCAGCTCGGCGTGCACAACCGGTTGAACGGGCTCGCGGCGATCGCCGCCGCGAGGCACGCGGGCGTGCAGGTCGCCCAGTCGCTCGCCGCGCTCGCCGGGTTCCGCGGCGTCGAACGACGCATGCAGCTTCGCGGCAGGGTCGCGGGCGTCTCCGTCCACGACGATTTCGCGCACCACCCGACGGCGATCGCGACGACGATCGACGGCCTGCGCCGCGCGGTCGGCTCCGCGCGCATCCTCGCCGTGGTCGAGCCGCGATCGAACACGATGAGGCTGGGCGCGATGGCCGACCGGCTCGCGGGGAGTCTCGAGGGCGCCGAGCGCACGTACTGCTATGCGGCGAACCTCGGATGGGATGTCGCGGCGGCGCTTGCGCCGCTGGGAACGCGCGCCTCGGTCCACGACGATCTGGACGTCCTGGTGTCCGCCGTGGTCCGCGAGGCGCGAGCCGGCGATCACGTGTTGGTGATGAGCAACGGCGGGTTCGGCGGCGTGCACGGCAAGCTTCTCGCGGCGCTGCAGGCGCGCGGCCGTGCGGTGTCGGCGAAGACGGCGTCCGGCTGAATCCGGACGCGCGGAAGCCGTGCCGATGCGCCGCGCGACCGTGCCGGGTGCCTTGGTGGATGCGGCGCCGGCTGGAGGACTTTCGCAAGCGCGGGCTTCGGGTTCGGCGCCGGCCGGACGTCTTTCGGAGGTGCCCGTGGGTCCGGCTTCAGCCGAACGCTTGCCGCGTCCGGCCCTGGTGGGTCCGGCTTCAGCCGGACGCGCTGCATGACCGCGTCGCTGATCGTCTACCTGCACGGCTTCCGCTCGTCGCCCCGGTCGGTGAAGGCGCAGGCCATGGTGCGCGCGGTCGCTTCCCTGCCTGCCCACGAGCGACCCGCGCTGTTCGTCCCCGACCTTGGCGACCGGCCCGCCGCCGCGATCGGAAAGGTCGTCGAAATCGTCGCGCGGGAGCGCGGGCCGGTCGCGCCGCTCGCCTTCGTCGGCAGCTCGCTCGGCGGCTACTACGCGACTCACCTCGCCGAACGCTTCGGCGCGCGCGCGGTCATGGTCAATCCGGCGATCCGCCCGTACGACGACCTCGCGCCGTACAAGGGCACGCAGACGAACATGTACTCGGGCGAGGCGTTCGAGGTGACGGACGCGCATTTCGACGAGCTGCGTGCGCTCGCCGTGCCGCGCATCACGCGTCCCGAGCGCTATTTCCTGCTCGTGCAGTCCGGTGACGAGGTGCTCGACTACCGGGAGGCCGTCGCGTACTACGGCGGCGCGTGGCAGTACGTTCAGGGCGGCGGCGACCATGCCTTCCAGGGCTTCGAGGCTCAGATTCCGGCGATCCTCCGTTTCGCGTCCCGAGGCCCGGATCCCGGCACCGACCGCGCGTAGCGGGCGCCGACTGCGCGAAATGGCCAGTCGCGCGCATTCGCCGATCGACGGACGTGGGTGCGCTCGTCGCCGCGCTGCGGTAGCATGCGGCTCAGTCACGCCCGCTCCGAGGAACCTCCGATGCCGCTTCGCTCGCCCGCGCTTCGCCGCGCGCCGTTCGTCTCCGCCCTGGCCGCCGCGTTAGCGCTCGCCGTTGCCGGCATCGCCTATGCCCAGCCGCAGCTGCGCACGTTCAAGGCTGGGGCCGGCCCCGACGAGCTGTGGGACGTCACGATGAAGATGGAGATGCCGGGCATGCCGATGGCGATGCCGGCGCAGGTGCATCAGGTGTGCCTCAAGAAGAATCGCAAGGCCGACGACACGATCCCGAGGCAGGAGAACTGCACGGTCACCGACTCGAAGACCGTCGGCAACAAGGTGATCTTCACGATGGATTGCGCCGGCCGCGAGCCGATGACCGTGAACGGCGAGGTCTCGTCCACGCCGACGTCGTACGAAGGGAAGATGCGCATGAAGCCCAAGCGCAAGGGCGAGGACATGGAGGTGACGCAGACCTTCTCCGGACGCAAGGTCGGCGCGTGCACCGACCAGACCGAGCAGGTGATCGCGGGCGCGAGGGCGCAGGGCGACGCCGCGATCGCGCGCACTTGCGCGGAGGGTCTCGACCGGCTCAACGCGCCGATGTTCTTCGGCCAGGGCGCCATGTGCGCCTCGCAGCAGAAGCAGTTCTGCGACAAGGTCGGCGGCGTCGCCCGCGACCTGCGCGAGCCGGCGGCGCACCGGGCGGCAGTCGCCAGATCGAACGTCGAGACGGTGAAGCAGGCGCTGCAGAGCTGCAGGCACGACTACGCCGCCGCGACGGCGGTCGCGTGCGGCAAGGCGGCGCAGACGAAGGACTGGGCGTTTCTCGGTACCGGCTGGTGCGACCCCGAGGTGAGGACTGCGGGTCCGACCCATTGCCGAGGGCGCGACTATTACCTGGTCGACCGGTCGCTCATCCCGATGTGCAACCGGTATGCGTTCCTGACCAAGGGAAGCGTTCCCGCCGGCGGCGTCGCTGCCGCCAGGGGATCCGCGGGGTCCGGGCAGCCGAGGGCCGCTCCCGAGCCGTCGACCCCGGATCCGATGAAGCAGGGCGTCGACGCGGTCCGCAGGCTGCTGCCGTTCTGACGGCAACCCGATGAATCGCGGCGCGCTTGCCATCGCGGCGGCGCTCGCGCTCGTTCCCGCGGACGCGTCGAGCGCCGCGGTCGCGGCGACCGACCCGTGGCCCGGTGCCGCGGCCGCGTACCTCGTGCGCGTCGACGGCGAGGTGCGCTGGTCGTCGAACGACGCCGCGCGGCTCAAGCCCGCGAGCCTCACGAAGCTGATGACCGCGATCCTTGCGGTCGAGACGCTCGCTCCCGGCGACGAGGTGAAGGTCGGCAAGCGTGCCGCGGCAGCGGACGGCGCGCGGCTGGGCCTGCGTGCCGGGATGAGGCTGCCCGCGGAGCACCTGCTTGCCGCCGCGCTGCTGCGTTCGGCGAACGATGCGTGCCTCGCGCTCGCGGAACGCGTCTCGGGCAGCGAGGCGAGGTTCGTCGCGACGATGAACGCGCGCGCGGCGGCGCTGGGCCTCGCGGACACGCACTTCGCCAACGCCTGCGGGTTCGACGGGCCAGGCCACTACGCGTCGGCGCGCGACCTCGCGAAGCTCGCCGACGCCGCGGTTGCCCATCCGCGCATCGCGGCGATCGTCGCGCGCGAGTCGTCCGTCGCGAAGACCCTGGACGGCAGGACGTTCCGGTTCGACAACACCAACGTTCTCGTCGGCCGCGTGGACGGCGCGCTCGGCATCAAGACCGGCTGGACGAGGATGGCCGGGCGCTGCCTCGTGGCGCTGGCCGAGCGCGGAGGCACGCGCGTGCTGGTCGTGCTGCTCGGCGCGCAGGATCGCTGGTGGGATGCGGTCGCGATGATCGAGTCGGCGTTCGAGGAAACGCGCGCGCGCCCGGCGACCGTGACGCCCCCGCCGGGTCCGGCGCGGCGGTGAGCGCGCGCAAGTCCGCGTTCCTGGTGGCCCTCGCGGCGCTCGCCGCCTACGCCGCCGCTCCCGGCACGGCGTTCCAGTACGACGACTTCCGCGTCGTCGTCATCGACGGCGACGTCCACTCGTGGTCCGCGTGGCGGGCGTCGATGCCGGGCATGCGGCCGCTCACCAAGGCGAGCTACGTCGCGAACTGGCTCGCGTCGCCCGCGCCGGCGGGATTCGCGCTCGCGGGCGTGGCGATGCACGTCGCGTCCGCCCTCCTGGTCCTCGCGCTCGCGCGCCGATGGATCGCGGCGCTCGCCACGGCGTTGCCGCGGCCGGGGTTCGCCGCGCTCGCGACGGCGCTCGTCTTCGCGCTCCATCCGGCGCAGACCGAGGCGGTCGTCTACATCGCCGGCCGCTCGACGGCGCTCTCGTCGCTGTTCACGCTCGCGGGCCTGTACGCATGGGAGCGCGCGCGCGACGGCGCCGCCGCCCCGTGGCGCGCGGCGACGATGGCGCTGTTCGTCGCCGCGATGGGTGCGCGCGAGTCGGCGTGGATCCTCCCGTTCGCACTGGTTCTCGTCGAGGTCGCGCGCGGAGAACGGGTCGGCGCGGCATTCAGGCGGACATGGCCGTTCTGGCTCCTCGCGCTCGCGCTCGCGGCCGTCGTGCTCGCGGTCGCTCCGTACCGGCGGCTCCTCGAGACCAGCCTTTCGATCCGCGGACCGCTCGACAACCTCGTCGCGCAGCTCGACGCGGTCGCCTACCTCGTCACCCATCCGCTCCTCACGCTGCGCGTGAACTTCGACCCGGATCTGGTCGCGCGCGACGCGATCGACGCCGCCTGGCTCGCGAAGGCGGCCGCGCTGGTCGCCGCGCTCGCGTTCGTCTCCGCCAGGTGGCGCCGCCGCCCGTGGCTCGGATTCGGCGTCGTGTGGTTCCTGCTCGCGCTCGCGCCCACGCACGGTCCGCTCGCGCGCTACGAGCTCGCGAACGACAGGCAGCTGTACCTCGCCGTCATCGGGCCCGCGCTGATCCTCGGCGTCCTGCTGGCATCGTGGTCCGCGCGCATCGCTGCGCGGGTGACGCTGGCCGCGCTCTCCGCGCTGCTCGGCGTCGCGACGTTCGTGCGCGTCACCGACTATGCGAGCGAGGTGCGGTTGTGGGAGGCCACGGTCCGCGCGTCGCCCCTCAACCCGCGCGCCTGGAACAACCTCGGCCATGCGTGGCAGCTCGCCGGCGACGGCGCGCGGGCGCGCGCTGCGTACGAGCGCGCGCTCGCCATCGATCCGGAGCACCGGAAGGCGCGCGGCAACCTCGACACGCTCGGTCCGCGCAGCGGAGATCCGCCCTCCGGGATCGGGAGTGCCTGTGGCGGGGAGGACTGCGGCGATGGTGCGTTGCACCTAGGCGCCGACAAGACGGGCCGGTAGCATGATCGGCTTGCGCGGGTGCGCCGGATTCGACGGGCCCCGGCAGGCGCCATCGAACGCCTTCCGCCCACGAGGCGGAAACGGATCGCGGCGCGCACCGCGGCCTTCGCGCCCGGCCGTGCCGCTGCGACCGCAGCCGGGCGCGGCCGCGGCGGACGGCCACTCTCACGAGGAGCCTTGCGCATGACGACGCTCGCCCGGACCGGCCTCGGGCCCGGTCATCCCCCGGTCGCCTCTGCCGCCGACGCGGCGGGCCGCGCCGCCGCCGACTCCGTGCGCCGCGAGCGCGCGTACGGCGCGCGCAACTACGATCCGCTGCCGGTCGTGATCACCCGCGGCGACGGCTCGTGGCTCACCGACGTCGACGGGCGCCGCTACCTCGACCTGATGAGCGCGTACTCGGCGGTGAGCTTCGGCCACTCCCACCCGCGCATCGTCGCGGCGCTCACCGAACAGGCGCACCGGCTCGCCGTCACGTCGCGCGCGTACTTCAACGACCGGCTGCCGCTGCTGCTCGAGCGGCTCGTCGCGCTGACGGGTCTCGACCGCGCGCTGCCGGTCAACACCGGGCTCGAGGCGGTCGAGACCGCGATCAAGGCGTCGCGCAAGTGGGCGCACAAGGTGAAGGGCGTGCCCGACGGGCAGGCCGGGATCATCGCGTGCCGTGGCAACTTCCACGGCAGGTCGATCGCGATCACGGGGCTGTCGACCGAGGCGCAGTACCGCGACGGCTTCGGTCCGTATCCGCCGGGCCTGACCACGATTCCGTTCGACGATCCGGCCGCGCTCGACGCGGCGATCGGCCCGCACACGGCCGCGTTCCTGGTCGAGCCGGTGCAGGGCGAGGCGGGTATCGTCGTGCCGCACGACGGCTATCTCGCGCGCTGCGCCGAGATCTGCCGCCGCCATCGCGTGCTGATGATCTGCGACGAGGTGCAGACGGGGCTCGGCCGCACCGGCCGCCTGTTCGGCTGGCAGCACGACGGCGCGATGCCCGACGGCGTCATCCTCGGCAAGGCGCTTGGCGGCGGACTGCTTCCGGTGTCGGCGTTCGTCGCGACCGACGACGTGATGCAGGTGTTCACCCCGGGCGACCACGGCAGCACGTTCGGCGGCAATCCGCTGGGCGCCGCGGTTGCGCTCGCGGCGCTCGACGTGCTCGAGGACGAGCGGCTGGTGGCGCGCTCGCGAGAGCTCGGCCTGTGGCTGCTCGACGAGCTCAAGGGCATCGAAAGTCCGCTCGTCGTCGACGTGCGCGGACGCGGCCTGTTCATCGGCATCGAGGTCGACGCGGCGAAGGCGACGGCGCGCGAGGTCGTCCACCGCCTGCTCGCTCGCGGCATCCTGACGAAGGACACGCACGGCACCGTCGTGCGCATCGCCCCGCCGCTCAACGTGCCGCGCGAGGCGCTGGTGTGGGCGATCGGAGAGATCCGGGCGGCGCTCGAGGACCTCGAGCAGGGCGTCCTACGGGTCGCCTGATCGACGAAGTCGCCCGACCGGCTGGACTGGCGGGCGCCGCCGATCGATCCGGCCGACCTGACAGGCAGTGCCGCATTCCGGCCGCTGGCTGCCGCAGGTCGCTGCGGAAAGGTGGCCGTGTGGCTCACGCCTTGAGCCACCCGGCGAGCATACTCCCCCGGCGTGGACCGCGCCGAGTCGGGAAGTGCCGTGCTGAGTTCGCGCGGTGGCATGAACGATGCTGGCAGTCTTTCGGGTCGTTCTTCAATACCGGAGGTAGGAAATGCGTGACGGAACCTGGTCCTGGGTCGTCGGCCTGACCTTTGCCGCGAGTCTCCTGGGGGCAGGAGGCGCCGTGGCGGTGCCGACGACGCTTCCGATCGATCAGATCGGAGACGTAGGACAGCAGAACGCCATCGCGATCGGCGGAGATGGATTCCCCGTCGTCTCGTATCTGCGAACCGACAACGGCTCGCTGAAGGTGACGAAGTGCGGATCCGCGGACTGCTCGATGGGCAACCAGACGACGACGGTCGTCCCGAGCGGGATGGCGTCGAACGGGGGCATCGCGGTACCGGCCGACGGCCGGCCGGTCCTCACCTACGTGCTATCGGGCGCAGTGAGGCTCCTTCGGTGCGGCAATTCGGCTTGCAGCAGCGGAAACGGCAGCGTGTCGCTCGGCGCAGGCGATTCGCCCGCGCTCGCGATTCGGCCCGACGGTCTGCCGATAGTCGTATCGAACGAGGACGGCGGAATTCGGGTTACTCGATGCTTGGACGCATCGTGCTCGACGTCCCAGCAGACGTCGATCGCGCAGGCGCAGACCGGATCGCTGGATGTCGCGGTCGGGGCGGACGGGTACCCGGTCATCGCCAATATCATTGGCGGCGTCGGCGTGCGAGTGGGAAAGTGCGGCAATGCGGACTGCACTGGCGGCGTGTCGTTTCAGACGCTCGATGACTTTGGTGTGAGCAATGGAAAGCCGGCGCTCCAAGTTCCCTCGGACGGCGTCCCCATCGTCGCTTACCTCGCTGGGGGATCGGATTACGATGTGCGAGTCGCAAGATGCCGAGACGCAGGGTGTCTCGCCGGCGCCTCAATCAATGCGATTGTCCGTTACTACGATTACCTCAACCCCCACCGTAAAGTATCGATGGCCTTTGCTAGCGATGGCTTGCCAATAATCGCGTTCCAAAGCACGGCCGAATTGGGAGGCTCTGGCGGGGTCGCGGTAGCGAAATGCGGATCGTTTACTTGCGCGAGCCATACTGTATACACGGCTATCGATACTAAGCCTCAAACAGGACTATTCACTGACATTGCAGTCGACCCTGCGGGTCACCCAGTCGTGTCCTACTACGACTATGCGAATCATGACCTTTTCGTCGCGCGCTGCGACAACGAGACCTGCCAAGGTTCTTCGCCGACACGTGCATTGGGTCAATCCGGAGAGCCACTGGCATTCATCACCGCCTTCGAGAATTCCCAGGTCGCAGTCATCGACACCGTCTCCCGGGCGCTGGTTTCCCTGATCGACGTCGGCAACGGCCCCGAGGGGGTCGCCTTCAGTCGCGACGGGCAGAAGGCCTACGTCACCAACGTCTCGTCGGGAAACGTCTCCTACATCGACGTGGCGACCCGGGAGGTCGAGCGCACCGTGGCGACCGGGGCGCTCGGTACGGTCCCGCGCGGCATTGCCGTTTCTCCCGACCATTCGAGGCTGTACGTCGCCAATTCCGGCACGAACGCCGTCGCCGTGATCGATCGCGTCGCCGGCACGGTGATTTCGGCCGTTCCCGTGGGCAACGGTCCCTTCGGGCTCGCGATCACGCCGGACGGCGCGACGGTCGTCACGGCCAACACGACGGGCAACAGCGCATCGTTCATCAGCACCGCAACCAATACGCTGCTGGGAACGGTGCCCGTCGGAACGCAGCCCTATGGGATCGCGACCTCTCCGGACGGGTTGCTGGCGTACGTTGCGAATTTCGCCAGCAACTCGGTTTCGGTGATCGACGTCACAGCGAGGACGGTGATCGACACCATACCCGTTGGGCCCGGGCCGTTCGGCATCGCCGTCAGTTCCGACGGCACGCGCCTCTACGTGTCGGACAACCAGAACCGCGTCTCGGTCGTCGACACCGTGACGCGCCAGTCGATCGGGTCGATCCCGGTCGGATCGCATCCGCAAGGCGTCGCCCTGACGCCGGACGACAAGTACCTCTTCGTCGCGAACCAGTTCTCCGACAGCGTGGACGTGATCGACACTGCGACGAGCCTGGTCGTTTTCACGCGCGCCGTACCGAGCGATCCGGTCTCGCTGGGTGCGTTCATTTCGCCGCCGCTCGTTCGGGCCAGGCAGGCCGTCGAGTTCTATCACGCATTCTTCGGCCACTATTTCGTGACCATCCAGGAAGACGAGATCGAAGCTCTCGACACCGGCGTGTTCGTAGGCTGGGCGCGCACGGGACAGACCTTCAACGTTTTCGACCTCGGCTCGGGCCATGCGGACGTCTGCCGCTTCTTCACGACGGCATTTGCGCCGAAGAGCTCGCACTTCTACACGCCGCTGGCATTCGAATGCGACCTGGTCAAGCAGAATCCGGACTGGATCTACGAGAAGATCGCATTCCAGCTGCGCTTGCCCGTGGCGGGAGCCTGTCCGAGCGGCACGATTCCGCTCTACCGGCTCTACAACGACGGTCTCACTGGCGCGCCCAACCACCGGTACACGACGAGCACGGCGATCCGGACGCAGATGATCGCGCAGGGATACCTTCCCGAGGACGACAATACGGCCTGCGTTCCGCCGCAAGCCGGAGAGTGAGGCGACGCAGTGATGTAGCGTCGTTGCTCTCGGTGGCGGCGGTTCGCTGCCGCCGCTCGCGGCGCCTGACCTATACTTGCCGCATGTCCGCGAGCCTCGCCGCCCAGCTCGTCGTCGCGATCAGCTCGCGCGCGCTGTTCGACTTCGAGGAGGAGAACCGCGTCTTCGAGACGGCGGACGACCACGCGTACATGAAGCTGCAGCTCGATCGGCTCTCGGAGCAGGCGAAGCCGGGCGTCGCGTACCCGCTGGTGCGCAAGCTGCTGGACTTCAACGCGGACGGCGTGCGGCGCATCGAGGTGGTGATCCTGTCGCGCAACGATCCGGTGTCGGGGCTGCGCGTGTTCCGGTCGGTGCGCGGTGCCGGGCTCGCGATCGAGCGCGGCGTGTTCACGCGCGGCCGCGCGCCCTACAGCTACCTGCGGCCGCTCCACGCCAACCTGTTCCTTTCCGCGAACGCCGAGGACGTGCGGGCCGCGCTGGACGCGGGCTACCCGGCGGCGCGCGTCTACACGCGCTCGGCGGCCCTCGACTCGCATCCCGACGAGGTGCGGATCGCGTTCGACGGCGACGCCGTGCTGTTCGCCGACGAGGCCGAGCGCGTCTTCCAGTCGCACGGGCTGGCCGCGTTCCAGTCGCACGAGGCCGACCACGCCGCCCGGCCGCTGCCGCCGGGCCCGTTCAAGCCGCTGCTCGAGGCGCTGCACCGGCTGCAGCTCGCCGACGCCAGCGACAGGGTCGCGATGCGGCTGCGAACGGCGCTCGTGACGGCGCGCAGCGCGCCGGCGCACGAGCGCGCGATACGCACGCTGATGGACTGGAACATCGCGGTCGACGAGGCGCTGTTCCTCGGCGGCCTCGACAAGGGCGCGTTCCTGCGCGAGTTCGAGCCCGACTTCTACTTCGACGACCAGACGCGGCACGTCGACTCCGCTTCGCAGCACGTCCCGTCGGGTCACGTCCCGCACGGCATCGCGAACGAGTGACGCGCGCGCGGGTACTGCGCACGTACCACGTCCCGGGATCGGTACGTGATACGAACGTGGCACCCGAGGCCGCCTGCCGGCGCGCCAACACGGCCGACCTCCATCCGGCTCACGCCGCACTGCCCAGCGCGAGCACGGCGACGTACGCCGCGTAGCAGGCGACGAGCAGCGCGCCGCGCGCGCGTCCGACTTCCGCGCTCCGTGCGGACACCAGCAGCAGGATCGCGACCAGCGCCGCGCCGAGCGGAATCGCGAGCTCGGCGAGGTCCGTCGGGATCGGCGCGAAGGCCGCGGCCACCGGCACGATCACGCCACCGTTGAACAGGTTGCTGCCGAGCAGCGTTCCGGCGCCGACGTCGTCGTGGCCCTTCCAGCGCGCGACGATCATGGTGGCGAGCTCGGGCGTCGTCGTGCCCAGCGCGACCAGCGTCGCGCCGACGACGAACGGGTCCCAGCCATGGCGCTCCGCGAGCGCGCTCGCGCCGGCGACGATCGCGCCTCCGGCGCCCCAGAGCATCGCGCCGCCGGCGAGTGCCACGAGCGCGGAACGCAGCGCATTGCGACCGACGGGGGGCGGCCCGGACTTCTCCGCGTGGCCGCGCATGTCGCGGATCGTGAGCGCGAGCCAGGTGCAGAAGATCGCGAACAGGACCGCTGCCGCGGTGCGCGAAATCGTCCCGGTCGCGGCGAAGAGCGCGGTGGCCAGCGGCAGGACGATCGCGGCGGGCAGGTCGCGCCCGAGGCCCGCGCGCGACAGCCGGATCGGCGCGACCAGCAGCGCCAGGCCGAAGACGAGCGCGACATTCACGACGTTCGCGCCGAGCGCGTTGCCCAGCGCGATCTGCGGCACGCCGGCACGGGCGGCATCGATCGCGACGGCGAGCTCCGGGCTCGAGGTGGCGAACGCCGCGACCGTCACGGCCACGAGCGCGGGCGGAAGACCGTAGCGCTCCGCCAGCCCGACCGTGCCGCGCACGAAGAGCTCGCCACCCGCGGCCGCGAGCGCCACGCCGATCAGGAGCAGCTCGATCGGTCCGGGCGTCACGGGGCGAGCTTCCCGGAAGGCACGTGGCCCGCTCGCCGGTCCGCGCGGCGAAAGACCGCCTTCAGGAGCTCGCGCGCGACGACGATCGTCGAGGCGACCGCCGCGCTCAGCGCCCAGTCCCCCGCCGACAGCGCCGTCGTGCCGAACGCCTGCTGCATCGCCGGAACGTGGATCACGGCGACCTGCAACATCACGGCGCCGGCGATCGACGCCCACAGCCAGGCGTTCGAGAACAGGCCGACGAGGACGCTGTCCTCGTCGGAACGTATGCACAGCACGTCGAAGAGCTGGAACAGCACCAGCGCGTTGAACGCGAGCGTCCGCGCATGGCGCGTATCCCCTTCGCCCTCGAACATCCCGCCCGGCAGGCCGGCGTCGAGCAGCGCGAGCGTGCCCGCCGCCATCACCACCGCCGCGACGCCGATGCCGATCCACATGCGCCGCGAGATGACGCCCTCGCTCGCGAAGCGCGGCGCGCGGCGCATCAGCGTGCGGTCGAGCGGATCGACGCCGACCGCGAGCGCCGGGAACGAGTCGGTCACCAGGTTGATCCACAGCACCATCGTGGCCGTCAGCGGCAGGAGGATCGTCTCACCGCGGCCGGCGGCGATCCCCAGCGCGCCGGCGAGCACGACGCCCAGGAACAGCACCAGCACCTCCCCCAGGTTCGTCGCCAGCAGGTAGCGCAGGAACTTGCGGATGTTGGCGTAGATCGAGCGCCCCTCCCCGATTGCCGCGACGATCGACGCGAAGTTGTCGTCGGCGAGCACCATGTCCGCGGCGTCCTTCGACACGTCGGTGCCGGTGACTCCCATCGCGATCCCGATGTCCGCGGCCCGGAGCGCCGGCGCGTCGTTCACGCCGTCGCCGGTCATCGCGACGATCGCGCCCCCGTCCTTGAGCGCGCGCACGAGCCTGAGCTTGTGCTCCGGCGAGGTCCGGGCGAACACGTGGCGGCGCGCCGCGACCTCGCGCAGCGCCGCGTCGTCCAGCCTGTCGATCTCGGCGCCGGTGACGGCATTGGCATCGTCCTTGCCCGCGATGCCGATCTCCCGCGCGATCGCGAGCGCCGAGCGCGGATGGTCGCCGGTGATCATCAGCACGCGCACGCCCGCCGTGTGCGCGGTCGCGACCGCGTCGCGCGCCTCGTCGCGCGGCGGATCCATCATTCCCATGACGCCGAGCCAGGCGAACGCCTGCTCGTGCCCGGCGTGCAGCGAATCGACATCGGCCGGGTCCATCACGTGCGCCGCGAACCCGAGCGTGCGAAGGGCATCGTCGGCAAGCGCGTCGATCGTCGCGGCGATCTCCGCGCGTCGCGCGTCGCCGAGATCGACGTAGGCCGAACCTACGCGCTCGTGCGTGCAGCGCGCCAGCAGGACGTCGGGCGCGCCCTTGCAGAACAGCACCGCGCATCCCGGCGTGTCGCGGTCCTCGTGCGCCGTGCTCATCAGCTTGCGGTCGGCGGAGAACGGCAACTCGCCCAGGCGCGGGAAGCGCGCGGCGATGTCCGACTCGAGGCCCGCTTTCGCGGACAGCACCTTGAGCGCGCCCTCGGTCGGATCGCCCTCGATCGTCCAGCGCCCCTCGCGCCGGACGAGCGCGGCGTTGTTCGTGAGCGTGCCTGCCGCGATCGTCGCTTCGACCTCGGAGGCCAGCGGTCCCGGGGCGACGGGCTCGCCGCCGGCGAGCAGGCGACCCTCGGGCATGTAGCCCGCTCCGTCGACGTCGACCCGTCCGCTCGCGGTGACGATCGCGCGGACGGTCATCTCGTTCCTCGTGAGCGTCCCGGTCTTGTCGGTGCAGATCACGCTCGTCGCGCCCAGCGTCTCGACGGCGGAGAGCTTGCGCACGATCACGTTGCGCGCCGCCATGCGCTGCGTTCCGAGCGAGAGCACGATCGTCGTGACCGCCGCCAGTCCTTCGGGCACGGCCGATACCGCGAGCGCGACCGTGTAGAGCAGGATCGTCGTCAGCGCGGCCGCCGAGAAGTCGCGGTAGATCGCGAGCAGCGTAGCCGCGACGACGAGCGCGATCGCGATGACGACGACGCCGAGCACCCGTCCGGTCCGGTCGAGCTCGCGCTGCAGCGGCGTGTCGTCCAGTGGCGCCGAGGCGAGCAGCGCGGCGATCCGGCCGATCTCGGAGCGCATCCCGGTGGTCGTCACGATCGCGAGCCCATGGCCGAACGTCGCGCTCGTGCCCGAGTGGACCATGTTGGCGCGGTCGGCGAGCCCGGTGTCCCGCGGCAGCGCCTGCGTGTCCTTGTCGACCGGCGCGCTCTCGCCGGTGAGCGCCGCCTCGGCCACCTTGAGCGAAACCGATTCGACGACACGCGCGTCGGCGGGTATCGCGTCGCCTTCCTCGATGACGAGCAGGTCGCCGGGCACCAGCTCCGCGGCGTCGATGGTCGTCCGTCCGCCGCCGCGGACGACCATCGCCGTGGCGCCCGCGAGCTTCCTCAGCCCGGCGACGGCGGCCTCGGCGCGCTGCTCCTGAACGAAGCCCAGGATCGCGTTGGCGACGACGATCGCGAGGATCGTGAGCGCCTCGTAGGGCGCTCCGCCGTCGTCCCCGGTGAGATGGACGGCATACGAGACCGCGCCCGCGGCGACCAGCAGCAGCACCAGCGGACTCTCGAACTGCGCGAGGAACCGGCGCCAGCGCGGGACCGGCGGCGCGGAGGCGAGCACGTTGGCGCCGGCGATCGCGAGGCGCCGTGCCGCCTCGGCCGCGGTGAGTCCGGCGGCCGGATCGGTCGCGAGCGCCTCCGCCACCGCGTCCGCGGATTGCGCGTGCGGCGCATCGATCGCACGCCGCAGGCGTCCGGTCATATCATCGGCCATGCCGGAACGCTACCATGGGGGGCGGGCATCGACCGCGGCATCATCGCGCCTCGCGCGCGGAAGCCGCGCGACCAAGGGAAGCGCAGCTCGCCAGGCGCCTCCATCTCGCCTCGCGCACGCGCAAGCCGCGCAGCGCGTGCATCCGCGGTCGCACGCGGGGCGTCGCTGGCGACGGGATCGGGGTCGGCCGCGATGGTTCCGGCCCGTTTTCGGTCGCCGGCCCCCGGTCGGTCTCGCCCGGGAGTCAGGCGCCGCGCGCGGGCACGCAGACGCGCCGCGTCCCGCCGCCCGGAAGCGCGACATCGACCATCGTTGTCTCGACACCGTAGACCTCCCGCAGCGTTCCGGACGTGATCGCCTCGCGCGGCGGCGCGTCGGCGACGAGCTTCCCGCCGTGCAGCAGCGCGACGCGGTCTGCGCACAGGAACGCCTGGTCGGGATCATGCGTCGCCATCATTACGCCGATGCCGGACGCCGCGAGGGCACGCACCTCGTCGAGAACGCGAATCTGGTTGCCGAAGTCGAGGCTCGCGGTCGGCTCGTCCATCACGATGAGCGGCGCCTGCTGCGCGAGCGCGCGCGCGATCAGCGCGAGCTGCCGCTCGCCTCCCGAGATGCGCGTGTAGACGTGGTCGGCGAGCGGCGCGAGGCCGAGGCGCGCGAGGCACGCCTCGGCGATCCCGACGTCATGCCGCGACGGCGCGGCGAACGGCGACAGGTGCGCGGTGCGCCCCATCAGCACGACGTCGCGCACGGTGAACGGGAAGTAGCCGGCGTGCGCCTGAGGCACGTAGGAGACGCGCTTCGCGATGTCGGCGCGCGCGAGCGTCGCGATCGGCAGGCCGTCGAGTCGCACTTCGCCGCCCTGGGCGGGCAGGAGTCCGAGCAGCGTGCGGAACAGCGTCGACTTGCCGCCGCCGTTGGGGCCGAGCAGGCACACGATCTCGCCGGCCGCGAGCGCGAGCGTCACGCCGCGGCCGACGGGATGATCCGGGTAGCCGAAATCGAGCGCGATCCCCTCGAGGCGGGTCATCGCTTGCCCCATGGCCCGGAAAGGCGCCGGGCGGAAGCCCGACTCCGCTCGGAAGCGAGTGGCGTCGGGCTGAAGCCCGACCCACGACGCGCGGCCTGCGGGTCGAATTTCAGCCCGGTCTGTGGGTCGGGCTTCAGCCCGACGATGTCTGGCGCCTTCACTGCCAGCTCCTGCGCGAACGCACGAGCAGCCACAGGAACAGAGGCGTGCCGACGAACGCGGTGAGCACGCCGAGCGGAATCTCGATGCTCGCGGTCGTGCGGGCGAGCGTGTCGACGGCGAGCAGGAACGCGGCGCCGAGCGTCGCCGACACCGGCAGCAGCCTGCCGAAATCCGGACCGACTGCGAGCCGAGCGAAGTGCGGGATTACCAGCCCGATCCAGCCGATGATGCCCGAGATCGACACTGCCGCCGCGGTCATCAGCGTCGCCGAAGCGATCACCGCGAGGCGCACGCGGGTCGTCTCGACGCCCATCGCGCGTGCCTCCTCGTCCCCGAGCGAGAGCAGGTTGACGCGCCAGCGCAGCAGCCACAGCGGAATCAGGCCGATCGCGATCGCCGGCAGCGCGGACGCGAGATCGGCGGGCCCGGCCCCCGCGAGGCTCCCGAGCAGCCAGAACGTGATCGCCGGCAACTGGTTGTAGGGATCGGCCAGCACCTTGAGCAACGCGACGCACGCGCCGAGCAGCGCGCCGACGAGCACGCCGGCGAGCACGAGCACGAGCAGCGGGTCGTGGCCGCGCACCGACGTCGCGATCAGGTAGACGAGGGCGACGGCGAGCAGGCCGAACGCGAACGCGAGCCCCTGGATCGCGAGGACCGGCAGCGCGAGGAAGATGCCGAGCACCGCGCCGACCGCCGCGCCGCCCGACACGCCGAGGATGTCGGGGGAGACGAGCGGATTGCGGAACAGGCTCTGGTACGCCGCGCCCGCCGCGGCGAGGGCCGCGCCGACCGCGAGCGCCGCGCCGATGCGCGGACCGCGCACGCTCCAGACGATCGCCTCGACCGTCGGCGCGACATCCGACGGCGCGCCCGAGACCTTCGACCACAGGATCGCCGCGAGGTCGCCGGGCGCCACCGGATAGCGGCCGGCCGCGAATGCGAGCGCGACCGCGATCGCGAGCGCCGCGAGCGCGCCTGCCGCGACCCACGCGGTGCGCGCGGTCATGCGGACGGCGCGCGCTCCGCGGTGGCGATCAGCACGTCGAGCCGGGCGTTGCTCGGCGTCCGGGGGTAGAGCCGGGTGTGGAAATCGCGCACGACGGGGCGGAGGTCCTCGTGGAAGGCGTCAGGATAAAGGATGCGGCCGAGCCAGCGGATGCCGATCAGCCGGTTCACCGACGGCGGGAAGTCGATCCAGCCGAACGGCCCGGCGGGCGGGAGGCGGATGTGCCCGGCGCGCACCCCCGCGACCGGACGCTATGGCGGGTCGCGGCGCACCGACGCGAACGCGGCCGCAGTCTCGCCGTTCGCGATGCGGTCGCGCAGCAGTCCCGACGCGCCGAACGTCGGCGCGACCTTGCCGCCGCGCGATGCCGCCAGGGCGGACGCGAGCTCGGACGTCACGCCGCGCAGGCTGCCGGCGGCGAAGAGCCTCACCGGACCCCGCGCGGCGGCGCAGGTGTTCGCGGCGAGCGCCGCGACGTACAGCGCGAGACGTGCCCGCATGGTCAGTGCGTGTCGGGGAAGAACAGCTGCTCGCCGCCGATCCTGTGGCCGGCGATCGCCGCCTGCCCTTCCTTCGACACGAGCCAGTCGACGAACGCCTGCGCCTCGGCAACCTTGACGTGCGGGTGCCGCGCCGGGTTCACCACCATCACGCCGTACGGGTTGAACATGCGCTTGTCGCCCTCGACGACGATGCCGAGCTCGCCGCGGTTCCTGAAGGCGAGCCACGTGCCGCGGTCGGCGAGGATGTAGGCGTTCATCGACGATGCGGTGTTGAGCGCGGGTCCCATGCCGGAGCCCGTCTCGCGGTACCACGAGCCCTTGCCTGCGAGCGGATCGACGCCGGCCAGCCCGAAGTAGCGCAGCTCCGCCGCGTGCGTGCCGCTCCTGTCGCCGCGCGAGACGAACGGCGCCTTCGCGTCGGCGATGCGCTTCAGCGCGTTGGCGAGATCCCTCGTGCCGGCGATCCTCGCGGGATCGGACCTCGGCCCGATCAGCACGAAGTCGTTGTACATGACGTCGCGGCGGCCGATGCCCCATCCGTCGGCGACGAACCTGTCCTCGGCGGCGCGGTCGTGGACGAACACGACGTCCGCGTCGCCGCGTCGGCCGACGTCGAGCGCCTGGCCAGTGCCGAGCGCGACGACCCTGACCTGGATGCCGGTCTTGCCCGTGAACATCGGCAGGATGTGGCCGAAGAGGCCGGACTGCTCGGTCGACGTCGTCGAGGCGACGACGATCGACTTCTGCTGCGCGGCGGCCGGTACCGCGAGCAATGCCGGGAGAGCGGCGGCAAGAAGGGTGGCGATCATGCTGCCGCGGTGGCGCGCCATGGCAGTACTCCTTCGAGATAGGCGGCGGCCTCGGCCGTCGCGGGGCGTTGAAAGAAGTCCGCGGCCGGTCCGCGTTCGCAAAGTCGCCCGCCGTGGAGAAAGAGGATCTCGTCGGCAAGGCGTCGCGCCTGCCCGAGGTCGTGCGTCACCATCACGATCTTCGTGCCGGCGTCGTGGATCGCCTGCACGACACGCTCGATCTCGAGCGAGGCGCCCGGGTCGAGATTGGTGGTCGGCTCGTCGAGGAACAGCACCTC
>CAJPFI010000006.1 GCA_905339295.1 Burkholderiales bacterium
CGACCGGCAACATTCGCGGACTCGTATCGATGTGCTTGTAGCGTGCCATGCCACTTCCCCCACTCGTCGACGCTCCTCCTTCGACCTTGATGCGCACATTCGTTCCGCGTAGGCTGGGGTTTTTCTACGGCCTCGTTAGGCGTCAATCCAAACGGGGCATGAAAGTGACGCGAGTCCGAGTTGAGAGCTTCACCGTTTCGCTCGACGGATACGGAGCAGGTCCGAATCAAGGCATCGACAATCCACTCGGCGTCGGCGGAGAGGATCTGCACCAGTGGCTGTTCCCGACACGCACACTCCAGCGCGCCTTGTTCGGCAAGGAGGGCGGCACGACCGGGGTTGACGATGACTACGCCGCGCGTGGCTTCGAGAATGTCGGGGCCTGGATCCTCGGGAGGAACATGTTCGGACCCGTTCGTGGTCCCTGGCCGGACATGAACTGGAGAGGCTGGTGGGGGAGCAATCCACCTTATCACTATCCAGTCTTCATCTTGACCCATCATGCGCGTCCCTCCATCGAGATGGAAGGCGGCACGACGTTCCATTTTGTCACGGGAGGCATTCGCGAGGCTCTCGACCGCGCACGCGAGGCGGCCGGCGGACTGGACGTGCGGATCGGCGGTGGGCCGAACACGATCCGGCAGTATCTTCGTGAGGGGCTCATTGATGAACTGCACGTTGCGATTGCACCGGTACTGCTCGGTGGAGGAGAACGGCTGTTCGAAGGAGTTGACTCGCGGGCGCTGGGATACGCGTGCGTTGAATTCGCAGCTTCGGACAAGGCCGCACACGTCGTTCTACGGCACCAGGGGCGCACGGACGCCTGACAAGCGGTTGCAGCGGACGGTCCGCTGCGCGGCCCGCCGCTGAGCCACGGCGTTGGGCGGCACGCCGGCGTCCTGCGACGGGCATCGGACCAGACCGGCCTTGAACCGGTACACGCTGGCAGCGGTAATATTGCCGAACTGTCGTTGCTGGACGAGGTGTTGCCGTGATGGACCGGCGAACATTCATTGGCGCTTTCGCGTGTGGCGTTCTCGCTGCGCCAAGGATCGCTCATGCGCAGCGGCAGGCGAATGCATTTCGAATCGGCTTGCTCGGCGGCTCATCGCCGACCAGCCCGGAAGCCGCACATGTCTGGGGAGGATTCCTGCAGGGCATGCGCGACCTCGGGTACGTCGACGGCCGCAACATCGTCGTCGAGGGTCGATACTACGGGGACAACATCGGACGGCTTCCTGCCCTTGCCGCCGAGCTGGTTGGGCTGCAAGTCGATGTAATCGTGGCGGGGTCCCCGCCCGCGCCCGAAGCGGCCAGGCGCGCCACGGCAACCATTCCCATCGTCATGATCAACCACAACGACCCGATCGGCGGCGGGCTCGCGGCCAACCTCGCGAGACCGGCAGGGAACGTCACGGGAATATCGCTCGCCACCGGAGCGCTGCGCGGCAAGCAGCTTCAATTGCTCAAGGAGGTCGTCCCTGGACTCGACACCGTTGCTGTCCTCTGGAATCCGACCGGTCCGGCGCTCGAGTTGCAGGAGCTGGAGGTCGCGGCGCGTTCGCTGAACCTGCAGCTCCAGGTCGTGGAAGCGCGAAATTCGAGCGAGTTTCCCGCGGCCTTTGCGGCGGCCACGAAGAAGCGAGCTGGCGCCCTCCTCGCGCAAGGTGGCTCGGTGTACTTCGCGAACAAGGCACGGCTCGTGGAACTGGCGGCCGAAAGCCGCCTTCCGGCAATCTACGGAGTGAAGGAATACGTGGAGGCCGGCGGCCTCATGGCGTACGGGGTCGACCTGGGCGACAGTGCGCGCCGGGCGGCGGGATACGTCGACAGGATCCTCAAGGGCGCCAAAGCGGGCGACCTTCCGATCGAGGAGCCGACGCGGTTCGAACTGGTGATCAACCTCAAGACGGCGAAGGCCCTTGGACTCGCGATCGCGCCATCGCTGCTACTGCGTGCGGACAAGGTGATTCAGTAACGAATCGTTCCGGACTGCTTGCGCTGCGCACGCCACTCACCACAACCGCCCGTCAGATTGATCCGTGGACCACCCGCTATCCGGATGTCCGAATGTCTGATTGCGATCGACGGCAAGCGACGTCCGAAGATTCCCGGAATTGCGCCGTCATTGGTTCTATCCGGGCAACCGAATGCGCAGCACGCCGCCTGACCCTGTGCTCAACCGGACGGGCCGATTTGCGGCTTCAGTTTGGCGAGCGTCGGCGCGGCCCGCCGATTGGCTCGAGGCGTTGATCGGCACATCGGCCACGCTGTGCCGAGGCGCGAAGGAGATTGCCTGATGTCAGTGTCTGCTTTCGGCCCTGAACTGCCGTTCGCGTCTCTCCATGGCAGCCACTCGAGCGCGCACTGCCCCGCGACCTGGATTGGCGGGTCGCTTCGCCCGTCGATCCCGGCGCTCGCGCTGTGTCGTGGCAGTCGAAGGGGAATCGAATGAACAGGCGTGACACATTGGTTGCACTGCTCGCGGTCGGCACAGTGCCGCTCGCTTCTCATGCGCAGCAGCCGACCAGGCAGGCCCGAGTCGCGTTTGTCGGATACGGCTCTCCCGAAACTGCCGGGCATCTCTTTCAAGCGTTCAAGCAGAGGTTGCGCGAGCTGGGCTATATCGACGGCAACAGCGTCGTGTTCGAGGAACGCTGGGCAATGGGAAACGCTGGGCGCGTACCCGGACTGACGAACGAGATCGTGGCGCTGAAGCCCGCCGTGATCTTCGCGTTCGATGGCACTACAGCTCGCGCGGCACAGCAGGCAACGACAACGATCCCGATCGTCATAGCGATGATCAGCGACCCGGTGGGATACGGCCTTGTCGAGAGCCTGGCGCGCCCCGGAGGCAACATTACCGGAATCTCCAGTCTCATTGGCGACTATAGCCCGAAGCTGCTCGAGCTGCTCCTGGCGGTCCAGCCCAAGCTCCCGCGTGTGGCCATCCTGTCAGGGTTCGCCACCGGTCGTGCACAACTGAAAAACCTCCAGTCCGCGGCGCAGGCACGAGGCGTGGATGTCCTGGTGATGGAAGTGCGGACGCCGGCGGAGATCGAGCAAGCGTTCGCGCGCATGGCCCATGAACGCGTTCCGGCGGTCATTGCGTTGTCTTCTCCGATTTTCAACATGCAAAGACGCCACATCGCAGAACTCGCGGTAGACAATCGAATGGCCTCAGTATTCCCGACCAGGGCGTTCGCCGAAGCCGGTGGCTTGATGAGTTACGGACCGGACTATGCCGATCAGGCCCGGAAGGCAGCTGCGGTCGTGGACAAGGTCCTGAAAGGGGCGAAACCGAGTGATCTGCCCGTCGAGCAGGCGACAACGCTCGAGTTGGTCGTCAACCTGAAAACGGCGAGAGCAATCGGCGTCCCGATCCCGAAGGAAGTGCGACTCCGCGCAGACCGGGTGATCGAGTGACCGCTCTTGACCGATTGCAGGCCATCCAGACGGCGCAGACCCGGAGGGCGTGACACCAGACAACGGCTTGCCGGGCGACGCGCCAAGGGCGGCGCGCGCCTTGAGCCGGACGGCAGGTTAGCCGACACTTGTCGGCAGAAGGAGCGTTGGCGATGAAGGCTCGATTGACGTCTTGTGTGCTTGCATGCCTGTTTGTCGCGGCCTCCGCTTGGGCTGCCTCAAATCTCAACCTGTCCAAGAGCAATTTCTACCGCCTGACCTATTCCGGCGACCTTGCGAGTCCGGCGCAAGCGAAGGCGATGCTGGCCGAGCTGGACAGGATGGGTCCAGCCGATGAGTCGAAGCTGAAGCAGTGGCTGCCGGCCAACTTCAAACGCCTTGGCATCGCGGGTGACCGAGTCAGGAAGCTGATCGTCCTGCCTCGTGGCAGGGAGATGAAGGAAATCGGTATCATCCTCTTGACCAGGCCCGAGGATGAGGCGGCGGCCATCGCTGTCACGGTCAAGTCCGGCAAATCCAACAGTTCCGAATGAGACCCGGGCACGGCAAACACAGGCTGGTCAGCATGTGGCGGCTAACACTGCGCTCAACCGGACCGGCTGGCACGCGTCTTCGTACTTGGTGGCGGTCAGCGCGGCGGGCCGGTTGGCTCGATCGCTAGGTACCGGCTCCCGTGGCCAGATATTGGTGGCAATGCATCTCGTGCGGTGACCGGCCGGCCTGGTTGACGGTCTGCCACTCACGCAGCATTGCCGCCTTCATTTGGGACGAGTTGGCGCCAAGCGGCTGGGATCAGCGCCTTCTGCGTCGCAGGTGCAAATGCAGGCACCGCTCTCTGCACATCACGTACCGGTTTCGACGCAGCGATCCCGAGAGGATCAGTGTCAAACACATTGTCGGGCTTGCCCCAGATGGCGACTATCTCCCCATGCTGTGGGAGACTTTCCGGCACTCCAGTCCTCGGACGCATTGGATCGACTTCAAATACCAAAGGGGCCGCAGCCCCTGGGGCCTCACCAAACGGCTGGTTCTGGAGAAGGCAAGACTTGCGCGCCTGCTACGAGCGTATGAGCGCGCAACGGGTACGGCAATCATGCCGCTACCTGACCTTGGTTCGGGCGGACGCGCTGAAGCGCGCCGCTCGACCAGACCTTAGGTATGTGATCCCGCGAGAAGCCGCGCCTTCTCCTATCCAGCTCAGGGAGCGTCGGTGGCCAGACACGATGTCTCATTCGCCATTCCGCAGAAGTTCGTTCTCTCCAAGGACGTGGAGTTCAATGTCCGGTCCAATGAAGCGAAGCTCGGGACGCTGCTCATAAGCAAGGGCAACATCGAGTGGGTGCCAGCCAGCAACACCGTCAGGAAGTATCGGCTCACCTGGGAGGCATTCGCCGACTTCATGGAATCCAAGGGTACGGTCCGAAAGATGAGGTAGGGATGCATGGGCCTGACCAGGCGGTGAGCCGGACGCGCCGGCAAATGGCCTCTGTCACCGGTTGTTGGTGGCGGCGCGCCGGTCTTCTCGCACGTCGGGTGTCAGGGCAACGCATTTCCGGTCCGGGTTGGTCACTCTCGGGCTGCGAGTAGTCACAAGCCTCGGTCTTCTTCCCGACCTTCCTGGGCCACCACCAAGCGCAGAATTGGCGCACGCCTCATCGCGGAAAGGGGCTTCATGGGCCAAGCGGGACGCAGGAAATTCCTCGTTGCCGGCGGCGCGCTGCTCGTCGTGCCGCTCGCCGGCGAGACGCAGCGGGCGGAAAGAATCTATCGAATCGGATTCGTGTCGCCGACCTCGCCTGGCGCGCGAAACGTCGCATTCCTGCGCGGGCTCCGGGAACTGGGTTACGTCGAAGGGCAGGACGTCAACATCGAAATGCGATTCGGCGACGGGCAACCCGAGCGTCTTCCCGGGCTTGTCGAAGAGTTGATTCGCCTGAAGGTCGATGTGCTCGTGGTCGGCGCGACCATCGGAGCGCGCGCCGCGAAGAAGGCCACGACCACCATCCCCATTGTGTTCGCAGGCTCGAGCGATCCGGTCGCCGGAGGTATCGTGGCGAACCTTGCGCGCCCGGGGGGCAACATTACCGGCGTCTCTCTTGCGTATGGCGATGGTTTCGCCGGGAAGTGGCTGGAGCTGCCCGATGAGGCCGTCCCGAATGCCTCGCACTTTTCGGCGCTCTGGAGTTCGAGCAATGCAGCCGCCGCGAAGTTCGTGAAGGAATTGCAGGTGGCCGCGCGGGTCCTGAATGCAAGACTCGATGTGCACCAGGCGGCGAGTCTTCCCGAGCTCGATGATGCACTCGCGGCGATCGGCCGCAGCGGCGCGCGGAGTCTGATCGTGACACCCAGCCCGTTTGCGGCAACCCAACGGGACAAGCTCGTCCAGTTCGCGGCGACCGCCGGATTGCCTGCGATGTACTTCACCGACGACTTCGCTGACGCCGGTGGCCTGATGTCCTACGGACCGAGCATTGGCGATTCGTATCGGCGTGCGGCTGCGTATGTCGACAAGATACTGAAAGGCGCGAAACCGGGCGATCTTGCGGTCGAGCAGCCGACGAGATTCGAACTGACGATCAATCTCCGGACCGCGCGCACGCTCGGCCTGAAGATCCCGCGGTCGGTCCTGCTTCGTGCCGACCGGATAATCGAATGAACGGCGTGGTTGGCGAGCGATACGGTGGTCTGCGAATGCCGACTTGTTGCAGAATGCGGTCCGTGGACATGCGGTGGAGAATGACGCCGAATCCGGCGCTTGGCCGGACAGGCCGGGATACGGCTTCGACGTGGCGGGCATCGGCGCTGGCCGCGGTTAGCCTGACACGTCGGGCGGCACGCCTGCGCCCATGACGGTGGCGAGTCATGAAACACACTTTCTTGTTCGCGCTCGCGCTTGTACTGCTGAACGCGAATGCGGCGCCGTCGCGCAAACTGCCTCGCGGCGAGGTTCAATTTCGAGCCTACTGCATCGGATGTCACTCGATAGGCTGCAATCGAGGAGGTCCGAGGCTGCAGGACGTCTTCAATCGAAAGGCTGGCACCGTACCGGGCTTCAGGTTCTACACAGAAAGTCTCAGAAACTCCGGAATCGTTTGGTCTGACGAATCGCTGGACGCGTTCCTGCGCGATCCGGGCAAGCTCGTACCGGGCACCGGCATGGCTGCAATCGGCCGCATCGACAGTGCCAGGGATCGTCAGGACATCATCGCGTTTCTTCGTCGCCAGGACAAAAGCATCGACCTCTGCTTCTAGCCGGAAGGTGTCGCGTAGAGTCGACGAGCAAGTGCAACTCGGAAACGGTGAGTCCGCGCCGCCGCAATCCGCGTTCCATCGGACGCGCCGGCAAGTGACTGCTTCGGCCGCGCAATGGCGGCGGGACGCTCAACTTTGACGTTGGGCACGGCTCCAGCATGGAGGAGTGGCGCTTCACGGCCGCAGTCTCGGCCGATCGGGTTGACCAACTTCGGAGTCGGGTCAGCTTTGACGAAGTCCTGAATGCGATCCTTCAAGCCTCGGTCGGCCGCTTCTGGTGGGAGCCGTTCGACGCCACCCGGCTCAAGCGCTGCAACCGTGCTTCGCTTTTCTTGCACGTCGACCCAAATGCATACGACGACTTTTTCAACTCCGCCAATGGTTATCGCGCCCAGTACTCCATTTCGTCTGGGGCCGGTGCTGCGGCAAATCGCTCGCCCTTGAATGCTCCGGAGCCAATGCTTGTGACCGCCGCACGCGAACAGTCCCGGGTACCGCTCGCACCTGTGCGCGGATCGCTGCGTGGTGTTGATGCGAAGGTGTCGATACTGGAAACGGACGTCGAGGAGCAGTTGTCCGATCCGGTCGCGGCACGTGCCTACGCCCCATGGGAGTTCGACTCCCCGAACGGCCGGGGACTACTGGCTCCCGTTGGTACGTTGATCGAGGTGAAGGGGGCGTGGCTTGACCCAGCCGGCGTTGAAACGCGGGATCCCGCCAGGGAGAGTCGTGGTGTGCAACTCAATGAGGCAGGTTCACCTGATCCGGCCATGACTACCCCTGCGTTCGATCGGCCGCGGGGGCATGTGCCTTCTCTCGCACGAGCGCTTGGGGCCGCGCGCCGGTCAACGTAATCGATCGGCATCAGGATGCAGAAGTCGACTGACTCGCTCGAGGCGTTGAAGATCGAGCTGGAGCGTTTTGGGGCGGTAAATGACGGCGCGACTGCAGAGCGTTCGCGGCGGATGTTGAACATCACCCGCGAAACCGGTGAGTTCCTGTCGGTCCTCGTGCGTGCCACGGTCGCGCGCCGGGTGCTCGAGGTCGGGACCTCCAACGGTTACTCCACGCTCTGGCTTGCCGAGGCGGCAGGGGCCATCGGCGGTTCGGTCACCACAGTCGAGTTCTCCGAGTACAAGGTTGGCCTCGCCTCGGCGAATTTTGCGCGCTCCGGGCTCGCGACGTACATCATGTTGGTTCACGATGACGCATCTCGACTACTCCAGCGTTCCGAAGTGAGCGCCTTCGACTTCATCTTCCTCGATTCTGAGCGCTCGGAGTATCCGGGTTGGTGGCAGCAGTTGCGTCGCGTTCTTCGCCCGGGAGGTCTGTTGGTGGTCGACAATGCCACTTCTCACGCCGCGCAGCTTGCGCCTTTCGTCGCCATCGTGAGCGCCGATTACTTGTTTACGACGAGCCTTGTTACCCTGGGGAACGGCGAATTGCTTGCCGTGAAGGCGTCGTCGTGAACCTGCTGCCGAACCCGCTGTTGCACCGGACCCGCGCAAGCGGGCTTTGCCCGCTCGCACGGGGCGGCGAGCGGCGGCGCTAGCCATCGATCGCAACGACCCATGAATCCGAAGGTCGCAATCCGGAGCGAAACCGACGCCGATGTGGGCGCAATAACCGAAGTGACTGTCGCCGCATTCAGGACCCTGGAGGTCAGCAATCGCACTGAGCAGTTCATCATCATCGCGTTACGCGCCGCCAGGGCCCTGACGGTATCGCTCGTCGCGGAAGTGGATGGCCGCGTGATCGGACACATTGCGTTCTCGCCCGTGGCGATTTCGGACGGCACTCGAAACTGGTACGGCCTGGGGCCTGTATCGGTGTTGCCGGAGTACCAGCGGCAGGGCGCCGGCAAGGCCCTGATGCAGGAAGGACTTTCGCGGCTGAAAGATATGAATGCGCGAGGCTTCTGTGTTGTCGGACATCCGGATTACTACAGGAAATTCGGATTCAGGAATGTGCCTGGGCTTGTACTCGAGGGAGTGCCGCAGGAGTTCTTCTTCGCACTGTCGTTCGATGGGCATGTTCCGCGAGGCAGCGTCACCTTCCACGACGCCTTCAAAGCGAATGAATAGCCACCGGGTACCCCAGGGGGCCAACCATTCGGCGGACCGGACCGCGCGCGAGCTGCGCCTGCGAATTCCGTCCGCCCCTTGGGCTCCGGCGACCGATGACCTCGACCGTCAGGCGGCTTCTTCGTCCGGACGTCGGTGGCGGCGGGCCGTTCAACTTGAGAGTTAGACGCCGGCCATGCGCTCCGTCGAGATCGAATTGAGCGGCGAGTGGGATGCGGAGTTCGACGCCTTCCTGTCGGAACGCATCTACGAATTCAATTCGCACGCTACCGGGCTGTTCGATGGCAGGGCCATCGTGGGCCGGATTGGCGATGCGTCAGGGCGAACCATTGCGGGCGTGACCGGCCACACCTGGGGAGGTACCTGTCAAGTGACATACCTGTGGGTGCAGGAATCTCATCGCCGGCGTGGGCTGGGCCGCGCACTGCTCGGCGCCGTCGAAGTCGAAGCGCGCCGCCGTGATTGCACTCAGGTCGTCCTGGCAACGCACACCTTCCAGGCGGCTGGCTTCTACGAAACGCTAGGCTATCGCCAGCGCGCCGCGATACCCGACTACCCGATCGGCCATGCGCAGCTACTCTATGTCAAGAAACTCGTGGCGAGCGGCGCCGCCTGACCCGCGGCCCGCCGGTCAGCTGGATTCCTCAGAGCGCCCCTTCGTGCACTCGCGGCGATGAGAACGGTCATCCTGCTGGTGTTGCTGGCCTTCGCGGGTTGGTATGGCTACTCGCAATCCCAGCGTCGGGCGCAGGTGCCAGATACGGTCGCAGAGCCCGCTGTAGCGGAGAGTGCCCCGGATACCCGTTTCAGGTGCGACGGGCGAACGCATTGTTCCCAGATGACCTCCTGCGCCGAGGCCACCTACTTCCTCGACAACTGCCCGGGCACCAGGATGGATGGAAACAACGACGGCGTTCCTTGCGAAAAGCAATGGTGCAAGTAGGCTTCATCGACTTCGGGCACGACGGCCCCGGCGCATCGCGCCCCGACCGGGCGGTGAGTGCGGGCGCGCCTCGGCGGGCCTTCGCCCGCCACTCGCGCGCCGGTTACCATTCACGTTGCGCGTCAAGACGGCGCGTCACGCGCGTTCGACCCCCGGGCAGTCGCCGGATCGTAGAATTGCCGGCGAACTGAAGTGATGGGGGTGTCTTGAGACGACCTCGCCGCAGGCAGTTTCTGGCAGGCGCAGGGGCGCTGCTTGCGGCGCCAATCGCGTCCCTCGCTCAACAGCGAACCAGGCATTATCGAATCGGAGTCCTGGTAGTGCCGTCGGCCATTGACTACGCCGTTCGAACCGACGCGCTGCGCACGGGTTTGATGGACCTGGGTTATGTGGAGGGCAAGAACACGCTCATTGAGTTTCGCTCGGCGGAGGGAAAGTTTGATCGACTGCCCGAGCTGGCCGCTGACCTCGTCCGTCAGGATGTCGACGTAATCGTAGTCGCAGGAACCCCGGCAATCCGTGCGACCAGGCAGGCAACCGGAACCATCCCGATTGTGATTGCCGCTGTGGGTGACGCCGTCGCTGGAGGGCTCGTGGCCAATCTCTCGCGGCCGGGCGGAAACATCACTGGTTCCACATACTTCGCCCGAGAGCTCGCCACCAAGCAACTCGAGCTACTCAAGGAGGCTTTTCCGCAAGTGACTCGGGTCGCAGTCATCTTCAATCCGAGCAATCCGGCGATGGGACCGACCTTGCAGGCTGTGGAATTGTCTGCAAGGTCGCTCAAGCTGGAGCTGGAGCAATTTCCGGTGCGAGAACCGCCGGACTTCGACGACGCGTTCGCGGCGATTGCCAAGAATCGCCATAGGACAGCCTTGATCATCGATGACCCGATATTGATCTCGAACGCCAGAGCATTGGCAGAATTGGCGGTGAAGCATCGGCTCGCAACCGGCGCGAATTTCGTCGAGTACGCGGAAGCGGGCGGCCTCATGTCCTACGGGGTGAATCTCATTGCGATGTGGCGTCGCGCCGCTGTTTTTGTGGACGCGATTCTCAAAGGCGCCAATCCCGGAGAGATCGCGGTGGAGCGCGCGACGAGATTCGATCTCGTCGTCAATCGCAAGACGGCTGAAGCGATCGGGGTCAGTATTGCACCATCGATACTCCTGCGCGCGCACCGGGTGATCGACTGAGCGCTACTGACCAGATTCGGAATCTTGGTATGCCGAGCGGACTGACGCCCGACCCCGCGTTCGAACGGACGCGCCGGCCTGCGACTACTCGCATGCGGGCGTCGCGCGGGCGCGCCGCTCGGCGTCAAGCGTTGTGCGGCATGAGTCTATAGTTGCTGGCCAGCAAGCCATCGTAGACACGGACGATTGCCATGCAAACACCAGGAGAGTCGGGGAATGGCCGCTCGGCTGAACTCCTTCGACGCAAACGCAGGCCGGTGCTCCTGCTGGTTCTGGTTCTGCTGGCGGCAGGGTTGGTCCTGCCGTATCTGCTCATCAACGACGAGCCGGCATGGCTCGACGATGCGGCTCGCGCCGCAGCAACGGGCACGTTTGCGAGACTGTCGGCAGGTCACACGTACTACGAGGTAGCAGGCGCAGATGGTGCACAAACGGTCGTGCTGGTTCATGGCACCACGATCCCGTCCTTCGACTGGGACCGCAATTTTCAGGTGCTGGCACAGACAGGATTGCGCGTCGTGCGGTACGACCTCTATGGCCGAGGCCTTTCGGACCGACCAGCCGCACGTTACGATCCAGACTTCTTCGTGAAGCAGCTCGACGAGCTCCTTGCAGCGGTTGCGCCTGGCGGACCCGTGGACCTGGTCGGCTTTTCGCTGGGCGGCATCGTGGTGTCCGAGTTCACCAGGCGTCATCCCAGCCGGGTGCGAAGAGTCGTGCTGATCTCTCCGGCGGGAGTCGGCACCGACTTGCCGCTGGCGGCCAGGTTGGCGATGGCGCCTGGCGTGGGCGAATACATCATGCGCGTCGCCGGTACCCGACAGCTAATGCCCTCGCGCCGCAACCTGCGCCATCCGGATCGGTATCCTGACTTCGATGCGACTTACTTGAAGACCATTCGATCCCAGGGCTCGCGCCGAGCGGTGCTTGAAAGCCTGAGGAACATGCCGTTCAACGGGTACGAGCCGGGCTATCGGGCATTGGGGACACCCGGAAAACCGATCCTCCTCGCGTGGGGACGGCATGACGGCGTCGTTCCTTTCTCCAGCAGCGAACGCGTGCGGGAGCTGGTCGGCCCTGCACGTGTCGTGGCCATCGACGACGCTGGACACCTGTCCAACTACGAACGCCCCGATATCGTGAATGCCGCGTTGGTGGATTTTCTTGCGAGCGGAGACTGAAGGCAAACGCCGGCAGTGTGCCTGCCGCCCGACAAGCAGTTCCAGCGGGACGTCGACGGCCGCCTGCGGCGTCTGTCGCCGCCGGCTGAAATGTGGCGTCAACTGGCCAGGAGGCGCGATGACGAGCACGGTCGATCCCTTCGGAAGAACCGACAAACTCGACAACGGCATGCTCGAGGCACTCGTGCTGCGGTTCGAAGCCCGCGGAAAGCACCCGCAGTTCTCGAAGATGCTGCGTGATTACCTGGACGCAATGGACATTGGCGCTACTGCCACGGTGCTGGATGTCGGCTGCGGGACCGGTCTGGCGGCCCGAGCCATCGCGCGCCGCGCGAGCTTCAACGGTACGGTAACCGGCGTCGATCTCAGTCCCTACCTGGTGGCCGCGGCGAAGCGGTTGGCTGCCGAGGAGGGCGTCGCCGAGCGCCTGGACTTCCGCACCGGAGATGTCCACAAGCTCGACTTTTCCGATGGCAGTTTCGACGCCCTTGTCGCGCATACGCTGTTGAGTCACGTCGAAGACCCGCTGTCCGTACTCAAGGAGGCAGCCCGGGTCGTGAGGCCCGGGGGCACGGTCGGCATCTTCGACGGCGACTATGCGTCGTTGACTTTCGGTCACGCGGACCCGGACAAGGGAAAGGCCCTGGACGAAGCCTTGATAAGCGCCCTGGTCACGAACCCGCGGGTCATGCGTCAGTTGCCGCGATTCGTGCGCGCGGCCGGGCTGGAACTCCTCGCATGCTTCTCATGGGTCTTGTCGGAGGCCGGTGGCGCAAACTTCTGGTCATCTGCCATAGAGGCTTATCGGAAGCTGGTGCCAAAGTCGGGGGTGATGTCGGAAGAGGAGGCGAATGCCTGGGCCGCCGCCCTGAGAAGCGACTCCGACGAGGGCGTGTTTTTCGGCAGCAGCAACTACTACGCCTTTGTCGCGCGACGTCCTTTGGGGCCATACGGGCGAGCGGCCGGCTGACAACGGCATGCGGCCGACGCGCAAAGTGCCGCGCGCGGCTGATGCCGACCTGACGACGCGAAGCGAAGAACACGACGCGAACAAGCCGATGCTACAGGCTCAGATCGACGCCGCGAGCGCTTACGAGGCGCTGTTCGTGCCCGCGCTCTTCGGGCAATGGGCTCCGAAAGTAGCGGACGCCGCGCAGATCCGGCCTGGTCAACGAGTGCTGGATGTTGCCTGCGGCACAGGGATTCTTGCGCGTGAAATCGCCAGACGAATCGGATCGGCCGGGCGTGTCGTGGGGGTTGACCCGAGCGCCGGAATGATTGCGGTAGCGAAACGGCTCGCGCCGGCCATCGAGTGGCGAGAGGGAGTCGCCGAGTCGCTGCCGTACCCTGATCAATCCTTCGACGTCGTCGTGAGCCAGTTTGGCCTCATGTTCTTCACGGATCGGCGCCAGGCCCTTCGCGAGATGCTTCGCGTCCTGGCTCCCGGAGGACGCCTGGCCGTTGCGGTCTGGGACTCGCTCGACAACCTGCCGGCGTACTCGTCCGAAGTCGGGCTCCTGGAGCGAGCGGCGGGTCGGCAGGCGGCGGATGCCCTGCGTGCGCCATTCGTGCTCGGCAATCGGAAGGTCCTGGCCACGTTGTTCTCGGAAGCCGGGGTGACCGCAGCCGAGATCACCACTCATCACGGGATGGCGCGGTTCCCCGGCATTCGTACCATGGTCGAAGCCGACCTCAGGGGCTGGCTGCCGGTGATGGGAGTCATCCTGACCGAGGATCGGATTGGCCGCATCCTGCAGGAAGCCGAGCTGGCTCTCAGGGACTACTCTGCTGCCGATGGACGGGTTACGTTTCAGCTGTCGGCGCATCTCGTCAGCGCGACGAAGGCCTGACATATTGCGAGGTGCGCCGTCTGACAGCAGCGTGCAGCGGACGGCGCGATGCGCCGCCGTTGATTGTGATCGTTGGACACATACTTCCGAGGATTCGATCGTGACATCGACGGAATCTGACTACCTGCTGCGACTCGCAACCCTCTCGTTGTCGCTGGTCGGCTTTTCGGCAGTGGTCGTCACCCTCAGAGGTGCGCTGGGGGGCGAACTTTCCGATCGGCACCTCCGCCTGGTGCGACTCTACATCGAAGGCGGCCTCCTGGTTACCGCGCTGGCTTTGGCTCCCACACTTCTGAGTCTCCTTCATGTCCCTGACACCGTCACCTGGCGCCTGTCCAGCGCGGTCGCCGCCTTGATCTTCAGCTTCGTTCTCCTGATCCAGTTTCGCCGTCGCCGTACCGTCGAGCCGGGCCCATTTCCGGCATGGGTCGTCATCATCTACGTCTTTTCGGTCGTCGCGGTTGCGGGGCTCTGGCTCAACGCAGCAGGAATCCCCTTCCCGCCGAGTCTCGGCCCTTACGCCGTTGTCCTGACGTGGGCTCTTTGTGTCTTCGGATTCATCTTCGTCAGAACCATTGAGCTATTCCTGCATCGCGCGCCTCACGCCTGAGGCGGTCATCTGATAATGTGTGCCTGGCATGGGCTTCGAGGGGACGGTCGCAAGCTCGCTTGACTCGCTCGCGGTTCCATCGTCGCGTTACTCCTCGGCCGCCGTTCAAGGGCGGCGATGAATCGAGCGAGGTCGCTGAGTGCCGCCCAACCCTGCGCTCGACCGGACGTCCCGATGCGCCGCCTCGACCGGGCGAGCTTCGGCACGACCCGCCGGTTAGCCTGATACGCCAGGCGTCGAGGAACTCACTCTTCGCACGGCACGGCGCAAATGCCCCTGCTCGGACAAGCCGCGATGCTTTTGTTGTTCGATGTCGTTCGGGACGCGATTCCCGAGCACGACGACTGGCATACGCACGAACACCTTCCGGAGAGGCTTTCCATTCCGGGCTTCGTCCGTGGAACCCGGTGGGTGGCGTCAAGCGGGCAGCCCGGATACTTCGTGATGTACGAGGTCGAGCAACTCGCCACCCTGACGTCCAGCGCCTATCTCGAGCGGCTGAACAATCCAACCCCATGGACGTCGAAAATGATGCCCAGCTATCGGGGCATGAACAGGGGCTTCTGTTCCGTGGCGGGGAGTTTCGGTGTCGGCATGGGTCATGCCGGTCTGCTGATACGGTTCAGTCCGGCGACAGGAGCGGAGTCCTTGCTGCGCGAGTGGCTGCTCCAGGACATTCTGCCTCGGCTTCCCTCGAGACCCGGGATCGGCAGCGTCCATCTGTTCGAGGGGGCGTCGACGCCATCGATGACAGCCGAACAGCGTCTCCGAGGTGCCGACGCCGGCGTTGACCGGGCGTTGCTGGTCACGGGATACAGTCAGGACGCCCTGGCAAGCCTCATGCGAGTCGAGCTCGACGACACGCAACTCGAAACACGCGGCGCCACAGGCGTTCTCGGTGCAATGTACCGAATGGAGTACTCGGTCATCCGACGGGAGGTCGAGGCCTGACCGGGCGGTCGACCGGACGCGCCGATTCATGTCTTTTGCCCGGGCAACGTTCGTCCGGCGCGCCGGTTGCCTTTCACGTCGGGCCCGTGGCAGGCAATCGGCGTGCGGTGAATACGTCGGACCTTGAGGAGGGACAGTCCATGTCCGGAGTGGAAGCACACTATGCGGCCAGCGACATCGAGGCGCGAATCCTGGCAGCCGTCCGCGCCGCCGGACTGAATCCCGAGCAACGCCTGTCGCCCGACGAGCTGGGCGCGCTCGACCATTTCCACACGGGCGGACTCCGCGCCTCGCGCGAGTTGATGGAGCTGGCGCAGATTCGGGCCGAAGATCGCGTTCTCGACATCGGAGCCGGGCTGGCGGGTCCCGCCCGGCTTCTCGCTTCCGCGATCGGCTGCCGCGTCGACTGCGTCGAATTGTCGTCCGACTTCTGCGCCGGCGCGGTGCTGCTGAATCGGCTGACCGGCCTCGACGACCGAATCGGCGTGCACAAGGGCAGCGCTCTCGACCTCCCGTTTCCCGACGCCTCGTTCGATGTCGTCTGGATGCAGAATGTCGGGATGAACATCGCGGACAAGCGGAAGCTCTACGGCGAGATCCGCCGGGTGCTCGGGCCGGGCGGCCGCTACGCCTTCCAGGAGATGGCCGCCGGGCAAACGGCCACGTCCTATTTTCCGCTTCCGTGGGCCACCGACCCTGCCGACAGCTTCCTCGTCTCCGCCGAAGAGATTCGCTCGGTTCTCGGCGAGAGCGGATTCGTCGCCGAACGCTTCGAGGATACGAGCGAGGCTCACCTGAGCAGGACCGCCGCGGACGCTGCACCGAGTCCGCTGACGTTGGGGGTGTACGTCGACAATCTCCCGCAGAAGGCCGGGAACGCGCGGCGCAGTCTTCAGGAGGGCCAGATCCGCCTTGTCCGGGGTGTCTTCCGGGTGAAGTGAGCAATCGCGCGGCCGACACTCCCCGGGACGTCGTTGCCAATGGCGGCAGGGTGTCGCGATGCGCGCGCAGTCCCTCTCGTCGCCCGACATTCACCTCCCGGCGGTTCTGCTGCCTGCGCTTGTCGGGGAGGCGTCGCTCTACCCCGGGCTTCTCGCGAAGGGGGTGAACGTCTCGACACGGAACGCTCGGGCGGGCGCGGAGCCTGCCCCCGGAGGCTTGTCCCGAGCAGGGAAGTGAGGCCACCATTCGAGCGTGGCGGGAGACCTTCGTGCCCTCGGGATGCGCCGCCCGGCCCGGCGATCGGGCGGAACCGCGGTCAGGCGACTTTCATTCCCGTTCGTCCGTGACGTCGGGCCGCCCGGTTCGCTCGCCGGACGGCCGGGGATGGCGGCGGCCATCGCGCATCGCATCGACGGAGATGATCCGATGATTCGACGACTCGCTTCCCGGCTCCTGCTGCTCGCCGTCGTCGTGCTCTGCCCGGTGCCGGCGCAGGCGGACGCGGCTGTTCCCCGAATCGGCGTCCTGAGCGCGGGAACGCCTGAGAGCACCGCGCCGCTGCTTGCAGGCTTGCGGCAGGGTCTGCGGGAGCACGGCTACGTGGAGGGGACCGGCATCGCGATCGAAACCCGATTCGCTCACGGACGTTTCGATCGGCTTCCGGACCTTGCCCGGGAGCTCATCGGCATGCCGGTCGACGTCCTGGTCACCGTGGTCACTCAAGCCTCGATTGCGGCGAAGGACAATACGAAGTCGACCCCGATCGTCATGGTCGGCGTTTCGGACCCGGTGGAGGCGGGGCTCGTCGCCGGCCTGTCGCGTCCCGGCGGAAACGTCACGGGCACGTCGGCGATGAACGCGGAGACGGCCCGCAAGTGGCTGGAGCTGCTGAGGGAATCGGTCCCCGGCGTTCGGCGCGTGGCGGTCCTGTGGAATCCGACCAACCGCATCTTCCAGATGCAACTGATCCGGCAGACCGAGGCCGCCGCCCGGTCGTTGGGCGTCGAGCTTCGAATGTTCGAGGCGCGCGACCCGGACTCCATCGAGCGGGCGTTCGCGGCCCTCTCGAAAGAGCGTGTCGCGGGGCTGAACGTTCTCCCGGATCCGGCGTTCGTCGCCCACGCGGACCGTATCGCGGCGCTGGCGGAAAAGGCGCGCCTGCCGTCCGTGAGCGGGAGCACCGCGTACGCGGAGGCCGGCGGCCTCATGGCGTACGGTCCGAGCTATCCTGAGCTGGCCCGTGCCGCGGGAGGTCAGGTCGCGAGGATCCTCAAGGGCGCGAAGCCGGCGGACCTTCCCGTGGAGCGGCCCACGAAGTTCGAGCTCGTGATCAACATGAGGACCGCGAAGCAGCTCGGTGTGTCGATGCCCGCTTCGCTGTTGCTCCGCGCAGACCGGATAATCGAATGAGCGCGGCGCGACCGGGCGTCGCACCGGACGTCCCGCAGGCGCGCGGCCGGGCGACGGGCGGGATCATCCGGACGACCGCCGGCACGACTCCCGCGCCGCCCGCCCGGCTGCCTCGCACGTCGTACGTCAGGATGCCGGACACCGATGACGTTTCTGAAAGGAGGGATTCGATCATGCCGGAGGCCATTCACGAGGTCACCACGGAAACGCTGCAGGCCTTTGCCGAAGCGTGGAATCGCCACGACATCGATGCCCTCATGTCGTTCATGACGGAGGATTGCATCTTCGAAGCCTCGGCAGGTTCCGCCGTCTGCGGAACCCGGTACGTCGGCCGGGAGTCGGTACGATCGGGGTTCGCGGAGGTCTGGGCGACCTTTCCCGATGCCCGGTGGGGAAACGCGCGTCATCTCGTCTGCGGCGAGCGAGGAGTGTCGGAGTGGACGTTCACGGGAACGCGCGCCGACGGCACCCGTGTCGAGGTCCATGGCTGCGACCTGTTCACGTTTCGTGACGGCAGGATCGCCTTGAAGGACTCGTACCGCAAGAACCGTCCGGCCGCGGGCACGCCGAAGCGTTGAGTCGGCCCGGGCAACCGCGGCGATGACGTCCGATCCCATGCCCGACGGAAGGGACGGAGCACGGTTTCGCCCCGACGTTCGGCGGCGCGGCTCGCCAGCCAGCCCGATCCGCCGGGCGCCCTGCGTGCGCGGACTCGCTCCGACGCATGCGCCCGCAAGTCGATAACCCGAGGGACGCTCATGAAGCGCAGCACCGACCGGTTTCTCACGACGCACACGGGCAGCCTGCCGCGGCCCGACGACCTGATCCGCATGATGTACGCGAAGGAGGAAGGCGTGCCGGTCGACGCCGCCGCACTGTCGCAGCGGGTGGCCGCCGCCGTCGAGGAAGTCGTGCGCAAGCAGGCGGCGGCGGGCGTCGACGTGGTCAACGACGGGGAGATGAGCAAGCCGAGCTACGCGACCTACATCAAGGACCGGCTGAGCGGATTCGGCGGCACCGGCAACACCTTCGTCTACCAGGACCTGGCCGAGTTTCCCGGCCTCGCCAAGCGCGTGTTCGGCGATCCCGGGCGTTCTCGCCGGAAGACGCCCGCGTGCAATGCGCCGATCGGCGTCCGGGATCCGCGGGCCGCGCAGACCGACGTCGAGCATCTCGAGGCGGCGCTCGCCTGCGTCGACGTGCAGGAGGCGTTCCTGACGGCGGCCTCGCCCGGCGTCGTGTCGCTGTTCTTCCGCAACGAGCACTACCCGACCGAGGAAGCGTACCTGTTCGCGATCGCGGAGGCCATGCGCCAGGAATACGAGACGATCGCCGCGGCAGGCATCGTCCTGCAGATCGACTGTCCCGACCTCGGGATGGGACGGCACATCCAGCATGCCGACCTGAGCCTGGCCGAGTGGCGCAGGAAGGCGCAGCTCCATGTCGAGGCGCTCGATCACGCGGTCGCGAACATTCCTCCCGAGCAGCTGCGCATGCACCTGTGCTGGGGAAACTACGAGGGCCCCCATCACTGCGACGTGCCGCTGGCCGACGTGATCGACATCGTGTTCCGTGCGCGTCCGAGCGCCGTCTCGCTCGAGGCGGCCAACCCGCGTCACGCGCACGAATGGAAGCTCTTCGAAACGGTGAAGTTGCCCGAGGGCAAGGTGCTCATTCCCGGCGTGATCGAATCGAAGTCGAACTTCATCGAGCATCCCGAGCTCGTCGCGCAACGCATCGGCCGTTACGCGCATCTGGTGGGCCGCGAGAACGTGATCGCGGGAAGCGACTGCGGCTTCGGCACATGGGTGGGGCAGGCCGCGGTCGATCCCGACGTCGTCTGGGCGAAGATGGCGGCGATGGCCGAGGGCGCGCGCATCGCCTCGCGCGAGTTCTGGAGACGCTGAGGTGTCCGCCGCCGCGAGGTCCGGTGGCCGGATCGACGGCCTTCGGCACGCACGTCGCGCGCCCAGCGCGTGCGTGCCCTGCGTCGCGCGGACGGCCATGGTCGCGTGCCGTCCGGCCCGGGCGTTGGAATTCGCGCAGCATCCGGCGTGCGGCCTGCTCCCGGTCACCGGCAGCAGTGCACGGGCATGAAGCGCCGGATCCTGCTTCTCGGCATGGCCGGCATGCTGGCCGTGGGCTGCGCGTCGCCCGCGCCGAGGACAGCCCATGCGGACCTGGTCGAGGCGGTTGTCGCCGCGGAGCGCGCCTTCGCCAGAACCATGGCGGAGCGCGACCATCAAGGATTCCTGGGATTTGTCTCCACCGAGGCCGTGTTCATCGACGGTGACAAGTCGCTGGTCGGGCGGGAGGCAATCGGGCGGCACTGGAAGCGCTTCTACGAGGGACCCGCCGCGCCGTTCAGCTGGCAGCCCGACCTCGTCGTCGTGCTGGCGTCGGGCACGTTGGCCGAGTCGATCGGACCCGTGTCAAACCCGTCGGGCAAGGTCGTGGCGCGCTTCCGCTCCGTCTGGCGACTCGAGAGCGACGGTCGCTGGCGCGTGATCTTCGACAACGGCTACGCGATCTGCGATTGCCAGGCGAAGTAGCGTGGAGGCGAACGCGGGTCCCGGCATCGAGGGAGCGGATTCCGGCCGGCTTCGCATGCGGGCGGCTGCCCCTTCCTGCCGGGTGTCGGGTATCGAGTGATCGTCTGGAGGCGCCGTCATGACCCACGAACGGGTGTCCGACACCTGGGAGCGCGGGAGTCCGTACGAGCGGTACGTCGGGCGGTGGAGCCGCCGCGTCGCGCCGCCGTTTCTCTCGTGGCTGGGCATTCCGGACGGCCGGAGGTGGCTCGACGTGGGATGCGGGACGGGGGCGCTGAGCGCGGCGATCGTGGATCGCTGCTCGCCGTCGTCGGTCGCCGGCGTCGAACCCTCGGACGGATTCCTCGACACGGCGAGAGCAAACCTCGCGGACCGGGTGGCGCTGCGCCAGGGCAGCGCGGCGGCGATCCCGTTCGGCGACTCGTCGTTCGACGCGGTCGTCTCGGGGCTGGTCCTGAACTTCGTTCCCGATCCGCGCGCGGCACTCGCCGAGATGGCGAGGGTCGCGGACGGCAGCGGCACGATCGGCGCGTACGTCTGGGATTACGCCGGAAGGATGGAACTGATGCGGCACTTCTGGGATGCGGCCGTCGAGCTCGACCCGCGCGCCGCGGACATCGACGAAGGCATCCGCTTTCCGCTGTGCCGTCCGGAGGCGCTCGGGAAGCTCTTCGCCGAGGCCGGACTGGACGGCGTCGACGTGACGGCCATCGACATCGCGACGCCGTTCGCGAGCTTCGACGAGTACTGGCAGCCCTTCCTTGGCGGCCAGGGGCCGGCCCCCGCCTACTGCATGTCGCTCGACGAGACCGCGAGAGCGCGCCTGCGCGACCGCGTGCGGGAGCGAATCCCGATCGCAGCCGACGGATCGATCTCGCTGGTTGCCCGGGCATGGGCCGTCCGCGCAATCGCCGCAAAGGCGTAGGCGATGCCCGGTCCGGCGCACCGGCGGACGCGCGGGGCGCGGCGCGCCGGCGAGCCAGCGCGATGGGTCGCGGTGCGAGGCGACATGGAATGAGCGGTCCCGACGACAGCACGCGCGTCGTGCGCGACGTCGTCGACGCGATCAACGCGCCGGACAGGCAACGACCGGGGCCGCCGCCCGTTGCCGGTCGGTGAGCCCGGGCCCCGGACCCCGCTCGATCCCACGCCATGCCGCTCCTCGCGCCAGGACCTGTCGAGACCGCGCGCCTCGTCCTCCGGCTCGTCGCCGAAACCGACCTTCCGGCGCTGCTCGCGGTCAACGGGGACGACGAAGTCACCCGTTTCCTGCCTTACGCGACGTGGCGCTCGCTGTCCGATGCGCAAGCATGGCTGAAGCGCATGACGGACGTTCAGGCGTCCGGAACCGCGCTCCAGTTCGTGGTCGCCGAGAAGCCGTCCGGTGCCGCCATCGGCACGTGCCTGGTGTTTCGTCACGACGAAGCGAGCGCGCGCGCGGAGCTCGGCTATGTCCTGGGTCGTGCCCACTGGGGTCGTGGCGTCATGCGCGAAGCGCTCGCGGCCCTCGTCGACTGCGCCTTCACCCGAATGGCGCTGCGCAGGCTGGAGGCCGAGGTCGGTCCGTCGAACATCGCGTCGGCGCGCCTGCTGGGGCGCCTCGGTTTCACGAAGGAGGGGCTGCTTCGCCAGCGCTGGGTCACCAGGGGAGTGGCCCGGGACGTCGAGGTCTTCGGTCTTCTTCGCCACGAATGGCAGGGTCGGGCGTCGGGATCGGAAGGGTCCGGCGCCTCGACCGAGCGCGCCTCCTCCGGCCCGCAGGTTCCGCCTTCGGCTTCCGGCGAACGCGGGTCCGCCCGCTGAATCGCCGCTTCGCAACGCCGGCCTCGCCTCCGGCGCGCTCGTGCCGATCGTGAACGTGACGGCTCGCAGGCCCGCATCCGCCGGGCGCAAGGCACAGGTGCTCGCCGCGGTCCATGACGCCCGCGCATCGATCGTGCGCGGACCGACGGTGCGTCGCGACCGAGGTCCGTCGTCGCGCGGCCTGCTGCCGCCGGCCGTGCGATCGACGTGCGGCGGACTACTTCTTCGGCGTCGCTCCCACGAACGCGTTCTCGACCAGCGGCGGCGCGTCGAACTGCGGCACGTGGCAGAGCTGGCAGGCGTGACGGCGGCTGTCGGCCTCGGCGAGCTTCTGGCCGGTCGCGCTGACGAGGTGCGAGTCCGAGATGCGCGGCGCGCTCTTCTTCACCGCGTTCTGGACGGCGTGGCACTCGAGGCACTGGTTGTCGGCGAGCGTCACCTCGTCGAAGTTGTCCGTCGCATGCGGGATCAGCGGCGGCTGGCCGACGAAGGTCCGCGCGATCCTGTCCTGCAGCCCGGGTTTCCTGCCGACCTGCTCGCGCACCGTCGGCGCCAGGTCCTGCGTCGCGGCGTCGCTGCCGCGCAGGCTCGCGACCGGGGTCACAGGGCCGGCCGGGCCCCCGGGCGCCGTCGCGCAGGCCGCGAGCACCACGCTTCCGGCCAGCACCGCCGCCATCGCGGCCATCAAGGTCCTGTTCATCGTCGTCCCTCCTCGCTGATCTGCATTCAGGCGCGGTCCGCGCGCGCCGCACGTGCGACGGCCCCGGGCAGTGCCGGGGATGGCGCGTCCTCGCGGCCGTCGTACCGCAATCCGAAACGAAACACTTCCTTCGAGCACACGTCGATGCAGCGCCCGCAGTTCGTGCAGTTGGGCGACAGGATCACCGCGCCCGCGCCGCGCGAGGCGCCCTTGAGCGCGGGCTTGATCACCTGTTTCTCCGGGCAGACCGCGTAGCAGTCCAGGCAGTCGTTGCAGTGCGCGCGCCGCGCCGCGGTGACTCGCAACGGGCTCTTCAGCGCGAGCAGGCTGTAGAACGCGCCCACCGGGCACACGCGCCCGCACCAGCCGCGATCCGAGAACAGGAGGTCGAGCAGGAACACGGCGAGCACGATCGTCCATGCCGCGCCGACGCCGAAGATCAGGCCGCGGTGGAACATCGACACCGGGTTCACGAGCTCCCACGCGATCGTGCCGGTCGCGCCCGCGAGCACGAGCGTCGCGCCGAGCACCCAGTAGCGCAGGCTTCGCGCGATGCGCACCGACTTCGTGATCCCAAGCCTGCGACGCAGCCAGTGCGCGAGGTCGGTGACCATGTTCACCGGGCACGCCCACGAGCAGTAGGCGCGGCCGCCGACGAGGAAGTAGACCGCGAGCACGATCGCGGCGCCGATCAGCGCCTTGCGCTCGGGCGCGTGCCCGGCGATCACGGACTGCGCGAGCACGTACGGGTCGGCGAGCGGCAGGACGCCCAGCGTGTAGCTGAAGTTGAGGTTGCCCTTGACGATCCACACGCCCGCCAGCGGACCGAGCAGGAACGCCGCGAGGATCGAGAGTTGCGAAACGCGACGCGCCACGAGCCACTTGTGGCTCCCGAACCAGCCCCTGGCCGCGGTCGCCTCGGCGCCGGGACGCTCCGGGCGGGCCATCACTTCGCCCCCGTTCCGGGCGCCGGCGCGCCGGGCATCGTCGCGAGCCCGGGCTCGTCGCGCACGAGCCCGCGGCCGCCGTGCTCGTACGTGTAACCCTCGGGCAGGTGGTAGCGGTGCTCGGCGTCAGGCGCGATCAGGCTTTCGCCCGCGCGCTCCTTCTCCTTCCATCCGAGGCGGTAGTGCTTGCCGATCTCGCCCTTCGCGAGCGCGGCGGGCAGCACCTTGATCGCCGAGGTCTCGAGCACGCACGCCTTCTCGCACTTGCCGCAGCCGGTGCACGCGTCCGAGTGCACGACCGGGATGAACAGCGTGTGCTTGCCGGTGCGCGGGTTGTGCTGCGGGTCGAGCGTGATCGCCTTGTCGATCAGCGGGCACACGCGATAGCAGACGTCGCAGCGCATCCCGAGCCAGTTGAGGCAGGTCTCGTGGTCGATCAGCACCGCGAGGCCCATGCGCGCATTCGCGATGTCGGTGAGCGCATGGTCGAGCGCGCCGGTGGGGCACGCCTTGACGCACGGGATGTCCTCGCACATCTCGCAGGGCAGGTCGCGCGCGACGAAGTACGGCGTCCCCGTCGCGACCGGCTGCTCGGGCTTCGCGAGCGCGAGGATCGCGTAGGGACAGTCGCGCACGCACATGCCGCAGCGGATGCACGCGCCCTGGAAGTCCCCCTCCGCGAGCGCGCCCGGCGGGCGCAGCGCGCCGGGAGGCAGCGCCTTCGCCTGCTTCGCATACAGCGCGAGCCCCCCGGCCGCGAGCCCGACGCCGCATGCCATCATCGCCGCGTCCAGCACGAACCGGCGCCGCGCGACGCTGGCGGGGGAGGGAGTGTCCTGCTCGCTCATCGGGTTTTCACGGGCGGGGCGCGCTCGCGCCCCGCCCGTCGCGTTGCAGTCAGCCGATCCGCGTCACGCTTTCGTCACCTTGACCGCGCACTTCTTGAAATCGGTCTCCTTCGAGATCGGGCAGGTCGCGTCGAGCGTGAGCTTGTTGACGAGGCGCCCTTCGTCGAAGAACGGCACGAACACCGTGCCCGGCGGCATGCGGTTGCGCCCGCGCGTCTCGACGCGCGTCGTCATCTCGCCTCGACGGCTCGCGAGCTTCACCGTGTCGCCGCGCTGCAGGCCGCGCTTCTTCGCGTCCTCGGGATTCATGAACACCCACGCCTCCGGGAAGGCGCGATGCAGCTCGGGGACGCGGCGCGTCATCGTGCCGGTGTGCCAGTGCTCGAGCACGCGGCCCGTGCACAGCCACAGGTCGTAGTCGGCGTCGGGCGACTCGGCGGCGGGCTGGTAGGGCAGCGCGAAGATCCACGCCTTGCCGTCGGGCTTGCCGTAGAAGCGCACGTCCTCGCCCTTCTTCACGTACGGGTCGTAGCCCTCGCGATAGCGCCAGAGCGTCTCCTTGCCGTCGACCACCGGCCAGCGCAGGCCGCGCACCTTGTGGTAGCTGTCGAACTCGCCCAGGTCCTTGCCCTTGCCGAGCCCGAACTGGCGGTACTCCTCGAACAGCCCCTTCTGCACGTACCAGCCGGACTCCCGCGACTCGTCGTTCGTGTAGCCCCTGCCGTTGACGCGCTCGAGCTCGGCGAGCGGGTACTTGTCGACCGTTCCGTTGGCGAACAGCACGTCGTGGAGCGTCTTGCCGCGGTACTGCGGCGCCTTCGCGAGCAGGTCCTCGGGCCACACCTCCTCGACCTTGAACCGCTTCGCGAACTCGAGGTACTGCCACAGATCGGACCTGGCCTCGCCCGGCGCCTTCACCATCTGCCGCCAGAACTGGCCACGCCGCTCGGCGTTGCCGTACGCGCCCTCCTTCTCGGTCCACATCGCCGAGGGCAGGATCAGGTCGGCGGCGAGCGCGGTGACCGTCGGGTACGCGTCGGAAACGACGACGAAGTTCTCGGGATTGCGGAAACCGGGCCAGCGCTCGCCGTTGATGTTCGGCCCGGCCTGCATGTTGTTGGTCGTGCTCGTCCAGTAGAAGTTGAGCTTCCCGTCCTTGAGCATCCGGTCCTGCAGGACCGCGTGGTAGCCGATCTGGCCGACGATCGTTCCCTCCGGCAGCTTCCAGACCTTCTCGGCGATCTTTCGGTGCTCGGGATTCATCAGGACCATGTCCGCCGGCAGCCGGTGCGCGAACGTGCCGACCTCGCGCGCCGTGCCGCACGCCGACGGCTGGCCGGTGAGCGAGAACGGGCTGTTCCCCGGCTCGGAGATCTTCCCGACCAGCAGGTGGCAGTTGTAGATCTGGTTGTTGACCCAGGTGCCGCGCGTGTGCTGGTTGAATCCCATCGTCCAGTACGACGTGACCTTGGTCTTCGGGTCGGCGTACGCCTTCGCCAGCGCCTCGAGCCTGTCCTTCGGCACGCCGGAGAGCGCGCTCACCTTGTCGAGCGTGTACTCGGCGACGAACGCCTTGAAGTCGTCGAAGCTGATCGGCGAGCTCGCGTCCGGGTTGCCCTTGGGCTTGCCGTCCGCCCCCGGGTAGCCGTTGTTGTTCGCGACCTGCTCGAGCGGGTGGTTCGGGCGCAGCCCGTAGCCGATGTCGGTGACGCCCTTGCGGAACGCGACGTGCTTCGCGACGAAGTCGCGGTTCACCGCGCCGCTCTGGATGATGTGGTTGCAGATGTAGTTCATGATCGCGAGATCGGTCTGCGGCCTGAAGATGATCTCGACGTCGGCCAGCTCGGTCGAGCGGTGGCCGTAGGTGGACAGCACGAAGATCTTGACGTGGTTCGCGGTGAGCCGCCGGTCGGTGATCCGGGACCACAGGACCGGGTGCATCTCGGCCATGTTCGAGCCCCACAGCACGAACGCGTCGGCGTGCTCGGCGTCGTCGTAGCATCCCATCGGCTCGTCGGCGCCGAACGTGCGCATGAAGCCGGCGACCGCCGAGGCCATGCAGTGACGCGCGTTCGGGTCGACGTTGTTCGAGCGGAAGCCGGCCTTGAACAGTTTGTTCGCGGCGTAGCCCTCCCAGATCGTCCACTGGCCCGACCCGAACATGCCGACCGCCGTCGGCCCCCTGGCCTTCAGCGTCGCCTTGCACTTCTCCTCCATCACGTCGAACGCCTGCTTCCACGTGATCGGCGTGAACTCGCCCTGCTTGTCGTACCTGCCGTTCTTCATCCGGAGCATCGGCGTCGTCAGCCGGTCCTTGCCGTACTGGATCTTGGCGAGGAAGTAGCCCTTGATGCAGTTGAGCCCCTTGTTCACCGGAGCGTCCGGGTCGCCCTGCGTCGCGACGACGCGCCCGTCGCGCACGCCGACGAGCACGCCGCAACCCGTGCCGCAGTAGCGGCACACGCCCTTGTCCCACTTGATCCCGTCGTCGCCCTGCGCCTGCGCGAGCGCATCCTGCACGCCGGGGATGACGACGCCCGCCGCCGTCGCGGTCGCGGCGATGGCGCTGTTCCGGATGAACTCGCGTCGGGTGATGGACATGGTCGCACTCCTGGTCAGCGATTCGCTTCTTCGTTCAGCGCTTCGTCGTGGTGGTAGACGAGCGCGGTGGACAGGACGCCGTCGATCATGGCGATGGCGTCGAAGGCTTCGGACGCGGCGGCGTCGTCGGACCGCTCGACGGTCACGACCATGCGGCCTTCCGGGGAGACTGCGTGGACCTCGACGCCGCCGATCTCCGAGAGCGCCTCGCGCACGGGGGCGCAACTTCCGGGACGGGCGTAGACGACGATGCCGGTGATGTTCACGATGGCCGGGGCTCTGACCCCGATTACCTCATGGCAATGATGGAACCGCGGCGCGATCGTCGAATTGATGCGCATCAAGCGAGTGACGCGATGCACCATCCGGACGGGTTCGCCGGCGATGCCGCGGACGCATCGTCCGGCGGGATCCCTGCGGCGATCGGTTGCCGGAAGGGTCCCGGCCCGGCGCGGGCCGCGCCGGTCACCCGGGTCCGCCCGCCCGTCCGGATGTGCACTTCCGCGGCTTGCGATCCGCTGCGTGAGTACCCGGCTTTTCTTGCGTTTTCGCGGCGGGACGGCCGCATGCGCCGAAACCATTGACAGGCATCAAGGCTCGGCCGCCGCGGCGGGTCCACATTCGCGTTGCGGCCCCCTGACCGGGGATTGCCCGCCGCGGCGACGATTACCAGAGGCACACATGCATTCGAGAAACGGCGGGAGGATGCTCTCCCTGATGACCGCTGCGGCGCTGGCGATGGCTGCAGGGGGTGCGTTCGCACAGCAGCCGACCCAGCACAAGGAAATCACGCAGCCCGAGACCGCCTACCAGGCCGGCAGCTCGCCGCTGGGCCAGGTCGAGATGTACCAGGACATCAATCCGAAGGCGCCGCCGATGTCGAAGCCGGAGTTCGACAAGGCGCGCCAGGTCTACTTCGAGCGCTGCGCGGGCTGCCACGGCGTGCTCCGCAAGGGCGCCACCGGCAAGCCGCTCACGCCCGACCTCACGATCGCGAAGGGCAGCGAGTACCTGAAGGTCTTCATCAAGTACGGCTCGCCCGCCGGCATGCCGAACTGGGGAACGTCGGGCGAGCTGACCGACGACGAGGTCGACCTGATGGCGCGCTACGTCCAGCAGACGCCGCCGCAGCCGCCCGAGTTCGGCCTGAAGGAGATGAAGGCGACGTGGAAGGTCGTGGTGCCGCCGGGCGAGCGGCCGAAGCGGAAGATGAACAAGCTCAACCTCGACAACATCTTCTCGGTGACGCTGCGGGACAGCGGGGAGATCGCGCTGATCGACGGCGACACCAAGCGGATCGTCAACATCATCAAGACCGGCTACGCGGTGCACATCACGCGAACGTCGGCGTCGGGCCGCTACCTGCTGGTGATAGGGCGCGACGCGAAGGTCAACATGATCGACCTGTGGATGGAGAAGCCCGACACCGTGGCCGAGATCCGCACGGGCCTCGAGGCGCGCTCGGTCGAGACGTCGAAGTACAAGGGCTACGAGGACAGGTACGCGATCGCGGGCAGCTACTGGCCGCCGCAGTTCGTGATCATGAAGGGCGACACGCTCGAGCCGCTCAAGATCGTCGGCACGCGCGGCATGACGGTCGGCACGCAGGAATACCACCCCGAGCCGCGCGTCGCGGCGATCGTCGGGTCGCACTTCAAGCCCGAGTTCGTCGTCAACGTCAAGGAGACCGGCAAGGTCCTGCTGGTCAACTACAGCGACCTCGACAACCTCCAGATCAAGGAGATCCCGACCGCGCAGTACCTGCACGACGGCGGCTACGACTCGACGCGACGCTACGTGCTGATGGCCGCGAACCAGTCGGACAAGATCGCGGTCGTCGACACGAAGGAAGGCAGGCGCGTGGCGATCGTCGACGTCGACAAGATCCCGCACCCGGGCCGCGGCGCGAACTTCGTGCACCCGACCTGCGGTCCCGTCTGGGCGACCGGGCATCTCGGCAGCGAGAAGATCTCGCTGATCGGCACCGACCCGAGGAAACACGCGAAGTACGCGTGGAAGGTGTGCGAGACGATCGACGCGCAGGGGGGCGGCAACCTGTTCATCAAGACGCACCCGAAGTCGAACAACCTCTACGTCGACACGCCGCTGCACCCGGACGCGAAGATCGCCGGCTCGGTCGCGGTGTTCGACACGAGGAACCTCAAGGCGGGCTACAAGGTGCTGCCGATCGCCGAGTGGGCGGGCGTCACCGAGGGCGCGAAGCGGGTCGTGCAGCCGGAGTACAACAAGGCCGGCGACGAGGTGTGGTTCTCGGTGTGGAGCGCGAAGAACCAGCAGTCGGCGCTCGTGATCGTCGACGACAGGACGCTCAAGCTCAAGAAGGTCATCAAGGACCCGTTGCTCGTCACGCCGACCGGCAAGTTCAACGTCTACAACACGCAGCACGACGTCTACTGACGCGACGCGCGTCGGCGGAGGCGAGGGGCGGCCCGGGCGGCCGCCCTTCGCGCATGGCGGGGCGGCGAAACGCGCCGGAACCGGGCCGTCGCGCGCTCGCGCCCGCAGGGACCCGCGCCGGGCAGCCCCCCCTTGAGTTGCATCAATGCCGGGGTGACCGCCGGACCCGATCATGGAAGGGCTTGAGGAGAGCCCTGCCATGAACGCCGCCCGACCCCTGCTGCTCGCCGCCGCGTTGGCCGCGATGGCCGCGGTCGCGCCGGCGCTGGGCGAGGCCGGGCCGGGAGCGTCGGCGGAAGCGGTCGCGTCCGTCGCCGATCCCGATCCCGCGAGGCAGCGCGAGCTGCTCGTGCTGCTCAGGCAGGACTGCGGTTCCTGCCACGGCATGCGCCTGACCGGCGGTCTCGGTCCGGCGCTCACGCCGGAGGCATTGAGAACGAAACCGGCGGAAAGCCTGGCCGCGACGATCGTGCACGGCCGAACCGGAACCGCAATGCCGCCGTGGCGGCGATTCATTTCCGAGGCCGAGGCTGACTGGCTGGTTGCCCGGATGTTCGACGGGGCAACCGATGTCGATACTCGCTAGCGCTTCCGCGCGCGGCATGGCCCGCGCGTTCGTCGGAGGCCTGTTCGCCTGCGCGCTCGCCGCGCCGGACGCGGTGGCGCAACTGCGCGGCACCGGCGACCTGGGCGTGGTCATCGAGCGCGCCAAGGGTCGCGTGCAGGTCGTCGACACGACGGCGCGCACGGTGCTCGGCACTGTCGACGGCCTGGGCGACCTCTCGCACGCCTCGGTCGTCTATTCGCGCGACGGCCGCTACGCGTACGTGTTCGGTCGCGACGGCGGTCTCACCAAGGTCGATCTGCTCGAGCGGAAGATCGCCCGTCGCGTGATGCAGGCGGGCAACTCGATCGGCGGCGCGGTGAGCCAGGACGGGCGCGTCGTCGCCGCGCAGAACTACGTGCCCGGCGGCATCAAGCTCTTCGACGCGGTGACGCTCGAGCTGCTCGCCGACATCCCGTCGGCCCCCGGTCCCGACGGCCAGCGCTCCAAGGTCGTCGGGCTGGCCGACGCGCCGGGACAGCGCTTCGTCGCGAGCCTGTTCGACGCGGGCGAGATCTGGGTGATCGACGCGCGCGACCCGCGTGCGCCGAAGGTCGAGCGTTTCCGCGATGCCGGCCGGCAACCCTACGACGGGCTCGTGACGCCGGACGGCCGCTGGTACCTCGCGGGGCTGTTCGGCGAGGACGGGCTGTCGCTCCTCGACCTGTGGCATCCCGAGCGCGGCGTCAGGCGCATCCTGCCCGGCTACGGCAAGGGCGAGGAGAAGCTTCCCGTCTACAAGATGCCGCACCTGCGCGGTTGGGCGATCGCCGGCGGCTACGCATGGCTGCCCGCGATCGGCCGCCACGAGGTGCTCGTCGTCGACACGCGCGACTGGCGCGAGGTCGCGCGCGTGCCGGTCGCCGGCCAGCCGGTGTTCGTGATCGCGCGTCCCGACGGGCGGCAGGTGTGGGTGAACTTCGCGTTCCCCGACAACGGCCGCGTGCAGGTCGTCGACACCGAGACGCGCGCCGTCGCGGCGACGCTCGAGCCCGGGCGCGCCGTGCTGCACATGGAGTTCACGCCGCGCGGCGAGGAAGTGTGGATTTCCGCGCGCGACGACCACCGCGTCGTCGTCGTCGACACCGCGACGCTCAAGACCGTCGCCACGCTCGCCTCCGACAGCCCGTCGGGCATCTTCTTCACGTCGCGCGCCGCGCGGATGGGGTTCTGACCATGGACGCACGCGCCTCGATCGCGCCGCTCGACGACCTCGAGCGCCGGCTCGTCGACGGCTTCCAGCGCGGCTTTCCGCTGGTCGCGCGGCCGTACGCGCAGATCGCGGCGCAGCTCGGCGCGACCGAGCGCGACGTGATCGACGCCGTCGCGCGCCGGCTGGCCGATGGCGTCGTGAGCCGCGTCGGCGCGGTGTTCCGCCCGGGCGTCATCGGCGCGTCGACGCTCGCGGCGATCGCGGTGCCGCGCGAGCGGCTCGCCGAGGTCGCGCGGATCGTCTCGGCGCACGACGAGGTCAACCACAACTACGAGCGCGAGCACGCGTTCAACCTGTGGTTCGTCGCGACCGCGCCGGACGCGGCGCATCTCGACGCCGCGCTCGCCTCCATCGGCCGCGAGGCCGGACTTCCGGTGATCCGCCTGCCGCTCGTGCGCGACTACTGGATCGACCTGGGCTTCGACGTGCACGCGACCGGGGCGCACGTGGCGCCCGCGCGCCGCGTGCCGCCGCCCGCCGTGCCGCTCGCACTGTCCGACCGTGACCGGCGCATCGTCGCCGCGCTCGAGGACGGGCTGCCCGCCGTGCCGCGGCCCTGGGCGGAGGCCGCGCGCTGCGCCGGCGTCGCCGAGGCCTACCTGACGGTGAGGATCGCCGACTGGCTCAACCGGGGCGTGGTCTCGCGACTCGGGCTGATCGTGAGGCACCGCCCGCTCGGCTACGCCGCGAACGCGATGTGCGTGTGGGACGTGCCCGACAAGCGCGCCGACGCGCTCGGCGCCGCGCTCGCGCGCGAGGACGATGTGACGCTCGCCTACCGCCGCCGCCGCGACGACGGCTGGCGCTACAACCTGTACGCGATGATCCACGGGCGCGACCGCGACGCGGTCACCGCGCGACGCGACGCGATCGCCGCGGCGCTGGGGCTCGACGCCTGGGCGCACGACGTCCTGTTCTCGCGCCGCGCGTTCAAGCAGCGCGGCGCGCGCTACGCCGCGCGGCGCGCCCCCGCGTCCGGGGCGAGCGTCGCGCAGACCGTGGGGGCGATCCCCGCATGAGCCGCGCCGGACCGGAGGCCGCGGGGGCGCGGACGCATGCGCCGGCCGGCATCGCCGACCCGGTCGACCGCGCGATCGTGAACGCGCTGCAGGGCGAGTTCCCGCTGTGCGAGCGTCCGTTCGCCGCCGCCGCGGAGCGATTCGGCATCGGCGAGGACGAGCTGATCGCCCGTGTCGACCGGATGATCTCGGACGGGACGCTCACGCGCTTCGGCCCGCTGTTCGACGCGCAGAAGCTGGGCGGCGCATTCACGCTGGCGGCGATGGCGGTGCCCGCCGCGGACTTCGAGCGCGTCGCGGGCGTCGTCAGCGCGTTCCCCGAGGTCGCGCACAACTACGCGCGCGATCACGCGCTCAACATGTGGTTCGTGCTGGCGACGCCGACGCCCGAGGGCATCGACGACGCCGTCGCGCGCATCGAAGCCGCGACCGGCCTGCCGGTGCATGCGTTCCCGAAGGAGCGCGAGTACTTCGTCGAGTTGAGGCTCGTCGCGTGAACGGACCGGTCGACCTCGCGGTACTCGACCGGGCGATCGTGCGGGCGACGCAGGGCGGCCTGCCGCGCGTACCGCGCCCCTACCACACGGTCGCCGAGGCGATCGGCGTCGCGCCGGAGCTCGTGATCGAGCGCCTTCGGGCGATGCTCGCGTCCGGCGCGATCCGCCGCATCGGCGTCGTGCCGAATCACTATCGGCTCGGCTGGACCGCCAACGGCATGAGCGTGTGGGACGTCGACGACGCGCGCGTCGACGAGCTGGGCATGCGCGTCGGCGCGCTCCCGGGGGTGAGCCACTGCTACCGCCGGCCGCGCCGCCTTCCGGCCTGGCGCTACAACGTGTTCGCGATGGTGCACGGGCGCGACCGCGCCGAGGTCGAGGTGCAGGTCGGCGAGATCGCCGCGCTGCTGGGCGACGCCGCGCGCGCGCACGAGGTCCTCTACAGCACGAAGGTGCTGAAGAAGACGGGATTGCGGTTCGAGTGACCGGAGGGTCGACCGGGATCAAGGCGCGGCGAGCGGATTGCGGCGATACTGTGCCGAGGGACGGCCCGGATCGCCGGGCGGGCGACGGATAGATACGGAGCGAGGCGATGTTCCGCGTGACGCAGTACCTGGAGGAAGTGCGGCATCCGACGCCGGTGGGCCCGAGGCGCAACCCGCCGGGGCCGGTGGTGATCTGGAACCTGATCCGGCGCTGCAACCTCGCCTGCCAGCACTGCTACTCGATCTCGGCCGACGTCGACTTCCCGGGCGAGCTCTCGACGCCGGAGATCTGCCGGACGATGGACGACCTGAAGTCGTTCGGCGTGCCGGTGCTGATCCTCTCCGGCGGCGAGCCGCTGCTGCATCCGGACATCTACGCGATCTCGCGGCGCGCGAAGTCGATGGGCTTCTACGTCGGGCTGTCGACCAACGGCACGCTGATCGACGAGGCGATGCTGCCGGGGGTCGCGGAGATCGGTTACGACTACGTCGGCATCAGCCTCGACGGCATCGAGGCGACGCACGACCGCTTCCGCCGCAAGCAGGGCGCGTACGCGGCTTCGCTCGCCGCGGTGCGCCTCTGCCGCGACGCGGGGCTCAAGGTCGGCATCCGATTCACGCTCACGCAGGACAACGCGCACGACCTGCCCGCGCTCCTCGAGCTGATGGAGACCGAGGACATCGACAAGTTCTACCTGTCGCACCTGAACTACGGCGGGCGCGGCAACGTCAACCGCAAGACCGACGCGATGTTCCGGACGACGCGCGACGCGATGGATCTCGTGCTCGACGCGGCGTGGCGCTCGATCGAGTCCGGCAGGAAGCGCGAGTTCGTCACCGGCAACAACGACGCCGACGGCGTCTGGCTGCTGCACTGGGTGCGCGCGCGCTTCCCCGGGAGCGAGGCGCACCTGCGCGCGAAGCTGGCGCAGTGGGGCGGCAACAGCTCCGGTGTCAACATCGCCAACATCGACAACCTGGGCAACGTGCACCCGGACACGTTCTGGTGGGACTACACGCTCGGCAACGTGAAGGCGCGGCCGTTCTCCGTGATCTGGCGAGACACGTCCGATCCGCTGATGGCGGGACTGAAGGCGAGCCCGCGCGCGGTCAAGGGACGCTGCTCGCGCTGCGGGTACTTCGACGTCTGCGGCGGCAACACGCGCGTGCGCGCGTGGCAGATCGCCAGGGACGCGTGGGCCGAGGATCCGGGCTGCTACCTCGACGACGACGAGCTCGGCATCGAGGGCGGCGGCGAGCGGCTCGTCGCGAAGCCGTACGTGCGCGTGCGGCGCGCCGAGGCGGCTGCGGCGGTCGTCCCGCCGGTGACGCCGGACGAGGTGCGGACGTGAGACCCGTGCGCGCGGCGGCAAGGCCGGTGTCGGACCCGGCATCGGACCCGGTGTCTGACACCGGGTCCGACAACGCGACGTGCGGCACGGGGGCGAGCGGGCTGGCGCGCTGGCGTTGCGCGATCGGCTGGGCGGTCTACCTCGCGATCGCCGCGCTGGTGGTGGTGTTCGCGGGCGCGGCGGTATCGCAGGTTCCCCCGGCCCACGCGCCGTCACCTGCTGCCGCCGTCGACGCGGCCGGGCTCTACGCGACGCACTGCGCCTCGTGCCACGGCGCCGACCGCTTCGGGCTGATGGGGCCGGCGCTCCTGCCCGAGAGCCTCGAGCGCCTGCGCAAGCCCGCTGCCGCCGAGACGATCGCGAAGGGCCGCGCGGCGACGCAGATGCAGGCGTTCTCGCCCGCGCTCTCGAAGGCCGAGATCGACGCGCTCGTCGCCTACGTCTACGCGCCTCCCGCGACGAAGCCCGTGTGGGGCGAGGCGGAGATCCGGGCGTCGCGCGTCGTGCATCGCACGGGCGAGACGCTGCCGGACAAGCCGTCGTTCTCCGCCGATCCGCTCAACCTGTTCGTCCTCGTCGAGGCCGGCGACCAGCATGCGTCGATCCTCGACGGCGACCGCTTCGAGCGCCTCGCGCGCTTCCCGACGCGCTACGCGCTGCACGGCGGGCCGAAGTTCACGCCCGACGGGCGCTTCGTGTACTTCGCGTCGCGCGACGGCTGGATCAGCAAGTACGACCTCTGGAACCTCGCGATGGTCGCGGAGGTCCGCGCGGGGCTCAACACGCGCAACGCGGCGGTGTCCGGCGACGGGAAGTACGTGATGGTCGGCAACTACCTGCCGCACTCGATCGTCGTGCTCGACGCGGACCTGAACTTCGTCAAGCTGCTTCCGGTCGTCGATCGCGAGGGGAAGAAGACCTCGCGCGTGTCGGCGGTCTACGACGCGTCGCCGCGCAAGAGCTTCGTCGCGGCGCTCAAGGACATCCCCGAGGTGTGGGAGATCAGCTACGACCCGAAGGCGCCCGAGATCCCGATCGGCGTGATCCACGACTTCCGGTACCGCGAGGGCGCGTTCGTGCCGGGCTTCCTGAACGTGCGCCGCTCGGTGCTGCAGGACACGCTCGACGACTTCTTCTTCACGCAGGACTACAGCGAGGTGATGGGCGCCTCGCGCGAGGCGGGCAAGGGGCAGGTCGTGCACCTGGACGTGCGCCGCAAGATCGCCGACCTCGACCTGCCCGGCATGCCGCACCTGGGCTCGGGCATCACGTTCGACCACGATGGCCGGCGCGTGATGGCGACGCCGAACCTCAAGGAAGGCGTCGTGTCGGTGATCGACGTGAAGACCTGGAAGCCGGTGAAGCAGATCCGCACGAACGGCCCGGGCTTCTTCATGCGCAGCCACGACGCGACGCCGTACGCGTGGGTCGACGCAATGATGAGCCCGCGCAGGGACACGCTGCAGGTCATCGACAAGAGGTCGCTCGAGATCGTCGGCGAGGTCACGCCCTCGCCGGGCAGGACCGCCGCGCACATCGAGTTCGACCGCTACGGCAGGCACGCGCTCGCGAGCGTGTGGGAGAACGACGGCGCGGTCGTCGTCTACGACGCCGCCACGCTCAAGGAAGTGAAGCGCATCCCGGCGTCGAAGCCGGTGGGCAAGTACAACGTCTGGAACAAGATCATCCGCGAGGCGGGGACCAGTCACTGATACCGCGCAAAGGCGTCCGGCTGAAGCCGGACCCGCAGGGTCGACACGCGTCCGGCTGAAGCCGGACCCACAGAGTCGACAGGCGTCCGGCTGAAGCCGGACCCACAGGGTGTCGCGCGAGGTCGTGGGTCCGACTTCAGTCGGACGGTTTTTCTCGAAGGGGCGAAAGGTTGTCCGGCCGAAGCCGGACCCACAGGGTGTCGCGCGAGGTCGTGGGTCCGACTTCAGTCGGACGGTTTACCTCGAAGGGGCGAAAGGTTGTCCGGCTGAAGCCGGACCCACGGGGCGGCGCGCTAGCCGGTGTGCGCGCGCAGCCGCGCGATGTCCAGGATGTGCACGTCGCGCCCGTCGACGCGGATCAGTTCGAGCGACTGCAGGTCGTGCAGGATGCGCGAGAAGTGCTCGGGCGTGAGGTTGAGGCGCGATGCGACGATCGCCTTCGACACCGGCAGCGTGAGCGTCGTCGGGCCGCTGTCGGCGGCCATCGCCTCGTCCTGCCGCAGCAGGTAGCCGATCACCCGCTGCGTGCCGGACTGCAGCGAGTAGCTTTCGACGTCGGAGATGAGCGAATGCAGCCGGCGAGAGAGGCCGGCGAGCATCTTCTTGGCGAAGCCGGGCTCGCGGGCCAGCCCGTCGAACACGGTCTCCTTCGCGATGTGCAGCAGCATCGTGTCGGCGAGCGTCTGCGCCATCACGATGTAGGCCTTCTCCATGAACATCAGCGCCTCGCCGAACGACCCGCCCGGCCCGATGATCTCGACCACCTTCTCCTGCCCGGCCGGCGTGACGAACGACAGCTTCACCTGACCGTAGATGACGAGGTAGAACCCGGTCGTCGGGTCGCCCTTGTTGAACAGGATCTCGCCGCGCGGCACGTGAAGCTCGGTGGTTCCCGCCGCGATGCGGTCGAGCTCCGCGGGCGCGAGCTCCTTGAACAGGGGAAGCGTCGCGAGGAAGGCCTGGATCTTGATCTTCGGCGGCATCGGTCGGCGTGCGTCGGCGGCCCGAAGGGTAGCACGCGTGCGGTGCGCCGACGGTCAAGGAAGGCCCGGATTGCGTTTCCGGCCCGGTCAGGGGATCATGATGGGTTGCCCGCCGCCGAAAGCCGCATCACCATGACCGAACGCACCGCCGAACGCGCCCTCGACGAACCGCTGACCGACGCGGAGCTGGACGAACTCGAGACGTTTCTCGCCTCGGACGCCGTGCCGCAGGACTGCATGGATCTCGAGATGCTCGACGGCTATCTTTGCGCGATCGTGAGCGGTCCCGCCGTCATCCAGCCCTCGGAGTGGCTTCCGGGCGTCTGGAGCGAGGGCGGCCGCGCCGCGACGCCCGCGTACGGGTCGTCCGAGCAGGCGCAGCGCGTGATGGGCCTGATGCTGCGCCACATCGTCGGGCTGCAACGGACGCTCGAGGAATCTCCGACGCGCTTCAAGCCGCTCCTGTACATGGCCGACGAGCGCGCCAAGGGCGAGAAGGCGCCGGCCGAGGCCACCGCGTGGTGCGAGGGCTACATGGCCGGCGTCAAGCTGCGCGACGACGACTGGCAGCCTCTCTACGAATCGCGCGAGGCGCGGGACTGGATGTTCCCGCTCGAGGCGCTCGCGTTCGGCGATCAGGATCCCGAGTTCGCCGAGTGGATCGACGACAAGGAAAAGCGCGCCTCGCTCGTCGACGAGCTGGCGCTCGCCGCGGTGCTCATCTATCGCTACTGGCACGACCGGCGTCGCGCCGGCGCCGCGCGCGAGCGCGGCTCGCGGCGCGGCCCGTCCGACAGCGGCCGCAAGACGCGCGAACGCTTGCATTGAGCGACCTCCAGGCGGACTCCGCGAGCGTTTCGCGAGGGTCGCGACCCTGGGGACAGCGTGAAGTGTCCTTCCTGCGCCCCTCAAGGGTCACGGCGACCTCGGGGCGGCCCTTCGGTCGCAGGGTGATCCCCCCGAAGCGCGCTGCGCGCGCCTCCCCCCGGGGGGCGTGGCGACCTCGGGGCGGCCCTTCGGTCGCCGTGGTCTCCGGACGGCTCCCGGCGGTCACGGCAGGCGTCCCCGACCGCGCACAGCGACTCGCGGTCGGTCGCAGCGGCGTCCGGCGCGCCAGGCGTCAGGCCGCGCGGTTGGCGACCTCGATGAGATTGCCGTCCGGGTCGCGAAGGTAGACCGAGCGGATCGGCCCGGTCGCGCCTGTGCGCGGCACCGGTCCTTCCTCGACGGCGACGCCGCACGCCGCAAGGTGCGAGATCACGTCGTCGAGCGCGATGTCGGTAAGGAAGCACAGGTCCGCCGATCCGCGCGTCGGCGCGGCGGCGTGCGGCGTGAATTCGCTCCCCGCCCGGTGCAGGTTGAGCTTCTGCGACCCGAACGCCAGCGCGCGTCGTCCCGCGCCGAACGTCTCCGCCCGCATGCCGAGCACGCGCTCGTAGAACGCGATGGATGCGTCGATGTCGGCGACCGTCAGCACGAGGTGATCCAGCGACGCGAGCCGCACCGGGGGGGCGGCACCCGCAGCGGCGGGCATCGCGGCGAGCGTCGCCGGCGGCGCGTCGTCGTCGAGACGCAGCATCGCACCATGCCAGTCGCGGCGCCGGCGCGTCGCGAAGTGGACCAGCCGGCCGAAGGCGCGCACGAACAGCCAGTACAGCGGCGCGAACAGGTAGTTCGACTCGCGCATCAGCGACAGGAAGACATGGTCCGCCTGCCGGCGCGACAACGGGAGGCCGTCGGCGAGGAACTGGTAGAGCGCGTCGTGCACCAGCGAGGCAAAGTACGTCTTCCGCTGACCGGTGCGGGCGCTGACCACGCCTTCGGGAGTGCCGACGAGGAGGTCGAGCACGCGGAACTTGGGGCTGCAGCCGTTCCACGTGTAGCCGCGCGTGACGGTGATCGCGCCGTTGCGCTCGAGGATCAGCCGCACGCGGCCGCTCGAGTCGCGGAACGCGAAGTCCGCGTCGAGCGGGAACGGCGACGTCCAGGTGTAGCCGGCGTCGAGGCGGTAGAGCCACTTCGCGACGTCGCTCGCGGCGATCGTCATGGCCGGTTCCGGCGGCCGGTCTTCGCCGCGTCGCGCGCGGCGGTCAGCGGTTCTCGGAGGTCCAGGTCTCGTCCGCGAGCTTCCATGCACCGCCCTCGCGGAGCAGCTCGATGCGTCCCGACCACTTGACGCGAGACGCGTCGCGCGCGACCGCCCCCAGCGTGCAGCGGTCGCCTGCGATCGCCTGCGCCTGAACGTGAACGGGGGACGGCGGGAAGCGCCTGAAGCGCTGGAACCAGCCTTCGCGTTCGGCCCGCGGGAGGTTCGACACGACGCGACGGTAGTTCGAGGACAGCCGCGCCATCACGCCGTCGGCGGCCTTCGCCTGCGCAGCGGCGGCGCGCAGGTCGAGGTAGGCGCGCACCGGCGTGCCCGGTCCGTCCGCGACCGGTGCCGCAGTGGCCGCCGCGGCGAGCGCGAGCAGCACCGCAACGGCCGCGGATCGAGCTGTCTTGCGGATCAGGGCTGGCGTCATCGCGTCGGGGAATGCGGAGCGGCGGAGCCGCCGGTGCCGGCCATCATACGACGGCGCGGGCGCCGTGCGCGAACACGGCGCGCGGGCGGCCTGCGCGCGGCGCCTCCGAGGCACGTCGTGGCACGCGCCGTCTCCCGGCCCCTGGAGCGAGCGCGCCGGACGCCCGGTCAATCCCGGGGCCAACGGCGGATCGGCGAGCAAGCCGCGAGGATGCGCGATCAGGCGGACCGCGCGCGTCGCCGCGACAATCTCGCGACCCGGCGCCCCGCGTGGCGCGGCCACCGGCGCCGACATCCGACCCACCGATCACGAACCACGAGGAGCAGGACATGCAGACTCTCGACACGCGCGCGGCCGCGACCGCGGAAGCGCGCCCGGCCGGCCCCGACCTGGCCGCCATCAAGGCTCGCCAGCAGGCGACCTGGGCGTCGGGCGACTTCGGCGTCATCGGCACGACGCTGCAGATCGTCGGCGAATCGCTGTGCGAGGCGGTCGACCTCGCGGCCGGCGAGACCGTGCTCGACGTCGCGGCCGGCAACGGCAACGCCTCGCTCGCCGCGGCGCGACGCTTCGCCGTCGTCACGTCGACCGACTACGTTCCCGCGCTGCTCGAGCAGGGGCGCGCGCGCGCGGCGGGCGACCGCCTGGCCATCGCGTTCCGCGAGGCCGACGCGGAGAACCTGCCATTTCCCGACGCGAGCTTCGACGTGGCGCTGTCGACGTTCGGCGTGATGTTCGCGCCCGACCAGGAGCGGTGCGCCGCGGAGCTCGCGCGCGTCGTGCGGCGCGGTGGCCGCATCGGGCTCGCCAGCTGGACGCCGGAAGGATTCCTGGGCGAGCTGTTCCGCGTCGTCGGCGCGTTCGTGCCGCCGCCGGCCGGTCTGCGCTCGCCGATGCAGTGGGGCACGGAGTCGCGGCTCGCCGAACTGTTCGGCGACCGCGCCGCGGCGATCCGCTGCGAACGCCGGCACTTCATGTTCCGCTACCGCTCCGCCGAGCACTGGATCGAGGTGTTCCGCAACTGGTACGGCCCGACGCACAAGGCGTTCGCGGCGCTCGACGCGGCCAGGCAGCGCGAGCTGCACGACGCGCTCGTCGCGCTGCTGGGGCGCTGGAACCGGGCCGGCCGCGCGTCGCTGGTCGTTCCCGGCGAGTACCTCGAGGTCGTCGTCATCCGAGCCTGAACGCACGCCGCCCCCGGGCGCATGCGGCTCGGTACCGCCTCGGCGGTTCCATCCCGTCGCGTCGCCGCAGCGCCCGGGGCCTGCGGCGTCGGGGAGGGACGCGCGCTCGCGACGGTGCCACCCGTCGCGCGGCGCGGTTCTCGCGCCGTCACGCCGCGACGGCGGCGGGTTCGCGCTCGACGTTGCCGTGCGGCGCGACCGCCTCGCCGTCGCGGTCGAGCCCGAGCGCGGCGTAGAGCCGGTCGAACTCGTCCTCGCACATCACCGGGACGAGCGCGCCGCGGGTCGTGATGTTGGTGTGCGGATGGCCGACCGGCACGGCGCGGCACAGCGTGCCGGCGCCCTGGAGGCGCGGGCCGTCGCGCCGCCAACCGAGCGTGAACGCGGCAGCGAAGTCCGTCGTCGCCTCGAACGCGTCGATGCGCCGGCCGTCGTAGATCATCGCCTGGAACGGCGCCGGCTCGACGCGCGCCTGCGCGACGTAGTGGCCCGGCGACAGCGCGACGAAACGCACGAGGTGCGGCCACAGCCGGGTCCACGACGCGGCGTCGATGCGGCCCTCGCGGTCCAGCCCGATCGCCACGCCGGCCTCGCGCGCGATCTCCGCGATCGGGACGCGCACCGTCGACGCGCCGCCGTCGCGGCGATCGATGCGCGGGAGCCGCTGCGCGGGCCACGACGGCTTGGCGCCGACGATCACGGCGCTGCCACCGCACCCGTAGCGCGCCTTGACCACCCAGCGCTCGCGCTCGTCGCAGAGTTTCGCGACGGTGGCATCACCGCCGCCGATCGCGAACGCGGCCGGCGCGGCCTGCTGCAGCAGGGCCGCGTCCGCGGCCGAGAGCCCCAGCGATTCGCGCAGCGCGTGCGCGTTCGCCTTGTCGACCGCGTGCAGCTTGTCGTTCTCGCACAGCTCGCGCCCGGGCCACGCGCTGACGCCGAGCACGCGGCCTTCGAGGAACGCGCGGGAGAGCGCCCGCGTCCTCGCGTCGTCGCTGTCGACCGCCGCCGCGACGTGGTCCATCGAGTCGGTGACGTAAAGGTCGCTCCACACCGCGTACGAGTCGCCGTCGCCCGCGCCGCGGCGCTTCACGAGCGCCATCTCGCGGTCGCGCACGCGCAGCGTGCGGCCGAGCTCGAGGTCGTCGAATCCCACGAAGTAGCCGGCGCCCACGCCGTAGCGCTTCGCGATGCGCGCGGCGATGCGCGGACCTTCGATGTCGTTGACCATGCGCCCCGCGTAGGGCCCGCTCACGAACGCGAGCGGGACGTGCCCTTGCGGGAACGCGTGGGCGAATCGCCTCGGCGTCATCCGCTCGGCGAGCCAGTCGACGAACGCCTCGTAGACGTCGTCGACCAGCGCGTCGGGCCGGTCGAAGACCTTCCGGCCGTCGAGCCCGAGCGCGGCGACGAGCGCGTGGTTGACCGCCGAGCAGATCCAGTGGCCCTGCGAGCCGCCGTTGTTGACCTCGATGGGCGCGAAGCGCGTCGCGAGCAGCGCGGACGACGCGTCCGCGGTCCCGCCCGGCGCCGCGCCCGGGCGCAGCAGCGTGTCGACGCGGAGACGGTGGAAGCTGCCGTGCATGCGGGATTCGAACTCGCGCGCCGTGTCGGGCAGCAGGTGCGCGAGCACGCGCGGATGCCATCCCTGCGCGAGCGCGTCGGCGCGGACGTCGTCGAGCGGGCGCCGCATCGCCGCGACCTCCTCGGACGACGCGGCGATCGACGCGGTGCGTACCCCGGCGTCGCGCAGCGCGCGCGGCAGCACGACCGGCATCAGCCCCACGCCGATGGGAACCACCGCGTCGGCCGGCGCCAGGGCGAGCGGCGTCGCCCAATCGGGAGGCGCGGCAGCGCGCTTGACCAGCCCGAGCCGCGGCAACGCCTCGGCCAGGCGTTCCTCGATGACGGCGCGATGCGCCTCGAGCCACGCGCGGTAGCGCACCAGCTTCTCGTCGAGCGCAGGCAGCGCGATGTCGGCCCGCCGTGCGGTCGGCGCGGCGCGCGGCGCGGCGTGCAGCAGCACGAACAGCATGGCCGCGACCGCGGCGATGGCGGCCAGCGCCGCGGGCTCGAAGCCGGCGTAGCGCACCGCGAGCGCGCCCAGCACGTAGGCCATCGCGTCGATCGCGACGAGCAGCCCGGAGATGCGCTGGCGATTGTGCTCGGGCACGAGCGCCGCGCGTTCCGTGCGCACCCACACCATCAGCGGCGAGTAGCTCGCGGCGAGCGCGACCGCAGCGAATGCCGAGGCGAGGGCCGAGTCGGCGACGATCAGCGCCGCCATCGACGCGACGTAGCCGCCGAAAGCCGCATGCACGGCGAGCGGCCTGCGCCGCGCCGCGCCCGCCCATCGCACCCACGCCACGAGTACGAGCGCGGCGGCGATCGACTCGAACGCCTTGTAGTGCGTCAGGAACAGCACGTCGGTCGCGGAGACCCACGCCGGCAGTCCCGCGGCGGTGCGGTTCGCGAGCAGGAACGGGAGCGCGCCGAACAGCATCGTCACGGGAACGCTCGCGACCAGCAGGAACAGCGTGAGCGAGCGGGCGCGCCGGTTCGCCGCGAGCCAGCGCCACGCGTCGCCGTCGACGAGCGAGAATCGCGCGGGCGCGCGAGCGTTCGCGTGGTCGTAGACCGCGCCGGCGCGGGCCGTCGCGAGCGCCGCGCCGGCCGCGAGCGCGAAGCCCAGCGCGATCACGGCCATCGGCGCGTCGAACGCGAGGACGAGCCAGCCACCCAGCGGCAGCGCGCACCCGGTCGACACGAGGTCGACGACGCGCACGCGCGCGGGCACGTCGGGTGCGCCGGATTGCAGCAGCGCGACCGTGCATGCCTCGGTCACGACGTTGCCCAGCGTGATGCCTGCCTGCATCACGACGACCGCGGCGGCAAGCAGCGCCAGCGTGAGCGGCAGGCTGTCCGCGGGCAGCGCGAGGACCGCGGCGAACAGCGCGAATCCGACCGCACACAGCGCCTGCGCGCCGGCGAACGAGACGCGTCCGCCGATCGCGTGCGCGAGCTGCCCGCCGTAGAGCGACATCGCGATCCGGACCGCGGCCTCGGCCAGCATCACGAGCCCGGCGAGGTCGATGCGCTTCGTGGCGCTCCACACGATCCACGGCAGGAGCACCGGCGAGAGCATCGTCATCGCGGTGACCGCGAAGCGCAGCGCGTAGAAGCGCCGGAGCGCGGATGCGAGCGACGCCGGCGCCCGGGAACGGCCGCGATGGCGATCGTCGCGGAAGGCCATGGGGAATCAGCCTCGCGTTCCGCGGGCGAACCGTGGCGCCGCAGGGGCGGCGCGAAGGGCGCGCTGGGCCATGGGGTCCTTGGCTGGGGAGTACGCCGCGCCGAACGACTGTGGCGTACGGCACGATCAGCCAGGCCCCGGTTTCGGCAGGCCCCTGGCCCCGACCGTCCCCCCCTTCACGGCCGAGCTTCCGTGAATGATGCCGGAAATCAGCGGCTACGCGCTACAGCTTGTGGCGTGCAGCGCGACGCCGGCAACGCACTCGCGCGCAGCGTGTGCGCTACAGAATGTACCTGTGGAGGAACGAGACCCCCGGATGTTGGGGTCAACGCCGGTGGACGGGCTCGCGCCGGGGAATTCGGGGGGCGCCGGCGGTCGCCGGGCCGCCCCGTCGCGTGCCCCGATGGCGCTAGCGGTCGCTAGTGGGGCGGATAGCGTTCCAGCCACCACGCCGACGCTTCGGTCGTCGGCTCGAACTGACCGATCGGCCAGGCCGGGAAGGTCGCGAGGTCGTCGGCCAGTTGCACGACGGCATCGACCAGTTCGAGGCCGTTGGTCAGCCGCGTCGGGATCGCCTCGATGCCGTGCAGTGCGCCGAGCAGGTTGCCCGCGATCGCGCCGGTCGAGTCGCTGTCGCCGTCGTGGTTGACGGCGAGCCGGATGCCGGCGTCGAAGTCGGGTGCCGCGAGCGCGCAGTACACGGCGATCGCCACGGCCTCCTCGGCGACCCATCCCTCGCCCAGGCGCAGGACGAAGTCGGCTTTCGGCTCGCCGACCGCGGCGAGCTTGCGCGCGTGCTCGACCGCCGCCATCGTCTCGTCGTGCCCGGGCCGCCGCACGAGGATCGCGGCGGCGCGGTCGAGCGCGTCGTGGAGCGGCACGTCGAGCGCGAGCAGCGCGACGAGCGCGGCGACGAAGCCGGCGGCGAGCTGCCCGGTCGGGTGGCCGTGCGTGAGCGCGGCAGTGTCCGCGCCGAGGTCGAGCGCGTGCTTCGCGACGCGGTCCGGCGACATGCCCTCGTCGAGGCGCGCGCACCACAGGCCGACCGGCGCGACGCGCATCGCGCCGCCACAGCCCTTGCTCGTGTTGCGCGGGCGCTCGCCGAACGACGTGCGTCCGCGCAGCGCGTCGACGACCGTGGCGCCCGGCACGCGCGACGCGAACAGCGCTTTCTCGCGCAACAGCCAGCCGTCGAGCGCGGGCGCGATCGCCGCGGATTCGCCCTGCGTGTGCAGCCAGCGCAGGTAGGCGTGGCCGACGATCGACGGGACGTCCGTCGAGCCGTTCATCGCGTCGCACGCGTACGCGCGCAGCAGCCCCTCGGCGGTGAACATCGCCAGCTGCGTGTCGTCGGTGATCGCGCCGTAGCGGCCGAACGCCTGCTGGTAGCCGTGCACGCCGCCGGGACCCAGCTCGGCGCGGATCTCGGACAGCGACATGAACTCGACCGGCGCGCCGAGCGCGTCGCCGACCGCGCCGCCCACCATCGAGCCGCGCCACCGCCGCCGGCGCGCGGGGGTCGGCTTCGGGCGGCTCGACCGCGTCGTGCTGTCCCGCGCCGCGGTGCCGGGCACGATCGTGGTGGCGGCCTCGGCGCCGGGTGGGGGGCGTTGCTTCATGCGGCCGGTCGTGGGGCGCTCGCTCGCGCCATCCTAGACCAGCCGGGAGCGCGCGGCCAGTTCGGCCGCAGGATGACGGCCCGGCGCTCGACGCGCGGGGCCGCGGCCGACCGCGCGTCAGTCGCCGCGCGGTCGGCGCGCGATCACGCAGCCTCGGTGTTCGCTTCGCGCACGACGGTCGGCTCGCGCGACTGTTCGTAGGCGTCGATCAGCGCCACCAGCTCGTCGAAACGCTGGCCGGCGGGCGTGTCGGGATCGCAGAGCATCAGCTCGTCCAGCTCGTTCAGCGCCGTGATGTACTCGCGGTACGTCGTGATCGACTTCGGGTCGAGCGCATGGCACATGGTCGTGTCCTCCTGGCGGGGTCGCCCGCGGGACTCCGGACGGAGATGCCAAAGGGGAGGAGTGGCACCCCCGTCCGGAGCCGCGGACGATCGCTGCATCGTCCACCGGCGCGGCAGCGCGCGCCTTCGGCCGTTCGGCCGACCGGCGCGCTGCGGCTTACGCCCGGTAGGCGCGGTTGTTCACGATGCGGACGCGGTCGCCCGGCCTCAATTCGCCCTCGCCGACGTCGGCGAGCATGAGCATCGCGCCGGAATCGAGCCGGACGACGACGCGGTAGTGGTCGCGCGACTGCGACTTCTCGATCTCGTTGCCGACGAGCGCGCCGCCGAGCGCCCCGGCGATCGTCGCGGCGGTGTTGCCGCGACCGCTGCCGATCTGGTGGCCGATCACGCCGCCCGCGATGCCGCCGACGACCGCGCCGAGGCTGATCGGCCCCTGCGTTCCGTCGCGCGCGAGCTCGATGCGCTCGACCACGCCGTACTCGACGCGCTCGACGCGCGACGGCCTGGAGTCGGCGAGGTCGTATCGGGGCGGGTAGGCGCAGCCGGCGGTCGCGCCGACGGCCGCGAGCATCGCGACCGCGACGGCGCCGCGGAACGATGCGCGTCGATTCGTGTGGGTTGTCATGGAGACTCCGAGTGCAGTTCGCTGCCTGCGATGGTGAGATCGTAGGCTCGGCGCGCCGCCGCGCGCACCGGCCGATCGCTGAACGCGATGTCGGAAGGCGCCGACACGTCGCGGCAAGCGCAGGGTGATCGGGCACGGGAGCGGACCGTTCGCCGGCGCGACGTCCGCCCGCCGCTCTCCCCGTTCCCGTCGCGCGGCGATCGCGTCAATCCTCCGGCCAGTCGCGCCACCGGGTCGGACGCCGTTCGTCGCGGCGCCGCGCGAGAAACGCGAGCCAGCCGGGCGGCGTGGACGAGCCGATCGCGGCGCGGATCAGGACTCCCGCGACGAACAGCGCGACGGCGCCGAGGACGATCCAGCCGAGCCACGAGCGCTCGCCCGGGTCCGCCGCGAGGGCCAGCGCCGGCGCGCACGCGGACGCCGCGACGAACGCGCGCGCGATCGCGCTCGTCGCGCTTCTTGCGCGCCTTGCCGGCCGGTCGGTGACGCTGCGGCGGGATTCGTCCATCGGGATCCTGCTCCTCGCGAAAAAGAACGGGCAAGGAGGACCTTGCCCGTGAAGCCCGTGTCGACGGGCGCCGCCCCGGCCCGGGGGGCGGGCCAGGGAGGAGAGGAAGGCGAGGCGGCGCGTTCGTCGCGCGGCGCCGCATCCGACGGCTCGCGCCCGCGTCGCGCACCATCCGCGCGCCCTCGGGCGACCTGCTCAACCTTGCACATCGTCCGGCGCCGGGCGCCTGCGATCCATCGGCGGGCGACGCACGCAACTGTCGGCGTCCGTCCGACGCCTGCGATGCCTGCACGAACAGGCGGCGAATGCGAGCGAACGCGTCGTGCGAGATTCGGCGCTCGGTCGACGATGCGATCCGCCTCCGAGGTCCGGCGGAACTTCGTGGCACGGCCGATGCTCTGAACCCGCTCATGGCCTCCCGCTACCGTCCCGGGCGCCGCACCGGCGCCGTGCTGCTTTCGCTCGCCGTCCTGCTCGGCGGCGGATGCGCCGTCCTCGCCACGCAGGAGCGGGAGCTCACGTTCCGGCCGGTGCGCGAGGCGTCGGGGTGGTTCTCGAGCCTGCCGGCCGATGTAAAGGAGTTCTACCTGCCGGTCTCGGACGCTCCCGGCGCCGAGCGGCTGCACAGCTGGTACTGGCGCCACGACGACCCTGGCGCCCCCACGCTCCTGTACCTGCATGGCGTGCGGTGGAACCTGACAGGGCACCTTCGGCGCATCGAGAACCTGCGGAGCTTCGGGTTCTCGGTCGTCGCGATCGATTACCGCGGCTTCGGCAAGAGCGACGGCGAAATGCCGTCCGAGGACGGCGTCTACGACGACGCGAACGTCGCGTGGCGCTGGCTGGTCGCGCAGGAGCCGGATCCGGCGAGGCGCTTCCTCTACGGCCATTCGCTCGGGACCGCGGTCGCGACGCACGTCGCGACAGAGGCCGGCGCGCGCGACGGACTCGGCGGATTGATCCTCGAGGGCGGCTTCACGTCGCTGCCCGAGATGGCGAAGGCGCTCGTGCCGTCGTGGCTGCCGGTCGACTGGTTCGTGACGCAGCGCTTCGACACGATCGACAAGATCGCGAGAGTGTCCGCGCCGGTGCTGTTCGTGCACGGCACGGGCGATCGGCTGGTCCCGCACCGCTTCTCGGAGGCGCTCCACGCCGCCGCGCGCGATCCGAAGAAGCTCGTCCTCGTCGAGGGCGGCAGCCACTACAACACGTCGTGGGTCGGGTCGGTGGCGTACCGCGCGGCGATCGCCGAGCTGTTCGGCGTGCCAGCGCGCAGCCGCGTGGCGAGTCTGGGGTCAGAGCTGTAATTATTCGACCGCGTGGACCATCGCCTGCCCGAAGGTGCGCCGTCGAATAGTCGAGTTTGGGGTCAGCGAGTTTGGGGTCAGAGCTGTAATCATTCGACCCCGTGGATCATCGCCTGCTCGAAGGCGCGCCGTCGAATAATTACAGCTCTGACCCCAAACTAGGGCAACTGGATCTTGCCGCCGCCGGGAAGCCCGCCGCCCGGCAGGCCGCCCATCCCGCCGAGCCCGCCGCCACCGGCCTGCGGGATAACGAGCCCGGTCGCGGCCTGGCGGCGCATCTCGGCGAGCTCCTTCATCGTGCGTTCGAGCGCGGCCCGGGCGGCGGCGCCGTAGCCTGCGACCGCCTCGCCGAGCGAGCGCGCCTCGATCTCGAAGCTGATCGGCAGCGCGCCGACCTGCGTCATGACCTGCGCCTCGCCGGCATAGACGGTGGGGCGCGCCGGATCGTCGTTGCCGTTTGCGTCGACCGGCACGAGCATGCGGATCGTGCCGAAGCGGCGGTCGGTGTAGATCACCTCGCGGCAGAGCGAGGAGGCATCCATCTGGATGTCGTCGGGGCGTTCGTTCGTGGCGGCCATGGCGGGATCCCGCGTGAAGTCGTTCGCGAAATCCTAGCAGATGTGGCCGCGCCGCCCGTCACTGCGTCGCCTGGACCGCCTCGACGCGGATCGCGTCGGGCGCGGCGAACGCGTAGGCGTCCATCGCGAGCGCCGGGCCGTCGAAGCCGCGGTACACGCGCTCGGCCACCGCCTCGCGTCCGGCGGCGCCCCACGCGACGTAGATCGGCAGGAAGTGCTCCTCCGACGGATGCGCGCGCGCGGCGCCCGGGCCCTGCTCGCGGTAGGCGAGCAGCGCGTCGTCGTCGCGCTTCGCGAGCGTGTCCGCGAGCCAGGTCGCGAACGACGCGGCGTAGGACATCGTCGCGCCGCCACCACGGGACGCCATCCAGTCGCGCAGGTTGTGCGTGACGTGCCCCGAGCCGATCACGAGCACGCCCTCGCGCGTGAGCGGCGCGAGCGCGCGGCCGACCGACAGATGGTGCGCGGTGTCGCGCCCCGGCTGCACGGCGAGCTGCACGACCGGCACGTCGTGCGCCGGATACATGTGCAGCATGGGCACCCATGCCCCGTGGTCGATGCCGCGGCAGCCGTCCTGGCCGGTGGCGATGCCCGCGTCCTTCAGCAGGTCGACGACGCGCGCGGCGACGTCGGGCGCGCCGGGCGCCGGGTAGCGTATCCGGTAGAGCGCGTCGGGAAAGCCGCCGAAGTCGTGGATCGTCTCGGGCTTCGGGTTCGCGGTGACCATCGGCACGCCCGTCTCCCAGTGCGCGGACACCATCAGCACCGCGCGGGGTCGGGGCAGCGCGCGCGCGATCGCGGACCAGGCGGCGCCCGCCTCGCCGGGATCGGCCGCGCGCATTGGCGAGCCGTGAGAGAGGAAGAGGGTGGGCAGCGTTTGCATGGGGTCTCCGGCGAACGATACGCCGGGAACCCCGAGGGTTCCCGGCATCCCGCCGATCAGGCGGCCGCCTTGATGAGCCGTTCGGCCGTCATCGCGGCGATGACGCCCGGCCGCGCTGCGATGCGCTTCTGGTAGGCCTGGAGGTTCGGGAACGCCGACAGGTCGACCTTGAGGAAGTCGCTCCACCGCGTGACGGTGAACAGGTACGCGTCGGCGACCGTGAACCCGTCACCGGCGATGAACTTCGTCCGGCCGAGCTGCGCCTCGACGATCGCGTAGCGCTTCGCGAGCGACGCCTTCGCGGCCGCGACCGCGGCCTCGCCGACTTCCGGGTGCCACAGCATGCCGTAGCCCTTGTGGATCTCGGTCGCGATGAAGTTGAGCCATTCCTGCTGCCGATAGCGCTCGGGCGCGCCCGCGGCCGGCGCGAGCGTGCCGGGCTTGCGGTCCGCGATGATCTGCAGCAGCACCGCGACCTCGGTGTACGTCGTGCCGTCGTCGAGCTCGAGCATCGGCACGTAGCCCTTCGGGTTGACCGCGAGATAGTCCGATCCGTCGGGTAGCGTGTGCGAGCGTAGGTCGACGCGGATGGTCTCGGCGGCGATGCCGGCCTCAAAGAGCGCGATGTGGGGCGCGAGAGAGCAGGCGCCGGGGGCGTGGTAGAGCTTCATGGTGTCTCCGTGTTGTCGTCGAGTCGATGTTGCGTGGATTTCGCCGGCGGCGCGATCGCGGGAGTGCTGGCGTCGCGCCGACATGCGCGGATCAGGCCGTGGCCAGGCGCGGGGCGGGGACCGCCGGACGAAGTGCGTAGCGTCCGTCGCCCAGGAGCGCCGCAGCGATGGCGGTGAACGTCATGAACACCGAGTACTCCCAGCCGCCGCCCGGCGCGCTGAACAGCCAGCCGTTGCCGGCATGCGCCCAGGCGGAGCCGATCAGGATCGGCACGAGCGCCGAGGCGACGATGCGTGTGCGGTAACCGACGATCAGCGCGATGCCTCCGAGCACTTCGGCGGCGATCGTCAGGTACGCGAGCGGGCCGGGCAGGCCGAGCGACTCGAAGAACTTGACGGTGCCGGCAGGCGTGAACACCACGTACTTGAGGAGCCCGTGGGCGACGAACATCGTTCCCAGCGTGAGTCGCAGCAGCAACGCGGCGAGGTCGAATCTGCGGTCGTTCATGGCGGTTCCCTGTTCGATGTGGAGCGGCACACGGGCCGCGGTGATCGAATTGTCAGCGTTGCCGTGGATAAGATAAATAGCATGACAATTGACATAATATTGCGATTTTCGGGATAATCGACGGATGGATCGGTTCCAGGCCATGTCCGCGTTCGTGGCCGTCGTCGAGAACGGCAGCTTTGCCCGCGCGGCGGAGAAACTCGACCAGTCGGTGTCCGCGGTCTCGCGGCACGTTGCCGAGCTGGAGGGCCATCTCGACGCGCGCCTGCTGAACCGCACCACGCGCCGGCTTTCGCTCACCGAGGCCGGCCGCGCGTTCCACGAGCGCTGCGTACAGTTGCTGGCCGATCTCGAGGAGGCCGAGCAGGGCGCGAGCCAGGGAGGCGCGACGCCGCGGGGGACGCTCAAGCTCACCTGCCCGATCACCTACGGCGAGTGGGTGCTGGGGCCCGCGATCGCCGCCTTCGTCGAGCGGCATGCCCAGGTGCGCGTCGACGCCGAGCTGTCCGACCGCGCGGTCGACCTGGTCGACGAGGGCTTCGACCTCGCGGTGCGCATCGGCGCGATCCGCAGCCAGCTCCTCGTCGCGCGGCGCATCGGCACGACGGCGCTCGTTTGCTGCGCGTCGCCCGGTTACCTGCGACGCCGCGGGACGCCGCGGACGCCCGACGACCTCACGCGGCACGCGTGCCTGACCTACGAGTACCTGCCGGCGCGCCACCAGTGGCACTTCGCGGATCCCGGCGGCGGCGAGCGCACCGTGCGCGTGGCCGGCCCGATTCACGCGAACAACGGCCGCATGCTCGCCGTGCTCGCCGCGCAGGGCGCCGGCATCGCCTACGAGCCCGATTTCATCGTCGCGCCGGAGCTCGCGGACGGAAGGCTCGTGCCGATCCTGGCCGGGTACGTTGCGCCGGGCATCCCGATCCACGCGGCGTACCCGTCGCGACGCCATCTGTCGGCGAAGGTCCGCGCATTCGTCGACTTCCTCGCCGAGCGGCTGGCCGCGGGAGCCTGAGGGCGCCGCGTCCCAGGCGGTCAGACGGTCTGTCCGGGAGCGAGCAGCACCTGCGTTTCCGGATGGCGGCGCATGTACGAGCGTACGTAGGAGCAGTACGGCGCGACCCGCCATCCCTGTTCCTTCGCGTGCGCGAGCGCGGTCGCGACGAGCTTGCCGGCGATCCCGCGGCCTTCGAGCGCGGCCGGCACCTCGGTATGGTGGAGTTGAAGCACGTTGCCCACGCGCCGGTAGTCGCAGCGCGCGAGCGCGCCGTCGATCACGGCCTCGAAGCGGTGTGCGTCGGCGTTGTGTACGATCTCGATCGGCGGCGTGTCGGACATGGCAGTCCTAACATGGGGTCAGAGCCGTAATATTTCGTCACCCATCGCGTCCTGTCCATGGGGTCAGAGCCGTAACATTTCGTCACCCATCGCGTCCCGTCCACTTCCGTCGAGGCGAAATATTACGGCTCTGACCCCATGTGACGTCATCTGCCTCGGCCACGCGGCGCTCGACCGCGTCTACACGGTCGACGCGATCCCGGCGGTGCCGACCAAGGTGCGCGCCAGCGCGTACCGCGAAGTGGGCGGCGGCATGGCGGCGAACGCCGCGTGCGCGATCGCGCGGCTCGGCGGGCGCGTCGCGTTCTGGGGGCGCGCGGGCGACGACGCGGCGGGCGCCGCGATGGCACAGGAGTTCGCCCAGTACGGCGTCGATGCCGGCGCGTTCCGCCGCCTGCCAGGGTGCCGCTCGTCGCAGTCGGCGATCGTGATCGACGCGGGCGGCGAGCGGCTGATTGTCTCGCATCACGGCGACGTACCCGACGATGCGTCGTGGCTGCCCCTCGCGGAAGTGCACGGCGCGGGCGCCGTGCTCGCGGACGTGCGCTGGCCGACCGGCGCGCGCGCGCTGTTCGCCACCGCGCGCGACGCCGGCGTGCCGCGCGTGCTCGACGCGGACGTCGCCGACGGCGCGGCGATCGACGAGCTGCTGCGCCTCGCCGACCACGTCGTGTTCTCCGAGCACGGCCTCGCGCGCTGGGCGTCGCTGCCCGCGTCGTCGTCCGAGGCGCAGTGCCGAACGGCGCTCGAACGCGCGTGGGCCGCGATGCGCTCGCGGGGATCCGCGAGTGCATGCGCGGTCACGCGCGGTGAAGCCGGGTCGTGGTGGCTCACCGGCGATGGCCCGCTCGACGTGCCCGCGCCGGCGATCAACGCGGTCGACACGCTGGGCGCAGGCGACGTGTTCCACGGCGCGTACGCGCTCGCGATCGCGCAGCGGCGCGACATCGCCTCCGCCGCACGCTTCGCCACACTCGCCGCCGCGATCAAGTGCACGCGCGGCGGCGGACGCGCCGGCTGTCCGACGCTTGCCGAGGTGGCGGCGCTCGCCGCGCGAAGCTAGCGCCCGGGCCCAGAACGTCGCTGCGCGAACGCGGACGGCAATCGGCGCGTGGCATGGTCGCCGCGCCGGCCGGGTCTCCGGCTATCCGCGGCGCACGCCTTCGGGTCCTGCGCCATGTCTGCCGACCCTGCACGCGGCGCCCGCGTTCGCGCCGCCCGGTGTCGCAAGGGGCATCCGGAGCGCGACGCTAGCCCAGCTCGCGCACAATCCTTTGCCGCAACGCCCCGTCCGGCAGCCGCCCGGTCAGCGCGCCGACGTTCTCGCGCAGGTGCGCCGCCTGCGACGTCGCGGGGATCGCGCAGGTCACCGCCGGGTGGGACACGATGAACTTGAGGAACACCTGCGCCCAGTTCGCGCAGTCGATTTCGGCCGCCCACGCGGGCAGCGCGCGCCCGCGCACGCGATCGAACAGCGCGCCGCCGTCGAACGGTCGGTTCGCGATCACTGCGGCACCGCGGTCGCGCGCGAGGGGCAGCAGGCGGGGCTCGGCGTCGCGATCGGCCACGCTGTAGGTGAACTGCACGAAGTCGAACGCGACCTCGCGCATCGCGCGCTCGAGCTCGTCGTGGCGGCGGCCATGCGACGTCGTGATGCCGAGGTAGCGGATGCGCCCCTCGCGCTTCATCGCGGCGAGCGTGGGCAGGTGCGTGCGCCAGTCGAGCAGGTTGTGGACCTGCACGAGGTCGAGACGCTCGAGCCCCCACAGCGACCGCGACCGCTCGACCTGCCGCTCGCCGGCCCAGCGCCCGAACGTCCAGATCTTGGTCGCCGAGAACATCGGGGGCCGCCGCAGCTCTCCGGCCAGCTCGCCGATCACCGCCTCCGCCGAGCCGTACATCGGCGACGAGTCGACCACACGCCCGCCCGCGGCGAGGAAGTCGCGCAGCACGGAAAGCAATTCGGCGCGCGACGCGACCGAGTCGCCCACGTCGAACGTGATCCATGTGCCGAGCCCGATGACCGGCACGCGCTCGCCGGTCGACGGGATCGGGCGCGTGTGGATCGCGCCGCCGGTCGCCGCGGCCGACCGCCGCGGGAGCGCAAGCGTCGCGGCCGTGCCCGCGAGCGCGGCCAGCGCGCGGCGGCGCGCCGGATCTGGCGGGAGGTCGGCGACGGACATGGCGTCGGGGCGTCCTACCGGGAGATCGCGCCGTGTCGCGCGAGTTCCGTGGCGCGCTTCACTTCCCGGCGCGCGCGAAATAGCGCTCGAGCAGGAACGCGTCGTCGAAGTGGCGGCGGCCGACGAACGCGGTCGCGTGGCGGCCCCATTGCCGCATCGCGCCCGGGCTTTCGATGCCGCTGATCCACAACGCATGGCGTTCCGGGCGCTCGGTGCCGGCGACGATGCCGTTCGCGCCGAAGAGGCTCGCGCTGCCACCCTTCCCATCGGGCAAGGTCCGCAGCGACGCCTCCGGCTCGAGCGTGTAGGCGTTCGCGCCCGCCGCGGCCGCTGCCGCTGCCGCGCCCGCGGGCGAGTCGAGCGGCGTCACCCGGCGCAGGTAGTGCGTGCCGGATTCGAGGTCCAGGCGCACACGCGTCCCGGCCGCCAGCTCGGGCAGCGACTGCACGACGAGCGCGCCTTCCTCGACGGTCGGCTCGGAGGGCCGGGACGCGAGCCGTGCGGTCGGGACGAACTGGTGGTAGCAGCCGCACGGATGGATCGTGTCGAACGCGAGCGGCGCGCCGTCGCGGTCGAGCGTCACGCGCCACACGAGGCCGTCGAGGCGGCCGGCGAGCGGGTCGCCCGCGAAGCGCGGCGGGCGTTGCGCGAACCACACCGTGTAGACCAGTTGCGGCAGCAGCGCGCCGTCGAAGCGCGTCCAGGCGAGCCGCACGAAGACAACCGGTCGCGCGGGATCGACATCGGGCACGCCGTCGGCGCGGCGCAGGGGATGGCCGGGCAGGTCGTCGGGGCCGGCGGTGTCGATCGCGAAGTCGGGCGCATGGGACGCGAACAGCGCGTCGAGGGCCGCTGCGTCGACGCGCGCGAGCGGCGGCAGCGATTCGGCGGCGACCATCGACGCCACCGTGCGCCGGATCGCGTCGGGCGCCATCGCGTTCGCGCGCGAGGGCCGATGAACGACGATCGTCCCGCGCGGCGGATCGCCGGCACGCGCGAACGCCTCCAGCGTGTCGCGTTCGTAGAGCCGCACGCCCAGCGCGAGAGCGAAGCCCGTGAGCGGATAGAGGCCGAGCGCGCGCCACGCATCGCGATAGTCGTCGGGCACCGTCGCGTTCGCGACCAGCCACGCGCGGCCGTGCGGCACGGCAAGGTCGAGTGCGAGCACGCGCTCGGCGCACGCGTCGACGCGGCCGGCCAGCGTGTCGTCCGCCACGGTCCCGCCGGGCAGGGCGCGCGACGTCTCGCCGAGTCGCGCGCGCACTTCCGCCGGCAGGTTCGCGAGCTCGACCGCGCGCGCGTCGCGGTCGAGTGCGCGCATCGCGTCCACCCATCCGCCGAAGCGCTCGGCGTCCATCGGCGGATGGGCGTAGGACGCGAGGAGCCGGTCGACCCGCAGCGTGCGAAAGCCCCGTACGCGCGCACGGCCGCCGTCGCCCGTGCCGGCGCGCTCGACGGCCGCGTCCATCGCGCCGATCAGCGCCGCGCACGCGGCATCGGCGCCCGAGGCGACATTCGCGTCCGGCGCCGGCGGCGGCGAGGCGCACGCGGCGAGGAGCCCCGCGACACATCCCGCGGCGAGGCGGGCGCGATGTCCGGACGGACGGAAGGGTGTCAGGCGCATGGCGACGCACGACGGTCGCGGCGGAGCCGCGCACGGCAGCCGCACGGCGTGCACGCCCAGCATACCGTGGCGTCCCGCCTCGCGCAGTCGGCGCCTCGCACGCGCATGCGCCGGTACGATGCTCCCGCGCCCGTCGGGCGACCGGCCCGGTGACCGACCCCGCGCCCGACGCGTTCTCGAGCGACCGCGCCGGCAACTTCCACGCGCTCCTGCGCGAGCTCGCTTCCGGTGACGGCGTTCAGGCCGGCCGCGTCATCGTCGTGCGACTGCCGGCGGGATCGATCAACGCGCGCTTCGTCGCGCTGCCGCGGCCGAGGGGCCTCGCGGCGGACGCCAGCCGAATCCTCGTCGGACCGCGCAGCCGCGTGCACGCCTACCGCAACGTGCCCGCGATCGCCGCGCGCCTCGACCCGTCGGACGCCCACGACGCGGTCTGCGTGCTGCGCAACTTGCATGTGGCCGGGCACGTCGACATCCACGAAATGGCGTTCGCAGGCAGCGAGGGCCGGCAGGTCAACACGCGGTTCTCGTGCCTGCGCACGCTCGACAACGACCACAGCTTCGTGCCGCGCCGGCGGCCGCGCTTCGTGTCGGTCTGCGCGCCGGAGTACCGCTGCCACCTGAACGCGCCCGTGATGGGCGGCGCCAGGCCGCGCTGCCTGACCGCGCTGGGCGAGAGCAACGTGCGCGAGGGGTGACGGGCGGGCAAGCGCCGCGGCGGCAGTGTGATGGACGTCGAGACCGGCGCGATCGTCGCGCGGGGCCGGTCGATGCCCCATTCGCCGCACCTCTATCGCGGCCGGCGGTGGGTGCTCGAATCAGGGCGCGCGAGGCGATGCCCGACACGACCTGGGCGATCCCCGATGCGCCGTTTACCGAAGTCGGGCACTGACGGCCGGCAGCCGCAGCGGCGGTCGACCCCGCCCCCACCCGTCGAGGCGCCGGGACGCATGAGTGACATCGCACCGTCCGGGCTGGAGACGTGCGGCTACCGCCTGTCCCCGGACGACGGCCGCGTGCCGCCGGACGTTCGCGACGGGAGGGTCGGGATGTGGCTCGCAGCTGCCCCGGCGTGGCGAGCGCCGCGCTCGAGGCCGCGATCGCGCGGCCGCGCGGCCGCCCGCATGCCGGGTCCGTGGATGGTCGGCCTCCTCTCCGCGCTGCTCGGCTTCCTCGGGTCGGTCCGCGGCCGAAGAAGGTTGGCGCAGTCGGCGGGGTTGTCCTGTCCCCGCCCGGGCGCCGGGCCGCCCCGGCGCGGGGTCCTTGATCCCGCTCACGGTTCCGGTGCGGGGACGGCGGGTATCATCGTCCGGGGGCGTCCTTCGAGGCGTCTCGCCACGATCCGCAGGAGCTTCGCATGACCTTCCGTTCCGTGTTCGTCCACCTGGACGATTCCCCGCAGACCGACCAGCGGGTCGACGTCGCCGTGCGGCTCGCGCGCCAGTATCCGGCCGAGATCGCGGGCGCCTACGTCGTCTCGACGCGCGATCTCGCGCCGACCGCGTCGGCGCTGTTTCCGCCGGACCTGCTCAAGATCCGGCTGGGGACGATCGCGCAGGCGCAGGCGGACGCCGAGAAGCGCTTCCGCAAGGCCATGGCCGATGCAGGCATCAAGTCGATGCACTGGCGGGCGCCGGCGGGCGACCCGATCGAGGCCGCGGTGCTTCAGGCCCGTTACGCGGACCTCGCGATCGTAAGCCAGCCCGCGCACGACGGACCGGATGCGTCGTTCGCGGGAGAGCTCGTCAACGCGGTGGTCATGGACTCGGGCCGGCCGGTGCTGTTCGTCCCGTACATCGGCGCGGCGAAGACGCTGGGCGAGCGCGTGATGATCGCGTGGAAGGACTCGCGCGAGTCCGCGCGCGCGGTCGCCGACGCGCTGCCGTTCCTGAAGGATGCCAAGGCCGTCCTCGCCGTCGCGGTCACGCCGCATGCCGAGGAGACCGTGCGCGAGTACGTCTCCGACAAGGCGGTCGAGGGTTTCCTGCGGCGCCACGGCGTCGAGGCGGCGGTCAAGCGGATGGTGGCGCAGGACATCGAGGCGGGCGAGTACCTGCTGTCGCGCGCCGCGGACTTCTCCGCCGACCTGATCGTGATGGGCGGCTACAGCCGGCCGCGCCTCTCGCGCCTCGTGTGGGGCGGCGTCTCGAACCTGATGCTCGAGTCGATGACCGTGCCCGTGCTCATGTCGCACTGAGCGCGGGCGGTCCGGACGATGGGGCCGGATCCGCGACGGCTCCCCGGGCAGGCCGCCTCGCCCGGCCGCATCCGGCCCGCCGGTCGATCACGGGGCTGACGCCGACATGCCCTGCGCGATCGTGCGGCCGTGCTCGCGCGTCGCGTGGAAGCCCACGCGCGGCCAGCGCTCGACCGTCACCTGCAGGTTGTACTTCGACGTCGCGAGGAACACCGGGTTGCCGTCGACGTCGGTCGCGAGCGACGCGGCGTTCTGGCGCTCGAAGTCGCGGCGCACGCCGGCGTCGGGGAACGTGAGCCAGCGCGCGGTCGAGATGCCCGGCGTCTCGTAGACCGCGTCGACCTTGTACTCGGTCGCCAGCCGGTGCGCGACGATCTCGAACTGCAGCGGGCCCACGGCGCCGAGCAGCATCGCGTAGCCCGACTCGGGCGTGAACACCTGGATCGCGCCTTCCTCGCCCAGCTCCTGCAGGCCCTTCGAGAGCTGCTTGGCCTTCAGCGGGTCGCGCGATCGCGCCGCGCGGAAGAGCTCGGGCGCGAAGTACGGGATGCCGGTGAACGCGAGCGCCTCGCCCGACTCCGACAGCGTGTCGCCGATCTGCAGCTGCCCGTGGTTGTGGATGCCGATGATGTCGCCGGCGACCGCATCCGCGGAGGCGACGCGCTCGTTGGCCATGAACGTCAGCGCATTGCCGATCTTCATCTCGCGGCCGGCGCGCAGGTGCTTCACCTTGATGCCGGGCGCGTAGCGGCCCGAGCACACGCGGAAGAACGCGATGCGGTCGCGGTGGCGCGGGTCCATGTTCGCCTGGATCTTGAACACGAAGCCCGTGAACGGGGCTTCCGCCGGCTCGACCATGCGCACGGTCGCGTCGCGCGGCTGCGGCGGCGGCGCCCAGTCGCGAAGCGCCTGCAGGATCTCGCGCACGCCGAAGTTGTTGATGCCGGAGCCGAAGAAGACCGGGCTCTGGCGGCCGGCGAGGAACGCGTCCCGAGAGAACGGCGAGCTCGCGCTGCGCACCAGTCCGACGTCGTGGCGCAGCGCCGCGACATCGTCGGGCGCGAGCGCGTCGAGACGCGGATTGTCCAGCCCCTCGATCGTCTCGGTGTCGGCCGAGACGCGCTCCTCGCCCGGCGTGAATCGCAGCAGCCGCTCGCTTTGCAGGTGGAACACGCCGCGGAAGCGCCGGCCCATGCCGAGCGGCCAGGTGACCGGCGCGCATTCGATCTTCAGCACCGACTCGATCTCCTCGAGCAGCGCGAGCGGCTCGCGCACCTCGCGGTCCATCTTGTTGACGAACGTGATGATCGGCGTGTCGCGCAGCCGGCACACCTCGAGCAGCTTGATCGTCTGCGCCTCGACGCCCTTCGCGGCGTCGATCACCATGACCGCGGCGTCGACGGCGGTGAGCACGCGGTAGGTGTCCTCGGAGAAGTCCTCGTGGCCCGGCGTGTCGAGCAGGTTGATCACGTGCCCGTCGACCTCGAACTGCATCACCGAGCTGGTGACCGAGATGCCGCGCTGCTTCTCGACCTCCATCCAGTCGGAGGTCGCGTGCCGCGCGCTCTTGCGCGCCTTGACCGTTCCGGCGAGCTGGATCGCGCCGCCGAACAGCAGGAGCTTCTCGGTGAGTGTCGTCTTGCCGGCGTCCGGGTGCGAGATGATCGCGAAGGTGCGGCGCTTCGCGACGTCGCGGACCAGGTCGGCGGAAAAAGGGGCGGGGGACACGGTCGGCCTCGGGTGGCGCCTGCCCGGGGCGGCGCCCGCGACAAACGCGAAGGCCGCCCCTCGTCGCGAGGCGGGCGGCCATCGGCGAATTATAGCAAGGGTGCCGGGGCCCCGCCCGGCACGGCACGGCGATCACGCGATAATCGCGGAGCGGTCCCGTCACGCGCCGGGCCGCGCCGCCGTGTCCTCGCCCCGCCTCGTCGCCCACCTCGACATGGACGCGTTCTTCGCGTCGGTCGAGTTGCTGCGCTACCCGGATCTCGCGGGCAAGCCGGTGGTCGTCGGCGGCGGCAGGAAGTCGGTCCCGCGCGAGATCGTCGACCCGGCGACCGGGCAGGTGACGCGCAGCTACCAGACGCTCTCGAGCTACGCCGGCCGGGGCGTGATCACGACGGCGACCTACGCGGCGCGCAGGCTGGGCGTCGGCTCTGCGATGGGGCTCATGAAGGCGGCGAAGCTCGCGCCCGACGCGATCCTGCTGCCGGCGGACTTCGACGCCTACCGGACGATGTCGCGCAGGTTCAAGGAGGCGGTACGCGCGATCGCGCCGGTGATCGAGGACCGCGGCATCGACGAGATCTACATCGACCTGACCGGCGTCGGCCTGCCCGAGCACGAGGGCGTCCCCGAGGACGACGCCGACGCGTGGTGGCGGGCGCGCGATGTCGCGCGCGCGCTCAAGGTGGCGGTGCGCGAGGCCACGGGGCTCACCTGCTCGGTCGCGGTCGCGCCGAACAAGCTGCTCGCGAAGATCGCCTCCGACCTCGACAAGCCCGACGGGCTCACCGTCGTGCGCGAAGCCGACGTCCCGGCCGTCATCTGGCCCCTGCCGGCGAAGCGCATCAACGGCATCGGCCCGAAGGCGGCGGCGCGGCTCGAGCGGCTCGGCATCGCGACCATCGGCGAGCTGGCGTACGCCGATCGCGCGAAGCTCGAATCCGTGTTCGGCGCGAGCTACGCGCGCTGGATGATCGATGCCGCGAACGGCCGCGACGACCGGCGGATCGTCACCGAAAGCGAGCCCCGCTCGATCTCGCGCGAGACGACGTTCGAGCGCGACCTGTCCGCGAAGCGCGACCGCGCCGAGCTCGCGCGCGTCTTCACGTGGCTGTGCGAGCGCGTCGCCGGCGACCTCGTGCGCAAGGGCTACGCGGGCCGCACGATCGGCGTGAAGCTCCGCTACGACGACTTCGGCACGGTGACGCGCGACCACACGGTCGACGAGCCGACGCAGGATGCCGGGGCGATCCGCCGTGCGGCCGGCCTGTGCCTGAAGCGCGTGCCGCTCGAGCGGCGCATCCGGCTTCTGGGCGTGCGGGTCGGGAACCTGGTGCCGGCGGGAGGCGAGCGCGGCCCGACCGAGCGCGATTAGGTTCGCCCTGACCGGGTCCGCGGCGTCGCGGCGCGCTCGCCGGGTGTCGCAGGCCCAGCACCCGAGGGCGGGAACCGGCACCGCGCCGCGGATGGCGTGTTCCGAAGGGTTGGCGCACGAATCGAACGCGGGTCGTCCGAACGATGGCTCACGCGCGCAGGAACGCTGCGTGGACGCGGGCGGAGACTCCCCGGCGGTGCGCGTCCCCTCCCAACGGGACGTGAATGTGGCTATGATGGCGCACGACCGGATGCGCAAGCGTTCGCGTCGTCGCCCGCGCCCTCGGGGGCGGAATCCGTTCTTCCGGCCAGGGAGTGCCGACATGTACACACGCCAGATGTTCCTGCTGCTCACCGGTGCGGCCATCGCCGTCCCGGCGCACGCCACGATGGCCGTCGTGCTTCCGGCCCCGGTGCCGGCACTCGGGGTCCTCGGCGTCGCGGTGACCGGAGTCGTTGCGCTGGTCATCGGCTGGTGGCGGATGCGCAAGTAGCGCTCCGCAGCGCGCGTCCCGGCGGTCGCATGGACGCGCCCATCCTCGTCGTCTCGCTCTATCTCGGCGCGCTCGTCGGCGGCTTCGCGGTCGTCGGCGTGTGGGAGACCCTGGCCCCGGCGCGCGCCGCGCGCGCGCCGCTTCGCGGGCGCTGGCTGACCAACCTGGGGCTGCTCGCGCTCAATCACGGCATCGTGCCGCTGGCGATGCCGCTGTCGAGCGCGGGCGCCGCGTGGTTCGCGTCGGAGCGCGGCTGGGGGCTCCTCAACGCGGTCGCGCTTCCGCCCGCCGCCGCGCTCGTCGCGACGCTGGTCGCGATCGACGCGGTGCGCTACGGCAACCACCGGCTGTGGCACGAGGTGCCGTACCTGTGGCGCCTCCACCGCGTGCACCACAGCGACGTCGACTACGACCTGACCGTCGGCCTGCGCTTCCATCCGATCGAAGCGGTCGTCACGAGCCTCGTCATGATCGCGGCGGTCGTCGCGCTCGGCGCGCCGGTGTGGGCGGTGGTCGCCTCCGACGTCGCCACGCTCGCGCTGGGCTACTTCTCCCACGGCAACGTGAGGCTGCCGCCGGCCGCCGACCGCGCGTTGCGCACGATCCTGGTCACGCCCGCGATGCACTCGACGCATCACAGCGTCGAGCGCGACGAGGCGATGTCCAACTTCGGTTCGGTGCTGGCGGTCTGGGACCGCGTCCTCGGGACCTACCGCGACCGGCCGCGCGCGGGCGAGGCGATCGAGTTCGGCCTCGACGACGAGCGCGACCCGGCGAAGCTGGGCATCGCCAGGCTCCTCGGGATGCCGTTCCGCGCCGACGCGCGCAGCTGATCCGCCCCGGTTCCGCGGCGTGCCGCGTCGAACCGGCTACACTTGCGCGCCGTGGTCCCGCGCGCCGCACTCCGCATGAACGCCTACCCCCGTCTCACAGCCCCGCTCGACCTCGGCTTCACGACGCTCGCGAACCGGGTCCTGATGGGCTCGATGCACACCGGCCTCGAGGAGGAGCGCGGCGGCTACGAGCGTCTCGCACGCTTCTACGCGGAGCGCGCGGCCGGCGGCGCCGCGCTGATCGTCACCGGCGGCATCGCGCCCGATCTCGCGGGGCGGCTGTCGCCCCGCGCCTCGCAGCTCTCGTTCCCGTGGCAGGCGCGCAAGCACAGGATCGTGACGACCGCGGTGCACGAGGCGGGCGGGAAGATCGCGATGCAGATCCTGCACGCCGGCCGCTACGCCTACCACCCGCTGTCGGTCGCGCCCTCGGCCGTGCGCTCGCCGATCACGCCGTTCAGGCCGCGCGCGCTGTCGGCGGGCGGCGTCCGCCGCACGATCGCCGATTTCGCGCGCTGCGCGGAGCTCGCGCGGCGCGCCGGCTACGACGGCGTCGAGATCATGGGGTCGGAGGGCTACCTGATCAACCAGTTCGTCGCCGCACGCACCAACCTGCGCGACGACGAGTGGGGCGGCGCGTACGCGAGCCGCATCCGCTTCGCGGTCGAGACGGTGAGGAGCGTGCGTGCCGCCGCCGGCCCCGACTTCATCGTGATCTACCGGCTGTCGATGCTCGACCTCGTCGAGGGCGGCAGCACGTGGGACGAGGTGGTCGAGCTCGCGCGCGCGGTCGAGGCGGCCGGCGCGACGATGATCAACACCGGCATCGGCTGGCACGAGGCGCGCGTGCCGACGATCGCGACGATGGTGCCGCGCGCGGCGTTCACGTGGGTGACCAGGCGACTGAAGGGAAGCGTCGGCGTGCCGCTCGTGGCGACCAACCGGATCAACGATCCCGCGGTCGCGGAGGCCGTGCTCATGCGCGGCGACGCCGACATGGTGTCGATGGCGCGCCCGTTCCTCGCCGACGCCGCGTTCGTGAGGAAGGCGGCCGAGGGCCGCGCCGACGAGATCAACACCTGCATCGCCTGCAACCAGGCGTGCCTCGACCATGTCTTCGCCGGCAAGGTCGCCTCGTGCCTCGTGAATCCGGCCGCGTGCCGCGAGGACGAGTTCGCGATCGTGCGTGCGAGCGCCGCGAAGCGCGTCGCGGTGGTCGGCGCGGGGCCGGCAGGCCTCGCGTGCGCGACCACCGCCGCCGAGCGCGGACACGCGGTGACGCTGTTCGACGCGGCGGGCGAGGTCGGCGGCCAGTTCAACCTCGCGAAGCGCATCCCCGGCAAGGAGGAGTTCGAGGAGACGCTGCGCTACTTCCGCGCGCGGCTCGCGCAACTGCGCGTCGACGTCGTGCTCGGCAGGCGCGCGGAGGCCGGCGACCTCGCGGGCTACGACGCGGTCGTGCTCGCGACCGGCATCGTCCCGCGCATGCCGGCGATACCGGGGATCGGGCATCCGAAGGTGTCGAGCTACGTCGACATCGTCTCGGGGCGCCGCGTCGCGGGCGCTCGCGTCGCGATCGTCGGCGCGGGCGGGATCGGATTCGACGTCGCGGAACTGCTGACCCATCCCCGCGACGCGACCCCGCCATCGGCAGTGCCGCCGGTGCCGAGCGCGGTGAACGGCGACATGCGCGCGCTCGATCATTTCCGCGACCAGTGGGGGATCGACGCGGGCTACGCCCGGGGCGGCGGCGTGAAGCCGCCGCTGCCGGAGGCCTCGCCGCGCGAGGTGTGGCTCCTGCAGCGCAAGGCGTCGAAGATGGGCGAAGGGCTCGCGAAGACGACCGGCTGGATCCGCCGCACGCTGCTCAAGCAGCGCGGCGTGAGGATGCTCTCCGGCGTCGAGTACGCGAAGGTCGACGACGCGGGGCTGCACGTCGTCGTCGACGGCATGCCACAGGTGCTCGACGTCGACACGATCGTGATCTGCGCCGGGCAGGAGCCGCGGCGCGAGCTGGTCGCCGCGCTCGAGGCGGCAGGCGCGAAGCCGACGCTCGTCGGCGGCGCCGACGTCGCCCTCGAGCTCGACGCCAGGCGGGCGATCGAGCAGGGAACGCGCGTCGCGATGGCGTTGTGACCGGACGCGGCGCCCGGGTGTTGCATCCGCGCCACGCCGTGCGCGCGGACCTGCGGATTTTGCTGGCGGCGCCGCGGCGGCGTCGCTAGAATCCGTTCCTCGCTCGCAAGAGCACCGCGCAGACGGAGATCCACGGCATGGACCACACGACGAACCTCGACCCCGCGATCCAGGCGCCCCGCGCCCGGAACGCCGCGGCGTCGTGCGTCGTGGTTCGTGTCGCGTTCCTGCCGGCTTCGGCCGGCATGGGCGCCGCGCGGTAGTCCCCCGGCCTCGAAGGTCCGCCGGGTGACCGGCGGAACCGTCGAAGGCCGCACACCCGCCCCTTCGAACGTCCTTCCGCCGCTCGCGCGGCCGAACGGTTTCGCTCGCGCATCGTGCGCGGGCGTCGACGACAGGAGGGCCGCGCATGAACGACTTCGACCACATGACTCCCGCCGGATGCCGGCGCGGCGCGTCGACGGGCAATCGCCTGTCGATCGCGTCCGGTCCCGCCTCGACAGCGATGTCGCGGCGCCCGACCCGCGCCGACGGACCCGGCATGAACGACCGCGACCGGCGCTTCGGGCCGGAGACGATGCGCTAGCGAGCGCGTCCTTCCCCCCGAGAGAGCCCGGTCGCCGCGAGGCCCCGGGCTTTTTCCTTTCCCGGGCTTCGCGGCGCCTGACACGACAACGCAATGCGAGGCACCCGGAATGAAGAGAATGCGGAACGAACCGGAACGACCGTACGGTCGCGACGATCTCGACTACGTGCGCGACGGACGCGCGGGCGCGTGCTTCCGCGGACGCGACGGGCTCGACGTCCGGCTCGCGTCGCCGGAGCGCGAGCTGCCGGTCCAGCGCGAACGGCTGTCGGTGGTCGGCGTGCTGATCGCGTTCCTGGCGAGCGGCGTCGAGCCGAAATGAGTTCGCGCGCCACGGCGTCAACGCGGCTCGCGATCGGCGCGTTGCACGGGAACGAATGGCCGCAGCCCGCGGTCAACGGTGTTGCCTCCGGCATCCGGATCGTGGTGTCGGGGTGGAACGACGGCGATCTTGCGTGCCGTGCGCGGCGCGCTTAACCGGGGATCGGGATCGCCGCCGCGCCCGGCGCTCGCCGGCGCGCGGTCACCAGTCGAAGTTCCCGGCGGAGACCCCCAGCTCCGCCGGGATCCTCGGCGAAATCGTCGCGGTACCGGGCACGCGCGTGACGAGCGCGCGGCCCGGCACTCGCCCTCCCGCCTCCGCGTCGGTGCTGGTAGCATTGTCCGGCGCACGCGCAGTGGACGACCGGCGCCCGGTGCGGCGCGGCGTCCGACTCGCCGGCGACCCTCCGGGAGACTCCCTTTCATGACGAAGCGACGCGATTGGCTCAAGGCAACGGCGGTTACCGCGGTACTGGCGCTGGGCGCGCTCCCCGCGTTCACGCACGCCCAGAGCAGGCTCAAGGTGGCGGCGGTCTACACGGTTCCGATCGAGCAGCAGTGGGTGAGCCGCATCCACAAGGCGCTCAACGCCGCGAAAGACCGCGGCGAGATCGAGTACGTGTTCTCCGAGAAGGTCGCGAATGCCGACTACGAGCGCGTGATGCGCGAGTACGCGGAGAAGGGAAACTCGCTGGTCGTCGGCGAGTCGTTCGCGGTCGAGGCCGCGGCGCGCAAGGTGGCGAAGGACTACCCGAAGGTGTCGTTCCTGATGGGCAGCTCCGGCAAGCCGCAGGCGCCGAACTTCGCGGTGTTCGACAACTACATCCAGGAGCCGGCGTACCTGACCGGAATGATCGCGGGCGGCATGACGAAGACGAACAGGATCGGCATGGTCGGCGGCTACCCGATTCCGGAGGTGAACCGGCTGATGCATGCGTTCATGGCCGGCGCGAAGGAGACGAACCCGAAGGTCGCGTTCTACGTCACGTTCATCGGCTCGTGGTTCGACCCGCCGAAGGCGAAGGAGGCCGCGTTCGCGATGATCGAGAAGGGCGCGGACGTGATGTACGCCGAGCGCTTCGGCGTCTCCGACGCGGCGAAGGAGAAGGGCAAGCTCGCGATCGGCAACGTGATCAACACGCAGCCGCAGTACCCGGAAACGGTCGTCGCGAGCGCGCTGTGGAACATGGAGCCGACGATCGACCGGGCGATCAGCGCGGCGAAGAACGGGAAGTTCAAGGCCGAGGATTACGGCCCGTACTCGATGATGAAGCATCGGGGCAGCGAGCTCGCGCCGCTCGGCACGTTCGAGACCAGGGTGCCGAAGGAGATCAAGGACAGGGTCGCCGCGAAGGAGAGAGCGATCCTCGACGGGAAGTTCGTCGTCAAGGTCAACGACGCCGAGCCGAAGTCGACGGCGAAGTAGCGGACGTGATGCCCGATCGCGCCCCGGTTCCTTCCGGGGCGCTTTCGTTCGTGCGGCGGATCGGCGTCGGGCTGAAGCCCGACCCACGGGAGGACGCGCGCGGGTGGATCGAGGGCGTCGGGCTGAAGCCCGACCCACAGGGGGATGCGCGCGGGTGGATCGACGGCGTCGGGATGAAGCCCGACCCACGACATGCCGACAACGTGGGTCGGGCTTCAGCCCGACGATTTCCGCGATGACGGACCGCCTCCTCGCGCTCACCGGCATCACGAAGCGCTTCGGATCGCTCGTCGCCAACGACGCGATCTCGCTCGAGCTTTCGCGCGGCGAGGTCCTCGCGCTGCTGGGCGAGAACGGCGCCGGGAAGTCGACGCTCGTGTCGATCCTGTTCGGCCACTACGTCGCGGACGCCGGAACGATCGAGATACTCGGCCGCGCGCTTCCGCCGGGCGACCCCGCCGCCGCGCTCGCGGCCGGAATCGGCATGGTGCACCAGCACTCGACGCTCGCCGACAACCTGTCGGTGCTCGACAACGTGATGTTGGGAACCGAGCCGCTGTGGTGGCCGCGCTCGCGGCGCCGCGAGGCGCGCGGACGCCTGCTCGGCACGGCGAGGCGATTCGGCCTCGCGGTCGACCCGGACGCGCGCGTCGCGTCGCTGTCGGTGGGCGAGCGCCAGCGCGTCGAGATCCTGAAGGCGCTCTACCGCGACGCGCGCGTGCTGATCCTCGACGAGCCGACCGCCGTGCTCACGCCGCAGGAGAGCGAGGCGCTGTTCGCGACGCTGCGCGGCATGGTCGCCGAGGGGCTGTCGGTGATCTTCATCAGCCACAAGCTCGGCGAGGTGCTGCGCGTGTCGGACCGGATAGCGGTGCTGCGCGCGGGCCGCCTCGTGGCGACCCTGCCCGCGCGCGGGACGTCGACGTCCGCGCTCGCCGAGGCGATGGTCGGCCGCGCGATCGCGCCGCCGGTCGCGAGGCCGCACGCGCGCGGCGACGTCGTCTGCGTGATCGACCGCGTGTCGACGCGCGGCGTGCGCGCCTCGGCGCGCCTCGACGCCGTGTCGCTCGCGCTGCACGCCGGCGAGATCACCGCGATCGCCGGCGTGGCCGGCAACGGCCAGGCTGCGCTCGTCGAGCTGCTGTGCGGGCTGCGCGCCGCCGACGCCGGGACGGTGACACTCGCCGGGCGGCCGATGGCCGCCGATCCGCGCGCGTGGATCGCGGCCGGCGCCGCGCGGATTCCCGAGGACCGCCGCGAGACCGGCACGATCGGCGACCTGCCGGTATGGGAGAACGCGATCGCCGAGCGCTACCGCAGGCCGTTCGCGAGCGGCGGCATCGTCCGCCGGAGCGCCGCGCGGTCGTTCGCGGCGAAGCTCGTCGATCGCTACGACGTGCGCGGCGGCGGCATCGACACGCCCGTCCGTGCGTTGTCCGGCGGCAACATGCAGAAGCTCATCATCGGCCGCGCGCTGTCCGGCGGCGCAGCGCGCCCCGACCAGTACGCGCCGACGCTCGTCGTGGCGAGCCAGCCGACCTGGGGGCTCGACGCGGGCGCCGTCGCGTGGGTGCACCAGCGGATGCTCGACGCCTGCGCGCGAGGCGCGGCGGTGCTGCTCGTGTCCGAGGACCTGGACGAGATCTTCGCGCTCGCCGATCGCATCGCGGTGCTCCACGCCGGCCGCCTGACGCCGGCGCGGCCGGCGAAGGCCTGGACGCTCGCCGGGCTGGGCCTCGCGATGGCGGGCGCGGGGACGCGCGATGCGGCTTGAGGCGCGCGGGGCGATCTCGCCGGCGATGGCGATCGCCGCGCCTTTCGCGGCGATCGCGTTCACGCTGGCCGTCGCGGCGCTTTTCGTCGCGTGGGCGGGTGCGCCGGTCGGGCGCACCTACGCGCTGATCTTCGAGGGCGGCTTCGGCTCGCGCTTCGCGTGGAGCGAGACGCTGACGCGCGCGACGCCGCTGATCCTGACCGGGCTCGCTGCGGCGATCGCGTTCCGCGCGCGCCTATACAACATCGGCGCCGAGGGGCAGCTCTACGCCGGCGCGCTGGCCGCGGTCGCGGTCGGCGGACTGCACGGCGGCATCGGCGCCGACCTGCCGCCCGCGTGGCTGTTTGCCGCGTTGCTCGGGTCCGCGGCGCTCGCCGGCGCCCTGCTGATGGCGCTGCCCGCGATCGCGAAGACGCGGTTCGGCGTCGACGAGGTCGTCACGACGCTGCTGCTCAACTTCGTCGTGCTGCTGTTCGTGTCGATGATGCTCGACGGGCCGATGAAGGACCCGGCCGCGATGGGCTGGCCGCAGAGCGTCACGCTCGACGACGAGCTCCTGCTCGGCAAGCTCGTCGACCGCACGCGCGTTCACTCGGGGCTCCTGATCGCGATGGGGCTCGCCGTGATCGCGTGGGCGGCGCTTCGCATGACGACGTTCGGCTTCGAGGTGCGCGCCGTCGGCGCCAATCCGCGCGCCGCGCGTTTCGCGGGCGTCCCGGTGACGCGCACGATCCTGCTCGTCGGCCTGGCGTCGGGCGCGGCCGCCGGGCTGGCCGGCGCGATCGAGGTCGCGGGCCGCACCGGCTATGTCACGCTCGACATGTCGCCGGGCTACGGCTACACCGGCATCGTGATCGCCATGCTCGCGGGGCTCAACCCGCTCGGCGTGATCGCCGCGGCCGTGTTCGTCGCCGGCGTGCTGGTCGGCGCCGACAGCATGAGTCGCGCGGTGGCGGTCCCCACCTACATCGCCGACGTGATCGTGGCCGTCGCGCTCATCGCGATGCTCGTCGCGACGCTGTCGGCGCGCTACCGGCTGCGCCTGCGCTAGCACGAGCCGGAATGCTCGACGCGCTCGCCGCGATGCTCGTCCACGCCGACTTCTGGTCGGCCGTGCTTCGCATCGCCACGCCGCTCATCCTCGGCACGCTCGGCGTGCTGCTGTGCGAGCGCGCCGGCGTGCTCAATCTCGGCATCGAGGGAATCATGGTCGCGGGAGCGTTCACCGGCTGGCTCGCGGTGCACGCGGGCGCCGGGCTGTGGACGGGCGTGCTCGTCGCGGCGGCGACCGGCGCGCTGTTCGGGGCGCTGCACGGCGTGCTCACGGTGCCGCTCGCGCTGTCGCAGCACGTCTCCGGCCTCGGCATCACGATGTTCGCGTCGTCCGTCGCGTACTACGCGTATCGCGTCAGCTTCCCGAACGTGACGACGCCGCCGACCATCCGGCCGTTCGTCGAGATGCGCTGGCTCGAGCTGCCGGTCCTCTCCGCGCAGACGCCGCTGACGCTGCTGGCGCTCGCGCTCGTGCCGCTCGTCGCGTGGGTCCTGGCGCGGACGCCGGCGGGCCTCGCCGTGCGCATGGTGGGCGAGAATCCTGCCGCCGCCGAGGGACAGGGCCTGTCCGTCTCGGCCGTGCGCATCGGCGCGATCGTCGCGGGCAGCGCGCTGATGGGCGTGGCGGGTGCGTTCCTGACCCTGTCGGCGTTCAACGCGTTCTTCTTCAACATGGTCAACGGCCGCGGCTGGATCTGCGTCGCGCTGGTCGTGTTCGCGGGATGGCGCCCGGGCAAGGCGCTGGCCGGGGCGTTGCTCTTCGCGTTCTTCGACGCGATGCAGCTGCGCCTTCAGCAGGCGGACGCGGGCGGGCTGCCGTACCAGGCGTGGCTGATGCTCCCGTACCTGCTGTCGATCGTCGCGCTCGTCGCGGTCGCCCGGCGCGCGAGCTACCCGCAGGCGCTGATGCGGCCGTACCGCAAGGGGGAGCGGTGATCGCCCGCCCGCCACCGACCTCCCGTACCGGAGGTGACGGGCGGCGGGATGCGGCGCGACCGCGCGGGGCGGTATAGTAGGACGCTTCGAGGACATCGATGAGCACACCGTCCGGCACAACGAAGCACATCCGCCTCACGTCGCATCCGGCCGAGGGCGCCTGGGGCGCGCTGCCGATCCACTGGGGCCGCGCCGACCCGAAGGAGCGCGGCCCGGTCGTCGGCAGCACGGCGAACCGCAGCCAGCGCAACGTCATCGGCACGCACAGCGGCAGCTACGGCGTCTATCGCGCGCTCGCGGTGGCCGCCGGCGCGCTGATGCGCGGCCACAGGCCGGACCTCACCAACACGGCGCCGACCGATCCGATCGGCCCGTATCCGCAATGGGGCGATGCGGACCGGATCGTGTCGATGGACCCGTTCGGGGCCGTCGTCGCCGACGTGTTCCGCGAGGAGATCGCGGCGGGCTACGACATCCGTCCGACGATCGCCGTCACGCAGGCGCACATCGACATGCCCGAGGTGCGCTCCGCGACGGCCGCCGGGCGCCTGAAGGCCGACGGCCGCATCCTGCTCGCGAACGGCTCGGCGGTCGTGACCAAGACGGCGATCGAGCCGGTGTGGTGGCTTCCCGGCGTGGCGAAGCGCTTCGGCGTCTCGGAAGCCGACCTGCGCCGCGCGCTGTTCGAGGAGACCGGAGGCATGTACCCGGAGCTCGTCACGCGCGGCGACGTCGAGGTCTTCCTGCCGCCGATCGGCGGGCAGACCGCATACGTCTTCGGCGACCCGAAGCGCCTCGCCGATCCGTCGGTGACGCTGACCGCGCGCGTGCACGACGAATGCAACGGCTCCGATGTGTTCGGCTCCGACATCTGCACCTGCCGACCCTACCTGACGCACGCGATCGAGGAGTGCATCCGCGGCGCGCAGCAGGGCGGCGTCGGGCTCGTCGTCTACTGCCGCAAGGAGGGACGCGCGCTCGGCGAGGTGACCAAGTTCCTCGTCTACAACGCGCGCAAGCGGCAGGAAGGCGGCGACTCGGCGCAGAACTACTTCCTGCGCACCGAGTGCGTCGCGGGCGTCCAGGACATGCGCTTCCAGGAGCTGATGCCCGACGTGCTCCACTGGTTCGGCATCCGGCGCATCCACCGGCTGGTGTCGATGAGCAACATGAAGTACGACGCGATCATCGGCGGCGGCATCGAGGTCGGCGAGCGCGTGCCGATTCCCGAGGACCTCGTTCCGGCGGACGCGCGGGTCGAGATGGACGCGAAGATGGCGGCCGGCTATTTCACCGACGGCGAGAAGCCGGACGCCGACCGGCTGAAGGCGACGAAGGGCCGCGGCTTGTGACGGCGCCCGACGGGCCGTCCCGAGGGCGCGGCGCCGCCGGGGGAGGGCGCGCGTCGAGGGGACCGCACGCGCGGGCGCTCGCGCCGCACCTCGCGGCGCTGCGCGACCCCGCGACGATCCGCGAACGATGCCGGAACGTGCTCGCGGCGGCGGATGCGGGCCGCTCGGCGCACTTCGCCGTCGACCGGTCGAAGCTGCCGGCCTGCGCGGATCTCGTGGCGGACGTCACGCGCCGCCGCTACCCGTCGCTCGGGATTCCGTACCACAGCCGCTGGCGGCATTTCGAGGCGGGCGGCATCGACCGCGGCGCGGAGCTCGATCGCGCGCTCGCCGGCCGCGACCGGATCGACGCGGCGCTCGCGCGCATCGACCTCGCGATCGTAAGCGTGCTGCTCGACGCGGGCGCGGGCGCGCACTGGTCGTACGTCGAACGCGAGTCGGGCGGACGCTACATGCGCTCCGAGGGCCTCGGCGTCGCGAGCTTCCGCGCGTTCGCGGCAGGGACGTTCTCGTCGGTCGCGCGCGATCCGCTGCGCGTCGATGCCCGGGCGCTCGGCACGATCGACGCCGCCGGGATCGCTCGCGTGTTCCAGGCGGGCGACGCCAATCCCCTCGTCGGCCTCGACGGCCGCGCGACGCTGCTGCGCCGGCTCGGCGCCGCGATCGGCGATCGTCCGTCGACGCCTTTCGTCGCATTGCTCGAACGCGCCGGCGACGTCGCTGCCGCGGAGATCCTCGCCGTGCTCCTCGACCGCACGAGCGCGATCTGGCCGAGCGGACTCGTCCTCGACGGCACCGCGATGGGCGACGTGTGGGCGCATCCGCACGCGGGCGGCGGCGATGCGTCCGCGGGATACGTGCCGTTCCACAAGCTTTCGCAATGGCTCGCGTACTCGCTGTTCGAGCCGTTCGAGCGCGCCGGCTGCCGCATCGCCGGCCGCGACGCGCTCACCGCGTTGCCCGAGTACCGCAACGGCGGCCTGCTGCTCGACGGCGACGTGCTGCGCCTCGCCGATCCCGCCGAGGCGTCGCGCCGGCACGCGGTCGGCGGCGAGCTGGTCGTCGAATGGCGCGCGCTCACGGTGGCGCTGGTCGACGAGCTCGCGGTTCACGTCCGCGCGCGCCTCGACCGTCCCGACCTGCCGCTCGCGTGCGTCCTCGAGGGCGGGACATGGGCGGCCGGGCGCGAGCTGGCCGCGACGCTCCGCGGCGGCCAGCCGCCGCTGACGATCGACAGCGACGGGACCGTGTTCTGAAGTGTCGGACCTCGACGTGACGAGCGAAGAACGGGGTCGGACCCCTTGGAGAGCCACGATGACCGCGAACGTGCACGTCCTCGACCACCCGCTGATCCAGCACAAGCTCACGCTGCTGCGCAGGAAGGAGACGAGCACCACGTCGTTCCGGCGGCTCCTGAACGAGATCGGCTCGCTGATGGCCTACGAGGTCACGCGCGACATGCCGATGCACGAGGTCGAGATCGAGACGCCGCTCGAGACGATGCGCTCGCGGCTGATCGACGGGAAGAAGCTCGTGTTCGTGCCGATCCTTCGCGCGGGCATGGGGCTGCTCGACGGCTTCCTGTCGGTGGTCCCGGGCGCGCGCGTCGGCCACATCGGCCTCTACCGCGACCCGAAGACCCTCGTCGCCGTCGAGTACTACTTCAAGATGCCCTCCGGCATGAGGGAGCGCGACGCGGTGGTGCTCGATCCGATGCTCGCGACCGGCCATTCGGCGGTCGCGGCCGTCGAGCGCCTGAAGGAGACGCATCCGCGCTCGATCCGGTTCGTGTGCCTCGTCTCGTCGCCGGAGGGCATCGCCACGTTCAGCCAGGCGCATCCCGACGTGCCGATCTACACGGCCGCGATCGACCGGCAGCTGAACGATCACGCCTACATCCTGCCGGGGCTGGGCGACGCGGGCGACCGGATCTTCGGGACCAAGTGAGCGGAAAGGACATGGACATGGCGACGAGACGTTCGCTTCCTGCCGCGACGCCGTCGCGCCGCGCCCGGTACGCCGCGGCGTTGACCATCGCCGTCGCGGCCGCGGGTCTTTCGCTCGCCATGGCGCGCGCGCAACCGCCCGACGGCGCGCGTGTCGCAGGCGACGACAGGCAGCCCGTCGTGCTGCCCGAGCCCATGCGCACGCACACGATCGCCAACATGCGTGACCACCTTCTGGCGCTCCAGCAGATCAGCGAGGCACTGTCGAAGGGCGAGTTCGATGCCGCGTCGCGCGTCGCGGAAACGCGCCTGGGGATGACCTCGCTCCAGGCCCATGGCGCCGCCCATGTCGCGGCGTTCCTGCCGGCGCCGATGCAGGACATCGGGACGCGAATGCACCGCGCGGCCAGCCGCTTCGCGGTCGAGGCGCAAGGCGCGGGTGCCAGCAACGACCTGCGTCCGGCGCTGGGGGCGTTGAGCGCGGTGATCGGGCAGTGCGTCGCATGTCACGCCGCGTACCGATACCCGTGACGCGCCGCCCGGTTTCCCCGGACGGCTCGGACGCGGCCGCACGCGAGGTCCCGCTCGACCATCGCCGAGGCGGGTCGGGACGATGACCGGACACGACCGACCGGTGCGCGAGAAGGCGCCGGCGCCCGGCAACCGCTTCGACCGGATGGAATGGGCGGGCGCGTTCGGCGACCTGGGCACGCTGATCCCGTTCGTCGTCGCCTACCTCGCGATGCTCGACCTGGACCCGATGGGCGTGCTGCTCTCGTTCGGCGTCGCGATGATCGCCTGCGGGCTCGTCTACCGGACGCCGTTCCCGGTGCAGCCGATGAAGGCGATCGGCGCGATCGCGACGACGCAGGCCGCGCAGACGCTCACGGTGACGGCCGGCGCTGTGCAGGCCGCGGGCTTCGCCACCGGCGCGGTCTGGCTCGCGCTCGGCCTCACCGGCGCCGCGCAGAAGGTCGCGCGGCTGGTGCCCCGCCCGGTGATCGTCGGCATCATCCTCGGTCTCGGGATCGGCTTCATGCTGACCGGCGTCCGGATGATGTCCGACAACTGGTGGATCGGCGGCGTCGCGCTCGGCGGGACGCTGCTCCTGTTGGGCAACCGTCGCGTTCCGGCGATGTTCCTGCTGCTGGTCTTCGGCGTCGCCTGCGGCGTCGTCGTCGATCCGTCGGTGGTCGCGAAGCTCGCGGGGATCGCGATCGAGCCGCGCGCGCCGTCGTTCGCGCTGGCCGGCATCGGCTGGAACGACGTCGCGATCGGCGTCGTGTTCCTGGCGCTGCCGCAGGTGCCGCTGACGCTGGGCAACGCGATCATCGCGATCACCGAGGAGAACAACCGCGAGTTCCCCGACCGGCCCGTGACCGAGACGCGCGTCGCCGTGTCGACCGGGATCCTCAACCTCGGCGGGGCCGCGCTGGGCGGCGTGCCGATGTGCCACGGCGCCGGCGGCATGGCCGGCCACGTCCGCTTCGGCGCTCGTACCGGCGGGGCGCCGATCATCCTCGGAACGATCCTGGTCGTCGTCGCCTTGTTCTTCAGCGGCTCGGTGAGCACCCTGGTGCAGGTTTTTCCGCTGGCGATCCTCGGCGTCATCCTGTTCCTCACCGGCGCGCAACTGGCGCTCGGCGCATGCCGGTTCAGCGCGGACAAGGGCGAGCGACTCGCGACGGTGATCACCGCGGCGCTCGCGGTCTGGAACGTCGGTATCGCGTTCGTAGCCGGCTGCGCCGTGTGGTGGATCGCGCGGCGCGGATGGCTCAAGCTGTAGGCATGTCGGGCGGCAGGGGCGCGCCCGACGGTGCGCCGCCCGCGGCCCGCTCGACGACGGAACTCCGATGAGCGACCTCCTGATCCGCAACGCAACGCTTCCCGACGGCCGCACCGGCATCGACATCCTGTGCGCCGGCGGCCGCATCGCGAACCTCGCGCCGCGCATCCCGGCCGCCGCCGCCCGCACGATCGACGCGGCCGGGTTGCTCGTCTCGCCGCCGTTCGTCGATGCGCATTTCCACATGGACTCGACGCTGACCTACGGCATGCCGCGGGTCAACGCGAGCGGAACGCTGCTCGAGGGGATCGCGTTGTGGGGCGAGCTCAAGCCGACGCTGACGCAGGAGGCGATCGTCGAGCGCGCGCTCGCCTACTGCGACTGGGCGGTCGGCAAGGGGCTGCTCGCCATTCGCTCGCACGTCGACACGTCGGACGCCCGTCTGCTCGCGGTCGAGGCGCTGCTCCACGTGCGCGAGCGCGTGAAGCCGTACCTCGACCTGCAGCTCGTCGCGTTCCCGCAGGACGGGCTTCTGCGCTCGCCGGGCGCGCTGCACAACGTGAAGCGCGCGCTGGACATGGGCGTCGACGTGGTCGGCGGCATCCCGCACTTCGAGCGGACGACCGCCGACGGCGCCGAGAGCGTGCGCGTGCTGTGCGAGATCGCGGCGGACAGGGCCCTGCGCGTCGACATGCACTGCGACGAGACCGACGACCCGCTTTCGCGCCACGTCGAGACGCTCGCGTTCCAGGCGCAGCGCCTGGGCCTCGTGGGCCGCGTCGCCGGCTCGCACCTGACGTCGATGCACTCGATGGACAACGACTACGTGTCCAAACTGATTCCGCTGATGAAGGAGGCGGGGCTCGCCGCGATCGCCAATCCGCTGATCAACATCACGCTGCAGGGCCGGCGCGACTCCTATCCGAAGCGCCGTGGAATGACGCGCGTCCCGGAGCTGTTGGCAGCGGGCGTGCCGGTGGCGTTCGGCCACGACTGCGTGATGGACCCGTGGTACCCGCTCGGCAGCGCCGACATGCTCGAGGTCGCCTCGATGGGGCTGCACGTCGCGCAGATGACCGGACAGGACGCGATGCGCAGGTGCTTCGACGCGGTGACCGCGACGCCGGCAGCGATCCTCGGCCTGGACGGCTACGGGCTCGCGCCCGGTTGCCGCGCCGACATGGTGCTGCTGGAGGCGCGCGATCCGGTCGAGGCGATCCGGCTCCGCGCCGCGCGGCTCGCGGTCGTGCGCGGCGGGCGCGTGATCGCCACGTCCGGGCCGTCGCGCGCGACACTCGACCTTCCGGGCCGTCCCGCGTCGGTCGACTGGATGCCGTCACGGGCCGTGTAAGGATCCGCGTCCCCGGTCCGACGCACTGCACGCGCAGCGCCGCGCGTCAGGCGCGTCCGGCGATTGCCCGCATAATGCCGACGATGTCCCGCCCTCCCGCTTCCGGCCCCCTCCCCGTGTAGGCCCGCCCGCATGGAGTCGATCTACTACGTGATGGCGTGGGCGTGCCACAGGAAGTGCCGGCACTGCTACGAGGACCGCTTCCGCCCGTACGTTCGCGGCGCGCTGGAAGCGGTGGTCCGCGAGGCGGAAGCGAACTTCCCGCGCATCGTCGACCACTTCCCGCCGCGCATGACGTACCTGGACCAGGACGACCCGCGCGCGGACGGCACGTTCCCGGAGAAGACCGGCCGCATCATCCTGTCGGGCGGCGAGTCGCTGCTCGACGCGGTACGCGAGCGCGTCACCTATCCGGTGATCGAGCGGATCAACGCGAAGTACGCGCGGCAGGGCGGCGTGAAGATCGTCGTGCAGACGACCGGCGACCTCCTGACCGACGCGATCGTCGGCGAGCTGACGAACCTCGGCGTCTGGATGATATCGGTGGCGAGCGTCGACGACTTCCACGTCGGGCTCGAGGGTCCCGAAAGGCAGAAGCGCTTCGTCGACGGCCTGACCGCGCTCTTCGAGCGGCACGGCCTCACGAAGTCGGGGCTGTCGGCCTCGACGCGCAACTGGCACGAGGAGGAGGGGCCGCTCTACAGCTTCTTCGGCGCGACGCCCGACTCGTGGATCGGCAAGCTGTGGCCGCGCGGGCGCGCGTGGCAGAACGGGCTCTCGAGCGCGACGCTCGCCGACAATTTCTGCAATCGATGGTCCGGCGGGCTGAACTTCCTGCGCCACGGCTACAACGGTTCCGAGGTGTCGGTCGAACCGGATGGCGGCGTCTATCCGTGCTGCGTCAAGACGCGGCGCCCGATCGGAAGCCTGCTCGAGGACAGCCTGATCGCGATCCTCGACTCGCTCGCCGGCGTGCCTGCCTACGAGGCGATCACGATGGGCCACCCCGAGCGCATGGGCATCGCGTACGGCTGGAGCGAGGCGACCTTCGTCGAGCGCTCGGCGACGGTGACGCCGAAGGGCGCCCCTTACCGCAACCTGTGCATCGGCTGCGACCGCTTCCACGAGGAAGTGCTCGGGCCGGTGCTCGAGGCGGCGCGCGCAAGGCGTCGCGCGGCGCGGGGCGCGGCGGCCGACCCCTCGCGGCGCGAGCTCGCTCGTCTCGTCGAACGCTGATCCCGTGCGTGCGCGCCTCGTCGTCGCCGTTCTCGCCGCGTGGATCGCCTGGGTAACACCGGCCCGAGCGCAGGACGCGGCATGGTCCGCCGTCGTCGCGAAGGCGCGCGGGCAGACCGTGAACTGGAACGCGTGGGCCGGCGACGAGAAGACCAACGCGTTCATCGCGTGGGTGGGCGAGGAAGTCGCGACGCGCCACGGCGTGAAGGTCGTGCACGTCAAGCTCAGGGACACCGCCGAGGCGGTCGCGCGCGTGGTGGCCGAAAAGGCGGCCGGACGCGATGCCGGCGGCAGCGTCGACCTCGTCTGGATCAACGGACCGAACTTCCTCGCGATGAAGGAGCAGGGGCTGCTGTACGGCCCGTACGCGCAGCGGCTGCCGAACTGGCGCTATGTCGACACGGTGGGGAAGCGATCGAACCTGATCGACTTCACGATCCCGAACGAGGGCTACGAGTCGCCGTGGCGGATGGCGCAGGTCGTGTTCGTCCACGACAGCAGGCGCGTCAGGGACGTCCCGTCGTCGGTCGCGGGACTGCTCGACTGGGCGAAGGCGCATCCGGGCCGCTTCACGCATCCCGGCGTGCGCAACTTCCTCGGCGCGACGTTCCTCAAGCAGGCGCTCTACGAGCTCGCGCCCGATCCCTCGGTGCTGCAGCGGCCCGCGACCGATGCGAACTTCGCGTCGACGACCGCGCCGATGTGGGCGTGGTACGACGCGCTCAGGCCCGTCCTGTGGCGCCGCGGCACGCAGTTCCCGGAGAACGGCCCGGCGCAGCGCCAGCTGATGAACGACGGCGAAATCGACCTGATGATCTCGTTCAACCCGTCCGAGGCCGCGGTCTCGGCGATCTCGGGACTGCTGCCCGACTCGGTGCGGACGTTCACGCTCGCGAAGGGCACGATCGGGAACACGAGCTTCGTCGCGATCCCGTACAACGCGACGGCCAAGGAAGGCGCGATGGTGGTCGCGAACTTCCTGCTCGAGCCCGCGACGCAGGCGCACGCGCAGGACATTCGCCAGATGGGCAACTTCACCGTGCTCGACCTCGCAAGGCTCTCGCCCGCGGACCGCAAGCGCTTCGACGACCTGCCGCGCCACCCGGCGCTGCCGACCAACGCCGAGCTCGGCGCCACGCTGCCCGAGCCCCACCCGTCGTGGATGACGCGGATCACGGCCGAGTGGGAGCGCCGCTACACGAAGTGATGGGCGTCCGGCATACGCCGGGCCCTCGGACAGGACGCCATGCAGGTCCGGCATCGGCCGGATGGTCTTGCGCATCAGCGCGACCGACAACGATCGAGGATTCCGTCGGGCTGAAGCCCGACCCACGGCCACATGAGCGACGGTCCGGGCCATCGAGGATTCGGTCGGGCTGAAGCCCGACCCACGGCAGCATGAGCGACGGTCCGGGCCATCGAGGATTCGGTCGGGCTGAATCCCGACCCACGGCAGCATGAGCGACCCACATGAGCGACGGTCCGGGCCATCGGGGATTTTGTCGGGCTGAAGCCCGACCCACGGCCCCATGAGCGACGGTCCGGGCCATCGGGGATTTTGTCGGGCTGAAGCCGGACCCACGGCAGCATGAGCGACCCACATGAGCGACGGTCCGAGCCATCGAGGATCCCGTCGGGCTGAAGCGCGACCCACGGCACCGCGAGCGTTCGTGGGTCCGGCTTCAGCCGGACGATTTCGCGCGCTCGCATGGGCGCCCGCGCTCACCGTCGCGTCTTTCGCGCTTCCGATCGCTGCCGGGCTCGCCGGCACGCTCGCGCCGGCGTTCGGCTACCTGCCCACCATCGGCGGGACGCACGCGTCGCTCGGGCCGTGGCGCGAGTTGTTCGCGTCGCCGGGATTCGCGACGAGCGTGCGCCTTACGCTCGCCACCGGCTTCGCGTCGGCGCTCCTCTCGGCGTTCCTCGCGTTCGGCTTCTGCGCGTGGGCGTCGGGACGCGCATGGGGTCCGCGAGCGGCGGCGTGGCTCGCCCCGATCCTCGCGACGCCGCATTCCGCGTTCGCGATCGGGCTCGCGTTCGTCGTCGCGCCGTCGGGCTGGGCGGTGCGGGCGGTGTCGCCGTGGCTCACCGGTTTCGACGTGCCGCCCGACGTCGCGACCGTCGGCCATCCGTCCGGCGCGGCGCTGGTGCTCGGCCTGGTGGTGAAGGAGGTGCCGTACCTGGTCCTGATGACGACCGCCGCGCTCGCGCAGGTTCGGACGCACGAGCACCTGGCGCTCGCGCGCTCGTTCGGCTACGGGCCCCGCGAAGCGTGGATCCGCGCGGTGCTGCCGCAGATCTGGCGCCAGGTGCGGCTCCCGGTGCTGGCGGTGCTCGCTTACTCGCTGTCGGTCGTCGACGTCGCGCTGGTCCTCGGTCCCGGCAACCCTCCGACGCTCGCGGTCCTGGCCGTGCGCTGGTTCGCCGATGCGGACGTGCGACTGTGGTTCCCCGCGGCGGCGGCGGCGGCGCTGCAACTCGCCGTCGTCGCCGCGTCGATCGCGCTGTTCGTCGCGCTCGAGAGGATCGTCGCGCGGGCTGGGCGTCGTATCGTCGAGCGCGGGCGCCGCGAGAGCCCGCTGTCGTGGCTTGCCGCCGGCGCCGCGGCGACCGTCGCGACGCTGTGCGCGCTCGCGTGCGCGGCGATGGCGGGCATGGCGCTGTGGTCCGTCGCGACGCAGTGGCGCTTCCCCGACGCGTGGCCCGCAGGGCTCTCCCTCGACGGCTGGACGCGCCGCCTCGCCGACATCGCGCTGCCGGCATGGAACACGGTCGCCATCGGCGCGCTCGCCACGTTCGTCGCGCTCGCGCTCACGCTCGCCTGCCTCGAGGCCGAGCAGCGCCAGCGGCGAGCCGGGCCGCCGCCGGCGCTGACGCTCCTCTACCTGCCGCTCATCGTGCCGCAGGTCGCCTTCCTGTTCGGCGCGCAGGTGCTGCTCGTGCGCGCCGGCGCCGACGGCGCCCTCGTCTCGGTCGTGTGGGCGCACCTGATCTACGTGCTCCCGTACCTTTTCCTGTCGCTCGCGGACCCGTGGCGGGCGCTCGATCCGCGCTACGCGCGCGCGGCGGCAAGCCTCGGCGCGTCGCCCGCGCGCGTGTTCTTCGCGGTGAAGGTTCCGATCCTCGCGAAGCCGGTCGCGATCGCGTGCGCGGTCGCGTTCGCGGTGAGCGCCGGCCAGTACCTGCCGACGCTGTTCGCCGGCAACGGCCGCGTGCCGACGCTGACGACGGAGGCGGTCACGCTGTCGGCCGGCGCGGACCGCCGCGTGATCGGCGCCTGGGCCGTGATGCAGGCGCTCGTGCCGCTCGCCGTGTACGTCGCCGCGGTGCTGCTTCCCTCCCGCGCCGGCGCATGGCGACGGCGGGACACGCCGTGAACGCCGGCGCGCTCGCCCTCGAGGGCGTGCGCATCGCGATCGGCGGGCGCACGCTCGTCGACGGCCTCGACCTGTCCATCGGGGCGGGCGAATGCGTGACGCTGATGGGCCCGTCGGGCTGCGGCAAGTCGACGCTGCTCGCCTTCGTCGCCGGGTCGATGGACGCGGCGTTCGACGCGCGCGGACGCGTGCTCGCCGGCGGTGACGACATCACCGCGCTGCCCCCCGAGCGCCGGCGCATCGGCATTCTGTTCCAGGACGACCTCCTGTTCCCGCACCTCACGGTCGGCGGCAATCTCGCGTTCGCGCTCCACGAGCGCGCGCGGGGGCGCGACGAGCGTCGCGCGCGCATCGCGGCGGCGCTCGCCGAAGCCGACCTCGCGGGATTCGCCGACCGCGATCCGGCGACGCTGTCGGGCGGACAGCGCGCGCGCGTCGCGCTGATGCGCACGCTGCTCGCCGGGCCGCGCGCACTTCTGCTCGACGAGCCGTTCAACAAGCTCGACGCGCAGCTGCGCGGCGAAGTGCGCCGGTTCGTGTTCGATCACGCGCTCGAGCGCTCGATCCCGATCCTGCTCGTGACGCACGACGAGGCGGATGCGCGAGCGGCGGGCGGGCGCGTGCTGCGGTTTGGCGACGGCGGACCGCCCCGAAGCTAGCGCCTGTCCCGGAAACGGGTCGAATGCGAATCGGATCCCGTTGCCCCCCCGTGGGGGCACGGTTCGATAGAGCGACTGCCGCGAAGCACCTGGCGCCGACGCCGGAATGAACCATTTCCACGCCGCCGCATCGAATGGTCGTCGAGTCCGCGCGATGACGGTCGTGCCCCGACCCGGGCCACCCATACGGCCAGGATGGCCGCACGATCCCGCCCTGCCGGGCGTTTCCGGACATTGACCCGGATCAATCGCCTGACCGCCGGGCCAGCACATCATTCCCGTTGCTTTGCCCGCTTCCGACATGACATTCAGCCGCCTCTCTCTGCGCCGCCTGGCCGCCTGCATGCTGGCATCGTGGGTCCTGGCGCTGGGCGCGAGCGTTGCGCACGCGTGCGGCCTGTCGGCGCACGTCGCCGTGGCGGGGCATGGCGATGTCGTCACGCCGACGGCTGCGAGTGTGGTCCCCATGCCGCTCGCCGTGCACGGACACGAACAGCCGCGCAATGCCGCCGAAGCGCTTTGCCTCAAGTTCTGTGCGGAGGAGAAGGCGTCTGCCCCGAGCCTCGCCATTCCTTCCGTACCTGCCGCCCCGGCGCTGATCAACAGCCTGCCGCCGTCCGTGCTGCATGACGCGGTGCCGCTGCAGACCAGGCGGCTGGCGTGGCGGCTCGAGCAGGGGCGACGCCCCACGCGCTCGACGTTGATCGACCTGCAGCGCCTCATCCTATAGCGCGCGCAGGGGCTCTCTCGGGGGCCCCGAGGTTCATGGCTTTCGCGGCCGGGACGGCACGCGCAAGCCCGAGGGCGGTTCCGGTCCAAGCCGGCGCGCCGTTCCCGGACGTCGAAGTCGAGCGCGCTTTCGCACCTGTCATCGTTCCCCCTGCATCGGGCGCCGCCACATGCCGCCATCGGCCGGCGTTCCCTTCTAGCCCCTGGAGATCACCATGAATTCGATTCGAAGCCTCACCCTCGTGGCCGTCGCGCTGTCGGCATTTGCCGCCGGCGCACAGACCCCGGCCGCCGCGCCCCCCGATCACGACGTGCACCATCCGGCCGGTACGGCGATTGCGCCGCCTGCCGACCCTGCCTCGCGTTCGGCGATGATGGACGAGCACATGCAGGCCATGCAGGCCATGCACGCGAAGATGAATGCCGCGACCACGCCCGCGCAGCGCCAGGCGCTGATGGCCGAGCACATGGCGCTGATGCAGCAGGGCATGGCGCTGATGGGCGGCATGGGGCCGGGCGCCATGGGCGCGGGCATGGGCAGGGGCGGCATGCAGCGAGGGGCCGGGATGGGTGCCATGCCCGGTGGCCCGGCGATGCCTGCCGACATGGCCGAGCGCCATAAGTGGATGGAAAAGCGCATGGACATGATGCAGTCGATGATGCAGATGATGATGGACCGCATGGCTGCGCCCGCGGCCAGGCCCTGAAGGCCCTGCAACGGCGGACTCGACCGTGGAGACCTCACATGCCTTCGGATGAACCGATCAGGACACATTTCACGACCCGACGCGCCTTCGTCGCGGCTGCGGGCTTCGGCGGCCTCAGCCTGTATGGGCTGTGGGCGGGGTACGGCGCGGCACCGGGGCCGCTGGCGCTGCTCGGCCTGGAGGGCGACCACGCCGGGGCCGTGACGCCCGACCATGCCGGTGACCACGGCGGCGGTCACGCCGCGGTGAATACCGGCACCGCGGACGCGGGCGGTGCGGGTGCTGCGGGGGGTGCTCATGGCGGCCATGGTGCGGCCGGAGGCGGCCCGGACCCCGAGGCCTTCCGGCGCATGACCGACGCCTTCATCGAGCGCTATCGCCTTGGCGACGGCACCGTGCATCCGCGACGGCTGCCTGCTCCCGCGCTGCCCGGCCAGGATCCCCATGCCGGCCACGCTGCACACGCCGCCGCCGGCGACGGCATGGCGATGGCGGCGCCGATGGCGGACGGACCGATCGAGGTACCGATGGTGGCCGGTCGCTGGTACTACCTGCCGGCGGCGCTGCGCCTGGATGCCGGCGAGGCCTACCGCTTTCGCATGCTGGCGGTGGACACGTCGCACGGCGCGTCGATCCAGTTCGGCCGCGGCGGGCGCATGGCGCGCCTGCACCCCGGCCGCGAAGCGCAGCTCGAGCTGAGCTTCCCCCAACCCGGACGCTACTTCATGTACTGCACGGTCTATTGCGGCGCCGCGCATGACCTGATGCAGGCGAGGATCGAGGTGGTCTGATCATGGCCGACCTCTCCATGGAACGCATGGCCGCGCTGCCGGCGGCCGACCGCAGGCTTCTCAAGGGCATGGCGGCGGCCGCGCTGCTGGCCTTGGCGTTGGGCATTGTCGGCGGTGCACTCACCGCCGCGGCGCGCGCGGGCTTCATCGACATCGTGCCGGCCACGGGCTACCGCTACCTGACCGTGCACGGCGTGAGCATCTTCTTCTACTGGCTGTTCATCGCGCAGGCGGCGCTGCTGCTGGGGTTCGCCTCCACCGAGAACGACCGGGGCCTGGTCTGGCGCCGGCTGGCCTGGGCTGGCTTCCTGCCGATGCTCGCCGGCTTCGGATTCAGCGTGGCGGGATCGCACATGGGGGCGCCGCTGCTCTACAACGGCGCTCCCGAGCTGGCCATCGACGACCCCAGCGGGCTGCTGGTGTTCAACCTGGGCTATGTCCTGCTCGGGCTCGGGCTGCTGGTGCTGCCGGTCTCGGCCATCGTGACGCTGCTGACACCGCGCTGGCAGCGACGGCAGCGAACGCTCAGCGCGGTCGGCTTTGCCTTGTTCGTCTGGGCAGGCTTCCTGATGGTGACCGGCTTCGCCGCGCTCTACACCTTCGTGCCCGGATTGGTCTGGGCGCTCGGCGTCGGCGCCTTTCCGGCCGACCACGGCACGCGCTGGCACATCGTGTTCCACAACATGCACTACCTGCCGCTGATGGCCACGGTGATCCTCTGGTACGTGCTCGTGCGCGCGCTCACCGGCGTCAAGTCGGTGTTCGGCGATCGCTTCTCCAAGATCGTGTTCTCGATGTACCTGGTGTTCGTGCCGCCGACATCGCTGTACCACATGTTCCTCGAGCCGACCCTGCCGGGGCCGGTGCGCGTGGCGGGTTCGCTGCTCTCGTTGTTCGTCAGCGTGCCCACGCTCACCGCCTTCCTGATCATCGTCGCCTCGCTCGAGGTGCACGCGCGCACGCAGGGCGGGCGCGGCCTGTTCGGCTGGCTGCGCCTGCTGCCCTGGCGCCATCCGGCGATGGCGTCGATCGGCGTGGCGGTGCTCAGCATGGCGCTGGGCATCACCTTCTCCTTCGTGCTGATTCAGGGCGACCTGGCGCCGTTGCTGTCGGACACCTTCTTCGTGCCGGGCTACTTCCATTTCTTCACCGTCGGCACCGTCAGCCTGACCCTGCTTGCCGCGCTCGCCGTGGTGCTGCCCGCGATCGGCGGGCGCGCGCCGTGGCGGCCGCGACTGCTGCGCTGGATGCCGTGGCTGGCGTTCGCCGGCTTGCTGGTATTCGGCGCGGCGGGCATCGCCGCCGGCTACCTGGGCGTGCCGCGGCGTGTGATCGACGTCACCTACCAGGGCCAGGCGCCAGCCGCGTGGCAGGCGTTGATGGCCGTGATGGGTGTCGGCGGGACGGTCATGGCGCTGGCCCTGGCGACCTTTGCAGCCGGGGTGGCGGCTTCGCTGTGGCCGCGGCGCGAGCCGGCGGCGTTTGGCGGCCCGACCGTTGACTGGGGCGGCCTCGTCGTGCGACCCGGCGCCAGCGCCTGGGTCGGCCCGGTCTCGGTGCTGCTGATCGTGGCGGCGATGTACTTGTTCAGCGCGCTCGGCTTCGAGCTGATGCAGTCCCTGCCCGTCAGCGCAAGCGGCGGCGGCGGCCATTGATCCGGAAGGAGTGTCGAACGATGAACGAGGACTTCGTGCTGGTCCTGCCGGTTGCGCTGGTGTGGGCCGTGCTGGCTGTGGTGTATGCCATGGCGCCCTGGGGCGACATGATCGGCTACGCCTGGGTGTGGGGCTTCGGCTCCGTGTTGTTCGTCGGCTTGTCCGGGTTGCTGCTGCGCCGCGGCAGCCCGGGCGGCGAGGTCGGTCCCGACACGCGGCAGTGAATCGGGGAGCCTGGCGATGACGCTGCGGCCGCTTCCCGTCGTCGTCGGCCTGGCGCTGGCGGCGGGCGTGGCCTTCCTGGTGCTCGGCGACCCGTTTGCCGGCGCCGGCCGCGACACAACGCTACGGCCCGACGATGCGCGCGTGCTCGCCAGGGGCCGGCAGGTCTACGAGACGCAGTGCGCCACGTGCCACGGGGCGCGGCTCGAAGGCCAGCCGAACTGGCGCGAGCGCGGGCCCGATGGCCGCCTGCCCGCGCCGCCCCACGATGCCAGCGGCCACACCTGGCACCACCCGGACGAGATTCTGTTCCGTATCACCAAGCTTGGCGTGGCCAAGGTAGCGAATCTGACGGACTACGCCACGGCGATGCCGGTATACGACGGCGTGCTCGGCGACGAGGACATCGTCGCCGTGCTGTCGTGGATCAAGTCGCAGTGGCCCGCCGGCATCCGTGCCAGGCACGACCAGGTCAACCGGCAGGCGCGCTCGCGTACGCCTTGAAACGAAGGAGCGGGCGACGATGTCCGTTGATGGTGCGCACATGGCGGGCATGCACGCCTGGCGGTGGCAGTTCTGCGTGCTGCCGATCGATGTCCGGGACCCGGCGGGGCGGCACCTCGATCATGCGGACCCGAGTCGCCCGCGCAACGCGCGCACCGCGGAGCCTGGCGTCGTCAGCACCGGGACGCTCGTCACCCGCGACATGGCGGCCGCGGCGCGCGCGAGGCTGAACTGCGCGAGCGCGATCGCATCGACCGGCGCCACCGCGTCGAGCGATCGTGTGACCGCCCCGGCGACGAGCCGGTCGTGCGTGTCGCCGTCGCCGCGATCGAGCGCGGCCATCGCGCCGTCGACGAACAGGGGCACGACCTCGACGTCGCCCGGGAACTCGGCGGGCATCGACGCGAGCGTCGGACCGAACGTCGCGACGAGCGCGACGCGGCGCACGCCCGCGCGGGCGAGCGCCACCGCGTCGTCGATCATCGCCTCGTTGGGCTTCATCACCGGCCGGTCCGGCCAGCGACGCGCGACCGCGTCGATGCACGGGCCGAACGCCGAGCAGGTGAACAGGATGCCGGCCGCGCCGGTGCCGAACGCATAGTCCGCGAGCGCGAGGAAGCGCCCGGTCATGCGCTCGTCGAGCCCGCCGGGGCTCGCGGCCAGGTCGGCCGACAGGCTGTCGTCGAGCAGGTTCATGCGCGCCGCCCGCGGCCACGCGCGCGCGAACTCGGCCTCGATCGGCGCGATCGAGTGCGCGAGCGCATGGATCAGCGCGATGCGCGGCGCGTCCATTCCCGGCGCGCTATTCGCCGGGCGCGGCGCGGGGGGCGGGCGCCGGCGCGCTCGCCGCGCCGGTCATCCGCAACCCTTGCGCCCACCACACGAGCGCGACGAGCGCGAACGCGGGCAGGTAGAACCAGTACGGCGAGGGCCTTCCCGAGGAAATCTCGATCCGGTCGATGTCCCAGCCCTGCTCGAAGCCTCCCTTGCGCGCGCGCGAGCCGAACTTCACGGCCGCGACCGTCATGGCGTCGCCGGGCCCGGCGAGCGTGAGCCCCGCGTCCGCGAGCCGCTTGCGCCCGTCGTTGCCCGCGGCGCCCAGGTTCAGCGCGACCGTCTTGGTCACGTCGTCGCCCTCGATCGTCTGGCCGCGGATCACCATGACGAGCCGCCCTCTCGCGGGCGCGTCGCGCGCGACGTCGTAGACCTGCGCGGGCGGCAGGTGCGTGTACTCGGGCGCGAGGAAGTCCATGAGGAAGTTCGGCCGGAACAGGAGCACGCACGCGAGCGAGAGCGCGGCGAACTCCCACGGCCGGCAGCGGACCCGGAACCAGTTCATCGTGATGGCGGCGAAGATCAGCATCGCGACCGTCGACGCGAGGACGACGATGACGAACTCGCCCACGCCGGCGACGTCGACCAGCAGCAACGCCGGATTGAATATCCAGATGAACGGCAGGATGACAGTTCGCAGCGCGTAGACGGCGCCCTGGACGCCGGTCTTGATCGCGTCCTCGCCGGAGATTGCCGCCGCGGCGAACGTGGCGAGCCCGACCGGCGGCGTGATGTCGCCCATGATCCCGTAGTAGAAGACGAACAGGTGAACGGCGATCAGCGGGATCACCAGCCCGGACCGCGCGCCCAGTTCGACGACCACCGGCGCCATCAGCGTGGCGACCAGCACGTAGTTCGCGGTCGTAGGGACGCCGAGCCCCAGCACGAGGCACACGAACGCGGTGAACAGCAGCATCAGGAGCACGTTGCCCTGCGAGACGAACTCGACGAACTCGGTCATCCGCAGGCCGAGGCCCGTGAGCGTGATCGCGCCGACCACCACGCCCGCGGTCGCGGTCGCCACCCCGATGCCGATCATGTTGCGGGAGCCGTCGGTCATGCCCCGGACGACATCGTTCCAGCCCGCCTTCCACGCGCCGGGCGCGCGTGCGCGGCGGAACGCCGCGATCATCGGGCGCTGCGTCAGCATGAGACCGATCAGCACGACAATCGCCCAGAACGCCGACAGCGACGGCGACATCTCCTCGACCATCAGGCACCAGATCAGCATGCCGATCGGCAGCAGGAAGTGCAGCCCCGCCTTCACGGCCGGCCAGGTCTCGAGCGGCCGCGGATCGTCGATGTCGATGTCGTCGGGCAGGTCCGGGCTCCTCGCGGCCATCGCGGTCGCGAACACGTAGAGCGCGACGACGATCGCGCCGGCGACGAGCGGCGCGGCCGCGCCGAGCCCCGCCTTCACCGCCGCCAGCAGGTAGTAGAGGGCGCCGCAGACGGCGATCGTGCCGGTGACGCCCAGCGCGCTGCGGACCGCCTTGTCCTTCAGGCTGCGCGGCCGGCGATGCAGGGCCGGCTGCATGCCGAGCTTCAGCGCCTCGAGGTGGACGATGTAGAAGAGGCCGATGTAGGAGAGCGTCGCCGGCAGGATCGCATGGCGCACGACCTCCGCGTACGGGATGCCCACGTACTCGACCATCAGGAACGCCGCGGCGCCCATCACCGGCGGCATGATCTGGCCGTTGACCGACGACATCGTCTCGATCGCGCCGGCCTTGACCCCGCCGTAGCCCGCCTTCTTCATCAGCGGGATGGTGAAGATGCCGCCGGACACGACGTTGGACACCGACGAGCCCGAGATCATCCCGTTCATCGCCGACGACACGACGGCGACCTTCGCCGGGCCGCCGCGCAGGTGGCCGAGTGCGGCGAAACTGACCTGCATCATGTAGTTGCCGCCGCCGGCGCGGTCGAGCAGCGTGCCGAACAGCACGTAGACGAAGATCGTGCCGGTCGACACGCCGAGCGCGATGCCGAACACGCCCTCGGTCGTGAGCCACATGTGCGACATCAGCCGGTTGAGCGACGCCCCCTTGTGCTGCAGCACCTCGGGCAGGAACTGCCCGCCCATGCTGTAGGCGATGAACAGCGCGGCGAGCGCGGCCATCGGCCAGCCGACCGCGCGACGCGTCGCCTCGAGCAGCAGCGCGAGGCCGGAGGTCGCCACGACGATGTCGGTGAGCGTCGGCTGCCCGGGGCGCGTCGCGAGCTCGGCGTAGAACAGGATGTGGTAGGCGGCCGCGAACGCCGCGACGAGCGCGAACAGCCAGTCGAGGAGCGGGACCCGGTCGCGGGGCGAACTGGCGAGCGCAGGCCAGGCGAGGAACGCGAGGAACAGCGCGAACGCGAGGTGCAGCGAGCGCGCCTCGGTGTCGTTGAGGACGCCGAAGCGCAGAACGAACGGCAGCGGCGACGCGTACCAGAGCTGGAACAGCGCCCACGCGAGCGCGACGCCGAAGATCAGCCTTGCGGTCGCGCCGGCCGGCTTGCGCGCGCCGGAGTCCGTCCTGGCGACGAGCTCCTGCAGCTCGACGGGCGCCTTCTCGATGTCTGTCGCCATCGCCTCCCTCCGGCGGAGCGACGCGCGCGGTCGCCGCTTCCCGCGCGCGGCGGGGACGCGGCGCCGGACGTCGCGAGTGCGGCCTCCCTGAACGGTTCGCGCGCGGTGCCGCGCGGAGTGTCGGCCGCTGCCGACGCTCGCCTTGCCGTCGATCCCCGCGCAGGGACGGTCGATGTTACTGCGGCGGCACGATGCGCGGGGACCCTCGCCGGGCGGCTCGGCCCGTTACCTTACCCAGCCCTTCTCCCGGTAGTAGCGGGCGGCGCCCTCGTGAAGCGGCGCCGACAGGCCGTCCTTCACCATGTTCTGAGGCGTCAGGAAGGCGAGCGCCGGATGCAGCTTCTTGAACTCGTCGAAGTTGTCGAACACCGCCTTGACCACCGCATAGACCATGTCGGGCGGCGTCTTCGCCGACGTGACCACGGTCGCGAGCACGCCGTAGGTCTGGGTCGGGTTCGGGTTGTTCGGATACAGGTTGGCGGCGATCGTCGCCTTCGCGTAGTACGGCTTGTCGGCGACCAGCTTGTCGATCGCGGGCCCGGTCAGCGATACGAGCTGCGCGCCGCAGGACGTCGTCGGATCCTGGATGTTCGCCGACGGGTGGCCGACCGCATAGAAGAACCCGTCGATCTTGCCGTCGCACAGCGCCGGCCCGTGCTCGTCGGCCTTGAGCTCGGAGGCGAGCGAGAAGTCCGACAGCTTCCAGCCCATCGCGCCCAGGAGCTCCTCCATCGACGAGCGTGTGCCCGAGCCGGGGTTGCCGACGTTGAAGCGCTTGCCCTTGAAGTCGGCGAATGACCTGACGTTCGCCTCCTTGCGCGCGACGACGGTGAACGGCTCGGGGTGCACCGAGAACACGGCCCGCAGGTCGCCGTAGGCGCCGCTGTCCTTGAACTGGCCCTGACCCTTCGCGGCGTTGAACTGGACGTCGGACTGCGAGAAGCCGATGTCGAGCTCGCCGGCCTTGATCGTGTTGACGTTGAACACCGACCCGCCGGTCGACTCGACCGAGCAGCGGATCCCGTGCTTCGCGCGGTCCTTGTTGACGAGGCGGCAGATCGCGCCGCCGGCCGCGTAGTAGACGCCGGTGACGCCGCCCGTGCCGATCGTGACGAACCTCTGCTGCGCAGCGGCGGTCGGGACGAGCGCGGTGCAGGCCAGCGCGACGGCGATCGAGACGGCGAGGGGGGACTTGCTCATCGGAACCTCCTTTGCGTGTTGACGACGACTGGAACGACTCAGACGGAAGCGATCGCTGCGTCGATCGCCGGAGCCAGGCGCTCGACCATTTCGCGGAGGGAGTCCTCCCCGGCGATGAACGGAGGGGCGAGCACGATGTGGTCTCCCCGCGCGCCATCGATGGTACCTCCCATCGGGTAGGTCATGAGCCCGCGAGCCATCGCCTCGCGCTTGACGCGGGCATGGAGCTGGATCGCCGGATCGAACGGGGCCCGGCTCGGGCGGTCGCGCACCAGCTCGACGCCCCAGAACAGGCCTCGGCCCCGGATGTCCCCGACGTGGGGGTGCTCGCCAAGGCGCCGGCGCAGCAGGCCCCCGAATGCTTCCCCCGACGCGCGCACGCGCGCCAGCAGTCCGTCGCGCGCGATGACGCGCTGCACCGCGAGGGCGGCCGCGCAGGCGACCGGGTGGCCCAGGTAGGTGTGGCCGTGCTGGAAGTAGCCGCTGCCGCGCGACATCGCCTCGACGATGCGCTTCTGCGCGAGCACGGCGCCGATCGGTTGGTAGCCGCCGCCCAGCCCCTTGGCGATCGTGATCAGGTCGGGGACGACGCCTTCCTGCTCGCACGCGTGGAGCGTGCCGGTGCGTCCCATGCCGCACATCACCTCGTCGAGGATGAGCAGCGCGCCGTGACGGTCGCAGACCTCGCGCACCGCGCGGAAATAGCCTGGCACCGGCGTCAGCACGCCCGCGGTCGCGCCGCCGACGGTCTCGGCGACGAAGGCGATCACGCGCCCGGGGCCGGCCGCGACGATCGCGCGGTCGAGCTCGTCGGCGAGGCGCCGGCCGTAGGCCTCGGGCGATTCGCCTTCGCCGATATCGCGGTACGGATAGCATGGCGAGACATGCGTGACGTCGATCAGCAGAGGCGCGAACTCGCGCCGCCGCCACGCGTTGCCGCCGACCGCCAGCGCGCCCAGCGTGTTGCCGTGGTAGCTCTGTCGCCGCGCGATGAAGTGCGCGCGCCGCGGCTCGCCGATCTCGACGAAGTACTGCCGCGCCATCTTGAGCGCGGCCTCGACCGCCTCCGAGCCGCCGCTCACGAAATAGGCATGGCTCGTGCCCGCGGGCGCGTTGCGCACAAGCTCGTCGGCGAGCGTCTCGGCGACCTCGGTCGTGAAGAAGCTCGTGTGCGCGTAGGCGAGCCGGTCGATCTGCTCGTGCATCGCGGCGAGGACGTCGGGGTGGCCGTGGCCGAGGCACGACACCGCCGCGCCCCCGCACGCGTCGAGGTAGCGGCGTCCGTCGGCGCCGATCACGAACAGTCCTTCGCCGCCGGCGGCGACCGGGGGCTTGCGGTGCAGGTGGCGGTGCAGGACGCGGGTCATGCGGTCAGCCGGGCACGGGTTCGGGACCGCGGACGGGGCGCTCCCAGTATGCGTCGCGCACGGCGAGCTGCGCCTGCCGCTCGCGCAGGTGCGCGAGCACGGGCGCGCCGCCGATCGCGGCGATCGTCGCGCCGAGCGCCTCGACGAGCGCGGTCACGCCGACGAGCGACTGGAAGAACGACGGTGCGTCGGCGCGGAACGCGAGCGTGTGCCTCGCGACGCGGGCGATCGGCGAGAGCGTCGCGTCGGTGATCGCGATGACGCGAACCTTCCGGCGCGCGCACTGCGTGGCCGCGTCCACGGTGGCGCGCGTGTAGGGGGCCATGCTGATCGCGACCAGCGCGTCGCGCTCGCCGAGCGCGTCGATCTCGTCGCCCAGAATCCCGCCTGCGCCGGTCAGGAGCCGCGCGTTGCCCGCCATCAGCCGGCAGGTGTAATGAAGCTGCCACGCGACGCCGTGGCAGACGCGCAGCCCGAGGATGGCCACCGTGCGGGCGGCGAGCATCGCGCGCGCGGCGGCCTCGAGCTCCGCGCGCGAGTTCCGCTCGATCACGGCCGACACGTTCGCGAGATGCGCGTCGGCGAGCGTATCGAGCCAAGGCGCCGCGTCGGCACGTCTGCGCTGCAGCGCCTCGGCGCGCGCCGCGTAGTCGCCTTGCCCGCGCAGCAGCGCGTCGCGCATCGGCGCGCGCATCGCCTCGTAGCCGTCGTGGCCCAGCGCCTGGGCGAGCCGCGTCATCGTCGCGGGCCCCACGCCGGCACGGCGCGCGCACTCGCGCATCGAACGCACGCCGGCGTCGCGCGGATGCTCGCGCAGCCAGCGGGCCGCGCGCTTCAGCACCGGACTCAGCGCTTCGAAGTCGCGGTCCGCCACGATGCCGCCGCTGCGGGGCGCGGGACGGGTCGGGGACGGCATGAAACAAACATATCCGACCAGACATTTCGAGTCAAATGTACCCGCGCCCCTGCTCTGCCGGGCGCGCCTCTGCCCGGGCGAACCGCAGCCGATCGGCGAGCACGTCGGGCGCCCCGGCGCCGGAGGCTGCGCGAGTCGACGGCTGCGCCCCGCGACGTCGTCGTGCCGGCGTTCATGCCCGGCCGCGCGATGCGCGATGCCGCCCCGCGGGAAGCGCGCCCCTCCCGGCGCATCGCTATACTTCCCTGTCGCCGCGGCGCGCGCCCTACCGGGGCGCCAGCGAGCCGCGGCGGCGATCCGGTCGAGGCACGGCCGGCTGTCGAGGGCGACGCTTGAGCGAGAGGGTGCGGGCGGTCCGGCGCAGGGTCCTCGGCGCGGCCGTTGCCGCAACCGCGCTCGCGTTGCGCGGCGTCGCGTCGCATGCGCAGGCATCGCGCGGCGGCGTGGTGCGCCTGGTCGTCGGATTCCCGCCCGGCGGTTCGGTGGACCGGATCGCGCGCGTGCTCGTGCCCGAACTCTCGTCGCTGATGGGCCGCAGCGTCATCGTCGAGAACCTTCCCGGCGCGAACGGCGCGCGCGCCCTCGCACGCGTGGCGTCGAGCGTTCCGAACGGCGACACGCTGCTGTTCGCGACCTCGGCCATCGCCTATCCCGACAACGCGTCCGCGGCGGCGGCGTTGCGCCCGGTGATCCTCGTGTCGACCGCGCCGATGGTGCTCGTCGTGCGTGCGACGCTGCCGGTTCGCGACATGCGCGAGTTCGCAGCGTACCTCGCGGCGAACGCCGGCACGACGTACGGGTCGTCCGGGATCGGCAATCCGACGCATCTGTGCGCGGCACGACTGGTCGAGCATCTCCGCGTGGAGGCGGTGCACGTCCCGTACAGCGGCTCGACGCTCGCGTTCGCGGATCTCGTCGCCGGACGCATCGATTTCATGATGACGGCGATCAACTCCTCGCTCGGCAGCCACGCCGCGGTACGCGCGCTGGCGGTGAGCACGCGGACCCGTTCCGGGCTGCCGGGCTTCGACGGGCTTCCCACGATCGCGGAGACGCTCGTGCCGGGATTCGATTACGGCCTGTGGCTGGCGGTGTATTCGCCGTCGCGCCTGCCCGACGCCGCGGTCGCGACGCTCAACGCGCAGTTTCGCGAGGTCCTCGCGCGGGACCCGGTGAGGGCGGCGCTTGCCGACGGCGGCGTCGAGATCGTCGCCGGCTCGCCGGAGGACGCCGGCCGGGTCTTTCGCGCCGACGCGGAGCGGCTCCGCGGGCAGGCGCCGCGATGACGCTCGGGGCGACGCGCCGCGGCGGGAGCCGCCGATGACCGGGACGAAGCGCACGTTCCGCGAGCGCCTGCTCGAGCATTCGAGCAGCCTCGCCGACGTCCCGGCGCTGGTCTCGCCGTCCGCGAGCATCCGCTACGGGGCGCTGGCCGGCGAGGCGCACGCGCTCGCGCACTCGCTCCGGTCGCTCGGGATCGGGCCGGAAGCGACGGTCGCACTGACCGCCCGCGGCGAGGTCGATCACGTACTCGCGACGCTGGCGCTCCTCGAACTGGGCGCGTCGCAGGTCGCGCTCGCGTCGCGCGATCCGCCGGCGCTGCGCGAACGCATCGCCCGGCGGATCGGCGCCACGACCGTCCTCGCCGACCGGCAGGACGACGCGGTCGCGGGCCTTCGCTGGGTCGACCTTCGCACCGCGCTCGCCGCATCGCGCGCGAGCCCGAGCGGCGACGACGCATGGCCCGCGGGCGCGACCGCTCCCGCGTTGCACCTTACCGGGTCCGGCACCACCGGCGAGCCCAAGATCATCGCGTTCGCGGAGCGCGACCTCGCGCTCCAGGCCGAAAGGCAGACCGACTTCCGCGGACAGCGCGTGCTGCGGCCCGCGCACGTCGAGTACAACAACGCCAAGCGCATGCGCCTCTACACGCTGTGGCAGGGAGGGACCTGCGTGCTTGCCGACGGCACGCCGGAGTCGCTGCACGCCCAGTGCGCGCGCCACCGCGTCACCTGGCTCGAGCTCTCGCCCATGCACTGCAAGGACCTGCTCGCGGCCTGCCCGACCGAAGGCAGGCTGCCGTCGACGACGTCGCTGCGCGTGGGCGGCGCGCGCGTGCCGGTCGCCTTGCGGCGCGCAATCATGGCCGAGGCCTCGGCGGACCTGCACGTTTCCTACGGTACGACGGAAACCTCGCTCATCGCGATCGCCGGCCCGGCGATGCACGACGAGCGCGAAACGGTCGGCCCGCGGGTGCCCGGTGTCGACGTCGAGGTCGTGCGCGGCGACTGCACGCCGGCGCCCGCGGACGAGGTCGGCGAGATCCGGATCCGCGCGAGCGGGATGGCGCGCGCGTACCTGGGCGACGCCAACGCGACCGCGCAACACTTCCGCGACGGCTGGTTCATGCCCGGCGACCTGGCGTCGCTCACCCGCGACGGCCTCGTGTGCCTGCACGGGCGCCGGGACGACATGATGATCATGAACAGCATCAACATCTTTTCCGCCGAGATCGAGCGCGTCCTCGAGTCGCATCCGGCGGTCGCGGCGGCGGCGGCACTGCCGATCGCGTCGGAGGTGCACGGGCAGATTCCGGTCGCGGCAGTCGAGCTGAGGCGCGGCGCGAGCTGCACGGCGGGCGAGCTCGTGAGGTTCGCGCGCGAGGCGCTGGGCGTGCGGGCGCCACGGCGCATCGAGGTGCTCGCGACGCTGCCGCGCAACGCGCAGGGGAAGATCGTCAGGCGCGAGCTCGCCGGCGCCTTCCGCGAACGCCGCTAGGCGACGCGCGGCGCGGAGCTGCGCGTCGTCGTCGCCGGGAGGACGAACGGCAAGGTCCGGGAATGCGCGCAGCGTCGCCGTGGTTTGACGTCCGCGGCGCCGCGCACGTAAGCTTTGCGGCGCGCGGTGGCGCGGCCGCCGCGACGACGAAACGACGTGCTTCGAAGGACTCGACTGCCGTGAGCGATGCGCTAGCCTACCTCGTCAAGGCCCGGCCCGAGGCCATGCAATCGTATTTCGCGTTCCTCAAGACCGCCGGCGCGCATCTCGATCCGAAAACACGCAACCTGATCTCGGTCATCACCAAGGTGCACGCGCGCACCGAGAACGGGCTCAGGCAGTACCTGAAGCGCGCGTTGCGCGAAGGCGCGAGCGCCGACGAGGTCGTCGACGCGCTGCTGATGGCGTTCCCGGCGCTCGGGCTCGCCAACATCGTGTGGGCGATCGATGTGATCCTGAAGATGGACCTGCCCGAGTTCCCGCGCGTGGCGGCGAGCGGCGCGCCGGCGCCGGTGCCGGAGCCCGCCTGGCACGACGTCGTGGCGGTTGCGGATCTCGCGGACGGCAAGGCCGTGCGCCTCGAGTGCGACGGTCGCGGACTGTTCGTGTACCGGAAGGGTCGCACGCACAAGGTCTACGACAGCCTGTGCCCCCACCAGTCCACGAACATCCCGCATCTGGCGCTGAAGGGAAGCCGGCTCACCTGCCCGAAGCACGAGTGGGCGTTCGACCTCGCGAGCGGGCGTTGCGTGGCCAAGGGGGACGCGCCGCTCAACGTCTTCCCGCACAAGGTGGCCGGGGGACGGCTCCTCGCGCGGTGGTAGGTGGCGGTCCGGCGCGCCGCGCGCGCCCCGCCGGCCGCCCAGGCACGACGCGACACGGGAGCGGCGCCACCGTCATGTGCGCGCGCGTCCGGCGGCCCGCCCTGCGCGCCCTGGGCTAGAATGGACGCGCATCCCGTGACGATCCTCCGGCGGCCGCCATGATTCCCGATTTCACCGAAGCCGAGCGCGAGTCGGTCGAGTCGCTGCTGCACCGGCGCTACGGCCGGCCGACGGCGTTCGGCGGGGGCCGCAACCGGCAAGGCGAGCGGCTGATCGTCGCCGAAGTGGTGCGCGGGCGCGGGCAGGCGGCGGCCGACCGGCTCGTCGCCGAACCGGAGCTCGACCGGGTGTTCGGCATGACCCCCGGGAAGCCTCCGGGACCGGCGTCGTGACGCGCGGGCGCTGCGGCCGGGGCGCGCGATGAAGGTATGCGTCGTGTCGGACAGCCACGACCGCGCTTCGATGCTCGCCGCGGCGGTCCTCGAGGCCCGGGAGGCCGGCGCGGAAGCCGTGATCCACTGCGGCGACGTGATCGGCGCCAACACGCTGCGCGCGCTGTTCCCGCTCGGGCTGCCCGTGCACTTCGTCCACGGAAACAACATCGGCGACCCGCATGCGCTCGCGCGGATCGGCCAGGCTTCCGGCGGGCTCGTCACCTACCACGGTGCGGATGCCTGCCTCGAGTTGGCCGGGCGGCGGGTGCTGGCGACCCACTACCCGCATTACGGCCAGGGACTTGCCTGCACCGGCGACTGGGACGTCGTCTGCTGCGGCCACTCGCACGAGGCGCGTATCGTCCGGCAGCCCAACCTCAAGGGCGGGCACACCTGGCTCGTGAACCCCGGGACGGTCGCCGGACTCGGCGCGCCGGCGACCTGGATGCTCGCCGACTTCGCGGCGCTGACGTTCGAGATCCGGAACCTCGGAGGAGCTACCCCATCCGGGGAGTAGTCCCGGCGGCGGTTTTTTGTGTCTGATAGCCTGGTGCGTCCGGGCCGCCGCGCCGGCGGCCGCGCCGCGCGCACGCCGCGAACCCGTCGAGGCTTCCGCCGACCTCCCATGACCGACGCCGCCAAGCCCTGGAGCAAGCTCGTCTACTACGGCCTGGGCTCCGCGGCATGCTACGTGGCGCTGTTCGCCAACGAGCAGGCCGTGATGGCGACCTTCACCCGGACGGACGGCGTGTACTGGCTGCTGCCGGTCGCGACGGCCTTCGTCATCTCCTATTTCCACGGCGGCTTCACCGGCTGCTTCTGGGAAGTGCTGGGCGTACAGGCGAAGCGGCCTGTCCCGAAGGACGTGACGGAAGCGGAGGTGGAGGAGTGATGGATCCGTCGCTGTTCATCGAGCTCACGTTCCCGTCGGTCGCGTTCCTGCTCGTCGTCGGGTTCATCGGCGGCCTGGTCTCCGGGTTCATCGGCTCCGGCGGCGCGTTCGTGCTCACGCCCGGCATGATGAGCCTCGGCGTCCCGGGGCTCGTCGCCGTCGCGACGAACATCTGCCACAAGTTCCCGAAGGCGCTGGTCGGCGCGATCAAGCGGCACAGGTACGGGCAGGTCGACATCAAGCTCGGGCTCTACATGGCCTCGACCGCGGCGCTCGGCATGTGGTGGGGCTCGGGCATCCAGAAGTCGATCAAGGCCGCGTGGGGCGAGGCGGGTTCCAACCTCTACGTGTCCGCGGCCTTCGTGGTCGTGCTGACCATCGTGGGGCTGTTCGTGCTGCGCGATGCGATCAGGATTCACCGCGCGGGCGAGACGCACGACGAGGAGAGGATCGGCAATCTCGCGCGCTGGGTCCGGTCGGTCGAGATCCCCGGCACGATGGTCACGTTCCATGTGGCCCGGACGCGCGTGTCGTTCCTGTTCATCCTGCCGCTCGGCTTCGCGACCGGGCTCCTCGCCTCGATCATCGCGGTGGGGGGCTTCGTCGGCGTGCCGGGGATGATGTACGTGCTCGGCGCGCCGGGGCTGGTCGCCTCGGCGACCGAGCTCGTGATCGCGTTCGTCATGGGACTGGGCGGCACGATCAACTTCGCGATGAGCGGCTTCGTCGACATCCGCCTCGCGATGCTGATCCTGCTGGCGTCGCTGTTCGGCATCCAGCTCGGCGCCATCGGCACGACCTACGTCCGCCCCTACATGATCAAGGTCGTGATGGCGACGATCATGCTCATCGTCGCGGCGAGCCGCGCGATCGTCGTCCCGGTCTACCTGAGCCAGCTGGGCCACATGGCGGTGAGCGACGCGACGGCGGGCGTGCTCAAGGTCGTGAGCTTCGCGTTCATGGTCGCCGCGCTGGCGATCGGCGCGCTGATCATCATCGGCGCGATGGTCCGCGGCCATCGCACGGCGGTGGCCGCCGCCTGAGCCCGCCGCCCGGCAGCGCGTCGGCCGGGCACCCTGCTGGCCTGCCGTCCCTCGGCCCGGGCCTCGTCCGCGACGACCGGTACGCCCGGGTCGCATGGGTATCGACGCCCGGGAGCGAGGGCTCGACCGATTCGAACCGGTCTGCCGCACCGACAGCGCCGGTCCCGCGAAGCGACATCGACAACGCGTCTCCGCGCTCCAGCGGGTTGACGGGGATCAATTGCCTCCGGACGCGGTCCGGATACGTTCGCGGATACGCCAGGCGCACCCGGCGCCGCCCGACGCGACGCGCGAGCTCCGTCGCCGGTCCTGCCGGGCCGGGGGAGCGTCGACCCCCGATCGGCCCCTGCGGAAGCGAACCATGTACGACAACCCGATTCGCACCGTCATGCGCCGCCGAGGCCTCATCAAGGCGGCGTCCGACGCGACCGTGCGCAAGGCCGTGAAGCAGATGGCCCGCCGCGACGCCGGTGCCGTCCTGGTGATCGACGGGGATCGCCTGGTCGGGATCTTCACCGAACGCGATGCGGTGTTCCGAGTGATGGCGCCCGGCCTGGACGCCGCGGCGACCAGGTTGCGCGACGTCATGACGCGCGATCCGCACACGATCGGCCCGGACCAGCCGTTCGGCGTCGCGCTCGCGCTGATGCACGAAAAGCGATTCCGCCACCTGCCGGTCCTCGACAAGGGCAAGCTCGTCGGACTGGTCTCGGCGCGCAGCGCGATGGACCCCGACCTCGAGGACTTCCGCGCCGAGGCCCGTCGGCGCGAGCGCTTCCAGCGCTAGGTAAAGACCCCTGTGGGTCGGCCTTCAGGCCGACGGGATTCGCGATGCAAGGAGCGCCGGGCTGAAGCCCGATCCACGATGCCGCCCCTGTGGGTCGGCCTTCAGGCCGACGGGATTCGCGATGCAAGGAACGTCGGGCTGAAGCCCGACACGCAGCGACGTCAGTCGAGCCCCTCGTCGGCCCGCACGCCTTTCACGTAGACGTCGTACACGACGACCGGCACGCCCACGTCGCCCAGGTGCTGGTGCACCAGCGGCTTCACGTCGCTCCACCCGAGCCCGCCCACGCCGGTCGCGAGCCGGGGCAGCGCGACGCTTTTCACCCTCTGATCGCGGACGTGGCGGGCCAGCGACTTCAACGCCCGCCCGACGTACTCGAGCGTGGCCTTGCCCGGCTTCGCGGCCTTGCCGTCACCGACCATGTCCTGCGTCAGCAGGTTCACGATGCCGCGCGTGCGGCCCTCGGCGTCGACGCCCGCCCACGCCCATAGCTCGCCAGGCTCGAGCGGCTTCGCGTGGACGGCGTGCCGGTAGTCCCGCACCATCGATGGCCAGTGCTCGCGGAGCGCGAGGGCAAGGCCCGAGTCGAAATGGTCGTGCGGGGCGATGCCGTGCGCGATCACCTGCGCACGCGTCAGAAGGATGTCGCCGGCGACTTCACGGATCATGTCGGTGCCCTCGTGGTCGGTCCGGAAGCCCGTCGAGCCGATGCGGCGTGCATCCGTCTCACCGAATCGTTTCCATCCGGCCGGCGCCGGGCGCGCAGTGGCGCCCGGCCCGCGTCGGCGACGTCGCGCGCTACATCGCCTTCCTGATCGTCATCGCGCCGCGGATCTGGCCGGCCGTGTAGCCAGTGCCCCTGTCCTCGGGATAGAGCGCCTTCAGCTTCGCGATCACCGCGGGCGTCATCCTGTCGACCGGCCCGTGGCAGTTCATGCACAGTTCCTGCGTCGGCAGCGCGCGCAGGTAACGGCGGACCTGCTTGCCGTTCTCGCTCACCACCTCGGCCTTCTCGAGCGTCATCGCGGTCTCGCCCGCGGCAGCGCGACGGTCGAAGTCCTCGAGCGCCGCGCGCTCCCATGCATCGGGCACGGCCCTGGGATTGCGGTTCTTGAGGCTCACGCGGCGGATCGCCCAGCCGGTCTCTTCCGATGCGGCCTTCGCCATCGCGGGCGCCTTGTCGCGGCAGATCTCGATCGCGCCTTCGGGTCCGCCCTTCGCGATCTCGTCGGCCAGCACCGCGAGGAGCTTCGGCGGGACCGAGCCAGCGACCTTGCGGGCGTCGTCGACCCACGCGGTGTCCTGCGCGAACGAGGGGACGGCGGCGAAGATCGCGGCCGCGATGAACGGGAGGCGCATGTCGTGAACTCCTGTGATGCGGGCGGGGTGCCGCGCGCAGGAATAAGTCTAACCCCGAGCCGTCGATCTCGTCGTCGTCGCGCACACGGCGTTCGGCTGTCCCGCATTCCAGCCGGGGACTCGTCACGGGTCCCGATCCCCCGAACGCTGGCGGGCGTCGCCGCCCGGCCACCCGGATCCCGGCCGGTCCGTCGCCAATGCGATTCGAGGTCCATACGATTCCCTTATGGCCGTATCATTGGATTCGTTCCACTCGACCCGAATCGCCCCCCATAATCGCAAGGTTTCGTCGAATCGACCCATCGTCCAGCGGGGAGGACCACGATGCTCAGCAGCAACGCCTTCGCGGCGGTTTCGGGAAGCCTGCCCGCGGGATTCATGCAATGGTACGTGGGGCTGATGATCGTGGCGGTCATCGTCGGCACTGTCGCGGACATGATCCACAAGGGCAGCGCGAAGTACTTCTTCGCCAACGCGCGAAAGACGCGAGCCCAGGGCAAACCGGTCAACAAGGCGTCGATCGCGGTGAAGACCCTCGCGGTGGACGTGCTCGCCTCGGGTGAGTTCTGCAATCCGCGGCGCCGCGTGGCCCACCTGCTCACGATGTACGGGTTCATCCTCTACGTCGTCACCACCGCGGTCATGGTGTTCGTCTACCCGACGGCCGCGACGCCGACGCCGGCCCTGGTGCCGCAACTCTGGTGGCTCGGCGGATTGATGGCCATGGTCGGCGGCTACTGGTTCTGGTTCTTCATCCGCGTGGACGTGGCGGCCGAGGGCAGTTCGCCCCTGCGTTTGATGCGTGCCGACCTCTTCATCCTCTCGCTGCTGGCGAGCGTCACGGCCGGCCTCCTCTGGGCCTGGCTGCAGGCGAGCGGCAGCGCGGCCTCGTGGCCGCTCTTCGGCCTCTATCTCCTCGCCACCACGGTGCTGTTCGGCGGCGTGTACTGGTCCAAGTTCGCGCACATGTTCTTCAAGCCCGCGGCGGCGTTCGACAAGCGGCTGGCCGAGGCCGACGGCACGAACATGAACCTGCCGACACTGGGCCGGGACGATCCCGCGCAGCGCGAGCGGCACTCGATGGAACTGCTGCGCAACGCCCCGATGGACATGGGGCTCGGCATCAAGCGCGAAGCTCCGCGCCACTACTAGTCACAAGCCCGCCGGTCACCGCGGAACAGAACAGGGAGCCAGTTCTATGCCTACCTTCGTGTACATGACGAGGTGCGACGGATGCGGACACTGCGTCGACATCTGTCCCTCGGACATCATGCACATCGACAAGACCTACCGGCGCGCCTACAACATCGAGCCGAACATGTGCTGGGAGTGCTACTCGTGCGTCAAGGCCTGCCCGCAGCACGCGATCGACGTGCGCGGCTACGCCGACTTCGCCCCGCTCGGCCACAGCGTGCGCGTTCACCGGGACGAACAGCAGGGCACGATCGCCTGGCGGATCAAGTTCCGCAACGGCACGGAGAAGAACTTCCTGTCGCCGATCACCACCAAGCCCTGGGGGCAGGCGATCCCCAATCTCGCGGACGTTCCCGCACCCAGCAAGGAAATGCGCGACGGCGAGCTGCTCTACAACGAGCCGAAGTACATCCGCATGGATGAGGGCGGGCTGCACACGCTGCAGACGGCAGGATTGAAGCTGAGACAAGGGGTGTACTACTAATGGCCTTCGAAACCATCATCGAAGACGGCATCGACGTTCTCGTCGTCGGTGCGGGCCTTGGCGGCACGGGAGCCGCCTGGGAGGCGCGGTTCTGGGGGCGGGACAAGAAGATCGTGATCGCCGAGAAGGCGAACATCGATCGTTCGGGTGCGGTCGCCCAGGGCTTGTACGCGATCAACTGCTACATGGGCACGCGCTGGGGCGAGAACAAGCCCGAGGACCATGTCCGCTACGCCCGCATCGACCTGATGGGCATGGTGCGCGAGGATCTGCTGTTCGACATGGCCCGCCACGTCGACTCCACGGTCCACCAGTTCGAGGAGTGGGGCCTGCCGATCATGAAAGACCCGAAGACCGGGCGCTACCTGCGCGAAGGGCGTTGGCAGATCATGATCCACGGCGAATCCTACAAGCCGATCGTGGCCGAGGCGGCGAAGAAGTCGGCGGACAAGGTCTTCAACCGTATCTGCGTCACCCACCTGCTGATGGACGAGAGCCGGGAGAACCGGGTGGCCGGTGCCGTCGGATTCAACGTCCGCACGGGCAACTACCACGTCTTCAAGTCCAAGACGGTGATCTGCGGCGCGGGCGGCGCCTCCAACATCTTCAAGCCGCGCTCGGTGGGCGAAGGCTCCGGCCGCACCTGGTACGCGCCTTGGTCGTCGGCCTCCGCCTACGGGCTGATGATCGACGCCGGCGCCAAGATGACGCAGATGGAGAACCGCATCGTGCTGGCGCGGTTCAAGGACGGCTACGGCCCGGTCGGCGCCTACTTCCTGCACCTCAAGACCTACACGCAGAACGGCCTGGGCGAGGAATTCGAGTCCAAGTGGTTCCCCGAGCTGCAGAAGATGGTCGGCAAGGAGTACCTCGATCCGGAAGCCTCGCACCTGACGCATCGGCCGATCCCGACGTGCCTGCGCAACCACGCGCTGATCAGCGAGATCAACGCCGGCCGCGGCCCCATCCACATGGTGACGATGCGCGCCTTCCAGGACCCGCACCTGGAAGAGGTCGGCTGGGAGAACTTCCTCGGCATGACCGTCGGGCAGGCGGTGCTGTGGGCCGCCACCGACGTGGACCCCAAGAACGAGAATCCCGAGCTGACCACCTCCGAACCCTACGTCATGGGCTCCCATGCGACCGGTTCGGGCGCCTGGTGCTCGGGCCCCGAGGACGTCTCGCCTCCCGAGTACTTCTGGGGTTACAACCGCATGACCTCGGTCGACGGGCTGTTCGGTGCCGGCGACGCGGTGGGCGGTACGCCGCACGCCTTCTCGTCGGGGTCGTTCACCGAAGGCCGGCTGGCCGCCAAGGCCGCCTGCAAGTACATCGACGACGGCAAGGGCGAGGGCATCGTCGTCTCGGAGGGGCAGATCAACCGCCGCAAGGAGGAGATCTACAAACCGCTCGAGCACTATCGCATCTACCGCAATGCGATCGTCGCCGGCGACGTCAATCCGCACTACATCAATCCCAAGCAGGGCCTGGACCGCCTGCAGAAGCTGATGGACGAGTACTGCGGCGGCGCGACCGTCAACTACATGACCAACGAGAAGCTCCTGAATATCGGCTTGAAGAAGCTCGCGATCATGGAGGAGGATCTCGAGAACCTGGCCGCGAAGGACGTCCACGAGCTGCTGCGGGCCTGGGAGCTGAAGCATCGTCATCGCGCCGCCGAGTGCGTCACACAGCACACGCTGTTCCGCAAGGAGACCCGCTGGCCGGGCTACTATTACCGCGGCGACGCGATGAAGGTCGACGACGAGAACTGGCACGTGCTGACGGTGTCGCGCCGCGACCCGAAGTCCGGCGAGTACACGATGGAGAAGGCGCCCTGCTATCACCTCGTGGCGGACGAGCAGTAACGGAACGCCGCGTGCGTACGTGAACATCACCGAGAAGACCGACGACGAGATCCTGGCGATGGCGAAGCCCCTGTGGCGCGACCTCGTCAAGTACTCGAACGAAGGCAAGTACGGCGAGTTCTCGAGGAATTTCTCCGGTTCGCTGGCACGCGCCATGGACCAGGTCGCGGCCGGCCACCAGTTCGCGCACAGCGATCTGGCGCGCAGCCTGTCCGAGGAGTTCGACGCGCTCGGCACCATCCGCCGCGGCGAGCATGTGACCGTCCTGTTCCGGCAGCGCAGCACCAAGAAGCCGGGCGAATGGCTCGGCCGGCTGGTCCTCGGCGACGAGGACGGCCAGCTCAGGATCTTCGGTGCAACCATCTTCTGATCACTTCGTCGGGCACTGACGTGAGCGAAGTCATCCAGGCCGGCAAGTACGTCGAACTCACCTACAAGGTGACCGACCGGAAGTCCGGCCATGTGCTCACCCGGGTCGAGTTTCCGCTGGGCTACGTCCACGGGCACAACGAGATCCTGGCCCCGGCGGTCCACATGCGGCTCGAAGGCAAGGCCGCCGGCGACGTCATCGAAGTGGCGATCGACGGCAACGACATCTTCGGCCCGAGGGACGAGTCGCTGGTGTTCTCCGATCGCATCGACAACGTCCCCGAGGAGTATCGGCAGGTCGGCACGTCGATCCTGATGGAGAACGACAGTGGACAGACCCGCAGCTTCCTCGTCACGCACCTGGACGACGAGACGCTGACGGTCGACGGTAACAACCCGCTGTGCGGCAGAGAGGTCGTCTTCGCGCTCGAGATACTGACCGTGCGCGACGCCACCGACGACGAGACGCGAGCGGGCGGGGCGATTCCCAGGGTCGCCGACGTCGACCCGTCGCTCCTGAGATCGGTTTGAGCGGCCACCCCTGCATTTCGGCGAGAAAGGACATCCATGAGCGACCATAAGCCTCCCCCGACCAAGGTCCCTGACGGCGTGACGCCCTACGTGACGACGCGCCAGTTGCCGCCGAACGAGAAGGGTTTCGTCGGCTTCGAGACCGTCTGGAAGCGGTTCCAGAAGGAAGCCGTGTACAAGACGCCGAAGAAGCCCTAGGCGGGCTTCGGGACGGGCGGGCGCGTTCCGCGCGCCCGTGCCGAGCTTCCCCGGTCGTCATCCCGGTTTCGGAGCCGGGGGCCACCCTTCTCGGGGGCCCCCGGTTTTGTGCTTGAATAGCCGCCTCGAACCGGGGACAGGGCGATGGCGGATCGGCGGCTTCAGGTGTTCCACGCGGTCGCGAAGCACCTCTCGTTCACCAAGGCGGGGGAATCGCTCTGCATGACGCAACCGGCGGTGACGTTCCAGATCCGCCAGCTGGAAGACCAGTTCAACACCAGGTTGTTCGACCGCACCCATGGCCGCATCGGCCTCACGCCCGCGGGAACGGTCGCGTTCGCGTATGCCGAGAGGATCCTGGCGCTGACGGCGGAGCTCGATGCGCGCCTGAGGGACCTGGGCGGTCAGGTCGCCGGCCCGCTCCTGATCGGCGCGAGCACGACGATCGCCGACTTCCTCCTGCCGCAGATCCTCGGGGAATTCAAGGCGACCCACCCGGGCGTGGCGCCGAGCCTGTTCGTGGGCAACTCCGAGACCGTCCAGCAGCGCCTGGGCGAGCGAGCACTGGACATCGGGTTCATCGAGGGTGATTCGTTCCTGCCCTCGCTGGCGGGCGAGCGGCTATGCAGCGACGAGTTGCAGGTCGTCTGCGCTCCGGGCCACGCGCTCGCGCAGTGCGGGTCGGTCGCGGCGGGCGCCCTCGTCGAGCACGCCTATCTCTCGCGCGAACAGGGATCCGGCACGCGCGAGGTGACCGATCATTACCTGAAGAGCGCCGGGATCGAGCCCGGAGCGCTCAACGTGGTCATGGAGGCGAGCAGCCCGGAAGCCCTCAAGGGACTCGTGGCTGCCGGCATGGGTTTCGCGATCATGTCGCACGTTTCCGTCCTGAAGGAAGTACGGCTCGGCCTGCTCGTGCGGATCCCGCTCTCGCCGCCGATCACGCGGCAGCTGACCGCCGTCTATCCCCGGGAGCGCATCCAGTCCGGACTCGTGGGCGCCTTCGTGCAATTCGCGAAGCGGCGGCTGGACACACCTGCCGGCGAGGGGACGGAGAAAACGGAACTCGCGTTCAGCGCACGGAGTGCCCCGTGAGCTTCGCGTCCGCCCGGTCTCAAGCGGCGATCGTCGCGTAGTACTGTCGCAGGATCTCGAGGACTTCCGGCCGGCTGAACTCCGCGGGCACCTCGGCACCCTCCGAGAGCGACTTGCGCAGCTGCGTTCCGGACACCTGCAGGCGGTCGGCGTCGTCGTGCGGGCAGGTGCGCCCCGACGCCATGCCGCCGCACCTGTAGCACCAGAACGCGACGTCGATCTTGAGCGGCTGGGTCTCCAGCGCGCCCTTCGGGATCCGGTCGAAGATGTGGTGCGCGTCGAACGGGCCGTAGTAGCTGCCGACCCCGGCGTGGTCGCGGCCGACGATCTGGTGCGAGCAGCCGTAGTTCTGCCGGAAGACCGCGTGCAGCAGCGCCTCGCGCGGTCCCGCGTAGCGCATGTCGAGCGGGTAGCCCGCCTGCACGACCGTCTTCTTCACGAAGTACCTGTCGGCCAGCACGCCGATCGCGCGCGTCCGGACCTCGGCCGGGATGTCGCCCGGCTTGAGCGCGCCGAGCAGCGAATGGATGAGCACGCCGTCGCACACCTCGATCGCCACCTTGGCGAGGTACTCGTGCGACCGGTGCATCGGATTGCGCGTCTGGAACGCGGCGACGCGCGACCAGCCCAGCGACGCGAAGAGCGCGCGCGTCTCGGCCGGCGTCATGAACAGCGACCCGTACTTCGCCGCGAATCCGCCGGTCCCGAGGACGCGGATCGGGCCCGCCAGGTTGACCTCGCCCTGCTCCATCACCAGGCGCACGCCCGGGTGCGCGTCGTCGGTGGTGCGGAACACCGTCGCGCACTCGTGCGCCTTGTCGATCGCGTAGCGCTCGGTGACCGTCATCGTGGCGAGCGGCTCGCCATCGTCCGGGTCGACGAGCGCGATGTCCTGCCCGGTGCGGATCGTCTCGGCGAACGCGCGGCCCGCGGACAGCGTGATCGGGATCGGCCAGAACAGCCCGGAGGCCGTCTTCATCCCGTCGCAGACCCCCTGCCAGTCGGCGTGCGACATGAAGCCGTCGAGCGGCGTGAAGCCGCCGATGCCGAGCATGATGATGTCGCCCTTCTCGCGCGAGCTGACGCGCAGGCGGGGCAACGAGGCGGCACGGCGCTTCTCGGCGGCGAGCGCGTCGTTCTCGAGCAGCAGCGGCTTCAGGTCGCCGCCGCCATGGGGGTTCACCAGCGGCATGGGCGCACGCTCCGGGGGGCCGTCGGCGCGCGACCGGACGCCGGGCCCGCCCGGCGGCTGATAACGCGCAGCACCAAATTCATGACCTTACCGCGCACTTCGTCGGTTTCCTTGATCCAGGGCAATCTCAGGCGATCGCCCGGTAGTAGAGGTTCTGCGGGTGGTTGGCCTCGGCGAAGAAGTACCAGCGCTCCGCCAGCAGCCCGCAGTACTGGACCAGGAACGCGGCCGGCAGCAGCGCCCCTCCGGCGCCGGCGAGGTACGCGGCGAGCAGCAGCGACGGAACGGCGAAGGCCGCGGCCAGGAACGCCCACCGGACGCTGCGCACGAACGTGCCCGCCTTGCCGTGGAAGAACTCGCGCGTGTTGAACGAGCCGCCCATGAACCCCATCGATTTCTGGACGATGCGCGGATGCTTGATGCCGATCGCCGTCTGCGGCGTCGACTTCGGGCGCAGGCGCGCGTTGCGGGCGAGCGACGCGAGGCGGCCGACGCCGGCGGCGAGCGTCAGGACGAGCGCCCAGACGGCGAAGAAGCGGGCGAGCGACGGCGCGCCCGCCGCGGCGTACGCGGCCGCCAGCGTGAAGCCGGACGCACCGCCCATCAGCGTGAAGTTGAGCGGCGTGAGTGCGCTCGCCCATTCGCGCAGGAACGGCAGGCAGGCGTAGATCATCGCGGTGCACAGGAACAGCGCGAACGCGAGCAGCGTGCCCGCCGCGCCGAGCGCCGCGGTCGCCTCGACGGGAATGCCGGAGGGCAGGGTCGCGAGCGCCGGCCGGTAGCCGACGTAGTGGATCGCGCCCCAGGCCGCCACCGCGGCCATGAACGCCGGCAGCGCGATCACTTCGCGCGACAGCCACGAGGTCCGCCACTGCGCCGCCGCGCGCCATGCCCGCTCCGGCCTGCCGAGGTGGAAGAACGACGCCGCCAGCCCGGCCGCGAGCAGCACGAGCGCGATCAGCGCGCCGGGCGCGTGGAAGGCGCGGCCGTCCTGCGCGGGCAGCAGGTCGAACAGCGCGTAGATCTCGGCCGTGTACAGCGCGAGGAACAGCCCCTGGCCGGCGCCGATCAGCGTCGTCAGCAGGAGCACCGAGAAGTCGGGCCGCATCGACGTGCCTACCAGGACATCACGTCGTCGAGCGACGGTTCGGACTTCGCCGGCTTCGGCAGGAGGCCGTCGACCTTGAGCGGGTTGTCGGCGCGCTCGAGCTCGTCCTCGTGGATGCGCATCGGCGTCTTGCGCCGCGGCAGGTAGTGGTTCGCCGGATGGGTGCCCCACTCGGGCATCAGCGCGTAGCCGGCGTGGTCGCGGATCGCCTGCGACACGACCGACTCCGGGTCGTGGATGTCGCCGAACAGCCGCGCGCTGGTCGGGCACGCCATCACGCAGGCCGGTCTGCGCTCCGCCGCGGGCAGCGTGGCGTCGTAGATCCGGTCGACGCACAGCGTGCACTTGGTCATCACCTTGCGCTCGGGATCGATCTCGCGCGCGCCGTAGGGGCAGGCCCACGAGCAGTACTTGCAGCCGATGCACTTGTCGTAGTCGACCAGCACGATGCCGTCCGTGGCGCGCTTGTACGAGGCGCCGGTCGGGCACACCGGGACGCAGGGCGGGTCCTCGCAGTGCAGGCACGACTTCGGGAAATGCACCGTCTGCGTGTTCGGATACTCGCCCACCTCGAAGGTCTGGACGCGGTTGAAGAACGCGCCGGTCGGGTCCTTGCCGTAGGGTCCGACGTCGGCCAGCGGCCCGGCGGAACCGGACGTGTTCCACTGCTTGCAGCTCGTGACGCAGGCGTGGCAGCCGACGCACACGTTGAGGTCGATCACCAGCGCGAACTGCGTCATCGCGGGCACTCCCGGCGATCGCGCGGCGTCATGGTCGCGCCCCGCGTCCGGCGAAATACGCCTGGAACGACGGCGTCGCCGCGGCGGTTCCCGGCGCCGCCGGGACGGCGTCGGGCTGCGGCCAGGTGACGCGCGGCTCGTCGGCGGCCGCCGGATAGATGCGCACGCGCACGTCGTACCAGGCGGCCTGCCCGGTGATCGGATCGGAGTTCGACACCCGGCCGCCCCCGGCGTCCGGCAGCTCGTCGGTGATCAGGTGATTGAGCAGGAACCCGCGCCGCGACTCGTTCGCGTCGGGCGAGAGGCGCCACGCGCCGGGCGCCTTGCCGATCGCGTTCCAGGTCCACACGGTCCCCGGCTCGACGGCCTCGGAATGAAGGCACATGCATCGGACCTTGCCCCAGGCCGACTCGACCCACATCCAGTCGCCGTCCTCGATGCCCGCGGCGCGCGCGACGCGGGGATTCACGTGCAGGTGGTTGTGCGCGTGGATCTGGCGCAGCCACGCGTTCTGCGAGTCCCACGAGTGGTACATCGCCATCGGCCGCTGCGTCACCGCGGCGAGCGGGTACGTCGCCGCGTCGGCCCGCGCCGCCTCGAGCGGCGCGCAGTAGAACGGCAGCGGATCGAAGTGGGTCGCGATGCGCTCGCGCAGGTGGTCCGGCGGCTGGCGCGAGATGCCCTTGCCCTGCGCCGCGAGCCGGAACTTCTGCAGCACCTCGGAATAGAGGTGGATCAGGATCGGCTCGGCGTAGCGCTGGATGCGGTTGCGCTGCGACCACTCGAGGTAGCCCCTGTTCCAGTTGCGCATGTACTGGTAGGACGGCGGCAGCCGGTAGTGGTAGACGCAGTTGTTCTGCGCGTACATCTCCCACTGCCGCGGATTGGGCTCGCCGCGCATGAACTTCCCGCCGTCCTTGCCGCGCCATCCGGCGAGAAAGCCGATGCCCGATCCCGGCTCGGTCTCGTAGTTGACGACGAAGTCCGGGTAGTCGCGGAAGCGGCGCGTGCCGTCGGGCCGCACGAACGCCGGGAGCTTCAGGCGCCCGGCGAGCTCGATCAGGACCTCCTGGAACGGCCTGCACTCGCCGGTCGGCGGGACCACGGGGATGCGGACCGAGTCGACCGGGCCGTCGAACTCCGAGATCGGCCGGTCGAGCATCGACATCACGTCGTGCCGCTCGAGGTAGGTCGTGTCGGGCAGCACGAGGTCGGCGAACGCCGTCATTTCCGACTGGAACGCGTCGCAGACGACGATGAACGGGATGCGGTGCTCGCCGTCCTCGCCGCGGTCGTTCAGCATCCTCCGAACGTCCGACGTGTTCATGGTCGAGTTCCACGCCATGTTCGCCATGAAGATCATCAGCGTGTCGATCGGGTACGGATCGCCGCGCCAGGCGTTGGTGATGACGTTGTGCATCATCCCGTGCACGGCGAGCGGGTACTCCCACGAGAACGCCTTGTCGATGCGCACCGGCGTGCCGTCGTCGTCGACGAACAGGTCGTCGGGCTCGGCGGGCCAGCCGAGCGCGAGCCCGTCGAGCGGGTGGCCGGGCCTGATCGCGAGCGGCGTGTTCGGCGTCTTCGCGCAGGGCGGGATCGGGCGCGGGAACGGCGCCTTGTGGCGGAAGCCGCCCGGGCGGTCGATCGTGCCGAGCAGCGTCATCAGGATCGCGAGCGCGCGGACCGTGTGGAAGCCGTTCGAGTGCGCCGCGAGTCCGCGCATCGCGTGGAACGCGACCGGGTTGCCGGTGACCGTCGCGTGTTCCCTGCCCCACATGTCGGTCCAGGCGATCGGCAGCTCGATCTTCTCGTCGCGCGCGGTGATCCCCATCTCGTGCGCGAGCCGCCGGATCGCCTCGGCGGGGATCCCGGTGATGGCGGCGGCCCATTCCGGCGTGCAGTCCTCGACGCGCTCCTTGAGCAGCTGGAACGACGGCTTGACCGCGGTGCCGTCGGGCAGCCGGAAGGATCCCAGCAGGAACGGGTCGGTCCCCTCGCGGTGCGTGATCACCGGCCGGTCGGTCGCGCGGTCCCACCACAGCTTGTTCTGCGGGTCGAAGCAGCCTTCCTCCTCGGGCACCTCGGTGCGGATGAACATGCCGAACTCGTCGTTCGCCTCGTCCATGTTCACGAGCTGCCCGGCGTTGGTGTAGCGGACGAGGAACTCGCGGTCGTAGAGGCCGAGCGCGATCAGCTCGTGGATCAGCGCGAGCAGGAGCGCGCCGTCGGTGCCGGGCCGGATCGGCAGCCATTCGTCGGCGATCGCCGAGTAGCCGGTGCGGATCGGGTTGATCGAGATGAAGCGGCCCCCGTCGCGCTTGAACTTCGAGATCGCGATCTTCAGCGGATTCGAGTGGTGGTCCTCCGCGGTGCCGATCATCACGAACAGCCGTGCGCGCTCGAGGTCCGGCCCGCCGAACTCCCAGAACGAGCCGCCGATCGTGTAGATCATGCCGGCGGCCATGTTCACCGAGCAGAAGCCGCCGTGCGCCGCGTAGTTGGGCGTGCCGAACTGGCGCGCGAACAGCCCGGTGAGCGCCTGCATCTGGTCGCGCCCGGTGAACAGCGCGAAGCGCTTCGGGTCGGTTTCGCGGATCTTCGCGAGGCGCTCGGCGAGCAGCGCGTACGCCTCGTCCCAGCCGATCGGAACGAACTCGCCGGCGCCGCGGGGAGCGCCGGGCTTGCGCAGCAGCGGTCGGGTGAGCCGCGCCGGCGAGGTCTGCTTCATGATCCCCGACGATCCCTTGGCGCAGATCACGCCCCGGTTGATCGGATGGTCGGGGTTGCCCTCGATGTAGCGAATCTCGCCGTCGCGCAGGTGAACGCGGATTCCGCAGCGGCACGCGCACATGTAGCACGTGGTGTTGCGCGTCTCCGTGGCGGCGTCCGGGAACGGCGCAGCGGTCGGATCGTGGATCGGTGTGGAGGCCATGGCGGGAGGGGCGGTCCCGCGACGCATGCGCGCCGTCGATCGACCGACGCCCGCGCGACCCGCCTGGGGAACCCCTCTTATCGTGGGCGGAGGATTGCCCTGTCAATCCCCGAAATAGGGAAGATCGACCGCCGCGCACTACCCGGACGGGTAGTGCGTGCGCATACCCGGTTTCCGCCGGCGGGATCCGCGCGCTTTCTCAATGCCCGACGACGAGGACCGGGCATCCGGCTCCGCCGATGATCCGTTCGGCGGCTCCACTCGGCGCGAACCATTCGCTCGCGCGCGGATGGCCGCGCCGCCCGATCACGACCAGGTCGGCGCCGAGGGCCGCGGCGACATGCCCGATCTCGTCGGGTCGCGCGATGGCAGGCGCGCTCGCCTGCGCGCGGATGCCGGCCCCGGACGCGACGGCCAGCGCGCGGTCGACCGCCGCCGCGGCGTCGCCGTGCTTCGACGGCACGCCCGCGATCGCCAGGGGCAACCCTGCATGCGCGGCGAATCGCGCGGCGGCCGAGGCCACGTCACCTGCCGTGTCGACGTCGTCGACCGCGGCCAGCACGCCGCGCGTCCAGAGGCCCGCGGCGCGCGGCACCAGCAGGGCGCTGCACGGCGACCGCGTCGCCACCTTGCCGACCATGTCGCCGACGAGCAGGTTGGCGAGAAATCCCTCGCGCCCGCGCCTGCGCACGATCACCAGGTCGGCCTGCCGCAGGGCGGCCTCGGCGACGATCTCGCGCCACGCCTCGTCGCCGCGGCGAACGCGCGCGTCGAGCCGGATCCCGGCGGCGTCGGCTTCGGCCTGCAGCCGCATCAGGCGGTCGTGGGCGTCGTCATCCGTTCGCTCCGCCAGCCCGGGCGCGATCGACTCGTACTCGGCATTGGTGACGAGCGGCTGGACGGCCAGGAGCGGCAGGCCCCAGCGCGACGCGATGCCGAACGCCACGCGTTCGGCGCCCACGTCGAACTCGGTGTGCTGGGTCGCGAGCAGCGGGCGGGCGCAGGGCGCGGTCACGGCGGTCAATGCCCCGCGGTCAGGATTCCGGACGCGGCCAGCAGCAGCACCGCGACGACGAGCGCGCAGACGGTGGCCATGACCTTTTCGCCCCGCTTCGCGAACAGCGGCATCACCGCGAGCAGGCACGGGATCGAGCAGCCGGAAAGGATCGCGATGCCGGCGATGCCGGCGTACTCGCCGTGGCCGAGCTGCGCGAGCCAGCCCCAGCCGGTCGGCGCGCCCGTCTCGGCGAGGTAGGCTTCCAGCGACTGCGTCCACAGGACCGGCAGCTGCTCCAGCGCGACGTGCGCGGGCAGGACGCCCGACACGTAGGCGGCGAACGCGACCACCGCGACGGCGAATCCCGTCTTCGCCCCCCAGTCGAGCAGCGTCGCGTAGCGCCGCTGCAGCGCCGCGCCGTCGTCGTCGCGTTCCGTCATGGCCTCGTCAACCCCATCCCAGACCCTTCTGCAGCGCCCGCGCGCCCGCGAACAGGAGCAACCCCAGCACGAGCTTGCGCACGACCGAGGCCTTCAGCACGGACAGAAGGCGCGCACCGATGCGGGCGCCCATCATCATGCCGATCACCGAGGGCACGGCGATGACGGCAAGCGTCGCGCCCTTGTTCAGGTAGACCCACGCGGCGGAGGAATCGACCAGCGACAGGATGAAGCTCGACGTCCCGGCGGACACCTTGAGCGGCGCACCCATCACGAGGTTCAGCACCGGCACGTTCGCCCAGCCCGCACCCATGCCGAACATGCCGGCCAGCACGCCGATGCCGGCGAACAGCACGAGGGCGGTCGGCGTGCGACGCACGTGCCAGGCGTGGTCCCGGCCCGTCGCACGGTCGTGGAACACCCCGTGCATGCGCAGCGCGGTCGCCAGCCGGTCGGGGGCGACCTGCGCGCCGGATTCCGACCGGGGCGAGGCGGCCATCAGCGCCACGATGCCCAGGATCGTGGCGCCCAGCGCGATCTGCACCACGCGCACCGGGAGCGCGAGGCCGACCAGCGCCCCCACGATCGAGCTGGCCGAGGCGAGCAGGGCGAGCGGCAGGGCGAGGCGCAGGTCGGCAAGGCCGCCGCGCAGGAGGCTGGGTCCCGCGGCCAGCGCGCTGGCCAGCGCAACCAGCAATCCCGCGCCGCGGACGAAGTCGAGGTGGAACGGGAAGAATCCGCCGACGATCGGGACGAACAGCACGCCGCCGCCCACGCCGGCCGGGACCGCGACGATGCCGAGCGCGAAGCAGACGATGAACAACGCGAGCGGCCACACCCACCATGGGGACGCCGCCCCCGCCGCGGCGAGGTCCGCGGCGGATGCCGGATCGGCGCCGAAGGCGAGCGCGGCGGCCACGAGCGTCGCGACGACGCTTGCGCGTCGCGCGGTCGCGACCCGGCGCCCGGACTCGTACGAAGGGAGGGGAGTGTGGTTCACGGACAAAGGCCGGGTCCCCCGCCACGACGGTTTCCGGACCCGGGCCGGCGGGACGGAGGAGAGTCCTCGTTTATCGCGGTTGCGTCGCGCGATGTCCATACCCACCTTGGGCAAGCGGGTAGCCCGTATGGGGGAGCGCGATGGCGGGAACGTTCCTTGCCCGGGGGTGGGGGAGGGACGATAATCGATATCTGGCGGCACGGCGGGGTGAGGCACCCCCGGTGCGCCGCAACCGGGCGCGGCGCGAACGCGCCCGACGGAGGAGTCATCGGCATGCCGGACCCGCAAGTCAGTGCCCGCCACGATGCGCTCGACCGCGTGCCCGCCGGGCGTGCGCCGGACGTCGCGTCCGGGCCGCGCCCGGTGCGCGCGGGCAGCGGACGCGGCGTCGACCTTCGCGACGCGATCGCGCCCATGCTCGACGCGGTGATCCATTTCGCCGGCGCGGCGGCCGGCGCGATCCGCCTCTCGAGGCCCGGCCGGGCCGGTCTGACGCCGGTCGTCGTCGCGGGACGGGGCGCGCAAGGCGTCGCGGGCGGGGGCGTGCTCGCGCAATGGTGCAGCCAGTGCTCCGAATCCGTCGATCCGGCGAGCGCGTGCGTGCGCAACCAGCTCTGCGGCCATGACGAGCGCCTGCCGGCGAGCCGCCTCGAGTCCGTCTGCAGGCACATCCTCGTCGTCCCGCTGCACCACGCCGGGAACCAGGTCGGCATGCTGGACCTGGTGTTCGACGCGCCCTGCGAGCTTCCGCCCGGGATGCCCGCGATGCTGCAGGCCGCCGGCGACCTGATCGGCATCTCGCTGGAGAAGGCGCGGCTCGCCGACGAGGTGATGCGCGCCACGCTGATGAACGAGCGCCAGACGATGGCCGGCGAGATCCACGACTCGCTCGCCCAGGGGCTCACCTACATGCGCATGCGGATGAGCCTGCTTTCCGACGCGATCCGGCAGCGCGACGAGTTGCGGGCGTTCAAGTACTGGAGCGACGTCGATGACTCGCTGACGCACGCGCACGCGCGCCTGCGCGAGCTCATCACCTGCTTCCGCAGCCGGATGGATCCGCAGGGGCTGGTCCACGCGCTCGAGGACACGGCGGGGCGCTTCCTCGACCGCACCGGGATCGAGCTCGAGTTCGTCAACCGGGTGCGCGATTTCCGGCTCGCCCCGGCGCGAGAAGTCGAGGTCCACCACATCGTGCAGGAAGCGCTGTCCAACGTGACGCGGCACGCCCGTGCCCGCCGCGCGAGCATGACGCTCGACCGCGACGGAGCCGATGGCTACGCGATCGTCATCGAGGACGACGGCGTCGGGCTGTCCGCGGCGCCGGCCGAGGGCGCCGACGCGTCGGGCCACTACGGGCTGTCCATCATGCGCGAACGCGCCGCGCGGCTGGGCGGCGGCATCCGTTTCGAACCCGCCGCGGGACGGGGAACCCGCGTTTGCCTGCACTTTCCGGAACACGGACCGAACCGCGAGGAGCCCCGATGACCGAGCCCATCAGCGTCGTCCTGATTGACGACCACGGACTGTGCCGGCGCGGCCTCGCCGAGTTGCTCGAGCAGCGCGCGGGAATCAAGGTGCTGGGCACCGCGGGCACCGCCGACGACGCGCTGCGCCTGCTGACCGAGACGAAGCCGGATCTCGCGGTCATGGACCTGCGCATGTCGCCGGTCGACGGCTTCCGGCTGCTGACGCGCCTGCGCGCCGAGGGCTGCGAGACGCCGGTGGTCGTGCTGACGATGAGCGATTCGCAGGACGACCTCGCGCGCGCGTTCCGGGCGGGCGTCCGCGGCTACCTGCTGAAGGACATGGACCCGGACGACGTGATCGACGCGATCCGGCGCACGGCGCGCGGCGAGATCGTGGTCGCGCCGACGATGGCGGTGAAACTCGTCGACATGCTTCTGCCCGGCGAGTCGAAGCAGCGCTCGCCCGAAAGCTACATGAAGCAGCTCACCGAGCGGGAGCGCGAGATCCTGCAGCACCTGTCGTCCGGCAAGAGCAACAAGGCGATCGCGCAGGCGCTGTCGATCAGCCACGACACCGTGAAGCTGCACGTTCGCCACATCCTGTCGAAGCTCGGGCTCACCTCGCGGGTCGAGGCGGCCGTGTTCGCGGTCGAGCACCGCGTCGCGTCCGAGACAGCCGATACTTCGCAGCAGGCGTCGGGGTAGCGGCGTCGCTGCGCCGGCGAGGGGCCCCGCCTGCGAAGCAGGCGGGGATCGACGGCGCGTGGTTGCGATCGCCGCTGGCGGCCGACACGCGACGCCGCACATCGCGCAAGCCATGCAAGGAGGCCGCGGCGCGGCTTCGTCGGCGAAGGGCCGGCGATGCACGGTGCAGCAGAACCGTGGCGTTGCGTTCGCCGGCCCTGCGCTCGTCTCGGGTCGCATCCCCACGAAAGGCGTGGGGCCCCTGCTCCGCCTCGTCGAGCGCCCCGGCCGCGAAGCCGACGGGGATCGACGACGAGCGCTTGCCGTCGCCGCCGGCGGCCGATCGCGCGTTCGGACCTCAGTCGCGCCGCGCGAGCGCGATGCCGGCCACCGCGATCGCGACGAAGAACGCGAGCGTCCATCCCGCGATCGACAGGCCGAGGAACACCCAGCCCTTGTCCGCGCACTCGCCGCTGCCCTCGAGCACGCGCGTGATGACGTCGAGGAACGGCATCGACTCGAGCATGTACGACAGTCCCATGCCGCACGCCGGGACCTCGTTCGCGGGCAGCGACTGCAGCCACACCTGGCGTGCGGCGAGCGCGGCGCCGACGCCCGCGACGGCGACGAGCAGCAGTGCGTAGATCCACGAGCCGATCCGCCCGGGGTTGTGGAACGTGCCCACGAGGAAGATCAGGCCGATCGCCGCGAACGCGACGCGCTGGAACATGCACAGCGGGCAGGGATCCAGGCCCTCGATGTGCTCGAGCCAGAATGCCCAGGCCAACAGCGCCGCGCAGATCAGGAAACCGAGTGCGAACGCGATCCTTCTTGGAGGCATCAGGACGAGCGCGAGCGAGGCGATGCCTAGCGCCATCACGCCGACCTGCCAGAGTGCCAGCGCGAACGCGGGGCCCTCGCCGTAGACGAGCGCGATCGCCTGCTGGAGCAGGAGCGCGAGCGCGACGATCAGCCCCGTCCAGGGGAGCGGAAGCCCGGTCCGGTTCATCGTGCCGCCTCCGCGCGCGCGAGCGCCTGGTCGAGGTCCCAGACGATGTCGTCGAGCGACTCGAGGCCGATCGACAGCCGGATCATCTCCGGCGTGACTCCCGCGGCGCGCTGCTCGTCCTCGTCGAGTTGCCGGTGCGTCGTCGACGCCGGGTGGATGATGAGCGACTTCGCGTCGCCGACGTTGGCCAGGTGCGACAGGAACTCGACGCTCTCGATGACGCGCTCGCCGGCCTTCGCCCCCCCCTTGACGCCGAAGGTCAGGATGCCGCCCGCCCCGCTGGGCAGGTAACGGCGAACGAGCGCGTCGTCGTGCTGGCCGGGCATCCCCGGGTAACGCACCCAGTCGACCGACGGATGCGCGGCGAGGTGCTTCGCCACCGCCATCGCGGACTCGCAGTGGCGCGGCATGCGCAGGTGCAGCGTCTCGATGCCCTGCAGCAGCAGGAACGCCGAGAACGGCGAGAGCGTGGGCCCCAGCGTGCGCATCGTCTCCATGCGCGCCTTCATCGTGAAGCCGAAGTCGCCGAACGTCTCGAAAAAGCGCACGCCGTGGTAGCCGCGCGAGGGCTCGGTCATCTGCGGGAAATTGCCGTTGTCCCACGGGAAGCGCCCCGACTCGACGACGATGCCGCCCATCGTCGTGCCGTGTCCGCCCAGGTACTTGGTGACCGAATGGATCACGATGTCGGCGCCGTGCTCGAACGGCCGGCACAGGCATGGCGACGCCAGCGTGTTGTCGATGACCAGCGGCACACCCGCGCCGTGCGCGACCTCCGCGAGTCCGGCGATGTCGCACACGTTGAGCTGCGGATTGCCGATGGTCTCCGCGTAGACCGCCCTGGTGCGCGGCGTGAGCGCGCGTCGGAACGCGTCGGCGTCGTCGGGATCGACGAAGGTCGCGTCGATGCCGAACTGCGCGAACGTCACGGCGAGCTGCGAGTAGGTGCCGCCATAGAGGGTGCGCGCTGCGACGATGTGGTCGCCGTTCCGCGCCAGCGTGAGCAGCGCCACCATCTGCGCCGCCATGCCGGTCGCGCACGCGAGCGCCGCGCGCCCGCCCTCGAGCGCCGCGACGCGCTCCTCGAGCGCCGCGACCGTCGGATTGCTGATGCGCGAGTAGACGTTGCCGAACGTCTGCAGGTTGAACAGGCTCGCGGCGTGGTCCGCGCTGTCGAAGACGAACGACGTCGTCTGGTAGATCGGCAGCGCGCGCGCGCCGGTGGCGGCGTCGGGGATCTGCCCGGCGTGCAGGCACAGCGTGTCGAAGCCGTAGCGGTGATCGGCCATGGACCGGCATTCTACCGGCACCCGGGGGCCGGGTCCCGGTGCCGGTCCGAGGTCAGACCCCCGCGCGTCGCGCCGAGATCACGCCGGTGTTGACGCCGCACCAGTTGAGGCCGCCGAGGATGCGCGCGTGCTCGATCTTCACGCAGCGGTCCATGACCACGTCGAGCCCGGCGTCCGTCGCGATGCGCGCCGCCTCGTCGTTGCGCAGCCCGAGCTGCATCCACAGCACCTTCGCGCCCTTCGCGACCGCCTCGCGGGCGATCGCGGGCATCTCCGCCGGCTTGCGGAACGCGTCGACGATGTCGACCGGGCCCGGGATCGCATCGATCGACGGGTGGCAGCGCTGCCCGAGCACCTCGGCGTACGCCGGATTGACCGGGATCACGCGGTAGCCGTGGTCGAGCATGTACTTCGCCGCGAAGTACGATGGCCGGTACCAGTTCGCCGACAGCCCGACGACGGCGATCGTGCGATGCTGCGCGAGCAGCCGCCGCAGGCCGGCGATGTCGTCGACGACGCGCCCGCGCGTCGCGGTCATTGCTGCGTGTACCCGCTCCAGTTCGGGTTGCTCCGGTACGGGTAGTCGTCCGAGATCCGCCGTCCCGACGAGATCCGGTTGTTGAGGCCGGTCGGCAGCGTCGGGTAGTCGCCCGGCCCGAACGTGCGGCAGGTGCCCCGGAAATCCGCCTCGCTGCAGAACATCCAGTAGCCGCGCTCGACGCGCAGCGACGAGGCGCGATCGTTGAAGCCCTGATTGGCGAAGTTGGGCACGATGTCCTCGGTCAGCACGTGACGCCGCCCGGCGAGGTTGGCGCCTTCGTACAGGACGACGCGGGACCGGCTGCCCCAGCCGCTCTGCCAGTCGCCGCCGCCCGCGCCGGGCCCGGCGACGCCGCCCAGCGGGCGGATCGACGACACCTCGCCGGCGAGGAAGCCGAGATTGCCGTGCTGCCCCGGGCCGAACGTCTGGCAGCCACCCCGGTAGTCGTCGTCGCGGCACAGTTGCCACGATCCGCCCTGCACGACGAGCGACCGGGCACGATCGTTGAAGTTCGTGCGCCCGAGATTCGGGACGTCGCCCTCGACGCCGAAGGACGCGCCGCCGAAGTTGAAGCCCTCGTAGAGGGTGGCACCCGCCTGCGGATAGCCGCTTCCTCCTCCGCCAGCCCAGCCGCCGCCCTGACCGCCGACCTGGCGCGCCGACGAGATCTGGTTCGCAAGGCCGATCTGGCCGAGATTGCGGTACTCGCCGGGGTTGAGCGTCACGCAGCGGCCGCGGAAATAACTCTCGGTGCAGACCTGCCAGGTGCCCGACCGCACGACCATCGACGACGCGCGGTCGTTGAAGCCGGAATTCGCCAGGTCCGAGACCGAGTTGCTCGCGGAAACGCGCCGGCCATTGAAATCGGCATACTCGAAGAAGATGATGTCCTGTGCCGCCGATGCGCCGGCGATGGACAGGAATCCGAGCAGCGCAGCGGCCCGGACAAGTCGTGTCGTGTTCATGAACGCTCGCGATGGACGTGGAAAGGCTCCCTGCAGAGCATAACGCGCGATGACGGCGTACGGTTGAACGCGGCCGGGTCCTCGGCAGCGGACGGTGCGCGGAGGCGGGACGGGGCAGCGGCGGCATCGCCGGCTGGACCGGATGTGGACGTCTCCCGGGAGTGCCGCGCCGAAGGGCATGCCGCGGGCGCGGCCGAGCGCGACGCACTCGTTCCCGGGCGTGCGCAAGGGGTGACGGTCGAGATGTCGACCTGCCCGGGCGTCTGCCGAGGGCGCCTGCGCGGGGCGGGACCGCCTCGCCCGCAGGCGACAAGTCCGGGCGCGAGGATTTCCCGGCCTGATCCTTGCTTGTGCCCTACACGTTCGATGCTTCGGCGCGCATCGGCCGTCCCGGCCGCCACCTCTTTCGGCCATGAGCCGCCGGGCAGGCCCCGGCAGTTGCGCGGCGAGCAGGACCGCTGAACCATAGACCCTGCCATGGCACTGCAACGCGCCCCGCTCCGCGCCGACACCGCGACCGTCCAGACGGTCGGGGACGCGGTCGAGCGCGGCAACCTGCAGGCGCTCTCGCAGCGCAAGCTCAACGCGCTCGGGCAGCCGCTCGCGTACGTCGACCGCAACTTCCGGTACCGGTTCGCCAACCGCGCGTTCCTCGACTGGCTGGGCAGGCGGCCCGACGAGGTGCTGGGCCGGGAAGTGGTCGAGGTGCTCGGGCGCGAGGTCTGGACGCTCTACCACGCCTACACCGAGGCGGCCCTCGAGGGGGAGCGCACCGGATTCGAGCGACAGCTCGTCACCGCCGGCCGTCCGCCGATCTGGATCCGCGTCGATTACTACCCGGACCGCGGCGCGAACGGCCGCGTGCGCGGGCTGCTCGTCACCTACAGCGACGTCGACCACCTGAAGCGCCTGGAGCTGGAGGCGGGGCAGCGCGAGCACCGCCTTCGACTCGTCACCGACAGTGTCGGCGTCCCGATCCTGTACGTCGACCGGCAGCAGAAGATCCGCTTCGCGAACTGGCCGTTCGCCGACTGGATCGGCGTGCCGTCCGACGACCTGCTCGGTCACGGCCTGCGCGACGTGCTGCCGGCCGAGTCGATGGGCGAGATGAGCGCGGCGCTCGAGCGGGCGTTCACCGGCGCGAAGGTGAGCTACGAGCGGCGCGAGAAGAAGTCGACGGGCGAGCCGCGCTGGGTTCGCGTGACGCTGTTCCCGGACCGCGAGGTGAGCGGGCGCATCGGCGGCGCGTTCGTCGTGCTGAACGACATCGAGGACGACGTCCGCGTCCGCGAGGCGCTCAAGAGCCAGCAGGCGCAGCTCCGGCTGTTCGCCGACAACATCCCGGGACCGATCGCCTACCTCGACCGCACGCTGCGCTACACGCTGGTCAACCAGGCGTTCGCGAACCTGGCGTGCCGCCCGCAGGAGGAGATCTACGGCCGCACGCCCGCCGAGATCCTTCCCCCGGACGTCGCGGGGTTCCTGCGGCCGGTGCTGAAGCGCGCGCAGGACGGCGAGCATGTCGAGTACGAGCGTATCGGCACGCTTCCGTCGGGCGACAAGCGCTGGATGCACGGGCGCATCGCCCCCGACCTCGACGCGACCGGCACGGTGCGCGGCCTCTACTGCACCGAGTACGACATCCACGACCTCAAGCTCACCGAGCAGGCGCTCGCGACGCGCGAGCAGCAGCTGCGGCTGTTCACCGACAACATTCCGGAGCCGGTCGTCTACCTCGACGCGGAGCGCCGCTACGTCTTCGTCAACGAGGCGTTCCTGCGCCTCTACGGGCTGAAGCGCGACGAGGTGATCGGCCGCCGCAGCACCGAGGTGCTGGGGATGGAGGCGACCGAGGCGCTCGCGCCGGGCCGCCAGCGCGTGATGTCGGGCGAGGCGGTCACCTACGAGCGCGAGGTCGTCGACGCGCAGGGGCGCAAGCGCTGGATCCGCGCGCGCTGCGTGCCGGACCTGAACTTCGACGGCACCGTGAAGGGCGAGTACGTCGCGGGCCACGACATCACCGACCTCAAGCTCGCGCAGGACGCGCTGGCGGCGCGGGAGTCGCAGCTGCGGGCGATCATGGACGGCGTGCCCGCGCCGGTCGCCTACATCGACCGCGACGAGCGCTGCCACTACGTCAACCGGGCGTTCGTCCAGTACTTCGGGATCGCGGACGAGGCGCTCGCGGACCTGAAGCTGCGCGACGTCGTCGGCCACGGCATCTACGAGAGCGCGCAGGCGATGGTGGCGCGCGCGCTGGAGGGCGAGTCGACCGCGTTCGACCGCCTGATCGCCGGCGCGAACGGCGTGCGGCGCTGGATGTCGATCCGCGTCGTGCCGGACCCCGGCGCGTCCGGCGAGGTGCACGGCGCGTTCGTGCTGATGAACGACATCCACGGCCTGAAGCAGACGCAGGAAGCGCTGCGCGCGTCCGAGGCCGAGCTCCGGCTCATCATGGACAACGTGCCGGCGCGCGTGTCGTACATCGACCGCGACCTCCGGTTCCGCTTCGTCAACGGCCGCAACGAGGCGTGGCTCGGCGAATCGCGCAAGGACCTGAACGGGCGCAAGGTCGAGGACGTCCTCGGCCCGCAGCGCTTCGCGATGATCGCTCCGCTGTTTGCGCGCGTGCTGAAGGGCGAGACGATCGCCACGGAGATGCTGCTGCCGCAGCACGGGACGGCCGATCCGCGCTGGGAGTCGATCCACTATGCTCCGAACCGGGACAGCGACGGGAATGTCGTCGGCATCTACGCGGTGCACGGCGACATCCACGACGAGAAGCGCAACGAGGAGGCGCTGCGTCGCGTGAACTGGGAGCTGTCGAGCCACATCGGCAACACGCCGCTCGCGGTGCTCGAGTGGGATCGCGACCTGAAGCTCGTGCGCTGGTCGGAGCAGGCGCGCAACATCTTCGGCTACGAGTCCTCCGAGGTGCTCGGGATGTCGCTCACCGACAACCCGATGCTGCACGACGACGAGGCGGCGACGATGGTCGACATCGTCGGCAAGCTGATGACCGGTCTCGAGCCGCGCGCGACCGGGCTGTCGCGCAACCGCCGCAAGGACGGCGGGACGATCTGGTGCGAGTGGTACCACTCGGCGCTGCTCGGCGAGGACGGGCAGATCCTGTCGATCCTGTCGTTCGTGCAGGACGTCTCCGGACGGATCCGCGCCGAGGAGCGCCTGCAGCACATGGCGACGCGCGATGCGCTGACCGGCCTGCCGAACCGGCTGCTGCTGCACGAGCGCCTGTCGCAGGCGATCGCGCAGGCGCGCCGCGCCGCGCGGCGCGTCGGCGTGCTGTTCATCGACCTCGACCGGTTCAAGAACGTCAACGACACGCTGGGCCACCGGATCGGCGACGAGCTCCTGAAGCACGTGTCCCAGGCGCTCGGCGGGACGCTGCGCGAGACCGACCTGCTCGCGCGGCTGGGCGGCGACGAGTTCATGGTGATCGTCGAGGACTTCGACGATCCGCAGGTGCTCGGCCGCATCGCGCAGAAGCTGCTCGACGCGATCGCGCAGCCGTTCCGCGTCGAGGACCACGACATCTACGTGACGTCGTCGATCGGCATCGCGGTGTACCCGGACGACTCGGACGATCCGGACGAGCTGCTGAAGCATGCCGACGTGGCGATGTACCGGTCGAAGGAGCTCGGACGCAACACCTACCAGTTCCTCGACGCGAACCTGGCCCAGCGACGGCTGAAGCAGCACTCGCTCGAGACGGCGCTGCGCGCGGCGCTGAAGGAGGGCTCGCTCGAGCTGCACTACCAGCCGGTCGTGCGCATCTCCGACCGGGCGGTCATCGGGGCCGAGGCGCTGCTGCGCTGGATCGACCCGGAGCACGGGGAGGTCCCGCCGCAGGTGTTCGTCTCGCTCGCCGAGGAGGCCGGCCTGATCCACTCGCTCGGCGAATGGGTGCTTCGCACGGCCGCGGACCAGTTGGCCGAGTGGCGCCGCGCCGGGCTTCCGCTCAACGTGTCCGTCAACCTGTCCGCGCGCCAGTTCTACCGCGAGGACCTCGCGCAGCGCATCGTCGAGATCGTGCGCACCGCGGGCTGCGAGCCGGAATGGCTCGAGCTCGAGGTGACCGAGACCTCGCTGCTGCACGACCTCGACGCGATCCGCCGCGTGCTCCACCAGCTTCGCGAGCACGGGTTCAAGGTCGCGATCGACGACTTCGGCACCGGGTATTCGTCGCTCACGCACCTCAAGCACTTCCCGATCGACACGCTCAAGATCGACATCTCGTTCATCACCGACCTCGAGACCGACCCGGGCGACGCGGCGATCACCGAGGCGATCATCGGGCTCGCGCGCGGCCTCGGGCTCAGGGTCGTCGCGGAAGGTGTCGGCACGCGCGAGCAGCTCGAATTCCTCGACGCGCGCGGCTGCCACAGCTTCCAGGGCTTCCTGGTGAGCAAGCCGCTGTCCGCCTCGCGCTTCGCCGAGTTCCTGCGGACGCGCACGGCGCAGTGACGGCGCGTCGCGATTCGGAACTCCGGGGGCGCGGCCGCGGAGGCGCTGCCGACGGCGGCGGGTCAGTCCAGCGTCGCGAGCCAGTCCGCGATCGCGCGCGCCGCGCGCTCCCAGCCGGGCTCCAGCATCAGCATGTGCGCGAGGCCCGGCACGACGACCGCGTCGACGCCATGGTGGCGCGCGGTCGCGCGCACGTCCGCGGGCGTCGAGATGCGGTCGCCCTCGGCGCCCAGCACCATCAGCCTCGTGCCGTTGCGCTCCGGCCGCATCCAGTGCATGCGCATCGACATGTCGAGGATCGCGCGCGGGGACTCGACCGCGATGTGGCGCGCCGCCTCGTCGAGCGTCGCCGCGTCGACGCGGTCGCTGAAGTAGAACGGCCGCAGCGCCTCGAGCACGTCGCCGGTCATGCGCATCGGGTCGAGGCCGATCATGTGTGCGAAGTAGTCGTGGCGCTCCATCGCGAGTCGCGCGGCGACCGGAACGAGCCCGGTCGGCGGGATCGGCGCGAGCAGCGCGGCGCCGCGCAGCGGGCGCGTGGCGAGCAGCCGCTCGACGATCGCCGCGCCCATCGAGTGGCCGATCAGGACCGGCGCCTCCCTGAGCGTCCCGGCGACGCGCTCGACGTCGGCGGCGTAGTCGTCGAGGCCGGCCGCGAACAGCGTCTCGCCGCCGCCGCTGCCGCCGTGCCCGCGCAGCGACAGCGCGTGCGCGGGCCAGCCCTTGCCCGCGAACCACGGCAGGAAGTTCGGCGTCCAGCACCAGCCGTCGACGTAGCCGCCGTGCACGAACAGGAGCGGCGGGCGGCCGCTGCGCGACGACGGCCGCCGCGACCAGGTCTCGAGGTGCGATTCGAGCGGGAGCACGGGTTGATGTTAGGCTAGCGGCGCTCGATGCGCGCCGCGACAAAACCGTTCATTCTGCCAGAAGCGGGCCCCGCGCCGGATTACGATCCGGACTGCCGGTCGTGCGCCCGGCTCGCGGGATTCCTCGACCGCGTGCGCACGGCGCATCCGGGGTACTGGTGCCGCCCGGTGCCGCCGTTCGGGCCGCGGGGCGCGCCGCTGCTGCTCGTCGGCCTCGCGCCGGGCATGCACGGTGCGAACGCGAGCGGGCGCGCGTTCACCGGCGACCACGCCGGCATCCTGCTCTACGAGACGCTGTTCGACTTCGGCTTCGCGTCGGCGCCCGTGTCGGTGTCGCGCGACGACGACCTCGCGCTGACCGGCTGCCGCATCTCCAACGCGGTCAAATGCCTTCCGCCCCAGAACCGGCCGCTGCCGGCCGAGGTCGCGGCGTGCGGCCGCTACCTCGCCGCCGACCTCGCGTCGCTGCCGGACGGCGCGGCGGTCGTCGCCCTCGGCCGCGTGGCGCACGAGGCGGTGCTGCGCGTGCTGGGCGTGCGGCGGCTCGCCCACCCGTTCGCGCACGGCGCGCGCCACGCGCTGCCCGGCGGGCGCCTCACGATGTTCGACACGTTCCACTGCAGCCGCTACAACACCAACACGCGTCGACTGACGCGCGCGATGTTCCGCGCGGTGTTCCGCGACGCGGCCGCGCATCTCGGGCGACCGGCCCCCGCGACATGATCGACTTCGGGACGCCTCGAGGTGCCGGTGCCCCCCGTGGAGAGGCGCGCGCACCGGTCGTCGGGCCGACGTCGATCCGCCCCGCCGGGATCGCCTTTCTCCCCGAGGAAGGGCTCGCGAACCTCCGCGAGGAGGGGTTGCGCGACGTCCGCGGGACGCCGCGCCCGCGGGAGGCGGCCCCTTGACGAAGGTCCCGCGGCGACACGCGCGCACGGTCGAGCCCGATCGCGGCGCATCGGGCCTCGATACGGCCGAGCTCCTCGCGTCCCTTCCGCACCTGCCCGGCGTCTACCGGATGCTCGACGCGGCAGGCGAGGCGCTCTACGTCGGCAAGGCGCGCGACCTGCGCAAGCGCGTCGCGAACTACTTCCAGAAGACCGGCCACGAGCCGCGGATCGCCGCGATGGTCGCGCAGGTCGCGCGTGTCGAGACCACGGTGGTCCGCTCGGAAGGCGAGGCGCTGCTGCTCGAGAACAACCTGATCAAGGCGCTCGAGCCGCGCTACAACATCCTGTTCCGCGACGACAAGAGCTACCCGTACCTGTGCCTCACCGGGGAGGCGTACCCGCAGTTGCGCTTCCACCGCGGCGCGCTCGACCGGCGCAGCCGCTACTTCGGCCCGTTCCCGAGCGCCGGCGCCGTGCGCGACGGCATCGCGACGCTGCAGAAGGTATTCATGCTGCGCACCTGCGATCCCTCGGTGTTCGCGAACCGCTCGCGGCCGTGCATGCTCCACCAGATCCAGCGCTGCACCGCGCCGTGCGTGGGGTTCATCGGCGAGGCCGAGTACCAGGAGGACGTGCAGGCGGCCGTGCTGTTCCTGCAGGGCAAGACCGACGAGGCGCGCGCGCGGCTGCACGCGCAGATGGAGGAGGCGTCCGCGGCGCTCGCGTTCGAGCGCGCGGCGCGGATGCGCGACAAGATCGCGCGGCTCGCTCAGCTGCAGTCCCGCCAGTTCGTCGAAAGCGCGACGGCCGGCGACATCGACGTCGTCGCGGCGGTCGAGGAGGAGGGGATCGCGGCGGTCAACGTCGTGATGATCCGGGGCGGACGTCACGTCGGCGACCGCACGTTCTTCCCGCGCCACGCCGAGGCCGGCTCGCTCGGCGACGTCGTGCGGGCGTTCCTCGCGCAGCATTACCTCGAGCGCCCGGTGCCGCCGACCATCGTCGCGCCCGGCGTCGAGGACCGCGAGGCGCTCGAGCAGGTGCTGGGCGAGCAGGCGGGGCGCGGCGTCGAGATCGTCGCGAACCCGGGCGGCGAGCGGCGCGTCTGGCTCGCGATGGCGGGCGAGAACGCGACGCTCGCGATCCGCCGGCGCCTGGCGCAGAAGGCGACGGCGGAGGAACGGCTCGCGGCGCTCGTCGAGGCGCTCGGACTGCCGGGCAGCGTGCAGCGCATCGAGTGCTTCGACGTGTCGCACACGATGGGCGAGGCGGCGGTCGCGTCCTGCGTGATCTTCGACCGGCTCGCGATGCGGAACGGCGAGTACCGCCGATTCAACGTGACGCCGCCCACCGGCGGCGACGACTACGCGGCGATGCGCGAGGCGCTCGCGCGCCGCTGCGCGCGGATCGTCGCGGGCGAGTATCCCGCGCCGGACCTGCTCGTCATCGACGGCGGGCGCGGGCAGGTCGCGGTCGCGGCCGAGGTGCTCGCCGAGCAGGGCCTGCACGGCGTGCCGTTGATCGGCATCGCCAAGGGTCCCGAACGCAAGCCCGGCCTCGAGGAGATCGTGATCCCGGGACGCGAGAAGGCGCTCGTGCTTCCCGCCGACCATCCCGGGCTGCACCTGCTGCAGTCGATCCGCGACGAGGCGCACCGGTTCGCGATCCAGGGCCACCGCGCGCGGCGCGGCAAGGCGCGCACGACGTCGACGCTCCAGGAGATCGCCGGCGTCGGCGCCGCGAAGCGCAAGGCGCTGCTCGCGCACTTCGGCGGCGTCAAGGGCGTACAGGCCGCCGGCGTCGAGGACATCGCGCGGGTGCCCGGCATCAGCCGGGCGCTCGCGCAGCGCATCTACGCCGAGCTCCATTGAACCCGGTGCGCCGGCGGGGCCGTCAGCGCGCGTCGCGCGCCTGCGCGAGCAGGCGCTTGATGCGGAACTCGGCGTGGGCGGGCACGAGCGCCTCGGCGCGCGCGTAGCGGTCGGCGCTCTCGCCGTAACGCCCGCGCCGGAACGCGCACAGGCCGGCCGCGGCGTGCGCGTTCGCGCCGAAGATCGACGCGTCGTATGCGTACGGCATGCACAGCGCTTCCACGTCGACGCGCGCGAGCGCCTCGAAGATCGGCTGCGCGATTTCCGGGTTGCCGGATTCCAGGTGCGCGCGCGCGTCGAGCCACGCCAGCGCGTGGTCGTCCGGGAAACGGCGGCGCGCGTCGTCGAGGATCGCGCGCGCGTCGCGACCGCGGTCGAGCAGGAACGATGCGAGGTGCAGGAACGGCAGCGAATCGCCGGCGTCGGACCACCCGCGCGCGCATACCGCCGCGATCGCTCGGCGCCACGCGTCCTCCGCCCCCGCCTCGTCGCCCAGGCCCAGCAGCGCGAGCCCGAGATGGTCGCGGCTGTACGCATGGTCCGGCTCGGCCGCGAGGCGCGCCTCGAGCAGCGGCCGGTTGCGCCGGTGCTTCGCGGCAAGGTCGCCGTCGTAGCCGAGGTGGTCGAGCGCCGCCGGGCTGTCGGCGATGCGCGCGCGCGTACGCGACTGCAGCGCGTGCAGCGCGGGCCGGATCGACTCGTGGATGACGCCGCGGAAGCGCAGGTCCGCGCGGCGGCGGAACAGCCGGTGCTCGCGGTAGCGCGTGAATCCCGACTGCGGCCGGAACAGGACCGTGCACGCGACGATGCCGGGGTCGGCGAGGAGCGGGCGCAGCGCCGCGCGGTCCCATGCCGCGACGCGTTCGTCCGCGTCGATGTAGAGGATCCAGTCGCCGCGCGCGGCGTCGAGCGCGGCATTGCGCGCCGCGGCAAAGTCGTCCGTCCAGCGATGCTCGATCAGTCGCGCGCCGTGCTCGCGGGCGATGTCGCGCGAGCGGTCCGTCGACCCGGTGTCCGCGACGACGATCTCGTCGACGCGACCGGCCAGGGTGTCGAGACAGCCTGCGAGGAAGCGCTCCTCGTCCCGGACGATGAGCGTCGCGGTGACGCTCGGCTCATCGGGGCGTCGATGCACCGCGAACCCGGACGCCTGCGCGCCCGTGCGGGATCAATCCTTGCCGGAATCCTTGCGCGCGCGGCGGCGGCGCAGCAGGAACGCGCCGGCGACACCGACCGCGCCCGCCGCGGCCGCGAGCCCGAGGCCCGAGTCCACGGGAACCGGGGTGGCGCCGAGCGTCTGGTTCTGGGCCTGGGCCTGGGCGACGCCGCCGAGGCTGTTCATCGAGTAGGAGGCGATCACCGGTGCCGTGTAGATCGCGGTGCCGAGCAGGATCTTGCGCAGCGTCTCGCGCCGCTCCGGCGCGTAGCGCTGAAGCAGCCGTTCGACCTCGGGGCTGGATCCCATCGTTTCGACCTCCTGGTCTGTCGGAAGCAATCGCGGGCCAGTCGCGGCATCGCGCACGAACAGGCGACGAGCCTACACGCAATCAGGTCCGGGCGGAAGCGCCGGCGTCGACGAGGAGGCCTTCCGTCATCAGTCGCTCGAGGCAGGCGTCGACCTCGGCCACGGGATTCGCGTCGAGGCGGAACGCCGCCGCCAACAGCGCGGGGAGTTCGTCGACACGTGTTGCGCCGTCGCAACACTCGAGGACGAACGTCGCGGAGCCGTTGAGGACATGCAGCCGGTCGCGGGCGGGATCGTAGACGACGAAGCCCTCGGGGACGTCGCGGATCTCGAGGTCGGCGGCCCGGCGCGGCATGAGGTCGGGAGGGATCGGCATCGGAGGCGACGCATGCGCAGCGGTAGCGCGAATCGTACCGGATTCGCGCGGCCGGCGGGAGCCGCTGGCGCGAGGATCGCTCGGTCGCGGGCCGCCGCCGGTCGCATCGTTGGCGCCTGCGCGCAGCGCGAGCCCGCGCCCCGCGCCGGATTCGCACCGCGCGCCGCCGCTCGCTGTTCTTCCCGACGCTTCCGAGGCTGTCCGGCGAGCTGCGCGCACGCTCGAGCGACGCGGTGCGCCATGTCGCGGACGGTTCGGTCGCGCTGCTGCACCGGGAAAGCAATCACTCCGAGGCGATGTCGACCGCCGAGGACGAGCAGGGGGGCCGAAGCTCGCCCCCGGCGGACTGTGGATCGCCGACGACACCGGCTGGGCGACGACGGCTCGCGCGCGGAGGCACCTGTCCGAGCCGGGACTCGACGTGGTCGAGGAACGCTCGGCGTGGAAGGCGTTCCGCCGACGTTGAGCGATCCACGGGTCAGCGTCGTCCCCGTCACGTCCCGCGAGCAGCCGGCGTCGGACAGGTTCACGGACCGCCGCGCACGTCAGCGTGCCGCCGACCGCGGGGCGGATAGAATCGGCGCGTGCCGCGCGCTTCCTCCGCGCGGTCACGCGCGTTTCGCCCGCCACGATGCCCGAGCCCGACACGCCCGACCTTCCGAGTCTCCACCCGTCGGCGACGGTGCGCTGGCTCCTGGTCGTGGCGGGCGTCGTCGCGACGCTGCTCGGGATCCTCGGCGCGTTCCTGCCCGTGCTGCCGACGACGCCGTTCCTGCTCGTCGCGGCCGCGTGCTTCGCGCGCGCGTCGCCGAGACTCGACCGGATGCTCACGCAGTCGAGGACCTTCGGACCGACGATCGTCGAATGGAGGCGTCATCGCAGCATTCCGTGGCGCACGAAGCTGACAGCGATCGCGCTGATGAGCGCGACGCTCGCGGTGTCGGTCGCGTTCTTCGTGCGCCCCGCATGGCTGCAGGCGCTGCTGGCCGCGTTCGGGGTCGCGCTGGCGGTCTGGCTGTGGCGCATCCCGTCGCGGGACCGGCCGTCCCGCGCCACGGAGTAGAATGCCTCGCGCCGCATGTCCGGCGACGCGTCCGCATGCCGATGAACGTCCCGACCGCGCTCACGTGGCTGCGGATCCTGCTGATCCCGGTCTTCGTCGGCGTCTATTACCTGCCCGACGCGTGGCTCGCGCCCGCGGGCAAGAACTGGCTCGCGATGGGCATCTTCGCCGTCGCGGCGCTCACCGACTGGCTCGACGGCTGGCTCGCGCGGAGGCTCGGCCTCATGAGCGCGTTCGGCGCGTTCCTCGATCCGGTCGCCGACAAGCTGATGGTCGCCGCCGCGCTGATCCTGCTGGTCGCGCTCGGGCGCGCGGACGCGTGGCTCGCGGCGATCATCATCGGTCGCGAGATCGCGATCTCGGCGCTGCGCGAATGGATGGCCGAGCTCGGCGCCGGCAAGAGCGTCGCGGTGGCGTTCGCCGGCAAACTGAAGACCGCCGCGCAGATGACCGCGATCATCGCGCTGCTGCTGTACGAGCCGCTGATTCCGGGCGTGTCGACGCCGCTGCTGGGCACCGTCGCGCTGTGGATCGCCGCGATCCTGACGCTCTGGTCGATGGTGCATTACATGCGGAAGGCGGCGCCGTACCTGCGCTCGGATCGCTGAGGGACGGCGGGGGCGTCCGTTGCCCGGGCCGCAGGGCCGATGCTATAATCGAAAGCTTCGGTTTCCCTTCCCCGATAGCTCAGTTGGTAGAGCGACGGACTGTTAATCCGCAGGTCCCAGGTTCGAGCCCTGGTCGGGGAGCCAAATCAAGCAAGATGTTGTGCGTGCTTCCGCGTTCTCCGCGGACCCAGGTGTGCCCAAAAATGTGCCCAGCCTGGTCGCAGCGCTTCGCAGTTGCTCGGGCGCGAAGTGCGCGTAGCGCTTCACCATCAACGGCGACTTCCACGCGCCGAGCTCCTGCAGTTCCGCGATCGTCGTGCCGGCCATGACGTGCCACGTGGCCCAGACGTGCCGCAGGTCGTGCCAGCGGAAGTTCTTGATGCCAGCGCGCTTCAAGGCATTGCGCCACGCTCTTGTGTTCACCTGATCGAGGGGTCTGCCCTTGTAGGTGAACACGCGATCGGGATGCTTGCCCTTCTCCTTGTCGAGCACCGCCATCGCGTCGTCATTCAACGGCACGCCAATCGCCTCGCCGCCATTGGCTTCGTCGGCATGAACCCATGCCGTGCGGCGCTTCATATCGACGTCGGGCCATCTCAGTCGGAGCACGTTGGCCTGGCGTAATCCCGTTGCCAGCGCAAAACGCGTGAGCTGTTTCTGATGCGTTGGCAGCGCGTCTAAGAGCCGAGTTGCCTCCTCCTTGGTAAGCCAGCGTACCCGTCGCTTCGCCTCCGGATAGAGGGTTCATCTCCGACAATGCGCAGTCGGCGAGCCGGAAGTTCGGCGTCAAGAGCGTCTCGCTCGTCGCCGACAAGCCGGCGTAGCGGCGGCGAGCGCATCGCGACCTTGTCCGCCGAGACCGCACCGCCGCCGCCGTTTCACACGGGCCGCTTTTGCGAGCGCGCGTTGCGGCGAATGGTGATGGCCACAGTCATGAAGACGACGGTTCAGGGCTTTCTGCCGTGATGTCTGCTTGCCGAGACTGTGTCATTGCTCAATGCGCAACCGCCGCCTGCTTCCCTATCGCAAACGGGCGATCGGCCTGGCCGAAGGAAGAGTGCCGGAGATTGGTGTTGGGTCGGGGTTGAATTTTCGCTTGTACGGTGCTCCCGCGCGAACCATTGGCGCTCGATCCGGTGCGACAATCGATCGTCGTGGCGCGGCAACCGGCAGATGCTTCAGCTGTGACTGCAACCTTCATCGAGGCCCCTGCGGAAGCCGTCGAGGTGCCGGCCATGGTGTGCGATCTGGCCCCGACGCGCTGCAGATCGTGGCAGCGGAAGTTCTCGATGCCGGCGCGCTTGAGCCCGTTGCGCCATGATCTCCTGTTCAGCAGACCAGGGGGCCTGTCCTTGTAGGTGAACACGCGCTCGGGGTGCTCGCCTTGCTCCTCGCGCAGCCCTGCCATCGCGTCGTCATTCAACGGCACGCCGATCGCCTCGCTGCCCTTGGCCTCGTCGGCATGAGCCCATGCCCCTGCGACGCTCCATGTCCAGGGCGCACCGTTGCAGCCCGAGCGCGTCGGCCTGCCGTCATGCCTTGGCGAGGGCAAGGCGTACGAGCGATCTCCGATGCGCTGGCAGCGTCCAGGGGCCGACTTGCCTGCTCGTCGTTCAGCCAGCGCACCTGCCGCTTCGCTTCCGGATAGAGCGTCACCGCCGGAGCTCTCTCGATCCATTGCCACGGAAGCGGCCCCATGCCGTCGGACCGTTGTCGGGGCTTGCCGAGCGGCCGCGTTTCACGCGTCGCTGCAATGCCCATCGGCATGACCTCCGCGTCCCAAGGGGACGCTTCCGCGTGCGGCGGCGCACGGACGCACGAACCACGGTGGGGTCATAAGCGTACAATGGATCGTCGGGACGCTCCGGGCAGCTTCGCCATTCGAGCGGCGCAGTCAGCGGTCGCCGCGGCGTTTCGACCACGCCGATATCGCCGGCATTCGGCGGCATCGGTGCATACCGCGCGTCGTGCCTTTCGGACGCGCGTGACGTCGGCGGTCGAGGCCGAAATCGGTCGCCTTCCGGACAATCGTCGATCCCGGACCCGCCTTGGATGGCGCGAGGCTCGAATCTCCGGCCATTCCGCACATCACGAGCGAGGAAAACCGTGCAGATCCAGCTCAATACCGACAAAAATGTAGTCGGCTCCGACGACCTGGCCGCGAAACTCGAAGGCAAGGTCCGCGCGGCGCTCGGCCGCTTCTCCGACCGGATCACACGCGTCGAGGTACATCTGAAGGACCTCGACGGCGACAGGAAGAAGGGTGATGACAAGCGCTGCACGATGGAGGCGCGCGTGGCCGGACGCCAGCCGATGTCGGTGACCCACGAAGCGCCCAGCGTGATCCTGGCCATCGACGGAGCCTCGGACAAGCTGGCTCGTGCGCTTGACCGGAGTTTCGGAAAGCTCGACGCAGACCGGCGAAGCGGCCCGGCCCAGACGAACGACGGGGCCAGCTAGTTGCACTTCCCGGCAATTTCGCTCGAGGGTACACGTCGAAACGGGAAGGCACTCCGCGTCGCCCCGCCTCGCGTTATCACGCGGTACGGTTGCGGGCTCCCGCCTTGCCTGACATCCCCTTTCATCCGTTCCTTCATCGTCGCAAGCGTCGGGACAGCACACTGGAGCGGCGCCGCGAGAGCGGCCTTCGGACCTCGACCAGGGAGTTGAACAGTCATGCTCGCGCTTCGCGACCTGAAAGAGCTGCTGTCGGCGGGCAGGTCTGGCCCCTGCGTGTCGATCTACCTCCCGACGCATCGGCATCACCCCGACAACCAGCAGGACCCGATCCGGTTCCGCAATCTGGTCAGGCAGGCAGCCGACTCGTTGCAGCACGATCGCCCGGCAGCATTGAGCGCGTCGGTGCTGGCCCGGTTTCATGCGCTGGGCGAAGAGACGGAGTTCTGGAATCACACGACCGACGGGCTGGCCGTGTTCGGTGCTCCTGACCTGTTCCGCATCGTGCGCCTGCAGCGGTCGGTGCCGGAGCTGGCGATCGTGGCCGGCAGCTTCCACGTCAAGCCGCTGTTGCGCATCGTGCAATCGGCCGATCGATTCCAGGTGCTTTGCGTCAACCGGCGCGACATCCGGTTGTTCGAGGGCAGCCGCGATGCGCTCGACGAGATCGACCTGGCGGAAGGCGTGCCGCGCACGGCCACGGACGTGCTGGGCGACGAGCTGCCCGAGCCGTCGAGCCAGGCGCGCTCGTACGGCACCGGTCCCGCGGCCAGCGGCGCCGGGTCCAATCGCGGCGCCGGCGGCGCCAAGTCTGGCGGGATGCATCACGGGCATGGATCGAAGCAGGACGTGATCGACCAGCAGACCGAGCGCTTCTTCCGCGCGGTCGATCGGGCGGTCACCGAGCACCATTCGCAGCCGTCGGGCTTGCCGCTCATCCTGGCAGCGCTGCCCGAGCATCACGCGCCATTCCGTTCGGTCAGCCACAACGCGCAACTGATCGCCCCGGGCCTCGAGGTCAACCCCGAGGCGCTGTCGATCGACGAACTGAGGACGCGCGCGTGGCAGGTGATGGAGCCCGTGTACCTGGAGCGGCTGGCGGGTCTTGTCGAGCGGTTCGGCGCGGCTCGCACATCGCAGCTCGGCGACGACCGCTTGCCCCAGGTCGCGGCGGCCGCGGCCGCGGGTCGCGTCGGGACGTTGCTGATCGATGCGCAACGACATGTGCCAGGACGCCTGGATCCGGCCACGGGCTCGACTCGGACCGGCACGCTCGCGCATCCCGAGGTCGATGATATGCTGGACGACCTGGCGGAACTGGTGCTCGCGAAGGGGGGAGAGATCGTGATCGTGCCCGCCGACCGGATGCCATCGGCCACGGGCCTGGCGGCGATCTATCGCTATTGACACCCGCTTGTCGACGCAAGCGCGGCCACCGTCGCGATCGTCGTCCTGATCGCGACGCAACGGCACGCCGAGCCGGCATCGGCATGGTGCGTCGTCGCGAATCCTAGCGGGCGCTCGTCAACGCGGCGCTCTTGTCGGCAATGCGCTGCAGCAGTCGTCGCCAGGACTTGACGAAGGACTGCGCGCCTTCCTGTTGCAGCCGGACCGCCAGCGCGTCGACGTCGATGCCGGCTTGCGCGAAGCGCGCGAGCACGGCCTCGGCATCGCCGCCGTCCGCGGCCATCGCCCCCGTGAACGTCCCCCGTTCGGCGAAGGCATGAAGGGTCTTCTCCGGGAGGGTGTCGATGGTGTCCGGCGCGACCAGCGCCTCGACATACAGCGTGTCGGATGCGTCGGGATCCTTGGTGCCGGTGCTGGCCCAGAGCAGGCGCTGCGGGCGTGCCCCGGCGGCGGCGAGCTTGCGCCATCGCTTCGATGCCAGCAGCTCCCGGTACGCGCGGTAGGTGCGCAGTGCGATCGCGATGCCGAGCCGGTTGCGCAGTTCGGCGGGCACCCTGTCCCTGACCGCCACATCCCAGCGGCTCACGAACAGCGAGGCGACCGAGCCGACGCGCGGATCGAGCCCGGCTTCGAGTCGGCGCTCGATGCCGCGCAGGAAGGCCCCGGCGGCAGCGAGGTACTGCTCGGGCGAGAACAGCAGCGTGACGTTGATCGGCACGCCGGAGAATATCGATTCCTCGATGGCGGGGATGCCCTCCGGCGTGCCCGGGATCTTCACGAACAGGTTCGCGCGCTCGGCCTGCCGGTGGATGCGGCGGGCGGCCTCGACGCTGCCCGCGGTATCGGTGGCGAGCAACGGCGAGACTTCCATCGAGACCCAGCCGTCGACGTGGTCGCTGGCGTCGTGCACCGGGCGGAACAGATCGGCGGCGCGGCGAAGGTCCTCGAGCGCCAGTTCGACGAAAAGGGATTCGCCCGACTTGCCCGCGCGCGCCTTCTCGCGGATGCCCGCGTCGTAGGCATCGCCATCGCCGATCGCGCCATCGAAGATGCTCGGGTTCGAGGTCAGGCCCGTGATCGAGTAGTCCTCGGCGTAGCGGCGCAGCGTGCCGTCATCGAGCAGCTCGCGGTTGATGTTGTCCAGCCACAGGCTCTGGCCGAGCTCGCGCAATCGTCGCGTCGGTTTCATGGGTGTGCCTGGCGGGTCGTCCGCGGCGTCTGCAACGAGGTTGTCAGCATGGCGCCATCTCCTCGGGCTTCGGATCGTGCCAGCCCGCGCCGCCGGCCACGACGCGCTCAGCGGACGACGGTCCCCAGCTGCCGGGCTCGTACTCCTGCACCGGCGCGGGATTGGCGAGCACGGGCTCGATCACCCGCCATGCCGCCTCCACGCTGTCGTCACGCGTGAACAGCGTGGGGTCGCCGCGCAGCGCGTCGCGCAGCAGGCGCTCGTACGGCAACGTTTCGCTGCGGGACTCGTGGCGGGCGATCAGCTCCACCGGCTCGCCGCGCATCTGCTCGCCATGCTGCTTGACGCGCGCGCCTGCCGAGATCGTCACCTCCGGACCGAGGCGGAAGCGGAAGTAGTTCGAGGTGGCCGGGCCGATCTCGTCGAAGATCGCCAGCGGCGGGCCGTTCAGGTTCACCCTGACTTCCGTGGCGGTGATCGGAAGGCACTTGCCGGCGCGGAGGTAGAACGGCACGCCGCCCCAGCGCCAGGTGTCGATGTGGAGGCACAGCGCCGCGAAGGTCTCGACCCGGGAATCCGCCGCCACGCCCTTCTCGTCGCGATAGCCGCGGAACTGGCCGCGCACCACTTGCGAGGGATCCAGCGGCCGCATCGCGCGGAACAGCCGCAGCTTCTCGGCGAGCATGGACTGCGGATCGCGCCCCGCCGGCGCATCCATCGCCAGCAGCGCGACCACCTGCAGCATGTGGTTCTGCACGACGTCGCGGATCGTGCCGACTTCGTCGTAGAAGGCGCCGCGGCCCTGCACGCCGAAGCTCTCGGCCATGGTGATCTGCACGTTGTCGACGTAGTGGCGGTTCCAGATCGGCTCGAGGAAGGCGTTGGCGAAACGGAAGTACAGCAGGTTCTGCACCGCCTCCTTGCCCAGGTAGTGATCGATCCGGAACACCGCCGATTCGCGGAAGACCTCGTGCAGCGTGCGGTTGAGCGCCTGTGCGGAGGCCAGGTCGCGACCGAACGGCTTCTCGACGATGATGCGAGCGTCGCTGGCGCAACCCGTTCTCGCCAGCCCCTGGACCACGGCGCCCAGCATGCTCGGAGGAATCGCCATGTAGTGCAGCGGCCGCGTGGCGGCGCCCAGGGCTCGCCTCAGGCGCTCGTAGGTCGCCGGATCCGCGTAGTCACCGTCGACGTACCGCAGTTGCGCCGACAGCCTGGCGAACGCCTGCGCGTCGATGCCGCCGTTGTTCTCCAGGCTGTCGCGCGCGCGCTCGCGAAGCTTGTCCAGCGTCCAGCCGGCGCGGGCCATGCCGATGATCGGCATGGCCAGGTCGCCTGCGCGGATCAATGCCTGCAGCGCCGGGAAGATCTTCCTGTGCGCCAGGTCGCCGGTCGCGCCGAAGAACACGAAGGCGTCGGGACCGGGGATCATCGTCACGATCCCTCCTCCCCGCGTGCGCCGTCCGCGCGTTTCCGAAACCGCGGCCGCCTTTCCTGACCGTGCGAGGCCGGCACGAGCGAGCGAACACGGTCGATGCTCGTGTGGACCGGGTGATCCGGCCGTTCGGCGACCGGCGCATCGACCCGGTCGTTGCCGTCGAGTGCCGTTGTTCCCGGCGAGAGGGCCGGGCCGTCATCGTGGCGAGGCCGCGCCACGACAACGCCGTGCATCCGCGCTCCGGCATCGGTCACTTGACCCCGCACGAGTCCGGGCAGCACCATCCGGCCATTATCGACCAACCGTCCGGAGCCGTGTTCGGGGATCGATGGGCGCGACGTTCCGTGCTCGGGACGACCTGGCGAGACGGATGAAACCGATGACCCTCAGGGATCTCTGGGGCCTGGTCAGGGCCGCCGCATCGGGGTGGGTCGACGACTACGCGCAGAGCATGGGCGCGGCGCTCGCCTACTACACGCTGTTCTCGATCGCGCCGCTGCTGCTGATCGTGATCTCGATCGCGGGGCTGGTCTTCGGCGACGACGCCGCGCGCGGAGAGATCTTCGGTCAGCTGGAGGGCATGCTGGGGCCCCCGGCGCGCTCGCGGTGCAGGGCCTGCTCGAAAGCGTGAGCAGGCCGGCCGAAAGCGTGATCGCCACGGTCCTCGGCGTCGTCCTTCTGCTGATCGGGGCGACCACGGTTTTCGGCGAGTTGCAGAGTGCTCTGGATCGCATCTGGCGTGCCCCGGGCAGGGAGGCGCGTTCGGGAGCATGGGGACTGGTGCGGTCGCGATTGCTGTCGTTCGGCATGATTCTCGGCATCGGCTTCCTGCTGATGGTGTCGCTGGTGGCGAGCGCCGCGTTGGCCGCGCTGCGCAAATGGTGGGATCCGGCGTCCGGCGACTGGACCGCGGTGGCGAGCATCGTCGAGCTCGGCACGAGCTTCGTGCTGGTCACGGTCGTGTTCGCGATGATCTACAAGATGATGCCGCGCGTGCGCATCGACTGGAAGGATGTCTGGATCGGCGCGGCGGCGACCTCGCTGCTGTTCACCGCCGGCAAGTACCTGGTCGGCATCTACATCGGGAGCAGCGGGATCGCCTCCGGGTTTGGCGCCGCCGCGTCGCTGGTCGTGGTTCTCGTCTGGGTCTACTACTCGGCCCAGATCTTCCTGCTGGGCGCGGAGTTCACCTGGGCGTACGCGCACAGGTTCGGCTCGCGCAAGGACCTCGGCGCCGCGAAGGGTTCCACCGTGCCCGCCGCCACGACGCGATCCGCCGAACCCGGCGATGGCGCTGTGCGATGAGCGATCGGCACGCCGCGGCGCACCGGAACGGTCCCGCCGGGCGCCCCGCGGCGGCCTAGAACACCGCCACCTTGTCGGCCCACCGGGTCCACGCGGTCAGTTCGGCCATCGTGCTCCTGTGGCTTCCCTCGATCAGTTCCGACTCGGCGATGCCGCGCGCGTCCATGCACGTGCCGCACACGCCGATCGGCGCCTTGTTGCGCGCGACGCGGCCGAGCATGACCTGGAGGTTGTAGAAGCCCTCGGGCACCTTCTGGCCGCCCTTGGCGCACGCGGCGGCGTCACCGATCAGGAACACCTTGACTTCCTCGCCTTCGATCTTCGACAGCGATCCCGCCAGCCGCACGCCGTTGTAGCTGCGCTCGCTGCCGTAGGGCGCGTCGTTCAGGACGAACAGCGTCTTCATCGTTTCGCTCGCTTTCCGCATCAGGGGGTGTCATCGCGCGCGACGGCGAAGCCTTCGCGGGTCCACTGCTCCATGCCGCCGCGCACGATGGCGACGTCGACGAAGCGCGCTTCGATCAGCAGTTCGGCCGCCCTCGCCGAGCGCCTGTCGGTGCGGCACACGATCGCCATGCGACGCCGTTTCGACGCTTCGAGGTCGGGCAGTCTCGCGGACAGGTCGGACTGCGGAATGTTCACGGATGCGGGGACGTGCCCGAGCGGGCCATGAAATTCGTCGGACCCGCGGACGTCGATCACCAGCGGTTGCTGACCGCGATCGAGCGCGGCGCTCAGCTCGCGTGCATCGATCCAGTGCGGCCCCGCCCGGCGAACCCGCCGCACCAGCCGCGGGAGGAAGGCGACCACCGCCAGCAGGCCCGACGCCAGCGGCCCGGGCGACGGAATCGGGCGCGAACTCATCGCGCTGCCCCGCGCGACCGCCCGATCGGGTAGGCCCCGGTGTCGGCGCGAAACGGCTGCAGCAGCATCCGGTCGAGCCGCAGCTCACGCGGCGCGCGGAACTGCTCGATGCCGATCGTCATCGCGTCGTGACCGGCCCGGGGCTGCGCCCGGTAGGTGCCGAAGAGGCGGTCCCACCAAGGTAGGTTGAAGCCGAAGTTGCGGTTCGTCTCGCGCGGATCGATCGAGTGGTGGACGCGATGCATGTCCGGCGTGACCACGAGCCAGCGCAGGAGCCGGTCGATGCGCGCCGGCATTCGAACGTTGCCGTGGTTGAACATCGACGTCGCGTTGAGCAGGACCTCGAAGATCAGCGCCGCCAGCGCCGGCGGGCCGAGCGCGAGAATCACGGCAAACTTGATCAGCATCGACAACACGATCTCGAGGGGATGAAAGCGGGCGCCGGTGGTCACGTCGAAGTCGAGGTCCGCGTGGTGGACGCGGTGCAGGCGCCAGAGCAGCGGCACCGCATGGAACATCAGGTGCTGCAGGTAGATGGCGACGTCGAGCACCAGCACCGAGAGCACGACGGCCGCGGCGTACGGCAGCGGGAAGATGTTGAGCACGCCCATGCCGCGTTCGGCGGCGAACCCGGCGACGCCGACCGCCGCCAAGGGGAAGATCGCGCGCACGAGAACGCTGTTGGCGACGACCAGCGCGAGGTTGTTCGTCCAGCGCACCGGCTTGCGCTCCCGGAGGGCGCGCCGGGGTGCCGCGAGCTCCCACGCGGCCATCGCCGCGAAGATGGCGACGAAGGCGCCGAGCCGGACCGGCACCTCGTGGCCCAGCAGGAAGGCATCCACGATCGGGAGAGGCTCGAAAGGGTCATTGGCCGGGACGCGGACAATGAGCTATACTGATCAAATGATAAATTGAATACTTGGCGATGATACGCCGATCCCGACCCATGTCAAATCCGAACGTCAAGTCCGAGGTGTTCGAGCAGTTCGCCCGCATCGGCAAGGCGCTCGGCAGCGCGAAACGCCTGGAGATGCTGGAATTTCTCGCGCAGGCCGAGCGCAGCGTCGAGCCGCTGTCGCGCATGACCGGCCTCTCGGTCGCCAACGCGTCGCAGCACCTGCAGCAGCTTCGGCACGCAGGGCTGGTGGACGCCCGGAAGGAAGGCCTGCGGGTGTTCTATCGCCTTGCCGGCGACGACATCGTGCGGCTGCTCTCGGCGTTGCGCGCGGTCGGGCAGGACCGCCTGGCGGAGGTCGACAGGCTGGTGAGGCTCTATTTCGAGAGCAAGGACAGCCTCGAGCCGGTGCCTGCCAGCGAGCTGATGCAGCGCGCGAAGAAGGGCCTGGTGACGGTGCTCGACGTGCGCCCGTCGGACGAGTACGCGGCCGGTCACATCCCCGGTGCGATCAACGTGCCGTTGGCCGAACTGAAGAAGCGCATGCACGAGCTTCCGGGCCGTCAGGAAATCGTCGCGTATTGCCGCGGCCCCTACTGCCTGCTGGCCTTCGAGGCGGTGGCCGAACTGCGCAGGAAAGGACGCAAGGCGCGCCGGCTGGAGGACGGCTTTCCGGAGTGGAGGAGCGCCGGATTGCCGGTCGATCGCGCGTGACCGGGGCGCAGCGGGATCGACTCGCGCTTCGGCGCCGTCGCGTCGCTGGTCGTGCTGCTCGTACGGGTTTGTTGCTCGGCCCGGATCTTCCTGCTGGGCGCGGAGTTCGCCTGGACGCACGCGCACGGGTTCGGCTCAATCAAGGACCTCGGTGCCTTGAAACGGTTCACCATGCCCTCTGCCGCGACCCGAACGGCCGAACCGGGCGAAGGTGCGCCACGCCTACCGATCGAGGTGCCGGCAACATCGGCGCGACGGCCGCCCTGATGATCCGGGAACGGTGCGAGCCGGGGTGACCTGGGCGGGCGCGTCGGCTGTCCCGCACAGGCGGAACGCGGCGGCGATCGCCGTGCCGCCCGGGAAGTTCAGGCAGGCGGGTGGCCTTCGGCAGGCCGCCCCGCCCGGGCGACGGCACGTCGACATGCCGAACGGGCGGTGGCCGACCCGATCCGCCCCTCGGAAGCGATGGCGTTCCGTAGGCGGGCCCCGAAGTCGTCTCCCGACTGACGCGGCGGCACGCCACCTGCATGCCGGATGGCGAGCGGTGCACTTCGCCGTTGGCGGCCGCACCGGGGAGCACGCTGGTCCTCAGGCGGCCGGAGCCGTGCGGATCCACCTTGTGTGTTACATCGTTGCGAGGCTGACGCCACGTGCGCGCTCCGGGGCGCCTTGCGTCCCCGCCGCCGCGGTGCCTGCCGTGCGAATATTCCTAAGCCACTGAGCGATCGGTTTATTGCGTTCAAATTGTAGTACGCGCATAGTCGTCGACTTCGGACAGGCGTCGGTCCGCCCGGCGAGACTCGCTATCAGGCGGGTCCTGCAGCGTGACGGACGGCCGCCTCGCCGGACTTCGGGGGGCGCACGATGAATCGCATACGCAAGATCGGTTTCGGAATCCTGGGGGCATTGTCGCTGGCCGCGATGACCTCGCCCGCTGCCGCGGCGCCCGAGAAGAAGTTCAGCATCTCGATCACGCCCGCCGCCGTGTCGGTGGGCAATGTCCGGTTCACGATGGCGATCAAGAACGAGACGCCGAACGGCAACTCGAACATCAACTCGATCGCGATTCCGTTGCCGGCGGGCTACAACGTCGAGTCCAGCGACTCCGGCACGTCGGCGCCGAGCGCCACGTGGGCGGGCGCGATCGCCGCGCCCGACGGTGCGGACGTGATCACGATCTCGAACATGTCGCCGCTCAAGCCGTTGCAGGGTTTCACGCTGACGTTCTGGGCGAAGGTCAGCGCGGCGGCGTGCTCGTCGGCGCTGTGGGATTCGGCACAGGCGTGGTCCGGGTCGAGCTTCTCCGGCAACACGTTCCGCCAGTTGTATCCGCCCGAAGCCGCCGTCAACATCACGACGACGGTGGGCGGCGCGCAGTCGCTGCAGTTCGACGCGTCGAACCCGACGAGCGCAGCGAAGGGCACGCCGGTCGCGCTGAAGGTCAACCTGTCGAGCAGCTGCGCAGGACCGGCGCCGAACGCCACCGTGACGCTCGGCAGCAGCCCGCTGGCGTTCACCGGGGGCTCGTCGCAGGCCTCGAGCGGAGGCGTGGCGACGTTCACGGTGACGTTCAACGCGACCGGAGCGACGTCACTGACGGCGACCGCCGCGGGCTTCACGTCCGCGACGCCGGCGTCGCTCACCGTGTTCGACGGGATCCTCGACTGCGCCACGGATACCGATCCTCCGTTCGACGCGCGGGATCTCCCGGCGCCCGACGGCACGGACGGGTCCTTCGATGCGTCCGCGGGCGGAGCGACCGATTCGGAAGATACCGCGTTCATCGTGGGCATCCGGGGTCTCGGAGACACGAAAGGCAACACGGACTGCACGCTGCTCAACTATTCGATCGTCAACAACATCCCGGACACGAACACCACGAGCCTCACCGATCCGCTCGGGAACATCGTGCCGCCGGGTTTCTACAGCTTCAGCTTCGACAGCGCCGTCCCCAACCCGGTCGTCGCGATCCTGTCGACGTACCGTCCCGAGTGGGGCGACCCGGTGACCGGATTGCCGACGCGCAAGACGCTGATCTGCGCTGCTTCCGTGTGCACGACGGCACCGACCTATGACGTGGACGGGAACGTCGAGTTGCCGTGGAAAGTGGCTTCGTCCTGCCTCAGCACCCTGGTGACGCACGCGTCGATTCCAGCGGGCGAGAGTGGTTGCGTGGCCAGGGAGACCTGGTGGCCGGTGGCTCTCGCGAGCTGTCCGTCGCCGGCGCCCACCGGGCCCAATGTCCGTTGCCTGCAGCTCACGGCGACGGTGATCGTCGGACACGATCCGGTGTTCGGCCGCTGATCCCCACGCGGCAGTCAGGACGAAAGGCGGCCTCCGGGCCGCCTTTCCTTTTTCCCCGCGCGACGACGCGAATCCAGGACGGGCGCCCCGATGGTTACGGGGTCGCCGGCACCGGCGGCAGCGCGCGCACCTTCAGCGCCGCGAGGATCGACCGGCTCTCCTCCACCATTTCCTCCGGCGGTTCGACGCCTTCGAGACGGTCGAGCGCGGTCAGCGCGTTCAGCGTGAGCGCGATCTCGAACCGGTCGTTGCGCTCGCGGGCGATCTCGAGGCTGGCCTCGGCGGCCTCGCGGGCGCCGAACGGGTCGCCCTGCAGCAGCATCGCGTAGCCGCGCACGCGGTGCAGGTGCGGCTTCAGCCGCTCGATCGCGTCCGCCGACTCGGTTCGGCCGAGGATGTCGTCCGCGAGGGCCAGCGCACCGTCGGCATCGCCCTTCAGCAGGCGGCACTCGGCGACGCGCGCGTCGACGTCATGCACCTCGGATTCCGCGCCGACCTCGGTCAGCAGCCGCCGGGCCTCGTCGAACCGCGCGAGCGCCTCGTCGATGCGGTTGGCCCGCAGCGACACGCGGCCCAGCATCCAGTGGCACGCGCCCTGGAAGTAGCGGTACTCGGAGGATTTCCATACCGGCAGCGTCTTCTGCAGCGTCGACTCGGCTTCCGCGTGCTCCCCGCGGTCGGTCAGGATCTCGGCGATGTTCATGCTGGACGTCGCGGCATTGACGATGTTGCCCACCTTCAGCGACTCGTCGCGGCCGCGCTCGTAATAGGACATCGCGTCGTCCCAGCGACCCTCCCAGTAGCAGACGCCGCCGACGTTCGAGAGGATGATCGCCTGCCGCACCCGGTTCCCGGAGCGGCGGAACGCGTCGAGCGACTTGAGCATCGTCGCCTCCGCGCCGTCCCTTCCGAGGGCACCCTGCGCCCAGCCCATCACGAAGTAAGCGTTCCCGAGCTGCTCGGGGTCGTCCACGTCGTTCGCCTCGCGTGCGGCCCGCTCGGCCCACTTGATCGCTTCGGCCGAGCGGCCCTGAGCCTGCAGCACCGTCGCGTACCACGCGCTCGTGCTGGCGGTCAGCCGCGCGACATCGATCCCCTGCTGCCCGTCGATCGCCTCGCGGGCGCGCTCCGTCCAGCGCAGCGCCTCCGGATAGTTGCCGAGCTTCTCCTCGATCCAGGACTGCTTGAGCAGCAGTCCGGCTTCCGCGAGCCTGTTGCCGGCGACCCCCCGGCGCGCCTCCGCATATGCGTCCGACGCCTTCCGGTATTCGCCCGCGCGGTACCAGGCGTCGGCGAGCGCTTCCTGCAGCGAGGCCACGTCCGAAGGCGCGAGATCCGGCACGTTGCGCGCGGCCTCCAGCGCGCGCGCATAGAGTCCCGCGGCCTCGACATAGGCGTATACGTCCTCGGCGCGCTTCGCGGCGACCGTTGCGTAGCGCCGCGCGGGCTCGTGGTCGCCCGCAACGAAGTAGTGGAGCGACAGGATGCCCGCGACGTCGTCGGGATCGTCGGCCTCCGCCTCGACGTGCGCGGCGACCGCCGCGTGCAGTCGGCGGCGCTGTCTGAACGGGAGGCCCTCGTACGCGGTGTCGCGGAGCAGCGATTGGCGGAAGCGCAGATAGCCGTCGCCGTCGTCGTCGAACAGGTCGGCGAGCCGTGTCCACGTCTCGTCGCGCGGCGGCGGGCCCTCCTCGGGATCGTCGAACCACGCGAGCATGCGCGGATGGAACGCGAGGCCGAAGACGGCTGCCCGTCGCACCGCCGCGCGATCTTCCGGCGGGAGGGCGTCGATGCGCGCCATTGCCGCCGCCTCCGCGGAATCCGGCAGGGCGGCGACGCCGCCGGAATCGGACGCCGAGCGCAGGAGGTCGCGCAGGAACTGCGGATTGCCGCCGGATCGTTGCGCCACGACCTCGACGACGTGCGAGGGCAGCGGATGCTCCTTCGTCGCGATCTGCGCAAGTCGCAGCGCGTCGGCTTGCGCGAGCGGCTGCAACGCTATGCGCGCGACCCCCGTCGATTCCGGGGCCACGAAACCGGAGGTGACCCGGCGGCGCGCGATGCCGAACAGCCACTTCCGCTCCGGTAACTGGCCAACCAGGTAACCGAGCAGCTCGACGGACGCCTCGTCCATGTGGTGCGCGTCGTCGATCTCGACGATCGCGGGTCCCGGCATCGCGGCGGCCAGGAAAGCCCCGACCGATTCGTGCAGCTTCGCGCGGCGGTTCTCCTCGGCCAGCATCTCGACCTCCGGCGACGGCGGGATGTCGAGGTCGAGCGCGGCGCCGACGAGCGCGAGCCAGGGGACGAGGTCGGGCGCGCGCGCCGCGAACTCGTCGCGCAGCCGTCCCTCGACGACGGCGGTCTCCTCGTCGCGGCCGACCCCGAGCACTTCGCGCAGCAGCTCGCGCCACACCGCGAAGGGTGTGGACGCCGTGTAGGCCTCGCAGGCCGCGTGGAGCTTCCGGTAGCCCATCGCGGCGTCGCGCATCGCCTCGAGCAGCCGCGTCTTCCCGATGCCGGAGTCGCCGACGATCTCGACCATCTGTCCCGCGCCCGTGCGCACGCCGGAGAGGGCCTTGCGCACGATGCCGAGCTCCGCGTTGCGTCCCGTCAGCGGCAGACGCTGGTCGGCGGCGCTCCGCGCGCGCGAGCCCTTCGCGCGCCCGACCGCCCAGGCCTTCACGAGGTCCGTCTTGCCCTTGACGGCGAACGGGTCGAGCGCGGCGGCCTCGAACAGCGTGTTCGAGCGGTCGAGCACCTCCGCAGTCGCGAGGATCGTGTTCGGCGCGGCGTTCGCCATCACGCGCGCGGCGAGGTTCACGACGTCGCCCATCACCGTGTAGGTGCGACGGTAGGATGCCCCGATCTCGCCGGCGAACACTGCGCCGCGATGCACGCCGATCCGCACGGGCAACGGGAGGTCGGCGTCGAGGATGCGGCGCACCGCGAGCAGCATGTGTTCCTCGTCATCGCCCGTCACCCTGGGCGCGCCCGCGGCGAGGATCAGCTTGCCGCCGTTCGCGTCGACGTCCGAGCCGAGCAGCGCGACGTCGTTCGCCTCGGTCGCCGCCTCGACCGCACACACCAGCCGGTGCAGCGCGTCCGCCGTCGCGCGCGCGCCTTGCTCCTCGATCATCGCGTCGACGCCTTCGAAGCGGAGGAACGCGACGGTGACCGGCCGGTGCTCGGACGAGCCGCCGCCGCCTGTCACGTGCGCGCGGATCGCCGGCGCGAGGCAGCGCGCGAGCGTTTCCGCCGCAAGCGGCGGCCGCGGTGCGCGCACGTACGCCTCCGGCGATCCGGGTAGCTGCGCGAGAAGGATGCCCGGCGCCTTCTCGCTGCCGAGCTGCCCTGGCGCAAGCGACGCCGCGGTCTCCGGACTCACGAGGATCTCGCCGGCAGACGCTTCGGTTTCCATCGCGACGAGCCGGGTCCATCCGGGGCCGGTCGGCAGGAGCTCGACGTGGGAGTCTCCGACGGCGAAGAAATGGAAGCGCCCCGAGTGCACGCCTTGCGACATCTGCAGCGTGACCTCGACGCCGGGCAGCGCGATGCGGCCGACGGCCGCCAGGTCGTCGCGCATCCTGAGCGTCGCCTGGCAGGCGCGGACGAGGTGATGCTCGCCTTCGAACCACAGGAGCAGCGCGTCGCCGCCGAACTTGAGGAGGCTGCCGCCGGCATCGTAGGCCACGCCCAGGATCGACTGGAAGCTGCGGCCGATGATTTCGGTGATCTGCTCGGCGCCTTCGCGGCCTTTCGACGCCAGCGCCTCGGACAGCTTCGTGAACCCCGAGACGTCGGCGAACGCGGCGGTGCCTTCGGCGGTCCAGTCGCGCGCCGCCGACGGATCGGCGAGCCGGTGCTGCAGGACGCGCGGCACGTGGAGCACCAGCCGCGCGGCGCCGGGCTCGGTGGCGTACGTTTGGTCGGATGGCGCGGCGTCGAGCACGCGCTCGGGATTCATCAGGGATCGGACCTGGGATGGCGGGGAACGATGATAATCCCGTCGGGCGCGGGGCGACGGCGGTCGACGAGCGCCGCTCGCCCGCGCGGCTCGTCCGCCGAGCACGGATCTACCGCGCCTGCGCCCGGTCTCCGGGGCCTTTCCGGGCGACGTAGACGGTGTTCGCGGCGTCCCGGTCCTGCAGCGGATTGTGGAACGTGACGACGTGCGCGCTCGCCGCGTCGAAGGCGTCGGCGAGGGCGGTGCGGAATGCCTCGTCGGGAGGGTCGTTGGACCAGAGGGCGAACACGCCACCGGGGAGCAGGTGCGCCGCCAGGCGCCGCAGCCCCGCCGGCGCGTAGAAAGCGCGATGCGATGGATGGAGGACATGCCCCGGCGAATGATCGATGTCCACGAGGATGGCGTGGAAGCGCCGTGGCGGGTCGCCGGCGTCGATGCCCGCAGCGTCCACCCGCGCGAAGAAATCGCCTTCGACCAGCCTGCAGCGCGGATCGCCGGCGATCGTCGATCCCAGGGGAACCAGCCCGGCACGGTGCCATGCGATGACCTCGGGCAACGCTTCCACGACCAGCAGCGATTGCACCTGCGCGTGCTCGAGCACCGCGGCGGCCGTGTAACCCAGGCCCAGGCCGCCCACGACGATGTCGAGCGGCTCGTCACCGAGGCCGCGCAGGCCGAGATCGGCGAGCGCGATCTCTCCCGCGGTGAAGAGGCTGGACATCAGGAACTCGTCGCCGAGCTTGACCTCGAAGACTTCGACGTCCAGCGAAAGCTCCCGGCGTCGCCGCAGGCTCAGCTCGCCGATCGGCGTCATGGAAAAGGCCAGCTCCTCGAAGTCCACGTTCATCGGCATCCTTGCGAGGTCGACCGGCGCGGGAGGCATCGCCCGTACCGCGTCCGCCGCGCCTGCGTCGTCGGTCTGGGCGCGGTCGGGCGGCGTGCTTGCGGCCGCCGGCCCGACGCCGCGATTGCGCCCCGCGCGGGGACGTCCGGGCCGCCCGCTGCCGCCCGGCGCCTATAATGCCCCGAGGAGGCTCGCCGCATGAGACTCGCTCGGCTGCTTTCGATGTCCGCGTGGGTGCCGCTCGCCTGGCTGGCCGTGGCGGGAGCCGCGGATCCGGTCCGCGGGATCAGCGTGATCCCGATCGTCGGGCCGATCGGCCCCGCGACCGCCGACTTCGTCCAGCGCGCCATCGAGCGAGCCGAGCGCGACGGCGTCGAGCTCGTGGTGCTGCAGATGGACACGCCCGGCGGGCTCGACACGTCGATGCGCGACATCATCAAGACCGTCCTCTCCGCGAGCGTGCCGGTGGCGACCTTTGTCGCGCCCGGCGGCGCGCGCGCCGCCAGCGCGGGCACCTACATCCTGTACGCGTCGCCGGTCGCCGCGATGGCGCCGGGCACCAACCTGGGCGCGGCGACGCCGGTCGCGATCGGCGGTCCCGACGCCATGCCGTCGCCCGGCGGCCCGGCGCCGGTCTCCCCCGGCAAGGGCAAGGAGGCGGACCAGGGCGCGACGCCGTCGAAAGGCGGCAAGTCGGACGACGCGATGACGCGCAAGCAGGTGCACGACGCCGCGGCGTACATCCGCGGCCTCGCGCAGATGCACGGCCGCAACGCCGAGTGGGCCGAGCGCGCGGTCCGGGAAGCGGTGAGCCTGTCGGCGCAGGACGCGCTCGCGCAGGGCGTCATCGACCTCATCGCCACCGATGTCGCGGACCTGGCGCGCAAGCTCGACGGCCGCAAGGTGAAGACGGCCGCGGGCGAGCGCGTCCTGGCCACCGCCGGCGCGACGGTCGGCGTGGCCGCCCCCGACTGGCGCACCCGGTTCCTCGCGATCATCACGCATCCCTCGATCGCGCTGATCCTGCTGACGGTCGGCTTCTACGGCATCGTCTTCGAGGTCATGAACCCCGGCGCGGTGCTGCCGGGCGTGGTCGGCGCGATCTCGATCCTGATCGGCATGTACGCGCTGCAGCTGCTGCCGACCAACTACGCCGGGCTGGCGCTGATCCTGCTGGGACTGGCGTTCATCGTGGCGGAGGCGTTCGTGCCGTCGTTCGGGTCGCTGGGGATCGGCGGCGTCATCGCGTTCGCCGTGGGCGCGATGATGCTGATCGAGACCGACGTTCCCGGCTTCGGCGTGCCCGGATCGCTGATCGCGACGCTGGCGGTCACGAGCGGCCTGTTCGTGTTCGCGGTCGCGGCCGCCGCGGTGAAGTCGCGCCAGCGGCCGGTGACCACCGGCCGCGAGCAGATGATCGGGAGCCTCGGTGTCGTGATCGACGACGCGGACGGCGAAGGCTGGGTCCGGGTGCACAGCGAGCTGTGGCGCGCGCGATCCGCGCAGCCGCTGGCGAGCGGCCAGACGGTGCAGGTGACCGGCAAGGACGGACTGGTGCTGACCGTCGTCCCGACCCACGAGTAAGCCCAGGATCGTCGCGATCCGGAAGGAGACTGGCCATGGTCGCATTTGCGCAACTCGGCGTCGTCATCGTCATCCTGCTGGTGCTGGTGGGGACATCGATTCGCGTGCTGCGCGAATACGAGCGGGGCGTGGTCTTCATGCTGGGACGCTTCTGGAAGGTGAAGGGGCCGGGCCTGGTCATCCTGATCCCGGTCGTGCAGCAGATGGTGCGCGTGGACCTGCGCACGGTCGTGCTCGATGTGCCGCCGCAGGACGTCATCACCCGCGACAACGTCTCGGTCAAGGTGAACGCGGTCATCTACCTGCGGGTGGTCGATCCGGAGAAGGCCATCATCCAGGTCGTTCGCTACCTGGATGCGACCAGCCAGCTCGCGCAGACGACGCTGCGGGCCGTCCTCGGCAAGCACGAGCTCGACCAGCTGCTCGCCGAGCGCGAGAAGCTGAACATGGACATCCAGCGCGTCCTCGACGTCCAGACCGACGCCTGGGGCATCAAGGTCTCGAACGTCGAGATCAAGCACGTCGACCTGAACGAGACGATGATCCGCGCGATCGCGCGCCAGGCGGAGGCCGAGCGCGAGCGCCGCGCCAAGATCATCCATGCCGAAGGCGAGCTGCAGGCCTCCGAGAAGCTGCTGCAGGCCGCGCAGATGCTGGCACAGGCGCCGCAGGCGATGCAGCTGCGCTACCTCCAGACGCTGGGCAACATCGCCGGCGACAAGAGCACGACGATCGTGTTCCCGCTGCCGATGGACCTCCTCAGCGCGCTCAGGGGAGGCGCGAAGGGAGACTAGCCCGCGGCAAGGGCGAGGCGGGCGGCCCGTCCGGACCCGCCCTCGCGCCGCGCCGCAATGCCGGGCGCTCGCGCGGCCGCGATCGGTTCGCTTACCATTGCGGCGATGAGGGTCCTCGTCGTCGGCGCAGGCTTTGCCGGCTGCTGCGCGGCGCTGCTGCTGCGCGAGTCGCTCGGCGCCGACGTGATCGTCCTCGAGCGCGCGCACGTGCCCGGCGGCATGCTGCGAACGCTCCACACCGCCGACGGCGTGCCCTACGAGTACGGTCCTCGCGTCGTGAGCGTGTTCCGCGGCACGCCCGACGTCCTGCCGTTCCTGCGCCGATACCTGGACCTGCAGGAACGCCGCATCTACCAGGGCACGCGCCTGCGCCCCGGCTATCCGGTCATTCCGTTCCCGGTGGATATCGAGAGCCTGCGCGCGCTTCCCTGCGGCGCGCAGGTCGAGCGCGAGCTCGCCGCGATACGCGAGCGGGGCGCGCCGCCCGGCGAGCGCGACCTGCGCGACTACCTGGAGACGTCGGTCGGACCGACGCTGACCGAGCTCGCCTTCGAGGGATTCAACCGGAAGTTCTGGGGCCGCCGGCTCGAGGACATGCCGGCCGAGTGGGGCAAGCTGCGCAGGCTCGAGCGCATCGCGCGGACGGGCCGGTACCGGCTGCCGAGCGAGGCGGCGCACTACTACCCGGCGGGCGGCTTCAATGGGCTGTTCGACCGGATGCTCGCCGGCGTCGACGTCCGCTACGGCGTCACGGTGCGGCGCATCGAGTCGGATGGCCGGCGCGCGAGCGTCGCGACCGACGCGGGCGCGTTCGCCGCGGACCTCGTGGTCAGCACCGCGCCGATCGACGCGCAGCTCGACCATCGCCACGGCGCGCTCGAGTGGCGCGGTTACCGCGTCGAGGTCGACGTGGTCGGGCGCGACGCGGAACCTCCGCTGGGGACCGCGCCCGACGGCGTCCCCTTCGCGTGGCTGTACACGCCGTGGGCGGACACGCCGGTGTGCCGGACGACGGACTTCGGCGTGATCCACCACGGCCCGCGCGCGGCCGACCGCCCCGGCCCGACGGTGCTGCTGCGCGAGATCGTCGACGACTCGGTGGCCATGTACCCGGTGTGGTGGGAGGACGCGAAGTTCCTGCGGTATCTCGACGACGCCGTCCGGCTCGCGAACGTCATTCCGCTCGGGCGCCTCGGCCTGTACAAGTACACGACGATGGACAGCACCTATGCGATGGTCCGGCGCCTCGCGGATTCGCTCGGCGAGTACCTGTCGGCCGCACCCGCGCGCCGCGTGGAACTCCTGCGCGGCGTGCGCGGGGACTGGGGAAACTGAACGCGCGGGCCGCGCCCGCTCATGCGAGCTCCCGCTCGACGGCGCGCATCAGCTCGCGCGGCGTCGACACCGCGACGACGCGCGCGCCGGAGAAGCGGTCGAACCAGCGGTCGTAGGCGCCGCACGCGACCTCCCATCCGCGCTTCGCGTAGACGACGTTGACCCCGCCGAACCAGCTCGCGAGGTACGAGCTGCCGCCCAGCACCGACACGAATCGCTCGCAGCCCGCGTAGAGCCGGAGCTGCAGCTCGTTGTGGCCGAGCTCGGGGTGGCGCTCGCGAAGCTGCTGGATCGTCAGGACGTCGGGGTACGCCTCCGTCACCGCCTCGATGTCGCCGTTCTCGCGGATCGCCTGGTGGTCGTTGACGATGTCCGCGGACCGCGGCCGGTTGTAGACGACCTGGAAGCGCTCGCGGAGCTTCCCGATCAGCGCCAGCAGCAGGTCGTTCGGCAGGAAGTTCGCGGGCGAGCGGTGCCACAGGTAATGCTCGTCGGTCGCCTTGTTGCACACGACGCAGGTGGGCCGCCCGAAGCGGAAGCGGGCGTCGGCGTACACGTCGCGATAGGGCGGAGCCGCCCAGCGGCTCGTGTCGAGCACGTCGGGAAACGCCGCGCGGTCGTAGCGCAGGGCGCCCGGCACGCCGACCGGATACTCGGTGATCGGCACGTAGCGGCGCGCGACCGGCTGCTCCTCGTGGCGCGGCGAGAACCAGTAGAGGCAGCGCGTGTCCTGCGTCGACACGGTGAACTCGAGACGACCCTGGCGGTGCAGCCAGTACGCGTACGGGACGACGGCGAGCAGCTCGAACGCGAACTCGCCGAAGTACCGGGTGCCGCGCGCGAGCACCTCGCGGCATGCCGATCCCGTTTCGTGCGCGAGGTGCGTCGCGAGCGCGAAGTCCTTCGCCGAGTAGCATGCGATCGCGCCGATCTCGCCATCGCGCACGCGCCGCAGCAGGCCGGGCGCGCGGAGCAGGGCGCCCGCGCGCGCGCCGCGCGTGCGCCACGACGCGCACGCGAGCGCCATCCGGTCGTGCGTCGATGCCGGGACGGTGATCCAGTCGCGCAGCGCCGCCGGAAGGCCACGCAGGAAGTCGCCGGGCGCGCGCAGCGGATCGGGCAGATCGACCGTCACCCGGTCGCCTTCCGCGATCCCCGGCAGGGCGGCGTCGCAGCGCCGCGACGGATCGGCGAAGCGCTCGAGCGTCGCGACCTTCACGCCCGTTCCTGCACCGGAACGCGCGCGGCCGCCGGAGGCGCGGGCTCGACCGCGAGCCGCAACCCGGCCGCGAGAATCGTCGCCTTGCGCGCGCCGGCGAGCCTGCGCACGGCATCGCGAGCGACCTCGGCCAGGCCCGCGAAACGGCTCGGGGCGACGCCCGGCCCGTCCGGAGGATGCACGATCCGGCGCGCGACGCTGCGTGCGAGCGCCCGCGGATCCGGGCTCGTGGTGAAGTGGACCAGCCTGCGGCTGCCCGCCGGCGCGCGTGCGCGCTCACGGTGGGGTCGCGCGAAGTAGCACTCTCGCGCGCGCTCGATGGCCGCGACGAGCGCATCGATCGACGCATCGAACGAGTAGCCCGCCCGCTCGCGCACTGCGCGCTTGCTGCGCTCGCGCGTCCGCACCTCGTCGTCCAGCCGGCCGCGCAGCGCGTCGTAGCCGTCGAGGTCGACGTTGACGCCGAGCCGCACGAGCTCGTCGTAGCGGTGCCAGCCGGGCCGCACGTCGCCGATGACGGGCAGGCCGGCGGCGAGACAGGTCGCGACCTTGCTCGGGATCGCCGCGCGATCGTCGAGCGCCTCCCATGGCAACGGCCGGCCGACGTACGACCAGCCCGCGTCGTAGCGCGAGAACTCGCGCACCCAGGCCGACTTCGCCCGGCGGACGTCCTCCCAGGCGGCGCCGGGGGCCTGCAGCGAAGGATGCAGGTGGATGTGGCGGCGGAGCAGCGCCGCTTCCCGGCCGGCGACGGCGAGCGGCAGGTCGCGCGCGATCGTCCGGGTCACGTCGTCGTGGGCGTTCCCGTAGACGTGCACGTGGATGCCGCGCCGGGCGGCGGCGAGATAATCGATGCCGAACGGGCGCCCGATGCACACCGTGTGGATCTCGCCGTCGCGCTCGGACAGCCGCTCCGAGAAGTCGTCGTTCATGAACTCGAGCTTCGGCCGGTCGCCGTCGAGGTGGTCGACCACGCCGCAGTCGTCGAACGCGTCGACCCCGCACCCGCCTTCGCGCACGGGGCTTCGCCAGTAGCGCTCCTTCGCGCGATTGCAGAAGAGGTGGCCGTCGATCGAGCGCACGACGTCGGGCGCGAGATTCTGGACGTCGAATCCCCAGTGCCTCAGGATCGGCGCGTCGAACGCGCCGCGACGCCGCTCGTCGACGAGCGCGCGCAGCAGCGTCCAGACGCCGTGCTCGACGCCGGGCGCGGGGGCGCCCCACAGGCGCGGGTGATAGACCTGGTACAGGCTGTAGACCGCGTCGATCGCCTCGTCGCGGAGCGTCCGTGCGGCGTCCGCGAGCGCGACCGGCGTCACGCAACCGTCGAGCGACGGATACGGGCCCTGGTCCCACGCCATGCTGCGCGACCACAGTCCCCAGAGGCGGTGCCCGCGCTCATGGAGGCTGCGGATGCGCTCCGGGTTCCACGACAGCGCGCCGACGATGAGCAGTCTCACTGGGCGGCGGGAAGTCGGCTGCGTTCGTTTCTCGGGCGAGCGACGGCGCCCGGGGAAGCGTTGCATCGCCGGCCGCCACGTGGCCGCCAGGCGGTCCCGGCCGGCGTGCCGCCCCCCCCCGACGGATCGAGGCCAGTCCGCGGCGCAGTCCAGGAGTCAGCCGGCGGCAAGTGCACGAGCCCGCTCGATCGCGCGCGCCATCGCCGCCGGCGTGGCGGCGTCCTCGAGCAGCGCGCGCAAGGGCAGCGCGACGCCGAACACGGCCTCGACCTCGCGCAGGAGATGCGCCGCGGCCATCGAGTCGCCCCCCTGCAGGAAGAAATCGTCGTCTCGACCGACGTCGCCGCGGCGCAGGACGGCGGACCAGAGTCCGGCGAGCGCGGCTTCGAGCGCACTGGCCGCGGGGACGCGCGAGTCCCCATCTGCGCCGTCGCGCGCCTCGGCGTCGATGCCGACGTGCGCCGCGAGCTCGCGCCTGCGAAGCTTGCCCGCGTCGGTGCGCGGCAGCGATTCGACGATCACCACGCGGCGCGGCACCTGCCCGGGCGCGAGCCGCTCGCGCGCATGCGCGAGGATCTCCGCTTCGCCGATCGACGCGCCCGCGTCGAGCACGGCGGCCACGACCAGGTCCTCGCCGAGGACCGGGTGCGGAATCCCGAATGCCGCGGCCTCGCGGACGCCGGGCAGCGATTCGAGCGCGCGGTCGACCTCGGCGGGCGAGACCTTCTCGCCGCCGCGATTGATCGACTCGGCCAGCCGCCCGGTCACGAACACGTACCCGTCCTCGTCGACACGCCCCTCGTCGCCGGTGCGCAGCCAGTCGCCGGCGAACGACCGCGCCGTGAGCTCCGGATCGTCGAGGTAGCCGTCGAACACGAGCGGTCCGCGCACGACGAGCTCGCCCGTCTCGCCCGCCGCGCACAGGCGGCCGAGCGCATCCATCGCGCGGACGTCGCCCCCGAGGGGGACGCCGACCGAGCCGCGCTTGCGCGGCCGCGGCGGCATCGGATCGTGCGCGATCCCGCAGGCCTCGGTCGAGCCGAGCGCCTGCAGGACGGGTGCGCGGAACAGCCGCTCGAGCCGTGCCGCCTCGTCGGCGTCGAGCCGTCCCGCCGTCGTGCGCAGGAACCGGAAGCGGCTCGCGGCGACCTCGCCGGGAAAATCGGCGGCGCGACGCAGGATGGCGCGGTGGATCGAGAACGGCGCGCCGAGATTCGTCGGCCGGTACGCCTCGATCGCGTGGAAGACGCCGTCGATGTCCGATTCTTCGAGGCAGACGAACGACGCGCCGGAGATCGCGGGAATCAGGATCGACGCGCGCAGTCCGCCCGCGAAATGGAACGGAGCGAGCGCGTATCCCACGTCGTCGGGGACGAGCGAGAGCCACGCGATCATCGCGCCGGCGAACGCGAGCATCTGGCGGTGGCCGAGTGGCGCGAGCTTGGGCTTGCCCGTCGTGCCCGAGGTCACGAGCACGTAGGCATGTCCGGGGTGCGCGAGCGCCTCGATGCGATCGGTGCGATCCGCGTCGAGCTCGAGCGCGAAGCCGCCGGGCGCCGCAGCGCCGTCGGCCACGATGCGCATCGCGGGGACGCCGACGCGTGCCGCGGCGACGCGCAGCGGATGGCCGGGGTCCGCCGGCGCGAGGACGGCCTTCGCCCGCAGGCGGCGAAGCAGCGCGGCGTACGCGTCGGGCGCGAGCGAGCCGGACAGCGGCGCGAACGTGCACGACGACGGCAGCGTGGCGCACGCCATCGCCATCAGCGCGCGCGACGGGTCGAAGCCCGCGACGACGTCGCCCGGCACGACGCGCCACTCGCGCAGGCGCTCGCGCACGCGGCGAATGTGCTCGCCCAGCACGCCGTAGGTCACGGGCGCATCGCCGGGCCGATGGAGGAACGGCGCGTCGGGACGCGCCGAGGCGACGGCCTCCAGCCGTCCGGCGATCGAGTCGGGTTGCGATTCCATGGCGCGCGGTCGTCGAGGACGCGATTGTTGCACGTGCGCTCCCGCGAAGCGGCCGGGGAGCCGAGGTGAGGGGCGCCATCGTCGCAACGCGCGGGGACGCCGCCGGGGTTCGCACCCCGGGGCGCGGCGGCGGAGCCCGCCGCGTGCGCGGTCGCTCCGACGCTCCCCGAGCCGTCGCGACCGGCGATCGCCATCGACCCCGGCCGGCGCGCGGTCAACCTCGCCTACGCGGACACCGAGGGGCGGCCGCGCGCGGAGGCGCGGGCGACGAGTGCGCGGCGCGCGCGGCGCTCCGGTCCGGATCAGCCTCGGCCGGCGATCGCCGCGCGGCCCTTGCGACGGAAGGTTTCCGACGGCAGCTCGCCGAACATGCGCTTGTAGTCGGTGACGAAATGGCCGAGGTGCCAGAACCCCCACCCGGCGGCGATGTCCTGCACCGAGGCCGCCGGCGGCGAGGGGTTCCTCAGGTCGCGGCGCACGCCGTTCAGGCGCATCGCGCGCAGGAACTGCACGGGGTTGGTGCCCAGCACCTCCTGGAAACTGTACTGGAGCGTGCGCCGGCTGACGCCGAGCTCGCGGCACAGGTCGGCGACGGTGATCGGCTCGGCGATGCGCGAACGCATGAACGACTTCGCCGCGTCGACCACCTGCCGGCGTCCCGCGCAGGCCGCGGCCGGCGCGGTGCCGTCGTCCGCGACCACGTTGACGATCGCGCCGAGCATCGACTGCTCGAGGATCCGCTGCGTCGGTCGAAACTGCAGCGCCGTCGGGTTCACCTCGAGCGACTGCAGCACCGACAGCAGCAGCCGGCGGAACTCGGACAGCCGCGCGGCCCCCGGCTTGAACACGCCCTTGCCCGCGAAGGCGTCCGCGAGGTCGCGATGCTCGACCTGGCGCGCGTGCGCCTCGAGGGCGACCTCGTCGACGACGAGGCCGAGGATCTCGAAGCCGCGCGGCGTGTAGAAGTCGAGCTCGTCCTGCGAGCCCAGCGTCACCAGCGCGTCGGCGTCGACAGCCTCGCCCCGGAACCTTGCCGTTCCGTCCATCCTGACCGGCACACCGATGGCGCGCGATCCCTTCCATGGCGCGCCGGCCTCGTGGACCGCCTGGCTGGTCGTCTCGTGGAAGAGCTGCACGCCGGAGAAGCGCACTTCGTGCAGACCGCCGACGAATCGGCCCGGCGTCATCTGCTCGTAGACCTGGTCCCACTCGCGCAGGCTCGCGGCCTGCTCCTCGATGTACGAGCTGGACGCGCGCGTGACCGACCAGGGCGCGACGTCGCCTTCGCTCGCAGCGCGCGCGCGCGATTCGACCGCCGCCATGGCCGCTGCGACGACCATCAACCGCTCGCCGGGTCGTGCATGCCGGACTCCTCCTGAAGGTCGCGCGGCAGGTGGCCTGACCGCTTGCCGGCGGTCGTGACGCCGCCTCGGGACGCGAAACGTACGGTCGCGCCAACCGCCTCGGGATTCCTTGATGTGGCTCAAAAACCCGGGGCGCGGATTGCCGATTTGGGATAACGCCCGCGCGGCGGCACGGCAACAATCCGCGGCATGCGCACAACTCGGAATTCGGGTCGGCGCGCGTTCGCGCATCCGATCGCGGCGAACGCGCAGGTTGTCTTGCATCGCAACAAACCGGATTGCCGTTCGCGGCGTCGCTGCCATTGTCGAGGCGACCGCCGGGCGGACGTCCGCATCGAAGCATCGGATCGAGCCGCGGGAGGGGAGAAGGGATGAATCGCACATACGCATCGATCGCGCGCGCCGGCTGGCTCGCACTCGGCCTGACGGTCGTGCTGGCGCCCGGAGCGCGGGCCGCGGTCAGCGAGCAGGAAGCTGCGCAACTGGGCAGGAGCCTGACGCCGGTCGGGGCCGAGAAGGCGGCCAACAAGGACGGCTCGATCCCCGAATGGACGGGCGGGGTGGCCAGCGCTCCCGCCGGCTGGAAGGTGGGCCAGAGGCGCGTCGACCCGTTCGCCGCCGACCGGCCGCTCTACTCGATCGACGCCTCGAACGTCGACCGGTACAGGGACAAGCTCTCCGAAGGCCAGGTCGCGCTGGTGCGACAGATCAAGGGCTACCGGATGGACGTGTACCCGACGCGGCGAAGCTGCGGCTTCCCCGACGTCGTGTACGAGCGCACGAAGGTCAACGCGCGCGAGGCGAAGCTCGCGGCCAACGGCTGGGGGCTCGAGAAGGGCATCGGCGCGGCGGTGCTGTTCCCGATCCCGAAGACCGGCGCCGAGGCGGTGTGGAACCACAAGGTCCGCTACATGGGCGAAGGACGCATCGAGCACTACGCGACGATCTTCTCGTCCAAGACCGGCGACTTCACGCCGCTCGTGCAGGACCAGTGGACCTGGGTGCCGTTCCATTCGCCGAAGAACAAGGGCGTCGAGGACGTCGGCGGCGTCGAGATGAAGCTGCTGAACGCCGTCGTCTCGCCGGCCGCCCGCGCGGGCGAGCTGATCCTCGCCCACTGGTCGTTCAACGAGGCCTCCGACGCGTGGCTCTACTTCCCGGGCCAGCGCCGCACGCGCCGCGCGCCGACCTTCGCCTACGACAACCCGGTGCCGGGCTACGAGAATCTCGAGACGGTCGATGCCTACCCGATGTATGCCGGCGCGATGGACCGCTACGACTGGAAGCTCGTCGGCAAGCAGGAGCTGATCATCCCGTACAACAGCTTCAAGCTGATCGACAAGAGCCGCAAGTACAAGGACGTCTACCTGGGCGACTTCGTCAACCGCGACCTCGTGCGGTACGAGCTGCATCGCGTCTGGAAGGTCGAGGCGACGGTCAGGCAGGGCATGCGCCACCAGATCGCGAAGCGCGTCTTCTACCTCGACGAGGACAGCTGGGCGCTGATGGTCGCCGACAACTACGACGCGCAGGGGAAGCTCTGGCGCGTGCAGGAATCGAGCATCTACCCGGCGCCCGAGCTGCCGGCCTGCGTGGGCCAGGAATTCGTCTCGTACGACCTCGCCGTGGGCCGCTACATCGCCGAGAACGCGACGCAGGAGCGGCCCGAGACCGACTGGCTCGCGGGGCGCGAGGGCCGCATCGATCCGAAGAAGTTCAATCCCGACGAATTGCGCCGGGTGGGCGATCGCTGACGCCGTGGGCGCCGCCCGAGGCGGCGCCGCACCGGCGATGAATTCGTCGAGGGGAGGAAACATGAACGAACGGTCCACACTCGCGCCGCGGTTCGCCCGGGGCGCGCTCGCGCTGGCGCTCTGCAGCGCCTTCGGTCTCGCCGGCCCCGCGGCCCTCGCGGGCACGTTCGAAACCGAGAACGTCAAGGGCAGCTTCGACTCGACGATCTCGTACGGCATGCAGTGGCGCATGCAGGGAACGAGCTGCTCGCTCGTCGGCAACGACAACGGCGGATGCGTGCCGACCAGCGGCACGCTGGGCGAACTCGTCAACGGCCCGGGCAACGGCGCGACGTCCAATCCCGACTTCAACTACCTGCAGTCGGACAACGGCAACCTCAACTACCGGAAACACCAGCTGATCTCGGCCGCGCTCAAGGGCAACCACGAGGTCGCGCTCAGGTTCAACCAGGGATGGAGCGCCCTCGGGCGCGTCTCGTGGCTCTACGACCCGGCCGTCGACCGCACCGAGCGGACGCCGCTCACGAGCGACGCGAAGCGCATCGCCGCGCAGGACGTCACGCTCCTCGACCTGTGGGTCGCGAAGGACTTCGAGGTCGCCGGGATGCCGGGCAAGGTGAAGGTCGGCAACCAGGTGCTGTCGTGGGGCGAGGACATCTTCATCTACGGCGGCATCAACATCATCAACCCGATCGACCTCACGCGGGCGCACAAGCCCGGGATGCAGCTGAAGGAGATCTTCCGGCCCGCGCCGATGGTCTCGTTCAACCTCGGCGTCAACAACAACTGGAGCCTCGAGGGGTTCTGGCAGTTCCGCTGGAACGCGTTCCGGTTCGACCCGGTCGGCACGCCGTTCTCGATCGGCGACGTGATCGGCAACGGCCAGATGTCCGCGTTCGTTCCCAGTTCGGTGATCGGCGCGCCGACGGGGACGGTCGGTGATCCCGGCACGATCAGCAACGGCGAGATCATTCCCGCCGGCGAGCGGTTCACGCTCTCCGACCTGCTCGCGGCCGGCACGGTCGTGCCGACGCAGAGGACCAAGTCGCCGCCGAACACCAACCAGTTCGGCCTCGCCGCCCGCTGGAGGCCGGACAACTCGAACGCCGAGTGGGGCTTCTACTACATCCACTACAACGACAAGATCCCGTTCGTCGGCTTCGTCAACGATCCGTCGATCCTCGACAACCCGTTCGGGCTCGGGTACTTCCTGCAGTACGGCAAGAACCGCGACCTGTTCGGCGTGTCGGTGAACGGCAACCTCGGCGACTGGGCGGTGGGCGCCGAGCTGTCGTACCGCCCGCGCGACGGCGTCGGCGTCGATCCCACGGTGCCGCTCGACGGCCCGAACTGCGCGTTCTGCGCGCCGGGCACGTACAGCGGCTACATCGACGAGAAGAAGTGGCAGGCGCACCTGACGGCCATCTACCTGCTCGGGCCGAGCGGCAACCTCGGATGGCTGCTGCGCGCCACCGGCGCCGCCGAGGGGACGCTCCTGCTCGAGGCGGCCGCCGCCTACTACCCGAACCTCGACCGCTCCGGCAAGGATGCGCTGCTGCTGCCGAACTACGAGATGCCGACGCGGCTGTCGACCGGCGCGGTGGTCTCGCTCGGTCTCGTCTACCCGCACATCTTCGGCACGGCGGTGAACCTCACGCCGCAGATCGACGCGCTGTACGACATCAGCGGGACGAGCCCGAACACGATTCCGTTCGTGAAGGGCCGCCTCGCCGTGACGCCGTCGCTCAACTTCGAGTACCTGAACAAGTGGCGCGCGCAGATCGCCTACACGAGCTTCTCGGGCGGCGGCGGCAACAACCTGATGCGCGACCGCGACTACCTCGCCATCAACGTGTCCTACTCGTTCTGACGCCGGCCGGGCGCCGGAGGCCGCCTTCGCGGGCGTCCGCCGGCGCCGCGGCGCCCCGCACCGATGCTCGCCCGCCTCGTCGCGCGCCTGGAAGGCGCTTTCTTCGCGCACCGCGCGGCGACGCTCGCGGCGCTCGCGCTCGTCACGGTCGTGATGGGCGTGTTCGCCGCGCAGCTCCGGATGACGTCCGGATTCGACAAGCAGTTGCCGCAGGCGCACGAGTACGTCAAGACGTTCCACCAGTACCGCGACCAGGTCTTCGGCGCCAACCGGATCATCGTCGTCGTCCACGCGACGGCCGGCGACGTCTGGAACGCGCCGGCGCTGCGCAAGCTCGCCGACGTCACGCACTCCGTGATGTTCCTGCCCGGCGTCGACCGGCGCACGGTCAGCTCGCTGTGGACGCCGACGACGCGGGTGCTCGAGATCACCGAGGAGGGCTTCAAGTCCGAGGACGTGATCGCCGGCGACATCACGCCGGACGGGCTCACGCCGGACAAGATCGCGCGCATCCGCAACAACGCGATCGTCGGCGGCTACATCGGCCAGCTCGTCGCCAGCGACAACTCCGGCGCGATGGTGGTCGCCGACCTGCTCGACAGCGACCCGGTCACGGGCAAGCCGCTCGACTACCTCGACCTCGCCCGCCGCCTCGAGCAGGAAGTGCGGCAGAAGCACGAGTCGCCGGGGATCGAGATCCAGATCATCGGCTTCGCCAAGCAGATCGGCGACATCGCCGACGGCGCGACGAGCGTCGCCCGCTTCTTCCTGCTGGCCTTCGTGCTCACCGCGCTGTCGGTCTACGTCTACTCGCGGTCGTGGGCGCTGACGCTGCTGACGCTGCTGTGCTCGCTCGTGTCCGTGGTCTGGCAGTTCGGGACGCTGGCGCTGCTGGGCTACGGGCTCGACCCGCTCGCGGTGCTGGTCCCGTTCCTCGTGTTCGCGATCGGCGTGTCGCACGGGGTGCAGCAGATCAACTACATCTCGAAGGAGGTGTGCGCCGGCGTCGACACGATGACCGCGGCGCGGCGCAGCTTCACCGGGCTCCTGATCCCGGGAACGATGGCGCTCGTGACCGCGTTCGTGGGCTTCGCCACGCTGACGCTGATCCCGATCCCGATGATCCGCGAGCTCGGCATCACGGCCGCGATCGGCGTCGCCTACAAGATCGTCACCAACCTGGTGATGCTGCCGGTGGCGGCCTCCTACGTTCGCTTCGACGATCGCTACGTGGGGCGCGTCAACCGCCTGCGCGAGCGGCGCGGGCACTGGATGGGCCTGCTCGGCCGCGTCGCGGAGCCGCGCAACGCGGCGATCGGGACGGTCGTGTGCGCGGCGCTGTTCGCCGTCGCCTGGATGCAGAGCCAGGGCCGGCACGTCGGCCACCTGCAGCCGGGGGCGCCGGAGCTGCGCGCCGACTCGCGCTACAACCTGGACGCGACCCGGATCGTCGAGAAGTTCGATCTCGGCCTCGACGTGCTGTCGGTGGTCGTCGAGACGCCGAAGGACGGCTGCTACGACCACGCCACGATGGAGTACCTGAACCAGTTCGGCTGGCAGATGGCCAACGTGCCGGGCGTCGTGTCGGTGACCTCGGTGGCGTGGCTCGCGAAGCAGGCGTTCTCCGGCTTCAACGAAGGCAACCCGAAATGGGCGGCGCTGCCGCGCGACCCGAAGTCGCTCGCCAACGCGATCAGCCTCGCGCCCGAGGGCTCGGGCCTCTACAACCCGGGATGCACGGTGCTTCCGACGCACCTCTACCTCGCCGACCACAAGGCCGGGACGATCAAGGCGGTCACCGGCGCCGTCAAGACGTTCCGCACCGAGAACGTCGACCCGAGGATCAACGTGCGGCTCGCGAGCGGCAACGTCGGCGTCCAGGCCGCCACCAACGAGGTGCTCGAGAGCACCGAGCTGCCGATGATGCTGTACGTGTACGCGACCATCGTCGCGCTCGTGCTCGTCACCTACCGCGACTGGCGCGCGATGGTGGCCTGCTGCCTCCCGCTGACGCTCGCCACGCTGCTCGGCTACTGGTTCATGAAGGCGCTGGAGATCGGGCTCACCGTCGCGACGCTGCCGGTGATGGTGCTCGCCGTCGGCATCGGCGTCGACTACGCGTTCTACATCTACAACCGGCTGCAGATCTACCTCGCGCAGGGGGCCGACATCGTGACGGCGTTCAAGCAGGCGCTGCGCGAGACCGGGATCGCGACGATCTTCACCGCGCTGACGCTCTCGGTCGGCGTGGCGACCTGGTCGTTCTCGGACCTCAAGTTCCAGGCCGACATGGGCCTGCTGCTGACGTTCATGTTCATGGTCAACATGCTGATGGCGATCACGATGCTGCCGGCGCTTGCGGTGATGCTGGACGTGCTCCTGCCGCGCCGGCGACCCGTGCGCACGCCGCTGCTTTCCCATTGACGGCACGGCCTCCATGCTCGATCGCCTGCTCGCCCTGATGTCGCAGACGCCTTCGGCGCCGCCGGACACCGTCGGCGCCCCGTTCCCCCGCCGGGAGCTCGCCGTCGTCGCGCTGCTGGTCGAGCTCGCGCAGAGCGACCGCAGTCTCCGAGACGACGAGCTGGCCGCCATCGAGCGCATCGTCCGCAGGCGCTTCGGCCTCGACGCGGCCGGCGCCGCGCGGCTGATCGGCGCGGCGCGCAGCGAGCTCGACGCGGCACTGGACGACTGGATCTTCGCGACCGCCGTGCGCGAAGGCTTCGACGCGGACGAGCGCCTCGGGATCGTCGAGCTCCTGTGGGAGGTCGTGTACACCGACGGTTCGCTCAGGCGGCTGGAGGAGTCGCTGATGCGCCGCCTGTCGTCCCGGCTCGGCATCGGCGCGGCCGAGCGCGAGACCGCGCGAGCCCAGGCGTTCGCGCGCGTCGGGCTGTCGCGCGGGAATGCCGCGGACGCCGGGGAATCCGAATGACGCGCGCGAACCTCCGGATCGCGGTGGCCTGCGCGACGCTTGCCGTGACGCTCGCCGCGCGGGCCGAATCCGCGCCCGCACCCACGCCCCCCCCGCCGGCCGCGGCGTCGTTCAAGGCGGCGCTCGCGGCGAAGGCGCCGCTCCTCGGCGTCGCGCGCGCGGGGCCGCGATGGGTCGCCGTCGGGGACTTCGGCGTGGTCGTCCTTTCCGACGACGACGGCAGGACGTGGCGGCAGGCGGCCTCGGTCGCGACCCGGTCGATGCTGACGGCGGTGACCTTCGTCGACGCGCGGACGGGCTTCGCGGTCGGACACGGCGGCGTCGTGATGCAGACCGCTGACGGCGGCGAGACCTGGACGCGGAATCACGCGGCGGGCGCCGACGTCGTGCTGCTGTCGGTCTGGTTCGAGAACGCGGACCACGGCATCGCCGTCGGCGCGTTCGGGTTCGCGATGGCGACGACCGACGGGGGCCGGACGTGGAAGACGTTCGCCGTCGGCGAGGGCGACGACCACGATCGCCATCTCAACGCGGTCTTCGCGCTCCCCGCCGGGCCGCTGTTCATCGCCGCCGAGGCCGGCACGCTGTTCCGCTCGACCGATGCCGGCCGAACCTGGGCCGTGGTGCGGCTGCCGTACAACGGTTCGGTGTGGGGCGGCATGGCGCTCTCCGGCGGCGGTGCGCTCGTGTTCGGGATGCGCGGCCACGCGCTTCGCTCGACCGACCAGGGTCGCACGTGGGCCGACGTGCCCACCGGCACCGACCAGTCGTGGAGCGGCGGGCTCGAGCTCGCCGACGGCACGATCGTGCTGGTCGGCCTCGGCGGCGCCGTCGCGACGAGCGCCGACGGCGGACGCAGCTTCAACACGATGATCCGGCCGGACCGCCAGGCGCTGTCCGCGGTCGGCGCGGGTGCGCCGGGGCAGCTCGTCGTCGTCGGTCTCGCCGGCGCCGCGCTCCACAGGCTTCCCGCCCCGTGAAGTCCCCCGCACCCACCCGCATCCCGCGACGTTCCGATCCCGCCCGCCACCATCCGCCACTGGGAGATTCGACATGGACATGAAGACCCGCCAGCTCGTCGGCACCGCCGCCAGCACGTTTCTCGCCGCGCCGAAGAAGATGCTGATCGGCGCCGACTGGGTCGATGCCGCCGACGGCGCCCGGCTCGACGTGCACGATCCCGCCACCGGCGACGTGTTCGCGCACGTGCCCGCGGGCGGCGCCGCCGACATCGACCGCGCGGTGCGCGCGGCCCGCGCGGCGTTCGAGGACGGACCGTGGCCCGCAACCTCGCCGTCCGGGCGCGAGCGCCTGCTGCTCGCGCTCGCCGACCGGGTCGAGGCCAACGCGCAGGAGCTCGCCGAGATCGAGTCGCTGGACAACGGCAAGTCGGTGATGCTCGCGCGCCACGTCGACATGGCGATGGCGGTCGACTTCCTGCGTTACATGGCGGGCTGGGCGACCAAGATCGAGGGCACGACGCACGACGTGTCGGTGCCGTTCATGCCGCAGGCGAAATTCTTCGCGTGGACGCGCCGCGAGCCGGTCGGCGTCGTCGGCGCGATCATCCCGTGGAACTTCCCGCTGCTGATGGCGGCGTGGAAGATCGGGCCGGCGCTCGCGACCGGTTGCACGGTGGTGCTGAAGCCGGCCGAGGAGACGCCGCTCACCGCGCTGCGGCTGGGCGAGCTGATCCTCGAGGCCGGCATTCCCCCGGGCGTCGTCAACATCGTCACCGGCCTCGGCGAGACCGCCGGCGCGGCGCTCGCCGCGCATCCGGGCGTCAACAAGATCGCGTTCACCGGTTCCACCGCCGTCGGCAAGCTCGTGCAGCGGGCGGCGCTCGAGAACATGACCCGCGTGTCGCTCGAGCTCGGCGGGAAGTCGCCGGTCATCGTGCTCGACGATGCCGATCCCGCGCAGGCGGCCGCGGGCGCGGCGCAGGCGATCTTCTTCAACCAGGGACAGGTCTGCACGGCCGGCTCGCGGCTGTACGTGCAGAAGAAGCTGTTCGACCGCGTCGTCGCCGAACTGTCGGCGATCGCGGGAAAGATGAAGCTCGGTCCCGGGCTCGACCCGGCGAGCGAGCTCGGGCCGCTGGTGTCGGAGGTGCAGATGAACCGCGTCTGCGGCTACATCGACGGCGGCGTCGGGCAGGGCGCGAAGGTCGCCACCGGCGGCGGCCGCGCCGGCGGCAAGGGCTACTTCGTGAAGCCCACGGTGCTCGTCGATGCGCGGCAGGACATGCGCGTCGTGCAGGAGGAGATCTTCGGGCCGGTGGTCGTCGCGCTGCCCTACGACGACGTCGACGACGCGGTGCGGCTCGCCAACGACACGCCCTACGGGCTCGGCGCGTCGATCTGGTCCAACGACCTCGCGCGCGTGCACCGGATGATCCCGCGCATCAAGGCCGGCACCGTGTGGGTGAACTGCCACAGCATGCTCGACGCGAGCCTGCCGTTCGGCGGCTACAAGCAGTCGGGCATCGGGCGCGAGATGGGCCGCGCCGCGATCGACCTGTTCACCGAGACCAAGGCAGTGATGATGGCGGTGTGAGCCGCCGGGACACGGGAGACGCCGGATGCGACACGACTGGGTATCGCCGATCGTCGTCGGCCTCGCGCTCGCCGCCGCGAGCGGCGTCGCCGGGGCCTTCGGCCAGGACTCGCTCGTCATGGACAAGTGCGGGACCTGCCACGTGCCGGCCGCCGACGGCCGGATCCCGCGCGTCGAGGACATGCGGACGACGCCGGAGGAGTGGACGGTCATCGTCGACCGGATGCGCCGGCTGCACGGGATGAAGCTCAAGGACGGCGAGATGGACCGCCTGCTGAAGGAGCTCTCGGCCACGCAGCTCCTTAAGCCCGACGAGCAGGCGCAGGTCGCGTACCTCTCGCTGTGGCACAACTCGCAGCAGGTGGAGACGCCGACGGGACCGGAGCAGGAGAAGGTGTACGCGACCTGCGTGCGCTGCCATGCCGCCGGCAAGATCCACTCGTACCGGATGACGCCCGAGGCCTGGGCGAAGCTCCGCGACTTCCACCTGTACATCTCGCCCACCGTCGTCTTCACGATGCGCGAGATGCGCTGGATCCCCGAGGCCGACGCCGCATTCGCGTACTACGCGCGGAATCTGCCCTACGGCGGCGCCTGGTCGGCACCGGCGGCGAAGCTCGCGGGCCGTTGGGCGATCTTCGGCTACGCCCCGGGCCGCGGACACTACCGCGGGGAGGCGACGATCGCGGACGCCGGCAACGCGGAGCTCGAGCTCTCCGGCCGCGTCGCCCATGCGGACGGCACGTCCGAGTCGTTCGCGGGCGACGGCACGCTCTACGGAGGCTACGCGCTGCGCACGAGGACGTCGAACAACGGCTTCGCCGCCCGGGGCGCCTTCATCGCGTCCTCCGACGAGATCGAAGGCGAGTGGCACCTGCCCGCCCCGGACTTCCGCACGTCGCGCTCGCGGTGGCTGCGGATCGGAGATCAGCCGAAGGTCGCGCGGATCGTCCCGGGATTCCTGCTCGCCGGCGAGAAGGCCGTTCTCACGGTCGAGGGCGTCAACCTTCCCGACGCGAAGGCATCCGACATCGCGTTCGCCGGCGGCGCCGTCAAGGTGCTCTCGGCGCGGCGCGTGTCGCCGGGAGCCATCGAGCTCACCGTCGTCAGCGGCGCCGGAACGCTTCGCACGGCAAGCGTCTCGGTCAAGGGGCTCGACGCGGGGACCGTGACGCTCGCGCCGCGCATCGACCGCATCGCGATCACGCCGGAGGTCGGGCGCGCGCGCATGTCGGGCGGTACGCACTACCCGGCCGAGGGCGTGCAGTTCGAGGCGATCGCCTACGCGAAGACCGGCAGCGGCAAGGGCGCGACATCCGTGGCGCTGGGCCCGGTGCCGGCGACGTTCCGCCTCGCCGAGCAGAAGACGCGACCGGACGACGACGACATGACCTGGCTCGGCATGATCAGGGCCGAGGGCACCTATCTGCCGACCGTCGACTACGCGCCGAATCCGAAGCGCACCTACACGGGCGAGAACAGCGGGCTCGTCAAGGTCCTCGCCCGCTACAAGCGAGGCGGGCGCACGTACGACGCGCAGGCGGAGCTCGTCGTCACGGTGCCCGACTACATCGCGAGGATCCGGTGACGCAGGCCTACGCGTGGGCGGACCACCGGATCTTCGCGCGCGAGGATGCGGACGGCGGCGCGCTGCTCTTCGGCGCCGACCAGGCGAGCCTGTTCGCGATCGACCGCGCGACGCGCGAGGTCATCGACCGGTGGCGCACGCGTGCGCCGATCGTCCTCGACGACGTTCCGTCCGACGACCGCGAGGTGCTGGACGCGCTCGCGGACGCGCAGCTTCTCGTCCCGGCCGCCTGGCTGCGCAGGGCCCGGTGCGCGCCGATCGACCCCGCGACGATCCCGCTGGCCACGCTCGTGCTCGAGGCCGCGCAGGCGTGCAATCTGCGCTGCACCTATTGCTACGCGGGCGGCGGCGCCTACGGCGGCGAGGCGCGCGTGATGCGCCCGGAGCTCGCCGCGCGTGCGGCGCGCCACCTGGTCGAGTCGTCGGGTGACCGGGAATCCGTCACGCTAGTGCTGTTCGGCGGCGAACCCCTCCTGAACCTCCCGGCGCTGAGGGCCGCGGTGCTCGCGGGCGAGTCGGCCGCGGCGGCCCGGGGCAAGCGGCTCGTCGTCTCGATCACGACCAACGGCACGCGCTTCTCCCCGGAAGCGCTCGATTTCCTCGCCGACCACCGGATCGGCGTGTCGGTGAGCATCGACGGACCGCCGGATCTGCACGACGCGAACCGCCGGTACGCGGGCCGCAGCGGCGGCGGGACCTACGCGGACGTCGTCGACGGCGTCGCGCGCCTGCGCGAACGCACCGGCAGGCCGCCCGCCGCGCGCGTGACGCTCGAGCCGTCCCAGTGGTCGCGGATTCCCGAAGTGTTCGAGCACGTGCGCTCGCTGGGCTTCCTCGAGGTCGGCATCGCGCCGACGAGCCCGGTGTCGGCGGCGCTCCTGCCCACGCCGGACGAGGAAGAGGCACTGCTCGAGGGCTTCGCGCGCATCGCGCACCGCTTCGTCGACGAGGCCGCGAGCGGGCGCGTGCTGCCGTTCTCCAATCTCCTCGACCTGCTCGCCAGGCTGCACCTGGGCCAGGTCAAGGGCGAGCCTTGCGGCGCGGGCCTGGGCTATCTCGCGATGGACGCCGAGGGCGCGTTCTTCCTGTGCCACCGGTTCGCCGGCAACGGAAAGTTCCGCGTCGGCGACCTCGACGCCGGGGTCGACCACGCGAAGGTGCGCGCCTGCCTCGACGAGCAGGCCGCGCCGCGCGAGGACGCATGCTCGTCCTGCTGGGCACGCAGCCTGTGCGCAGGCGGCTGCCACTACGAGAACCACCAGCGCGAGTCGGTGCTCGGCCTGCCGCAGGGCGGTTCCTGCGATTTCATCCGGCGCTGGATCGAGCTTGGCATCCGCGTGTACGCGAGCCTGCGCGACGACCCCGGCCATCCGGTGCTCGCGTTCCTCGGCCGGCGGGCCGAAAGCTGAAACCCGATCCACGGAGCAGGCGATGAAAAAGAAGCCGATCGAGGCACTGAACGAGAAGGCGAAGGCGATCGAGCGGCTCGCCGAGGGCGAGCAGGCGACCGCGGAGGCGCTCTCGCAGCGCCGGATGCCGCAGGGCTGCACGACGATCTTCGACACCGGGTGGGAGACCAACCCGCGGCCGACCTACCCGGTCGGCAACTGCCAGGCGTCGGCGCGCGATTTCCACGGCTGCGTGGGCGACTGCTGGTGGCCGGCGCAGATGCCCGACGGGCTCACCAACCATCGCGATTTCGACGTGCAGTGCCCGAACGTCGCGCGTGACTGGCGCAACCTCAAGTATGACTAGGAGGCCTCCGATGCGCTGGGTACCCCTGATCCTCGCAACGATGGCGGCCCTCGCGCTCGGCCTCGCGCCGCGCGCGGAGGCGGGCGATCGCTACTACTACATGGGCTACGGCGTCGTGCAGGTGATCGACGGCGACACCGACACGATCGTCGCCGACATCCCGGTCAAGGGCGCGGTGCGCAACGTCGACCTGAGCGCCGACCGCAGGTTCCTCTACGTGACGACCAACCGTCACCTCGTCCACAAGGTCGACCTCGCGCACAACCGCGTCGTGTCGACCGCGGACGTGAAGACCGACGGCTGGGACCGGGTGATGTTCGGCTTCGTGCTCGCTCCCGACGGAAGGACGGCGTACGGCGCGTTCATGTCGCGGCGGGCGGACAAGGGCGAGGTGTTCATCGGCAAGCCCGTCGTCGCGCAATTCGAGCTCGACACCGGCAGGATCGTGCGCAGCGTCGAGGTGCCGTGGGGCGTCGCGCATCTGGTCAGCGTCCGCGACGGCAGCTCGATCTACGCGTTCGGGCAGGACCTCTACACGATCGACACGACCGGTCCCGAGCTCAGGATCGCCGCGACGCAGCCGATCCTCGACAAGGGGATGAACATGCTGCCGTTCTGGGACTACACGTTCGACAACGGCGGCATCGCGAGCATGAACTACTACACGGCAACGTCGATGGGCCTGATGATCGTCGACCAGAAGACCGGCGTCATCGACGACCTCGTGCTGAAGGGCGATCCCGCGATGGCGTACTCGGTGGTGCTCGCCCCGGACCGTAAGCGGGCCTGGGCGGTGATGGACGATCTCACCGAGATCGACCTCGCCAGCAGGTCGTACCTGCGGTCGGTGCCGATCGCCGAGGGGACCTGCTACGGCGTCAACGTCTCGTCCGACGGCAGGAAGGTCTACGTGGCCGGCGGCGGATCGACGCTGACCGTCTACGACGCGAAGACGCTGAAGCCGCTCAAGGTGCTGCAGATGGCCTCCGACGGCATGGACCTGCGCCGGGTCACCTTCTGACCGCGGGGATGCCGTGAACGGCGCGCGATCGGCGACGCGAGGCACGGGCCGCCGCGACGATGGCGCGAAGGGAGGCGCTTGGAATACGCAATGCGCCTGACGAGTCCGGCGGACGCCCCGCGGGATCCCCGCGACGCGTGCCCGCCGTCCTGGCGGGACATGCTGCCCGACGGCCCCGCGGTCGCGCTGTACTTCGGATCGGAGTTCTGCGAGGACCGCCTTCCCGACCTCGACGAGGCGAGCGCGTTCTGCGCGGTCGCGCGCGACCGCGGCTGGGAGCCGACGCTGCTCACGCCGCTCGTGTCGCCCGAGGGCCTGCGCGCCGTGGACCAGCTGGCAGGGGCGCTCGGGGCGGCGGGGTTCCGCCCCGCGGTCGTGTTCAACGACTGGGGCGTGCTGGGGCTGTTGCGCGAGCGTCACGCCGCGCTGCCGCGCCGGGCCGGGCGGCTCGTCAACCGGTCGCTGCGCGACCCGCGCGCCTACCGGGACGCGCCCGGGGGCACCGCCACGCACGACGTCTCGCGACACGCGCGGATGCGCGGCATGCTGCGCCGCCTCGGCGTCGCGGCGCTCGAGACCGACGCCGACCTCGAGGGAGGCTACCTGGGCGAAGGGCGCGGCAGCGACGGCACCGGACTCAGCCGCGCGCTGCACCTTCCGTACACCTACGCTGCGTCGGGGCGCGGCTGTCCGCTCAAGGCCGCGCTGTACGGCGACGAGGGCGGCTTCGCCAAGGCGTTCGCGGATCGCTGCCCGGCACCGTGCCGCGGCAAGCCGCTGCCCGTCCATCGTCCCGACTCCGCGCTCCCGCACTGGCGCGGTGGCAACACGATCTTCTACGAGCTGCCGCACGAGGCGGCACGCTCGTGGCTCGTGCACGCCGACCGGGTCGTCGTCCACGGGAGCGCGTCGCCTTGAACATCCTCGCGCCGCTCGCCCGCTCGGACGAGGTCGCGCCGCTGTGCGACGCCGGCGCGCACGAGTTCTACTTCGGACTCAACCCGCCGGGCTGGGAGGAGGCGTTCGGCCAGGCGTCGGTGCACCGGCGCAGCGTTCGATCCGCGGGCGTTCCGGGACTGGACGACCTGCGCCGGATCGTGCGTCGAGCCGGCGGCAGGCCGGTCTTCGCGACGCTCAACGCGCCGTCCTATCCGGCGGGCGCGGTGCCGCGGCTCGTCGAGTTCGGACGCACGCTGGTCGAGGACGAGGGCGTCGCCGCGCTCATCGTCGCCGAGCTCGAGCTCCTGCTGGCGCTCGCCGACGCGGGGCTCGCCCCGCGCGTGCACGTGTCGAGCCTCGCCACCTGCCGCAATCCGGGCGCGGCGGCGTTCTACCGCGACCTCGGCGTCGCGCGCGTGATCCTTCCGCGCCACATGACGCTCGCCGAGATCGACGAGACCGCGATCCCCGGGCTCGAGTGGGAAGTCTTCGCGCTCAACGACGGATGCGCGTTCGAGGAGGGCACCTGCTCGACCACGCACGCCTTCCGCCCCTACTGCATCGACGATCGCGTCGGCCGCGCGCCGGGCCGCCTGGACGAGCGCTACGCGTTCTGGAAATGGACGCTCGACAACTGCGGCTCGCAGACCAGCCGCGGCTACACGCTCGGTCCCTGCGGGCTGTGCGCGCTGCCGCGCCTCGCGCGCGCCGGCGTCGCCAGCCTGAAGGTCGTGGGCCGCGAAGCCCCGCTGGAGCGCAAGGTGGCGTCGGTGCGGCTCGCGTCGATCGCGCTCGGCCTCGCGGCGCGCGGCGCGACGCGCGAGGACATTCGCGACGCCGTCGTCGGCGAGCGCGGCGCGCCGGAGCTCTGCGAGGGTGCGCATCTCTGCTACTACCCGGACGCCTGGACCGCGGAGCCGGTCCAAGGAGCGCAACCGGCGGCCGCGCCGGTGCGTGACGCTCGCGCATCGGGCGCGCCGCGCGCCGGATGCGCGCCGCCCGCAGGCCCGCCCGCCGACCGGGTCGACGCGCGTCCGGTCGCCGTGGTCCGGCGCACCGCGACGCAGGGGGGATCGTGCTGACGTCGGTTCGCCGCTACGCGCATCACCTGTCCGGTCGCCGCCGGGCGCTGGCCGGCGTGTTCGTGCTCGGTCTGTGCGGCGCGACGGTCAGTCTGTCGACACCGCTTCTGGGCATGGCGTTCGTCGACGCGGTCGCGACTCGCGCCGACTTCGGGGCGATCCCGATGATCGCCGCGGCGCTGGTGGCGCTCGCCGTCGTCGATCTCGTGCTCGCGGCGATCGCGGCACGCGTCCATGCGCGGCTGTCGGCCGACCTGCTCGCCGACCTGCGCATGTCGCTGTTCGCGCGCTGCGTCGACGGACCGCTCGAAGCGATCGAGCCGTTCCGCCACGGCGACCTGCTCACCCGGTTCGGCGGCGACGTTCCGCGCATCCAGGCGCTGCTGGTCGACGGGCTGATCGGCGGCGTGCACAACGCGCTGTTCCTGGTCGTGGCGGCCGCGATCACGTTCAGCCTGTCGCCGACGCTGGCGCTGTGGAGCTTCGCCGGCCTCGCGCTCGCGCTCGTCGCCGCGGCCGCGTTCCGCCGCGCGGTCGAGGACGGGACGCGCCGCGTGCGCGACGCGATGGCCGACCTGTCGCACTTCCTGTCCGAGCGCCTCGCCGCGCTCCGCGCGATCCGCCTGCATCGTGCCGCGGACGAGGAGTCCGCGCGACTCGCGGCCGCGCAGGCGGCGCTGAAGCGCGAGGTCGTCGCGTTCCAGCTCGTCGATTCGCTGTCCGCCGGCGTGCCGGGCCTCGCCCTCACGCTCGCACTCGCATGGATCTACCTCGCCGGCGGCGCGCTGCTCCAGGCGGGAACGATCACGCTGGGCACGTTCGTCGCGTTCGTCCTCTACCAGGGTCGCCTGTTCGCACCGGCGCAGGGGCTGCTCGGGCTGGTCCGTCACCTGCAGGAGGCGCGCGTGAGCCTCTCCCGCGTGGCCGAGGTCCTCGGCCCCGTCGATGCCGGCGCGTCGACGCCGGCCGCGCCGGCGCCCGCCGGGGAGCGGCGCGGCGCGATCGCGTTGCGCGGGGTCACGTTCGCCTACGCCGGAAAGCCGCCGGTGTTCCGTGGCGTGGACCTCGACATCGCGCCGGGCGAACGGGTGGCGCTGTTCGGCGCGTCGGGCGCGGGCAAGTCGACGCTCGTCCAGCTGGTGTTCGGCCTGCGCGTGCCGGGCGAGGGCTCGGTGCGCGTCGGCGGGCGGCCGGCGCACGGGGCCGGGCGCGCCCCGCGCGGCGACGACCTCGGCTACGCGGGCGCCGAGCCGTTCCTGCTGCACGCGACGGTCGAGGAGAACCTGCGCTACGGCCATCCGGCGGCGCGGCGCGCGGACGTCCTGCGCGCCGCCGCGCTGGCGGACGCCGACGCGTTCATCGCCGCGTTGCCCGAGGGCTACGCGACGGTGATCGGCGGACGCGGGCTCGCGCTCTCCGACGGCCAGCGGCAACGCCTCGGGCTCGCGCGGCTGTTCCTGCGCGACCCGGGGATCCTCGTGCTCGACGAGGCGTTCTCGGCCCTCGACCTCGACACCGAGATGCGCGTGCGGCGCAACCTGTGGCGGGCGTTTCCGGATCGCACCGCGCTCGTCATCTCGCACCGCCCGGCGGGCCTCGCGGACGTCGACCGCATCCTGATGCTGCGCGACGGCCGGTTCGTCACGGTGGCGCCCGGCGAGCTCGCCTCGCCGGTCGCGCCGACCGGCGACGGGCGCATGCGCGCCGCGCCGGCCGCCGTCGCGGTGGCCGCGCAGATGCGCTGAACGCGATGCGCATCGGCATCGTCGACACCGGCGTCAACCCGTGGCATTCGCACGTGCGGGGCGAGGTCGACGGCTGCCGCATTCACGTCGCGCAGGACGGCTCGCTCGCCGAGGACCGCGACTTCCGCGATCCGGCGGGCCACGGCACGGCCGTCGCCGGCGTGATCCGGGAAGCGCTTCCCGACGCCAGCCTCTACGCGGTCCGCGTCTTCGACGGCGCCGACGCGACATTCCCGTCGCTGGTCGCGCGCGGCATCCTGCGCGCCGCCGCGGAAGGCTGCGACTTCGTGAACCTGAGCCTGTGCGTTCCGCCCGGGCCCGGGGCGCACGTGCTCGCCGGCGCCTGCGCCGCCGCGATCGAGGCGGGCTGCGTGATCGTCGCGTCGGCGCGGCCCGGGGAAACGGGATGGCTGCCCGCGTCGCTGCCGGGCGTCTACGCGGTGTCGGCCGACGACTCGCTCGACCCGGACGACGTGCGCGAGCGCGGTCCGTTTCGCCTCGCGGCGTCGGGTCGGCCCCGCGCGCTCGGCGGCGTGCCGCGCGAGCGCAACTTCCTCGGCCCGTCGTTCGCCTGTGCGCGGGCCCTCGTCCATCTCGCGAGGCGACGGCGTGCGGCCGTCATCCGGTCCGCGTGAAGTCCGGCCGGCGCCGGTCGCCGAACGCGGCGATGCCTTCCCGGGCGGCCGCCGTGCAGGCGCTCGCGCCGAACGCGCGGTAACCGACCTCGAGCGCGTCCCCGAGCGTCGGCGCCGCGGCGGCTGCGCGGATCGCGCCTTCCATCAGCGCGATCGCCGTCGCGCTCAGCGCCAATCCGTTCTCGGCGGCCGGCGCGATCGCGTCGATCGGCGGGATCGCGACCGCGCCGCCGGCGACGGCGCGCGGGCGGCCCGAGAGCGCATGCACCTGCGCTACCGCCGCGGCGACGAGCGCATGCGGATCGTCGGCGAGCGCGTCGACGATGCCGAGCTCGTGCGCGCGGACCGCCGTGAGCTTCTCGGCCCGGCGCAGCATCCCGTGGAAGACCGCGCCCGCGGCGGGCCAGCGCCGATACGGGACGACCATCGCGCCGATCCCGGGAAGGATGCCGAGCGTGATCTCGGGAAACTGCATCCATGCGTCGCGCATCGCGACGAGCGAATGGCAGCGCATCGCGAGCTCGAAGCCGCCGCCCAGCGCGATGCCGTTCAGCGCCGCGACGACCGGCTTGTCCATCGCGTCGAGGTGGACGAGCAGGCGCGAGCAGTCGCGCGCGTACTGGGCCGACGCCTCCGCATCGCCCAGAAGCGACGGGAAGCGGCCGATGTCGGCGCCGGCGCAGAACGCCTTCGTGCCGTAGCCGGTGATCACGAATCCGCGCACCGCGCCGTCGCGCTCGTGGCGCCGGACGACGTCGAGGATCTCGTCGGTCATCTCGTCGTGCAGCGCGTTGAGCGCCTCCGGGCGGCGCAGCGTGACGACCTTCACGCCGTCGACGTCGTCGACGAGGACGTGGCGCAGGAAGCGCTGGTAGTCGGGCAGCGGGCGCGTCGGCATCGGCATGCCCGGGCGGTCGTGCGCGAAGCGCGCGAGGATGCGCGCGGACTCCTCCGCGCCCAGGTCGCGCATCAGCTCGAGCGGCCCGCGCCTGAAGCCGAGCGCGATCCGGCAGCCGAGGTCGAGGTCCGCCGGCTCCCCGATCGCGCGGTCGAGGATGTCGGCCGCCTGCGAGAGCAGCACGCCGAGCAGCCGGTCGCGGATCGCCGCGGCGGTCGCGGGAGCGACGTCGACGCGCCCGCCCGGCGCGACGGTCAGCCACCGGTCGACCGAGCGGAACACCGGGGCCGGCCGGTAGTGCTCGCCCTCCTCGTCGGCCTGCAGCGTGTTGGTCTCGACGATGATCGGGTTGCCGCGCGCGAGGTTGAGCACGTAGAACGGCCCGGCATGCACGAACTCTCCCGCGACGCCGTCGACCTCGGTCGCGCTCGCGCGGTCGAGCAGGAGCGCGGCCTCGTTGCACCAGTTGTCGAAGACGCGGTCGAGCATGAAGCACGTCGCGTCCGCGGTCACGATCGGCAGCTTGCCGGTGGCGCAGAAGACGCGGCGCAGGTGGTCGACGAGCCCGGGCGCGGCGAGCGGCCAGTCGATCACCTCGACCGCGGGATTGCGCCACGCCGGCGCGAAGAAGTGCGTTACCGTGGCGCGCGCCGGGTGGCGCATCCCGGCGAAGATGCGCGAGGCGGGGAGCGAGCTCGTGTTCGACGTGACGATCGCGTCGGAGGCGACGCGCGCCTCGACCTCGGCGAAGATCCGGCGCTTGAGCGCGAGGTTCTCGGTCGCGGCCTCGATCACCCAGTCGCAGTCCGCGATCGCGTCGTAGTCGAGGCTGCCGCGGAGATCGCGCGTCACGGCGGCGGCCTCCTCGGCGCCCACCTTGCCGCGGGCGACCGCCTTGCGCGCATAGTCGCCGAAGCGCGCGAGCGCGGCGTCGAGCGGGGCCTGCGCGACGTCGACGAGCGTCAGCGAGAGGCCGGGGAGCGCGCTCTTCAGGTAATAGCCGATGTCGGGGCCGATCGAGCCCGCGCCGACGATCGCGACGCGGCGGGGCAGCGGGCGGGACGGGGCGGCGAGCAGGGGATTCGCGTGGCGGGCGTTCAAGGCGACCTCGGGGAGAAGGGGGGCGGGACGGGGTCAGCGCGGACTGGCATCGGATCCCGGCCGCGTGTCGGCGGTGAGCGGGCTCGCGACCGCGCGCGGAAGGCTGGGCGTCACGAGGATCGAACCGTAGCAGACGAGATAGAGCGCGAACGCCGCGATCCACGCGAGGCCCGCGGCGGCGACCCACGCCTCGCCCCCGTTCGCGATCGCGGCGCCGGTCCGGATCAGCGCGGCGGCCTGGACGAGGAGGAACGCCGCGACCATCGCGCGCGGAATCGCGAGCGGCCGGCCCGTGTGCCGCAGCGCGACACGCGTCATGAGCCCGATCATGACCGATCCGAGCGCGCCGGCCGTGAACGCGTGCAGCCACGCGCGCTCTGCGCCGGGGAGGCCGAGCTCGCCCAGCGCCCGCAGCAGGAACGCGGCGACCAGCCACGCGTAACCGGCGTGCATCGTCCACAGGAGCGGCACGTCGAGGACCTTCCAACCCCGCCAGCGGCCCAGGCGCACGGCGTGGAGGATGAACGCGGCGAAGGCCGCCACCGCGCGCCAGGACGCCGGCGCGCCGGCGAGGTCGACCGCCGCGAGCACGACGATCGCCCCGATCGAGGCGACCTCGAGCGGGCGCACGAACGGCGCCTGCGCGCCGCGGCCGGTCGCGCGCAGGTGATTGCCGGTGAACACCGGCGTGAACACGCCGCCGGCCAGCGCGAACAGCAGCACGATCGAGTACAGCGCGGCGCGCAGCCCCGTCTGCACCTCGCCTGCGCCGAACAGCGCCTCGCCCGCGAACATCCCGGCGATCACGACGAGCAGCAGGAGCCAGGTGCGGTCGGCGATGCGCATGAGCTGCCGCGCGAGCATCGCGCCGAGCACGACCCAGAGCGCGCACGCGGTGGCGACGCCGAGCCATGCCGGCAGCGCATCGCGGAACCAGAAGCCCGCGCGCGCGACGGCCCACAGCGCCACGAGGCCGGCGAGCGGCGCGCCGCGGATCTCGGGCGTGCCCGCCCAGCCGGGCAGCGCGGTCAGCGCGATCGCGCAGACGATCGCGGAGGCGAACCCGAACAGCATCTCGTGGCCGTGCCACAGCGGGGCGTCCGGCGCCGCCGCGACGCCCGCGCGCACGGCGAGCCACGCGGCCATCAGCGCGATCCCGTAGGCGACGCCGAGCACGCAGAGCGGACGGAACGGGCTTGCCCAGAGGGAAGCGAACGGCAGCGTCGGCGGGGCCATCGGCGTTGGCGTGGGGAGGGATCGCGGCGGGGCGGGGGCGGCGGCCGGTTGACACGCGGGCATCGAATGTATACCGTACCCGCAATACGGAATACATGCAATCGTCTCCCCGGCGCCACCCCACGATTCGCCTCCGCGCTCCCGCGCCGACCCCGCCACCCGATTCCGCCACCGACGCCCGCCGACCCGATGGTCCCCGCGCTCAAACCCGTCGACCGGCCCGCCGGCCTCGGCGACCAGGTGTACCGCACGCTGCGCGAGTACCTCGGCAGCCACGTGATCGTGCCCGGCCAGCGCCTGCAGGAGGCGCCGCTCGCGATCCAGCTGGGCGTCTCGAGAACGCCGGTGCGCGAGGCGCTGGCGCGGCTCGAGAGCGAGGGCCTGATCTCGGCCGACGGCCGCAGCTTCACCGTGCCGGTGCTCTCCGACGCCGACGTGGACGAGATCTACGAGCTGCGCGGCATGCTCGAGCCTGCGGCCCTCGCGCAGGTCGCCGCGTCGGGCGCCGACGCCGAGGCGCTCGCCGGCATCGCCGCCGCGCTGAAGGATGCCGAGGCCGCGGAGCGCGCGAGCGATGCCGAGGCGTTCATCGAAGCGAACGCGCGCTTCCACGCGGCGTGGCACGCGCTCGTCGCGAACCGCCGGCTGCTGCGCGCGATCGACCTGTGCGCCGGGCATGTCCGCTTCCTGCGCGTGCTGACGCTGAACCGCGCCGCGGCGCGCAAGGCCGCGCTGGCCGGCATGAGGGGCATCCTCGCGGTGTTGCGCAAGCGCGACGCGGAACGTGCGATCCCCGTGATGCGCGAGCACCTGCGCACCGCCCGCCATCACCTTCGCCTCGTCCTCGACGACATCGAGCGCGAGGCCGCCGGCCGCCGCGAGGCCGCGGCCGGCGCGCGTCCCCGCTAGCCCGGCCGCGGACCCGAACCATGCCGATCCGAGCCGAGATCCCCTACGGCGCGTACTGGTCGACGCCGTTCGCGCGCTGGCAGGGGAGCTTCGCGCACCTGCACAGCATCGAGTTCGCCGCGCACGTCGCGAAACGCGAGCTCGCGCGCCGCGGCATCCCCCCCGAGCGGATCGACGGCGGCGTGCTCGGTTTGTCGGTCCCGCAGAAGCACGCGTTCTACGGATTGCCGTGGCTCGCCGGCATGGCGGGCGCGGCGACGATCGCCGGCCCGACGATCATGCAGGCCTGCGCCACCGGCGTGCGCGTGCTGCTCGCGAGCGCGCTGGAGGTCGAGAGCGGCCTCGCCGAGGTCGCGATCGGCGTGACCTGCGACCGCACGTCGAACGGCCCGCACCTGTACTACCCGAATCCGAAGGGACCTGGCGGCACCGGCGCGCACGAGGACTGGGTGCTCGGGAACTTCGACTGCGACCCCCTCGGGCCGCATGCGATGGTCGACACGGCCGAGAACGTCGCGCGCGCGCACGGTCTGTCGACGGCCGAGCAGCACGCGGTCGTGCTCCGGCGCGAGGAGCAGTACCGGATGGCGCTGGCGGACGACTCGGCGTTCCTTCGTCGCTTCATGACGCTTCCGTTCGACGTTCCCGCTTCGAGCTTCGCGAAGTCGCAGGGCACGCTCGCCGGCGACGAAGGGGTCGGCGCGTCGACCGCCGAGGGCCTCGCGCGCCTGAAGCCGGTCAGGCCGGGCGGCACCGTGACGTTCGGCGGACAGACGCATCCGGCCGACGGCAACGCGGCGATCGTCGTCGCGACGCCGGAACGGGCGGCCGAGCTCTCGTCGCAGCCGGCGATCGCCGTGCGGCTGCTCGGCTTCGGCCAGGCGCGAGCGCCGCTCGCCCGCATGCCCGAGGCCACGGTTCCGGCGGCGCGGCAGGCGCTCGAGCGCGCAGGCCTCGCGATCGGACAGATCGACGCGATCAAGACGCACAACCCGTTCGCGCTGAACGACCTCGTCTTCGCGCGGGAGACCGGCGTCGACTGGGAGAGCATGAACAACTACGGTTCGTCGCTCGTGTGGGGACACCCGCAGGCGCCGATGGGCACGCGATCGGTGATCGAGCTGATCGAGGAACTGGCATTGCGCGGCGGAGGCCGCGGACTGTTCGCCGGCTGCGCGGCCGGCGACTCCGCGATGGCGCTCGCGATCGAGGTCGGCGATAGACGCTAGGGTGGCGGACGTCGCCGCGAGAGCGACGCCGCGCCGCGATCGGCTTCCCGGCGCAACGTGCGCCGGGGCCGAGGGAGGGTGCATGGATCTGTCCGAATGGATCGAGCGACAGGCCGCGTTCGCGCCGGCGAAGACCGCGCTCGTCTGCGCGGGCGTCGCGTCGAGCTACGCCGAGTTCGCGCGCGCCATCGACCGCGTCGCGCGCGCGCTCGCGGCTTGCGGCGTCGGCCCTGGCGAGCGCGTCGCGCACCTGGGCTACAACGGTGGCGAGCAGCTCGCGCTGCTGTTCGCCTGCGCGCGCCTGGGCGCGATGTTCGTGCCGCTCTCCTGGCGGCTCGCGCCGCCCGAGCATCGCGCGATGCTGGCCGACTGCGGCCCGCGCGTGCTGGTCGCCTCCGACCCGTTCGTCGAGCCCGTCGCGCCGGTCGCCGAGGCGACCGGGATCCCGGTTCGCGTGACGCTCGGCGCCGCGCGCGACGGCTGGACGCCGTGGGACGCATTCGTCGCGTCGGCGCCGGAGGGGCCGCGTCGCGCGGCCGGCGGCGGCGCGTCGCGGGTCCTGCTCTGCTACACGTCCGGATCGACCGGCCAGCCGAAGGGCGTGGTGCTGACGCAGGACGCGCTGTTCCACAACGCCGTCAACAGCGCGCACATGCACGACCTCACCAGCCGCGACGTCGTGCTGACGACGCTGCCGCTGTTCCACGTCGGCGGGCTCAACATCCAGACGCTTCCCGCGCTCCATGCCGGGGCGACCGTCGTGCTGCATCCGCGCTTCGACCCGTCGCAGGCGATCGACGCGATCGAGCGCCATGGCGTCACGCTCACCGTGCTCGTGCCCGCGCAGCTCGAGCTGATCGCGCGCGACCCGCGATGGCGCGACGCGGACCTCTCGCGCCTGCGCGCGATCACGACCGGCTCGACGATCGTCGGCGAGGGCTTCGTGCGCCGCGACCTGCAGCGCGGCGTTCCGCTGCTGCAGGTGTACGGCGCCACCGAGACCTGCCCGATCGCGGCGTACCAGCGCATCGACGACGCGGCGCGCCATCCGGGCTCGGTCGGCAAGGCCGCGCTGCACTGCGAGCTGCGTCTCGTCGACGACGACGGGCGGGATGTCCCCGCCGGCACGCCCGGCGAAATCCTGGTCCGCGGCCCGAACGTGATGGACGGCTACTGGAACCAGCCGCGCGAGACGGCCGCGGCGCTCGACGGCGGCTGGTACCACACCGGTGACGTCGCGCATGCCGACGCCGACGGCTGGCTCCACGTCGACGGCCGGCGCCGCGACGTGATCATCTCCGGCGGCGAGAACATCTATCCGGCCGAGGTCGAGAACGCGCTCGGCGACTGTCCCGACATCGCCGAGGTCGCCGTGGTCGGCCGGCCCGACGAGCGCTGGGGCGAGGCCGTGGTCGCCGTCGTCGTCCCCGCGCGCGGCGCTTCGCTCACGCGCGATGCGGTGTGCGCGCTGCTCGACGGGCGCGTCGCGCGCTACAAGCATCCGCGCGACGTCGTGTTCGCGGCGAGCCTCCCGCGCACGGCGCTCGGCAAGGTGAAGCGCGACGAACTGAAGCGCATGGCGCGCGGCGAGCCGGTCGCCGGTCCGGCCTGACCCGAAAGGAACGACGATGGGCGCCAGAATCGGCATCGACGTCGGCGGCACGTTCACCGACTTCATCCTCACTCGCGACGACGCGCCGCCGATCCTGCACAAGGTGCTGTCGACGCCCGCCGACCCGTCGATCGCCGTGGTCGCCGGGCTCGCGGAGCTGGCGTCGATGGCGGGACCCGCGCGCGACGCGGGGGCGTTCGTCGCCTCGATCGAGACGATCGTGCACGGGACGACGGTCGCGACCAACGCGACGCTGACCGGCACCGGCGCGAAGTCGGCGCTGCTGACGACCGCCGGCGTGCGCGACGCCCTCGAGATGCGCCGCGGCATCCGCGAGGAGCAGTACAACAATGAGTACACGAACGTGAGGCCGCTGGTTCCGCGCTACCTGCGCGCGGGCATCCGGGGCCGCCTCGACCGGTCCGGTCGCGAGATCGAGCCGCTGTCGCTCGCCGACGTCGACGAGGCGATCGCGCGCTTCCGGCGCGAAGGCGTCGAGGCCGTGTCGGTCTGCTTCATGCACTCGTACGCGAACCCGGCGCACGAGGCGGCCGCGGCCGAGCGCGTTCGCGCGGCGATGCCGGAGGCGTTCCTCACCGTGTCGTCGACGCTGCTGCCGTCCATCCGCTTCTACGAGCGCGTGTCGACGACCGCGCTCAATTCCTACGTCGGGCCGAAGCTCAACCGCTACGTCGAGCGCCTCGTCGCGCGGCTCGCGGAGGCCGGCTTCCGCGGCACGCTGCTGATCATGCAGAGCAACGGCGGCGTGATGGCGCCGGAGGTGGCGCGGGCGAGCCCGGCGCTCACGCTGCTGTCCGGGCCGGCCGGCGGCCCCGGCGCGGGACTTTTCTACGCGAAGGCGCTGGGGCGGGACCGTGCGATCACCACCGACATGGGCGGGACGAGCTTCGAGGCCTCGGTCGCGGTCGGCGCGCCGCTCCTCGTCAACGACGGCGAGGTCGCGCGCCACAAGATCGCGCTGCCGATGCTCGACATCCACACGATCGGCGCGGGCGGCGGCTCGATCGGCTGGCTCGACCCGGGGGGCATGCTGCGCATGGGTCCGCAGAGCGCGGGTGCCGACCCGGGCCCGGCCTGCTACGGCAAGGGCGGCGCGCTGCCGGCCTCCACCGACGCCAACCTCGTGCTGGGCTACCTCGACCCGGACTATTTCGCCGGCGGGCGGATGCGCCTGTCGGTCGAGGCCGCGCGCGAGGCCATCCGCACGCACATCGCCGAGCCGATGGGGATGTCGGTGGAGGACGCCGCCGCGGGCATGTTCCGCGTCGTCTGCAACAACATGGCGCAGGGCGTGCGCGAGGTGACGATCAAGCGCGGCTGGGATCCGCGCGAGTTCCCGTTCGTCGCCGCGGGCGGCGCCGGACCGATCCACTCGTGCCAGATCTGCAACGAGCTCGAGATCCCGCTGCAGATCGTGCCGCGCGAGTCGTCGGTGCTGTGCGCGATGGGGATGCTGCTCTCCGACCTCCAGCACGACTTCGTGCGCACGTTCGTCGCCGATCTCGCGACACTCGACTGGGCGCGACTCGCCGGGCTGGTCGACGAGATGGTCGCGGAGGGCGACCGCCAGCTCGCCGCCGAGCGCATCCCGCCCGCGCGGCGCCGCTTCGCTGTCAAGCTCGACTGCCGCTACGTCAAGCAGTACCACGAGGTCGGCGTCGACGTGCCTCGCGAGGCGATCCGCGCGGGCGATTCGGCCGCCGTCGCGCAGGGCCTGCATCGCGAGCACAATCGTCTCTACGGCTACTCGCTCGAGCACGAGAACGCCCCGGTCGAGGTCATCAACGTCCGGGTCCAGGCGATCGGCGCCGTCGACAAGCCCCGCCATCCCGAGGAGGACTGGTCCGACGCGGATCCGGCGTCGGCGCGGAAGGGGTCCCGCGACGCCTACGTGCCGGAGGAAGGCGCGTTCCGCAGCGTGCCGGTCTACGACGGCCACCGGCTGCGCTTCGGGCAGCGCATCGCGGGTCCGGCGATCATCGAGGAGGTGACGACGTCGGTCGTGCTGACCGGCGGCTGGGACGCGATCGTCGACCGCTACGGCTCGTTCGTCCTCCACCGCAAGGGACGCGAGGATCTCGTCGCGGCCGTATCCGGCGCGCGCAGCAAGGAGGTAACGGCATGAAGATCGACCCGATCCTGCTGTCGGTGTACGCGCGGACGTTCAAGTCCATCACCGACGAGATGAGCATCTCGATGGAGCAGACGACGCGCTCGCCGATCCTGTGCGAGGCGAAGGACTTCGTCACCGGCCTCTACGACGCGGAAGGGCGGATGCTCGAGCAGACCGAGAACCTGCCGATCCTCGCGTTCTCGCTCGCGCCCGTCTGCAAGCACATCCGGGCGACGTTCGGCGACGAGATCTATCCGGGCGACGTCATCTTCCACAACGACGTGTTCAGCCTCGGCAACCAGAACAACGACGTCGCCGTGTTCAAGCCGGTGTTCTTCGAGGGCCGGCTCGCCGCCTGGACCGCGGTCAAGGGTCACCAGGCGGACATCGGCGGCGCGGTCGCCGGCGGCTACAACCCGAACGCGACCGAGGTGTGGCAGGAGGCGCTGCGCATCCCGGCGGTCAAGGTGGTCGAGAAGGGCAAGCTCCGCAAGGACGTCTGGGAGCTCATCTTCGCCAACATCCGCTTCGACATCGTGCGCCACGACATGCAGGCCCAGATCGGCGCCTGCACGATCGGCGAGCGCCGTTTCGTCGAGCTGCTCGCGAAGCACGGCCGGGAGCACTACGAGGCGCACCGCGACGCGCTCTTCGACGCGACGCGGCGCATGATGGAGGCCGAGATCGCGAAGATCCCGAACGGCCGCTACTCGGGCGAGGGCCGCGTCTTCTACGACGGCCGCCACGAGGGATCGGCGTTCACGATCCGCGTCGACATCGACGTCGGCGACCGGACGATCAGGTTCGACTACTCGCGCACCGACCCGCAGACCAACGGCTTCGTCAACGGCACGTTCACGTCGAGCGCGTCGGCGACGATCCTGACACTGCTGCAGATGATCAATCCCGACATCCCGCACAACGAGGGGATGGTCCTGCCGGTGGAGATCGTGATCCCCGAGGGCACGATCCTCAACGCGTCCTATCCGAAGGCGACGACGTTCGGGAACCACCTGTGCCCGCCCAACGCCGACGCGATCCAGCGCGCGCTCGCGCCCGCGCTGCCCGGGCGCGTCACCGCGGGCTGGAACAACCTGCTGTGCTCGCTCACCACCGGCATCGACCCCGGGAAGAACGACAAGTACGTCGACATCGGCTTCATGGGGCTGAAGGGCGGCTCGGGCGCGATGCGCGGGACCGACGGCTACGATCACATCGGGATGATCGACGCGTCCGGGGGCCTGCTCGACCAGGACTACGAGATGTTCGAGCTGCAGACGCCGCACCTGCTGGTCAAGCACGAGTACCTGCCCGATTCCGCGGGCCCCGGGCAGTGGCGCGGCGGGCTCGGCGTCGAGACCGTGTTCCGCATCGGATCGGACGACACGCAGATGGTCACTTTCGGCGACGGCGACGTCGAGCCGGCGTTCGGCCTGTTCGGCGGAGGCGAGGGGACGCTCAACTTCATCCGGCTCACCTACCCGGACGGCCGCACCGTCGTCCCGCGCAACAAGGACCTGATCACCGGCGTGCCGAAGGGAACGCTCTACCACCAGCAGGCGGGCGGCGGCGGCGGGTACGGGGACCCGAAGCTGCGCGACCGCGACGTGCTGCGCGAGGAGGTCCGCAACGGCGTGGTCTCGCCCGCGGCGGCACGCGACCACTACGGGTTGGCCGGGTAGATGGACTTCGCGCTCACGCCCGAGCAGCGGCAGATCCGCGACACGTTCGCGCGGTTCGTCGACGCGGAGGTCGCGCCGCAGGCGGCGGCAATCGACGCCGCGCACGCCTACCCGCACGCGCACGTGCGCCGGCTCGCCGACCTCGGGTTCTTCGCGATGCGCTACCCGGAGGACGCCGGAGGGCTGGGCCTCGACCTCGCGACGTTCTGCCTCGCGCTCGCCGAGATCGCCCGCGGCTCGATGTCGCTCGCCGGCTGCGCGGCGATGCAGGCGCTGATGGGCACGAAGTTCCTGCACCTGCTCGGCGGCGCCGACATCGTCGAGCGCCTGTTCCGGCCGGCGCTCGCCGCGGAGAAGATCGGCGCGATCTGCATGACCGAGCCGAACGCCGGGTCGGACCTCGACGCGATCGCGACGACCGCGCGCAAGGTCGACGGCGGCTACGTCCTCGACGGGCAGAAGACCTGGGTGACCGCGGCGCCGGTGGCCGACTTCTTCACCGTGTTCGCGCGCGCCGGCGAGGCGAGGAAGCTCACGATCTTCCTCGTCGAGCGCGGCTTCGCCGGCCTCGCCGTCGGCCGCGCGATCGAGAAGATGGGCGTCTGGGCGCTGCCGACCTCGGAGCTCGCGCTCGACGGGTGCTTCGTGCCCGACAGCCATCGCCTGTCGCGCGTGGAAGGCGACGGCGAGGAGCACCTGAGGAAGACGCTCGCCGAGATCCGCATCATCACCGGCGCGATGGCGCTCGGCGTCGCGCGCGCGGCGCTGGACGAGGCGGTGCGCTACGCGGGCGAGCGCCGGCAGTTCGGCAAGCCGATCAACCGCTTCCAGGCGATCCAGTCGAAGCTCGCCGAGATGGCGACCGACCACGAGGCGGCGCTCCACCTCGTCGGCTACGCCGCCTGGTGCCACGACAGCGGCGCGCCGCACCACCGGGAGGCCGCGATGGCGAAGCTCTTCGCGACCGAGGCGGCGGCGCGCATCTGCGACCAGGCGGCGCGCGTTCTGGCGTCCTACGGCTTCGCGATGGAGTTCCCCGTGCAGCGCTACCTGCGCGACGTGCGTTTCACGCTGATCGGAGGCGGCACGAGCGAGATCCTCAAGCTCGTCATCGCCAGGGAGATGACGAGGTGACATCGTGAGCGCGACGGCGCGCGTGCGCCCGATCCGGGTGGTCCTGGCCAAGCCGGGGCTCGACGGGCACGACCAGGGCGCGAAGGTCGTCGTGCGCGCCATGATGGAGGCCGGGATGGAGGTGATCTACACCGGTCTTCGCCAGACCCCCGAGGCCGTCGCGCGGATCGCGCTCGAGGAGGACGTCGACGTGATCGCGCTGTCCAGCATGGCGGGCTCGCACCTCGCGTTCTGCCGGCGGCTCAAGCCGCTGCTCGAGGACGCGGGACTCGGCGACCGGCTCTGGATCATCGGCGGCAACCTGCCGAAGCAGGACCACGATGCATTGCGCGCGCTCGGCTTCAAGGGCGTGTTCCAGACCGGCTCGCGCCTCGACGACATCACCGGTTTCATCGAAAGGGACGCCGGCGCGGCGACGCCCGCCGCCGGCGAGGGGGCTCTCCCATGAACGACCGACTTCCCCCGGACGTCGCTCCGGTGATCAACGAGTCCGGCATCCCGATCCGGCCGCTCTACACGGCGGACGACGTCGCGGCGAGCGGCGGCCAGTCGATGCTGGGCCTGCCCGGCGAGTACCCGTTCACGCGCGGCATCCATCCGCTGATGTACCGAAGGCAGCCGTGGACGATGCGCCAGTACACCGGCTTCGGCAACGCCTCCGACACGAACGCGCGCTTCAAGTACCTGATCGCCAACGGCCAGACCGGCCTGAACGTCGCGTTCGACCTGCCGACGCAGTGCGGGCTCGACTCCGACGACCCGCTCGCCGAGGGCGAGGTCGGGCGCGTCGGCATGGCGATCGACACCCTGCGCGACGTCGAGATCGCGTTCGACGGCATCGACCTCGATCGCATCACCGTGTCGCTGACGATCAACGGGTCGGCCGCCATCCTGATCGCGATGTACCTCGCGATGGCCGAGCGGCGCGGGTTCGACGTGAAGGCGCTGCGCGGCACCGCGCAGAACGACATCCTGAAGGAGTACATCGGGCGCGGCACCTGGATCTTTCCGGTCGAGCCGTCGCTGCGGCTGGTCGGCGACACGATCGAGTACTGCGCGCAGCACGCGCCCAAGTACAGCCCGGTGTCGGTGTGCGGATACCACATCCGCGAATCGGGCGCGAACCCGGCGCAGGAGATGGCCTACGCGTTCTGCATCGCGTCGGCCTACGCCGACGAGGTGTTGCGGCGCGGCGTGCCGATCGACGAGTTCGCCGGGCGCCTGTCGTTCAACTTCAACATCTACGGCAACCTGTTCGAGCAGGTCGCCAAGTTCCGCGCCGGGCGCGGGCTGTGGGCGAAGATCGTCCGCGAGCGCTTCGGCGCGAGGAAGCCGGGCTCGATGTGGCTGCGGATGATCGCGGGCGGCGGCGGCTCCGGCCTCACGTTCGAGCAGCCGGAGCTCAACATCGTGCGCGGCGCGTACTACGCGCTGATCAGCGCGCTCTCCGGCGCGCAGACGATGGCGCTGTGCTGCTACGACGAGGCGTACACGATCCCGAGCGAGTACGCGCAGCGCATCTCGCTGCGGACGATGCAGCTACTGATCGAGGAAATGGGGCTCTGCGACACCGTCGACCCGCTCGGCGGCTCCTACTACGTCGAGACGCTGACCAACCAGATGCGCGACGAGATGGAGCGGATCGTCGCCGACGTCGACGCGCGCGGAGGCATCGTCGGGCTGATCTCCAGCGGCGCCATCCAGTCGCAGGTCTCGGCGCAGGCCTACCGGCGGCAGCGCGACATCGAGGCAGGGAGGTTCCGCAAGGTCGGCGTCAACTGCTACCGCACCGACGCCGGGGAGCAGGACGTCGAGTTCCATCCCTACGACGAGGCGGATGCCCGGGCGCAGGTCGAGCGCCTCGCGGACGTGCGGCGCACGCGCGACGCCGGTGCCGTCGGTCGCGCGCTCGAGGACGTGCGCCGCGCCGCGGCGGACGGCGTCAACACGATGCCGGCGATCGTCGGGGCGGTGAAGGCGTACGCGAGCGTCGGCGAGATCACCGCCGCGCTGACCTCCGTCGTCGGCCGCTACCGCGAGCCGGTTCGCTTCGAGGACTGAACGATGGCTGTCGAGGAATACTGGGCACCGGCAACGCTCTCCGACGCGCTCGAGCGCCTGCGGGGCGGGGACGTCACGATCCTGGCGGGCGGCACCGACCTGATGCCGCAGAGCCACGCGGGACGGGTGACGCTCGCGCGCGGGCTGCTCAACGTCCGGCGCGTCCCCGAGCTGCGGGGCATCGAGGCCGCGGACGGCGGCGTCCGCATCGGCGCGCTGTGCACGATGAGCGAGCTCATGCGCGACCCGCTCGTCCGCGAGCATTTCGGCATCCTGGCCGAGGCCTGCGACCATTTCGCCAGCGACCAGCTGCGCAACGCCGCGACGCTCGGCGGGAACGTCTGCAACGCGTCGCCCGCCGGCGACACGCTGGTCCCGCTGCTGGTGCTCGACGCCGAGGCCGAGCTCGCCTCGAAGCCCGACGGGCGCGTGCAGTTCCGGCGCGTGCCGCTGTCGGCGTTCTTCTCCGGTCCCGGCAGGACCGCCCGCGCTCCGGACGAGCTCCTGTGCGCGATCCGGCTGCCGCGGCCCCCGGCGGGGTTCGTCGGCCGCTTCTACAAGGCGGGCCTGCGCCCCGCCCTCGACATCTCGGCGATCTCGATCGGCATCGGCGGCGTGCCGGGCGGGCGCGCGCTCGGGCAGGCGCGCGTCGCGTACGGCGCGGTCGCGCCGGTCCCGATGCGCGCGCGCAGGACGGAGCAGGCGCTCGAGGGCGCCGTCCTCGACGCCGCGACGGTCGAGCGCGTCGCCGCGATCGCCCGCGACGAGGTGCGACCGATCGACGACGTGCGCGCGTCGGCGTGGTACCGCAGGGAACTGGTGTTCAACATGACGAGAAGGATGCTCGGCGATGTCGCACATGCGTGAGATCGAATTCGAGCTGAACGGCGTGCGGACCCGCGCGACCGTTCGGCTGGACATGAGCGCGCTCGCAATGCTGCGCGACGTGATGGGGCTGACCGGCACCAAGTACGCCTGCGGCGAGGGCGAGTGCGGCGCGTGCACGATCATCGTCGACGGCGTATCGGTGTGCTCGTGCCTTATGTTCGCGGTCGACTGCGAGGACCGCACGCTCACGACGATCGAGGGCGTCGGGCGGGAGCCGCTCGGCGCGAGGCTCGAGCGGGCGTTCGTCGACTGCGGGGCGGTCCAGTGCGGCTTCTGCACGCCCGGCGTCGTGATGCAGGCGAAGCACTGGCTCGAGGCCCACCCGAACCCGACGCGCGACGAGATCAAGCGCGGCATCGAGGGCAACCTCTGCCGATGCACGGGCTACGTGAAGATCGTCGACGCGATCGAGGCCGCCTCGCGCGCGGAAGGCTGACGGAGGTTCCGATGACGGTGATCGAGAAGTCGTCGCTGATCGGCAGGCGCATCGCGAAGCTCGACGCGCCCGAGAAGGCCAGCGGCCAGACCCGCTACGTGCACGACCTCGACCTGCCGGGGCAGCTCCACGGCAGTATCCTGCGCTCCGCCCGCGTCCACGCGCGGATCCGCCGGATCGACGTGAGCAAGGCGCGTGCGCTGCCCGGGGTACACGCGGTGCTCACCGCGGCCGACGTGCCCTACCAGCGTCCGCTCGGCGTCGGCAAGGACCAGTTGCCACTCAAGGGAGACAAGGTCCGCAGCCGTCGCGACGAGGTCGCCGCGGTCGCCGCCGAGACCGTGGAGATCGCGGAGGCCGCGCTCGCGCTGATCGAGGTCGAGTACGAGGACCTTCCGGTGCTCACCGACCCGTCGAAGGCGCTCGAGCCCGGCGCGCCGGTGATCCACGGCGAGAATCTCGCGCCCCCGTCCCCGCACGATTCGCTGAAGCCGGGCGAGCCGGGCGACGCCGAGGCGCACCGGCACAACGTCGCGATGACCTTCGACTACGCGCAGGGCGACGTCGCCGCCGGCGAGGCGGAGTCCGACGTCGTCGTCGACGACTGGTTCCGCCTGCACTACGTGACCCACTGCTGCATGGGCGTCTCGGGTGTCATCGCCGAATTCGACCGGTCGGGCAACCTGACGCTGCACTCGAACACGCAGGTGCCGTTCCTGCACAAGCGCGAGTTCGCCGAGATCCTCGGCATGGACCCGGGCCGCATCCGCATCATCCAGCCGCCGATCGGCGGCGGCTTCGGCTCGAAGCTCGACATCTATCCGTTCGAGCCCATCGCGGTGTTCCTCGCGAAGGCGACGGGGCGTCCCGTGAAGCTCGTGTTCTCGCGCGAGGAGGAGTTCGTCGCATCGCCGACGCGGCAGCCGGTGCTGCTGCGGCTGCGCAGCGGCGCGAAGCGGGACGGCACGCTCACGTTCCGCGTCTGCGAGACGCTGCACGACAACGGTGCCTACACGTCGTGGGGCGCGACGACGCCGTTCGTCATGATGCAGACGATCTCGTCGCTGTACCGGGTGCCGCACTGCAGCTACCACACGACTGCCGTCTACACGAACAACCCGTACGCGGGCTCGTTCCGCGGCTACGGCAACCTGCAGGCGACGTTCGCGGTCGAGCAGCAGATGGACGAGCTGGCGGAGAAGCTCGGGATCGACCCGCTCGAGATGCGGCTCAGGAACGCGCAGGAACCGGGCGAGGTCACGCCGCAGGGCATGCACTTCCGGACCTGCGGGCTCAGGCAGTGCCTGACGACCGCCGCCGAGGCGTCAGGGTACCGCGAGAAGCACCGTGCGGCGCTGGCCGCGCAGAAGGCGCCTGGCCACCGCAAGCGCGGCGTCGGCATGGCGTCGATGCTGCACGTCGGCGGCGGCGCGAAGATCTACCCGTCCGACGGCTGCGGCACGATCCTCAAGATCGACGACTTCGCGCACGTCACGCTGATGACGGGCGCCTCCGAGATCGGGCAGGGCTCCGAGACGGTGCTTGCGCAGCTCGTGTGCGAGGAACTGGGCATACCGCTCGATGCCGTCACGGTCGTCAACAACGACACCGACATCACGCCCTGGGACGTCGGCGTGCACGCGAGCCGCACGACGTTCATCGGCGGCAATTCGGCCATCGGCGCGGCTCGCAAGGCGAAGGCCAAGATCCTCGCCGCGGCGGCGAAGGTCGCGGGCGTCGCGGAGGCCGAGCTCGAGCTGCGCGCCGGGCACATCGTCCGCGCGGCGAGCGGCGAGGCGCTCATGAGCCTTGCGAAGCTGCTGCGCTCGCTGCACTTCTCCGACAAGGCCGAGCTCGTGATGACGACGCACTACTACGAGCCGCCGTCGCGTCACCAGGACAAGGCGTTCAAGGGCGACGTCTCGGCCGCGTACGCGTGGGCCACGCAGGTCGTCGAGGTCGAGGTCGACACCGACACCGGCGTCGTCCGCCTCGTCAAGGTCACCGGCGCGCACGACGTCGGCCGCGTGCTCAACCGCCTCGGCATCGAGGGCCAGATCGAGGGCGGCATCGTGATGGGGCAGGGCTATGCGGTCACCGAGGACCTCATCGTCGAGGACGGCGTCGTGCGCAACCCGGGCTTCCGCGACTACAAGCTCGTCACGGCGCCCGAGATCCCCGAGATGGACATCCACTTCATCGAGACGATGGACGGCGAGGGGCCGCAGGGGGCGAAGGGCGTGGGCGAGGCGCCCGCGATCTGCATGGCGGCGGCCACGGCGAACGCGATCTGCAACGCGACCGGCGTGCGCATCCGCGACCTGCCGTTCACGCCCGAGAAGGTCTATCGCGCGCTGCACGCCGCCGCCGCGCCGGCGAAGGCGCCCTGATGCGCCGGCGCACGGTCCTGTCGCTCGAGCAGGCGCTTTCGTTGCCCTGCGCGACCCTGCGCTTCGTGCAACTGGGCTGGCGCGTGATCCGGATCGAGTCGACGCCCTCCGGCGGCGGGCTCCCCGGCGACCCGAATCGCTACATCGGCCGCAACGCGGTCGACGACGACCGCCGCACGTACTTCGTCGCGCCCAACGTCGGCAAGGAGGCGATCGCGCTCAACCTCAAGGATCCGCGCGGCCGCGCGGCGCTCGCGCGCCTCGTCGCCGCGCTCGAGGTCGACGTGTTCTGCTGCAACGTCCTGCCGTCGCGCTACGAGGCGCTGGGCATCGACTACGGGACGCTCGCCGCGGCGAAGCCCGACCTGGTCTGGGCCGCCATCTCGGCGCTCGGGCCCGCGTATCCGGACGTGCCCGGCTACGACCCGGTGCTGCAGGCGATGGCCGGGTTCATGGAGATCACCGGGGACCCGGAGGGGCCGCCGATGGTGACCGGCGTGCCGCTCGTCGACCTCAAGGCGGGCGACGAGGTCTACGCCAACGTGCTGCTCGCGCTCCTCGAGCGCGCGGAAACCGGGCGCGGGAAGCGCATCGACGTGTCGATGCTCCAGGCCGCAGCGTCGTGGCTGATCACGACGCTGCCGCTCGTCGACTTCGACTGCGAGCCCGCCGAGATCACGCGCGCCGGGAACGAGCACCGCAAGTTCATTCCGACCAACGTCTACCCGACGCGCGACGGCTTCATCTACCTCGCCGTCGGCTCCGACGTGCAATGGAAGCGGCTGACCGCGACGGCGATGTTCGCGCCGGTGGCCACGCCGTTGCGCGCGACCAACGCCGGCCGCCAGCAGGACCGCGCCGCCTTGAGGCGCGACATGACGGACGTGACGCGGGCGCACACGACCGACGAGGTGTCAGCAACGCTGTCCCGGGCCACGATCCCGTGGGCCGCGATCAACGACATCCGCCAGGTCCGCGAGATGGCTGCGCTCGCCTCCGCGTTCACGACGACGAGCACCCCCGACGGACGCACGATCCGGATGCAGCCGGCGGCGACGAGCCTGCCGGGCATGAGAAGCGAGTACCCGTTTCCGCCCAAGTACGGCGCCCATACGCGCGCCGTGCTCGCGGAAGCCGGGTTCACCGACGACGAGATCGCCGCGCTCGCGCACGCGGGCGTGGCGGCCGGACCCTGAGTGCCGCGGCGCGAGCCGTACGAGGCGACGAACGTCAACCTGGAGGACAACGAACCATGAAGTCATCGACCTGGATTTGCGCCGCGCTGGCGCTGGCGTTCACCTCGACCGCCGCGACCGCGCAGGTGAAGATCGGCGTGATCGCCTCGACGACGGGACCGACCGCGGTCGTCGGCATCCCGCAGAAGAACACGGCGGCGCTGTTGCCGAAGAAGATCGGCGATCTTTCCGTCGAGTACATCGTGCTCGACGACGCGAGCGACCCGACGCAGAGCGTGATGAACGTCAAGAAGCTGCTCGCCGAGCACAGGATCGACGCGCTGATCGGGCCGTCGGGCTCGCCGAACGCGGTCGGCGTCGTCCCGTTCATGGCCGAGAGCGGCACGCCGATGCTGGCGCCCGTCGGCACGACGGCGGTCGTGCTGCCCATGGACGAAAGGAAGCGCTGGGTGTTCAAGACGACGCAGAACGACGCGCTGATCTCCGAGGCGCTGGTCGGGCACATGACGCGGCGCGGCGTGAAGACCGTCGGCTTCATCGGATTCAACGACCCCTTCGGCGAGAACTGGTACCAGGTGTTCAGCGCGCAGGCGCAGAAGGCCGGCATCCAGGTCGTCGCGAGCGAGCGCTACCTGCGCTCGGACGGGTCGGTCACCGGGCAGGTCGCGAAGCTGATGGCGGCGAAGCCGGATGCCGTGCTGGTCGCGGCCGCGGGCGGTCCGACCGTCCTGCCGCACACGACGCTCGTCGACGCGGGCTACAAGGGCCGCATCTACCAGACGCACGGCGCGGCGTCGCCCGACTTCCTGCGCGCGGGGGGCGCCAAGGTCGAGGGCGCGATCCTCGCCGCGAGCCTGATGCTGGTGCTGCCGGAGATGGCCGACAGCGTCCCGTCGAAGTCGGTCGCGCAGGCGTACATCAGCGAGTACGAGAAGGTCTACGGCAACAAGCCGGCGACGTTCGGCGCAAATGTCTACGACGCCGGGCTGCTCCTGACCCGCGCGGTGCCGGAAGCGGCGAAGCGCGGCAAGCCGGGCACGCCGGAGTTCCGCGCGGCGCTGCGCGATGCGCTCGAGACCACGCGCGAGCTGGTCGGCACGCAGGGCGTCTACAACATGTCGCCCGCCGACCACTCGGGATTCGACGAGCGCGGCCGCGTGCTGATCACCGTGCGCGGCGGCGCCTGGCGTCTCCTGAAGGAATGACCGATCGCGGGGCGCGCCCGTCGTCCGACGGGCGCGCCCCGTCCCGGTCAGGGGCGGATCCGCGCCAGCACGCGGTCGCCCAGCGCGTCGACGATGCGCTCGGACAGTGCCGGCATGCGCGGCATCGCCCGCGGCTCGCTCGCTGACGCCGCGAGCACGGCGTCGATCTCGCCCGCGAGCGCGTCGTCGCGCGTTCCCGACACGTGCTGCGCGAAGTCGCCCGCGTCGACCTTCAGCCGCGTCATGTCGCGCAGCGCCTGCGCGAGCAGCACGTTGTGCGGACCTTCCCAGGTCTCCATCACGGCCGAATCGCGGTACAGGCGCGGGAGCGGCGAGAAGCGTTCCTCGATCCCGTTGGCGCCGAGCAGGAGCATCGCCTCGTGAACGAGCGCGCTCGCGCGGCGCGTGATCACCGGCTTCGCGAGCGACAGCAGGATGCGGAAGCGGGCGTCGTCTGCGGTGCCGTCCTCGGACGGCCACAGCCGGATCAGCTCGAACGCGACCGCCAGCGCGCGCTCGCGCGCCTGCGCGATCGCGTCGACCGAGCCGCGCACCAGCGCGTAGCCGGCGATCGGCCGCCCGAACGCCGTGCGCGTGGCCGTGTAGGCGCGCACCGTGCGCTCGGCCTGTCGCAGCGTCGCGGCCGCGAACAGCACGCACGCGATGCGCGACGTGACGAGCACGACGTCGACGAGGTTGGCGAGGCCGCGGTCGAGCGGGCCGATCGGCCAGGCGAGCGCGCCGTCGAACGTGAGCTCGGCGGTCGCGAGCTCGCGCGTGCCGAGCTTGTCCTTCAGACGGTCGATCGTGCAGCCGTTCCGGACCGCGTCGCCGTCGGCGGCGAACGCCGGAACGAGGAAGATCGCGATGCCGCGCGACCCCGCGGGCGCGCCGCGCGGCCTCGCGGTCACGACGAACCAGTCCGCGTTCACGTTCGAGCAGAACCACTTCTGCCCGGACAGCCGCCAGGCGTCGCCGTCGGGCACGGCCTCGACGACGTTCGCGCCGACGTCCGAGCCGCCCTGGATCTCGGTGACGAACTGCGCCGCGTGCCAGACGCGCCCGGCGTCCGACGCGCGCACCCGTTCCAGCGCATCACGGTGCCCGGGCCGGTCGCCCAGCGCCTCGAGCAGCCGCACCATGCCATCGGTGCACGCGAGCGAGCACGCGACGCCGGCCTCCCCGTTCTGGTGCGCGAGGTAGGTCTTCGCGTAGAACGCGAACGGATCGCCGTGGCACGCGCCCAGGCGCTCGATGCCCGCGACCTCGGCGAGCGCGGCGCGCGTCGACGCGGGGAGCACGATCTCGTCGACGCGGCGGTGCCATGCGTCGTAGGAACGCAGCACCGGCGCGTTCTCCGGCCGCGCCGAGTCGTCGGCAAGGCGCGCGAGCGGCCCGGCGACACGCGCGCCGAAGCGCGACAACCCGGCGTCGGCCGCCGCGCCGGGTCGCGCGTAGGCGGCGAGCAGCACGGCGAGCAGCGCGTCGTCGTCGTACCAGTTGCCGCCGGCGGCGGCGAGGAAGGCATCGAACGTGTAGGACATCGCGGGCCTCGGCGCGGACGAATCCGGATCCATTATCCCGCCGCCGGATGCGCGCCGCGCGGGCGCGTCGATTGACACCGCCGCGCCGGCTGGCCACACTGCCCGCCGAACCGGGAAGCGGGGCTATCCCGAGGCGAGGGGGGCGCCATGCGCACGCAGGTCGCGATCGTCGGTGCGGGACCGTCGGGATTGCTGCTCGGCCAGCTGCTCGCGCGCGCCGGCGTCGACAACGTCGTCCTCGAGCGGCATACCGCCGAGCATGTGGTCGGGCGCATCCGCGCCGGCGTGCTCGAGCAGGGCGCCGTCGCGACGCTCGAGGAGGCCAACGTCGTCGGCCGGCTGCACCGCCAGGGCCTCGTGCATCACGGCATCGAGATCGCGTTTCGTGGCGAGCGCCACCGGATCGACTTCGAGGCGCTGGTCGGCAAGTCCGTCGTCGTCTACGGGCAGACCGAGGTCACGCACGACCTGATGGACGCGCGCCGCGCCGCCGGCGCGAAGACCGTCTACGAGGCCGAGGACGTGACTCTCGCCGGCTTCGACGGCACCGCGCCGGTCGTGCGGTACCGCCACGGCGGAAGCACGCACGAGATCGCCTGCGACTTCATCGCCGGCTGCGACGGCTTCCACGGCGTGTCGCGGCAGAGCGTCCCTGCGTCGGCACTGACGACGCACGAGCGCGTCTACCCGTTCGGCTGGCTCGGCGTGCTGGTCGACCGGCCGCCCGTGTCGCACGAGCTCATCTACGTCAATCACGAGCGCGGATTCGCGTTGTGCAGCATGCGTTCGCCCACGCGGAGCCGCTATTACGTGCAGGTGCCGCTCGAGGAGAAGGTGGACGCGTGGGACGACGAGCGCTTCTGGGGCGAGCTTCGCGCCCGGCTCGACCCGGGCGCGAACGAGCGGCTCGCCACGGGGCCGTCGATCGAAAAGAGCATCGCGCCCTTGCGCAGCTTCGTCGCCGAGCCGATGCGCTTCGGCCGCCTCCTGCTCGCGGGCGACGCCGCGCACATCGTCCCGCCCACCGGCGCCAAGGGGCTGAATCTCGCGGTGAGCGACGTCCGTTACCTCGCGCACGCACTGTCCGACTGGTTCCGGCGTGGCGACGCGAGCGGGCTCGACAGCTACTCGGCGCGCTGCCTGAAGCGCGTGTGGTTCGCCGAGCGGTTCTCGTGGTGGATGACGATGCTGCTGCATCGCTTCCCGGGCAGCGACTCGTTCGCGATGCGGATGCAGCAGGCGGACCTGACGCTGCTGTTCGGCTCGCGGGCGTCGCAGCAGTCGCTCGCCGAGAATTACGTCGGGCTGCCGTTCGACGATTAGCGGCGCGGCTTCGTCGGCGAGGGGCCCCGGCCGCGAAGCGGCCGGGGATCGACGACGAGAGCTTGCCGTCGCCGCTGGCGGCCGACACGCGACGCTGCTTGTCACGCAAACCATGCAAGGAGGCCGCCGGCGTCGCTGCGTCGGCGAGGGGCCGGCGATGAACCGTGCCCAGGGGGTCAGACCCAGGTCGCTGGCGCGTCGCGAGCGACGTCCCGGTGGATTGCGCGCGGCCGCCCGGCGCCGCGACGGATCGCCGTTTCCCGGGAACCGGGGTCGTTCGCCGATCGGACCGGGGCCAGCCGCCTAGAAGCGGTACTGCCGCATCGCCGGCGCCTTCGAAAGCGGCGTGGTCGAGCGGCATTGCGCCGCCACGACGCGCCCGTCGCTTTCCAGCATCGCCGACTCGCCGTCGAGATAGAGCGCGGTCGTGCCCTGCGCGTACTTTTCCTGCGCCGCGCCGTCCACGCGCGGCAGCGTCCAGGCAAGCGAGCCCGCGATCACCGTGGCGCTCTTCGCGTCGGCAGTTCGCTCGACGACGAGCGTCCTGCCGTACTCGCACGCGTAGTCGATGCGCGCGGGCAGGATCGTCGTCTCGAGGCCCGGCGACAGCCGGTCGGACGCGCAGGCCGAGAGCGCCAGCGCCACGCAGGCGACGAGCAGGCGGCGGGCGGGCGACGGCGCGGGCGACGGCGCGGGCGCCCCGGCGGGGCGGGGGGGGTCGCAACGGCTCATGTCGGCACTGCGCTCCTCGCATGACCGGACCGGTCGCGGCGGACTGTATCATCCCGCTCTTTCCCACGCATCCGCCCGAGCCTCTCCGCCACGATGACGCCCGACGACCTCGATGCCAGGCTGCGCTTCGCCGTCTCCGCCGCGCGCCGGGCCGCGGAGATCGCGCTCGCGCATGCGCGCGACCCCGCCGGGCTGGGCGTCGAGGCCAAAGGCGTGCAGGACGTCGTGACGGCGGCGGACAAGGCGATCGAGAAGATGCTGCGCGAGGCCGCCGCCGCCGCGTTCCCGGGCGATGCGATGCTGGGCGAGGAGGATGGCCTCACGCCGGGATGGGACGGCCGGACGCCGCTGTGGATCGTCGACCCGATCGACGGCACGGCGAATTTCGCGCGGCGGCTGCCGCTGTGGTGCGTGTCGATCGGGCTCCTCGCGGACGGCGACGCGGTGCTCGGCGTCATCCTCAACCCGGTCGCGGACGAGCTGCACGCGGCGGCGCGGGGGCGCGGCGCGACGCTCAACGGCCAGCCGATCCGCGTGTCGGGTGTCAGTACGCCGGAGCACTCGCGCATCGGTCTCGGCTTCTCGTATCGCCGCGAGCAGCGCCTGCACGTCGCGGCCGTCGACCGCCTGCTTGCGCGCCACTGCGAATACAGCCGGCTCGGCAGCGGCGCGCTCGGCATGGCCCAGGTGGCCGACGGGCGCTTCGAAGGCTACTTCGAGCCGCACATCAATTCGTGGGACGTCGCCGCCGGCCTCGTGATCGTGCGCGAGGCGGGCGGCTTCACCAACGACTTCTTCGCCGGCGAGGGCCTCATGCGCGGCAATCCGATCCTCGCCGGGGCGCCCGGCGTGCGCGCCTTCCTCGAGGCGACGCTCGGCGACCTGATGGTCCCATGATCGCCGCCGGGCAGACCCGCCTCGCCTCCCGGCGACCGAAGGGCGGCGCCGAGCGGTCGCGCCGCGGCGACGCTTGAGCGCGGAAGCCTATTCGTTCTGGCTCGTCCCGGAGGCGCCGGTCGAGCGCGAGTTCGGGACGCTGGTGCGCGCGCTCGCCCCGCTGTTCGGCATGCCGGCGTTCGCGCCGCACGCCACCGTGCAGGGGGACCTCGACCTGTCGGCCGACGAGGCGGAATCGATCGCACGGGAACTCGTCGACGGCGAGTCGCCGCTCGCGTGGCGCGCCTGGGGCATCCAGTGGACCGAGCATCCGTTCCGCACGTTCTTCGTCGCGTTCGACCGCGCGGACCGATTCCACGCGCTGCTCGAGCGCGCCGCGAGGCTCACGGGCACGCGCGAGGGCCTCTCGCCGTTCCCGCACCTGTCGCTCGCCTACGGGTCGCTGCCGGTGCGCGAGAAGATCGCCCGCTCGCGCCCGCTCGCCGGCGCGGTGGAAGGGCGGACGATCCGCTTCGACCGGCTCGTCGTCGCGCTGTCCGGCAAGGAGATCCCGGTCGGGGACTGGCGCGTCGTCGCGACGGTGAACCTGGGGCCCGATCCCTGAGGCGCGCAGCGTCCCGGGGTCCGGGCGTGCGGGGGTCGGACCCTCCGCCGCGCCCGTCTCACCGCCCGATCATCGCGAGCACGTCGGCCTTCAGGAATCGCTCGACGGCCAGCATGAACGCGATCGACGGCAGGAGCAGCAGGATCGCGGTGATCGACGCGATCTGGTAGTTGCCGCCCATGCTCGCGTTGAACATGAGCAGCGGCAGCGTCGTCACGTCGGGCACGCCGACGAAATAGGTGCCGGTGAACTCGTCGAGCGACTCGAGGAACACGAAGATGGCGCTGGCGATCAGGCCCGGAAGCGCGAGCGGCAGCGTGACGGTCGTCCAGCAGCGCCACGCCGACGCGCCCATGTTGCGCGCGGCCTCCTCCAGCGACGCGTCGACCGACGCGAATGCCGCCGACGCGATCCACACCGCCAGCACCAGTCCGTGCGCGGCGTGCACGAGTACGACGCCGGTGATCGTGCCGTTCAGCCGGATCTCGTAGAACACGCGCGCGATGTTCACGTAGACGGGCAGGTTCGGCACCGCCTGCGGCAGCAGGAACACGAGCAGGATCAGCGTGCGCGCCGGGAGCCTGAGGCGCGCGAGCGCGTAGCCCGCCGGTACCGCGACCGCGAGCGTGGACAGCACCGTGAGGCACGCGATGCCGACGCTCGTCCACAGCGACGCGAGCGCGCTGCCGCGCGGCGCGAACACGCGCGCCCAGAACGTGAGCCCGAACTCCTGCGGCAGCTTGTGCGGGAAATACCAGCGCTCGGCGAACGCCCACAGCACGAGGTTGGCGAGCGGGCCGAAGATCGCGAACGCGAGCAGCAGGATCACGACGACGCGCGCGAGCGTGTCGCCCCAGCGGACGCCGGCGAGGGACCCGGTCATCGCGGGGCCGCTCCCGGACCCGCCGCCGCGCCGACGGCGGCGCTCAAGTCCGCTCCACCTTGCGCGCGGCCTCGCGCAGGTAGAACCACGCGCCGAACGACGCCAGCACGAGCGACATCAGGCACAGCGCGTTGGCCACCGCGTAGTCGCCGTGCGAATTGATCCGGTAGGCGATGTCGACGGTCAGCATCGTCGGCGAGTTGGGGTTGATCATCATCGGGACCGACAGCACCGACAGCATCGTCACGAACGACAGCACGAGCCCGACGAGCAGCGTGCGGCGCGACTGCGGCAGCACGATCCCGAACAGGACGCGAAGCCGCCCGGCGCCGAGGTTGCGCGCTGCCTCGATGTGCTGGCGGTCGATCGCCGCCATCGCGCCGGCGAGCAGCAGCGTCACGAACGGCGCCTGCTTCCAGACGAACGCGATCACGATGCCGCGCCAGTCGAGAAGGCTCTGCGCCTGCAGCGGGTCGATCAGCCCGCCGCCGATCAGCACGTGGTTCAGCATCCCGTTCTTGGCGAGGAACGTCCGCATCACCTGCGCGGTGACGATGAACGGGATGAACAGCGGCCAGCGATACAGCCAGCGCAGGATCGCCTGCGTGCGCGGATGCTCGCCCAGCGTCAGGTAGCCGGCGATCGCAATGGCGACCGCGCCGATCGCGGCCGTCGACACGACGACGATCACCGCCGAGAACAGGAGGTCGGTCGAGTAGAGCTCGAAGGCCTTCGCGAAGTGCTCGGTCGTGAAGCCGCCGTCCTTGCCCCGGAAGGCGAGGACGGCGGACATCATGAGCGGTCCGACGAAGAAGATCGCGACGAGCGCCAGGGCCGGCGCCGCGAGCGCGAGGCCGGCCCAGGGGCGGGATCTCATGCCCGGCGAACGATCCGCGCGACCACGCCGCCTACTTCAGCACCACGCGCTCGTAGCCCTCGAGGATGTCGGTGAAGTACTCGGACAGCGGGAACGGCCGGCCGTAGCTCGCGAGCGCTTCGGGCGAGATGTCGGTGAACAGCTTGTTCCAGCTCTTCTCGTCCATCTTCGACCTGACGTGCTGCGCGTCGATCCCCGGATACCAGTTGAACTGCTTGACGATGCCCTCGGCCTGGATCTCCGGGCTCGCCGCGAAGTCGACGAACCTGCGCGCGAGCTGCGCGTTCGCGGCCTTCGCCGGCACGACGTAGTACATCGGCTGGCCGGGCAGCCCGGGCCGCGGAAGCTCGAGCTTGATGTTGGGCGGCATCTTGCCGTCGGCGACCCACGTGTAGAACATGTCGACCCACACCGGCCCCATCGCGATCTCGCCGCGGTTCAGCATGTCGAGCGTGCCTGCGTTGCCCGGCGTCATCACGACGTACTGGTTGAACTCCTTGAGGCTCGCGAGCGAACGGTCGATGACCGCCTTCTTCGCCGGGTCGTACGGCCCCTTCTCGAGCTGGTCGGCCATGCCGCTGTTCGCGGAGACCCAGCCCATCACGAACCCGACGCCCGACATGCCGCCCTTGACGCCGTTGTAGCCGAACTGCTTCGGGTTCTTCTTCACCCATTCGGCGAGTTCGCTGTAGCTCCTCGGCGGCTGCCTGACGACCGCGGGGTTGTACGCGAACGCGATCTGGCTGTGGAACATCGGGATCACGTAGCCGTCGACGTTCTGGCCGAGCGCGTTCCTCGCGGTGTCGCGCGTGACGAGCCTGCCCGCCGCGACGTCGTTGCGGTAGGGCGCGAGCAGGTTCTCCTTGACCATCGTCGCGGCGCCGCGCTGGTGCACGACCGCGACGTCGGTGTCCCACGACGCAATGCCGGCCTTCTGCTGCGCCGAGAGCTTCTCGTAGATCTTCTGCGAGCCGGCGTCGCCGGGGCCGGTGCCGACCGCGCGCACCTTGACGCCGGGGTTCTGCTTCTCGAAGCGCGGACCGAGGAAGTTGTTGACGTAGTCGACCATGTTCTGGTCGCCGGCGGTGACGACGTTGATCGTCGTCTGGGCGGCGGCCGGACCGGCGAAGCCGAGCGCGCCGCCGACGGCGACGAGCGCGGCACACAGGGTGATGCGGGCGTTGCGCATGAATGCCTCCTTGGGTGGAACGCGGGCGCGCGGCCTGTGGTTCGGTCAGGCCGCGGCGGGAAAGACGAGCAGGGCATCGGGCGGGACGAGGACCCGGACCGCCGCGCCCTCGTCGCGGCGCTCCGGATCGTCGACCCAGAAATCGTCCGCGCCGGCGTGGACGCGGTAGCGGTACTGCGTGCCGAGGTACACGCGCTGGACCACGGCGCCGTCGATGGCCAGCGTGCCGCGGCCCGCATCGGTCCCCGGCGGCGCGAGCCGCGCGCGGTCGGCGCGGAAATGCGCGCGCGCGCGCGTGCCGGCGCCGCCGGCCGGCCACGACCAGCCGTCGCCCGCGTGCACGACGTCGATCGCGTTGTCCGCGCCCATGAAGCCGGCGACGAACGGGCTCACCGGCCGGTGGAACACCTCGTCCGGCGTGCCGAGCTGCGCGATGCGCCCGGCGTCGATCACAGCGATGCGGTCGGCGAGCGTCAGCGCCTCCTCGCGGTCGTGCGTCACGTAGACCGCGGTGATGCCGACGCGCTGCTGGAGCGCGCGCAGCTCGTGGCGCAGCTCGAGGCGCACGCGGTAGTCGAGGTTGGACATCGGCTCGTCGAGCAGCAGCACGGACGGGTCGACGGCGAGCGCACGGCCGAGCGCGACGCGCTGCTTCTGCCCGCCGGAGAGCGCCGCGATCGAGCGCTCGCCGTAGCCGTCGAGCTGCAGGAGCCGCAGCATCTCGCCGACGCGCTTCGCGATCTCGTCGCGCGGCCTGCCGCGCATGCGCAGCCCGTAGCCGATGTTCGCGGCGACATTCATGTGCGGCCACAGCGCGTAGGACTGGAACATCATCGCGGTGCCGCGCGCCTCGGGCGGCAGCCGCGTGATGTCGCGTCCGTCGACGACGATGCGGCCCTCGGTCGGCGTCACGAAGCCGGCGATCGCGCGCAGCAGCGTCGTCTTGCCGCAACCCGAGCTGCCGAGCAGCGCCACGAGCTCGCCGCGCGCGACGGTGAGCGACACACGGTCGAGGACCCGCGTGGCGCCGTACGACACGCTGACGGCGTCGGCGTGGAGATACGGGGATCCGGTCGCCTGGGACGGTGGGGACATGCGCGAAGGGCGGATTATCGGCCCTGCAGATGAACGGAAGATGATTCGCGGGTGACGACGGCGTGTCAAGGCGCAGCGCAGCGGGGCCGCCCGCCTTCCCGCGCGGGTATAGAATGGACAGGAAGGATCGCACTCCCTGCGGTCCGGGAACCGGAGAAGACGAATGGGCCTCATCGATTTCATGAAGGAAGCGGGCGAGAAGCTGTTCGGCCGCGGATCCGCACAGGCGGCCATGGCCGCGGCGAAGGCGGATCCGGCCAGCGACGCGAAGGTCAAGGCGGCCAACGATGCGGCGGCCGACGCCGTCCTCGCGTACATCAAGGCGCAGAACCTGTCCGCCACCGGGCTCACGGTGACGTTCGACGGCGCGTCGTCGAGCGTCTCGGTGTTCGGCGTCGCCCCCGACCAGGCGACGCGCGAGAAGATCGTGCTGTGCGCGGGCAACGTCGCCGGCGTCGCGAAGGTCAACGACATGATGACCGTCGACAAGAGCGCGCCCGCGGCGCAGTACTACACGGTCAAGTCCGGCGACACGCTGTCCAAGATCAGCAAGCAGTACTACGGCGACGCGAACGCCTACATGAAGATCTTCGAGGCGAACAAGCCGATGCTCGCCCACCCGGACAAGATCTACCCGGGGCAGAACCTGCGAATCCCGCCGAAGTAGCGGTCGCGCGGCGGGAACGCGGGACGGCGCCGGGCGGGAAAGGGAGGCCGCACGGTGCTGTTCCGCGATCGCCGCGACGCGGGATCGAAGCTCGCCGTCGCGCTCGAGGCGTGGCGCGGCCGGCGGCCGCTCGTGTGCGCGATCCCGCGCGGCGCGGTGCCGATGGCGAAAGTCGTCGCCGACGCGCTCGGCGGAGAACTCGACGTCGTCCTGACGCGCAAGATTCCCGCACCCGGCCAGCCCGAGTTCGCGATCGGCGCGGTCGACGAAAGCGGCTGGAGCCACGTTTCCGCCGATGCGGTCCTGGCCGGAGCGTCGCGCGACTATCTCGACCGGGCGATCGCCGCCGAGCGCGAGACGATGCGCCGGCGCCGCGCGCAGTACACGCCGGTCCGCCCGCCGATCGATCCGGCCGGCCGCGACGTGATCGTGGTCGACGACGGGCTCGCGACCGGAGCGACGATGATCGCGGCGCTGCATGCGCTGCGCGCCCGCCATCCCGCGCGCCTGGTGTGCGCGGTGCCGGTCGCCTCGCACGAGGCGCTCGAGCGCGTGCGTCCGTACGCGGACGACGTCGTGTGCCTGGACGTCCCGCGGGACTTTCGCGCCGTCGGGCAGTTCTACCTGGACTTCCGGCAGGTCGGCGACGACGAGGTCGTCGCGATCCTGCGCGAGGCGGGCGAGCGGGCTGCCGCGCCGCCGCGCTAGCGCCGCGGCGCGACCGCGGCCGGCGCGAAGTGCCTCAGGAACCAGTCGCGCGCGGCGACCGCGGCGGCCTCGAGCGTTCCCGGCTCCTCGAACAGGTGCGTCGCGCGCGGGACGATCGCGATCTCGCAGGGGGCGCGCATCCGGTCGCGCGCGGCGCGATTGAGCGCGAGCACCTCGCGGTCCTCGCTGCCCACGACGAGCAGCGTCGGCGCGGTGACGCGCGCCAGCGCGCCCGCGCCGGCGAGGTCCGGCCGCCCGCCGCGCGAGACGACCGCACGCACGCTCGTCCCGGCGTCCGCGGCGGCGACCAGCGCGGCGGCCGCGCCGGTGCTCGCGCCGAAATAGCCGAGCGGCAGCGGCGCGAGCGAGGGCTCGTGCGCCAGCCACGCGGTCGCGCCGGCCAGGCGCGCGGTCAGGAGCGCGATGTCGAACCGCGCCTCGTGGATGCGGTCCTCGGACGGCGTCAGCAGGTCGAAGAGCAGCGTCGCGATGCCGGCGTCGACGAGAACGCCGGCGACGAAGCGGTTGCGCGGGCTCGCCCGCGAGCTGCCGCTGCCGTGCGCGAACAGCACGAGCCCGCGCGGTGCGGCGGGCAGCGTCAGCGTGCCGGGCAGCGCGAGGCGCCCGAGCGGGATCGCGACCTCGCGCGTCGCCGCGGCTGCGCTCATCGAAGCCGCCGCCGCAGGCGCCGCGCCCCGGCCTGCCCGCGGCCCGTCGCGAGCCACGGCGGCGTGACGTTGCCGATCCTCCCGGCGCGCCGCGCGCCCCAGCGCCTGGCGGCGGCGATCGCCATCCGGAGGGCGCGTCCGTCGTCGATGCCGTCGGCGAGCATCGCGTTCGCGATCTCGATCGCCTTCGCGCGCAGCACCGGCGGCAGGCCGCGCATCGCGGGCGGGTAGCGGAGAGGGGACCAGGGCATGGTCTCGGACGTCAGGCGGCGCGGCGGCGCACGCACTTGTCGTAGAGATCGCGCAGGCGCGAATCCGGATCGTACCGCTTCCTGAGCGCGAGGTAGGCGTCGCGGTCGAAGATGCGCCAGAACGCGTCCTCGGTGTAGTAGGAGTCCGAGTACAGCGACTTCAGGCCGCCCAGCGCCTCGACGATGCGCTCGATCGCCCTGTTCACCTCGCCGGGCGGCCGCGCCTCGCGACTCTCGACGACGTCCCAGAAACCGACGTTGACGTAGAGCCGCCCCGGCTCGAGCGGATAGAGCGTCGCGCGCGCCGCCCCGGCGGGCGCGCGTATCGGGCACAGCCAGACGGGCAGGATGCCGACCTCGCGGTGCAGGAAGTCGAGGAACTCGGCCGCGCGCTCGACCGGAATGTCGACGTCCTGGATCACCGGCTCGACGTGACGTCCGCGCAGCCGCGCGTACGCTCGCGAGAGCCCGACGCGGCTGTTCCAGCGCATGATCCGCTGGTAGGTGACCGAATTGAGGCGCCGCCGGCCGAGGAGCCTGCGCAGCGGCGGCCACTGCGCGCCGACGTTCTTCGAGCACCAGAACCAGTCGGTGTCCCAGCGCCACAGCCAGTCGCGCGTGGCGAGGTAGTCGCGCTCGCGCTCGCGCAGCGACCGGTAGTAGATGCGCTCGTACGTGTAGTCGCTCGCCCACGGCGCGGCGTCGACGAAGCGGCCCTCGGTCAGCAGGATCTCGCCGGGCGCGAACACGACGCCGTCGAGGAAGTCGACGCCCGGGTCGTCGCAGCGCATGGCGAGGTCGTCGAACGCGCGCGCGGCGTCCGTGTGGCGGACGTGCGTCGCCTCGACGTAGCGTCGCACGGGCAGCGTCCGCATCGTGACGCCGAGCGCGTAGCCCAGCGTCCCGTACGAGTTCGCGAAGCCTCGGAACAGGTCCGCGTGCTCGTTGTCCGCCGTGCAGCGCACGATGCGGCCGTCGCCGGTCAGCACGTCGAGGGCGACGACCGCGTCGTGCACGAGCCCGTGCCGGAAGGACGTGGCCTCGATGCCGACGCCGGCGACCGCGCCACCGAGCGTGATCGACTTCAGTTGCGGAACGACGGCGGGCATCGTGCCGCGCGCGAGCGTGGCGTCCGCGAGCGCCTCGAAAGTCGTCATCCCCTCGGCCTCGACGACACCCGCCTCGGGGTCGACGCGCACGACCTCGTCGAAGCCCGACAGGTCGATGCGCGGCCGCGGCGCCGCCGACCGGTCGCGGAACAGGTTCGACGTGCGTTTCGCGAGGCCGAACGCGGGCGCGCCGTCCGCGCCCGCCGCCGCGAGCGAGGCGGCGAGGCGGGCCTTCTTCCGCGCGTAGTCCACGTCAGGCGTCGCGGTGGAGGTGCGCCCGGGTCATCGGGTAGCCGGCCCCGACGTTTCCCTTGCTGACGGTGACCTGGAACAGGTGCGTGCGCCCGTGGCGCGAGCGGAACATCTCCGCGCAGGACACGAGGTAGGTCCGCCAGACGCGGCGGAACCGCTCGTCGAAGCGGTCCGGGGCGAGCGCGTGGATCGCGGGCCAGTTGCGCTCGAAGCGCTCGGCCCAGCAGTCGAGCGTCAGCGCGTAGTGGCGGCGCAGGTTCTCGACGTCGAGCACCTCGAGCCCGCAGCGCTCCATTTCGTCGATCGCCCGCGCCAGGCTCGGGATCCATCCCCCGGGGAAGACGTGCTTGCGGATGTAGAACTCGGTGTCGCGCACGCCGACGTGGCCGATGAAATGGATCACGCCGAGTCCGCCCGGCTTCAGCGCGTCGGCGTGCGCGCGTATCACGCGGGGCAACTGGTCGCGGCCGGCATGCTCGAGCGTGCCGATCGACAGGAGCTTGTCGTACTGGCCGGGGATCTCGCGGAAGTCGCATTCGATCACGCGCAGGCGCGACGCGAGTCCGCGGCGGCCGATCTCCGCGGAGAGCTCGGCGACCTGCTCGGGCGTCGTGTTGATGCCCGTGCCGAGCGCTCCGTAGCGCTCCCACGCGTGGAACAGGAGGCCGCCCCAGCCGGTGCCCACGTCGACGAAGGTCTCGCCCGGCGCGAGCCGCACCTTGCGGCACACGTGGTCCATCTTGTTGCGCTGCGCCTCCTCGAGCGTCGTCGTGCCCTCGGTCCAGTACGCGCACGTGTACGTCATCGACGGCAGGTCGAGCCACTGCCGGTAGAACGGCGCACCGAGCCCGTAGTGGAAGCGCGCGTTCAGGCGCGCCTGCGCGACCGACCGGTTGGAGGTCTTCCGCTCGAGCCAGGCATTGCGCAGCCGGACGATCGGGTTCGGGACCGAGTCGAACTCCGCCTCCATCGCGGCGCGGAAGGCGAGCGCGAAGTCGCCGTCCACGTCGAGGTCACCGTCGAAGTAGCTCTCGATGAGCCCGACGTGGCCGAGCCGCAACGTGCGCCGCTGCGCCGACCGCGTGCGGAAGGCGATCGTGAAGGCGGGATCGCCCGCGCCGTGGCGGAAGTCGGTGCCGTTCGCGAAGGCGATGCGGAACGGGATGCCGGTCGACTCGCTCATCCGCGCGACCAGCCGGCCGATGGCCCGCGAGAACGGGTCGCCGAGCGAGGTGCGTGGGTCTGCGCGCGGCACCGTCATGCGCCGCTCGAGCGATCGCGATCCTTCCGCGGGCGAGCGGGACGGTGCGGGGATGTCGTCATCGGGCGGCCATTATCGTCCCTGCCGGCGGTCCGCGGGGAACGCGGTATCGAGCAGGTCGACCCGCTCGACCGGCGGGAAGCACGCGTTTCGCGCGCGCAGGCTATTGAGGCGCGCCGGGGACTGCGCTAACGTAGCCGGGAGGCGGGGTGGCGAGCGCGCCCCGGGTCCTGTATCCGCGAGGCACTCCGATGGAACTGCCAGCCAGCCTGATCGTCGACTGCATGCCGGTCGCGTGGCCGGAACGGCGGCTGCGCGTTTCGCCGCGGTGCGGACGCGCGCGCATCGCCGGCCCCGGCGACGACGAGGACGACGACGAGGATGAAACGCCGATCGGCGACCCGGACGAGGACGACTGGGAGGGGGAGGACTGGGACGACGACGACGACGAGCCGATCCACGCCTGCCCGCGCCCGCCGCGCGGCCCCGGGGACGCGGACGAGGATGACGAGGCGCCGATGGGCGACCCGCCCGACGACGACCCCACCGACGATCCGGACGACGAGGACGAAGGCGAGGGTGACGACGAGCCGCTGCACGGTCGAGGCGCGCCGTCCGCGGCGTCGCGGACAGGGGGGCGGTGCTGCCGTCAGATCGCGCCGGCGAAACGCCGGTAGAACGACGGCTGCACCGGCGGAAGCGCTTCGCCCTCGGCGGCGAATGCGGCCGCGAGATGCGATTGGGCCAGCGGTTGCGCGACCCGGTAGAAGTCGCGGCACAGCCGGTAGGCGTCCGCACCGGGCCAGTCGGGAGGCAGCACTTCGCGCGGCAGTTGCGGATCGCGCAGGCGCACGCGGCGGTAGGCGTGGACGAGCAGCGTCCGGATCGCGAACGCCTGCGCCGGGTCGGGGCTCACGCGCCGGCGGAACGCCGCGGTGACGCCCGAGAAGCGCGCGAGGAAGCGGCGATAGTCGCCGGCGAGCGCGGCCAGCGCGTACACGGACTCGGCGCGCGACGCAAGCGTCGGCAGGTCCGCGTCCGGCGATTCGCGCGCGTCGAACCCGATCACCGCGCGGCCGGCGCCGAGCGCGTCGACGATCCGCGCCGGCGCGCCGTCGCGCCGCGCCGGACGCAGGTGGACGCCGGGCGCGAACGCCGCGAAGCCGGCCCACGCGAGCTCGTCGCGCAGGCGCCGTCGCGCAGCCGGCCCCGCGCCCTCGCCGTGCGCGACGACCGCCTCCCACTCGCCGTCCCAGGGCTCGAACGGGGCGTCGTACACGCGGTGGAACGCGCGCGCGAAGCGTTCGCTTCCGCCGGCTGTCAGGCGGTAGCGGCTGCGCCGGCCGACCGGCTCGGCCTCGAGCCAGCCGTCGCGGGCGACGCGGAAGATGCCGGTGCGCACCGCGCGCTCGTTGACGCCGAGGTCGGCGAGGAGCCTGATGAGCGCGGCGAGCCAGGCGACGCCGCCGTGCGGCACCAGCGCGTCGCCCCACACGGTGACGATCAGCGACGGCACGCGCGGCGGGTCGGCGGCGAGCTCGTGCCGGATCCAGCGCGCGAGGACGGGATCCGCGGCGGCGACCGGGCGCGTGGCGGGCATCGATAAAATGATACAGGCTTTACGACGAATGTCGCAGTAGCGTATCGTATCTTCGACGCTGCGGACGAGTCCGGCCCCCGCCACGGAGGCCGGCGCGGTCCGCGCGACGCGAGGAGGCCTGGCGATGTACGCGCAACTGGTCGACACCGGACTGAAGAAGGTCGTCGACCCGGCCGAGATGACGCCCGAGGAGCGCGCGTTCCAGGCGCGCGTCGACGCGGACGTGAAGGTCGAGCCGAAGGACTGGATGCCCGACGCGTACCGCCGCACGCTCGTCCGCCAGATCCAGCAGCACGCGCACTCCGAGATCGTCGGGATGCTCCCCGAGGGCAACTGGGTGACGCGCGCGCCGACGCTCAAGCGCAAGGCGATCCTGATGGCGAAGATCCAGGACGAGGGCGGGCACGGGCTCTACCTGTACTCGGCCGCCGAGACGCTGGGCGTATCGCGCGACGACCTCATCGACGACCTGCATGCCGGCAAGGTCAAGTACTCGTCGATCTTCAACTACCCGACGCTCAACTGGGCCGACATCGGCGCGATCGGCTGGCTGGTCGACGGCGCGGCGATCATGAACCAGATCCCGCTGTGCCGCTGCAGCTACGGGCCCTACGCGCGCGCGATGGTGCGCATCTGCAAGGAGGAGTCGTTCCACCAGCGCCAGGGCTTCGACATCATGCTGTCGATGTGCCGCGGCACGCCCGAGCAGAAGGCGATGGCGCAGGACTCGCTCGATCGCTGGTGGTGGCCGTCGCTGATGATGTTCGGGCCGCCCGACGCGGAGAGCGTCCACTCGGCGCAGTCGATGCGCTGGAAGATCAAGCTCCTGTCGAACGACGAGCTGCGCCAGCGCTTCGTCGACCAGACCGTGCCGCAGGCGGAGTTCCTCGGGCTGACCGTGCCCGATCCCGCGCTGCGCTGGAACGAGGAGCGCGGCCACCATGACATCGGCCCGATCGACTGGAGCGAGTTCCAGGACGTGCTGCGCGGCCACGGGCCGTGCAACCGCGATCGCCTGCGCACGAGGAAGCAGGCGTGGGAGGACGGCGAGTGGGTGCGCGAGGCCGCGATGGCGCACGCGCGCAAGCGGGCGGAGCGCGCGGCGCGGGCGGCGGCGTGAGGGAGGCGGGGCGATGACCAGCGAATGGCCGTTGTGGGAGGTGTTCATCCGCAGCCAGCACGGGCTCGCGCACAAGCACGCGGGCAGCCTGCATGCGAGCGACGCGGCGATGGCGGTCAAGAACGCGCGCGACGTCTACACGCGGCGCAACGAGGGCGTGTCGATCTGGGTCGTGCGCTCGTCGGACATCGTCGCGTCGTCGCCGGGCGACCGCGCGGCGCTGTTCGATCCGGCGCAGAGCAAGGTCTACCGGCATCCGACGTTCTTTCCGATGCCCGACGACGTCAAGCACATCTGACGGGGATCCCTGCTCCCCGTCCCGCGCCCATGAAGGACACCGACCGCTTCGAGTTCCTGCTCCGCTTCGGCGACAGCGCGCTCGTGCTCGCGCAGCGTCTGTCCGAATGGGTCGGCAAGGGGCCGATCGTCGAGGAGGACATCGCGCTCACCAACGTCGGGCTCGACCTGGTCGGGCAGGCGCGCATGTGGCTCTCCTGCGCCGGCGAGGTCGAGGGGCGCGGTCGCGACGAGGACGCGCTCGCGTTCCGGCGCGACGCGCACGAGTTCCGCAACGCCCTTCTGGTCGAGCAGCCCAACGGCGGATACGCGGACACGATGGCGCGGCAGTTCCTGTTCGACCACTGGCACCTGCTCGCGCTGAAGGCGATGGAAGGATCGCGCGACGAGCGGGTCGCGGCGATCGCGGCGAAGTCGGCGAAGGAGGTCGCCTACCACGTCGAGCGGTCGACCGACTGGGTGATCCGGCTGGGCGACGGCACCGACGTCTCGCACGAGCGGATGCAGGACGCGATCGACGGCCTGTGGATGTTCGCCGGCGAGCTGTTGCTGCCGGACGCGGTCGACGATGCGGCCGCGCGAGCAGGCATCGGCCCCGACCTCGCGGCGCTCGCGTCGCCCTGGCGCGAAGCGGTCGGCGCGGCGCTCGCCGAGGCGACGATCGCCGTCCCCGCGGACGACTGGGCGCAGCGCGGCGGGCGGCAGGGACGGCACACCGAGCACCTGGGCCACCTGCTCGCCGAGCTGCAGTTCCTGCAGCGCGCCTATCCCGGCGCGCAGTGGTGAGCGCGATGCCGATCGACACGCAGCGTGCGGTCGACGAGGCCGCGGCGCCCGACCGCGGAGTCGCAGACCTCGCGGCGGTCTGGCTCGCGCTCGCCGCGATTCCCGACCCGGAGATCCCGGTCGTGTCGATCGTCGATCTCGGCATCGTGCGCGCGGTCGCCCGCGAGGGCGCGGGCGTGGTGGTCCGCGTGACGCCGACCTACTCGGGCTGCCCGGCGACCGAGCTGATCTTCGGCGCGATCCGCGACTCGCTCGCGGCGATCGGCCTTCCCGATGCGCGCGTCGAGGTGCAGCTCGCGCCGGCGTGGACGACCGACTGGATCGCGGCCGACGGAAAGCGCCGGCTGCGCGAGTACGGCATCGCGCCGCCGGGGTCCGCGATCCCCGGCGTCGCCGCCATCGACGTACGCGGCATCAGCCCGCTGCGCGCCGCCGGGGTCGTCGTGCCGTGTCCGCGCTGCGGTTCCACGCGCACGCGCCTCACCGCGCAGTTCGGGTCGACGGCGTGCAAGGCGCTCTACCGGTGCGACGAGTGCCTGGAGCCGTTCGACTATTTCAAGCCGCATTGACCGGAGGGCGGGACGCGGAGCCGTGAACGTGGGTCTCGGGAGCGCGTTGCGGGTCGGGCTTCGGCCCGGCGACGGTCGATGCCGGGTCGACGCGCGTCGTCGGTCGACGTCGGGCCGAAGCCCGACCCGCAGGACGAGCGCCATCCTCGACGCCCGCACCCCTTCGCCGCATCCGACGCTGCGTCCATGAGCCGCTTCCACGCCCTTCCGATCGCGCGCATCGACAGGGAAACGCGCGACGCGGTCGCGATCACGTTCGAGGTGCCCGAGCGCCTGCGCGACCAGTTCCGCTACGAGCCGGGCCAGCACCTGACGCTCAGGGCCGCCATCGCCGGCCGCGACGTGCGCCGCTCGTATTCGATCTGCTCGGCCGCGCAGGACGGGGTGCTGCGCATCGCCGTGAAGCGCGACCCGGGCGGCGTGTTCTCGACCTGGGCGAACGAATCGCTCAAGGTCGGCGACACGGTCGACGTGATGCCGCCGATGGGGCACTTCAACGTTCCGATCGACGCGGGGGCGCGGCATCACTACGTCGGCTTCGCCGCGGGCAGCGGCATCACGCCGCTCCTGTCGATCGTCAAGACGACGCTCGCGGCCGAGCCGCGATCCCACTTCACGCTGTTCTACGGCAACCGCGCGTCGGGCAGCGTGATGTTCCGCGAGGAGCTTGCCGCGCTGAAGGACCGCTGGCTCGACCGCTTCAACCTCGTGCACGTGCTCTCGCGCGAGGCGCAGGACATCGAGCTCCTGCACGGGCGCATCGACCGCGCGCGCGCCGACGCGCTGCTCGACCGCTGGGTGCCGCTCGCCGAAGTGGACGCCGTGTTCGTCTGCGGGCCGGAGGGCATGATGGGCGCGGTGACGGAGGCGCTCGCGGCGCGCGGCTTCCCGGCGGCGAAGGTCAAGGTCGAGCGCTTCGCGTCGAGCATCCCGAGGCACGAGCACCAGCCGGCGCGCGTCCCGCCCGCGGGGCGCTCGCAGACCGAGGTCACGGTCGTCATCGACGGGATGCGCAAGACGTACACGCTCGACCGGACGAAGGAGAGCCTGCTCGACGGGGCGCTCGCGAACGGGATCGAGATGCCGTATTCCTGCAAGGGCGGCGTATGCTCGACCTGCCGCTGCAGGCTGGTCGAAGGCGAGGTCGACATGGACGTCAACTTCGCGCTCGAGGACTACGAAGTCGCGCGCGGGTTCGTGCTCGCCTGCCAGAGCTATCCGGCGACCGACAAGGTCGTCGTCGACTTCGACCAGACCGGAATGGGATGACGTCCGCGGGCATCCGCGCGGGGAACGGCGGCGTGGCCGACTCGCGGCACGTCGGGGGAGGCGCGCGTGGGGGAGGAGCGCGAGGCGGGCGGCACGGCAACGCCGTCCCGCCGTCCCGGGGCGCCATTCCCCTCCGGGGGCGGCGCGACGCCGGCGTCGCGGGAGGGTCGTCCGCTCTGCTACATTCGCACCTCCGGCGCGGGGGCACGCACGCAAGGAGCAGGCCTTGAGTCATCCGATGTTCGAGAAGCACCGAGCGACGCTGGAGCGCGCGCTGACGGCGATCGCCGAGCGCGGCTACTGGTCGCCGTTTCCGGAATCCGCGAGCCCGAAGGTCCATGGCGAAGGCAGCGCGGAGGCCGGCAAGGCCGCGTACGACGCGCTGCTCGGCAAGCCGTTCCCGATCACGCTGCCCGGCACGGCGGGCACGGTGGGGGGCGAACGCTCGCCCTACGGCGTCGATCTCGGCGTCACCTACCCGAAGGTCGACCTCGACCGGCTCTTCGCCGCCGTCACCGCCGCGCAGGAGCCGTGGCGCGCCGCGGGCCCCGAGACGTGGGTCGGCGTGTGCGTCGAGGCATTGACACGCATCAACAGGGCGAGCTTCGAGATCGCCAACGCGGTGATGCACACGACCGGGCAGGCGTTCCTGATGGCGTTCCAGGCCGGCGGACCGCACGCGCAGGACCGCGGGCTCGAGGCGGTCGCCTACGCGTGGGACCAGATGCGCCGCGTGCCGGCCATGTCGCTGTGGGAGAAGCCGCAGGGGAAGGGCGACCCGCTGCGCATGGAGAAGCACTTCCGCATCGTCCCGCGCGGCGTCGGGCTGGTGATCGGCTGCTGCACGTTCCCGACCTGGAACGGCTATCCTGGCCTGTTCGCGAGCCTCGCGACCGGCAACGCCGTCGTCGTCAAGCCGCACCCGGCGGCGATCCTGCCGCTCGCGATCACCGTGAGGATCGTGCGCGAGGTGCTCGCCGAGGCCGGATTCGATCCGGATGTCGTGACGCTGGTGGCGCACGCCGCCGGCGACGACACGGCGCAGAAGCTCGCGCTGCGGCCCGAGGTGCGCATCATCGACTTCACGGGCTCGTCCGCGAACGGCAACTGGCTCGAGCAGAACGCGCGGCAGGCGCAGGTCTACACCGAGAAGTCGGGCGTCAATCAGGTGATCGTCGACTCGACGCGCGACCTCCCCGCCGTCGCGCGCAACCTCGCGTTCTCGCTGTCGCTCTACACCGGACAGATGTGCACCGCGCCGCAGAACATCTACATCCCGCGCGGCGGCATCGACACCGCGGACGGCCACAGCAGCTTCGACGACGTCGCGAACGCGATCGCCGAGGGCGTTCGCAAGCTCCTCGGCGACCCGGCTCGCGCGGTCGAGGTGCTGGGCGCGGTGCAGAACCGCGGCGTGCTCGACCGGCTCGACAAGGCGCGCGGCCTCGGCCCGATCCTGCTCGACTCGCAGGCGGTGCGCCACCCGGCGTTCCCCGGCGCGAACGTGCGCACGCCGCTGATCGTGAGGCTCGACGCGAGCGACGGCGACAAGTACCTGTCCGAGTGGTTCGGGCCGATCGCCTTCGTCATCGCCACCGACTCGACCGACCAGAGCCTTTCGATCGCGCGCGACGCCGCGAAGCGCCATGGCGCGCTCACGCTTTCGCTCTACTCGACGGACCCGAAGGTGGTCGACCGCGCGATCGAGGTCGCCGAGGACGCGGGCGTCGCGCTGTCGATCAACCTGACCTCCGGCGTGTTCGTCAACCAGTCGGCCGCGTTCTCGGATTTCCACGGCACGGGCGCCAACCCGGCCGCGAATGCCGCGCTCACCGACGCGGCGTTCGTCGCGAACCGGTTCCGGGTGGTGCAGCACAGGATGCATGTCTGAAGGGCGGGAGGCGATTCCCGATTCCGGCGCCCCGATTCCATGGCCTACGACCACATCGTGTACGACGCGCGCGACGGCGTCGCCCGGCTGACGCTCAATCGCGCGGACCGGCTCAACAGCTTCAACGACGCGATGCACGCCGAGTTGCGCGACGCGCTCGCCGCCGCGCGCGGCGACGGGTCGATGCGCGTGCTGCTGCTCACCGGCGCGGGTCGCGGATTCTGCGCGGGGCAGGACCTCTCCGACCGGGCCGTGGCGCCGGGTGCGGCGCCGGTCGACCTGGGCGCGTCGATCGAGCGCAACTACCGGCCCTTGGTGCTCGCGCTGCGCGCGATGCCCGTGCCGACCGTGTGCGCGGTGAACGGCGTGGCGGCCGGCGCCGGCGCGAACCTCGCGCTCGCCTGCGACATCGTCGTCGCGAAGAAGTCGGCGAGCTTCATCCAGGCGTTCTGCAAGATCGGCCTGATTCCCGACTCCGGCGGCACCTACGTGCTGCCGCGCCTCGTCGGCACGGCGCGTGCGATGGGACTGGCGATGCTCGGCGACCGGCTCTCGGCCGAGCAGGCGGCGGCGTGGGGGATGATCTGGCAGGCGGTCGACGACGAGGCGTTCGACGCGACCGTCGACAAGTTGGTGATGCACCTCGCCGCGGCGCCCACGAAGGGGCTCGTCGCGGCGCGCCGCGCGATCCACGCGGCGTCCGCGAACTCGCTGGAGGAGCAGCTCGACCTCGAGCGCGACCTGCAGCGCGAGCTCGGGTTCGGCGAGGACTATCGCGAGGGCGTGGCGGCGTTCATCGGCAAGCGCGCGCCGCGCTTCACCGGGCGCTGACGTGGCGGGGGCGCTTCCGCGCAACGCCGCCGTCGCCGTCATCGGCGCCGGCGCGATGGGCGCGGGCATCGCGCAGATCGCCGCGCAGGCGGGCCACCGCGTGCTGCTCTTCGACGCGCGCACCGGCGCGGCGGAGGATGCGAAGCGCAGGCTCGCCGCGACGTTCGATCAGCTCGCGGCCAAGGGTCGGATGGCGACCGACGACGCGCGCGCGGCCGCGTCGCGCATCGAGCCGGTGCACAATCCCGGCGCCTGCGTGGTCACGAAACTCGTGGTCGAGGCGATCGTCGAGGACCTCGACGCGAAGCGCGAGTTGTTCCTCGAGCTCGAGGGTTTCGTCCCCGCCGACGCGATCCTCGCGTCGAACACGTCGTCGCTGTCGATCACCGCGCTCGCGGCCGGCATGAAGCGGCCGGGACGCGTGGCCGGGCTGCACTTCTTCAACCCGGCGCCGCTGATGCCGCTGGTCGAGATCGTGCGCGGGCTCGCGACCGATCCCGACGTGACCGACACGCTGTTCGCGACCGCGGCGGCGTGGGGCAAGGTGCCGGTGCACGCGACGTCGACGCCGGGCTTCATCGTCAATCGCTGCGCGCGGCCGTTCTACGGCGAGGCGCTGCGGCTCGCCGCCGAGAGCGCCGCCGATCCGGCGACGATCGACGCCGTCATGCGCGAGGCGGGCGGCTTCCGGATGGGGCCGTTCGAGCTGATGGACCTGATCGGCCACGACGTGAACCACGCGGTGACGAAGAGCGTCTGGGAAGCGACGTTCCACGACGCGCGCTACGCGCCGTCGCCGATCCAGCGCGAGCTGGTCGCGGCCGGCTACCTCGGCCGCAAGTCGGGACGCGGGTTCTACGACCATGGCGCGGGCGCGGTCGCGCCGGCGCCGGCGTCGCTCGCGCCGTCGACCGCGCCCGCGCGCGTCGCCGTGCACGGGGACCCCGGATTGCTGCGGCCGCTGATCGAGCGGCTCGCGCGCGCCGGCGTGGCGGTGCTGCACCGCCCGCTGCTCCCGGCGTTCCCCGACGGCGCGCTCGACGCCGGCGGCGCGTGGATCGCGCTCTCCGACGGGCGCACGGCGACCGCGCGCGCGGCGGCGACCGGCGTGCCGAACGTGGTCCTCGTCGATCTCGCGTTCGACTACGCGAGCGCGAAGCGGGTCGCCATCGCGTGCGCGGATCGCTGCGATCCCGGGGCGGCCGCGGCGGCGGCGGGCGTGTTGCAGGAAGCCGGCTTCGCGGTGTCGCGCCTCGACGACGTCGCGGGGCTCGCCGTCCTGCGCACCGTCGCGATGCTGGTCAACGAGGCGGCCGACGCCGCGATGCGGGGCGTCGCGACGCCTCGCGACATCGACCTCGCGATGCAGAAGGGCGTCAGCTATCCGCGCGGCCCGCTCGCATGGGGCGACATGATCGGCGCGGCCCGCGTCGCGGCGGTCGTCGCGAACCTGGGCGCGCATTACGGCGAGGACCGCTACCGGGTCTCGCCGCGGCTCGCGCGCGCGGCGCAGGCCGACGGCCGGCTCTCGGGCTGAGGGCGGAGGCGCCGCCGATGGGCGAGCACCACCCGCCGCACGGCGCCGACGAGGCGCAGCGCCTCGCGGAGCGCGTGGCGGACGCGATGTACGAGCGCGACCGCGCGTCGATCGCGCTCGGCATCCGGGTGGAGTCCTGCGCCCCGGGCCGGGCGGAGCTGTCGATGGGCGTGCGCGGCGACATGCTCAACGGCCACGCGATCTGCCACGGCGGCTTCATCTTCACACTGGCGGACAGCGCGTTCGCGTACGCCTGCAACAGCTACAACCTCGTGACGGTCGCCTCGGGCTGTTCGATCGACTTCCTCGCGCCGGCGCGCGAAGGGGACGTGCTGACCGCGAGAGGCGTGGAGCGGAGCACGTCCGGCCGCACCGGAGTCTACGACATCGAGGTGACCAACCAGCGCGGCGAGAAGATCGCGCTGTTCCGCGGCAAGAGCTACCGGATCAAGGGGCACGTGATCGACGGGCCGCCGCACGGGTGAGTCCGGGCGCGGCGCCGCGGGCGCTCGGCGCGACGAGGAGGAGGAAACGATGCCGTCGAAGCATGCGCGAGCCGAGGATCTGGAACCGATCGAACGCGCGAGCCGCGACGAGCTCGCCGCGCTGCAGCTCGAGCGCATGCGCTGGTCGCTCGCGCACGCGTACCGCAACGTTCCGCACTACAGGCGCGCGTTCGACGCCGCGGGCGTCGCGCCCGGGGACCTGCGCTCGCTCGCCGATCTCGCGAGGTTCCCTCTCACGGCCAAGGCGGACCTGCGCGCGAACTACCCGTTCGGGATGTTCGCGGTGCCGCGGCCGCAGGTCGTGCGCATCCACGCGTCGTCGGGCACGACGGGCAAGCCGACCGTCGTCGGCTACACGGCGAAGGACGTCGACACCTGGGCCACCGTGATGGCCCGCTCGATCCGCGCGGCGGGCGGACGTCCCGGCGACATCGTGCATGTCGCGTACGGCTACGGGCTGTTCACCGGGGGGCTGGGCGCGCACTACGGCGCCGAGAAGCTCGGCTGCACGGTGATCCCGATGTCGGGCGGGCAGACGGAGAAGCAGGTCCAGATCATCTTCGACTTCGAGCCCCGGATCATCATGGTTACGCCGTCGTACATGCTGGCGATCGCCGAGGAGATGGAGCGGCAGGGGCACGACCCGCGCTCGTCGCCGCTCGAGATCGGCATCTTCGGCGCGGAGCCGTGGACCCCGGCGATGCGCGAGGCGATCGAGACGAAGCTCTCGATCGACGCGATCGACATCTACGGGCTGTCCGAGGTGATCGGCCCGGGCGTGGGACAGGAGTGCATCGAGACCAAGGACGGCCTCACGATCTGGGAGGACCACTTCTACCCGGAAGTGATCGACCCGGAGTCCGGGCGCGTGCTCCCCGACGGCGAGAAGGGCGAGCTCGTGTTCACCTCGCTCACCAAGGAGGCGATGCCGGTCATCCGCTATCGCACGCGCGACCTGACGCGCCTGCTGCCGCCGACCGCGCGCCCGATGCGCCGCATCGAGAAGATCACCGGCCGTTCGGACGACATGATGATCATCCGCGGCGTGAACGTGTTCCCCACGCAGGTCGAGGAGCTGATCCTGAAGCAGCGGGAACTGGTGCCGCACTACCAGATCGAGATCACGCGGCCGCAGCACCTTGACGAGATGACCGTGCTGGTCGAGCGCGCGCCCGACGCGGGCAGCGTCGACGGCGAGCGCGCCGGGTCCGCGCTCGCGCACATGATCAAGTCGCTGATCGGCGTTTCCGCCGACGTGCGCGTCGTCGCGCCGGGCGGCATCGAGCGCTCGCTCGGCAAGGCGAGGCGGGTCGTGGACAAGCGGCCGAAAGGCTAGCGTGCCGTCCCGCGGGACGGCTCGGCGGTTCGCGGCTTAACGGCCGCCGTGCGGATTGAGTCGGCGCCGCCGCGCCACGGGCGGCGGTGGCGGGTTTTCGTGTTGCCCGGTCGCCGGTGTCGACCGCTTGCCATCGGAACCTGCGTGACGGCGCGCTCCGGCGCGCGATGGCGGAACGGGATGCTATTCTCGGGGTCGGCCTGCGCACGGGACGCCCATCCGCGCCCCGCGGTCGGCGGGCCGGCACCGCGGCACCCGGGCGCGCGTCGCCCGCGCCGACCGGCCGCCCGGCATCGCCGCGGCCCTCCGAGGAACCACGAGATGAACCAGAGAACGTTCGCGTCGCACGCCGACGTCGAGGAGAAGAAGGTCAGCTTCGACAAGCTGTCCGATCACGCGTACGCCTACACGGCCGAGGGCGATCCCAACACCGGGATCGTCGTGGGCGACGACGCGGTGATGGTGATCGACACGCAGGCGACGCCGGTGATGGCGCAGGACGTGATCCGCCGCATCCGCGCGGTCACCGACAAGCCGATCCGCTACGTCGTGCTGTCGCACTACCACGCGGTGCGCGTCCTGGGCGCGTCGGGCTACCGCCCCGAGCACGTCATCGCGAGCCGCGACACCTACGACCTCATTGTCGAGCGCGGCGAGGCCGACATGAGGAGCGAGATCGAGCGCTTCCCGCGCCTGTTCCGCGCGGTCGAGTCGGTGCCCGGGCTCACGTGGCCGACGATCGTGTTCGAGAAGCGCCTGACGCTGATGCTCGGCAAGCTGCGCGTGGAGATCATGCAGCTCGGCCGCGGCCACACGAAGGGCGACACCGTCGTCTGGCTGCCGGACGACCGCGTGCTGTTCTCCGGCGACCTGGTCGAATACGACGCGACGCCCTACACCGGCGACGCGTACCTCGGCGACTGGCCGGCGACGCTGGATGCGATCGCCGCGCTCGCGCCCGAGAAGCTCGTGCCCGGCCGCGGCGCGGCGCTCAGGAACCCGGCGGAAGTACGGGCCGGCCTCGACGGCACGCGCGCGTTCGTCACCGAGATGTTCGGCGCGGTGCGCGAGGGCGCGCGCGCGGGCAAGGACCTGCGCACGGTCTACCGCGAGACCTACGCCCGCCTGAAGCCGAAGTTCGGCCACTGGGTGATCTTCGACCACTGCCTGCCGTTCGACGTGACGCGCGCCTACGACGAGGCGACGCGCTATCCGGACCCGCGCATCTGGACCGCACAGCGCGACAAGGAGATGTGGCAGGCGCTGGAGGGGTGAGGGCGGGGATCGGGGAGCGAAGCCTGGAAAGTTCGCGGGCCGGATGCCCGTGGGTGCGGATCGCCCGGGCGGCGTGCGGGCCTCACCGATTCCGGCGCCGGGTCCCCGCGACAGGACCGGCATGATCGCGTCGCGCAGCGCCCGCCATCGATGAAGACCTACCAGAATCCCACCTACCCCTACGTGCGCGTTCCCGACCAGGACGCCGCGCCGGCGATCAGGCCGGTGATCGTCGTCGGCGCGGGGCCGATCGGACTCGCGCTCGCGATCGACCTCGGCATGCGCGGCGTGCCGGTGGTCGTGCTCGACGACGACGACACCGTGAGCGTCGGCTCGCGCGCGATCTGCTATGCGAAGCGCTCGCTCGAGATCCTCGACCGGCTCGGGTGCGCCGACGCGATCTGCGCCAGGGGCGTCGGCTGGAACGTCGGCAAGGTGTTCCACCGCGACGAGCTGGTCTACCGGTTCGAGCTCGTGCACGAGCGCGGCCACCACCGGCCGGGCATGGTCAACCTGCAGCAGTACCACCTCGAGGAGGCGCTGGTGAACCGCGCGCGCGAGGTGCGCGGCGTCGAGTTGCGCTGGAAGAACAAGGTGATCGGCGTGCGGCCGGGCCGCGACCGCGTCGACGTCACCGTCGATACCCCCGACGGCCCGTATTCGTTGTCGTGCGAGTGGCTGGTCGCGTGCGACGGCGCGCGCAGCCCGGTGCGCGGAATGCTCGGCGTCGAGAGCGAGGGGCAGGTGTTCCGCGACCGGTTCCTGATCGCGGACATCCACATGAAGTCGGACTTCCCGCCCGAGCGGTGGTTCTGGTTCGACCCGCCGTTCCACCCTGGCCAGTCTGTCCTGCTGCACCGGCAGGCCGACGACGTGTGGCGGGTCGACTTCCAGCTGGGCTGGGACGCCGATCCCGACGAGGAGAGGAAGTCCGATCGCATCCTGCCGCGCCTTGCCGCGATGCTGGGCCCGGACGCGCGCTTCGACATCGAGTGGGCGAGCGTCTACACGTTCCAGTGCCGCCGGATGAAGCGCTTCCGGCACGGCCGCGTGATCTTCGCCGGCGACTCGGCGCACCTCGTGTCGCCGTTCGGCGCGCGTGGCGCGAACAGCGGCTTCCAGGACACGGACAACCTCGCCTGGAAGCTCGCGCTGGTCATCGACGGGCGCGCGCCCGAGGCGCTGCTCGAGTCGTACGATGCCGAGCGCACGCGCGCCGCGGACGAGAACCTCCGGAACTCGACACGCTCGACCGATTTCATCACGCCGAAGACCCCGGTCTCGCGCACGTTCCGCGACGCGACGCTGCAGCTCGCGAAGCGCCACCCGTTCGCGCGCCGCCTCGTCAACAGCGGACGGCTGTCGGTGCCCGCCGTGCTTGCGGACTCGCCGCTCAACACGCCGGACCGCGATCCGGACTTTCCGTCCGGTCCGGGCGCGATGGTGCCCGGCGCGCCCGCGGCGGACGCGCCGGTGTCGGGCGCGGAGGGACCGTGGCTGCTGCGCTACCTCGAGCGCGGCTTCACGCTCCTCGCGTTCGGGCCGCTGCCGGACGACGCGGTCGCGGCGCTCGCCCGGGCTCCGGTGCCGGTGAACGTGGTGCAGGTCGACGCGCCCGCCGCGCCCGGCGCCGAGGCGATCGGCGACACCGAAGGGCTCGTGGCGTCGCGCTACGCCGCGCTCCCGGGCACCTGCTACCTGCTGCGGCCCGACCAGCACGTTTGCGCGCGCTGGCGCGCGTTCGACCTGCCGGCCGTCGCAGCCGCGTGCGCGCGCGCGACCGCGCGCAACTGACCGCCCACGGGGAAACCGATGGCCGCGCTCCTGACCGAACCCAACCTCGCCTCGCCCGACGATTTCTACGAACGGGTCATCGCCGCGCACCGCGGCCTTGACGACGCGCAAAGCGCGACGGTGAACGCGAAGCTTATCCTGCTGCTCGCCAACCACATCGGGGACGCGCAGGTGCTCGAGCAGGCGATCGCGGCCGCGCGCGAGGACGTCGCGCCGGCCCCCTGACTTCCGAACGCGGAGACTGCGATGACCCACGACACGACCGCCGCCGCGCGGACCGCCGCGCTCCTGTCCCACGCGCCGCTCGCGTACATGACCGGGTTCGGCAACGAGTTCGCGACGGAGTCGCTGCCGGGCGCGCTGCCGGTCGGGCAGAACTCGCCGCAGAAGTGCCCGTACGGACTGTACGCCGAGCAGTTGTCGGGGACGGCGTTCACGGCGCCGCGGCACGCGAACCGGCGCACGTGGACCTACCGGATCCGTCCCGGCGCGATGCACGAGCCGTTCCGGCGCATCGACCACCGCCGCCTCGGGAGCGCGTTCGGCGACGTCGTGGCTCCGCCCGACCAGATGCGCTGGGACCCGCTGCCGCTGCCCGCCGACCCGACCGACTTCGTCGACGGCCTCGTCACGATGGCGGGCAACGGTGCGCCCGCCGCGATGTCCGGTTGCGCGATCCACCTGTACGCCGCGAACCGGTCGATGAAGGACCGCTATTTCTACGATGCCGACGGCGAGCTCCTGATCGTCCCTGAGCAGGGCCGCCTGCGCATCGCCACCGAGCTCGGTCACCTCGACGTCGCGCCGACCGGGATCGCGGTGATCCCGCGCGGCGTCCGCTTCGCGGTCGACCTGCCGGACGGCGCGGCGCGCGGCTACGTCTGCGAGAACTACGGCGCGCCGTTCCGGCTGCCCGACCTCGGCGTCATCGGGTCGAACGGGCTCGCGAACCCGCGCGACTTCGAGATCCCGGTGGCGCGCTACGAGGACCGGGAGGGTGAATTCGAGCTGGTCGCGAAGTTCATGGGCAACCTGTGGTCGGCGAGGATCGGCCACTCGCCGCTCGACGTGGTCGCGTGGCACGGCAACTACGCGCCGTACCGCTACGACCTCAGGCGCTTCAACGTGATGGGCTCGATCAGTTTCGACCACCCGGACCCGTCGATCTTCCTCGTGCTGCAGTCGCAGAGCAACACGCCCGGCGTCGACGCGATCGACTTCGCGGTGTTCGCGCCGCGCATCCTCGCGATGCAGCACACGTTCCGCCCGCCCTGGTTCCACCGCAACGTCGCCTCCGAGTTCATGGGCCTCGTGCAGGGCGTCTACGACGCCAAGGCGGAAGGCTTCGTCCCCGGCGGCGCGAGCCTGCACAACTGCTGGACCGGACACGGCCCCGACGCGACGACCTTCGAGCAGCAGAGCAACGCCGACCTCTCGAAGCCCACGGTCATCCGCGACACGATGGCATTCATGTTCGAGACCTGCCTGCCTATCCTGCCGACGCGCTACGCGCTCGAGTCGGCGCAGCTCCAGCACGAGTACTACCGTTGCTGGCAGGGGCTGCGCAAGCATTTCGATCCGGCGAAGCCCTGACCGCGCCGGACCGGCCTCGTGGCGCGCGGACGTCAGCGCGCGTCGACAGGCAGGTCGTCGAAGCGCTCGCGCGCCTCCAGCGGCAGCTCCAGCACGGCCTCGGTCGCGCGATCGTCGCGGCGCTGCAGCTCGAGCGTCGCGTCGCCGTGGTAGAGCGCGTCGAGGCGCTGGCGGATCGATCCGATGCCGTCCCCTTCGAGCTCGGGGACGAGTCCCGCCCCGCCGTCCACGATGTTCATGCGAAGGCGCCCGCCCAGGACCCTCGCGACGATCCCGATCGTTCCGTCGCCGGAGGTTCGCTCGAGTCCATGCACGATCGCGTGGTCGATCAGCGGCAGGAGCATCATCGGCGGCATGCGTGCAGCTCCTGCGTCCGACGGCACGTCGATCGACACCTGCAGCCGGTCGCCGAGCCGCAGGCGTGCGATGTCGAGATAGGCCCGCGCGAGCTCGACCTCCTGCGCAACCGTGGACGAGGTGTCGCGCATGAGCGGCATCGCGGCGCGCAGGTAGGCGATGAGGTCGTCGAGCATCCGCGCGGCCAGCGTCGGATCGATCTCGTACAGCCGCTCGACCTGCGCGAGCGTGTTGAACAGGAACTTCGGTTCGACGCGAGCCTGCAGCGCCTGGAGCCGCGATTCGAGCGCCGCCTTCGAGCGTCGGATGCGATCGAGCTCGGCCGCGTGCAGCCGGCCTTCGGTCCTGCGGGCCGCCCGGCGGTCGGCGTAGAAGAAGACCGCGGCGCTGCCGACGAGCAGCCAGTAGGTCAGGTGGAAGACCGGCATGTAGAGCCAGCGCGCCGGGTCGTGCAGCCAGGTGAAGTGCGCGGGCCAGCGGACATCCAACAGCCAGTCCTGCCAGGCCACGTTGACCGGCAAGGAGACGAGGACGCCGAGCAGGGACCCGCCGATCGCGGCGACGACATAGGCGCGCCGCATCGGTGCGCCCCGGTCGACGGCGCGATCGGCGATGACGATGGCGGCGAGCAGCGCGAACGCGCGGATCTGGTCCAGGACGGCGAAGCCCGCCAACACCATGGGCACCGAGGTCGTCCGCGCGAAGTTGACGAGCGGGATGGCGAAGGTGATGGCGTTGACCACGGAAATGACGAGCCCGAAGACCATCGCGGCGACCACCTGGCCTCCGCGGATGTCCCGCAGCGCGCCGATCGCCAGCTCGGCGAAGGACGTGCTGTCGTCGCGGTGCGTGGACGCGGCGGGGTTCACGGTCGTGGGCCTCCGGCACCAGCCGGCGCGACCGGCAGCACGATCGTCGCGGTGACGCCGCCCGGTTCGTTGAGAGCGAGCGAGAGTCCCGCGGCCGAGCCGTAGCTGGATGCGAGCCTGGCCCGGATGTTGGCGAGCCCGGTGCCGCCTCCCGTCGACTGGACGAACCCGCGACCGTTGTCGGAGACGTCGATGCGCAGGCGTCCGTCGACCGCCGTCGCGCGCACCTCGATCCGCCCGCCTTCTGTCAGCGGTCCCACGCCGTGCTTCACGGCGTTCTCGATCAGCGTCAGGATCATCAGCGAAGGCATGGGCGTGTCGCGCAGCCTGTCCGGCACGTCGATCGCGTAGGCGAGCCGCCGTCCCATGCGGATCTGCTGGATGCCCAGGTAGGCGACCGCATGGTCGATCTCGCGTCCGAGCGTCGACCCGCCATCGCGCATCCGCGGCAGGGCGATCGAGAGGTAGTCCTTGAGGTTGCGCAGCATCCGCGCGCCCGCGATCGGGTCGGTCTCGTAGAGTCGACGCACGTGGGCGAGCGTGTTGAACAGGAAGTGCGGCTCGATCTGCGCCTCCAGCATCTGCAGGTGCGCCTCGGCGGTCTCGCGGTCCATCCGCTCGGCGTCGAACGCACAGACCTCGATCGCGGCCTTGTGCTCGGCTTCCGTGCACAGGTACAACCAGGCGCTGGTGATCGTCAGCCCGACGAACCAGTACCGGAACACGTCGCTGGCGAGCACCTGCGCGATGATCGCCGGGGTCACCTCCGGGTCGTGCACATAGGGCGTGGTGAGGTAGTGCCAAAGTTCCCACGCCAGGACGGTTGCGGCGGTGGCCAGCGCGATCGCGACGGCCGCCGCGACGTACTGCCGCACGCCGCGGGCAGGAACGTTCCGGCGCGTCCACACGGCCGCGGCGAGGATGGCGAAGCCGATGGACGCGTGATAGACGCTGTCGTGCACGAATCGCGAGAACCAGACGTCCAGCGGCTCGGTGGCGAGGAACTTCGCCGTGGTGTTGAGCGACTGGGCGAACACGACGAGGAGCACGAGCGCAAGGCCGGCACGGCCGACGCGGACCGGCGGCCGCGCGTCCCGGAACGCCGGCGCGGCAGGTGCCTGCGCGTGCGTGCTTGCGTTCATCGGAACGCGTACGCGAGCTGCAGGTACCAGGTCCGGCCGCGCGGATCGGCGTAGGACGGGTCGTAGCCGACCTGCGGGAAGAAGACCTGGTTGGAGAAGGGCGGGTCGCGATCGAGCAGGTTCTTGATCCCCAGCACGACCGTCGTGTTCTTCCATCCGGTGTAGCGGCCCTGCACGTCCCAGACCTCGTAGTTCGACACCTGGCGCGGCGTAGGCGGCGGAACGGTGTTGAACAGGTTGACGTCCTCGTAGCCGGACTGGAAGGTCTGCGCCAGGGTCCCGCTCCACGCGCCGTATTGCCAGCCGAGCGAAGCGTGGTGCCGCCAGCGCGGAATCGGGCCGGGCACGTCCGTGCCGTTCCGCCCGAGGGCGGACACGTAGCCGAGCGCCGACCCCTGCGGCTGCAACTTCCACTCGGCGATGTAGGTGCCGTTGAGCGAGAAACTGAACCGACCGGCCGGCGTCGCGGGGCCGCGCCAGGCGATGTCCACGTCGATACCCGACGTCTTGAGGGTGCCGAGGTTCTGCTGCGTCAGGATCACGTTCTCGATCGGCCCCGGCAGGGTCGGATACAGCGGGTCGACCGGGCCGCGGACGATGTTCGTGTCGCCGTACAACTCGGGATGTCCGAGGACCGTTTCCGGAAAGAGCCCGCCGATGAGGTTCGACTTGCGCAGGTTCCAGTAGTCGACCGCGATCGACAGGCCGCGAACCGGCTCGAACACGATGCCCGCGCTGAACTGCTCGGAGGTTTCCGGCCGCAGGTCGGGATTGCCGCCATTGACCGCGGGCAACACGATGCAGTCCGTGTCGGCGCCGGTCGTCGGGCAGCGCAGCGGATCCTCGTAGAAGAGCAGGAAGGACGACTGCTGCGGGGTGTGCAGGTCGTAGATCGGCGGAGCGCGGAATCCCTGTCCCCAGGAGGACCGCAGCAGCAGTCTGGGGTCCGGCTGCCATCGCAGGGCGAACTTGGGATTCGTCGTGCTCCCGAAGTCGCTGTAGTGGTCGTAGCGAACCGCGGCCTGGGCCTCGAAGCCCGCCGCGAACGGCAGGCTCGCCTCTGCGAACAGCGCCTGGGCGTTCCTGCTGCCGGACGCCGATTGGAAGGCGATCGGAATGCCCAGGACATCGCCCTCCGTGACGATCGAGGTGTACGCGTTGTCCAGCCGCTCGCGCCGGGCTTCCATGCCGAGCGCGACCACGAGTGGCCCGCCGGGAAGCGCGACGAGCTCGCGGGAGCCCTTGACCAGGAAGTCGAGCGTCGTTCCCCTGGCGGCGTGCGTTTCGCCCATGACCTGCGTGCCGGCCAGCAACGCATCGCCCTCGGGTCCGGACTCGCCGAAGGGATTGACGAGTCCGGTCGCCATGGCCTGCTGCAACCGGCTCAGCGACACCCAGCCGTTTCGCAGCGAGTCGCTCTGGTCGTTGCGGCTCCAGGTGAGCGACGCGTCGTAGTCCCACCCGGCGACGACGCCGTCCGCGCCGAGCACGGCGCGCCCCGCCGACGTATCGACGCGACTGACGCGCCCACCGAGCGGCGTCGTCCGGTAGACGAGATCGAGGTCGCCCGTGATGCCGTTGGCTTCGGCGAACGCGGTCGGGTAGTAGGGACCGCCCGCCGGGTAGTAGGTCGATTCGAAGCCGGGGTTGGTGAACGCCGCCACCGGTGTCGGCGACACGCTTGAGGTGAACTTCGTGTCGGCCCAGGCCAGCTCGACGTAGACCGCGTGGTCCGGCGCGACGCGCAGCGTCCCGCGGCCGTAAATGTTCACGCGCTCGGTCTGCGGGAGGGTCATGCGGTAGGCGGCCTCGTCGAACCCGCACTTGTCTCCGGGGGTGCGGGCGCTGGAGACGGGCAGCGAGTACGGGGGAGCGCACCCGCTCGAGAACGACGGGTTGTAGAGGCGTACGCTCGGCAGGTCGAAGATGTTGGAAGGAAAGGTCGTCGGCGGCATCTGGATCACGCCGGCGTCCGGCAGGTATCCCGTACGCGAGAACGACCGATCGATCGCCTGGAGCGGATCGTCCTTCTGCCAGGTGACGGTCGCGAACAGGTTATAGCCGTCCTTCACGAGGTCGCCGGTGCCCGCCGTGACCGAGGCCTGGCGCTGGCGACCGCCGCCCTGCTCGGGCCAGCTGCCGAGGCCGGACACTTCGAGTCCGGCGAAGCTCTTGCGCAGGATGAAGTTCACGACGCCCGCCACCGCGTCGGTACCGTAGATCGCCGACGCGCCGTCCTTGAGGATCTCGATCCGTTCGATCGCGGCGAGCGGGATCGCATTCACGTCGACGGCGCTGCCGTCGAACGCGTAGTTCGCGACCCGGCGCCCGTTCAGCAGGACGAGCGTGTCGCCTGCGCCGATGCCACGCAGGTTGATGCTGGACAGCCCCGGGTTGAACGAACCCAGCGTCGTCGCGTCCGTCGCGCCGAGGAGGTTGGCGCTCACCTGCGACATGAGCCCCGCGACGCTCGTTGCGCCGCTGCGCGCGATGTCCTCGCTGGTGATCACCTGCAGGGGCAGCGCGGACTCGAGCTCCGGACGCGGGATGTGCGAGCCGGTCACCTCGACGCGGAGGCGGTCCCGGACTTCGGCTGCGTTCTCCTGGGCGGTGACCGGCGTGCCGGACACGGCCAGAGAGAACGCTGCGATGCACGCGATCCCGCTCGGCAAGGGTCGCAGGAAAGGCGCGATGGACATGAGCGGAACCCGGAGCGTGGAAGTCGGGTTACATCTGCTTGAACAACCCGTAGTAAGGCTCGCTCACGGCGAGGGTCTCCTTGCGGCCCTTGACGCGCACGCGCATGCGCCCGCCCATGTCGCGGGTCACGCCGGCGATCGCGTTGACGTTGACCAGCGTGCTGCGGTGGATCTGCCAGAACGCCTGCGGATCGAGCTCGTCGATCAGCTCCTTGATCGGCCGGCGGATCAGCGACTCCTTGTCCGCGGTCACGACGAGCGTGTACTTGTTGTCCGCCTGAAAGTAGAGGACCTCCTCGACGGTGATCAGTCGCAGCTCGCTGCCCTGCGACGCGGTGATCCAGCGCATGTACTCCTTGCGCGTGCCCGCCGCGTCGGCGAGCGCGCGGATCAGGCCGTCGAGGTTCGCGGGGGCGCTGGCGGCCTTGGCCTTCAGTCGCTCGATCGTCGTCGCGAGCCGCGCCGCCGAGAACGGCTTCATCACGTAGTCGACGGCACCCTGCTCGAAGGCCGAGAGCGCGTAGTTGTCGTAGGCGGTCACGAACACGACGTGGCATTTGCCGTTCGCGTGCTTGGCGACCTCGAGCCCGGAAAGGCCGGGCATCTGGATGTCGAGGAAGAGGATGTCGGGCGCGTGCGCGGCGATCTCGCGCAGCGCCGCGATGCCGTCCTCGGCTTCGGCGCAGACGTCGAGCTCGGGCCAAAGCTTCGCCAGCGAATCGCGGAGCTCGACGCGCAGGACCGGCTCGTCCTCGGCGATGACGGCTTTCAGCGTGCGCGCGACGGTTCCCATCGATCTCCCATGTGTCGATGGCCGGAGGCGGTGCGGCGGCGTCCGTGGCAATCGGACGCCGGGTGGCAGCATAAGGAACGGGAGCAGGCGGACGCAAGTGGCATGCCGCCACGGTACGGCGGTTCGGGGCGCGCGGGCGGCATTGCGACGGACCCGGAGATTCGCGGCGTGGATTCGCTGTTGCGCGGAGTGAATCCACCCGCCGCGACCGGGGAAAGGAGGAACGCCCGATGTTGCGTCCTCGGCCCAAGGCGCCGCCCGGGTTCGTGCCCGGGCGGCGCATGCCGCGGTCAGCGGCTCTCGGACGCGACCGAGGCGACGCGCGGTTCGCCGGCGGCCGCGCGCGCCTGCGCTCTGCGCGCGGCCTCGTACGACTTGATGACCTGCACGTAGTCGAGCTGGTAGATCATCCGCGTGCGGTGGACGAAGCGGCGGAGTTCCTCCGGCCCCTGCTCTAGGTGAACGAACGCCTTCTGGACGACGGGGTTGACGGATGGCGGCTGCGCGGATGCCACGGGGGGCCCCAGCAGCGCGACGGCGACGAGGGCGCCGAAGGTGAACATGCGACGGCGTGCGAACATGGTTTGGCTCCCGAGGTGACGGCCCGACCGGGATGGGTTCGGTGCCGGGCTCGCGCTGATCGCGAGGTGGGCCCACTGTCGGGCCGTCCCGCGCACGACGCGAGCGGGATGCGATGGATCGGCGCTTCCGCGTCGCCAACACGGCGGACGCGCGACGATTCCGCCGAGGGAGTCCGGGGGATGGGTGCGGCAGCGTATCCTTCCAAGGTTACGGGGCGCGCCGCGCCCCGCTCAGTCGACCGCGAGCTTCCCTTCCCGCCATGACCTACGAGAACATCCTCACCGAAACGCGCGACCGCGTCGCGATCATCACGCTCAACCGGCCGCAGCGGCTCAACGCGCTCAACGACGCGATCGCCGACGAGCTCGAGGCGGCGCTCGCCGGCTTCGACGCCGACCCCGGCATCTCGGTGATCGTGATCACCGGCAGCGCGAAGGCGTTCGCCGCCGGCGCCGACATCGGCGCGATGGCGGACTGGAACTACGCGAAGGTCCTCTCCGACAACTACATCACGCGCAACTGGGAGGCGGTGCGCCACACGCGCAAGCCGGTGATCGCCGCGGTCGCCGGCTACGCGCTCGGCGGCGGGTGCGAGCTCGCGATGGCCTGCGACTTCATCGTCGCGGCCGATACCGCGAAGTTCGGGCAGCCGGAGATCACGATCGGCACGATGCCGGGCTTCGGCGGCACCCAGCGCCTGCCCCGCGCCGTCGGGAAGGCGAAGGCGATGGACTGGTGCCTGACCGGGCGAATGATCGACGCGTCCGAAGCCGAGAAGTCGGGGCTGGTCTCGCGCGTCGTGCCGGCCGATCGCCTTCTCGACGAGGCGCTCGCCGTCGCGAGCACGATCGCGTCGTACTCGCTGCCGGTCGTGATGAAGGTGAAGGAGGCGGTCAACCGTGCGTACGAGTCCTCGCTCGCGGAAGGCCTGCTGTTCGAGCGGCGCGAGTTCCACGCGACGTTCGCGCTCGACGACCAGAAGGAGGGAATGCGCGCGTTCGTCGAGAAGCGCAAGCCGGCGTTCAGGCACAGGTGATCGCGCGTCGCCGCCGCGCCGCTCACGTTACAATGCGCGGATGACGAACGCCGACGCCGCGCGCGCCGAGGGTGAGCGCGCCAACGAGGACATCCGGGTCGCGCGACCCGCGGACGGCGTGCTGCTGCTGACCATCGACCGGCCCGCCGTCCGCAACGCGCTGCGCACGCGCACGCTGGCCGAGATCGCGGCCGAGCTCGCGGCCGCGACGGACGACCCGGCGATTCGCGCGGTCGTCGTCACCGGCGGCATCGAGAGCTTCGCCGCGGGAGCGGACCTGAGGGAGATGGCGACGCTCGGTCCGATCGAGGTGCTGATGCACGAGCGCCAGCGCCACTGGCGCGCGATCGGCGCGTTCCCGAAGCCGCTCGTCGCCGCGGTCTGCGGCCATGCGCTCGGCGCGGGCTGCGAGCTCGCGCTCGCGTGCGACTTCGTCGTCGCCGGCGCGAACGCCCGGTTCGGACAGCCGGAAGTCAACCTCGGCATGATCCCCGGCGCGGGCGGCGCATCGCGGCTCGCGCGCACCTGCGGCAAGTCGCTCGCGATGCAGATGGTGATGACCGGGCTTCCGATCGACGCTCGCACCGCGCTCGCGGCGGGCATCGCAGTCGAGGTCGACGAGCCGGAGAGCGCGCTCGCCCGCGCGATCGAGCTGGCGACGCTCATGGCATCGAAGCCGCCCCTCGCGGTCCGGCTGGCGAAGGAGGCGGTCCGGCGCGCGCTCGAGATCCCGCTCGGCGACGCCGTGGAAGCCGACCGGCAGGCATTCGCGCTGCTCGCGGCGAGCGACGACCGGCGCGAGGGCATCGCCGCGTTCCTCGAGAAGCGCCCGCCGCGCTTCACCGGACGTTGAACGGAGGATGGCGATGACGAGACAGGCATGGCTCGGCGGATCGGCGGCCGTCGCCGCCATCGTGGTCGCGGCGTGTGCGACGACGACGATCCGCGACTCGTGGTTCGACGCGTCGGTGCGCACGGCCCCGTTCGCGAAGGTGCTGGTCGTGACCGTGGGCGGCGACCTGGCGCGGCGCCGCATCTTCGAGGACACGCTCGCCGGGAAGCTCCGCGCGGCGGGGGTCGAGGGCGTGCAGGCGTACCAGGTCCTGCGCGACGGCCAGTCGACCGAGGCCGAGATGGACGCCGCGGTCGCGCGCGTCGGCGCCGACGGCCTGATGCTGGTCCGCTTCAAGGGCGTGCGCACCGAGACCGAGGTGCGCCCGACGATGGTGCCCGGGCCGGCCGTGCCCGGATGGTACGGCTGGTACGGACGCTGGTACGCGGTGCCGGAGGTCCACCGGACGCGGATCGCGACGGTCGAGACCTCGCTGTTCGACGTCGCCACGAAGAAGCTCGCATGGACCGGCGTCACCGAGACGTTCGACCCGGCGTCGTTCCGCAAGGAGGCGGGTGCGCTCGCCGATGTCATCGTGGGCGCGATCGCGGGACACAAGCTCACGCCGCGAGGGAGACAGTGATGGGACTCCGCAGGGGAGCGGCGCTCGTTTGCGCCGCGCTCGTCGCGACCGGTTGCGCGACGAACCAGCGCACGGTGCTGCGCGAGATCGAGGACGCCTCGGGCACGGCGACGGCCCGGCTGCAGCGCGTGGCGGTCGTGGCGATCGATCGCGACGCGGCGTCGAGGACGGCGTGGGAGGGTGCGATCGCCTCGCGGCTCGCGTCGCGCGGCGTGGCGACGACGACCGGCGACGCGTTGCGCGCCGGCGCGCAACGCGTCGCGGGCGCGGTCACGGTCGACGGCGGGCCGGTGATCGAGGCGGCGCGCAGGTCGGGCGCCGATGCCATCCTGTTCGTTCAGCCGCCGGCCGCCGTGCCGATCGCGCCGGGAAGCGGCGCGTATCGCTGGCTCGATGCGCGGTCGTCCCCCGATCCGCGGACCGATCTCGACACGGCGCCCGCGTCGGTCACCGAGCTGCGCCTCTACAACCTGACGACCAACGCGGCCGCATGGCGCGCGATGGTGATGGTCTACTACCCGTCGGCGGGCGCGTCGGACGCGGACAAGGTGGCCGACGCGGTCGCGACGGGGCTCGCGAAGCGCGGGTTCGTGCGGGCCGACGGACGCTGACCGCGCCCGCCGACGGCGCTCACCTCGGCAGTGCGCGAAAGCGCATCGTCGTGCCGTCGTTGCCCGTCAGCACGAGCTGGCCGGCATCGAGGCGCCAGCGGTCGATCCGCGCCAGATCGGCGATGAACGCGGCATCGAGCGTGCCGTCCGGGCATTTCATCTTCGTCGCGGCGACCGCCGGCAGCAGCGTGAGCGAAGCGCCATCCTGCACCCAGCGCGTGGCGCCGCGGTTGCAGTCGAGGCGCAGCAGCGCGCGCCCGCCGGCCTCGAACGTGATCGTGTAGCGCGTCGCGTCGGCCGGTGCGCTCCGAACCGCGCCGCCGGCGTCGGTGCGAAGCCACGCGTGCGCGACGCCCGCGGGGATCGACGGCGGGTCCGCGGACGGCGACGCGCTCGCGCAGGCGGCCAGGAGCAACGCGCCGGCGAGCACGAGTCGGCTCGCGCTCATCGCAACGGTTCGCGTTCGCGCGTCCGCGCGGGCAGTCCGCCCAGCGCGGCGGTGATGTCGCGCGCGGCGGCGCGCACGCGCTCGCCCAGCTCGGCGAGGCGTTCCTGCGGCAGGCGCGAGGTCGGCCCGGCGAGCGACACGGCGGCCCACGGCCGGCCGGACTCGTCGGTGATCGCCGCCGCGACGCAACGCAATCCGACCGCGTGTTCCTCGTCGTCGACCGCGTAGCCTCGCAGCGCGGCATGCGCCAGCGTGTCGGCCAGCGCCGCGCGCGACACCAGCGTCCGCTCGGTGTAGCGCGCGAGCGCGCCGCGGCCGAGGAGGGCGTCCACGTCGCGCGGGGGCATCGCCGAGAGCATCGCCTTGCCCACGCCGGACGCGTGCATGGGCGCGCGCGCACCGAGCCGGGCGTTCATGCGCATCAGCTCGCGGCAGGGGACCTGCGCGACGAAGACGGCCGCGCCGCTCTCGATCACCGCGAGGTTCGCGGTCTCGCCCGAGGTCTCCATCAGCCGCTCGAGCCGGGGCAGCGCCTCGGCGACGAGGTTGCGGTGCTCGAGGAACGCGCTGCCGACGCGGTAGGCGCGCACGCCGACACGGTAGCGTCCGTCGTCGCCCGCCTGCACGTAGTCCGCGTCCTCGAGCGCGGCCAGCAGCCGGTGCGCGGTCGGCGCGGGCAGGTGCAGCGCGGCGGCGAGGGCGGTCAGCGTCGCGCCGCCGGGTGTCGACGCGAGGAACTCGAGCACGGCGAGTCCACGCGAGAGCGCCTGGGTGTGGCCGGCGCCGCGCCTGGCGGCGCCGCCGCGGGGGCGCGAGGCGGCAGGGACGCGTGCGGGCGTCGAGAGGGACGAACGGGTCATGGACGGGCGGCGTGGTCGCCGCCTGCGCATTCTAGGGCCTGGCGACGCCGTCGGGACACTCGCGCCCGTGTCGCGCGCGCCGGACGGCCGGGCGCGAGCGGGGCGGTGTTTCCGATGCACGCCGGGAGCGGGCGACGACGCCCTGCGGCCGGCGCGGGCGCACGCTCGCCGGATCGCCCTCGCGCGGGCTGGGTCCAGGCGAACACGATCGCGGTGCGGCGCGCCGCCGCCGACAGCACCCGACCGGCGAGGCGGCCGTTTCCGGCATGAAGCCATGCCGCGAACACGTGCCGCAAGTCGGGCCAGGCGAGGAGCGCCATCGCGAACGTCCTCGCTGCCCGGTTCGCCGCAGGCGTGACGCCGATGCCGCCCCTGGAGGCCCGGGACTTCCCGAAGCGTCAGCCGACCCACGTCCGCATCGCCCACGCCACCAGCGCGACGAGCGTCGCCGTCGCGACGACGCCCCAGACCGCGAGCGGAAGGTCGGAGGGAGGGCGCGGCACCGGCAGCAGGTCGGGGTCGCGCAGCTCCGGCGGGAACGCGCGCGGCGGAACGGGGACGACCACCCTCGCCTCGGGATCCTTCGGCACCACGCGTTCGTACTCGGCGGGGGACGCGATGGGCCACGAGCCGAAGGCTCGCGACGACGGGAACTGCGGAACGCGGACCCACACCAGCGCCTCGAGGTCGCGCGCGAGCAGACGCTCGACCTCGCTCGCGTCCCCGCTCGCGCCGCCGGTGGCGAGCCGAAGCAGGTCCGCGCCGAGCGTCTCGAACGCCACGGCCGGAAACAGGCGCGTCCGGTCCTGCGTCAGGTATTCGTAGGCGGTGCGCGTGGCCTCGACCGAGCGCGTCCTCGCGAGCGTCCACGGCACTGCGAGCCACGCGAGCAAGACCTCCGCGGCGCCCGCGTCGTTCGCCGGCACGTTCCAGCCCATCGCGCGCAGCGTGTCGACGCTGATGCCGGTGCAGTTCATCGTCGAGTGCCGGTAGGGAAGCTGGTGGCGCCAGAATTGCGCGTAGACGCGGTCGAGCGCCCCCTGCACGCGCGCGGCGGCGCCGTCGTCGGCCAGGATGCCGACGAGAAGCGCGGACGGCCGGTACCACGCCTGCCCGCTGTTGAGGTCCGCGAGGTAGTTGTCGAGCGGCACCGGCGCGGCGAGGATGCCCTTCTCGCTTTCGATGTCGAGCGAGTAGAAGTTGTCGACGACGAGGTCGGCGATGCCGCCGTCGGCGCCGACACGGCCGGTCCCCAGCGCGAAGTGCCCGCCCCACGCCTCGTCGTCGTCGCCCTGCGAGCCGTTCACCATGACGACGAGCGCGGCCTTTCCCGCCCACGGCCGCGTGCCGGCGTCGCGCTTCCACAGGAGCCGCGTCGAGAACGGCGCGCGGGCGCCGCCCCCGTCCGCACGCACCAAGTCGCGCAGCGACCGCGCGGCGGGGCGGTCCGCAGGAAGCGGGGCGAGCCGCGCCGCGTCGTCGAGGCGGAAGTCCTCGGGCCAGAGCGTGCGCGCCACGAACGTGTCGCCGTTCCACCGGCCGCGCAGCGCGACATCGCGCGCCGCAAGGAACGCCGCCGAGGTCGCGTCGAACCACGAGCGGTTCAGCGCGAGTCTGGGCGCGAGCGCGAAACGGTGATCGCGGCCGTCCACGGCGATCCGCGATGCGTCCGGCGCGAGTCGCGCGCGGCGCAGGCGACTGGGCGAGGCAAGCCAGACTAGCGGCGGATGCGCGTCGCGCGCCTGCGCGGACGCGCGCGACGCCGCCCAAGCGCGCACGTCATCGAAGGCGCGCACGCCGCGCGCGAAGCCGGACACCGGCACGCCGTCGCGCGGGACCGCGATCCACTCGTTCGCGAAGTAGAACGCCGCCGATGGCGCGATGGGCGACGCGTCGCCCGTCGTGACGACAAAGTCGCCCTCGGGGTGCAGGCCGAGGTGCGTCGCAGCCGCCGGAGCGTCCGGGGGCGCAGGGGCAGCGGGAGTCGCGAAGGTCATGACGGAGGTGCCGGCGCGCGAACGCCTGCGCGCGATCATGCCCGATCCCGCCGCCCCGCGGGCTTCGCCGTCCCCTGCGCCGGGCGCGCGGCGCATCGCCGCCGTCGGGGTGCGCGCGCACGGCCTCGCGCCGCTTCGCGCGATCACGCGCCGCCCGACGCGCCGAGGACGGCGCGTGGCCGCGTTACGGCGATCGCGTGCGTCGCGAAGGGGCCGATTGGCAGCTCGGGCATTCGAACAGGCCGCGCCCGGCCGCCTCGGTCCGGCGGATCGTCCGTCCGCAATGCCAGCACGGCTGTCCGGCGCGTCCGTAGACGAGGAATCGGCGGTTGTCGAAGTCGACGCCCTGCGCGGCGAGCCGGCGCGCGCGCTCCGGATCGTTGGTGATGCCCGCGGTGCGGTAGCTTCGCCTCGGCAGCGCGACGATCGCGCGGGCGAGCCGCGCGATCGCCTCGGCGTCGAGGTCCGCGGGACGCGAGCATGCGCGCACGCCGGCCGCGTGCAGGATCTCGCTGCGAAGGTAGTTGCCGAGACCCGCGACGAAGCGCTGGTCGAGAAGCAGGCGGGCGAGCGGCGCACGCGCGAACGCCGGCTCGAGCAGGCGCGCGGCGATGCGCGAAGGCGTCGTCGCGCGGTCGAGCGCATCGGGCCCGAGGCGGGCGAGGAACGGGTGAGCGTCGAGCTCGCCCGGGTCGAGCAGCTCGATCTCGGTCGCGCTGTAGAGGATTGCCGCGTGCGACCCGGTCGCGAGCACGACGCGCACGGCGCGGACTGCGTCGGGCTCCTGCGCCGCGGGCCCCACGCGCCACCGGCCGTAGAGCTGGTTGTGCGAGTAGTGGACCAGCCCGCGGTCGAACGCGATCAGCAGTGCCTTGCCGTGCGACCAGGCGCGTGTCACGCGCGCGCCCCGCAGGCGCCGCGCGAGGCGCCCGAGTCCGCGAACGCGATACTCGACGCGCTCGAGCGGCCGGCCGGCGAGCGCCCGCGACAGGGCGTCGGCCTCGCGCCGGATCTCCGGCCCCTCCGGCATCAGCGGAATCCGGCGAGCGCGTTCTGGCAGACGGCGCCGTCGAAGTCGGCGCGGCAGGCGTCGCGCACGGCGCCGCACACCGCGGCGGACATGCCGGCGGTGACACCCTTCGCGAGGTCGGTCATCGCCTTGCCCAGCGACTCGGCCATCGTCGCGCCGGGGACGCCGGCCTCCGTCGCCGGCGCCGCGGCGGGCGCGCGCGCCGCCCCGCCGAACTGGCTCATGCACGTCGCGTAGGCGTGCTCGATTCGTGCCTCGTTCGAATAGACCTGCTGCCATGCGATCGACGCGACGATCGCGACGGCGAGGACCACCAGCGCGATCCGGGCCAGCGCGCGGCGCATCAGCGCACGACCACGCGCGGCGCTCCCGCCACGATCCCGCCGACCACCGCGGCCCGATCGAACCCTTCGCGGGCGAAGACGTCGAGCACCGCGCCGACATCGTCGGGTGCGCACGCGACGAGCAGTCCTCCCGACGTCTGCGGATCGGTCACGAGCGTGCGCACGAGTCCGGCGTCGGGCGCATCGATCGCGACCTCCGTGCCGTAGCCGGCCCAGTTCCGGCCCGAAGCGCCCGTGAGGAACCCTGCGCGCGCGAGATCGGCGACGCCCGGCAGCAGCGGAACGCGCGCGAAGTCGACGACGGCGCCCGCGCCGGACGCGCGGCAGATCTCGATCAGGTGTCCCGCGAGGCCGAACCCGGTCACGTCGGTGAGCGCATGGACCCCCGGCATGGCACCGAGCGCGACGCCGGGCGTGTTGAGTTTCGTCGTGCTCGCGAGCATCGCGGCGTAGCCGTCGGCGTTCAGCGTCCCCTTCCTGAGGGCCGCGCTGTAGATGCCCACGCCGAGGGGCTTCCCCAGCACCAGCCGGTCGCCGGGCCGGGCGCCGGCATTGCGCTTGAGGTTCGCCGGATCGACGAGGCCGATCGCCACGAGACCGTAGATCGGCTCGACCGAGTCGATCGTGTGGCCGCCTGCGATCGGGATGCCGGCCTTCGCGCACACGGCTTCGCCGCCCTCGAGGACGCGCCGGATCGTGTCGACCGGAAGCCGGGCCACCGGCATGCCGACGAGCGCGAGCGCGAACAGCGGCGTCCCGCCCATCGCGTAGACGTCCGAGATCGCGTTGGTCGCGGCGATCGCGCCGAAGTCGTAGGGATCGTCGACGATCGGCATGAAGAAATCGGTGGTCGCGACGATTGCCTGGCGGTCGTTGATCCGGTAGACGGCCGCGTCGTCCGAGGTCTCGATGCCGACCAGCAGTTCCTTCGGGAGGATCGACGGTCCTGCCCTGGCGATGATGTCCCTGAGCAGGCCGGGCGCGATCTTGCAGCCGCAGCCGCCGCCGTGGCTGAACTCGGTGAGGCGCAACGGGACGGGGTCGGGGGCGTTCATGCGCGAGCCGGTGAAACCGATGGCGCATTTTACCGTCCAATACCGAGGGCGCTGCCGGCAGGCGGGTTTCGCGGGGTGCTTGCGGCGATGCGCAGGCGGACGACGGCGACATCGACGGGGTTCGGCTCGCGCGTTTCGGGCGCCCCCGGACAAGGCTCTCGCCGCGGCGCGATTCACCCTGCCGCCGGCGAGGGAAATCGCGGGCGCCGCGGGCAGGACACGTGGGCCCCTGTGTCGCGAACCCCGGCATGCCCCTTGCTGCACATGACGCTCAAGGCACAGGCACGCGGCCTGCCCGTCCGGCACCGGGCGTCCGCTGCGCCGCAGCACGCCCCCGCCGCGCCGACGCGTGACGCGATTGAGAACGCGTGTCGGTTCCCGCCGGGGCGCGAACGGCGTAGCATGCGGCAAGCGTTCGCGGCGCCCTCGGGTGACCCGCCGGCACCGTGGGCCGGGCGAGGAAGACGGCCTGCCTCAACGGGCCCGTGCGCCGCGGACGTCGTACAGGAGAACGCTTGAAACCGACGGACATCGCGCATCCGGACTACTTTCACAAGGTTGTCGATTGCCAATGGGCGTGCCCGGCGCACACGCCCGTCCCCGAGTACATCAGGCTGATCTCGCAGGGTCGCTACGACGACGCCTACCTGATCAACTGGAAGTCGAACGTGTTCCCGGGAATCCTCGGGCGCACCTGCGACCGCCCTTGCGAGCCGGCCTGCCGGCGGGTGCGCGTCGAGGAGGGTTCGCCCGAGCATCGCAAGGCGCACCTGAAGCCCGAGGCGGTCGCGATCTGCCGCCTCAAGCGGGCGGCGGCCGACTACAAGGGTGACATCCGCCCGCGGTTGCCGAAGCCCGCTCCCAAAGGGAACGGCAAGCGGGTCGCGCTGGTCGGCGCCGGTCCCGCGTCGCTCACGGTCGCGCGCGACCTCGCGCCGCTGGGCTACGAGTGCGTGGTGTTCGACGGCGATCCCAAGGCCGGCGGCATGATGCGCACGCAGATCCCCAAGTTCCGGCTGCCCGATCGCGTGATCGACGAGGAGTGCGGCTACATCCTCGACCTCGGCATCGACTTCCGCGGCGGCACGCGCATCGACTCGATGGCCGCGCTCCTCGAGCAGGGCTACGACGCGGTCTTCGTCGGCAGCGGCGCGCCGCGCGGCCGCGACCTCGACATCCCGGGGCGCCAGGCCGCGGCGAAGCACATCCACATCGGCATCGACTGGCTCTCGTCGGTGTCGTTCGGCCACACGACGTCGATCGGCAAGCGCGTCGTCGTGCTCGGCGGCGGCAACACGGCGATGGACTGCTGCCGCAGCGCGCGCCGGCTCGGCGGCGAGAAGGTCGACGTCGTCGTGCGCTCGGGCTTCGACGGGATGAAGGCGTCGCCGTGGGAGAAGGAGGACGCGCAGCACGAGGGCATCCCGATCCACAACTTCCTCGTGCCCAGGGCGTTCCTGCACGAGAACGGGAAGCTCACCGGCATCACGTTCGACAAGGTGGAGGCGCGCTACGACGACAAGGGCCGGCGCGAGCTCGTGCCGACCGGCGAGCCGGAAGTGCGCTTCGAGTGCGACGACGTGCTGGTCGCGGTCGGGCAGGAGAACGCGTACCCGTGGATCGAGCGCGGGCTCGGCATCGAGTTCGACCGCTGGAACATGCCGGTGGTCGACAAGGCGACGATGGCCTCGACGCGGCCCGGGGTCTACTTCGGCGGCGACGCGGCGTTCGGGCCGAAGAACATCATCTGGGCGGTCGCGCACGGCCACGACGCCGCGATCTCGATCGACAAGCATTGCCGCGGCGAGGACGTCGCGAAGCGCCCCGGGCCCACGTTCCTGCTCGTGTCGCAGAAGATGGGCATCCACGAGTGGAGCTACGACAACGCGATCACCAGCGACAAGCGCCACCGCGTGCCGCTCAAGGACACGGTGATCGCGCTGAAGGACATCCGGCAGGAGGTCGAGCTGGGCTTCGACGCGCGCCTCGCGTTCGCCGAGGCGCAGCGCTGCCTCAACTGCGACGTGCAGACGGTGTTCACCGACCGGCTGTGCATCGAGTGCGACGCCTGCGTCGACATCTGCCCGATGGACTGCATCACGTTCACCGCGAACGGCGACGAGGCCGACCTGCGCGGGCGGCTTCGCGCCCCGGCGGTGAACCGGACGCAGGACCTCTACGTGTCGGGCACGCTCGCCAGCAAGCGCGTGATGGCCAAGGACGAGGACGTGTGCCTGCACTGCGGGCTGTGCGCGGAGCGCTGCCCGACCGGCGCCTGGGACATGAAGAAGTCCTACATCGAGATGAGCCACTGCGGCGATACGCCGCGCGTGCACCTGCCGAAATCCGCTCCCGCGCCGGCGGTCGCCGAGGCGGCGGAGTAGCGCGATGCGGCCGCTCGAGCGCACCAACGACTTCGTCGTCAAGTTCGCGAACGTCAACGGATCGGGATCGGCTTCCGCGAACGGACTGTTCGCCAAGGCGATCCTGCGCATGGGCGTGCCCGTCGCGGCGCGAAACATCTTCCCGTCGAACATCCAGGGCATGCCGACCTGGTACGAGGTGCGCGTCGTCGAGGACGGATGGCGCGGCCGTCGCGGCGGCGTCGACCTGATGGTCGCGATGAACCCGGAGACGTGGAAGGCGGACCTGGCCGAGGTCGAGCCCGGCGGCTACCTGCTCCACGATGCGACGAAGCCGCTCGCGGCGGACCGCATGCGCGCCGACGTGACCGCCGTCGGCGTCCCGCTCACGGCACTGTGCCACGAGGCGTTCTCCGACGCGCGCCAGCGGCAGCTGTTCAAGAACATCGTCTACCTCGGCAGCCTCGCGTCGCTGCTCTCGATCGACCCCGAGCTCGTCGAGGCGATGCTCGCCGAGCAGTACCGGGGCAAGGCGCCGCTGCTCGAGGCGAACCGGCAGGCGTTCCGGCTGGGCTTCGACTGGACGCGCGAGCACGCCGGGCCGATCGGGCTCAGGGTCGAGCGGCGCGACCGCGTCGGCGACCGCATCTTCGTCGACGGCAACAGCGCGGCGGCGCTGGGCGCGGTGTACGGCGGGGCGACCGTGTGCGCGTGGTACCCGATCACGCCGTCGACGTCCCTCGCCGAGGCGTTCATGCGCTACTGCCGCAAGTTCCGGGTCGACAAGGCGACCGGCAAGCACCGTTACGCGATCGTGCAGGCCGAGGACGAGCTCGCCTCGATCGGCATGGTCGTGGGCGCCGGCTGGAACGGCGCGCGCGCGTTCACGGCGACGTCCGGCCCCGGCATCTCGCTGATGCAGGAATTCATCGGGCTCGCCTACTTCGCCGAGATTCCCGCGGTGCTGTTCGACGTGCAGCGCGGCAGTCCGTCGACCGGCATGCCGACCAAGACGCAGCAGGCGGACGTCCTGTCGGCAGCCTACGCGTCGCACGGCGACACCAAGCATCCGCTGCTCTTCCCCGAGGATCCGACCGAGGCGTTCGAGATGGGCGCGCAGGCGTTCGACCTCGCCGACCGCCTGCAGACGCCGGTGTTCGTGATGCTCGAGCTGGACATCGGGATGCAGGACTGGCTCACCGCGCCGTTCCGCTGGGACGACTCGCGCGCGCTCGACCGCGGCAAGGTGATGAGCGCCGAGGAGCTCGAGGCGGGCCGCGACTTCGGCCGCTACCTCGACGTCGACGGGGACGGCATTGCCTGCCGCACGCTGCCCGGCACCCACCCGAGGCGCGGGGCGTACTTCACGCGCGGCACGTCGAAGGACCGCTACGCGCGCTACACCGAGGAGGGCCCGGCGTACGTCGACAACATGCAGCGGCTTCTGCGCAAGTTCGAGACGGCGAAATCGCTCGTCCCCGGGCCGGTGATCGAGCGCGCCGCGCAGCCGACGCGCGCCGGGATCGTCTGGTACGGCTCGACCGGCGCGCCGATGGCCGAGTCGCTCGCTGCGCTGGAAGGGCAGGGCATCCATCTCGACCGGATGCGCGTCCGCGCCTTCCCGTTCGCGGACGCGATCCCGGAGTTCGTCGCCGCGCACGACCGCGTGTTCGTGGTCGAGCAGAACCGCGACGCGCAGTTGCGCGCGCTGCTGGTCAACGAGTGCGGCATCGCGCCCGACAAGCTGATCGCGGTCCTCCATTACGACGGCAACCCGCTGACGGCGCGCTTCATCACCAGCGAGATCGGCGAGAAGGCGCGCGCGCTGGGCATCGCGAGCCGGATGCCGGTGGAAGGCCGGCAGAAGAGCGCCGCCGATTGACACCGGGCTCGCTGCAATGGTCGATCGCTCGTTGTGGTACTCGCTGACTGCCGTCCCCGGCACCGACTTCCGACCTCCGACTCCTGGCTCCCGATGACCTATCTCGCGAAACCGAAGATCCACCACCCGTCGCTGCCGGTCAACGCGCTCGGCTTCACGCGGCGCGACTACGAGGGCCCGGTGTCGACGCTGTGCGCGGGCTGCGGGCACGATTCGATCAGCGCGGCGATCATTCAGGCGTTCTTCGACCTCGCGGTGCCGCCGCACCGCGTCGCGAAGCTGTCGGGCATCGGCTGCTCGTCGAAGACGCCGACCTACTTCCTCGGCCAGTCGCACGGGTTCAACACGGTGCACGGCCGCATGCCCTCGGTGCTGACCGGTGCGAACCTCGCCAACCGCGGCTTGCTCTACCTCGGCGTCTCCGGCGACGGAGACTCGGCGTCGATCGGGCTGGGCCAGTTCGCGCACGTGATGCGGCGCAATGTCGACATGACCTACATCGTCGAGAACAACGGCGTCTACGGCCTGACCAAGGGCCAGTTCTCGGCGACCGCCGACAAGGGCAGCCGCAGCAAGCGCGGCGCGGCCAACGACGACGAGCCCATCGACCTCGTCATGATGGCGCTCACGCTCGGCGCGAGCTTCGTGGCGCGCGGGTTCTCGGGCGACAAGGAGCAGCTCGTGCCGCTTATCAAGGCGGCGGTCCAGCACAAGGGCGCAGCGCTGATCGACGTCGTGTCGCCCTGTGTCGCGTTCAACAACCACTCCGGCTCGACCAAGAGCTACGACTACGTGCGCGAGCACAACGAAGCCGTGAACCGCCTGGACTACATGCCCGAGCGCGCGCCGATCGTCACGGAGCAGGCGCCCGGCGAGACGCGCGACGTCGTGCTGCACGACGGCGGACTGCTGCGCCTCAAGTGCCTCGACCCGGACTACGACCCTCGCAACAAGGTCGCCGCGATGGCCTACCTCGAGTCGCACCGCGCGCGCGGCATCGTCGTGACCGGGCTGCTGTACGTCGCCGAGGACGCGAGCGACCTGCACGACGCGCAGGAAACCGTCGATGCGCCCCTCAACCAGCTTTCCGACGCCGAGCTCGTGCCGGGCGCCGCGGCGCTCGAGGGCGTGAACGCGTCGTTGCGCTGACCCGCGCGGCCGGATCGCGGCGTCAGCCGGGCGGGGCCCTGAGCAGGAACGCCGCCACCGGCTTGTCGAACCCCTTGAGCGCGAGCGGCTCGATCGCGTCGAGCGCGAACGTGTCGTCGAGACCGGCGCGCGCGCGCCGGTCCACGAGGATCTGCCCTCCCTGCGCCTCGGCGCACAGCCGCGCGGCGAGGTTCACGACGCCGCCGATCGCCGTGTAGTCGAACCGCCCCTCGTAGCCCATCGCGCCGAGCGTCGCATAGCCGCGCGCGATCCCGATCCCGAGCCTGAGGTCGTGGCCGAGCGCGCGCCAGCGCGCGGAGAGCGGCGCGTACCGCTCCTGCATCGCGATCGCCATGCGCGCCGCGCGCGGGCACGCGTCGGGCATCTCGATCGGGTCGTTGAAGAAGATCAGGATGCCGTCGCCGGTGAAGTGCGGGACCGTGCCTCCCGACGCGGTGATGAGCGCGCCCATCGCAGAATGGAACTCGGAGAGCATCGCCATCACCTCCTCGGGCTCGGCCGAGTCGGTGAAAGCGGTGAAGCCGCGCAGGTCGATGAACACGCAGCACACCTCGCGGCGGTGCGGGGCGAGGAGGGACGTCTGGCCGGCGGAGATGATCGCATCGGCCACCGGCGCGGAAAAGAACTGCTTGAGCCGTCCCAGGCCCTCGATCTCGGCGACGGCGGCGCTCACGCGCGCCTCGAGCGTCGCGTTCCACTCGCGCAGCGCCGCCGCCTGCCGCTGCACCTCGTCCTGCAGCGCCTTGATGCGCAGGAGCGAACGCACGCGCGCGAGGAGCTCGGCCTGGTGGATCGGCTTGCCGAGGAAATCGTCGGCGCCGGCCTCGATGCCCTTGACGCGCTCCTCGTGCGGGTCGAGCGACGTGACGAGCACCACCGGCAGCAGCTCGGTCGCGGGATCCGCGCGGATGCGCCGGCACACGTCGTAGCCGGAGATTCCGGGCATCATCACGTCGAGGAGCACGATGTCGGGCCGCTCGGCGGCGAGCCTGGCGAGCGCCTCCTCGCCCGAGCTCGCGGTGATCGGCGCGTAGCCCTTCGCCGTGAGGATGTCGGCCAGCAGCTTGACGTTCTGCGGCGTGTCGTCGACGACGAGCACCTTCGCCGCGGTGGCGGGCGAGCCCGGCGCAGGGCCGTCGCGTCCGGCCGCCGTCATGCCTTCCGTCCCTCGAGCGCGCCGGCCACGGCGGCGAGGAACTCCTTCAGGTTGAGCGGCTTGCCGACGTAGCCGTCGAAGCCCGCGTCGGTGATGTTGCGCCGGTCCGAGGCCATGACCGATGCGGTCACGGCGATCACCGGGATCGACGCGGTCGCCGGATCCGCGCGCAGGCGCTTCAGCGCCTCGATGCCGCTGATGCCGGGGAGCTGGATGTCCATCAGCACCAGCGCGGGCACGTGCTCCTTCGCGAGCCGGACGCCGTCCTCGCCGGTGACCGCCTCGATCGTGCCGTAGCCCTTCGCCTGCAGGATGTCGCGGACGAGCTTCATGTTCTTCTCGTTGTCCTCGACGATCAGGATCATGGCGCCGCCCCTAGTGAACCAGCGGAAGGGTGAACGTGAAGGTCGAGCCCTTGCCGGGCTCGCTCTCGAGGCGAATGGTACCGCCGTGCAGCTCGACGAAGCGGCGGGTCAGCGCCAGGCCGAGGCCCGTGCCTTCCTGCTTGTTCGTGTAGTGGCGCCCGACCTGGCGGAACTCCTCGAACACCGCCTCCTGGTCCTCCTTGGCGATGCCGATCCCGGTGTCGCGCACGGCGACCTCGAGCATGGCGCCGGCGCGGCGCGCCAGCACCGCCACGCCGCCGCCGTCGGGCGTGAACTTGACGGCGTTGGTGAGCAGGTTCAGCAGGATCTGCTTGAACTTGCGCTCGTCGGCGACGATCTCGGCGACGCCCTCCGCCACGTCGACCGACAGCGCGATCGCGTGGCGCTGCGCGCGCTCGCGCACCAGCGTCATCGCGTTGCCGATCGCGGTGGGCACGTCGAAGTTCGCGGGCTCGAGCTCCATCCGCCCGGCCTCGACCTTCGACAGGTCGAGGATGTCGTTGATGAGCGAGAGCAGGTGCTTGCCCGACGAGTGGATGTCCTTCAGGTAGTCGTCCTGCTTCTCGTTGAGCTCGCCGAACATGCGCTCGAGCAGCACCTCGGAGAAGCCGATGATCGCGTTGAGCGGCGTGCGCAGCTCGTGCGACATGTTGGCGAGGAACTCGCTTTTGTGCTGGCTCGCGACCTCGAGCTCGCGGCTCTTCCGCTGGATCTCGCGGAACAGCCGCGCGTTCTGGATCGCGATCGCCGCCTGGTCGGCGAAGGTCTTGAGCAGCGCGAGCTCCTTCTCCGTCATCGGGAGCGGCGGCTGGCGCAGCACCGCGATCGAGCCGACGCCGCGGTCCTCCCACAGCATCGGCCCCCACGCGCAGGAGAAGTTGCCGATCTGCTCGTAGACCTCCTTGACCGAGCGCTGCGTCCCGGGCGCCGCGGACGCGTCCGGGACGACGACGGCGCGTCGCTCGCGAATCACGGTACCCGTGATGGTCTCGTCGAGCGGCCTGGGGAAGGTCCGCGTGACGGCCTCGAGCGCCTCGCCGCGCCATGCCACGGCATGGACCAGGCCGTCGTCCTCCAGCAGGAAGATCCCCAGCTGGCCGGTGGCGAACAGCCGCTGGCAGCTGTCGAGGATCTTGTCGAACACCGGCGCCGTGTCGGCGACCGAGCTGCTGATCACCCGAAGCACCTCGGAAGTGGCGGTCTGCTGCTCGAGGGCCTCGCGCGTCTCGTTGAACAGGCGCGAGTTCTGCAGCGCGATCACCGCCTGCTCGGTGAACGTCCCGAGGAGCGCGAGCTCCTTGTCGCCGAACGCACCCTTGAAGTCGCGGCCGAGCCACAGCGCGCCGATCGCCCGGTCGCCCAGCATCATCGGCGCGACCAGGAACGACTGGTCGCCGAGCGAGCGGCTGCTCTCGCGCAGCACGGACGGCACTTCCGGCGCGTCGAGGTCCGGGAACGTCAGCATGCGGCGCTCGAGGATCGCCATGCCGGCGCCGACGTCGCGGCCGAGCGGTCGCGGGAACAGCGTCAGCAGCGCGTCGAAGCCCGGGCCCGCGTGGGCGTCGATGTGCAGCATGCCGTCGTCGTGGAGCAGCGTGACGCCGACGTTGCGCGCCGAGAACAGCCGCTGGCAGTGCCGCAGGATGACGTCGAACACCGGGCCGACGTCCGCGATCGAGCTCGAGATCGCCGAGAGCACTTCGCCGGACGCGCGTTGCTGCTCGAGTGCGTCCTTGGTCTCGTTGAACAGGCGCGCGTTCTGGATCGCGATCACCGCCTGCTCGGCGAAGGTCCTGAGCAGCGCCACCTGCTTGTCCGAGAGCGCGCCGGTCATCCTGCGCACCACCCAGATGACGCCGATGGCGCGCCCTTCCGACACCATCGGGGCGAACGTCGCCGAGCGCATGCCCACCGCGTGCAGCGAGTCGCGCGTGACCTGCGGGACGCCTTCGGCGTCGGCGTCGGGGTACGAGATCACCTTGCGGTCGAGGATCGCGAGCCCGGAGCCGGTCTCCCGCGACAGCGGCTGCGGGAAGAGCTTGCGCAGCGCCTCGCCGCCCGGGCCCCGGTAGGCGCCGATGTCGATCATGTTGTCGTTGCGGACCAGCGTGAGGCCGACGGTGTCGCCGGCGAACAGTCGCTGGCAGCTCTCCATGATCGTCTCGAACACCGGCGTGGTGTCGGCGATCGAGCTGGAGATCGCCGAGAGCACCTCGCCCGAGGCGCGCTGCTGGTCGAGCGCCTCGCGCGTCTCGTTGAACAGGCGCACGTTGTCGATCGCGATCGCGGCCTGGCGCGCGAAGGTCTCGAGCAGCGCGATCTGGTCGGGCGTGAACGCACGGGCCTCGCGCCGCCAGACGTAGAGCACGCCGTAGACCCCCCGCTCGCGCGTCAGGGGCACGCCGAGCACGGCGCGAAAGCCGTAGCGCCGCTGGTTCTCGACCGCGTCGGGAAACTCGCGCTCGATCACCTCGGTGACGTCGGGGTAGTGGATGGTGCGGGCCTCGAGCGCGACGCGGCCGGTGATGTAGGTCGGCTTGAGCGGGAACGGGCCCGTCATGTCCGTCGGGTCCTCGAGGTCGCCCGAAACGCCCTCGACGAGCGAGTGCGTCGCGGAGATGTTGAGTGCGTCGTCCTCGACCAGGACGACCTGCGCGAACTGGGCCTCGCACAGCAGCGCGGCGCGCTCGGCGACCACCTCCAGCACCGGCTGGACGTCGGTGGGCGAGTCCGAGATCACGCGCAGGATCTCGCTGATCGCGGTCTGCTGGTCGAGCGCCTCCTTGGTCTGGTTGAACAGGCGCACGTTGTCGATCGCGATGGCCGCCTGGCGCGCGAAGGTCTGCAGCAGCGTGACCTGGTCCGGGCTGAACGCTCGCGCCTCGCGCCGCCAGATCACGATCGCGCCGTACGCGCCGCCTTCGCGCATCAGCGGCACCGCCATCAGCGCGCGGAAGCCGAAGCGCTCGTGGAAGGCGCGCACCCCCGGGTACTCGTCGGCGAGCAGCGGCACGACGTCGTCGTAGTGCAGTGTCGCGCGGTCGATCACGGCACGCCCCACGACGTACTCGCGCGACAGCGGGACGACCAGCTTGCGCATCTCGGCCGGGTCGTCGAAGGGCGAGCCCGAATCCGGGTTGGTCGCGAATACCGCGACCGGCCGCAGCATGTCACCGTCGATCAGGGTGACCAGCGCGATCGGCGCGTCGCACAGGTGTGCCGCGCGCTCGGCGACGGTCTCGAGCACCGGCTGCACGTCCGTGGGTGACGCCGAGGTGACGCGCAGGATCTCGCTGATCGCGGTCTGCTGGTCGAGCGCCTCCTTGGTCTGGTTGAACAGGCGCACGTTGTCGATCGCGATGGCCGCCTGGCGCGCGAAGGTCTCGAGCAGCGCCACCTGGTCGGGGGAGAACAGCCCTGGAACCGGCCGCCACACGAACAGCGCCCCGTAGGCCTGGTCCTCGCGCATCAGCGGGACCGCCAGGATGGCGCGGAAGCCGAACTTCTCCGCGTTCTCGCGCGCGGCCGGGAACTCGGTGTCGAGCAGCGGGACGATGTCCGAGTGGTGGACGGTGCGGCCTTCCAGCACGGTGCGCCCGGTGATCATGCCGCGGTCGAGGGCGACGACGTAGCCGCGCGGCACCTCCGGCACGTTCCCGTGCGTGTAGGTCGACATCGTCCTCAGCTGGCCGTCGACCCGCAGCGAGACGTGCGCGCTCGGCGTGTCGCACAGGATCGCCGCGCGTTTCGCGACCGCGTCCATCACCGGCTGCACGTCGGTCGGCGACGCCGAAATCACGCGCAGGATCTCGCTGATCGCCGTCTGCTGCTCGAGCGAGGTCTTGAGCTCGGTGGTGCGCTCTTCGACCTTGCGCTCGAGCCCCGCGTACGACTCGCGCAGGCTCGCCGTCATCCGGTTGAACTGGGTGGCGAGCACCTCGAGCTCGTCCCCGGTCGTGATGGTGATCGCGTGGTCGAGCTTGCCTTCGCCGATCAGCTCGGCGCCTTCCTGCAGCGTGCGGATCGGCCGCGCCATGCCGCGCGCGAGGAACAGCGCGGCGAGCGCGGAGATGACGAGGCCGCCGAGCAGCAGCACGCCGATGCGCAGGATCGACGCGTTCAGGCGGGCGAGCACCTCGGAGGCAGGCTGCTCGACGAACACGCTCCAGCCGAGCGGCTCGATCGGCGCGTAGGCCGACAGCACCTCGATGCCGCCCGCGTCGCGCGTGACGACGACGGCGCCGGCGTCGACCGCTCCGCCCGCCAGCGCAGCCTTCACGTGCGCGAGGGTCGACAGGTCGGTCTTGCGCAGCACGAGGCCGATGTCCGGGTCGGCGATCAGGTAGCCGGACGCGTCGACGACGTACGCCTTGCCCTTCTCGCCGATGCGGATGCGCGTGATCACGTCCCACATGAACTTGAGGTTCACGTCCGCGACGGTGACCGGGCCGCGGTCGCCGCCTGCGCGGACCGCGATCGGCATGTACGGCTCGGTCTCCTTGCGAAAGGTGACCGGCCCGTACCAGGGTCGCGAGGACGTCGGCTCGCGGAACGCCGGATCGCGCGAGCGGTCGCGAAGGCAGTCGCCGGACGCGTCCATCGCGAGCCGCGACACCTGCGTCTTCTCGCAGCCGTCCGCGCCGATGTAGGCGATGTCGGTGACGTCGGGCACCTGCTTGAGCAGCTTCAGGAACTCGAGCCGGCGCTGCTCGGTCCCCTCGGCACCGAGCTGCGGCAGCGCGGCGCCGCGCAACTGGCTCTGGATCTGCACGACGTACTGCTCGATGCGGCTTGCCGCCGCGAGCGCCTTCTCGCGCTGGAGCGCATGGAGCGCGACGAGCGACTCGCGGTACGAGAAGTACAGCGAGATCGTGCTGGGGATCGCCAGCGCGCCCGTGACGAGCGCGAGGATCAGCACGAAGTACTTGCGGAAGAGCCGGCCGCCGTACCGGCGCGGGGCGGCCGCGATCGCGGGCGGGGCGCCTGCCGGGGCGCCCGGCATCCCGATCCGATTCGCCGGCATGTCCATGGTCCGCGCGAGGCTAGTCGAGGAACGCCGCAGGGCGCAATGCGCGCCGGCCGGCAAGGGCCGCGCGTCCGGTCATCGGATCACCTTCGCGGCGAGCGCCGGCACGTCGCGCGGAGGCGTCGATCCGGGCGTGTCGGCGGTGCGCGCGTTGACGACGTGCGCGATGCGCACGGGTTGCCCGACCGCGAAACCCGCGGCATTCGCGCCCCGAAGGATGCGGTCGGCCCGTGCGGAGGGCGCGCCGGAGTCCGGGGGCGGGCCGACGGCTGGCGTCGCGCCGCCCGGGATCCGCCGGCGCCCCGGGCATGCGGGCTTCGGCGTGTGCGCGACGCGCCTCGCCGTGCGCCCGGAAAGTCGAGCGGCGAAGTTCGCGACGGGCGACATTGCACATCGGGGCGGCGCTCCGGGACGGACGACCTTCGGACTCGGGCGCCTATCATCCCATTTCGGCCGAACGGCGGGGGGCGAGCCGACCGGATGCCGCCGCTCGCGTTCCGGGTTGATGCCGCTCAAGCCATGCCCCGGCCGGCGGACGTCGGGCCGCCGAATCGGGCATACTGCCCCGATGAGGCACCGACGCCCATTGCGCCGGCTGATCGCGCTGGTCGCGGTCGTGGCGATCGTGGCGGCGCAGAGTGCGGCGGCCGCGTACGCGTGCGCACGATCCTGGGGGGCGCCGTTGCCCGCCTCGGCGGCACCGGTGCCGTGCGTCGAGCATCTGGCGACGGGCGCGACGCAGGCGGGATGGGCGAACCTTTGCGTGGTTCATTGCCAGGACGGCTCGGTGACCGTCGCGGCGATCCCGCCAATGCTCGCACCGGCGCCCGGGCCGATGCGGGTCGCGGCCGCCGGCGACGCGAGCTACCGCGACCCGCCGGCCGCGCTTCCGGACGCCCGAGGCGCCGCGCCGCCTCCGCGATCCCGCTACTGCCGCCTCCAACTTTGAGCCTCCGCTGACGTCGGGCGCCCGCGTGCGATTCGCACGCGGGCATCGCTTCGTTGGGCACGGAGGTTCCATGCATCGACTTCCCGTCACGCCCGGCGCTGGCCGCCGGGCACCGTCACCGCAGGGTCAGCGCATCCGCGGACGACTGGGCGCGCTCGTGTTCGTGGCGATCGTTCCCGCCGCGTTCGCGCAGAACGGGGCGCCGCTCACGCTCGACGCGGCGCAGCGCCTCGCGCTCGATCGCTCGCTGCAGGTCGCCTCGCAGCGCACGCTCGCCGATGCCGCCCGCGAGATGGCCGGGCCGGCGGGGTCGCTTCCCGATCCCAGGCTGATCGCCGGTCTCGACAACGTTCCGGTCGAGGGCCCCGATCGCTGGCGCCTCGACCGCGAACCGATGACGATGGCGCGCGTCGGCCTGATGCAGGAGTTCCCGCGCGCCGAGAAGCTGCGGCTGCGGGCCGAGCGCGCGACGCGCGACGCGGCGCGCAACGACGTGGCCGCCGAGGTCGCGGCGCTCGCCGTGCGTCGCGACGTCGCGTTCGCCTGGTTCGCGCGGGTCTACGCGGAGCGCCAGTCGCGCGCGATCGCGGCCCAGGCCGAGGAGGTCGCGCTGCAGATCGCGACGACCACCGCGCTGTACCGCGCGGGTCGCGCGCCGCAGGCGGACATCCTGTCCGCGCAGGCGATGGCGGTCGAGCTCGCGAACCGCGCCACCGACGCATCGCTGGCCGCCGAGCGGGCGCGGCTCACGCTCGCGCGGTATCTCGGGCCGGCCGGCGCGGACCGGCCGCTCGCTGCGCCGCCCGACGTGCTCGCGCTGCCGGACAGCGCGGCTCGACTCACCGACGTCGACCGCCAGCCCGAGATCGCGTTCGCGCGGGCGCAGGAGGCGGTGCTCGACACCGACGCCGAGCTGGCGCGCGCGGCGCGATTGCCCGACTGGAGCGCGGAGCTGACCGTGGGCCTGCGCAAGCCCGAGTTCGGCACGATGGTCTCGCTGATGGTGCGTGTCGACCTGCCGTGGTCGCCCTCCACGCGCCAGGACCGCGAGCATGCCGCGAAGCTGAAGGAGCGCGACGCGGCGCGCGAGCAGCGCGAGGACATGCGGCGCGCGCGCGACGCCGAGGTCCGCCAGATGCTCGCCGAATGGGACGCGATGCGCACGCAGGCCGCGCGCGTCCGCGACGAGCTCGCGCCGCTCGCCGTGCGTCGCGTCGAGGCCGCGTTGGCGGCCTATCGCGGCGGCGCCGGGCCGCTCGCCGCCGTGCTCGAGGCGCGGCGCGCCGAGCTCGATGCACGGCTCGCGCTGATCGGATTCGAGCAGTCCGCCGCGCGGGCATGGGCGTGGCTCGCGACAGTGGTCCCGCAGGAGGGAACATGAACACGAAGCGCATGCAGCGCGGCCTCGCGGCGCGCATGGCCGCGCTGGTCGTCGCCGTCGCGGCGGCGACCGGAATCGTCGGCTACCTGATCGGCACGCGCGTCGCAAGCGTGGCGGAACCCGTTGCGGTGCCGCAGGCGGCGCCGGCGAGCGGCGCGCCGGGCAAGTTCCTCGCCGACGAGAGCGGACGGCGCGTGCTGTACTGGCACGATCCGATGGTGCCGGGGCAGCGGTTCGACAAGCCGGGCAAGAGCCCGTTCATGGACATGGACCTCGTGCCGGTCTACGCGGACGCAGCGGCGGACAGCGGACAGGTCGCGGTGAGCTCGCGGCTCGCGCAGAGCTTCGGCGTGCGCACGGTCGAGGCGAGGCTCGGCACGCTCGAGTCCGGGTTTCGCGCGACCGGCGCGATCGCGGTGGACGAGCGGTCGCTCGTCGGCGTGCAGTCGCGCGTGCAGGGTTTCGTCGAGCGCCTGCACGTGCGCGCGACCTACGACCCGGTGCGGGCGGGCCAGGCCATCGCCGACCTTTTCGTGCCCGAGTGGGTCGCCGCGCAGGAAGAGCTGCTCGCGCTCGCCGCGAGTGCTCAGCCGGGTTCGGCGGCGCTGGTCGACGCGGCGCGCAACCGGCTGCGCCTGCTCGGCATGCCCGACGCCGAGATCGCCCGCGTCGAGCGCGAGAAGAAGAGCTCGGGTCGCGTGAGCGTCGTGGCACCGGTGGCGGGGATCGTCTGGGAGATCGGCGCACGCGACGGCATGGCGGTGATGCCGGGCACGAACCTCGTGCGCATCGCCGGGCTGTCCAGCGTGTGGCTGATCGCCGAGGTGCCCGAAGCGCAGGCCGGCCTCGTCGTGGTCGGCGGGCCGGTCGAGGTATACGCAGCCGCGTATCCCGATCGTGCGTTGCGCGGCACCGTCGAGGCGTTGCTGCCCGAGGTGAACGCGGCGGCGCGCACCGTACGCGCGCGCATCGTGCTCGCAAACCCCCGCGGCGCGCTCAAGCCGGGCATGTACGCGAGCGTCGCGTTCAAGGGCGCGGCGACCAAGCCGGGCGTGCTCGTGCCGTCGGAGGCGGTGATCCGCACCGGCACGCGCGACGTCGTGATCGTCGCGACCGGCGACGGCCGCTACGCGCCGGTCGACGTCGGGGTCCTCCGCGAGTCGGGCGAGTTGACCGAGCTCCGAAGCGGCGTGGAAGCGGGCACGCGCGTCGTCGTTTCCGGCCAGTTCCTGATCGACTCCGAGGCGAGCCTGCGCGGCGTGCTGGGGCGCATGAACGCGGGCGCCGAGCCGGCGGTCCCGGCCGCGGCGGCCGATCCGCACGCCGGTCACGGTGAACCCGCGGCGGCGGCTGCGGGCAGCGTGGTCCATCGCGCCTCCGGCGTCGTTCGCGACATCGACGGAGCCGACGTGTTCATCGAGCACGGTGCCATCGCCAGCGCCGGCATGGGCGGCATGACGATGGGCTTCAAGGCGCCCGTGCCCGGCGTGCCGGCGAACGTGAAGCCCGGGACGCGCGTGGACTTCGCGTTCACGATCACGCCCCGGGGCGAGTTCGCGCTGACGTCGATCGCGCCGTCGCGGGCGGGAGGCGGGCCGTGATCGCCGCCGTCATCCGCTGGTCGGTTGCGAACCGCTTCCTCGTGCTGCTCGCGGCGGCGATGGTCGCGGTCGCCGGCGTGTGGTCGGTCAGGGAGACGCCGCTCGACGCGATCCCGGACCTGTCCGACGTGCAGGTGATCATCCGCACGACCTACCCTGGGCAGGCGCCGCAGATCGTCGAGGACCAGGTCACCTACCCGCTGACGACGACCATGCTGTCGGTGCCGGGCGCGAAGGTCGTGCGCGGCTACTCGTTCTTCGGCGACTCGTTCGTCTACATCCTGTTCGAGGACGGCACCGACCTCTACTTCGCGCGCTCGCGCGTGCTCGAATACCTGAACCAGGTGCAGGGCCGGCTGCCGCCCGGCGCGAAGCCGGCGCTCGGGCCGGACGCGACCGGCGTCGGCTGGATCTACGAGTACGCGCTCGTCGACCGCTCGGGAAGGAACGACCTCGGGGAGCTGCGCGCGCTGCAGGACTGGTTCCTCAAGTACGAGCTGAAGACCGTGCCCGACGTCGCCGAGGTGGCGACCGTCGGCGGCATGGTCAGGCAATACCAGGTCGTGCTCGATCCGGAGCGCCTCAAGGCCTACGCCCTGCCGGTGATGAAGGTCGTGGCGGCGATCCGGGAGGCCAACCGCGAATTCGGCGGCTCGGTGGTCGAGCTCGCGGAGGCCGAATACATGGTGCGCGTCAAGGGCTACCTGCGCACGCTCGACGACTTCCGCCGCATCCCGGTGAAGGTCGCCGAGGGCGGCACGCCGGTCCTGCTCGGCGACGTCGCGCGCATTCAGATCGGGCCGGAAATGCGGCGCGGCATCGCCGAGCTCGACGGCGAGGGCGAGGTGGTCGGCGGCATCGTCGTGCTGCGCTCGGGCAAGAACGCGTGGCGCGCGATCGAGGCGGTCAAGGCGAAGCTCGAGGCGCTGAAGCCCGGGCTGCCGCCGGGCGTCGAGATCGTCGAGACCTACGATCGCTCGGCGCTGATCGAGCGCGCGGTCGCCAACCTCACCGACAAGCTCCTCGAGGAGTTCGCCGTCGTCGCGCTGGTCTGCGCCGCGTTCCTGCTGCACCTCCGCTCGGCCCTCGTGGCGATCATCTCGCTGCCGCTCGGCGTACTCGCGGCGTTCGTCGTCATGCGCGCGCAGGGCGTGAACGCCGACATCATGTCGCTCGGCGGCATCGCGATCGCGATCGGCGCGATGGTCGACGCGGCGATCGTGATGATCGAGAACGCGCACAAGAAGCTCGAGGCGTGGCGGCACGCGCAGTCCGGGCTCGCCGCGTCGCGAGGCGAGAGGGTTCCCGAGCCGACGCCGGAGGAGCGCTGGCGGCTGATCGTCGACGCGTCGGTCGAGGTCGGCCCGGCGCTGTTCTTCAGCCTGCTGATCATCACGCTGTCGTTCGTGCCGGTGTTCGCGCTCGAGGCGCAGGCTGGGCGCATGTTCAAGCCGCTCGCCTACACCAAGACCTACGCGATGGCCGCCTCGGCCATCCTCGCGATCACGCTCGTGCCGGTGCTGATGGGCTATGCGATCCGCGGCCGGATACGCGGAGAGGACGCCAACCCGCTGGTCCGCTGGCTCACCGTGGCCTACCGGCCGCAGCTTCGCTGGGCCCTCGCCTGGCCGAAGGCGACGCTCGCGCTCGCCGCGCTCGTGCTGGCCGCCACCGCGTATCCGGTGGCCAGGCTCGGCGGCGAGTTCATGCCTCCGCTCGACGAGGGCGACCTCCTGTACATGCCGACCGCGTTGCCGGGACTGTCGGCCGCCAAGGCGTCCGAGCTCCTGCAGCAGACCGACCGGATGATCCGCCAGGTGCCCGAGGTGGACCGGGTGTTCGGCAAGGTCGGCCGCGCCGAGACGGCGACCGACCCGGCGCCGCTCGAGATGATCGAGACGACGATCCGCTTCAAGCCGCGCGAACAGTGGCGGCCGGGCATGACGCCCGCGAAGCTCGTCGAGGAGCTCGACCGGACCGTGCGCGTCCCGGGCCTGTCGAACATCTGGGTGCCGCCGATCCGCAACCGCACCGACATGCTCGCGACCGGCATCAAGAGCCCGATCGGCGTCAAGGTGGCGGGGACCGACCTCGCGATCGTGAATCGGCTGACGCGCGCGATCGAGCGCTCGGCGAAGGACGTGCCGGGCGTGACCTCGGCGCTCGCCGAGCGGCTCGAGGGCGGGCGCTACCTGGACGTCACGATCGATCGCGTGGCCGCGGCGCGCTACGCGCTCAACGTCGTCGAGATCCAGGACGTGATCGCCGCGGCGGTCGGCGGCGAGAACGTCGGCGAGACGATCGAGGGCCTCGCGCGCTTCCCGATCAGCGTCCGCTACCCGCGCGAGCTGCGCGACTCGGTCGACGAGATCCGCATGCTGCCGATCGTCACCGAGATGGGCGCGCAGATCCCGCTCGCGGCGGTGGCGACCGTGCGCATCGTCGACGGACCGCCGATGCTGCGCAGCGAGAACGCTCGCCTGTCCGGCTGGGTATACGTCGACGCGCGCGGGCGCGATCTCGTGTCGGTCGTGCGCGACCTGCAGGCGGCGGTCGCCCGCGACGTGAAGCTGCCGGCCGGCTACTCGATCTCCTGGTCGGGGCAATTCGAGTATCTCGAGCGAGCGAAGGAGCGGCTCGCCTACGTCGTCCCGTTCACGCTGATCGTGATCTTCGTGCTCCTCTACCTCGCGTTCCGGCGGGTCGACGAGGCGCTGGTGATCATGCTCGCGGTGCCGTTCTCGCTGGTCGGCGGCTACTGGCTCATGTGGACGCTCGGCTACGCGACGTCGGTCGCGACCGCGATCGGGTTCATCGCGCTCGCGGGTGTCGCGGCCGAGTTCGGCGTCGTGATGCTGATCTACCTGCGCCAGGCGTGGGAAGCGCGGCTCGCGAGCGGCGCTCCCGCGACCGAGGCGCTGCTGCGCGAAGCGATCGAGGAAGGCGCGGTGCTGCGCGTGCGGCCCAAGGCGATGACCGTCGCGGTGATCATGGCGGGACTGCTGCCGATCATGCTGGGCGGCGGAACCGGGGCCGAGGTGATGCAGCGGATCGCCGCGCCGATGGTCGGCGGGATGATCACCGCGCCGCTCCTGTCGATGCTCGTCATTCCCGCCGCCTACCTGATGCTGAGGCGCCGCGGACTGCGCCGCGAGTCGCCGGCGCCCGCCGCGGAGCAGGCCGCCGCCGCGGCGGACTGACGCGCCGACCGGCGCTCAGGACGGCGCCGGCCGGAACGGGTGGGTCGCGATCCAGTGGCGCGCGACGTCGATGCGGCGCGCGAACCAGACGCGGTCGTGCGAGCGCGCGTGGTCGACGAAGCGCATGAGCGCGGCGAGCCGGCCGGGCCTGCCCGCGATGCGGCAATGCAGGCCGACCGACAGCATCTTCGGCCGGTCGAGTCCCGAGGGATCGCCTTCCTCGTAGAGCGTGTCGAACGCGTCGCGCAGGTAGGCCTGGAACTGCTCGCCGCTGTTGAATCCCTGCGGCATCGCGAAGCGCATGTCGTTGGTGTCGAGCGCGTACGGGACGACCAGGTGCGGCACGCGGCCGCGCGAGCACGTCACCTCGGTCCAGTACGGAAGGTCGTCGGCGTAGCTGTCGGCGTCGTAGACGAATCCGCCGTGCTCGACGACCAGCCGTCGCGTGGCAGGGCTGTCGCGTCCGGTGTACCAGCCCTCGGGCGGCCGGCCGGTGAGCTTCACGATCGCGTCGACCGCGCGTTCGAGATGCTCGCGCTCGTGCGCCTCGTCGGCATGCTGGTAGCTGACCCAGCGCCAGCCGTGGCTCGCGATCTCGTGCCCGTCGCGCAGGAACGCGTCGACGACGCGCGGATGGCGCAGCATCGCCATCCCGACGCCGAACACGGTGAGCGGGATGCCGCGCTCGCGGAAGACGCGCAGCAGTCGCCATACCCCCGCGCGCGAGCCGTATTCGTAGAGCGACTCCATGCTCATGTGGCGCGCATGGAACGTTTGGGCGCCGACGATGTCGGAGAGGAAAGTCTCGGACGCCTCGTCGCCGTGCAGCACCGAGTTCTCGCCGCCCTCTTCGTAATTGAGGACGAACTGGACGGCGATGCGCGCGCCGCCAGGCCAGCGGGCGTGCGGCGGATCCTCGCCGTAGCCGGCGAGGTCGCGCGGATAGGCGGGGTCGAGCGGGGGGGCGGGGAGATTCATGGCGGATGCGAAATGCGTTGGTCGCGAGGATACCGCGTCGGCTCGGCCGGCCGCACGCGCATGCGGTGTGGATCCCATCTCGCCTGCGCGGGACTCATTGCAGGGGGTCCATGTTAATGTCATAGCCACGTTCGTCCCCGACGACCCTACCCCTCCATGCCAGCGCCGCGCCCGTTCCGTACGCCGCTAGCCGCGCTGGCGGCCGTGCTGGCCGTGCTGGCCGCGACGGCCGTGCCGGCCAGCGCCCCGGCCGGTGCCGACCAGGCCCCGGACTACTTCGTCATCGACGCCGACGCGCCTCCCGAGTCGCGCGTGCCGAAGTTCCTGTACATGTTCGACGAGCCGGTCGCCTGGCCCGGCACGATCGCGTGGAAATACAACCCGGCGGGCGCGCCGGCAGCGTTCGCCGACACCGCGACGGCGGTATCGCACCTCCAGGCCGCGCTCGACCAGTGGAGCGCGGTGTGTGGCGTCGAGCATGCCTACCAGGGCACGACGACGACCGCTCCGGACGCGCGTATCGGCGGGCAACCCGATTACCAGAACGTCGTCGGCTGGGCTCCCCTCGAGGGGCAGACCGCCGGGGTGACGTGGCTGTGGTACGCGACGCAGAACGGCGTGCCGCGCCTGGTCGATGGCGACATCATCCTGTCGCCGACGCGCGTGACCGGCACTTCGGCGATGCACCGCGTCGCGGTGCACGAGTGGGGCCATCAGATCGGTGTCGGGCACTCGGACCAGAACGGCGCGGTGATGTCCGGTCCCGATTACTCGAACTACAACAACCTCGTCACGCTTACCGACGACGACAAGCGCGGATGCCGCTGCCTCTACGGGCCCGCGCCGGGGCAGTCGGCCGGGTACCTGTGTTCGCTGCCGCGGGAGATCAACTTCGGGAACGTCCCGGCGGGGTCGCTGTCCGCGCCAAACGCGCTTACGCTCACCAACCAGGGCAACGCGGCGATCACGCTCGGTGCCGCCGGAGTCACGTCGGGCGGATTCGCGTTGTCCGGGTGCGCGGCAGGCACGGTCCTTCAGTCCGGACAGGCCTGCGTGCTCTCGGTCAGGTTCGCGCCGACCGAGATGTCCGGCTACTCGGCGACGCTCACGATTCCCGTCGCCGGCGAGTCGCAGGCGTACCGGATCTCACTCATGGGCACCGGCGTCCAGCCCGCCGGGCCCGTGCCGTCGCTCGCGCCCTCGACCGCGACGTTCGCAAGCCAGACGGTCGGGACGACGAGCGCGCCCATGACGCTCACGTTGTCGAATGCCGGGACCGGGCTGCTCACCATCTTCGGATTCGCCCCCGGCGGCGCGCACGCCGGCGACTTCAATCGCGCGGGCACTTGCTCGATCGGCACGCCGCTCGGCGGGGGCGCGTCGTGCACGATCGTCGTCACGTTCACGCCGTCGGCCATCGGCACGCGCAGCGCGTCGCTTGGCGTCGACACCGACGCCGGCAGCGTCCTCGCCGCGCTCTCGGGCACCGGCGCGGCACCGCCGGCGCAACCGTCGCTCGGCGCGAGCCCGCCGATGCTCGCGTTCGGCAACCAGGCCGCCGGGACGCAGAGCGCGACGCAGTCGGTGACGGTGACCAACGCTGGCGGAGGCACGCTGACGCTGTCCTCGGTCGCGCTGGGCGGCGCGAACGCCGCAGAGTTCTCGCGGACCGGGACGTGCAACGCGGGCACGTCGCTCGGCGCCGCGCAGGCGTGCACGACCAGCGTGCGCTTCACGCCGCTGTCGGCAGGCGCGAAGGCCGCGACGCTCGCCATCGCGAGCAATGCCGGCGGCGCGTCGATCCCTCTGTCGGGCACTGGCGTCGCGGTCGCGGCGTCGCCGTCCACCGTCGTCGAGTACTACCATGCGGCGTACGACCACTACTTCGTCACGATCGGCGCGGCGGAGATCGCCGCGCTCGACACGGGCGTCTTCCAGGGCTGGGCGCGCACGGGGTTCGCGTTCAAGGCGCACGCGACCGCGCAGGCCGGATTCGCGCCGATCTGCCGCTTCTACCTGCCGCCGGGCCACGGGGACAGCCACTTCTATTCCGCGAGTCCGGCGGAGTGCCAGGTCGTCCAGCAGCAGAACCCGGCGTTCGTCCTCGAGTCGACGGCCGTGATGTATCTCGCGATTCCTGACTGGATCACCGGCGCCTGCCCCGCGGGTACCGATCCCGTCTACCGCGCGTGGAACCAGCGTCCGGACACCAACCACCGCTACACGTCGGTGCGTTCGGTGCGCGACGCGATGGTCGCGCTGGGATACGTCGCCGAAGGCAGCGGCCCCGATCTCGTCACTTTCTGCGCGCCGCGTTAGCGTGGTCGACCAGGCGCTCGCGCGCGATTCCGGGGTGAACGACACGGCGGGACAGGCGGGGGCCGAGGCAACGGGGCTGCCCGGGGCGAAGAGGCGGACGCACGCAGGCCGGCGGCGCGCCGCGCCGCGGCGGCGTTTCGCCCGGGCGGCCTCCCTGCGCCCGGAAACCGGCCCCGGTAGGCGCGACGCCTACGTGCGATGTCGGCACGCTCCGGCTTCGTCGACACGGCGTCGTGGTACCTTGTCAGGTGGCCGACCCGATTCCGGCGCGGGCAGCAGCCCGCCGCGAGCCCGATGCGTGGGCGAGCCCCATCCCTTCACCGGCCAGTCGCTGCCGACAACGCCATGACGATGTTCCACCTCCCGCGTGTGCGGGACTTCCTGTCGATTTGCCGCCGCCTGGCGGCCGCCCTCGCGATCGCGGCGCTGCCGGCGGTCGCGCTGGCGGCTCCGACCGACCTCGTCGTCGGCCCGTCGGGCGGCACCGACGCGAAGTTCCGCTTCCTGTTCGATCCGGTCGCGTCGTGGCCCGCGTCGGTGTTCTGGCACTACAACCCGTCCGGCGCGCCGTCGCACTTCTCCGACGCCTCGGTCGTCTCCAGCGCGATGTCGCTTGCCCTGTCGAAGTGGCGAGCGGCGTGCAACATCGACGTGGCCTACGGCGGCACCACGGGGATCGCGCCCGAGAGCACGGTCTTCGACGGCGAGAGCGGCGCGATGCCCGACGAGGTCAACGTGCTCGCGTGGCGCCCGACGCCTTCCGGCATCTCGGGCTACACCGTGGGCTGGCCCGGACCGGCCGTGGACGGAATGCCGTCGATCATCGACGCCGACGTGGTCATCGACCCGTCGAAGATCCCCGGGGTTTCGCAGCTCGAGCGGCTGTTGCTGCACGAACTCGGCCACGTGCTCGGCGTCAATCACTCGCAGTTCGACAGCACGCTGATGTCCGGGCCGCCGTACTCGTCCTACAACGTGCTGGGCGACCTGACCACCGACGACGTCCGCGCGTGCCGCTGCCTCTACGGGCCGCCGCCTGGCGTGTCGGCGGGACTCCTTTGCTCGATGCCGCCGCTGATCGACTTCGGCGCGATCACCCCGGGCGCATCGTCGCAGCGCTCGATCCAGCTCGCGAACAACGGCAACTCGTCGCTGACGATCGCGGGCGTGTCGACCGGCGCCGAATACCAGGCGACCGGCTGCAGCCCGGGCACGACGCTGCTGCCGGGCGTGACCTGCAACATGCAGGTGACGTTCGCGCCCACGTTCGCCGGCGACCACGGCAGCTTCGTCGCCATCGCGGTCGGCGAGCCGGAGCCCTACCGGATCAAGCTCATCGGAAGCGCGTCCGGCGGCACGGCGAGCCCGTTCTCGGCCAACTTCTCCAAGGTGGACTTCGGAACGTGGCCGATCGGCACGCCCGCCACGACGCAGCGCGTGACGTTCAAGAACATCAGCGGTGCGGCCGTCACGGTCGGATCGATGCTGTTCGAGGGCGCGCAGCCCGACGAATTCATCCGCTCGGGACAGTGCAAGCAGGGATTGACGCTGGCCGCGGGCGGGACGTGCACGACGGACGTGGGCTTCACGGCCTCGGCCGCGGGGGAGCGCACGGCGCAACTGGTGATCGCGGCCAACGACGGACGCCGCTCGTCGCTCGCGGTCAAGGGCAGCGGCGCGTCGACGCAGGGCACGCCCGAGCCCGTCACCGCGCAGCCGGTGACCGTCGTCGAGTTCTACCGCTCGGTGTCCGACCACTACTTCATCACGATCGGGACCGACGAGATCCTGGCGCTCGACACCGGGCTGTTCCAGGGCTGGGCGCGCACGGGGCTCACGTTCAAGGCGCACGCCGTGTCGCAGTCGGGCTACTCGCCGATCTGCCGGTTCTACCTGCCGCCGCCCGAGGACTCGCACTTCTATTCGGCGAGTCCGCAGGAATGCGCCACGGTGCAGGCGCAGCACCCGACGTTCATCCTCGAGTCGACCGCGGTGATGCATCTCGCGCTGCCCAACCCGCTCTCGGGCGTGTGTCCCGGCAGCACGATCCCGATCTACCGCACGTGGAACCGCCGGCCGGACACCAACCATCGCTACACGACCGACATCGCGGTGCGCGACGCGATGGTCGCGCTGGGCCATATCGCCGAGGGCAGCGGACCGAACGCGGTGACGTTCTGCGCGCCGCAGTGACGCTGCGGGCGCCGGCTCAGAACAGCGCGGACTGCTTGGGAGGCCCCGGCACCGGCGCGGGTCCTGTCGGAGCGTCGTCTCCCGGCGCGTCGGCGGCGGACGGACGCAGTGGCTCGATGAGCGACGGGTCGTCGTGGCGCACGCTGTTGACGCGCGTCGACACGGGTGCGACGCGTATCGCGTCGTCCGGGCAGGGCGCGATCAGTTCCGAGGGGTCGGCCACCGCGGGGTCGAGCCAGCGCGCGTAGTCGCGCGGCGCGACGATGACCGGCATGCGGTCGTGCACAGGCGTGAGCAGTGCATTCGCGTCGGTGGTGACGATCGCGCAGGTGTCGAGCGGCTCGCCGTCGGGGCCGAGCCAGCGCTCGGCGAGCCCCGCGAACGCGAACGTCGCGCCGTCCTTCATGCCGATGTGCACCGGCTGCCTGGCGCCCTTGTCGTCGCCCCGCGTCGCCCACTCGTAGAAGCCGTCGGCGGGAACCAGGCAACGGTGGCGGCGGTACGCGGTGCGGAACGCCGGCTTGTCGCGCACCGTCTCGCCGCGCGCGTTGATCATCCTGGCGCCGATCGACGGGTCCTTCGCCCAGCGCGGCACGAGTCCCCAGCGCACGTGGACGAGCTCGCGCACGCCGTGCGCGTTGACGCGCACGATCGGGACCTGCTGCATCGGGGCGATGTTGTAGCGGGGCGCGAGCCCGGGCGGCTCGGCGAGTCCGAACGCGAGCGCGATCGCGGCCGGGTGCGCGTGCAGCTCGTAGCGGCCGCACACGGCATCACTCCGGCGGGCGCGGCGTCGCAGTGTGCGGCCCGAGCAGCCGCCGGGCCGACTTCGCGACCTGCAGCGTGTCCCAGTAGGCGTAGCTCGCGACGGCCGCCGCGCCGGCGATCGGCACCCAGCGGCTCGCGGCGGACCCGGCGAGCCGCCTCGTGACGGCGACGCCGACGCCCGCGAGCACGCCGCGCAGCGCGCCGCTCGACAGCTGCTGCAGCACGAAGCGCTGCCCGGCGCGCACCGCGACGTCGCGGAGCACCTGGCTCGCGGCGTGCCGGAACAGGCAGTACAGCATGTGCGTGCGCGTGAGCTCGGCACTGCGGCCGTACAACCCGAAGATGTCGGCGACCATCTGCCGCTGAATGCCCCAGATCATGTAGATGTCCGGCAGCACCGTGAGCATGCCGAGCGGCCCGGGAGGCAGCGCGAGCGAGCCGGATACGATCGCGGCGCGCTGCGCAGCCTTGCGCGCGAGCTCGATTGCCGCGACGTCGGGATGCGCGACCTGATGCGACCGCGGCGGGGGCACCTCGGTGATCACGCGCTCGATCATGCCGGTGACCTCGCGCTGGGGGACAGTGACGGCAAGGGCTCGGGACATCGTCGCAGGCTCTCCTCTCGGCGGCAGCTTAGCGCGCGGACACCCCGCGCGGGAAGCCGGCGCCGGCCAACCGTTTAGAATGGCGACTTTCCCGAACCGTTCCCCCGATGCAGATCGCACGCTGGCTGCACCTGATGGGTGTCGTCGTGTGGGTCGGCGGCATGTTCTTCGCGCACCTCGCGTTGCGCCCGGCGGCGCAGTCGCTGCCGCCGCCGGTCCGCCTGCCGCTCCTCGCCGCGACGCTCTCGCGCTTCTTCGCGTGGGCCGGCATCGCCGTCCTCGCGATCCTCGCGAGCGGGGTCTGGCTCGCGGAAGCCATGGGCGGCTTTCGCGGGGCCGGCGGCGCGATCCACGCGATGACCGCTATCGGCGTCGCGATGGCGGCGGTCTATGGCTACGTCGTGTCCGTGCCCTACCGCCGCCTGCGCGACGCCGTCGCGGAAGGCAAGTGGGAGGCCGCCGCTCCCGCCATGGCCACGATCCGAAGGCTCGTCGGGCTGAACCTCCTGCTCGGCGTCTCCACGATCGCGGTAGCCGTCCTGGGCCGCTCCCCGCTGGTGCCGTGAATCGCGCGACGCGCGTCTTCGGATTTGCCGGCTGGTCGGGCAGCGGCAAGACCACGCTCATCGAGCGCGTGATCCCCCGGCTCGTCGACCGGGGCCTCTCGGTGTCGCTGATCAAGCACGCGCACCACGCGTTCGACGTCGACCACGCGGGCAAGGACAGCCACCGGCATCGCGAGGCGGGTTGCGTCGAGGTGCTGGTGACCTCCGCCCGGCGCTGGGCGCTCATGCACGAGCTGCGCGGCGCGGACGAGCTCAGGCTGGCCGGCGCGCTCGCCAGGCTCTCGCCATGCGACCTCGTGCTGGTCGAGGGCTACAAGCGCTCGGCGCTGCCCAAGCTCGAGATCCACCGCGCGGGGCTCGGCAAGCCCTGGCTCCACCCGGACGATCCGCATATCGTCGCGATCGCTTCCGACGAGGCGCCAGGACCCTCGGCCGCGGGCCGGCCGCACTTCGCCCTCGACGCGATTGACGCGATCGCAACGTTCGTGGAGGCCCACGCGCGGCCCGCGCGGCCGGACGATTGACGCGGGGCGGGGTCGAGGCGTAGGGTGAACTCGGGAGGCAATGCGTGGACCAAGGCGTACGCGGCCAAGGTTCCGGGGACGGTCGAAGCCTCTGGTAAAAAATCATGGTTAATCAACAGCTTGCAATGATCGCCGTGGCGGCGCTCATCGGGGCCGGCGCGGTCGTGCCGGCCTCGGCGCAGTCGCGCGACGGCTTCTACGGCGGGATCGCGATCCTCGAGCGCGGGGCGGTCCGGTCCGGGATCTCGATGGGACCGGCGGTGGCCAACGGCCCCCTTGCCGCCACGCCGGACGAAGGCGCGGCGCGGCAAAGCGTCTTCGGCGGGTACCGCTGGCCCAACGATCTCTCGATCGAAGCCGCGCTCGCGCGAAGCGAAAGCTATGCACTGCGCCCGTTGGGCGCGGAGACGCCCGGCGGCGTCGGGCTGATGCTCGGCAGCCGCGACGAGTCGGCCGCGCGGGCCGCGTGGAACGTCGATGTGGTCGGCAGCTACACGTTCCTGCGCACGTTCGCGCTGTACGGGCGCGTCGGCTACGCGCAGTCCGAAGTCGCGCCCGCGGCGGTCGGCAACCTGCTCGCGGGCGAGGTCCGGCGGACGCGCGAAGGGGTGAACTACGGGCTGGGCCTGCGCTACGACGTCAGCCGCGCGCTCGGCCTCAACCTCGAGTACACGCGCTTCGGGCGCTTCGCGTTCGAGAGCGCCGGCGGCACGCTCCCGGAGAACGATCAGGTCCGACTCGGCCTGCAGTTGCGCTTCTGAGCGGGCAGGGTTCCGGGCGCCTGGCGGACGCCCCCCGGGCCGGTCGACCGGCGCCTGCCCCCGCGTCGGCCCCATGCGGCGGGTGGTGCATGCCGCGCGGCGATCGCCAGTCGCCCGCCGCCCGCTCTGCTATCGTTACGCATGATGCGCGGCGCTCCCGACTCTCAGGTCTCCGTCGTCCGGCTCGTCTACCTCGCGCGCCTGCGCGAGGCGCTGGGCGCGTCGCACGAGCGCTACGCCGTCGATGGCGCGACGACCGTCGGTGCGATCCGCGAGACGCTGCGCACGCGCGGCGGCGCATGGGAAAGCGAGCTCGCGCCGGGACGCGCGCTGCGTGTCGCGGTGAACCACGATCTCGCCACCGCGGACACGCCGGTCGCGCCGGGCGACGAAGTCGCGTTCTTCCCGCCGGTCACGGGAGGCTGAACCCCATGTCCGTGCGCGTGCAGACCGGCCCGTTCGATGCGCAGGCGGAGGCCGATGCGCTGCGCGCCGGCGACCTCGAGGTCGGCGCGGTCGTCACGTTCGTCGGCACGGTGCGCGACCTGAACGACGGCGACGCGGTCGCGACGCTCGAGCTCGAGCACTACCCGGGAATGACCGAGAAGGCGCTCACGACGATCGTCGACGAGGCGCGCGCGCGGTTCGACGTGCGCGGCGTGCGCGTGATCCACCGCGTCGGCCTGCTCGCGCCGGGCGACCCGATCGTGCTCGTCGTCGTCACGGGCAGGCATCGCGGCGACGCATTCGACGCGTGCCGGTTCGTGATGGACTACCTGAAGACGCGCGCGCCGTTCTGGAAGAGGGAGCGCACGCCCGAAGGCGAGCGCTGGGTCGAGGCGCGCGCCGCCGACGACGAGGCCGCGGAGCGCTGGCGCTGAGCGGCCGCACCCAAGCGGCCTGACCTCTTGACCGGTTCGGCCATCCGGCCGACGATGCGGCTTTCCTCGCGAGCGCTTGCGCGCCCGTCGGCGCGCGCCACGGTCCGGTGTCGTATCCCTCGCACTCGCTCCCGCATGCCGTCCGCCGCCTTGATCGCCCTCGACTGGGGCACGACCCGAGCCCGCGCCTACCGGCTCGGCGCGGACGGGCGGGTGCTGGCCACGCGCAGCGGCGCGCTCGGCGTCCAGCGCCTGGCGGGGCGCACGTTCCCCGCGGCGCTCGCTGAGCTCGTCGGCGACTGGCACGACGACCCCGCCCCCCGGCTCGCGTGCGGCATGGTCGGCAGCCGGCAGGGCTGGCGCGAGGCGCCCTACGTCGCCTGTCCCGCGTCGCTCGACCGGCTCTCGCAGGGGCTGGTCGCGACCGAGGCCGGCGAGATCGAGATCGTTCCCGGCCTGTCGACCCGGGACGCCGCGGGCATGCCGGACGTGATGCGCGGCGAGGAGACGCAGATTCTCGGCGCGCTGCCGGTCGACGCGCCGCGTACGCTCGTGGCGCTTCCCGGCACGCACTCGAAGTGGGCGCGCGTCGAACGCGGTACCGTGCTCGACTTCGCGACGTACATGACCGGGGAGCTGCACGATGTGCTGGTCCGGCACACGATCCTCGGGCGGTCCGCCGACGGCGCGCCGTCGGTCGATCCGGAGGGCGCGTTCTCGCGCGGGGTGAAGCGCGGACTCTGGTCCGGCGGGTTCATGCACGACATCTTCGGCGCGCGCACGCACGTGCTGATGGGCGAGCTCGCGCCGGGCGATGTCGCCGAGTGGCTGTCGGGCGTCCTGATCGGGCGCGAGATCCGCGTCGCGCGCACCTGGGCGCAACGCGCGGGCGACGACGCGTCGCGCGTGCTGGTCGTCGGCGACGACGCGCTGGCCACGCGCTACCTGCGTGCGCTCGCGCAATGCGACGTCGAAGCGCGCCGGGGACCGCCCGATGCGGCCGCGACCGGTCTCTTTCGCATCGCCGGCGCCAGCGGAAGGTTGGCCACGTCGACCCCATGACCCTCGCCGACTTCCTGTCGCCGCTGCCGCTCGTCGCGGTGCTGCGCGGCATCACGCCCCCCGAGGTGCCCGGCGTCGCCGACGTGCTGACCGGCGCGGGCTTCCGCGTCCTGGAAGTCACGCTCAACTCGCCGAAGCCGTTCGAGAGCATTCGCGCGCTCGCCGCGCGCTGCGGAGACGCGTGCCTGGTCGGCGCCGGCACGGTGCTCGATCCCGCCGACGTCGCGCGCGTGCGCGATGCCGGCGGCCGCCTCATCGTGATGCCGCACGCCGACGTCGCGGTGATCCGCGAGGCGAAGCGGCAGGGGCTCGTGTGCATTCCGGGCGTGGCGACACCGACCGAGGCGTTCTCGGCGCTGGCGGCGGGCGCGGACGCGCTCAAGATGTTCCCGGCGGAGGCGCTGCCGCCGGCGGCGCTGAAGGCGTGGCGCGCGGTGCTGCCGAAGGACACGCTGGTGTTCGCGGTCGGCGGCATGCGGCCCGACAACCTGCTGCCGTACCGCCAGGCGGGCGCCGATGGATTCGGGACCGGCTCGGCCCTCTACCAGCCGGGCGCCACGGCCGACGCGGTGCGCGACGCGGCGATGGCGTATGCTCGCGGCGTCGGCGCGCTGCCGAGGCGATGATCGTGCGCGGCGCGACCGGCAGCGGAGACGACGCGCGGCGAACGGCGGCGCACGCGCGCGCCAAGGGGGAGACGATGGGGCGTCACGCATGCGACGGCCGTTGCGCCGCGATCGGCATGGCGATCGGGTCGTCGCGCGGCGCTTGTCTCCGCGAGAGGTAACGGGACGTCGACCGTGCAGCGCTACGACCTCGTGGCGATCGGCGAGCCGCTGATCGAGTTCAACCAGGCGCGCGGCGAGGATCCGCGCGCGTGGCGCCAGGGCTGCGGCGGCGACACGTCGAACGTGGCGATCGCGGCCGCGCGGCTGGGCGCGCGAGTCGCGTACGTGACGCGGCTGGGCGACGACGCGTTCGGGCGGCAGTTCCGCGCGCTGTGGTCCGCGGAGGGGATCGCGCTCGATGGCGTGGAGACGGACGCGGAGGCGCCGACCGGCGTCTACTTCGTCACGCACGGGCCGTCGGGGCACGCGTTCGCCTACCTGCGCGCGGGGTCCGCCGCGAGCCGGCTCGCGCCGTCGAACCTGCCGCTCGGCGTGATCCGGGCCGCGCGCGCGTTGCACGTGTCGGGCATCAGCCAGGCGATCTCGACGTCGGCGTGCGACGCGGTGTTCGCCGCGATCGCGACGGCGCGCGAGTGTGGCGCGCGGGTCTTCTACGATCCGAACCTGCGACCGAAGCTGTGGCCGCGCGAGCGGGCGCGCGCGATCGCGCTCGCCACGATCGCGCTGTCCGACTGGTGCCTGCCGTCGCTCGAGGATGCGGAGTGGGCGTTCGGCGCCGGCGAGCCGGACGCGGTGATCGACGCCTGCCGGCGCGCCGGTGCGCGCGGCGTCGTGTACAAGCGCGGCGCCGACGGCTGCGTGATCGACGACGGGCGCACGCGCGTCGCGATCGCCGCGCACCGCGTGACGAGCGTCGACGCGACCGGCGCGGGCGACTGCTTCGACGGGGCGTTCGCGGCGCGGCTCGCCGCGGGAGACGAGGCCGTGACGGCCGCGCGCTACGCCAACGCCGCCGCGGCGATCGCGACGACCGGCTACGGCGCCGTCGATCCGCTCCCGCGGCCGCGCGACGTCGAGTCGCAGCTCATGCAGGCGGCCTGACGCATGCGATGAGCGCGACGTTCCGCGACGACCTCTTCGCCGGGCGCGTGGTGCTCGTGACCGGTGGCACCAGCGGCATCGGCGCCGGCATCGCCGACGCGTTCGCGGAACTGGGCGCCGTCGTGACCGCGACGGGCGCCACGCCGGGCGAGGTCGACGCCGCGCGCTCGCAGCCCGGCTTCCGGCTGCGCGACGCGCTCGCGCTCGACGTGCGCGACGACGCGGCGGTCCGCGGACTGATCGCGGACCTCCCGCGCCTCGACGTGCTGGTCAACTGCGCGGGAGTGATCCGGCGCGACACCGAGCACGACCCGGAGGTGTTCGCCGACACGGTCGCGATCAACCTGACCGGCACGATGCGCTGCTGCACGCACGCGCGGACGCGGCTCGCCGCGGCGCGCGGCGCGATCGTCAACATCGCGTCGATCCTGTCGATCTTCGGCGCGCCCCGCGCCCCCGGCTACTCGGCGAGCAAGGGGGGCATCGTGCAGCTGACGCGTTCGCTCGCGATCGCGTACGCCGGTGAAGGCATCCGCGTGAACGCGATCGCGCCCGGCTGGGTGCGCACGCCGCTCACGCAGGCTCTGCAGGACGACGCGCAGCGCAGCGCGGCGATCGCCACGCGCACGCCGATGCGGCGCTGGGCGGAGCCCGCCGACGTCGCGGGCGCCGCCGTGTTCCTCGCGTCGCCCGCCGCCGGGTTCGTCACCGGCGCGCTGCTGCCGGTCGACGGCGGCTACCACGTGAGCTGATTCGGACGGGGAGGGGCGATGGCGCTCAACACCGCGATCCGGCACCTGAAGTCCGGCAACTGGCAGAAGGCGCACGCCGTCGTGCAGAACGACGCGTCCGAACTCGGTTGCTGGGCGCACGGCATCGTCCACATGATCGAAGGCGACCTGCCCAACGCGCGCTACTGGTACCGGCGCGCCGGGCGAACGTTCCCGCGCACGCACGAGCCGTCCGCCGAGATCGACGCGCTCGTGGCGGCGTGGAAGAAGGAGACCGAATGACGGCGCGACCGCGGCGACCCGGTGGCCGCCCCGGGGCCGGCGCGCCCCCCGGGGGGACGCGGGCGGAGCTCGGGTCGGGGGGGCCGCCTGCCATCGTTCCCGAGATCGCCGAGGCGGCCCTGCCCGACGACGAGCGCGTCTGGGTGCCGCAGTCTCCCGACGTGTGGTTCCGGCCGCTCCTGCTCAACACCGTGTCGGGCGGCTGGTGCAACCTGCTGCGCGTGCGGCGCGCGGGCGTGCTCTCGCGCCACCGCCACCCGATGGTCGTGACCGGCTACGTGATCAGGGGGCGCTGGCGCTACCTCGAGCACGACTGGGTCGCGGAGACCGGCAGCTTCGTCTACGAACCGCCGGGCGAGATCCACACGCTCGCCGTGCCCGACGACTGTCCGGAGATGATCACGTTCTTCAACATCAGCGGCGCGATGATCTACGTCGACGAGCACGGGAGCACGACCGGCTACGAGGACGTCTGGACGAAGATCGACATGTGCCGCCGCCACTACGCCGAGTGCGGCCTGGGCGAGCGCTACGTCGACCGCTACGTTCGGTGACGCGCCGCCTGCCCCGTATAATCGCGCGATGTACGCCGGATTCGCCGCCGTCGGCCTCGGCGCCGTGCTGGGCGCGTGGCTGCGCTGGGGACTGTCGATCTGGCTCAACCCGCGCCTGCCGCTGTTCCCGCTCGGCACGCTCGTCGCGAACCTGGCCGGTGGCTACCTCGTCGGCTTCGCCGTCGCCTGGTTCGCGGCGAGGCACGACTTGCCACCCGAGGTGAGGCTGTTCGCGATCACCGGCTTCCTGGGCGGCCTCACGACGTTCTCGACGTTCTCGGCGGAAGTGGTCGAGCTCATGCTGCGCGGCGACCTCGGCAGCGGCGCGCTGCTCGCGTTCGCGCATCTCGCCGGCTCGCTCCTGCTCACGCTCGCGGGCTTCGCCACGTTCCGCCTGCTCGCGGGCTGACCCCGCCGCATCACGCATCCACGAGGAGCTCCGCATGACCAAGGCCATACGTATCCACGCGACCGGCGGTCCCGAGGTTCTCGCCTGGGAGAGCGTTCCGGTCGGCGACCCGGGACCCGGCGAGGCGCGCGTGCGTCACACCGCGATCGGCCTCAACTTCATCGACACGTATCACCGCACCGGCGCGTACAAGCTGCAGCTCCCGTCGGGCATCGGCCTCGAGGCCGCGGGCGTCGTCGAGGCGGTCGGCGCGGGCGTCGCGGACCTGAAGCAGGGCGATCGCGTCGCTTACTGCGGCGGTCCGGTGGGCGCCTACAGCGAGGCGCGCGTGATGCCGGCCGACCGGCTCGTGCCGCTGCCCGAGGGGATCGCCGAGCGCGACGCCGCCGCGATGATGCTCAAGGGGCTCACCGTCCAGTACCTGTTCCGCCAGACGAAGCGTCTCGCCGCGGGCGACACGATCCTGTTCCACGCGGCCGCGGGCGGCGTCGGGCTCGTCGCCTGCCAGTGGGCGAAGGCGCTCGGCGTGACGATGATCGGCACGGTCGGCAGCGACGACAAGGCCGCGGTCGCGCGCTCGCTGGGCTGCGCGCACACGATCGTCTACACGCGCGAGGACTTCGTCGAGCGCGTCAGGGCGCTGACCGGCGGCAAGGGGGTTGCGGTCGTCTACGACGGCGTCGGCAAGGACACGTTCCCCGGATCGCTCGACTGCCTCGCGCCGCGCGGCCTTTGGGTGCTGTTCGGCGCGTCGTCCGGCGCGCCGCCGGCGCTCGACATGGGCATGCTCGCCGCGCGTGGCTCGCTCTACGCGACGCGTCCGACGCTGTTCACCTATGCCGCGGCGCGCGCGGACCTGCTCGCGATGGCGCGCGAGATGTTCGACCTGATGCTCGCGGGCAAGCTCAAGGCTGAGGTCAACCAGACGTTTCCGCTCGCGGAGGCGGCCGCCGCGCACCGCGCCCTCGAAGGCCGCGGCACGACCGGCGCGACGCTGCTGTTGCCGTAGGCGCGCCGCAGCGCGGTCGGCGGAGGATCAAGGCGTCCGGGCGACGGGAACGCCGGTATCCTCGAGCGCTCGCACGCTCAGCTCGAACTCGGGGCGCGTGACCGGATGGACGACCACCGCCCAGCGGCCGGTGCGGGTTGCCTCGCGGACGCTCGAGATCACCGCGTCGTGATCCGGCCGGATCGTGAGCAGCCCGCCGAGCAACAGCCCGAACATCGTGCCGAACATCAGCATCGCGAACAGGCTCGACGCCGGCGTGGACGCGACGATGGCCAGGTCGGCGAGATAGAGGGCGAGCCAGCCGACGAGCGCGACGACGAATCCGAGCAGCGCGCAGGAGACGTGCGCGCGCACCGCCGTGCGTGCGATCCCGACGCCTTCCGGCTCGACCTTGCGTCCCCAGTCGACGTCGAGCGGCGTGACGAGCTGCACCTGCCGGCTGTCGACGCCCGCCGCGTACTTGACGCGCGCGCAGGCGAGCACCGCGGCGCGCGGATGGTTGTAGACGGCGGCCACCTTGCCCGTCGGCCGATCGCGGAAGAACGCCCTGGTCGCATCCATCGTGCACTCCGATGATCGGTGCCCCGCGCGGGTCGGCCGCGTCGGCGACCCACCCGGGCGAGGACACCCGGCAGGGCCTATCGTCGCTCGCGGCACGGCGGGCCTCCCATCGGCCGAAGGCCGACGCTCGCGTAGGACTCGAGGCGAGGAGGCATCGGAGGCGCGCAGGCACGCGCGGCGCGTCCGGGCCGACTGTCAACGCGCGGATTGGAAGTTCAGCAGCTCCCGCGCCGCGCCGGCGAGTTCGGACGCGCCGGCGCCGATCGGCCCCGCGCCGCGCGCGACGAGCCGGTCGGCCGCCGCGCCGTGCAGGCACACGGCGTAGCGCAGCGCGCTCGCCGGATCGAGCCCCTGCGCGAGCATCGCGCCCAGCATGCCCGCGAGCACGTCGCCCGAGCCCGCGGTGGCGAGCGCGGGATTGCCGCTCGCGTTCACGTCGAAGCGGCCATCCGGATGCGCGAGCACGCTGCCGGCGCCCTTGAGCACGACGTGCGCGCGGAGGCGTCGCGAGAGCGACACGGCGGCACCGAGGCGGTCGCCTTGCACGTCGGCGGTCGACGTTTCGAGCAGCCGCGCGGCCTCGGCCGGGTGCGGCGTCGCGAGCGTGGCCGCATTGCGGGCGGCGAGCGCCTCGCGCAACGACGCCGAGGCCGCGATCAGGTTCAGTGCGTCGGCGTCGAGCGCGAGCGGAACCGGAGCGTCGATCACGCGCCGCAGCGCGTTCGCCGATGCGTCGGACCGCCCCATGCCCGGTCCGGCGACGATCGCGTCGGCGCCGTCGATCGCGTGCATCGCGTCGCCGAGCATCAGCTCGGGCGCGTTCCAGTCGACGCCGGGATGCGGCGTCGCGATGAAGCCGATCCGCACCTTGCCCGCGCCGGAGCGGACCGCGGCGCGACCCGCGAGGATCGGTGCGCCGGTCATCCCCGCGGCGCCGCCGACGATCGCGAGCGTGCCGAAGGTGCCCTTGTGCACGTTGCGGCGCGCGCGAGAGAGGCGTTCGGGGCGCATCGCGTCGAGGAGCGGCCAGTCGAGCCGCCGTCCTTTCGCCCGCGCGAGGTCGCCGTCGAGGCCGAGCGCATGCACCGACACGATGCCCGCGGCGTCGGGGCCGTCGCCCGTGAGGAGCCCGGGCTTCAGCGCGATGAACGTCGCCGTCGCGGTCGCGCGGATCGCGGGCTCGCGCAGCGTGCCGGAATCGGCGTCGAGGCCGCTCGGCAGGTCGAGCGCGAGCACCGGCGCGCCGCTCCGGTTCGCCCACTCGACCAGCGCCGCGTAGTCGCCGCCGATCGCCCGCGCGAGGCCGATGCCGAACAGCGCGTCGACGACGAGCGACGCCCCACGGCCACGCGGCTCGCGGATCGTCGCGCCACCCGCGGCGGCGAACGAGGCGTGCGCGGCGCGCGCATCGGCGGGAAGCGCCGCCGGATCGCCGCGAAACACGACGTCGACATCGTGGAAGGCGCGCCTGAGTTCGCGTGCGACGACGAAGCCGTCGCCGCCGTTGTTGCCGCGGCCGGCGAGCACGACGACGCTGCCGCCGCGAGACTCGGCGAGCATCGCCTGCGCAATCGCGGTCGCCGCCGTGCCCGCGCGTTCCATCAGCCCGTCGCGCGCGTGCCGCGCCTCGATGGCGCGGAGCGCATCGGTCGTGAGGACCGGTGCCAGCCGCGAGTCGTCCATCGCGGGATTATAGGCGACGCGGATGACGCGATGCGCATGGCGGGCGCCGCGGCCGGGGTGTAGAGTGCCGCCGTCCGAGAGGAGAGGGCCCATGCCCCAAGCCGACGCCCGCGCCACCCGCCTCGAGCACGACCTGCTCGGCGAGCGCGAGATCCCCGCCGACGCCTACTGGGGCGTCCACACGCTGCGCGCGGTCGAGAACTTCCCGATCAGCGGGCGCTGGATCGGGCTGTGGCCCGAGCTCATACGCGCGCTCGCGCTGGTCAAGCACGCCGCCGCGCAGACCAACTGGGAGCTCGGGCTGCTCGACCAGGCGAAGGCGAAGCTCATCATCGCCGCGTGCCGCGAGATCGCGAGCGGCGCGCTGCACGACCAGTTCGTCGTCGACCAGATCCAGGGAGGCGCCGGCACGTCGACCAACATGAACGCGAACGAAGTGATCGCGAACCGCGCGCTCGAGCTGGGCGGCAGGGGGAAGGGCGACTACGCGTTCCTGCACCCGATCGAGCACGTCAACATGGGGCAGAGCACGAACGACGTGTACCCGACCGCGGTGCGGCTCGCACTGCGCTTCGCGATCGTCGACCTGATCGCGGCGATGGAGGAACTGAAACGCGCATTCGCGGCGAAGTCCGCCGAGTTCAAGGACGTGCTCAAGGTCGGGCGGACGCAGCTGCAGGATGCGGTGCCGATGACCCTCGGTCAGGAGTTCTCGACCTTCGCCGTGATGCTGGGCGAGGACCAGCAGCGGCTCTCCGAGGCCGGCGCGCTGATCGAGGAGATCAATCTCGGCGCGACCGCGATCGGCACCGGCATCAACTCGCACCCCGGCTACGCGCCTCTCGCCTGCAAGCACCTGGTCGCGCTGTCCGGCGTCCAGGTGAAGACCGCCGAGAACCTCGTCGAGGCAACGCAGGACTGCGGCGCGTTCGTGCAGATGTCCGGCGTCCTGAAGCGCATCGCCGTCAAGCTCTCGAAGACGTGCAACGACCTGAGGCTGCTGTCGTCGGGGCCGCGCGCGGGCCTGGGCGAGATCGTGCTGCCCGCGGTGCAGGCCGGGAGCTCGATCATGCCGGGCAAGATCAACCCGGTGATCCCCGAGGTCGTCAACCAGATCGCGTTCGAGGTGATCGGCAACGACATGACCGTGACGATGGCGGCGGAAGCCGGCCAGCTGCAGCTCAACGCGTTCGAGCCGATCATCGCCTACAGCCTGTTCCGCAGCATTCCGCACCTGAAGCAGGGCTGCATCGTGCTCGCGCGCCAGTGCGTCGCCGGCATCACCGCGAATCGCGAGCACCTCGCGGAGTCGGTGCGGCGGACGATCGGCATCGTCACCGCGCTCAACCCGTACATCGGCTACGAGCGATCGAGCGCGCTGGCGAAGGAAGCGCACGCGACCGGCCGGGGTGTCTACGAGCTCGTGCTCGAGAAGGGCTGGCTGTCGAAGCACGACCTCGACCGCATCCTGTCTCCCGAGAACCTGACCGAGCCGCGGCCGCAGGTGCGCGACTGAGCCGGGGGTCGGACGCGACCCGCGAACCGTGCGCCGCATCGGCAGGCGACGCCGGACGGGCAAATCTCCGTCCTGCCCCGGCGCGCCATCGGCGAGAATCGGTCCGGCCCCATTCCCACCCGAGTCCACATTCAGCCCGACGCCACCTTGCCGGGACGCGCGAGCGCCGGATCCGCCCCCGCCTTTCTGCTCGGCGTGCTGGGCGGCATGGGTCCGCTCGCGACGGTCGATTTCCTCGCGAAGCTGGTCGCCGCAACGCCGGCGGACGGCGACGCCGACCACGTCCCGTTCGTCGTGGCGTCGATCCCGCAGGTCCCTTCGCGCGTGCACGCCATCCTCGCGGACGGCGACTCGCCGTTGCCCGCGCTCGCCGATGCGCGCGACCGGCTGCTCGCCGCCGGGGCGACGATCCTCGCGATGCCGTGCAACACCGCGCATCACTGGCACGCCGCGCTCGCGCAGGGCGCAGGCGTTCCGTTCCTGCACATCGCGGACGCCGCGGTGGCGGAAGCGTCCGCGGTCGTGGCCGCCGGAGGCACGGTCGGCATCATCGCGACCGAGGCGACGCATGCGATCGGGCTGTATGCGTCCCGGCTCGAAAAGGCGGGCTTCAGGGTCGCGGTGCCGGCGGATGCAGAGGACGTGCGGGCGGTGGCGGAGGGCATCGCGGCGGTCAAGCGCGGCGACGCCGCCGCCGGCGGACGCCGGTTCGCGCACGTCGTTGCGGCGCTGGAGCGCGCCGGGGCCGGGGCGATCCTTCTCGGCTGCACCGAGGTGCCGCCCGGGCTCGAGGCGGCCGGGATACGCCCTGCCTGCCCCTGGATCGACCCGACCGCCGCCCTCGCGCGAGCCTGCGTCGACGCCTGGTCCCGGTCGCGCGTCGCGGGCGCGCGTCCCTGACGGCTCCGGAGACCGGCGTCTTGGACACGCGGCCCGCCCCCCTGTAGAATCCCCCGGGTTCTGCGCGGCCCCTCGCGCCGCCGACACCCCGATCCCTGCACCGGAGGCACGCAATGCGCAAGTTCCCCCTCGCCGTCCTGATCGCCGCCTTCGTCGCCGCGCCCGCCCTCGCGCAGGATTCGCCGACGCTCAAGAAGATCAAGGACAGCGGCACCATCACGATCGGCCACCGCGACAGCTCGATCCCGTTCTCCTACTACGACGACAAGCAGCAGGTCGTCGGCTACTCGATCGACATCTGCATGAAGGTCGTCGACGCGATCAAGGCCGAGCTCAACATGCCGAACCTGCAGGTCAGGATGAATCCGGTCACGTCGGCGACGCGCATCCCGCTGATCGCCAACGGCACCGTCGACCTCGAGTGCGGCTCGACCACGAACAACCTCGACCGCCAGAAGCAGGTGGGCTTCACGAACACGTACTTCGTGACGGCCAACCGCTACGTCGCGAAGAAGTCGTCGAACATCCGGTCCCTCGCCGACCTCAAGGGCAAGACGATCGTGTCGACGTCGGGCACCACCAACATCAAGTGGGCGACCGAGGAGAACGCGAAGCAGAACCTGGGCATGTCGATCCTGACCGCGAAGGATCACGCCGAGGCGTTCCTGATGGTCGAGACCGGACGCGCGGTCGCGTTCTTCATGGACGACATCCTCCTCTACAGCCTGGTCGCGAGCTCGAAGTCGCCGGGCGACTACGTGATCGGCAGCGAGGCGTACACGGTCGAGCCCTACGGCGCGATGATGCCCCGCGACGACGCGGGCTTCCGCAGGATCGTCGACACGGCCACGGCCAACCTGTACCGGAGCGGGGAGATGGCCGCGCTGTACGACAAGTGGTTCCAGAAGCCGATCCCGCCGAAGGGCATCACGCTCAACGTGCCGATGAGCCCGTTGCTCAAGCGCGTGCTCGCGAACCCGACGTCGAACGGCGATCCGTCGGTCTACAAGTAACGCTCACCGGCACGCCGCGCGGCGGCGCCGCGCACGAACGGGGAGCCGCGGCTCCCCGTTTGGTTTGTTATAGTCGCCGGCGTGTGCCGGACCGGGGCCGCGAGCGCCCCGGCGACGACGTATCGCGCCGTGGGGGGCCACGCGGTGAAATACAACTGGAACTGGGGCATCCTGTGGCAGACGTCGGCGGATGGCCACAACTCGTGGCTCATGACGCTGGTCCACGGGCTGGGCTGGACGCTCTCGGCCGCGGCATGCGCGTGGATCATCGCGCTGCTTCTGGGCTCGGCCATCGGCGTGATGCGGACCACGCCCAGCAAGTGGGCGCGGCGCATCGGCAACGCGTGGGTCGAGCTGTTCCGCAACATCCCGCTTCTCGTCCAGCTGTTCCTCTGGTACTTCGTCCTCCCCGAGGTGCTGCCGAAGGGGATGGGCGACTCGCTCAAGCAGATGGCCCCTCCCTGGGGCTCGTTCGTGCCGGCGGTGATCGGGCTCGGCTTCTTCACGTCGGCGCGGATCGCCGAACAGGTGCGCGCCGGCATCCAGGCGTTGCCGCCCGGACAGGGGATGGCCGGCACGGCGCTGGGACTGACGCTGCCGCAGACCTACCGCCACGTGCTGCTGCCGATGGCCTTCCGGATCATCCTCCCGCCGCTCACCAGCGAGACGATGAACATCATCAAGAACACGTCCGTCGCGTTGACCATCGGGCTGATCGAGCTGACCGCGGCCGGGCGCTCGATGCAGGAGTTCACGTTCCAGGTGTTCGAGGCGTTCACCGCCGCGACGGCGATCTACATCATCGTCAACCTGGTCGCGGTCACGCTCATGCGCTGGTTCGAGAAGCGCGTGGCGGTGCCGGGCTTCATCGGCCCGGCGGCGGTCGGCGGGGGAGCGCACTGAGGTGGGCGGCTTCGACTTCGACGTCATCGAGCGGAGCGTCGGCTACCTGTTCAGGGAGGGGATGACGTTCACGCTCACGCTGACCGGGATGGCGGCGCTGGGCGGCATCGTGTTCGGCACATTGCTCGCGATGATGCGCCTGTCCTCGTTCAGGGTGCTCGCGATCGTGGCGACCGGCTACGTGAACCTGATGCGGTCGATCCCGCTCCTGCTCGTCATCTTCTGGTTCTACTTCCTGGTCCCGTACATCGGCGCGTGGATGACCGGGTCGAGCCAGCCGATCCAGGTCGGCGCGTTCGCCTCGTCGGTGATCACGTTCACGATGTTCGAGGCCGCGTACTACTCGGAGATCATGCGCGCGGGCATCCAGTCGATCCCGCGGGGACAGGTGTCGGCGGGCTACGCGCTCGGGCTCGACTACTGGCAGACGATGGGCCGGATCGTGCTGCCGCAGGCGTTCCGCAACATGATCCCGATCCTGCTCACGCAGACGATCATCCTGTTCCAGGACACGTCGCTCGTCTACGTGCTGTCGATCACCGATTTCCTCGGCGCCGCGTCCAAGATCGCGCAGCGCGACGGCCGGCTGGTCGAGATGTACCTGTTCGCCGCGCTTGTCTACTTCGTCATCAGCTTCAGCCTGTCGGTCGTGGTCAAGCGGCTGCAGCAGAAGATCGCCATCGTTCGCTGAAGGGTGCCGCCGTCATGCCGATGATCGAGATCAGGGACGTCTCCAAGTGGTACGGCAGCTTCCAGGTGCTCAAGGACTGCACGACCAACGTCGAGAAGGGCGAGGTGATCGTGGTGTGCGGGCCGTCGGGCTCGGGGAAGTCGACGCTGATCAAGACGGTCAATGCGCTCGAGCCCTTCCAGAAGGGCAACATCGTCGTCGACGGCATCGTCGTCAACGATCCGAAGACCGACCTGCCGAAGCTGCGGGCCCGCGTCGGGATGGTGTTCCAGCACTTCGAGCTGTTCCCGCACCTGTCGGTCACGGAGAACCTGACGCTCGCGCAGATCAAGGTCCTGAATCGCACGCCGGACGAAGCCAGGGTGCGGGGACTCAAGTACCTCGACCGGGTCGGCCTGATGGAGCAGAAGGACAAGTACCCCGGCCAGCTCTCCGGCGGGCAGCAGCAGCGCGTCGCCATCGCGCGCGCGCTGTCGATGGACCCGATCTGCATGCTCTTCGACGAGCCCACGTCCGCGCTCGACCCCGAGATGATCAACGAGGTGCTCGACGTGATGGTGCTGCTCGCCAAGGAAGGCATGACGATGATGGTCGTCACGCACGAGATGGGCTTCGCGCGCAAGGTCGCCCACCGCGTGATCTTCATGGACGAGGGCCAGATCGTCGAGGACGCGACGAAGGACGACTTCTTCGGGAAGCCGCGCAGCGAGCGCGCGCAGCAGTTCCTCGCCAAGATCCTCCACCATTGAGGGGCGCTTCGCGCCCCGGCCGGCGCCCTCAGCGCGAGCCGAGCCGCGGGACCGCGGCGGCGTAGCGCGCCCGCAGGTCGGCCCCGTTGTCCGCCTCGACGCCGAGGTCGCGCAGGATGCCGTCGACGAGTCCGTACACGAAGCCGTGGACGGCGAGCGGCTGCCCGCGCCGCCACGCCTCTTCGACGACCGTGGTCCGCGCCACGTGCATCACCTGCTCGATCACGTTGAGCTCGCACAGGCGGTCGGCACGCCAGTCCGGGTCGTCGCGACGGCCGAGGATCGTCGCGTGCCGGGTGGCCACGTCCTGCACGTGCCGCAGCCAGTTGTCGATCAGGCCGTGCGCCGTGTCGTCCAGCGCCGCCCGGATGCCGCCGCAACCGTAGTGCCCGACGACGATCACGTGCTCGACCTTCAGCACGTCGACCGCGAACTGGAGCACGGCGAGGCAGTTGAAGTCCGTATGGACCACCACGTTGGCGACGTTGCGGTGGACGAACAGCTCGCCGGGCGCGAGGTCGACGATCTCGTTCGCGGGCACGCGGCTGTCGGCGCAGCCGATCCACAGGTAGCGGGGCGACTGCTGCGCCGCGAGCGATCGGAAGAAGCCCGGCCGCTCGGCGGTGACGCGCGCGGCCCATGCGCGGTTGCGCTCGAGCAGGTGCCGGATCGAGGACATGGCATGGACCGAGGTCCCGATATCATACCGGGCCGCGAACGGTATCCGGCTGAGTCCAGTCCCGCGCTGTGGCTCGGGCTTCGCCCCCAACGGTTGTGGGTCGGGCTTCAGCCCGACGGTTGTGGGTCGGGCTTCAGCCCGACGATTGTGGGTCGGGCTTCAGCCCGACGATTGTGGATCCGGCTTCGGCCGGCGGTTGTGGGTCGGGCTTCAGCCCGACGGTTGTGGGTCGGGCTTCAGCCCGACGCCTCCCTTCGGCATTGGGCGTAGAATCCGACCACGTCGGATCCGCGAGGAGCGATCCGGCGTTTTTTGCGCCCGGAGCCCGGGAGGACGCGAGCGATGCGCATCGAGAACGACGTCAAGCTCGACTTCAAGGACGTACTGATCCGGCCCAAGCGCTCGACGCTGACGACGCGCTCGCAGGTCGACATCTCGCGCGAGTTCCGCTTTCGCCACACCGGCACCGCCTACGCCGGCATCCCGATCGTCGCGTCGAACATGGACTCGACCGGCACGTTCGAGATGGCGCGCGCGCTGGATCCGTTCCGGCTGTCGGTCGCGCTGCACAAGCACTACGAGATCGACGAGACGGTCGCCTTCTTCCGTGCGCTCGAGCGCAAGAGCGCCGTGTTCTATTCGATGGGGATCCAGGACGCCGACGAGGAGAAGCTCCACGCGGTGATGGCGAAGGCGGGCAAGGGCGCCGACTCGGCGATCCGCTACATGTGCCTCGACGTCGCGAACGGGTACACCGAGGGTTTCGTGACGTTCGTCGCGAAGGTCCGCGCGGCCTATCCGCACCTCGTGATCATGGCGGGCAACGTGGTCACCGGCGAGATGACCGAGGAGCTGATCCTGTCGGGCGCCGACATCGTCAAGGTCGGCATCGGCCCGGGCTCGGTGTGCACGACCCGCAAGATGACCGGCGTCGGCTATCCGCAGCTCTCGGCGATCATCGAGTGCGCCGACGCGGCGCACGGCCTCGAGGGCCACATCTGCGCCGACGGAGGCTGCACGACGCCGGGCGACATCGCGAAGGCGTTCGGCGGCGGCGCCGACTTCGTGATGCTGGGCGGGATGCTCGCGGGGCACGACGAGTCCGCCGGCGAGGTCGTCGAGAAGGACGGCGGCCGCTACATGCGCTTCTACGGCATGAGCAGCCGGATGGCGATGGACAAGTACGCCGGCGGCGTCGCAAAGTATCGCGCGGCCGAGGGCAAGGACGTGCTGGTCCCGTACCGCGGGCCGGTGTCGGAGACCGCGCAGGAGATCCTCGGCGGCGTGCGGTCGGCGTGCACCTACGTCGGCGCCCGGCGCCTGCGCGAATTGTCGAAGCGCACGACGTTCGTGCGCGTGACGCAGCAGATGAACGACGTGTTCGGAAGAGGCTGAACCCCGGTACCGGAGGCGGCCGCCGCGCATCCGCCCATTCGATGGAGCAGACGATGATCGACCTACGCAAGTCCCGCTGGTCCGCCGTGGCGGCTGTCGTTGCGCTCGCGGCGTCTTCCGCCTGGGCGCAGTTCCCCGATCGCCCGATCACGATGATCGTGCCGTTCCCGCCCGGCGGCGTCGCCGACACCGTCGCGCGCCCGGTCGCCGACGCGATGTCGCGCGACCTGAAGCAGCCGGTCGTGATCGAGAACCGGTCCGGCGCAGGCGGCGCGATCGGCATGGGGCTGGCCGCCAAGGCGAAGCCGGACGGCTACACGGTGTTGCTGGCGCTCGCGTCGTACACGGTGCTGCCCGAGGCGGACAAGGTGCTCGGCCGCGCGCCGCAGTACCAGCTCGCCGACCTGAAGCCCCTCGCGCGCTTCACGGCGGACCCGACTGTGCTGGCCGTGCGCGCCGAGTCGCCGTGGAAGACCTATGCGGAGTTCATCGCGGCGGCCCGCGCCGACCCCGGCAGGATCACGTTCGGGTCGTCAGGCAATTACGGCACGATGCACATGCCGATGGCGATGCTCGCGCTGTCGCAGGGCGTGCGGATGACGCACGTGCCGTACACCGGAGCGGGTCCCGCGATCGTCGGGCTGCTGGGCGGGCAGGTCGACGCGCTCTCGACCGGACCGGCGTCGATCGTGCAGCACGTGAAGGGCGGCAAGGTGCGCGTGCTCGCGCACTGGGGCGAGGGCCGGCTCGCGTCGCTGCCCGACGTGCCGAGCCTGACCGAGCTGGGCGTCCCGGTCGTCTACGCGCAGTGGTCCGGACTGCTGATGCCTGCCGGCGCGCCGGACGCGGTCGTGGCCCGGCTGCGCGAGGCGGCAAAGGCGGCTGCGGCGGACGAGCGCGTGAACCAGGTGCTGAACACGGCGGGCAGCCCGGTGCTGTATCTCGACGCGCCTGCCTTCCAGCGCTACGTCGACGCCGATGCGGCGAAGATGGCCGAGGTCGTGCGCAAGGTCGGCAAGCTGGAATGAGACTGCGACGGATGACGGGGGTGCGGCGTCGCGGAGGAACGGAACGGCGGTGATTGCACGCAGGCGATCGGCCAGCGGGACGGCGCGGCAGGGGCACGGGAGTCGATCGCGCCTCCGCGGCTCAGGTAGAATCCCGCTTTCCGCGCGCCTCCCGCATGGCCGACCCCCTCGCGCTGCCCGGCCGATCGGCCGCCTCGCCGTTCCGCCTCGCCAAGCTCCTGGTCAGCCTGCGCGCCGCGAGGCCCGCGACGGACGTCGTCGCGCTGGCGGCCGCATGGCGGCACTACGTCGAGCTCGAGCGGCCGCTTTCCGCTGACGCGCGCGCGCTCCTCGAGCGCCTGCTGACCTACGGGCCGGGTGGCCATCGGCCGCCCGACGGCGCGCCGGCGTTCGTCGTCGTGCCGCGTCCGGGCACGATCTCGCCATGGTCGTCGAAGGCGTCCGACATCGCCGCCAACTGCGGGCTCGACGCCGTCCGCCGCATCGAGCGCGGCGTCGACTGGCACGCGACGACGCGCGACGGCAAGCCGTTGTCGCGCGCCGACCGCGACGCGCTCGCATCGCTCGTGTGCGACCGGATGACCGAGGCGGTCCTCGCGAGCCCGGACGAGGGTCGCGTGCTGTTCACCCACGTCGCGCCGCGAACGCTCGAGTCGGTGCCGCTGCTCGCCCAGGGGCGCGCGGCGCTGGTGAACGCGAACGTCGCGCTCGGCCTCGCGCTCGCGGACGACGAGATCGACTACCTCGACGCGAGCTTCCGGGCGCTCGGCCGCGACCCGACCGACGTCGAGTTGATGATGTTCGCGCAGGCGAACTCCGAGCACTGCCGCCACAAGATCTTCAACGCGAGCTGGGTGGTCGACGGCGTGCCCCAGCCGAAGAGCCTGTTCGCGATGATCCGCGACACGCATGCCGCGCATCCGCAGGGGACGGTCGTCGCGTACTCCGACAACGCCGCGGTGATGGAAGGTGGACGCGCAATGCGCTTCCATCCGGACGGCGACGGGCGCTACGGCGCGCACGACGCGCTCACGCACACGCTGATGAAGGTGGAGACGCACAACCACCCGACCGCGATCGCGCCGTTTCCCGGAGCCGCGACCGGGTCGGGCGGCGAGATCCGCGACGAGGGCGCGACCGGCACCGGCGCGAAACCGAAGGCGGGGCTCGTCGGCTACACCGTCTCGCACCTGCGCGTGCCGGGAATGGCGGAGCCGTGGGAGACCCCGCTCGACAAGCCCGGCCGGATCGCCTCGCCGCTCGACATCATGCTCGAGGGCCCGATCGGCGCGGCGTCGTTCAACAACGAGTTCGGCCGTCCGAACCTCGGCGGGTATTTCCGCACGTTCGAGCAGGACGTCGGCGGCGAGGTACGCGGCTACCACAAGCCGATCATGATCGCGGGCGGCGTAGGCAACATCGATGCGCGCCACACGCACAAGCGCGGACTCGCGAGCCGTACGCTGATCGTGCAGCTCGGGGGTCCCGGCCTGCTGATCGGGCTGGGGGGTGGTGCGGCGTCGTCGATGGCGACCGGTGCGAACACCGAGGACCTCGACTTCGATTCGGTGCAGCGCGGCAACGCGGAGATCGAGCGCCGTGCGCAGGAGGTGATCGACCGCTGCTGGCAGCTGGGCGACGCGAACCCGATCCTGTCGATCCACGACGTCGGCGCGGGCGGACTGTCGAACGCGCTTCCCGAGCTCGTGCACGGAGGCGGCGCCGGCGGCGAGTTCGACCTCGCCGCCGTGCCGTCCGGCGAATCCGGGATGTCGCCGCGCGAGATCTGGTGCAACGAGGCGCAGGAGCGCTACGTGCTGGCGATCGCCCCTGCCGATCTCGCGCGCTTCGACGCGATCTGCCGCCGCGAGCGCTGCCCGTATGCCGTGGTCGGCCGCGCGCGGGCCGACGGCAGGCTGGTCGTCGACGACTCGCGATCCGGCACCCGGCCGGTCGACGTGCCGCTCGACGTGATCCTCGGCAAGCCGCCGCGGATGACGCGCGGCGCGACGCGGGTCGCGCGTCCGCGCGCGTCGCTCGACCTCACCGGGCTCGCCCTCGACGAGGCCGCACGTCGCGTGCTGCGCTTTCCCGCGGTCGCCGACAAGACGTTCCTGGTGACGATCGGGGACCGCACGGTCGGTGGCCTGTGCTCGCGCGACCCGATGGTGGGGCCGTGGCAGGTGCCGGTGGCCGACGTCGCCGTCACGCTGATGGATTTCACCGGTCACGCGGGGGAGGCGATGGCGATGGGCGAGCGCACGCCGCTCGCGCTGATCGACGGGCCCGCGTCGGGGCGCATGGCGGTCGCGGAGGCGATCACCAACCTCGCGGCCGCCGACATCGTCGCGCTCGACCGGGTGAAGCTGTCGGCGAACTGGATGGCGCCGGCCGGCCACCCGGGCGAGGACGCGGTGCTGGTCGACACCGTGCGCGCCGTGTCCGAATTCTGCATCGCGCTCGGCGTGTCGATCCCGGTCGGCAAGGACTCGATGTCGATGCGCACCGCGTGGCGCGACGCGGGCGGCGAGAAGTCGGTCACGGCGCCCGTGTCGCTGATCGTCACTGCGTTCGCGCCGGTCGCGGACACGCGCAGGACGGCGACGCCTTTCCTCGTGCGCGGCGAGCCCTCCACGCTGGTCTGGCTGCAGGCGATGCCCGGACGCCACCGGCTGGGCGCGAGCGCGCTCGCGCAGGTGGCCGGGCAACTGGGCGACGATGCGCCTGACGTGACGCCGCAGGCGCTCGCCGCGCTGGTGGAGGTCGTGCGCGGCCTGCGCGAGCGCGGCGCGCTGCTCGCCTGTCACGACGTCGGCGATGGCGGCCTCTTCGTGACGCTCGCCGAGATGGCGTTCGCGTCACGCGCCGGGCTCGACGTGCGCCTCGACGAGTTCGCGGCCGACGCGCTCTCCGTGCTTTTCGCCGAGGAGATCGGCGCGGTCGTGCAGGTGCCGGAACGCGAGTCCGCGCGCGCGATCGCCGACGCGCGCGCGGCGGGCCTCGCCGCGCACGCGGTCGCGACCGTCGCCGCGCACGACCGGATCCGGGTCATGCGCCATGGCGAGGCGCTGCTCGATGCCGCGCGCGATGACCTGCATCGCGAGTGGTCGGCGCTCACGCACGCGATGCAGCGGATGCGCGACCTGCCGGAGGCTGCGGATCAGGAGCGCGCGCGGATCGGCGACGCGTCCGACCGCGGGCTCGCGCCGGTGGTGGCGTTCGACCCGCAGGCCGACATCGCGGCGCCTTTCGTCGCCAGGGGGGCGCGCCCGCGCGTCGCCGTGCTGCGCGAGCAGGGCGTCAACGGGCAGGTCGAGATGGCGGCGGCGTTCGACCGGGCGGGTTTCGAGGCATGGGACGTCCACACGACCGACCTCGCGGCCGGCCGACGCTCGCTCGCCGGGTTCGCCGGCATCGTGGCGTGCGGCGGATTCTCGTACGGCGACGTCCTGGGCGCGGGCGAGGGCTGGGCGAAGTCGATCCTGTTCGACGCGCGGCTCGCCGACATGTTCGCCGCCTTCTTCGCGCGGGGCGACGCATTCGCGCTGGGCGTGTGCAACGGCTGCCAGATGATGAGCGCGCTGGGCGACCTCGTGCCCGGCGCGTCGCACTGGCCGCGCTTCGTGCGCAACCGGTCCGAGCAGTTCGAGGCGCGCCTCGTGCAGGTCGAGGTCGCGCGCACGCCGTCGCTGTTCTTCGGCGGCATGGAGGGAAGCCGGCTGCCGGTGGCCACGGCGCATGGCGAGGGCTACGCCGAATTCCGCGATGCGGCGCACGTCGCGGCTTCGCAGCCGCTGGTGGCGCTGCGTTTCGTCGACGGGCAGGGCCGGCCGACCGAGGCCTATCCGCACAATCCGAACGGGTCGCCCGGGGGCATCACGGGGCTCACGACCGCCGACGGCCGGTTCACGATCCTGATGCCGCATCCGGAGCGGGTGTGGCGCACCGCGCAGCTCTCGTGGGCGCCGCGCGAATGGGGCGAGGCGTCGCCGTGGCTGCGGATGTTCCGCAACGCGCGCGCCGCCCTGGGGTAAGCTAGGTGCCACGCACGCGGCTCGCACGTGGTACGTGGTACGTGGCACGTACGCGGTGCCCGGGGTGACAGCTCATGAAGCTCAAGGTCTACTCGATCGATGGAATCACGCCGGTGGTCGACCCCGCCGCCTTCGTGCACCCGTCGGCGGTGCTCATCGGCGACGTCATCGTCGGGCCGGGCTGCTACATCGGCCCGTGCGCGTCGCTGCGCGGCGACTTCGGCCACATCGAGATTCGCGCCGGCGCCAACGTGCAGGACAGCTGCATCCTGCACGGCTTCCCCGAGCTGGGCACCGTGGTCGAGGAGGACGGTCACATCGGCCACGGCGCGGTGCTGCACGGCTGCACGGTCCAGCGCAACGCGCTGGTCGGCATGAACTCGGTGGTCAACGACCACGCGGTCGTCGGCGAGTCGTCGATCGTCGCCGCGATGGCGTTCGTCAAGGCGCAGATGGTGATCCCGCCGCGCACGCTCGTCGCCGGCATCCCGGCGCGCGTCGTGCGCGCGCTCACCGACACCGAGCTCGCGTGGAAGGTCGACGGCACCGAGCAGTACCAGCTGCTCGCGCGGCGCTCGCTCGCGACGATGCGGGAAGTCGATCCGCTGGCCGCGCCGGAGCCGGGCCGGCGGCGGCTCGACCTGCCGATGGTGCTGCCGCTGTCGGTCGTCAAGGCGCGCGAACGTTGACGGCCGGCCGGGACAGGACCGCGTCGCGATGACCGAGTTCGCCAATCCGCTCGCCGCGCATGTCTGGCGGACTCGCTACCGGTTCGAGGACGAGCCGTCGATCGACGCGACGCTCGACCGTGTCGCGGCGGCGCTCGCCGAGGCCGAGGCGAGCGACCAGGCGGGCTGGGCGCGGCGCTTCCGCGACGCGCTCGAGGGCTTCCGCTTCCTGCCGGGAGGCCGCATCCTCGCGGGCGCGGGCACCGGGCGGCGCGTGACGCTGATGAACTGCTTCGTGATGGGCACGCTCGACGACTCGCTCGAGGGGATCTTCACCGCGCTGCACGAGGCGGCGATCACGCTGCAGCAGGGCGGCGGCGTCGGCACCGACTTCTCGCCGCTGCGCCCGAAGGGCGCGCGCACCGATGCAACCGGCGGCCGCTCGTCGGGTCCCGTCTCGTTCATGCAGCTGTGGGAGCAGATGTGCGCGACCGTGACCGACAACAGCCCGCGGCGCGGCGCGATGATGGGCGTCATGGCCTGCGACCATCCGGACATCCACGCGTTCGTCGCGGCGAAGCGCGTCGCGGGCAAGCTCACGCACTTCAACGTGTCGGTGCTGGTCTACGACGCGTTCATGCGCGCGGTCGCCGACGACGCGCCGTGGCGCCTGAACTTCCCGCGTTTCGGCTCGGAGCGCTCGGCGCGCGCGCGCGACCTGTGGGACGCGATCGTCGGTGGCGCCTATGCCTCCGCCGAGCCAGGCGTGCTGTTCATCGATCGCATCCGCGCCGAGGACAACCTCGCGTACTGCGAGACGATCAGCGCGACCAACCCGTGCGGCGAGATCCCGCTGCCGCCCTATGGCGCGTGCGACCTGGGGTCGATCAACCTCGCCACCTTCGTGCGCGACCCGTTCACGGCGAGCGCGCGCCTCGACCTCGAGGCGGTCGCCGCGATCGTTCCGGTCGCGGTCCGCATGCTCGACAACGTGTGGTCGGTGACGCGATTCCCGGTGCCGGCGCAGGCCGAGCAGGGACGTTCGTCGCGGCGGCTCGGCCTCGGCATCACGGGGCTGGGCGACGCGCTGGCGATGCTCGGGCTGCGCTACGACAGCGTGCCGGGGCGAGGCGTGGCGGCGGACGCGATGCGCACGATCGTCGAGCATGCGTACGCCGCGTCGGTCGAGCTCGCGCGCGAGCGCGGCGCGTTCCCGCGCTTCGAGCGCGAGCCGTTCCTCGCGGCGCCCTTCGTCGCGAGGTTGCCGAGCGCACTGCGCGACGGGATCGCCAGGCACGGGTTGCGCAACAGCCACCTGGCCGCGATCGCGCCGGCCGGCACGATCAGCGTGCTCGCGGGCGGCGTGTCGTCCGGCATCGAGCCGATCTACGCGCTCGAGGGGACGCGCCGCGTGCGGCAGGAGGACGGAACGGTCGCCGAGGTGGCGGTCGCGTGCCCGGCGCTGCTCGCATGGCGCGCGCGGGCGGCGGCCGGGGCGTCACCGCCCGAGGCATTCGTCACCGCGACCGGCATCACGCCGGAAGCGCAGCTCCTGATGCAGGCGGCGCTGCAGCCCCACGTCGACAACGCGATCTCGAAGACCACCAACGTCGCGGCCGACATCGCCTTCGCGGACTTCGCCGCGATCTATTCGCGCGCGTTCGAGCTGGGGCTGAAGGGCTGCACGGTGTTCCGGCCCAACCCGGTGACGGGCTCCATCCTGCGCTGACCCGGCGTTCCGCCGGGGCGTCACGCCCGATGTCGGGCGCGTGACCGTCGCCGTGGGGGAGGCCTGCCGTCGGGCGCCCGCCTCATGCGGCTTCCTCGTGGAACGCTTCCTCGCGCTTCCTGCGCACGTTCGGAAGCACGATGACCAGGAGCAGCAGGCCGGCCACGACGAGCATCCCGAGCGAGAGCGGCCGCGTGAAGAACACGGTCGCGTCGCCGCGCGAGAGCAGCAGCGCGCGACGCAGGTTCTCCTCCATCAGCGGCCCCAGGATGAAGCCGAGCAGCAGCGGCGCGGGCTCGCACTCGAGCTTGACGAAGACCCAGCCGATCACGCCGAACACGACGGTCATGATCACGTCGAACACGTTGTTCTGCAGGCTGTAGACGCCGATGCAGCAGAACATCAGTATCGCCGGGTAGAGGAGCCGGTACGGCACCTTGAGGAGCTTGACCCAGATCCCGATCAACGGCAGGTTGAGCACCACGAGCATCAGGTTGCCGATCCACATCGACGCGATCAGTCCCCAGAACAGCTGCGGGTTGCTCGTCATCACCTGCGGGCCCGGCTGGATGCTGTGGATCGTCATGGCGCCGACCATCAGCGCCATCACGGCATTGGACGGGATGCCGAGCGTGAGCAGCGGGATGAACGACGCCTGCGATCCGGCGTTGTTCGCGCTCTCCGGGCCGGCGACGCCTTCGATCGCCCCCTTGCCGAAGCGCGACGGGTCCTTCGCGATCTTCTTCTCGATCGTGTAGGACGCGAACGCGGACAGCAGGGCGCCGCCGCCGGGCAGGATGCCGAGCACCGACCCGATGCCGGTGCCGCGCAGGATCGCCGGCAGGGCCTCCTTGAACTCGTGCCACTTGAGCCAGAGACCCGTGACGTTTTCGGTGAAGACCTCGCGGTCGCCCTTGTGCTCGAGGTTGACGATGATCTCGGCGAAGCCGAACAGCCCCATCGCGACGACCACGAAGCCGATGCCGTCCGACATCTCGGGGATGCCGAACGTGTAGCGCTGCAGCCCGGAGTTGACGTCGGTTCCGATGATGCCGAGCAGGAGGCCGAGCACGATCATCGCGATCGCCTTCAGGAGCGATCCGCTCGCGAGCACCACCGCCGAGATGAGCCCGAGCACCATCAGCGAGAAGTACTCGGCGGGGCCGAACTTGAGCGCGAACTCGGCGAGCGGCGGGGCGAACGCGGCGACGACGATCGTGGCGAACGTGCCGGCGATGAACGACCCGATGGCCGCGACCGACAGCGCCTTGCCGGCCTTCCCGCGCCGCGCCATCTGGTAGCCGTCGATGCAGGTGACCACCGACGACGACTCGCCCGGGAGGTTGACGAGGATCGCCGTCGTCGATCCGCCGTACTGTGCGCCGTAGTAGATGCCGGCGAGCATGATGAGCGCCGACACGGGCGGCAGCGCGTAGGTGATCGGCAGCAGCATCGCGATCGTCGGCACCGGGCCGATGCCCGGCAGCACGCCGATCAGCGTGCCGAGCAGCACGCCTGCGAAGCAGAAGAACAGGTTCTGGAACGTGAGGGCGACGTCGAGCCCGATGCCGAGGTTGGTCAGCAGCTCCATCGGTCAGTATCCCGCGAGGAACGCCGGCAGGATGGGCAGCTGCAACTTGAGACCGTAGCTGAACGTGGCGACCGAGAACGCGGCGAGGAGCGCCGACGCGATCAGCGCCTCCTTCCAGCGGAACTCGTGGCTCGCCGTGCTGGACACGACGACCAGCAGGATCGTCGCCAGCACGAGCCCGAGCGGGACGACGGTGAGGGCGAACATCAGCACGCTCCCCAGCACGATCAGCAGCGGCCTGAGATTGCTCACCGCGAGGCGCGATCCGACCGAGCGCAGGCTCCTCAGGATCATGATCGCGCCGAGCACGATCAGGATGATGCCCAGCGCGCGCGGGAAGTACCCCGGGCCCATGCGCGCGGCGGTGCCGACCGGGTACGCGTAGCCGATGGCGATGGCGGCGATGCCGAAGCCTGCGAACAGGCAGCCCGATCCGAATTCCTTCGGGTTGCGGATCAGCGACATGTGGTGAACCCCTCCGGAGCGGCGCCGGTCGTTGCCCCCGGCATCGGGGAGGCTGCCGCTTGAAAGGGCGAAAGATACCACGGCACCTCGCGCCGGCACGCTCGCGCGGCCCGGCGATCGGCGGGCGCAGAAAAGGGCAGGCACGCGTGCCTGCCCTTCGCGACGCCGCGCGGGGCTGCGGCGTCAGAGGCCGTTCTTCGTGCGGAGGTCGCGGAAGTACTTGTCGAGATGCATCGCCTGCATGCGCTGCGAGAGCTGCGGCTTCACCTCGTCGAAGGTCGGCACCTTCGCCTGGCGGACGTCCTCGACCAGCAGCACGTGCCAGCCGAACTGTGTCTGCACCGGCTGCGCCGTGAACTTGCCCTTGTCGGCCTTCACCATCGCGTCCGAGAACGGCTTGACGAAGTTCGACGGCGCGTTCCAGTCGAGGTCGCCGCCGCGCTCCTTCGAGCCCGGGTCCTTCGAGCGCGCCTTCGCGAGGTCGGCGAACTTCGCGCCCTTCTGGAGCTCGGTGACCACTTCCTTCGCCTCGTCCTCCTTCTCGACCAGGATGTGCGACACCTTGTACTCCTTGTCGCCGACCTGCGCCTTGATCGTCTCGTACTCCTTGCGCAGGTCCGCTTCCGGCACCGGGTTGTTCCTGACCCAGTCGGCGACGTAGGCGCGCACGAGCACCGTCTGCGACGCGAGGTCCATCTGCGTCCTGACCTCGGTTCCCTTCTCGAGACCCTTCTTGCGCGCCTCGCGGGCGAGCAGTTCGCGCGTGTTGAGCTCCTCGCGCACGGCCGCGCGCAGCTCCGGCGAGTCCTGCTGGCCCTGCGCGGTCCTTTCCTTCAGCAGGAAGTCGAACTGCGCCTGCGGGTAGAGCGCCTTCTCGGCCGACTTGGCGGCGGGCGCGGCCTTCGGCGCAGCCGGCGCCTGCGCGAAGGCGGAGGGAAGCGCGAGCGCGGCCATGACGGCGAGCGCGATCGTGGTGCGGGTCATCGAGCGGTCCTTTCGTGGGCAGGGAAATACTCGTCGGGGGTGTACGCGCGGATCGCCAGCGCGTGCACCGGATGGGGGATCAGGTCGGCGACACGGTCGAGTACCGCCCGGTGCCGGGCGAGCCGCGGCGCCCCGGAGAAGCAATGAGACACGATGGTCACGGAAAAGTGCCCGGCGCCCCCTGCCGCGCCCGGATGGCCGGCATGGGCGGCGCTGTCGTCGTCGAGCTCGACGTACACCGGCTCGAGCGTGGCGAGCCGTTCGGCGATCAGTTCGGCCAGGCCGCTCAAGGCAATCCCTCCGCACGCCCGTGGCGCGCATGCAGGCGAGGGGAGGCCCCGGCCTCCGGGGACGCTCGACGGGTCGCGGGCGACGCGGGGCGACCCCGGAACGAACCGGATTGCGCGGGCGAGCGGGGGCGGGACGGCCGGGCGGCGCTCACGGCCCTGGCGCTTCCTCGCGGGGGTCCTGCATGTGCCGCGCGAGCCACAGTCCCTGGCCGATCGCGAACGCGAGGACGAGCCCGATGCCGCCCCACACCTTGAAGTTCACCCAGGTGTCGGTCGAGAAGTGGAACGCGACGTACCAGTTCGCGACCGCCATCGCGGCGAAGAAGCCGACCCACGACCAGGTCACGGCCGACCAGATGGCGGGCGGCAGCGTCACGTCGCGCAGAAGCACCGCGATGAGGTCGCGCCCGAACGCGAGCTTGCCCGCGGCGAGCACGCCGCCGAACAGCGCGTAGAGGACCGTCGGCTTCCACTTGATGAACGTCTCGTCCTGCAACGCGAGCGTCGCGCCGCCGAACACGACGATGATCGCGAACGACAGCCAGTGGACGGCCGAGAGCTTGCGCTTCCAAGCGAAGTACGCGATCTGCGCCACCGAAGCCGCGATCGCCACGGCGGTGGCGGCGTAGATGCCCTGCCACTTGTACGCGACGAAGAACAGGATCAGCGGAAAGTAGTCGGCGATGAGCTGCATCGGGGGGCGCGGCGCTGCCGGTCACGGCGCCAACGGACAATCCGGCATTATAGCCCGGCCGACCGGGCCGGCATGCGGCGGGGCGCCCGTTCCGTGCGGCGGCGCGGTCCGAGGAGGCCGCGCAGCCGCGCCCAGTCGAACGCCGGGCCGGGATCGGACTTGCGGCCGGGGGCGACGTCGCTGTGCCCGGCAACGTGCTCGATCGGCCAGCGCGCGCGGAGCCGGCGGAGCAACGCCGCCAGCCGCGCGTACTGCCTGGCCGTGTAGGGCCGCTCGTCGCAGCCCTCGAGCTCGATCCCGATCGAGAAGTCGTTGCACCGCTCGCGGCCCCTCCAGCGCGACACGCCCGCGTGCCAGGCGCGGTCTCCGCACGCGACGAACTGGACCAGCGTCCCGTCGCGCCGGATCAGGAAGTGCGCCGACACGCGCAACGACGCGATCGCGCGGAAGGACGGATCCGCCTCGGGGTCGAGGCGATTGGTGAACAGGCGCTCGATCGCGTCGCCGCCGAAACGGCCCGGCGGCAGCGAGATGCCGTGGACGACCACGAGCGTGATGGCGGCGCCTTCCGGGCGGGCGTCCGCGTTGGGGGAGCGGACGCGCCGGACGCCCGCGAGCCAGCCGCGGGCGTCGAACGCGCGTCGCGGCCGTCCGGGACCCGCGAAGGTCGCGCGCCTCACGCCGGGCCCCCGCCGCCGGCCGCGCGTCGCCTCGCGCCGCCGCTCGCCGCCCCGCGGTGCGACAATCGCCGCATGGAGCTCGTCCTCGGCATTCCCGCGCTCGCCGCGCTCGTCGTCGCGCTCATCGCCGTGCGACGCGTGATCGCGCGACGCAAGCGCAGCCTGCAGGCGTACACGCGCACGCGCGACGAGCGGCTGCGCAAGTCCAGGCCGAAGGACCGGCGCACGTCGCGCGCCGAGATGCGCGCGAACGAGGATCCGTCGACGGTCATGGGGCAGATGAAGTCAAGGCCGCGCGGGCCGCGGTCCGACAGGCCGTAGCCAACCAACGTCCGCGTGCCCGGCGAGCGTGGCTCCGGCGGCCTCGGTTCGCTCACCTGGGGCGCTACTTGATCCCGAGGCGCTCCATGCGGTAGCGCATCGCGCGGAACGTGATGCCGAGCAGCTTCGCCGCCGCGGTCCGGTTGTAGCGCGTCTTCTCGAGCGCCTCGTTGATCGCCTGGCGCTCGACGCGGTCGAGGTAGTCCTGCAGCGGCCATTTCTCGCCGGTCGGCATCGCGGCGTCCGCCTCGTCCTCGTAGGGCGTGAGGTGCAGGTCGGCGGCGGTAATGCGCTGCGGGTCGACCGCGAGCGAGAGCCCGCGCTCGAGGATATTCTCGAGCTCGCGCACGTTGCCCGGGAACGGGTAGCGCTGCAGCGCCGCGAGCGCGTCGGGCTCGAGCTGCGCGGGCGCGCCGCGCGCGAGCCTCGCCAGGATCGCGGTGGCGATGCCCGCGATGTCGTCCTCCATTTCGCGCAGCGGCGGCATCGCGAGCTCGATCACGTGCAGCCGGTAGAAGAGGTCCTGCCGGAACGCGCCGGCCTCGACCAGCGCCGGAAGCTTCCGGTGCGTGGCGCTGATGATGCGCACGTCGACCGGCTCCTCCTGCGTGGACCCGACCTTGCGCACCTTCTTCTCCTGGATCGTGCGCAGGAGCTTCACCTGCATCGCGAGCGGCAGGTCGGCCACCTCGTCGAGGAACAGCGTTCCTCCGTTGGCCGCCTGGAAGAACCCGTCGCGGTCGCCCTCGGCGCCGGTGAACGCGCCCTTGCGGTAACCGAAGAATTCGCTCTCCATCAGGTTCTCGGGGATCGCGCCGCAGTTGACCGCGATGAACGGCTGCGCCGCGCGCGGCCCGCCGCCGTGGATCATGCGCGCCGCCAGTTCCTTGCCGCTGCCGGACTCGCCGTTGATGAACACCGGCGCCTGGCTCTTCGCGAGGCGCCCGATGAGCTCGCGCACCTGCTCGATGGCGGCGGACGTGCCCAGCAGCCCGCCGGACGCCGTCGAGGCCGGCGACGGCTTGTCCGGCACCTTGAGCGCCTGCTTGACGAGCGCGCGCAGCTGCTCGAGCGCGACCGGCTTCGCGAGGTAGTCGAAGGCGCCCGCCTTGAGCGCCGCGACCGCGTTCTCGGCGCTGCCGAACGCGGTGATCACCGCGACCGGCACGTCGAGGTTGTGCTGGTTGATGTGCTCGACGACGCGCAGGCCCTCGCCGTCGGGAAGGCGCATGTCGGTGAGGCACAGGTCGAAGCTCTCGCGCTCGAGCAGCGCGATCGCGTCGGCGACGGACGAGGCGCGCTCGGTGTCGAGGCCCATGCGCGACAGCGTGAGCTCGAGCAGCTCGAGCAGGTCCGGCTCGTCGTCGATGACGAGCACCTTGGGTTGGGCGCGGACTTTGCGGGACAAGGGCTCCTCCCGTCGCGGGGATCAGGCCGGAGGATACGCCACGGGCGCGGGCTCGCTCAACGAGGCCCGCCTGAGCGTCATCCGGAACTGCGCGCCGGGCGACTTCGGCAGCAGCTCGAGCGTCGCGCCGTTCGCGTCGGCGAGCTCGCGCGCGATGTACAGGCCGAGGCCCGTGCCCCCCGGGCGCGTCGTGAAGAACGGCTCGAAGATCTGGGCGCGCAGCTCGGCCGGGATGCCGGGGCCGTCGTCCGACAGCTCGAACAGCACCGCGTCGCCCAGGTAGCCCGCGCGCGCGACGATGCGCACGCTGGCTTCCTTCTTCTGGCAGTGCTGCCAGGCGTTGCGCACCAGGTTCCACACGATCTGGTTGTAGTGGCCGCGGTCGAAGATCACGACCAGGTCGTCGGGCACCGACATCTGCACGCTGCCGAAGGGAATCGCCTCGGTCTGCACGATCTCGTCGACGAGCGAGCGCAGGAAGTCGCCGAGCGGGATCGCCTCGGGCTGCTGCCGGTCGCGGCGGTTCAGCTGCAGCACCTCGCCGACGATCCGGTCGATGCGCTTGCTGTTGTTGCGGATCATCGTGAGCAGGCGCAGGCCCTCGGGCGCCACCGCGCCGTCCTCCTCGAGCAATTGCGCGGCCTGGTTGATCGCGGAGAGCGGGTTGCGCACCTCGTGCGCGATCGACGCGGTCAGGCGTCCCATCGCGGCGAGCTTCATCTGCTGCGCGTCGGTCTGGGCGCGGCCCAGGTCCTCGAGGTAGATCAGCGTGCCGCCGTTCAGGCCCGAGCCGATCCGCACCAGCCGCACGCGCAGCAGGCGCTGCGTCACCTCGACCCTGAACGGCGGAAGCGCGACGGTGAAGTCGTCCTGCCAGCGACGCCAGTAGTCGTGCAGCGTCGAGCTGAACTCGGCCAGCCGCATTCCGCCGCGCATGCGCCCGAACCCGCCGAGCAGCCGGGTCACCTGCGCGTTGTGGCCGCGCACGACGCCGTTCAGGTCGACGACCAGGACACCGTCCTGCATGTCCTGGATGATCAGGCGGTTGACCTGCTCGAGGTTCGCGACGTCGATGCCGCGCTGCGCGGCGAGGTCCTCCGACGCCTTCGTGTAGCGGCCGAGCGCGACGGCGATCGCGACGGTGGTGAAATAGCCGAAGCCGACCATGCCGGTCTGCACGATCTGCGCGCCGCCGATGCTGCCCTCGAGGGCGCGCCAGACGTCCAGTCCGAGCAGGACGACGGAGGCGAGCGCCGCGTGGAAGAACGCGGTTTGCGTGCGCAGGAGCCAGCCGCTCGCGGCGAGCTGCGGGAACAGCAGGATCGGAATAGGCGCGACGGCGTTGCCGCCCGCGCTGATGACCAGCGACAGGAAGAAGATGTCGCCGACGAGGAGTGCGAGCGCGAGACTCGGGAGCGAGTACGGCAGGCGCTCGACCTGCACCCACGCGAACGCGGCCAGCCCGAAGATGAAGTAGAGCGCGGTCGCGGTGATGAACGCGTTGGGCGCGATCGTGGCCACGCCCTTCAGGTCGACGAACAGCGCGATGCCGAGCAGCGCCGCGCCGCAGACCGCGCGGTAGAGCCCGATGATCCAGAGGATGCGCTCGCCCGAGTCGGTGAGCGACGCCGGCAGCGGCGGCGGCTCGTACGGGGGGATCGCGGGCGCGGGATCGGTCATGGGGCGTCAGGACGGCGGCAGGCAGGCGGGCTCGCGGCAGCGGTAGCCGTCCGCGACCGGCACCGCGTCGGCCTTGGGCAGGAACACGCCGCACTTCGTGCAACGGACCATCGGGCCGGTGACGCGCTGCGCCGCGTCCCGGTCACGCCGCTTCCTCGCCTGCGCCGACCCGACGAGGCGCACCGCGAGGAGCACGATGAACGCGACGATGATCCAGAAGAGGAGCTTTCCCATCGGTCGGCCTGCGCGGTCGGATCAGAGGATCTTGCCGGGATTGAGGATGCCCGCCGGATCGAGCGCCGCCTTGATCCGGCGCATGATCTCGAGCTCCAGCGGCGCCTTCGTACGCGCGAGCTCCCCGCGCTTCAGCTGCCCGATGCCGTGCTCGGCGGAGATCGACCCGCCGCGCGCGGCGACGAGGTCGTGCACGATCCGCTGCGCCCGCTCGAGGTTCGCCGGCGCGACGAACGCCTCGGCGGCCGTCCCGGGAGGGGCGGACAGGTTGTAGTGCAGGTTGCCGTCGCCCAGGTGCCCGAACACGACGAAGCGGACGCCGGGGAAGGCCGCGGCGAGCTCGCGCTCCGCCGTGTCGAGGAACCCGGGAATCGACGAGACCGGCAGCGCGATGTCGTGCTTGAGGTTGGGCCCTTCGCGCCGCTGCGCCTCGGAGATGTTGTCGCGCGCGGCCCACAGCGCGGCGGCCTGCGCGACCGAGCTCGCGACGGTCGCGTCGCGCACGATGCCGCGTTCGAGCGCCGCGCCGAGCATCGACTCGACCCGATCCGGGAGCCCGGGATCCTCGGCGCTGTCGTCGGCCTGCACGAGCGCGTACCACGGGTGGCCGGGCAGCGGGTAAGGCGTGCCCGGATGATGTTTGCGCGAGAGCGCGAGCGCGTGATCGCTCACGAGCTCGAAGCCGACGAGGCGGTCGCCGAGCGCCTGCTTCGCGTGGCGCAGGAACGCGATCGCGTCGCCGACACGGGCGAGCGCGGCGAGCGCGGTGACCTGCGTGCGCGCGGCGGCGTAGAGCTTGAGCACCGCGGCCGTCACGATGCCGAGCGTGCCTTCGGCGCCGACGAAGAGCTGCTTCAGGTCGTAGCCCGTGTTGTCCTTGCGCAGGCCGCGGGCGAGGTCGAGCACGCTCCCGTCGGCCAGCACGACCTCGATGCCCAGCACGAGGTCGCGCGCATTGCCGTAACGGAGCACGGCCGTGCCGCCCGCATTGGTGGCGAGGTTGCCGCCGATCGTGCACGAGCCTTCCGACGCGAGCGACAACGGGAACCTGAGACCGGCTTCGCGCGCGGCGGACTGCACGCCGGCGAGCGTCACGCCGGCCTCGGCCGTGAGCGTCGCGTTGTCGGGATCGACGGCGCGTATGCGGCGCATGCGCACGAGCGACACGACGACCTCGTCGCCGGACGCGTGCGGCGTCGCGCCGCCGACGAGTCCCGTGTTGCCGCCCTGCGGGACAATCGGCACGCGCGCGTCGGCGCACGCCGACACCACGGCGGACACTTCCGCGGTGCTCGCCGGGCGCACGACGGCGACCGCGGCGCCGCGGTAGCGGCCGCGCCAGTCGGTGACGTGCGGCCCGACGTCTGCGGCGGCGGTCAGCACGTTCCCGCTGCCGACGACGGAACGAAGCCGCGCGAGCAAGGTTGCGCCGGGGTCCGCCATGGGCGAGCATATTAGCCGAATCGCCCCCCCGCCGCCCGGAGCGCCGAGATGACCACGCCCACGCCCAAGCCCGACGCCGTCGCCTCCGGCGCCTATCCCACGCCGCAGCAGGCGCTCGAGTTCATGCAGAAGATGTGGAATCCGCTCGGCATCCCGATGCCGGGGTTCGGCATGCCGGGCATGCCGGCGGCGGCGCCCGCCGGCGCCCAGGCGACTCCGGCGGCGATGCCGTTCGTGAATCCGGCGATGATGTTCGCCGCGCTCGACCCCGTCGAGATCGAGCGCAAGATCGCCGAACTGCGCGTGGTCGAGAACTGGCTCGCGATGAGCCTCGCGATGATGCAGATGAGCATCAAGACCATGGAGCTGCAGAAGGCGTCGGTCGAGGCGCTGCGCGGCGCCGGGACCGCGGCCGGCGGCGAGGAGAGGCGCCCGCGCGGCGGGTCGAAATGACGATGGCGCTCGTCCTCTACTACGGTTCGGGGTCGCCCTATGCCTGGCGCGTGCAGCTCGCGCTGGAGGCGAAGGGGCTGCCGTGCGAACGGCGGCTGCTGTCGTTCTCGGCCGGCGACACGCGCAAGCCGGAGTTCGTCGCGCTGAACCCGCGCCATCGCGTCCCGACCATCGTCGACGGCGACTTCGTGCTCTACGAGGCGAACGCGATCGTCGAGTACCTCGACGAGGCGTATCCGTCGCACGGGATCCGGCTCTTCCCCGGCGACGCGCGCCGCCGCGCGACCGTGCGCCGGATCGTGAGCGAGGTCGACGACTACACGACCGAGGCGACCGACAAGGTCATCGACGAGCTGCTCTACGCGAAGCCCGAGGCGCGCGACGAAGCGAAGCTCGGCCGTGCGCGGGCGGCCGTCGCCGAGGAGTTCGCGTTCCTCGCACGCTACCTCGAGCAGGACTTTCTCGCCGGGCCGCTGTCGGCGGCCGACTTCGCGCTCTATCCGCAGGTGGCGTACATGGACCGTTGCCACCAGCGCGTGCCGTCGTTCGACGCAGCATTGCTGCTTCCGCCGGCGCTGGCGGCGTGGAAGCGGCGCATCGAGTCGTTGCCGTATCTCGACGCGACCATTCCGCCGCACTGGCGCGCGGCGTGACCGTTCCCGCAGGCCCGTCCTCGCAGGAGTCCCGATGAAGCTCACCACCACCGCTTTCGCCGACGGCGGCGCGATTCCCGCCGAGTTCGCGTTCGGCAGGCCCGACTCGACGACCCACGTGGCGCTTTCGGCGAACCGCAACCCCGACCTCGCGTGGACCGGGGCGCCCGCGGGCACGAAGTCGTTCGCGGTGCTTTGTGTCGACCCCGACGTGCCGTCGCGCGGCGACGACGTGAACCAGGAGGGCCGCGTCGTCCCGGCGTCGCTGCCGCGCGTCGACTTCCATCACTGGGTGCTGGTCGACCTGCCTGCGTCGACGACGTCCGTCGCGCGCGGCGAGCATGCCGACGGCGTGACCCCGCGCGGCAAGGCGGGTCCCGCCGCGAAGCACGGCGCGCGCCACGGCATCAACGACTACACCGGCTGGTTCGCGAACGATCCCGCCATGGCGGGCGACTGGTACGGCTACGACGGCCCGTGCCCGCCGTGGAACGACGCGATCGCGCATCGCTACCGCTTCACGGTCTACGCCCTCGACGTGCCGCGCCTCGCGGTCGAGGGCCGCTTCGGCGGCGCGGAGGTGCTCGCGGCGATGGCCGGGCACGTGCTCGCACAAGCGTCGGTGACCGGACGCTACACGCTCAATCCTTCGGTTCGGCTGTAGGCGCGTCGAGCCAGCGCTCGCGGCGCGCGAGCGCGTCGGCGTCCGCGCGCGCGTCGAGCGCGAGCCACGCGGTGTCGTCGGGCGCGGCCGCGAGCTCGAGCGTCGTCTCGATGAGCTCGTCGCGGCGGAACGCGTGTACCGAGATGCGCTCGCCGGGCCGGCCGTCGCGCGCGCAGGCGTCGAGCCGCTCGGCCGACGCCCTGAGGCCGTCGAGCGCGAGCAGCGTGTCCCCCGCGGCGAGCCCGGCGGACTGCGCCGCGCCGCCGGTGAAGACGTGCAGCAGCCTGAGGTCCGCGTCCCACGTCGCCCCGAGCGCGGTGCGCGGCACGTCGCCGTTGCCCGGCTTGCCGCCGCGGTCCTTCGGGCCATGGGCGGGACGCAGCGCCAGTGCCACGCCGTGCGAGGCCAGCAAAGCAGCGAGCGGCAGCTCGTCGGTCCCGTCGACGCAGGCGTCGAAGAACGCGTCCAGGTCGCGACCGGCGAGTTCCCCGGCGAGGCGGCGGATGCCATCCTCGGGGACGCCGGCGCCGGTCTGCCCGTGGCGGCGCCAAAGCTCGCGCATCAGCGCGTCGAGCGAGCTGCCCTCGCACCGCAGCGTGAGGTCGAGCGCCAGCGCGACCAGCGCGCCTTTTGCGTAGTAGCTCACGCCGGCGTTGGGCGAATTCCCGTCCGGCCGGTAGTACTTGATCCACGCGTCGAAGCTCGCGTCGCCGACGCTTTGCACGCGCCGTCCCGGCGTGCGCAGCACCGCGCTCGCGGTGCGGCCGAGGAGCTCGAGGTAGCTCGCGACGCCGATCACGCCGCTCCGCACGAGCGCGAGATCGTCGTAATACGACGTGATGCCCTCGAACGCCCAGAGCTGCCGCGTGTAGGCCTCGCGCGCGAGGTCGTAGGGAACGAACGCGGCGGGCTTGATTCGCTTGACGTTCCAGGCGTGGAAGTACTCGTGGCTCGCGAGCCCGAGGAAGCCGCGGTAGTCGTCGGACATGCGCTCGACGCCGGGCGCGGGCAGGTCGCGGCGGGCGCACAGGAGGCTCGTGCTCGCGCGGTGCTCGAGGCCGCCGTAGCCGTCGCCGACCGCGTTCACCTGGAACAGGTAGCGCCCGAACGGCGCGCGGGATCCCGGCGCGCCGCCGAAGAGGTCGCACTGCCACTGGCAGATTCTCGCGAGGTCGCGGGCGAGGCGCGCGGCGTCGAAGCGCACGCGCCCGCTCACGACGACGTCGTGCAACGCGCCTCCGGCCTCGAAGGCGACGTGGCGGAACTCCGCCATCTCGACCGGATGGTCGACCAGTTCGTCGTAGTCCTTCGCGCGGTACCGGCCGAATCCCCACGGCGGGGCGCCGTCGCGCGGAAGCGTCGTCGCGATGCGCCAGCGGGCGCCGGCGGCGTGCGGCGGGGCGAGGATCTCGACGATGCACGCGGCGCTCGCGCGGCCCTCGGGAAGGAGGAACACGCTCGTGCCGTTGAAGTACCCGCGCGCGGCGTCGAGGTACGCGGCGCGCACCGACAGGTCGTGGGCGTGGACCTCGATGGTCACCGTGAGCGGCCCGCGCGAAGGCGCGGCCTGCCAGGTGTCCTTCGCGACCTTGGCGATGCGCACGGGGCGGCCGCCGGACGCCGCCCGCACCGCGACGACGTTGCGCGCGAACTCCCGGATCAGGTAGCTCCCCGGCGTCCATGTCGGCATCGCGAAGCGCTGCCCGTCCTGGGCGGGGTCGTCGACCGTGCAGTCGATCTCGAACAGGTGCCCGTTCGGCTCGCGCGGCGCGATGCGGTAGCGGGTCGGGTGCAACGGATCGGGTCTCGTCGGATGCGCGGGAATCGCGCCGGACCCACGTGCGTGCCGGCGGCGTGCGAGGCGCGATTATAGGCGAGCGGTCATCCACGCCGCCGCGCGCCGGTACAATGGAGGCTCCGGTCCGCGCATTCGCGTCGGCTTGCCCGTTTCCATGAACGATCCCGCCCTCACCGCCATCGTCGCCTCGGTATGGATCTACTGGTTCATCGTCGGGGCCATGTCGTGGCGCGTCCGGCGCCGGACGCGCAGGCTGACCGGCGTCGTCCCGGAGCAGGGCCTCGAGAAGGCGATGTGGTACGTCTGGGTGCCGCTGGTGGCGCTGTGGATGGCGTTGCCGATGGTCGCGGCGAACAGCCACGTCGCGCAGTTGTCGGTGCCGGCGTGGGCCCGCGAGGGTGCCTACGCGAACCTGCGCGGCGTGGCGGGTGTCGTCGCGGTCGTCGCGCTCGTCGCGACGATCGAGTGCTGGAAGCGCATGGGCAGGAGCTGGCGCATGGCGGTGACGCCTCGCGAGAAGACCCGGCTCGTGACGACCGGACTCTACCGCGCGATCCGTCATCCGATCTACGCGCTGTCGATCCTGCTGATGACCGCGACGGCGGTCGTGCTGCCGACCGCGCCGATGATCGCGGTCGCGGTCGTGCACGTCACGCTGATGAACCTGAAGGCGCGCAACGAGGAGCGCCACCTGCTCGCCGTCCACGGTGAAGCCTATGCGGACTACCTGGCCGGGACCGGCCGCTTCCTCCCGAGGCTGTTCGCGCCGCGCGCATAGCGCCGTGGCGGTCGTCGCCGCACTGGCGTTCGGCGCGTCGGTCGCGGTGCGCGCGGCGGACACTGCGCGGCCCGACTGCGCGCGCGTCGACGCGACGACGGCCGCGTCGCTGCCCGCCGGGCGCGCGCCGCACATCGTGCTTCTGCAGGGATCGCTCGGCATCGTCACGATGGCGCCGTTCGGCGCGTTCCTGGCGGGCATGGGCTATCCCACGTCCGCGCTCGCCGACCCGCGCACCGGCGAGATGACGACCGACAGCGACCTCGACGGGCGGACGCTCGCCGGCATGCTCGCGTGGCTCTACGAGCGCGACGGTGTCCGGCCGCTGATCGTCGGCCACAGCAAGGGCGGTGGCGTGGTGATCGACGCGCTGCGCGCGCTCGCAGGCGCCTATGGCGACGACCTGCCGGTGGTCGATCCGCGCACGCTCGCGCCCGAGCCGCGCACGCATTTCCGAGACCCGGACACGGGCGAGCCGCGCCGTGTCGTCGAGCTGGTGCTCCCGTTCGCCGCGGCGATCGCGACCGGTCGGCTGCCGCGCATCCTGCGCGGGCAGTTCGAGCTCGCGCGCGTGCTGCGCGACGTCCCGGACAGCACCGAGCGGTTCACGGGCTTCGCGATTCCCTACGACCCGATCGCGGGCACGTTCGCCGGAGACGAGGATCCGTATCGCGCGACCGGGCGCGCGCAGGTGCGCAACGTCGTGCTGCCGGCGGCGACCGGACACATCGACGCCCCTCGCGCGGCGCACCTCGCGCTCGACCCGCAACTGCGCCTGTGGATCGACCGCTACCGGCCCGGCGTGGACGCGCCGCTGCCGGAGGGCCGCGACACGACCAACCTCGTGCAGGCGGCCGAGCTCTGGTTCGACATCAAGCGCGCATGGTGCGGCGAGGCGCAGCGCACCCGGCGCGCGGCGCACCGGGTCGGATAGCGTGCACGGCGCGTTCAACCTGTTCCAGATGACGATGCTGCGGTGGCGTTCGCGCCATCCGTACAATGCCACGCACGTCGCGCGCGTGCCGCACGCGCTGGACGAGGCGCGGCTCCGCGCGACGCTGGCCGCGGCGCTCGAGGAAACCGGCCTCACGGGCTACGCGCTGGACGCGCGGCGCGGGCGCTACGAATGGCGGGGCGGGGCGGCGGAGATCGCGCTCGACGTGTCCGCCGCCCCGGCCGGGGACGTCGACGAGGCGCTGCGGGCCGCGATCGAGCGCTCGCTCGCGCGGCGATTCCCCGCCGACGGCGCCTACGCGCCTTTCGCATTCGAGGCGATCCCCGACCGGGACGGGTTCTGGCTGCTGCTGGTCTACGACCACATCGTCGCCGGCGGCGACTCCGCGGTGACGCTGCTCGGCGCGATCTGCGAGCGCTACGAAGGCGGGCCCGCGCTGCCGCGGCTCGAGCGGCACCCCGCGCGCTTCCGCCGGCTGGTCGCGCGCCATCCGCTGCAGGCGATGCGGGCCGTCGCGGACCTTCCGGGCATGGCATTGCGTGCTCGCCACTCGCGCCGCCCGCCGGGCCTCGAGGTCCGCGACCACGCGAACGCGTTCCTGATGGCGAGCCTGCCGTACGCCGTCGTCGAGCGCATCGCGCACGCGGCGGCGGCGTGGAAGGTGACGCGCAACGACGTGCTGATGGGCGCGCTGATCCGCGCGGTGGCGCAGTTCCGGCCGCCGCCGGCGGCGAACGCGCGCCGCTACGCCGTCGCCGTCGCGTCGATCGTCAACATCCGGCGCGACTGCGCCGGCCCGGCCGCGCGCACGTTCGGGCAGTTCCTCGCGTCGTTCCGCGCGGCGCACGCCGATCCGACGCACGCGAGCCTCGAGGAGGTCGTGCGCGCCGTGCACGCCGAAAGCCGAGACCTGCGCAGGCGCCGGCGCTACATGCGCTCGCTCGTCGCGCTCGCGCTGTCCGGCATCGCGTGGCGGGCCGTCCGCGACGACCGCCGCGACTCGCTCTACGCGAAGCACTATCCGGTGTGGGCGGGACTGACGACGCTGGTCGTCCAGGGACTGTGGGACGCGATCGCGCCGCGGGCGGGCACGATGCCGTCCGGCTACCGGAGAGGCGTCTCCACCGGCCCGCTCGCGCCGGCCGTCTTCGCGGCGACGTTCACGGGATCGACGCTCGAACTCGGTGTATCCTTCCGCCCCGCCACCATTTCCGCCGCCGCCGTGCGCGTCGCCCTCGATCGCTTCGTCGCCGGCCTCGAGCAGCTGCCATGACCCGTCGAGCCCCTCGCGCGCTGCGCACCCTGATCCTCGCGACGACGCTCGCCCTCGCGGGCTGCGCGATCCAGCCGGTCGCCGTCGACGTGGTCGCCCCCAAGGCGGGCGAGTTCACCGTGCTGAAGGCACGCGCGATCGACCCGGCGCTCGAGGAGCGCATCCTCGCGCTCGACCCGGAGCGCGTATCCGGGCGCGACGTCGCCGAGGTGCTGTCGAAGGGTCCCGCGCCGCAGATCATGCTCGTGCACGGCGGGATCTTCCCGGTGCATCTCGCGATGACGTCGTTCGGAGTGTTCCTCTCCGAGATGGGTTACCCCGACGCGAAGATCCGCGAGCCCCGATGGGGCGAGTGGTCGTACACCCCGTACTCGAGCACTGCGCGGCTCGCCGGCATCCTTGCGTGGCACTACGAGCAGGACGGCATGCGGCCGATGATCGTCGGGCACAGCCAGGGGGGCCTCTACACGGTCAAGATCCTGAAGGAACTTGCCGGCGTCTACACGCCGACCGTCGCCGTGTGGGACCCGATCGCCGACCGCGCGGAGCCGCGCACGACGGTTGTCGACCCGCTGACGGCGAAGGAGCGGCCGGTCGTCGGGCTGTCGGCTTCCTATGCGTCGGCGCTGGGGGCGGGCGGCTGGGCGCTCGTGCTGCCGAACCAGTGGGACGACTTCGCGAGCCTGCGCAGGATCCCCGACACGGTCGAGGAGTTCACCGGCTACTTCATCGAGCTCGACCTGTTCGCGCTCTCGTTTCCCGGCAACCCGCTCGACGTGCCCTACGTGGGGAACGGGCGCGCGAACGTGCGCAACGTCACGCTGCCCGCCGCGTACAACCACGTCTTCGTCCCGGTGACGCACGAGCTCGCGGCGAACCCGCAGGTGCGCGCCTGGCTGAACGACTACGTCCCCGGCCGGACGCCCGAGCCTTCCGACGCCGTCGAGGCGACCGTCGGCGCGTTGCTGTGGGCGGCGGACGTCTGGCACAGCATCAAGAAGGCCTGGGTCCTCGAGGGGCAGCGACTGATCCGCGCCCGGCGCGCGGCGCTCGGGGGCGCCGCGAAGGCGGGCGGTTAGAATAGCGGCCGTCGACCCGCAAGGGGACGCGACGCCGCTCCGCCGCCCGTCCCGCCACCCAGAGCCCACGCATGCCAGGTCCCCTCGCCGGAAAGGTCGCCCTCGTCACCGGCGGCGCGCGCGGCATCGGACGCGCGACCGCGCTCAAGCTCGCGAGCGCCGGCGCCGACGTCGCGATCAACTACTACAACAGCCACGACGAGGCCGAGGCTCTCGCGGGCGAGGTGCGCGCGCTCGGAAGGCGCGCCGCGGCGATGCAGGGCAGCGTCGGCGACCCGGACAGCGTCCACGAGATCTTCGCCGCGTTCGACGAGGCATTCCCGCGGCTCGACATCGTCGTGTCCAACGCCGCGTCCGGCGTGCTGAAGCCGGCGATGGAGATGAAGCTCAAGCACTGGCGCTGGTGCATGGAGATCAACGCGTTCGCGCTCGCGCTCCTCGCGCAGCACGCGGTGCCGCGCATGAAGGACGGCGGCCGCATCATCGCGCTGTCGAGTCTCGGGGCCTACCGCGCGATCCCGAATTACGGCTTCGTCGGCGCGTCGAAGGCGGCGCTCGAGGCGCTGGTCCGCTCGCTCGCCCAGGAGCTGGGACCGAAGGGCGTCCGCGTGAACGCGGTCAACGCCGGCGTCGTCGACACCGACGCGCTCGCCTACTTCCCGAATCGCGACGCTCTGCTTGCCGAGTATGCGGCGCGCTCGCCCGCCGGACCGGTGCTCGCGCCCGCCGACGTCGCGAACGCGATCTACCTGCTGTGTCTGCCGGAGGCGTCGATGATCAACGGCACGACGCTTTTCGTCGACGGCGGCTTCGCGGTGTCCGGATGACCGGCATCGCTTCCGGACTCGCGGGCAGGACGGCGATCGTCACCGGCGGCAGCCGCGGCATCGGCCGCGCGATCGTCGAGCGCCTTGCCGCCGACGGCATGGACGTCACGTTCTTCTACGTCGGCAACGAGGCGTCCGCGGGCGAGGTCGTCGACGCCGCGCGCGCGGCCGGGCGTTCGGTGGCCGCCGACCGTGTCGACGTCCGCGACCCGGCGGCGTGCGTGGACGCCGTCGAGCGCGTGATCGAGCGGCGGGAGCGCGTCGACCTCCTCGTGAACAACGCGGGGGTGATCCGTGATAACCTGCTGGTCGCGCTCGAGCCGGACGACGTGCGGACCGTGCTGGACACCAACGTGACGGGACTGTTCAACGTCACTCGCGCGGTGGCGCCGCACATGACCGCCCGGCGATCGGGGCGGATCGTCAACGTGAGCTCGGTCGCCGCGACCCGCGGCGGCCGCGGCCAGTCGAACTACGCTGCAAGCAAGGGAGCGGTCGAGGCGTTCACTCGGGCGATCGCGGTGGAGCTCGGGCCGCGGCACATCCGCGTCAATGCCGTGGCGCCCGGGGTGATCGACACGGAGATGTCGAAGGACGTTCGCGAGCTCGCGGGCGAGGAAGCCCTGAAGCGCATCGTCCTGCGACGCTACGGCAAGCCCGAGGAAGTCGCCCACGCCGTGTGGTTCCTCGCGTCCGACCTCGCTTCCTACGTGACCGGCACGGTGCTGCACGTCGACGGCGGATTCAAGATGGAGTAACGGGAATGGTGGATATCACGCAACAGGACATCGACACGGTCTACCCGAAGGTCGCCGCCACGATCGCCGACGCGCTCGGCTGCGACGAGGACGAAGTGAAGCGCGACGCCTCGCTCATCAACGACCTCGGCGCCGAGTCGATCGACTTCCTCGACCTCGTGTTCCGGCTCGAGCGGACGTTCAAGGTCAAGATCCCGCGCGGCAAGATCGTCGAGGATTCGCGCGGCGCGCTCTCCGAGGCCGAGTTCGAGCAGAAGGGACTCGTGACCGAACGGGGACTTGCGCAGCTCAAGGCGTTCCTGTCGGAGGTGCCGGCGGAGCGTTTCCGCGCGCCGCTCAAGGTCGCCGAGATCCCGAGGCTGTTCACGACCGAGACGTTCTGCAAGCTGGTGATCCGCGCGCAGCGCGCGTAGATGACGACCCCCCGAAACTCGCTGCGCTCGTCGCCCCCCGGGGGGGCGAGCCGCCCAAGGGGCAGCGGTTGGACGCCCCGCCGAAACTCGCTGCGCTCGTCGCCCGCGGTCGGGGCAGGGCGCCCTCGGAACTGCCCGGTGGGCACCCGGGCGCCAGGGCGCCGCTCGCACTGATGGCCGGGCGATTCAGCGCGTTCTCGTTCGTCGACCGCATTCTCGCGCACGCACCGGGCGCCACGGTGCGCGGGCGATACACGGTGCCGCCGCGCGCGACGCGCTTTCCGGCGAGCCTCGCCGCCGAGGCGATCGGCCAGCTCGCCGCGTGGGTCGCGATGCACGCGCTCGATTTCCGCGTCCGTCCGGTCGCGGGGCTCGCCGGCGAAACGCGGTTCGGCCGCGCGTTCGGTCCCGGCGACACGCTCGAGCTCGAGGTCGACCTCGAGAACGCGACCGAGAGCGACGTCGCCTACCATGGCCGTGCGCGGGTCGACGGAGAGCCGGTGATGGTGCTCGAGCACGCGCTCGGCCCGATGCTGCCCGCGGCCGACTTCGACGATCCAGGGGCCCTGCGCGCCGATTTCGCGACGCTCGCGGGACCCGGCGCGCCGGCGGGCCGGTTCGAGGGTGTCGCGCCGCCGGCGCTCGCCGTCGAGGACCTCGATCCCGGCCGACGTGCGCGCGGGACGCTCGCGATTCCGGCCGACGCGCCGTACTTCGCCGACCATTTTCCCCGCAAGCCCGTGTTCCCCGCCACCCTCCTGATGGACGCGCTCGGCATCCTCGCGACGCGCGTCGCGGGCGAGGGTGCGCGCGTGGCGGCCATGCAGGACGTCAAGGTGCGCGCGTTCATGCCGCCGGGCGAGTCGCTCGCGGTGTCGGCGGATCTCGCCGCCGAGGACGGCTCGCTCATCGGACGCGTCGTCGCGAAGATGCGCGGCAAGCCGGTCGCGACCGCGCGCGTGATCCTGGAGCGGCCGTGACCCGCGAATCCGCGCCGCGGCAGGTCTCCGAGGGGGCGTCATGACGGCCAGGCGCCGCGTCGCGATCACCGGCCTCGGGCTCGTCACGCCCGCCGGCAACGACGTCGCGTCGACGTGGGCGACGCTCCAATCGGGCCGCAGCATGGGCGGGCCGATCACGATCTTCGACGCGTCCGGCTTCTCGACGCGCATCGCCGCGGAGGTGAAGAACTTCGATCCGCGGGCGGTGATCGACGACCGCCGGCTGCTCAAGTACGCGAACCGCTCGCACGCGTTCGCGCTCGCCGCCGCCGACCAGGCGTTCGCCGACGCGGGCGTGCGCCCGACGCCCGCGACGAGCCCGCGCTGGGGCCTGGCGGTCGGCACCGGGATGATGGGCATGGGGTGGCCCGAGCTCTCGTCGCTGGGGCTGGCCGCGGGGGACGGCGAGGACGTCGATCCGGAGCGCCTGCTCGCGAGCGACACCGGCCGCGATCCGATGGTGTTCTGCCGCGCGCAGAACGCCGCCGGCCTCGCGCTGCTCGGCAGGCGCCACGGCATCGGCGGCTACGCGACGAGCGTGCACACCGCGTGCGCGTCGGGCGGCCAGGCGATCGGCACCGCGATGAAGCTGATCCGGCGCGGGACCGTCGACTGCGCGCTGGCGGGCGGCTTCGATTCGATGGTCAATCCGGTCGGACTCGCCGGCTTCTGCCTGTTGGGCGCGGTCTCGCCGGACAACGACGACCCGACGCACGCGAGCCGCCCGTTCGACGCGACGCGCAACGGCTTCGTGCTGGGCGAGGGCGCCGGCTTCGTCGTGCTCGAGGCGTGGGAACACGCGCTCGCGCGCGGCGCGCGCATCTACGCGGAGCTGGCAGGCGACGGCAACTCGCTGTCGAGCTACCGGATCACCGACTCGCACCCGTCGGGCGACGGCCCGATCCAGGCGATGCGCTGGGCGCTCGCCGATGCGGATGCGACGCCGGACGACGTCGACTACGTCAATGCGCACGGCACCTCGACGCCGATGAACGACCGCAGCGAGAGCGCGGCGATTCACGTGGTGTTCGGCGACGGCGCCGGCCGCGTGTCGGTCAGCTCGACCAAGAGCATGATGGGCCACCTGATCGCCGCCGCCGGCGCGGTCGAGGCCGCGATCTGCGCACTCTCGATCCACCACGGCGTGCTGCCGGTCAACGCGAACTACGTCAACCCCGATCCCGACTGCGAACTCAATCTCGTGACCGGCCAGGCACGGCCGCACGCGGTTCGCGTCGCGCTGTCGAACTCGCTGGGCTTCGGCGGCTCGAACAGTTGCCTCGCGTTTCGCCATCCGGAGTTCGACGGGGGCAGGGCGTGACCGCGAAGCCGGCCGTCGTCGTCACCGGCTCGGGAGCGATATGCGGCTCGGGCAGGTCGCCCGCCGCGATCGTCGACGCGTTGCTCGAAGGCAGGAGCGCGCTCGCGCCGATCGCGACGTGGGACGTCGCGCATTGGCCGCGTCCGATCGCCGCGGAGATCGCCGACTACAACGCCGCGGTGCTCGCCGGCGACCGCAAGCTGCTGAAGCTCATCCGCCGCACCGACGTCGTCGGGCTCTACGCGGCCGGCGAGGCGGTGGCCGAGGCCGGCTTCGTCGTGTACCGCGGCGGGCTCGACGAGGCGGCCGCCGCGCGTTTCTCCGAGCGCACCGGCCTCTACGTAGGCTCGGGCGGCGGCACCTACCAGAACCAGTACGACTACTTCCCGCTGATCCGGGAAACCGGAGGCGAGCTGCCCGGGTTCGGCAGCGAGCTCGTCAGCGGCGTCAACCCGATGTGGCTGCTGAAGTCGCTGCCGAACAACGTGCTGTGCCACGTGGGCATCCGCTTCGGGATCAAGGGCCCGAACGCCTGCATCACCAACCACAGCGTGAGCGGGATGCTCGCGATCGTCGAGGGGGCCGCCGGCATCGCGAACGGCGAGGCGGACCGCGCGGTTGCGATCGGCCACGACACGCCGATCGAGCCGCAGAACGTTCTCTACTACCACGGCGCGGGGCTGCTCGCACGCGAGATGCTGAGGCCGTTCGACGAGTCGCGCGACGGCAGCCTGATGGGTGAGGGCGCGGGCGCGCTGATGCTCGAGTCCGATGCGTCCGCGCGCGCGCGCGGCGCGGCGGTGCTGGGGCGCGTGCTCGGGGCGGGCCACGCGACCGAGAGCGAGGGGCTGCTCGCGATCCGCGAGGACGGCGACGGGCCTGCCCGCGCGATGCGCGCGGCGCTCGCCGACGCCGGCATCGATCGCGGCGACGTCGGCATGATCGTCGCGCACGGCAACGGCACGCCGGCATCCGACGCGTCGGAAGCGCTCGCGATCCTCGACGTGTTCGGCGCGAATGCGCCGCCGGTCACCGGGTTCAAGTGGGCGATCGGCCACCTGATCGCGGCGGCGGGCGCCATCGAGACGGTGCTGGCGTTCGAGGCGCTGCGCCGCGGCGTGGTGCCGGGAATTCCGACGCTCGAGCGGATCGACCCCGCGTTCGCCGCGCTTCCGGTGTCCCGCACGGCGGCGAGGTCGCGCAGCGACATCGCGCTCGTGCTCTCGCGCGGCTTCGGCGGCACCGACGCCGCGCTCGTCGTCCGCGCCGCCTGAAGGCGCCGATGGCGAGCGCCCCGCCCGCCGGCGCGCGTTGCGGGATCGACACCGTCGAGATCGCGCGCGTCGGGCGGCTCCTCGCCGCGAGCGACGGCGAGACGCTCGCGCGGCTCTTCTCGGCGCGCGAGCTCGCCGACGCGGGCGAAGGCCCGGGACGCGCCGCTTCGCTCGCCGCGCGATTCGCCGCGAAGGAGGCGTGCCTCAAGCTCTTCCCGCGCGAGGCCGCGCTCGAGACGATCGCGGCGTCCGACTTCTCGGTCGAGCGCGACGCGTACGGCGCGCCGCACGCCGTTCCCTCGCCGGCGGCCGAAGTCGTGATGGGCCGCTACCGCGTCGCGCGCATTGCGCTGTCGGTGTCGCACGATGCGACCAGCGCGAACGCGGTCGCGGTGGCCGAGCACGCGGCCGGCGAGGTACCGGCGATCGGCCGGTTCGTCTGGCGCTGGATGCCGTTCCGTCGCGCGGTCGTGATGGAGAATCTGCGACGCGTGTACGGAGGGCGCGTCGACGAGGCCGAGATCGAGCGCCTTGCCCAGATGCATTACGCGCACCTCGCCCGCCTGCTCGCCGAGTTCGTGCGCTTCCGCTGGCTGTCGCCGGCGGGGAAGGCGGCGATCGTGCGCGTCGAGAACCTCGAGCTGCTGCGGGCGGTGCATGCGCGCGGCAAGGGCGTGCTGATCCTGACCGGGCACTTCGGCAACTGGGAGGTCGCGACGATCGCCGGCGTCCACCGGTTTCCCGAGGCGCGCGGGCGCTTCCATTTCGTGCGCCGGGCGATCAAGCCGCGCTGGCTCGAGGCGCTGGTGACGCGGCGCTTCGAGCGCGCCGGCTTCGGCGTGCTGCCCAAGCGCGGCTCGCTCGACGCGCTCGTCGGCCGGCTCGAGGCGGGCGACCTCGTCGTGTTCCCTTTCGACCAGCACGCGCGCGGGCGCGACGGCGTCGTCGTCGAGTTCTTCGGCCACCCCGCGGGAACCTTCAGGAGCCTCGCGATCATCGCCGCCGCGACCGGGGCGCCCGTGGTGCCGGCCGCGTCGTGGCGCGAGCCCGACGGCTCGCACGTGCTGCGCTTCGAGGAGCCCCTCGAGCCGGTGACCTGCGACGACGCGAAGGAGGAGATCGCGCGCAACACGCGCGCGTACAACGCCGCGCTCGAGCGCCTCGTCGTGCGCCACCCCGAGCAGTGGTGGTGGGTCCATCGCCGGTGGAAGGCGACGCCGCGGGGCGGATAGCCGACGCGGACCCGCGGCTCACAGTCCCGCGTGCGTGGACCGGTCCGGAGGAGGGGCTCCGGCGGCCCGGCTCCCTTCGCCGCGCGGCCCGGGCGCCGGGCCGATCTCCGGGCATCCCGCCGTCCCCGTCGAATGGCGCCCCGAAGACGAATCGAACGTCCGACCTGTCCCTTAGGAGGGGACTGCTCTATCCACTGAGCTACCGGGGCGTGCGGGTCGATTCTACCGGAGTGCCGGGGAGGGCCGCCGCCTGGTGGCGGCACGGTGCATGCGGCGCACGACGTGCTGGCGCCCCTGGTCGCGGCGTGGGTCGGCTGCGGTTTCGACGCCTGCCGCGAGATGCAGGGCGCGCGGACTGCGGGCGCACATGCCGCGTGAACCGCCTTGCGTGGGCGCGCCGGAGCGTCGTGCGCGACCCGCGCCTGCTCGACGCCGCGCTCACCGGCCGCCTGACGAGCAGCGTGTCGCTCTGCGCGAACACGACGGTCCACGCCGTCACCGCGCGAATCCTCGCGTCCTCCGGCGCCGCGACTTCCGGTCGCGGGACCCTCGCGCGCGGCCCGAGCCCGCTATCCCATCGCGCGGCCGAGCCGCTCGACCTCGGCGTGCCGGTGGCACGACACGAGGTGGTCGTTGGTGAGCCCGGCCGCCTGCATCAGCGCCTGGCACGTCGTCGATCCGACGAACCGGAAGCCGTGTCCGCGAAGGCGCCGCGCGAGCACCTCGGAATCCGGCGTGCGCGCAGGGACCTCGCCAGGCGTGCGGTAGCGCGGCGCCCTCGGCCGGCCGTCGACCACCGACCAGGCGACCGACGCGAGCGAGCCTCCCGCGCGATGCAGCGCGACCATCGCGCGCGCGTTCGCGACGACGCTCTCGATCTTGGCGCGGTGCCGCACGATCGCCGGGTTGCCGACGAGGCGCTCGATGCGGCGCGCGTCGAAGCGGGCGACCCGCGCCGGATCGAAACCGGCGAACGCCTCGCGGTAGCCGTCGCGCTTCGCGAGGATCGTGCGCCAGGCGAGGCCGGCCTGCGCGCCCTCGAGCGTCACGAGTTCGAACAGGCCGCGCTCGTCGACGCAGGGCAGGCCCCACTCGCGGTCGTGGTAATCGCGCTCCATGGCGCTGCCCTCGCACCACGGGCAGCGGGGAACGGGAGCGTCGATTCCGGCCATCGACGGATGATAGCGGGCGCGAGGGCGCGGGATTGGACCCCGCGCGGGCCGGCGAGTCACAATCGCGTCGTGATCGCCTTCCTCGCGCCGCACCAGCCGTTCCCGCCGCTCGACTCGGCTCTCGCCGAGCCGGACGGGCTGCTCGCCGCCGGCGGAGGGCTCGCGCCCGAGCGCGTGCTCGACGCGTACCGGCGCGGCATCTTCCCGTGGTACTCGGAGGGCCAGCCGGTGCTGTGGTGGAGCCCGGACCCGCGCATGGTGCTCTTCACCGCGGAGTTCCGGATGCCCAGGTCGCTCGCGAAGCGCGTCCGCCAGCGCCGCTACGACATCCGCCTCGACACGGCGTTCGAGGAGGTGATCCACGCCTGCGCGGGGCCGCGCGCGGGTCAGGACGGCACCTGGATCACCGACGCGATGATCGGCACCTACGTCGCGCTGCACCGCCGCGGCGTCGCGCATTCGGTCGAGGCGTGGCGCGACGGGGAACTCGTCGGCGGACTCTACGGACTCGCGCTCGGCCGCGCGTTCTTCGGCGAGTCGATGTTCACGCGCGAGTCCGACGCGTCGAAGGTCGCGCTGGCGCATCTGGTCGCCAAGCTCGCGCGCGACGGCGTGCCGCTGATCGACTGCCAGCAGCAGACGTCGCACCTCGCGGGACTCGGCGCCCGGCCGATCCGCCGGCGCGAGTTTGCGGCGCGACTTCGCGAGTTGATACACTCCGACGCGCCGCCCGCCCCGTGGATCGCCGGGCCGTGGACGGCACCCGAGCCCGACTTCCACGGCGACCCGACCCACGCGCCATGAGCAAGCTCAACGACCTGCCGCTCGCGTCGCTGCAGTTCTACGCGACCGCGCCGTACCCGTGCAGCTACCTGCCCGACCGACTCGCGCGCTCGCAGGTCGCCACGCCGTCGCACCTGATCGACACCCGCGTCTACGGCGAGCTCGTTCGGCTGGGATTCCGCCGCAGCGGCGCCTTCACCTACCGGCCCTATTGCGACCATTGCCGCGCGTGCGTGCCGGTGCGCGTGCCGGTCGCGTCGTTTCGGCCCGCGCGCACGCAGCGGCGCGTGATGCGCGACCATGCGCTGCTGGTGGCGACACGTCGCGAGCTGGGCTACGACTCCGAGCACTACGCGCTGTACCTGCGCTACCAGCGCCACCGCCACCCGGGCGGCGGCATGGACCAGGACAGCCGCGAGCAGTACCAGCATTTCCTGCTGCACAGCAACGTCGCCACCGACCTGGTCGAGTTCCGCGAGGCGGGCGTGCTCCGCATGGTGAGCCTCGTCGACCATCTCGCCGACGGGTTGTCGTCGGTCTACACGTTCTTCGAGCCGGACATTCCGGGGACGAGCTACGGGACCTGGAACATCCTGTGGCAAATCCGCCGCTGCGCGGAGCTCGGCCTGCCGTACCTGTACCTGGGCTACTGGATCGCCGAGAGCGCCAAGATGGCCTACAAGGCGAGCTTCCGGCCGATCGAGGGACTGGTCGACGGCCGCTGGACCGTGCTCTGACGCCGCGACGTGGCGCGGGCGGCCTGCCGCCGTCGATCGACCGGACCCCGCGCGACCAGGGGTACCTCGGGGCGGTGGCGCGCCGGCATCCCGAGCCGTCCTGGTCGCCATCCTGCCGGTCCCGCAGGTCGCCCGGCGTCCGGCCGACGGCAGGGCCTCGCGCGCACCCCCGGAAGTTTCGACTGCACATCAGTGCGCGTACGCAACATGTTGTTTTTGTAATGGTCAGCTCTGCATGAAGCATCACGGAGCGGCGGCCCGGCGTGCGCGCTGCGGGCACCAGCTATGGGGGAGAGCGACGCGCGGACACCCCCACCTGTTGGGGATTGCGGCCCGCCGTTGTCCCCCACAGCCGTGACAATATGTTATCTACAAATGGACCGATAATGTTGATCGCGGGTTGAGGCAATCGTTCGAATGGCTTGATTTAGCTCATAGCAAGCCACGGACAATTTGCGCACGAATACCTTGTTTGCCACAATCCGTTCCATCCGCCCCGGTTTCCCCGTCACAACCCGTACCGCAGGGAGTCCCTCGATGAACGCGTTCGCCGATGTCCGCTACCTTCCCCACGCCCGCTTCGAGCACGTCGACACGCGTTTCGACCGCGAGCTCGGCATCTACTGGGCGTGGATGAATCCAAAGCCGCGGCCGTTCTTCAGCCCGCAACTGCTCGTCGAACTGTCGTCGTATGTCGACACGATCGAGAACGGCGCGGGCACGATGGTCGACGCGTACGGCGAGACGGGCGAGGTGCGCTACGCGGTGATCGCATCGAAGACGCCGGGCGTCTTCAATCTCGGCGGCGACCTGTCGCTGTTCAAGACCGCGATCACGCGGCGCGAGCGCGCGACGCTCGTCCACTACGGGCGCAGCTGCGTCGACACGCTCTATCGCTGGTGGAAGAACTGCGACCTGCCGCTCACGACGATCTCGCTCGTGCAGGGCGACGCGCTGGGCGGCGGCTTCGAGTGCGCGCTGTCGTCGTCGGTGCTGATCGCCGAGGAGGACGCGCGCATGGGCTTCCCGGAGATCCTGTTCAACCTGTTCCCGGGCATGGGCGCGTACAGCTTCCTGTCGCGCAAGGTCGGGCGCCGCACGACCGAGGAACTGCTGACCAGCGGCACGATCTACACGGCGCGCCAGCTCTACGACCTGGGCGTCGTCGACGTGATCACGCCGACGGGCACCGGCGCGGTCGCGGTCGAGAGCTACGCGCGCAAGCACGCGCGTGCGGCCAACGGACGCCGCGGCGTCGAGGCGATCGCGAAGGAGTTGAACCCGCTCAAGCACGAGGAGCTCGTCCGCGTCGTCGAGCTGTGGGCGGATGCGGCGCTCAAGCTGTCCGAGCGCGACCTCAGGATGATGGAGCGCCTGGTGCGCGCACAGCAGCGGCAGTCGGCCGACGAGCCGCTGCCGGTGGGCGCGTCGAACGTCGTGCCGCTCGCGGTGGGGGCGGGCGACTGACCGGGGCGCCAGCCGATTTCGGGAGCGCTGGCGGGGCCGACGCCCAGCTCGCGTCCCGCCCGGGTCAGGCGTCGGTCGCGCCGCCAGACTGCGCCCTGCGGCGCGACTCGAGGTACTCGTCGAGCGCCAGCCGCGCGCGGTTGGCGGCGTCGGTGAGCTCCTCGGTCCACTGCGCGGCCTTGAGGCGCAGCGTGTCGTGGGCCGCCTTGTCGATGCGCGACGCGATCTGCACGAGCTGCATCGCGCCGACCGACGCGGCGCCGCCCTTGAGCGCGTGCGCCGCGTCCTTCGCGACGGCGTAGCGGCGCGCGCCGAGCGCGTCGCCGATCTCGCGCACCAGCCGCTCGGTGTCGCCCTTGAAGCCGCGCAGCAGGCGGTCGACGAACGTCGGATCCGACGACAGCCGGACGAGATCCCCCAGCACCTCCGGGTCGAAGGGCGGCGTCTCGACCACCGTGAACGACGGACGCTCCTCGACGCGCTCCGGCGGCGGCAGCGCCGGCCGGTCGGCGTCGGCGGCGAGGTGGCGCTCGATCGCGTCGAGCAGGAGCGACGCGCGCAGCGGCTTGGGGATGAACTCGGCCGCGCCCGCGCGCTCGCAGTCCAGGATCGCCTCGGTCGTCACGTTCGCCGACAGGATCAGCACCGGGATCGGCCGCTGGGTCGTGAACCGGTAGAGCTTGAGCGCCTCGAGGCCCGACACGAGCGGCATCGACAGGTCGAAGAGCGCGAGGTCGTAGCCGCCTCGCTCGAGCGCGTCGAGCGCCGCCTCGCCGTTGTCCACCAGCGTCACGACGTGGCCGCCGCTCTCGAGGATCAGCTGCGCGACGCGCTGGTTGGTCGCATTGTCCTCGGCGACCAGGATGCGCGCGCCGCGGATCTTGTGCACCTTCGCGCCGGCGCCGGCGCTCACCGCCTGGGCGGCCGCCGTCGACTTGGCGTGCCCCAGCTCGCTGGTGAGGTCGATTCCCTGCGGCTCGGCGAAGGCGAGCGGCAGCTCGAACCAGAACAGGCTTCCCTGTCCCACCTTGCTCGCGAGCCCGATGCGTCCCCGCATCAGCAACACGAGCTGGCGCGCGATCGTCGTGCCCAGACCGGTGCCGCCGTAGACGCGCGTCACCGAGTCGTCGGCCTGCGCGAAAGGCTCGAAGATCGCCGCCTGCTTCGCCTCGGGAATGCCGATGCCGGTGTCCTGCACCTCGATTCGGACCAGCGCGCCGCCTTCGGGCGCGGCCGCGGCCCGCACGCGGAGCGCGATCTCGCCCTTCTCGGTGAACTTGACGGCGTTCGACAGCAGGTTGAGCAGCACCTGCCGGACGTGGTGCGCGTCGCCCTCGAACCAGCGCGCGGCCGCCGGGTCGACCTCGGTGTTGATCGCGAGGCCCTTGTAGCGCGCCTGCGGCAGCATCACCTTGACGGTGCCGGTCACGAGGTTGCCGAGGTCGAACGGCCGCGTCTCGATCGTCACGCGGCCGGCCTCGATCTTGGCCATGTCGAGGACGTCCTCGATCTGCACGAGCAGCAGGTGAGCCGACGTCGTCATCGTCTCGACGATCTCGCGCTGCGCCTCGTTCAGGTTGGTCTCGCGCAACACGTCGGCCATCGCGATCACGCCGTTCAGCGGCGTGCGCATCTCGTGGCTGACGTTCGCGAGGAACCGGCCTTTCGCCGCGTTCGCCTCGTCCGCGCGCCGCTTCGCCTCGGTGATGCGCTCGGACAGCACGCCCACGTAGAACGGCAGCACCAGGATCGCGACCATGAAGCCCATGCCGACGGTCACGTGCTGCGACCAGAACGGCGACAGCCACAGTACCGACGCGAAGCCCGCGACCGACAGCGCCTGCGAAGCGTGCAGCCACGCGCGCCCGAAGCGGAAGCCGTTGCCGAACGCGACGAACAGGTACACGCCGAGGACGAACGCGCCTCCCTCGTCCATCCGGATCAGGCAGTAGGTCGTCGCCGCGTTGTCGGCGAGCATTCCGAGCGCGCGTCGCGCGTTCGAGTTGCCGCCCGCCGCGAGCACGCGCACCAGGATCAGCAGCGCCAGCGAGACGAAGCCTGCGCCGACGGACACGAACTCGAGGTCGGTCCGGTCGAAGGCGCCGTCGCGGTGGACGGTCCAGACCACGTACAGGTAGACCAGCCCGACCAGCGCGACGCGCAGCACCGCCTGCTCGAGCTCGGGCCGCTGGACCCGCGCGAGCATCGCGCGCCAGCCGTCGACGGTGGTCCACCGTCCGAGCATCGTCATGGGCCCCTGTTTCATCCTCGTCGGCTCAATCTGGCATTCTACGATGCGACTGTCCATTCCCCGTTCGGCCTGCTCCCCGGTCCGGCGGTCGCCCAGCGTGTCCGTCCCCGAGAAACTCGTCATCCCCGCCACCGACGGCTATCCGCTCGCCGCCACGCTCTGGCACCCGGACACCGGCGCATCGCCCGCACGGTACGTCGCCGTCAACGCCGGCGCCGGCATTCCCGCGCGCTACTACGACCGCTTCGCCGACTGGCTGGCCGACCGGGGCCTGCCGACGCTCACCTACGACTACCGGGGCATCGGGGCGTCCGCGCCGCCGTCGCTGAAGGGCTTCCTGGTCTCGGTCGAGGACTGGGGAAGCAAGGACTGTGCCGCTGTGCTGGACAGCATGGCGCGGCGATTTCCCGGCGCATCGGCCGCAGTCGTCGGGCACAGCATCGGCGGGTTCGTCACCGGGCTCATGCCCGGCGGAGAGCGCGTCGGGCGCCTGGCGCTGGTCGGCACGCATACCGGCTACTGGCGCGACTACGCGCGGCGCGTGCGCCTGCCGATGTACGTCGCCTGGCACCTGGCGATGCCGGCGCTGACGCGGGCGATGGGCTACTTCCCTGCGCGCCGCTTCGGGTTTCCGGAGGACCTGCCCGCGGGGATCGCACGCGACTGGTCGGAGCGCCGGCGCCCGGAACCGTGGTGGAACCTGCGCCTCGCCGACGGAACGCCGGACCTGGAACGCGTCGCGGACGTGATCGCGCGCTTCGACGCGTTCCGCGCCGCCGCGCTCGTCGTGTCGGTCGCCGACGATCCGTTCGCGACCCGTGAGGCGACGGCGAGAATCGCGGCGCTGTTCCGCAACTGCGCGATCCGCGAACACCGCATCGACCCGCGCGCGGCGAAGCTGCCGAAGGTCGGCCACTTCGGGTTCTTTCGCTCGCGCATGCGCGAGACGCTGTGGCCCATCGTCGGGGACTTCCTCGCCGAGTGAGGCTCCCGCCCGGGGCATCACGTACGTGGTACCGAACAGCAGGGTCAGGCGCCCAGCGTGTCGCGCAGCGCGGCGAGGAACGTCGCCGCGCCCGCGCCGTTGTGGACCCGGTGGTCGAACGTGAGCACGAGGCGCGCGCGGCCGTCGTCGCGCGGCGCGCCGAGGAACAGGATCGCGGTGGCCGGCGCGACCAGCGTCGGCACCGCATCGACGATTCCCTCGCGGCCGAGGTGCGAGACCAGCAGCTGCGTGTCCTCGCCGGCCTGGTCGCCCGTGCGCAGCGCCTCGCGCATCTGGCGCCGCGCCTCGCGGCACAATCCGTCGAGCGACAGTCGATCGGCGCCGCGGACCACCGCCGTCACCAGCCCGTCGCCGGGACGGGCGAGCGCGATGCCGACGTTGAGCGCGTCGAACGTGCGCAGCGTGTCGTCGCCGACGAGCGTTGCGCGGAAGCGCGGCATGCCGGCCGCCACCTGCGCCGCCGCATGCGCGAGGACCTGGACGGGCGAGGGCCGGCCGCCCGACGCGAGTGCCGGCGCGTCCGCGAGCGCGCTCCAGCGCACGTCGACCGCGATCGTGCCGGGCACGACGCGCTCGGCGCTGCGCCGCAGCCGGAAGACGAGCCTCCGCTGCTCGGGCGACAGCGGCTCGTCGCGCGAGCCGACTGCCGTCGCGGCGCCCGATCGCGCGAGCCAGGCGTCGACATCGGCGGGCATGAGCTTCCCCGACGCGGACGGAATGCGCGCGAGCTCCGAGTCGCCGATGCCGCGCTCGCGGGCGTGGGCGCGGGTGCGCGGCGGGATCGGAACCTGCGGCGCGCCCCGCGGCGCGTCGCCGCCGGATGCCGCGACGGTGGCGCCGGGGCGAACGATTCGCGCGACGACCGCGCCGATCTGCACGACATCGCCCGGGGACACGGTCCAGCCCTCGATCGTGCCGTCGAACGGCGCTTCCAGCTCGACCGTGCTCTTGTCGGTTTCGACGACGTAGATCGGCTCGCCGCGCAGGACCGCGTCGCCGGCGCGCCGCAGGATCTCGACGATGCGCACCTCGCGCAGGCCTTCGCCGAGTTGCGGCACGGCGAGCTCGGCGCTCATGACCTGCGTCCCCAGGCTCGCCGCGGCGCGGCTTCGCGCCCCCGCTCCTGAAGGAGGGGGCGAGCGCCTTGGGGCGGCCCGGCGGCGCTCATGACGTCCTCCCCCAGGCTTGCCGCTGCGCGGCTTCGCACCCCCCCTCCTGAAGGAGGGGGCG
>CAJPFI010000007.1 GCA_905339295.1 Burkholderiales bacterium
TCATGACGTCCTCCCCCAGGCTTGCCGCTGCGCGGCTTCGCACCCCCCCTCCTGAAGGAGGGGGCGAGCGCCTTGGGGCGGCCCGGCGGCGCTCATGGCGTCCTCGCCCGGCGCCGTCACGCGAGCGTCTCCTCGATCGCCGCGCACACGCGCCCGACGTCGGGCAGGACCGCGGACTCGAGGTCCGGGTGGTACGGGACATGGCCGTCGGTGCGCGCGACGAGCCTCGGCGCGGACAGGAAATGCGCGAAGCGCGATTCGCGGCCGACCATCTCGGCGACGATCGTCTGCCCGAAGCAGCCGGTCCGCGCGTCCTCGTCGATCACGACGAGCCGCCCGGTGCGGGCGACCGACGCCTCGACGGCCTCCCAGTCGAAAGGGACGAGCGACACGGGGTCGATCACCTCGACCGACACGCGCGCCGCGAGCGCGTCGGCCGCGGCGAGCGCGATCTCGACGCCGTTGCCCCATCCCACGAGCGTGACGTCCTTGCCGCGACGCACGACGCGCGCGCGACCGAACCCGCGCGCGGTGCGCGTGATCGGCTGGCGCAGCCGCATCACGTGCTTGGGGATCAGGATCAGCGTCGGGTCGTGCTCGTTCAGCGCCGTCCACAGGATCGCGGCGGCATCGGCCGGCGTCGACGGAACGGCCACGCGCAGCCCCGGGATGTGCGTCCACCAGCCCTCGTTGCTCTGGCTGTGCCAGGCGCTGCCGGCGGGCAGGTAGGCGCCGTGCGGCGCGTAGAGGACGAGCGGGGCGGTCCACTCGCCGCGCGAGCGCCAGCGCAACGTCGCGAGCTGGTTCGCGAGCTGGTTCAGCGCCGGCGCCGCGAAGTCGATGAACTGCAGCTCGACGATCGGCCGCAGGCCGGCGGCCGCGAGGCCGACGCCCGCGCCGACGATCGTCGCTTCCGCGAGCGGCGCGTTGCGCACGCGGCCCGGATGGCGCGTCGACAGCCCCTTCGTGAATCCGAACACGCCGCCCTTGGGATCCTCGACGTCCTCGCCGAACAGGATCGTGGCGGGAAGCCGGTCGAGCGCCTCGCCGAGCGTCCGGTGCAGCGCCGCCGCGATCGTGTTCTCGCGCTCGGTGAGCGCGAACGGCAGCGCGACGCCGTCGCGCGACGACGGGCCGACGAGGTCGGTGGCGGCGGACGCCGGCCCGGGCGCGGACTCGGACTCCGCGCGCGCGAAGGCGTCGTCGACCTCGCGCTCGACGCTGGCGCGCATCGCGGCGAGCGCCGCCGGCGCGAGCGCGCCGGCCGACACGAGCTCCGCGGCGAAGCGCTCGACCGGGTCGCGCGCGCGCATCGCCGCGATGTCCTCGGCGCTGCGGTAGACGCGGTGGTCGTCGCTGTTGGTGTGCGACGTCAGGCGGTCGAGCTCGACCCAAAGGAGCGACGGGCCGCCGCCCGCGCGCGCCCTGGCGACCGCGTCGCGCGCGCGATGCGCGAGCGCGTCGACGTCGCGCCCATCGATCGGCGTCGCGTACTCGGCCGCGAACAGGCCGATGCGCATCGGCAGCTGGTGGCGCGTCGGCGTGCTGATGCCGTAGCCGTTGTCCTCGACGACGAAAACGACCGGCAGAGCCATCTCGACGGCCAGCGCAAGCGCCTCGAAGAACTCGCCCTGCCGAACCGACGCGTCGCCGACCGTCGTCAGCACGATGCGCTGCCTGCGCTCGAGCGCGAGCGCCCAGGCCGCGCCGACCGCGGGGAGGCACTGCGAGGCGGTGGGCGTGGCCGGCGGGTAGATCCCGAGACGCCGGTAGCTGCCGTGCACCGGCATCATCCGGCCGCCGGTCGACGACGTCACGGTCGCGAGGTAGTCGCGCGCCATCTCGAGCGCGCTCACGCCGCGTGCGGCGAAAAGCGCGCGGTCGCGGTAATACGGAAACAGCAGGTCGCCGGGCTCGAGGAACGCGGCGATCGCGGCGAGCGTCTCGTGGCCCTGGCCGGGGATGTGGATCCAGCCGCGACCCTGGCGCAGCAGCTTCTCCTCGCGCAGGTCGCCCGCGCGCACCGCGAGCATCGTTCGCAGCAGCGCGACGCGATCGGGAATCGCGCCGGGCGATTCCTTGCGCGCGGTCGGCAGCGGAGCGCTCACGTTACGGTGCGAGGGTCGTCGGCGGCTCGGGCGTCGTCGGTGTCGCGGACGACCATCGTGAGCTCGGTCGCGACGACCAGTTCGTCGCGGACGCTCGCACGGCCCTCGAGGCGGACCACGCCGCGCAGCGCGCGCTTCAGCCGGCAGTCGAGGACCAGCGTCTCGCCTGCGTACGCGCCGCGCTCGAAGCGCGTGTTGCCGATCGCCGCGAGGAACGTGGTCGAGCCGCTCATCGGCTTCAGGAGGCCCGAGTAGAAGCAGAGGATGCCCCCGGCCTGCGCGAGCGCCTCGACGATCAGCGAGTGCGGCATCGACGGCCTCTCCGTTCCGAGGTTGGCGAAGAACGGCTCGTCGACCGAGACGTGCTTGACCGCGCGCACCCACTCTCCGGCCTCTCCGCCCTCGACGAAGTCGACCAGCACGAACGGGAAACGGTGCGGGAGGTGGCGGATCACCTCCTGAATGTCGGTCGGCGGGATCGCTGGCATCGTCGGCGATTCGCGGTCCCGGGCGCGCTTCGGGCGGCGCGGCCTCGGGCGGGGCGCAACGCGGCTCGACTTATACCATGCCCGTGCGACGGCCGGCGTCCCGCGCGCGAGCGGCTATAATGCGACGTTCCCGCCCGTTCGCAGCGAAGGTCGCCATGAAGGTCCTCGTCCCGGTCAAGCGCGTCGTCGATTACAACGTCAAGGTCCGTGTGAAGCCGGACGGCTCGGGCGTCGACACGGCGAACGTCAAGATGTCGATGAACCCGTTCGACGAGATCGCGGTCGAGGAAGCGGTCCGGCTGAAGGAAAAGGGCGTCGCGACCGAGATCGTGGCGGTCTCGTGCGGCGCCGCCGCCTGCCAGGAGACGCTGCGCACGGCGCTCGCGATCGGCGCCGACCGCGCGATCCTCGTCCAGTCCGACGCCGAGCTTCAGCCGCTGGCGGTCGCCAAGCTCCTGAAGGCGGTCGTGGAGCGCGAATCGCCGCAGCTCGTGATCCTCGGCAAGCAGGCGATCGACGACGACGCGAACCAGGTCGGCCAGATGCTCGCGGCGCTGCTCGACTGGCCGCAGGCGACGTTCGCGTCGAAGCTCGAGATCGCGGACGGCCGGGCGACGGTCAAGCGCGAGGTCGACGGCGGCCTCGAGACGGTCGTGTGCATGCTGCCCGCGGTCGTCACGACCGACCTGCGACTGAACGAGCCGCGCTACGCGACGCTGCCCAACATCATGAAGGCGAAGAAGAAGCCGCTCGACATGCTCGACCCCGCAGGGCTCGGGGTCGACGTCGCGCCGCGCCTCGTCCTGCTCAGGGTCGTCGAGCCGCCGAAGCGCAAGGGCGGCGGACGCGTCGCCGACGTCGCCGAGCTGGTGTCGAAGCTCCGCAACGAGGCGAAGGTCCTGCCCTGAGCGGCGGCCGCTGATTCCCGATATCCGATATCCGATACCTGATGCCGATCCTCGTCCTCGCCGAACACGACAACGCCTCCTGCGGGGCGGCCACCCTCCACACCGTCGCGGCCGCGACGAAGCTCGGCGGCGACGTGCACGTCCTGGTCGCCGGTCGCGACGCGGCCGGCGCGGCGCGAGGGGCCGCGGCGATCGCGGGCGTCGCGAAGGTGCTCCACGCCGACGCCGCGCATCTCGCGCAACCGACCGCAGAGAACCTCGCCGCGCAGGTCCTCGCGGTCGTCGCGGGCGGCGGCTACACCCACATCCTTGCGCCGGCGACGGGGAACGGCAAGAACGTGATGCCGCGCGTCGCGGCGAGGCTCGACGTCGCACAGGTCTCCGAAATCACCGCCATCGAGTCGGCCGACACGTTCGTGCGCCCGATCTACGCGGGCAGCGCGTTCGCGACCGTGCAGTCGAAGGATGACGTCAAGGTGATCACCGTGCGCACGACCGCGTTCGATGCGGCCGCGACCGGCGGATCCGCGCCGGTCGAGACCTTCGCCGCGGCGTCCCCGGCCGCCGGCGCGACGGTGACCGGACAGGAGCTCACGAAGTCGGAACGGCCCGATCTCGCCAGCGCGCGCGTGATCGTCTCGGGCGGGCGGGGGCTGGGCAACGGCGACAATTACCACAAGCTGCTCGAGCCGCTCGCCGACCGCCTCAACGCGGCGCTGGGCGCGTCGCGCGCCGCCGTCGATGCGGGCTACGTGCCCAACGACTACCAGGTCGGCCAGACCGGCAAGATCGTCGCGCCGGACCTCTACATCGCGATCGGCATCTCGGGCGCGATCCAGCACCTCGCGGGCATGAAGGACAGCAAGGTGATCGTGGCGATCAACAAGGACCCCGACGCGCCGATCTTCCAGATCGCCGACTACGGCCTGGTCGGCGACCTGTTCGAGACCGTCCCGCAACTCGTGGCCGCGCTGCCGTCGCGCTGATCCCGGTTCCTCCGTGCGGGCGCGCCATCGCGAATCGTGTGTGCGGCGCGACGGCGGGCCCCGCCTCGGACCGCGGGTCGGGCTCGATCGCGACGATGTTCCTTCGATGCGGCGGCGTGGTCGGGCTGAAGCCCGACCCCCGGTGGGTCGCGGCGGCGGCGCGGTCGGGCTGAAGCCCGACCCACTGTTGGTCGATGCGGCGGCGTGGTCGGGCCGAAGCCCGACCCACGGTTGGTCGATGCGGCGGCGCGGTCGGGCCGAAGCCGGACCCACGCCGGCGTATCTAGAGCCCGTGCTCTAGACGCTGCGCGATACGCTTTCCTTTTTCCTTCGTTACCGCCGAACCCGATGAGCACCTACCGCGCACCCTTGCAGGACATGGAATTCGCGCTGAACGAACTGGCCGGCCTCGCGCAGGTCGCGACGCTGCCCGGCTGCGAGGAGGCGGACCCCGGCACGGTGTCGGCCATCCTCGAGGAGGCCGCGAAATTCGCCGCCGACGTGCTCGATCCGCTGAACCGCACCGGCGACCAGCGCGGCGCGCGCCTGCTCGAGGACGGCTCGGTGCGCACGCCGGAGGGCTTTCGCGACGCCTACCGGAAGTTCGTCGAGAACGGATGGAACGGTCTCGGCAAGAGTACGGAGTTCGGCGGGCAGGGCCTGCCGCAGGTCGTCGCGGCGGCGGTCGAGGAGATGTGGCACGCGTCGAACATGGCGTTCGACCTGTGTCCGCTGCTCACGCAGGGCGCCATCGAGGCGATCGAGCGGCACGGCAGCGACGCGCTGAAGCAGCGCTACCTGCCGAAGATGGTCGCGGGCGAGTGGACCGGCACGATGAACCTGACCGAGGCGCAGGCCGGGTCCGACCTCGCGGCGGTGCGCACGCGCGCGGTGCGGCATCCCGACGGCACGTACCGGCTCACCGGCCAGAAGATCTTCATCACCTACGGCGAGCATGACTACACCGGGAACATCGTCCATCTGGTGCTCGCGCGCCTGCCCGACGCCCCGGAGGGGGTGAAGGGGATCTCGCTGTTCGTCGTGCCGAAGTTCATCCCGGACGCGAGCGGGAAGCCCGGAACGCGCAACGACGTGCGCTGCGTGTCGCTCGAGCACAAGCTCGGCATCCACGCGAGCCCGACCTGCGTGATGAGCTACGGCGACGAGGGCGGCGCGACCGGGTGGATCGTGGGCGAGGAGAACCGCGGCCTCGAGTACATGTTCGTGATGATGAACCTCGCGCGCTACTCGGTGGGGCTCGAGGGGGTCGGCATCTCGGAGCGCGCCTACCAGCGCGCGGTGGCGTATGCGCGCGATCGCGTCCAGGGCCGCGCCGCGGGCCTCGCCCCGGGGGCGAAGACCGGTTCGATCATCGAGCACCCCGACGTGCGCCGCATGCTGATGACGATGCGCGCATGGACCGAGGCGACGCGCGCGGTCGCCTACGTCACCGGCGCCGCGATGGACCATGCGTCCCGCCATCCGGACGCGGAGGCGCGCAAGCGCCATCAGGCGTTCGTCGATCTGCTGATCCCGATCGTCAAGGGCCACTCGACCGAGGTCGCGCAGGAAGTGGCCTCGCTCGGGCTGCAGGTGCACGGCGGCATGGGCTTCATCGAGGAGGCCGGCGCCGCGCAGCACTACCGTGACGCGCGCATCACGACGATCTACGAGGGGACGACCGGCATCCAGGCGAACGACCTCGTCGGCCGCAAGACCGTGCGCGACGGCGGGGCGACGGCGAGGGCGGTGGCGCGCGAGATCGCCGGCGTCGCGGCGCGGCTCGCGGCGTCCGCCGACCGCGACCTCGAGGTGATCGGCGCGCGGCTCGGCGCGTCGGTGAACGCGCTCGAGCGCGCGATCGACTGGATGGTGCCGGCCTACGGGTCGGATCCGCGCGTCGCGCTCGCCGGCTCGGTGGCGTACCTGCGGCTGTGGGGCACCGTGGCCGGCGGCTGGCAGATGGCGCGCGCCGCGGAGATCGCGTCGCGGAAGCTCGCCGCGGGCGAGGGGGACGCCGGCTTCCTGCGCGCGAAGGTGACGACCGCACGCTTCTACGCCGAGGCGCTCCTGCCGCTGTCGGAGTCGTTCGCGGCGCTCGCGGCCGGCGGCGGCGAGGCGGCGATCGCGCTTGCCGAGGAGCGGTTCTAGCGGCCCGGCGTCGCCGGGTCGCGCAGCCCGGACGGGCTCCCGGGGCTCCCGGGCTGCGGGAGGCGCGGCGGGCCCGTGTCGTCGCCGGGCGCCCTCGAACGTTGAGCCCGTGTAGGTGCAATCCGACGCCACGATCGGCGTCGCCCCGACAAGGGTGCCGCCGTCGCCTGCGGACACTCGGAACTCCACGGAGATCGGCATGACCCTCGACCCGCTGTTCCGCGCCGCCGTTGCCGGCGCGTTCGTGCTGACCGCCGCGTTCGCGCCCGAGGCGCGGTCCGACTCGCTCGCGACGATCGCGCCGCTCGCCGGCGGCCCCTATCCGGTCGGCTGCTCGAGCGTCGAGCAGGACTTCTCGCGCGTGCCGCCGGGCGAGAACGTCGAGTGGTGGTGGGAGGGCGTTCCGACGGACGGCGGCACGCAGCGCTACCTGACCGCGCTGCTTTCGACCTCCGCGACGCCGGTGCTGACGGTCCAGATCCCCGACGACGGGGACCTCTACGGACCGCACGCGGGGACCTCGATTCCCGTCGTGCTGCTGGTCTGCTACCCGACCGACCCGGGCAACCCGTATGCGGACTACGCGCTGCCGACCGGCAGGTCCGTTCCGCGGATGCAGCGGAGCGGCGATCCGCCGCGGCTCTCGTCGGCGCGTGCGCGCTGGCCGGTGCTGCTTTACTCGCACGGCTACGCGGGAAGTCCGATCTCGGGCGACTACGTGACGGCGCTCACGCTGCTCGCGAGCCACGGCTACGCGGTCGTCGCGCCGTTCCACGGCGACCAGCGGATCGCGAACCTTCGGCTCGAGGACGCGTCCGACCTGTTGTTCGCGTTAGGCGAATTCGCCAAGTTCACCGCGATGCAGGCGGTTCGGCCCCTCGCGCTCGCCGCGGCGCTCGACCACGTGCTCGGCACCCCCGGCTGGATGGATCGCCTCGACGCGTCGCAGGTCGCCGGATTCGGCGCGAGCCAGGGCGGCGAGTCGCTGATGCTGATGGCGGGCGCGAAGCTCACCGTGTCGGTCGGGCTGTCGTCGAAGCAGGTGATGGCCGATTCACGGCTCAAGGCCGTCACGACCTACGTGCCGTACTTCGGCCAGTCGTTCTTTCCGGCATTCGGCCGCGACCAGAACGGCGTCGACGCGATGCTGCCGGTGCCGCTGCTCGCTATCGCGGGCACGGCCGACACGACCTCGCCGATCGGCGCGGTCGAGGAAGCGATGAAGCGGCTTTCGCAGTCCCGCATCCTCGTCGCGCTCGAGGGCGTCGAGCACGGATTCGATGCCGCATCGTCCGGCGACATCTTCACGTGGACGCTGCAGTTCCTCGCCGCGCACGCGCAGGACGATCGCGACGCCCGCGCGACGCTCCAGCGCATGGAGCGCGTGGCCGGCGGTGGCGACGACCGGCGCGTCATCGACTACACGGCACCGGCGCCGGCGACCGGCGGCGAGCGCATCGTCGTCGAGTTCCAGAACGACGAGCTCGCGCACTTCTTCTACACGGCCGACGTCGACGAGGCGGCGATGCTCGACGCCGGCGTGATCGTGCCCGGCTGGCGGCGCACCGGCTTCGTGTTCAAGGCCTGGGACCGCTTCTTCGCGAGCGGCGACGCGTCGTGCCGCTACTTCACGAGCCGTGGCGGCGTCTACTCGCACTTCTACTCGATCTGGGCGCCCGAATGCGCGATCCTCGCCGCCGATCCGCTGTGGCGGTTCGAGGCGCTCGCGTTCCGCGCGGAGCTGCCGGCGCTCGAGGACTGCCCGCCCGGACGCATGCGCGTGACGCGCGTGTACAACCTGATGGACGGCGGCGCGCCCAACCACCGGTTCCTCACGAGCGCGTCCGAGATCGCTCACATGGAGGACGAGGACTGGTACGTCGAGGGCAGCGTGTTCTGCACGCCGCCCTAGGGTCGGCCCCACGGCATCATCGGGGTCGGACCCTGCGGTGCGCAGGTCATCCGGTAACGCGGGCGTCACGGCAACTCGGCGGGCGGCGAGGCGATCCGCCGCGCTATGATCGGCGCATGGCGGCATCGCATCGCGACACGGCGACGGGCGCGCCCGGAACGGGCGGATACCGGATCGGCGTCGACCTCGGCGGGACCAAGATCGAGGTGCTCGCGCTCGACGACGGCGGCCGCGAGCGTTTCCGCCGGCGCGTCCCCACGCCGCGGGGCGACTACGACGCGACGCTCGACGCGATCGCCACGCTCGTCGCGGAGGCCGAGGCCGCGCTGGGCGAGCGCGCGAGCGTCGGTGTCGGCACGCCCGGATCGATCTCGCGCGCGACCGGGCTGCTGCGCGGCGCGAACTCGGTGTGCCTGAACGGCCGGCCGATCCGCGAGGACCTGGCGCGCAGGCTTGCGCGCGACGTGCGCGTCACCAACGACGCGAACTGCTTCGCGCTTTCCGAGGCGAGCGACGGCGCCGGCGTGGGCGCCGACGTCGTCTTCGGCGTGATCCTCGGCACCGGCGTGGGCGGGGGCGTCGTGGTGGGCGGACGGGTCCTCGACGGGCCGAACGGCATCGCCGGCGAGTGGGGCCACAATCCGCTGCCCTGGCCGCGCGACGACGAGCGCCCGGGCGAGGCGTGCTTTTGCGGCCGGCGCGGGTGCATCGAGACGTTCCTGTCGGGGCCGGGCCTCGCGGGCGACCATCGGCGCGCGACCGGCGAGATGCTCGCGCCCGAGGCGATCCTCCCGGGCGCGCTCGCCGGTGACGACGCGTGCGAGGCGTCGCTCGTCCGCTACGAGGCGCGCCTCGCGCGCGCCCTCGCGCACGTGATCAATCTCGTCGATCCGGACGTGATCGTGCTCGGCGGAGGCCTGTCGAACCTCGACCGGCTCTACGCGAATGTCCCGGCGCTGTGGGGCCCGTGGGTGTTCTCGGACCGGGTCGACACGCGCCTGGTGAAGCATCGCCACGGCGACTCGAGCGGCGTCCGGGGAGCGGCGTGGCTGTGGCCCGCGACGCACCGAGGGGGGGCGGGATAGAATGGCGAGTGCCGCCCGCGCGCGGGCGCCGACCGACCCACCGACCATGGCGATCGACCTCCTCTCCCCGGCCTTCCGCGCGGAATTCCAGTTCGCGGCGATGGCCTTCGCGGGCGGGCTGGCGCTCGAGCGCCTGCGCCCCGCCCATGCGCGCCAGTCGTGGCGCGCGCTCGGCTTCAACCTCGTCGTCGCGGTGATCTTCCTGTACCTGACGATGCTTATCGTCCCGCCGCTCGCGGAACTGTTCGAGCCGGTCGCGAAGCGCCACTCGCTCGCGATCCCGATCCGCTTCCCCGACGGCGTGGCCGGGTCGATCCTGCAGACGATCGCGTTCTTCGTGGTCTTCGACTTCTTCTTCTACTGGTGGCATCGCGCACAGCACCGCTTCCGCTGGCTTTGGGTGCAGCACAAATTCCACCACCAGGACCGCTTCGTCAACGTCACGACCGTCCACCGCTACCACTTCAGCGAGGAGGCGTTCCGCGTGTTCGTGATCGTCGTGCCGATGGCGGTGCTGTTCGACTTCAAGCCGCCGACGGTGGCGTGGATCTGGACCGCCTTCCTGCTGTGGGGCTACTGGATCCACATGAACCTGAAGGTGGGGCTGGGGCCGCTCGGCCGCTGGCTCAGCGGACCGCAGTTCCATCGCTACCACCACACGCCCGAGTACGGCAACGTCAACTTCGCCGCGATCTTCCCGCTCTGGGACCGCCTGTTCGGCACCTACCACCACCCGGAGCGGGGCGTGTTCCCGCAGGTCACCGGCGTGAGGGACGCGAGCGACGGCAACACGCTCTACGAGGCGACGCTCTACCCGTTCGTCGAGTGGGGCAGGGCGATCCGGCGGGCGTTCTCGCGTCGGCGCGTCGCTGGCGCCGCGGTGGATTAGCCGTCGGGCAAGGCGTCGGCCTGACGCCTGTTCGATGCACCGCTTCCTCTCGCTGATTCCGGAACTGCAGGGAGAAGCGTCGGGCCGAAGCCCGACCCGCAGGAGGGAGTGTCGGGCTGAAGCCCGACCCACATGCGGGATGCGTCGGGCTGAAGCCCGACCCACAGGAGGGGGTGTCGGGCTGAGGCCCGACGCACAGGAGGGGGTGTCGGGCTGAAGCCCGACCCACAGGAG
>CAJPFI010000008.1 GCA_905339295.1 Burkholderiales bacterium
GGCGCCTCGAGTTTCGCGCCGTGGGTCGGGCTTCAGCCCGACGCCTCGGGGATCGCGCCGTGGGTCGGGCTTCAGCCCGACGCCTTGCGGTTCGTCGAATGAGCAATCAGGCCTCGACCGCCACGATCGGCGCGCCCGGGCGCGCGTCGACGCATCGCCTGCCCACCGACCGCTGGCGCAGGATCGAGGTCGCGTTCTGGCTCGTCGCGGTCGCGGCGTTCTTCGTCTTCCCGCAGCATCGCGTGCTCGGCAGCCAGATCCTGATCACGGCGCTGTTCGCGCTCTCGCTCGACCTCATCCTCGGCTACGCGGGCATCGTGTCGCTCGGCCACGCCGCGTACTTCGGCATGGGCGCGTACGCCGCGGGCATCCTCGCGGTGCACGGCTGGGGTGAGCCGATTTCCGGGCTCCTCGTCGCCGGCGCGGCCGGCGCGGCGATGGGCTACGCGACGAGCTTCCTCGTCGTTCGCGGCTCGGATCTCGCGCGCCTGATGGTGACGCTCGGCATCGGGCTCATGCTGTTCGAGGCGGCGAACCAGCTTCCGTCGATCACCGGCGGCGCCGACGGCCTCTCCGGCGTGACGATGTGGAAGCTCCTCGGGCTGTTCCGGTTCGACCTCGCCGGGAGCACGGCCTACCTCTACTGCCTCACCGTGCTGTTCGTGCTGTTCGTCGTGGCGCGCAGGATCGTCAATTCGCCGTTCGGCCTGTCGCTGCGCGGCGTGCGCGAGAACGTGAAGCGGATGCCGGCGATCGGCGCGCCGGTGGCGCGCAGGCTGGTCGCGGTCTACACGGTGAGCGCGGCGATGGCGGGCATCGCCGGAGGGCTGCTCGCGCAGGCGACGCAGTTCGTCGGGCTCGACGTGTTCAGCTTCCCGCGCTCGGCCGACCTGATGATCATGCTGGTGCTGGGCGGCGCCGGCCGTCTCTACGGCGGTCTCGTCGGCGCCGCGGTGTTCATGATCGCGCACCTCTGGCTGTCCGACATGAACCCGGTCTACTGGCAGTTCTGGCTCGGCCTGCTCCTCGTCGTCGTCGTGCTGTACGGGCGCGGCGGCATCCTGGGCGCGCTCGACGGGCTGCGCGATCGGTTCGCCGGCAAGCGCCCATGACCGCCGCGCTCCGCACGGAAGGGTTGTCGAAGCACTTCGGCGCGTTCAAGGCGGCGAGCGAGGTCTCGCTCGCGTTCCCGCAGGGGGCGCGGCATGCGCTGATCGGCCCCAACGGGGCGGGCAAGACGACGCTCATCAACCTGCTCACCGGCGTGTTCGCGCCGACCGCCGGCGAGGTCTTCCTCGGCGACGAGCGCATCACCGGGCTGGCGCAGCACCAGCGCGTGAAGCGGGGCATGACGCGCACGTTCCAGATCAACACGCTGTTCGCCGGACTCACCGTGCTCGAGTCGGTGGTCCTCGCCGTGTGCGAGCGCCGGGGGCGCGCGGGCGTGTGGCACCGCACGGTGGCGCGACAGCGCGACGAGGCCGGCGAGGCGTACGCGCTCCTCGAGATGCTGCGCCTCGCGCCCGAGGCGGACACGCTGACGCGCGACCTGCCCTACGGCAAGCAGCGGCTGGTCGAGATCGCGCTCGCGCTCGCGACGAAGCCGCGCATCCTGCTGCTCGACGAGCCCGCCGCGGGCATCCCGGCCGGCGAGAGCGCCGAGCTCTTCGCGGTGATCGCGGCGCTGCCGAGGGAGGTCACGATCCTGTTCATCGAGCACGACATGGAGCTCGTGTTCCGCTTCGCCGAGCGCATCACGGTGCTGGTCGGCGGCAAGGTGCTGACCGAGGGGGCGCCCGCGGAGATCGCCGCGGACCCGCGCGTGCGCGAGGTCTACCTGGGCGAGGCGCAGCATGGCTGAGCTCCTCGCCGTCGAGGGCGTCACCGCGGGCTACGGCGACGGGATCGTCCTCGAGGACGTCTCGCTCGCGCTCGAGGAGGGCGACAGCCTCGCGCTGCTCGGGCGCAACGGCATGGGCAAGACGACGCTGCTCGTCACGCTGATGGGGCTCACGCGCCTGCGCGGCGGACGGATGCGCTGGCGCGGCGCGGACCTCGCCGCGCTGCCGACGCACGCCCGCAGCCGCGCGGGACTGGGCTGGGTGCCGCAGGAGCGCTTCATGTTCCCGTCGCTCACCGTCGAGGAGCACCTGACCGCGGTCGCGCGGCCCGGGCGCTGGACGGCGAAGCGCGTCTACGAGGTGTTCCCGCGCCTCGAGGAGCGCCGCGCCAACTTCGGCAACCAGCTCTCCGGCGGCGAGCAGCAGATGCTCGCGATCGCGCGCGCGCTGATGGTGAACCCGAGCCTGCTCCTGCTCGACGAGCCGATGGAAGGGCTCGCGCCGATCATCGTCCAGGAGCTGATGAACGTGATCCGCGAGCTGGTGGCGGACGGCGGCATGGCCGTGATCGTCGTCGAGCAGCACGCGAAGCTCGCGCTCGCGCTGACGCGCCAGACGGTCGTGCTCGAGCGCGGCCGCGTCGTCCACCGCTCCCCGAGCGAAGTGCTGCTGGCCGACCCCGGGACGCTGCACAGGCTCGTCTCGGTGTCGTGAAGCGAGGCCTCCCATGAAAGCGATCGCGATCATCCAGGACGAGCACCGCGCCATCACGGCGGTGATCGAGGGGCTCCGCCACGTGGTCGAGGAGGTGCGCGCCGGGCGCATGGCCGTCGACCACGCGCTGCTCGGCGCGATGTTCCACTACATCGAGGCCTTCCCCGAGAAGCTGCACCACCCGAAGGAGGACGACTTCCTGTTCGCGCGGCTGCGCGCGCGGGCGCCGGACATCGCGCCGGTTCTCGACGGCCTCGAGCACGAGCACGTGGTCGGCCGCGAGCGCTTCTCGGAGCTCAAGGCGAAATGGGAGCGCTATCGCGCCGACGCCGCCGCGCTCGAACCGTTCGCGGAGGGCGTCGAGCGCTACGCGCACTTCCACTGGCGCCACATGCGCAGGGAAGAGGACGAGGTGCTGCCGCGCGCCGCGAAGGCGCTCACGGCCGAGGACTGGGCGGCGATCGACGCGGCGTTCGCGTCGAACGACGACCCGATCGTCGGCGTGCCGGCGAGCAAGGCGTTCCGCGAGCTGTTCCGGCGCATCGTCGCGATCGCGCCGCCGCCGTGGGGCGTCGGGCCGGAAGCGTCGCAGCGCTGACGGACGCTAGTCCGCCGCGGACGCGCGCCGCGCCTCGATCGCGCGCAGCAGCCGGTCGGCGTACGCCCGCCAGTTCGCGTCGTTCGGGACCTGCGCGAATCCGGCCGCGTCCTTCTGCTTCGCCATCCAGTCCTGCCGCTCGGCGGTCGCCGATGCCATCCACGGTTCCAGGCCCGCTTCGCGGACCGTCACCGCGACCTCGCGCATCTCCTCGGCGCGCCGCTTGCCGTGGAGCGCGGTGCGGCTGACCATGTACGAGGCGACCTTCTCCCAGTCGAGCTGCGGGAAGGTCTCGTGCAGCGACGCGAGCACGCGGTCCTCGACGCCGTAGGCGCGCGCCGCCGTCAGGCTCTCGACCAGCAGCGACTCGAGTCCCTTGATCATCACGCTGCGGCACATCTTGATCGCCGAGGCGACGCCCACGCGCTCGGCCGCCACCTCCATGGAAAATCCGAGCGGCTCGAGCAGCGCCGCGAGCGCCGCGGCGTCGCGCCCGCCGAGCAGCATCGGCACGCGGATTCCGTACTGCGGCACCGTCGTCATCACCGCCGACTCGACGTAGCGACCGCCCGCGCGGTCGACGCGCTCGCTCGAGCGCTGCTTGGCGCCCGGCGAGCAGGAGTTCAGGTCCAGGAACCAGGTGCCCGGGCGGATCGTGCGCGCGGCCTCGTCGGCGACCGACCAGGCCTGCGATGCGGTCACCGCCGAGATGACGACGTCCGCGCGCGCGGTGAGCGCCGCCATCGACGCCGTCGCATCGACGCCCGCGCGTGCCGCGTGCGCCTTCATCGGCGCGGCCGTCGCCGGATCGGCGAGCAGGATGTCCCATGCGCCGATCCATCCCGCCTTGCGCTCGGCCAGCGCCGACGCGAGGATCTTGCCGACCTCGCCGTAGCCGACGAGGCCGATCGCGAGCCTGTCCCGTTGCGTCATGCCGCCTCCGCAGGTTGCAGCGTGACCACGTACCCGGGGTGGGGTCAGACGCCTCCCCACACGTCGCGCGCGGTCTCGACGCACAGCCGGATCTTGGCGGCCTGCGTGGCGACCGCGATCTCGTTGCCGTGGACGGTGGAGGAGAAGCCGCACTGCGGCGACAGGCACATCTGCTCGACCGGCATGAACGCCGCCGCCTCGTCGATGCGCCGCTTGAGGTCGTCCTTCGTCTCCATCCGGTCGAGCTTGGTGCCGACCAGCCCGAGCACGACCGTCTTGCCCTTCGGCACGTGGCGCAGGGGCGCGAAGTCGCCCGAGCGGGCGTCGTCGTACTCGAGGAAGTAGCCGTCGACCTCGAGCTCGTTGAACAGCACGCGCGCGACCGGCTCGTAGCCGCCCTCGGCCGCCCACGCGCTCTTGAAGTTGCCGCGGCACAGGTGCACGCACACGGTCATCGACGCGGGCTTGGTCGCGATCGCCGCGTTGATGAGCGTCGCGTAGCGGCGCGGCAGCTCGTCCGGGTCGTCGCCGCGCGCTTTCGCCCCGTCGCGCATCTTCGCGTCGCACAGGTAGGCGAGGTTGGTGTCGTCGAGCTGCAGGTAGGTGCAGCCCGCCGCCGCGAGGTCGGCGATCTCGTCGCGGTACGCCTTCGCGATGTCGTCGAAAAAATCCTCCATCGCCGGGTACGCCTCGGCGCTGATCGCCTTGCGGCCGCCGCGGAAGTGCAGCATCGTCGGCGACGGGATCGTCACCTTGGGCGTGCGCGTCGTCACCGACTTCAGGAACTCGAAGTCGCGCCGCTGGATCGCCCGCGCGTGGCGGACCTTGCCTGTCACGTGCATCACCGGCGGCGCGAAGTCGACGTTGCCCGCGTTGCTGTGGAAGCTGATCGCGATGCCGCCTTTCGTCTCGACGCCGTCGAGCTGCGTCAGGAAGTCGATGTGGAAGTAGGTGCGGCGGAATTCGCCGTCGGTGATGCCCCGCAGGCCGAGGTCCTCCTGGAACGTCACGATGTCCCGGATCGCCGCGTCCTCGACGGCGCGCAGCGCGGCGGCGTCGATCTCCCTCTTCGCGAACCGCTCGCGCGCGTCGAGCAGGGCGCGCGGGCGCAGGAAGCTGCCGACGTGGTCGGCGCGGAACGGCGGAACGCTTCGGACGGTCGTGCGGGTCGGCGCTGCGGTGTCGGCCATGGCGGTCTTCTCGTGGGGAGGGTCGGGCGCCGGCCCTCGATGCGGAGCCGGCATTCTAGCGCGCCGCCCCCGCACGCGGAGGGCGGGCGCCGGTCGTCAGCGCGCGCCCGCGGGCGCGAGGAGACCGCGCCGCGCGAGATTGCGCATCAGCGCGCCCGCGCCCATCGTCCAGCGCGCGACGGTGTCGCTCGTCCTGACGCGGTTGACCAGCGCGCCGAGCGTGGGCGTCGACACGGTCACGACGTCGCCGACCACGTGCGTGAACCCCTGGCCGGGACCGTGGCGGTCCTGGATCGGCGCGAACATCGTGCCCAGGAACAGCACGAATCCGTCCGGGTACTGGTGGTTCGCGCCGATCGCCTGCGACGCGAGGTCGAGCGGGTCGCGGCTGATCCTGCCCATCGGGCTCGCGCCGTCGAGCACGAAGCCGTCCGGACCCTCGACGCGCAACGCGAGGTCGGCGCGGCGCACGTCGTCGATCGAGTAGCGCTCGTCGAACAGCCGGACGAACGGGCCGATCGCGCACGAGCCGGTGTTGTCCTTCGCCTTGCCGAGCAGGAGCGCGCTGCGGCCCTCGAAGTCGCGCAGGTTGACGTCGTTGCCGAGCGTCGCGCCGACGACGCGGCCGTCCGCCGCGACGGCGAGCACGATCTCGGGCTCCGGGTTGTTCCACGCCGACTTCGGATGGATGCCGATGTCGGCGCCGGTGCCGACCGCCGACATCGGCTGCGACTTGGTGAACACCTCGGCGTCGGGGCCGATGCCGACCTCGAGGTACTGCGACCACGCGCCCTGCGCGATCAGCGCCTCCTTGACCCGCGCCGCCTCGGGCGACCCCGGCTTCACCGCCGAAAGGTTGTCGCCGATGATGCCCACGATCGCGCGCCGCACGGTTTCCGCCTTCGCCGGGTCGCCGCGCGCCTGCTCCTCGATCACGCGCTCGAGCATGCTCGACACGAACGTGACGCCCGCGGCCTTGATCGCCTGCAGGTCGCACGGCGCGAGGAGCCACGGGCGCGTCGCGTCGCGCGCCGCCTCGTCGCTGTTGGCGAGGAGATCGGACGCCGAGCCGATGCGCGCGAGCCGCTGCGCCGAGCGCACGGCGCCCACCGGATCCGCGAGGTTCAGGATCTCGCTCACGGTCGCCGCCACGGGCGAGAGGTCGAACACGCCTCCGTCGCGGACGGCCACGGGCGAGGGACCGCTCGCGTCGGGCAGCCACGCGCGGCCGATCAGCGTGGCATGCGCGGCATCGCGGGGCAGGGCGTGCGAGGGATCGAGGGCGGCGAGCATGGCGCGATGCGGCGGATCGGCGGGACCCGCATGATAGCGCGCGCCCGCGCGTCTCGCGGGCGCGCGGCGAGGACGCAACCGCTCAGGCGCGGACGCCTTCGGCGGAGCGCGGGCGAACTTCGATCGCGCTCGCCGGGCAGACGCGCACGCACGCGCCGCATCCCGTGCAGAGCGTCGCGTCGACGCGCGGCTCGGGCACCGAGCCGGCGCGCGGCCTGAATCGGATCGCGTGCGCCTCGCACGCCTCGCCGCAGCTCTGGCACGCCACGCCGAGCCGGGCGAGACAGGTCTCGTCCACGCGCGCCACGACGTTCCACGGCGGCGCGGACGCCGCGTGCGCGGCGACGTCGAACGCCGGCTCGGGGCAGGCGGCGACGCACGCGCCGCAGAACGTGCACTCGCCGTCGGCGAAGTCGACCTCGACGGCGCGCGCGGCGAGCTTGAGCACGTGCGTCGGACACGCGTCGACGCACTCGCCGCACTGCGTGCACGCGCCTTCGAACGCATCGGCGCGCAGCGACCACGGCGGCAGCAGCACGGGCGCGCGCGGGGCCTCGAAAAGGAACGCGTCGCGCGCGTCCGCCGACGGCGCGGCGCCCCGGCCGCGCGCCGCCCGATGTCCGGCTCGCCCGTGATTCGGGGTTCCCATGACCTCGATCTCCCGTTTCGCCCCGGCGCGCGGCGGCGTGGCCGCACGCGTCGAGTGCCCGCCGCCTCCCTCGGTCCCGATCCGCGCGGGTCAGCCGACGCGGACGCTCGTCCAGCGGATTCTAGGCGCAGCGCGGGGTGCCGTGCGACGAAATTTTCGGTCCCGGATCGCCGCGGGGCCGCGAGCCGGCGGCCGGCGCCACGGCGGCCGCTCCCGGCATCGCGAGTCGTGGCATCCTTCCGCGATGCTTCGGCCTGCCGCCACTTCCGGCGCCGGCGATCGCGACGGCATCGGACGGGGCCCGGCGTGGGCGATCGTCGCGCTGCTCGCGGTCCTGCACGCCGCGCCGTTCCTCGTCACGTTCGTCGAGGGCGACTTCGCGCGCGACCTCGACCGGGCGACGGGGATCGTCGAGGGCGGCCCGTGGCCGATGCGCGGCCCGGTGCTCGCGTGGACGCTGCACCTCGGCCCGGTCTGGTACTGGCTGCTCGCGCTCCCGCTCGCCGCGTTCCATTCGATCGCGGCCGCCGTCGCGATGGTCGCCGTCCTGTCGGCGCTGCAGTTCCCGCTGGCCTATCGGCTCGGCGAGGAGTCGCGGGGGCGCGCGTTCGGGCTGGCGTTCGCGACGTTCCTCGCGCTGCCCGGTCTCGGCGCGCTCGAGAGCACCTGGATCGCGCACCCGTCGCTCGTCCCGACCACGATGCTGCTGGTCGCATGGTGCGCGTGGCGCGCGTGGACGCGTGCCTCGCCCGGCTGGTGGATCGCGGCGATGCTGGCGTCGAGCCTCGCGCTGCACGCGCATCCGACGACGCTGCCGGTACTCGTGCTGCCGCTGGTCGCCGCGCCGCGGGCGCTGCGCGCGGACGGCCGCGTCGCGGTCACGGCGATCGCGGCGGGCGTCGCGGCCTTCCTCGCTCCGTTCGCGCCGCTCGCGCTCGATTTCGCGGTGAACGCCGGCGAGCTCGCCCGATTCGCGACGGGCGTGTCGTCCGACGTCGCGCGGTTCTCTCCCGGCCGATGGCTGGACGCGTTCGCCGCGCTCGCGTGGCGCGTGCCCGACGCCGTCGGAGGCATGACGCTCGCCGGGCGGCCCGGCGCGCCCGTCGCCTTCCGGCTCGCGCTCGCGGCGCTCTACGCGATCGCGCTCGCGGGAGGCGTTCTGGCGCTGGCCGGCCGTGCGTCGGGCTGGCGGCGGCTGCTCGTCGCCGCGCTCGCCGCGCTGGCGTTGGTCATCGCGATGTCGGTCGCCGTGCGCGAGACCACGCGGTTCTACATGCTCTACGCGGCGCTGCCGCCGTTCGCCGCCTGGCTCGCCGCCTGCACCGCCGCATGGGGCGCGCGAACCGTCTCGATCCTGCCGTTGCGCGTCGCCCCGGTCGCGCTCGGCCTCGCGCTGTCCGTCGCGACGTCCGGCGCATGGTTGCTGCGCGCCTCGGGCGGCGAGATCCGCGTGCCCGCCACGCTGTCCGCATCGGCGGACCTGTCGGGGTCGGTGCCGCGCGGCTACACCGAGCTGCTGACGCTCACGCCCGCCGACCTGGACGCGCTCGGCCGGCGCGTGTGCGCGGCGGGCAGCGTACGCGCGTTCGGCGAGCTCGCCGGGGTGCTCGACATGCTGGTGAACGTTCCCGGCCGGCTTGCGTGCGGCGAGCGCAGCCGCGTCGTCCTGGGAGGCCAGGGCGATGGGATCGCGATCTACATGATCGCCGCGGACGCCGTGCCGTCGACCGCGGTCCGCGAGCGCCACTCCGCGTTCGCGACCGGAAGGGTGGACGAGGTGTTCGCGCCGGCGCTCCCCGTCCCGCTCGCCGAGCGCGTCTCGTATCCGTGGCGCGCCGCGTGCGGGGCGCCGGTTCCCGTGACCTACCGCGTCGCGACGAGGGGGGCGGGCGCGCTGGTCGTGTCCAACGCGCTGGCGGCGACCTGTCCGATGACGGTGCGGCGCATCGCGCGCGACGGCGCGGACGTGCCGACGCTCGAGCGCGCGGACTCGCGCATCGCCGCGATGCCGGAGGGCGAGGCGGTGTTCGACATCGCGGTCGAGACGGGCGATGCGCGCGCCGTCCAGGTCTTCGCGATCGCCGCGCGGCCGGGCGGGGGTTGAAAAGGCGCCTCGCCGCGGGCATCTCGGCGTCATGCCGCGCGCGCGGCCAAGTCGCGCCGCGGCTTGCCGGAGGCCACCATGCCCCTCGATGAACCGCGCCGCCGTGGCGATGACGACCGGGCGTCCCTCCCCGATGCCGCCGCCGACGACGGTCCGCTCGCCGACGCCTATTCGCGCGCCGTGACGCGGGCGGTCGACGCGGTCGCGCCCGCCGTCGCGCACGTGCGAGTCGAGCGCGCCACAGGGCGCGGCCGGCGGGAGGGCTCCGGGTCGGGATTCCTGATCACGCCGGATGGTTATCTCGTCACCAACAGCCACGTCGCCGGCGGCGCGGACGCGATCGACGTGACGCTGCACGACGGCCGCCGGGCGTCCGGCACGATCGTCGGCGACGATCCGGACTCCGATCTCGCGCTCGTCAAGGTGGCCGCCGACGATCTCGCCTGGTGCCGCTTCGGCGACTCGTCGTCGCTTCGCGTCGGCCAGATCGCGATCGCGATCGGCAGCCCGTACGGCTTCCAGCACACGGTGACCGCGGGGATCGTGAGCGCGCTGGGACGCTCGATGCGCGGCCGGTCCGGGCGCCTGCTCGACAACGTGATCCAGACCGACGCGCCGCTCAATGCCGGCAACTCGGGCGGGCCGCTCGTGGACTCTCGCGGGCTGGTCATCGGCGTCAACACGGCGGTGATCCTGCCCGCGCAGGGCCTGTGCTTCGCCATCGCGTCGAGCCTGGCCGAGCAGGTCGCGATCGCGCTGATCCGCGAGGGGCGCGTGCGCCGCGCGTGGCTCGGGCTGGGCGGCCAGACCGTTCCCGTCGCGCGCCGGGTGGCCCTCCATTTCGCGCTCGCGTCGGACGCCGCCGTGCGCGTCGACTCGCTCGAGCGCGGCGCGCCCGCCGCGTCCGCCGGGCTCGAGCGGGGCGACCTCATCGTCGCGGTCGACGGCGCGCCCGTCGCGTCGATCGACGATCTGCTGCGCGCGCTCGACGCCGGCGCGATCGGCAGGACGCTCGCGATCGACGTGCTGCGGCACGGTCGCAGGTCCACGCTCGAGCTGGTGCCGGTCGAGCGCGCTTCCGGGAGTCGGGAGCCGGGTTCCTGACTCCGGGTCGGCGAACCGGCTCCCGCCCCTGCGGGACGAGCGGCTTTCCTCGCCGCCGCCTTCGTGCCAGAATCGGGCCAACCCATCGATTCCGAGGCATCACGCGATGCTGGATCGCGACGGCTATCGCCCGAACGTCGCCATCGTCATCGCCAACGGCAGGAACCAGGTCTTCTGGGGCAAGAGGGTCCGCGAACACTCGTGGCAATTTCCGCAAGGGGGCATCAACACCGGTGAGACGCCCGAAGCGGCGATGTACCGGGAGCTCCGCGAGGAGGTCGGCCTTCTTCCCCAGCATGTCCGCGTTCTCGGCCGGACGCGAGACTGGCTGCGCTACGACGTTCCGCAACACTGGATCAAGCGCGAATGGCGCGGGAGCTACCGCGGCCAGAAGCAGATCTGGTATCTGCTGCGCCTGACCGGGCGCGACAACGACGTGTCTCTGCGCGTGACCGACCGGCCCGAGTTCGACGCGTGGCGGTGGCACGACTACTGGGTCCCGCTCGAAGGCGTGATCGAGTTCAAGCGCGAGGTCTACCGCCGCGCGCTGGTCGAGCTCGAGCGCTTCCTGCACGCGCGGGCGCAGACACGCCGCGAGCGCCTGTTCGGCGTCCAGCATCCGGAGATGCCGTCCGCCTACGCGGAACCGGTGGACGGCGGCGACTGAGCCGCGCCCGGCGCGTCACACCCCGCGGCGCATCATTCCCGGCGTGAAGCCCGCGCCCGACAGCGCCATCCCGGCGATGACGCCGAGCGCGATCCCGCAGAGCACGATGACGAGCGTGAACGGGATCGCCTTGTCGGCGCTGCACTTCCGGAGGACCGGCGCGCCGAGGAAGAACGTGTACCACGCGTAGATCGAGGCGAGCAGAACGACGATCCCGCCCAGGTGGCCGAGGACCTGGGCGATGCCGGCGAGCCAGGCGGCCGTGTAGCTGTACGCGACGAGCTTGAGCGCCGCGACGAAGTCCTTCTGGCCGCCGAACGAGGGCGCGAGCGTGTCGACGATCATCGCGAGCACGAACGTGATCGCGAGCGAGATCACGTAGGAGCCGACCGCGAACCTGAGCGCCCACGCGGCGCCCAGTTCGGCGAAGCCGATCAGCGTCGCGAGCGGACCGATCGCCGCGAGGATCATCACCCAGCCGGCGTAGATGCCCTGCGTCGTCGCCGGCTCGGCGGCGATCTTCGGCCATTCGGCCCTGGGCTCCGTCAGGATGCCCTTGATGCGTTCGATGATCGCCATCGCGTCCCCGCTTCTCCCCGGCGCGCACGGTCGCCGCCGCGCAACAGTGTAGGAGAGCCGGGCATGCCTGTCGAATCGCGCGGCGCGACCGCCGGCGGAGCGCCCGCGCCGGCGCGGGCGTGCGCGTATAATCGCCGGCGCGCGACCGCGCGGGGCGCGCGCGTGGCGGGCCATCGATGCGCAGGGGCCCGATCGCCCGCGCGCCGGACGATGCACACGACGAGCCTTTTCGGCGACCGCCTGCGGGAGCATGCAGGCCGCAACGGCGGCCGGGATGCGATTGCGTTGCCGGGAGGGTCGATCGTCTACGGCGAGCTGCCCGGCCGCGTCGAGGCCTGCGCGCATGCGCTCCTCCGGCAGGGCCTCGGGCCGGGCGACATCGCCGGCGTCACCGTGCGCGACGAGGCGCTGCACCTCGTCGTCACGCTCGCGCTGCTGGTCCTCGGCATTCCGCAGGTGTCGATGGGCACGCACGATCCGGGGCCGATGCGGGCGCGCCTCGCGGTACGGATCGGCGTCACGCGCGTCGTCGCGGCGGATCCGGACGACCGCGTCGACGGGCTCGATCTCGCGCTCGTGAGCGCGCGCGAACCGCCGGTCCCGGGATCGGCCGCGCTTCCGTTCCACGGCGCCGACGACGCGATCGCGCTCTACCTCACGGGGTCGGGCACGACGGGCGAGCCGAAGATCGTCGCGGTCAGCGAACGCCAGCTCGCGACGCAGGCCGATCGCGGCTACAGCGACTACGGCCCCGAGCGCGTGCTGCGGCTCGCCTCGGTCGAGCACAACAATTCGAAGCGGCTGAGGCTCTACTGCCTCTGGCAGGGGGGCACCTGCGTGCTGCGCGGGGACGACCGGTCGAGCGTTCCCGACCTGTGCAGGCGCATGGGCGTGACCTGGCTCGATCTCGCGACCTACCATGTCGAGGATCTGGTGCGCGGCGCGGCGACCACGGGAAGGCTTCCCGCCCATACCCGGGTGCGTTGCGGCGGCTCCCGCGCGCCGATGCGCCTGCGCCTGGCGTTCCTCGCGCAGGTGTCCGACCAGCTCCACGTGTCGTACGGCACGACCGAGGTCGGCGGCGTGTGCATCTCGACGCCGGCGGACCACGCCGATCCGCGGGAGCCGGTGGGGCGGCCGCTGCCCGGTGTCGAGGTGGAGATCGTCGACGCCGAGCGTCGTCCCGTCGCGCCGGGGGAGGTTGGCGAGATCCGCATGCGCGCCGCGGGGATGGCGAACGGCTACATCGGCGACGCGGTGGCCACGCGCCGGCATTTCGACGGCGGGTGGTTCTATCCCGGCGACCTGGTCTGGCAGCTTCCCGGCGGCGCGATCTGCATCCAGGGGCGCAAGGACGACATGATGATCCTGAACGGGATCAACATCTTCCCGGCCGAGATCGAGCGCGTGCTCGAGGGATTCCCGGGCGTCCGGCAGGCGGCGTGCTTCCCGCTGCGCTCGGCGATCCATGGCGAGATTCCCGTCGCCGCCGTCGAGCTGGACGAGCGCGACGCCGTCGCCTCGAGCGCGATCGCGGCGTATGCGCGAAGGCGGCTCGGCGTGCGCTCGCCGCGCAGGATCGTCGTGGTCGACAGCTTCCCGCGCAATGCGCACGGCAAGATCCTGAAGCGCGAGCTCGCGCGACTCCTGCGTCCCGACGCCGAGGCGTAGTCGACTTCCGGGGGACATCCGTCGCATGGACCGGACACGCAGGACAGTGCTCGAATGGATCGCGGCCGGCGCGCTGGGCGGCGGAGCGGCCGGCGCTCTCGCGCAGCCGGCCCCGGCGTACCTGCGCAGCACGCAGCCGCTACGCCTTGTCCAGGGGTTCCCGCCGGGCGGCGCGGTCGATCGGGTCGCGAGGGTGCTCGCGCCGGAACTCGCGCGCGACCTCGGCCGGCCGGTGATCGGCGAGCACCTGCCGGGCGCCAACGGCATCCGGGCGATCCGGGCGGTGGCCGAAAGCACGAGCGACGCCGACGTGCTGCTGTTCGCGACCTCGGCGATCGCCAACCGGAGCGATCCGAACGTCGCCGACAGCCGCGTCGACACGCTGAGGCCGGTCATCATGACGTCGACCACGCCGATGGTGCTCGTGGTCCGGGCCTCGCTCGGCATCGACGACGTCGTGTCGTTCGCGGAACGGCTGAAGCGCGGGCCCGCGCTGAGCTACGGATCCTCCGGCGTCGGAAACGGAACGCACATCGCGCCGGCCGACCTGGTGAAGCGGATCGCGGGGCTGGCGGTCCACGTGCCCTACCAGGGCGGCCCGCCGATGCTCAACGATCTCGTCGGCGGCCACATCGACTTCGCGATGCTCGGCGTCAGCGCGACGCTGGCGCAGCTGCCGACGCTCCGGCTCCTCGCCGTCTCGACGGCGAAGCGAACGCGGCTTCCGCGATTCGACGGGTTGCCGACGATCGCCGAGACGATCCTTCCGGAGTACGACATCAGCCTGTGGCAGGCGCTGCTCGCGCCGCCGATGTTCTCGCAGGCGTCGATCCTCGACCTCAACCGGCGCCTGAACGACATCCTGGCGCTCGAGCGCGTGAGGATCGCGCTCGCCGACGCCGGCGCGGAGCCGGTCGGCGGCTCGCCCGACACCGCGGCGGCGCTGATCCGCGCCGAGGTCGAGCGTTTCGCGCGCATCGTCGGCAGGTAGCGCGCGCCGGCGGTCGCCTGCGCGTCCGTCGCGGCCATCGGGTGCCGCGCGCTACGCGAGCAGGACCAGATTGTCGCGGTGGATGAGCTCGGGCTCGTCGACCCAGCCGAGGATCGATTCGATCTGCGACGACGGCTGGCGCAGGATGCGCGCGGTGTCGGCGGCGCCGTAGTTGACGAGCCCGCGCGCGATCTCGCGCCCGTCGGGCGCGAAGCATCCCACGACCTCGCCGCGCTCGAAGCCGCCTTCGACCGACACGACGCCGATCGGCAGCAGGCTCTTGCCCTCGCGCGCCAGCGCGCGCACCGCGCCGGCGTCGAGCGCGAGCCTGCCGGCGAGCTGCACGTGGTCGGCGAGCCACTGCTTGCGCGCCGCGAGCGTCTGCGCGTCCGCGACGAGCTGCGTGCCGACGATCTCGCCCGCCGCGAGGCGCGTGAGCACGTCGGGTTCGCGGCCGCACGCGATCACCGTCGACGCGCCGGAACGCGCGGCGCGCTTCGCGGCGAGCACCTTCGTGAGCATGCCGCCGCGGCCGAGCTCGCTGCCCGCCCCGCCGGCCATCGCCTCGAGCGACGGGTCGCCCGCGCGGGCCGAGCTCACCAGCGTCGCCCGCGCATCGCGGCGCGGGTCCGCCGTGTACAGGCCCGGCTGGTCGGTCAGCAGCACCAGCGCGTCGGCCTCGATCAGGTTGGTGACGAGCGCGCCGAGCGTGTCGTTGTCGCCGACGCGGATCTCGTCGGTCGTCACCGTGTCGTTCTCGTTGATGATCGGGATGACGCCGAGCGCGATCAGCGTGCGCAGCGTGCTGCGGGCGTTCAGGTAGCGGCGGCGGTCGGCGAGGTCGTCGTGCGTGAGCAGGATCTGCGCGGTGTGCAGCCCGAACTCCGAGAACGCCGCCTCGTACGCCTGCACGAGCCCCATCTGCCCGACGGCGGCCGCGGCCTGCAGCTCGTGGATCGCCTTGGGACGCGCGGTCCAGCCGAGGCGCTGCATCCCTTCGGCGATCGCGCCCGACGACACGAGCACGACCTCGCGCCCGCCGCGCCTGAGCGCCGCGATCTCGGCGGCCCAGCGCGCGACCGCGGCGTGGTCGAGGCCGCGCCCGTCGTTGGTGACGAGGCTCGAGCCGACCTTGACGACCAGCCGGCGGGCGTCGGCGACGACGGACTTCATCGCGTGTCGGTCGGCGCCGGTGCGCGCCGCCGCCGCGCGCGCACGGGCGCGGGCGTCAGCACGGCCGGGGCCGCCGCGGCGGGCTCGACCGGCGCCGGCGCCGCCGGATGCGCGTCGAGCCAGTCCTGGACCGCATAGGTCAGCGCGCGGCATCCCTCGCCCGAGATCGCCGCGATCGCGAACGCGGGTCCCTTGTGGCGCATCGACTTCACGAACGCCGCGACGCGCGTCTCGCGCTCGTCCTCGGGGATCAGGTCGAGCTTGTTGAGCACGAGCCAGCGCGGCTTCTTCGCGAGCGCGGGATCGTACTTCCCGAGCTCCTTCGCGATTGTCCTCGCGTCATGCACCGGGTCCGCGTCGGGATCGAGCGGCGCGAGGTCGACGACGTGCAGGAGCAGGCGCGTCCGCGCGAGATGGCGCAGGAACCGATGGCCCAGTCCCGCGCCCTCGGCCGCGCCCTCGATCAGGCCGGGGATGTCGGCGACGACGAAGCTGCGCCCCTCGTCGGTGCGCACGACGCCGAGCGCTGGCGCGAGCGTCGTGAACGGGTAGTCGGCGACCTTCGGGCGCGCGGCGGAAATCGCGCGGATGAGCGTCGACTTGCCGGCGTTCGGCTGGCCCAGCAGGCCGACGTCGGCGAGCACCTTCAGCTCGAAGCGGATCCGGCGCGACACGCCAGGCTCGCCGGGCGTGTGCTGGCGCGGCGCGCGGTTGGTTGAGGACTTGAAGTGGATGTTGCCCAGCCCGCCGCGCCCGCCCTGCGCGAGCAGCGCCTGCGCGCCGTGCGTCGCCAGGTCCGCGACGAGCTCGCCGGTGTCCGCGTCGCTGATCACGGTGCCGACCGGAACGCGCAGCACGACGTCCTCGGCGCCCTTGCCGTACTGGTCGGCGCCGCGCCCGTTCTCGCCGCCGCGCGCGCGGTGGATGCGCGCGTAGCGGTAGTCGATCAGCGTGTTGATGTTGCGATCGGCGATCGCGTGGATGCTGCCGCCCCGTCCGCCGTCGCCGCCGTCGGGGCCGCCGCGCGGAACGTACTTCTCGCGCCGGAACGACGCGACGCCGTTGCCGCCGTTGCCGGCGTGCACCTCGATCACGGCTTCGTCGACGAACTTCACGATGCGCTCCGGCGGTAGAGGATGAACTTCTCGGTGTCGTCTCCGCGCCGCCGGCCTTCCCACGACGGGGTCCAGCCGTCGGGCGGCGGGGCGTCGAAGTCGTTGCGCCCGAGCTGCACCAGCAGCAGCGGGCACTGCGCGCCGGCGCCGGCCTCCTCGCGCATCGTCTCGACCTGCGCGAAATAGGCGAACAGCGCGCGCTGCGCGTCGCCGAGGTTGCGGCTCGCGACGCACGCGCCGGCCGGCACCTCGCCGCGGAGCGACTCGGCGACGACGCGGTAGCTGCGTCGCGAGTCGATGTAGGGCAGCCAGATCGTCGACACGAGCGCCCACAGCAGCGTGACGCCGATCGCCCAGTTGAGCACGGCACGCCGGTTCGAGCGCCGCGCCGGACGGACCATCGCGATCCAGAGCAGCGTCATGGCCAGCGCCGCCAGCATCGCCCACAGCTTGAAGCTCGGCTGGAAGCCGATCTCGGTGTCGCGGAACAGGCGCGCGGTCGCGAGCGACATGCCGTTGACGTAGGAATCGATCCAGACGCCCCACACCAGGATCGCGGCCAGCCCGAACGTCAGGATGCCGAACCAGTCGAGCGCGCCCGAGTAGCCGCGTTTCAGCGAATCGACCTCGAGCGACGCCAGCAGCGCGAGCGGCACGAGAATCGGGATCGCGCCGATGAGGTTCGGGTCGCGCTCGAGCGAGAGCGCCGCCAGCATCACGAGCGCGAGGACGCCGGGGAGCACGACGCCCGCGTCGGCGAGCCCGCCGTTGAAGCCGCGCCCGCGGATCCACAGCATCCACAGCAGGAGCGGCACCGCGGGCCACGCGAACCATGGCAGGTTCTTCGCCACGTAGAGCGGGTCGAACCCGCCGCCGGCGGCCGGCGCGAAGTATTCGCGCCAGCCCTCGGCAGCCTGCCAGGCGGCGAACAGGTCCGGCGAACGTTGCGCCAGCGCCCAGGGCCATGCCGCGGAGAGCGGCGCCGCCACGGCGAGCGCGACCGCGACGGTCGCGAGGTGCGCCTTCGTGCGCCAGAGCGGGGAGACGGCGGGCAGGACCGCGGCGGCGGCGAGGAGCCACAGCGGGCCGGCGAAGCCGCGCGACAGGAACGCGATCGAGATGCCCAGTCCCAGCGCGAGGCCGCCGGGGATGGGCCGGCGCAGCGCGAGCGCGAGGCCCCACAGGCCGACCGCGACGCCCGCGGCCAGGCCGAGTTCGCCCGACAGCGCATGCGCGCGCTCCCAGAAGCCGATCGAACCCACGAGGATCAGCACCGGCAACCAGCGGAACGCCCGGCCGTTGAGCTCGCGGGAAGCGAGCGACGCGAACGCGAGGATCGCGGCAAGCAGGAGCCCGGCGGCGAGTCGCGCCGCGTTGTGCGGCGCGAGTGGCGGCGAGAAGATTCCCATCGCGGCGGCCGCGATCGCCGGAACGAGCGGTCCGATGCCGAACCAGGGCTCGCCCGCGATGCCCGGGACCACGACGTCGCCGCTTTGCGCCATGCCGTGCGCGACGCCGAACGTCGTCGCCTCGTCGGTCTTCCACGGGTCGTGACCGATGAGTCCGAGGACGACCCACGCGAGGCACAGGAGGACCAGTCCCGCCTGCTTGAGCGCCCGGCCGGGCCCGGACGGCGACACCGACTCCGGGTCGACCGGCTCGGGCGTGGCGGAGCGGGGCGCGCGCATGGAGCGAATCGTACTGTCGGTGGCACGAACGAAAAAGGCAGCCGAAGCTGCCTTTTTCGCGTGCGCCTCTCCGCGCGTCACGCGATCACGAGCGGGCGGCCGGAGTCCTGGTCGCCCCCTTGTCGCCGTAGCGCTGGCGGAACTTGTCGATGCGGCCCGCGGTGTCCATCACCTTCTGCTTGCCCGTGTAGAACGGGTGGCAGGCGGAGCACACTTCGACATGCACCGGCTTGATGACGGCCGAGCGCGTCTCGAACGTGTTGCCGCAGCTGCACGTCACCTTGATCATTTCGTACTTGGGGTGGATGCCGGTCTTCATCGTCGTCCTTTCGTCGCGGGCGGGGCGCCATGAGGCGCGCGGCGCGCGGGCCCCGGCCGCCACGCGGATCCCCAGCGGATCCACGCCCCTGCGGGGGGTAGCCCATCATTATGGGGCAGGGCAGCCGCTCCCACAAGGCACGCGCGGACGTTCGACGATAGATGCTGAAAATCAATCAGTTGCGGAGCGACCGGCGTTGCCGGGCGTCGGGCTGAAGCCCGACCCACGGCCAATGGCGCCCCGGGGGAAACGACTCGCCGTGGCAAAGGAGCCCGGCAAGCGCCATCCCGCGGCGAAGACCCGGGCAAGCGACGCCCTGCGGCAGGGGATTCCGCCAAGCGCCGTCCCGCGGCAACGGACCCCGCGCCGCACGGGCACCCCTCGGTGGCGTTCCAAGGCGGAGACGGTGCTTCCGGAGACTCCGTGGGTCGGGCTTCAGTCCGACGATTCCGGTGGCTGGCCGTCGTAGAGGGTCGGGCTTCAGCCCGACGGTTCGGAAGTCGCTGCGCTCAGCCCCTGCGCATCGAGTCGAAGAAGCGGACGCCGGAACGAAGACTCCGTGGGTCGGGCTTCAGCCCGACGGTTCGGATGTCGCTGCGCTCAGCCCCTGCGCATCGAGTCGAAGAAGCGGACGCCGTAGCGGGGAAGCAGGGGCCCCGGGCGCGCAGCGCCCGGGGATGCGACCCCGGAGGCGTCCGGCGGAATTCGAACGCGACGCGAGGACGAAGCGCGGATGTCGCTGCGCTCAGCCCCTGCGCATCGAGTCGAAGAATTCCGCGTTGTTCTTCGTCTGCCGCACCTTGTCGACGAGGAACTCGGTCGCCTCGAGGTCGTCCATCGGGTAGAGCACCTTCCGCAGCACCCAGACCTTCTGCAGGATCTCGGGCTTGAGCAGCAGTTCTTCCTTGCGCGTGCCCGAGCGGTTGACGTTGATCGCCGGGTAGGTGCGCTTCTCGGCCATCCGGCGATCCAGGTGGATCTCCATGTTGCCGGTGCCCTTGAACTCCTCGTAGATCACGTCGTCCATCCGGGATCCGGTGTCGATCAGCGCGGTGGCGATGATCGTGAGCGAGCCGCCTTCCTCGATGTTGCGGGCGGCGCCGAAGAAGCGCTTCGGCTTCTGCAGGGCATTGGCATCCACGCCGCCGGTCAGCACCTTGCCGGAAGCCGGCACCACGGTGTTGTAGGCGCGTGCCAGGCGGGTGATCGAGTCGAGCAGGATGACCACGTCCTTCTTGTGCTCGACCAGGCGCTTGGCCTTCTCGATGACCATTTCGGCGACCTGGACGTGGCGCGAGGCCGGCTCGTCGAAGGTCGAGGCGACCACCTCGCCCTTCACCGAGCGCGTCATTTCCGTGACTTCCTCGGGGCGCTCGTCGATGAGCAGGACGATCAGCGCGACGTCGGGGTGGTTGGTGGCGATGGCATGGGCGATGTGCTGCATCATCACCGTCTTGCCGCTTTTCGGGCTGGCCACCAGCAGGCCGCGCTGGCCCTTGCCGATCGGCGCGATCATGTCGATGACGCGCGAGGTGATGTTCTCCTCGGCCTTGATCTCGCGCTCCAGCCTGAGCACCTCGGTCGGATGCAGCGGCGTCAGGTTCTCGAAGAGGATCTTGTGCTTGGAGTTCTCCGGCGGCTCGTTGTTGACCTTGTCCACCTTGACCAGCGCGAAATAGCGCTCGCCGTCCTTCGGCGTGCGGATCTCGCCCTCGATCGAATCGCCCGTGTGCAGGTTGAAGCGGCGGATCTGCGAGGGCGAGATGTAGATGTCGTCGGTGCCCGCGAGGTAGCTCGTGTCGGGCGAGCGCAGGAACCCGAAGCCGTCGGGCAGCACCTCGAGGACGCCGCCGCCGAAGATGCTCTCGCCCTTCTTGGCCTGCATCTTCAGCATCGTGAAGATGAGGTCGTGCTTGCGCAGCCGGTTGGCGCCGTCGATCTCCATCGCGTTGGCGAGGTCGACGAGTTCGGAAACGTGCTTGGCCTTGAGATCGGACAGGTGCATGGAGGAGGGCTTCGGGGCGCGCGTGAGCGCTCGGGGCAGGGCGGCCGTCAGGCGGCCGGTGAAACGGAATTCGGGATCGGGGGGGCGCTCGACTCGCGGGCCCCGGCATGCCGGCCGGGGGCGGTGCGCCTCGCGGAGCGCCGTCGCTGGTCAGGCGATCGGCGCAACTCGCTCGAGGACGGGGAAGGTAGCGGTCTTACAGGTTGCTGTCAAGGAAGGCAGTCAGCTGCGACTTGGAGACCGCGCCGACCTTCGTGGCGTGGGCCTGCCCGTCGCGGTACAGGATCACGGTCGGAATGCCGCGGATGCCGTACTTCGCCGGCGTGGCAGGATTGGCGTCGATGTCGAGCTTCGCCACCTTGAGCTTGCCCTCGTACTCGCGCGCCACGTCGGCCAGGACCGGCGCGAACATCTTGCACGGGCCGCACCACTCGGCCCAGAAGTCGACCAGCACGGGCTTGCCGGCGGCGAGGACCTCCTTCTCGAAACTGGCGTCGGAGACTTGCTGGATCAGATCGCTCATGGACTTCCTCGGGAAACGGGAACGACGCCGGGCGGGGCGCGGCCCGAAGGGTCGGATGGGGCGCCCACGGTAGCCGGAAGCCGGACGCCGCGCAAGCGCGGCCCGGACGCACGGTAAGGTCGGGGCGGTCTGCTAGAATTCAACGCCTGCCGCCCAGCGTCGCCGTGTCGCCTCCGCCATGACCTACGTCGTCACCGAGTCCTGCATTCGCTGCAAGTACACCGACTGCGTCGACGTCTGCCCTGTGGACTGCTTCCACGAGGGCCCGAATTTCCTTGTCATCGACCCCGACGAATGCATCGACTGCACGCTGTGCGTGGCCGAGTGCCCGGTCGAGGCGATCTTCGCCGAGGACGACGTGCCGCCGTCGCAGGATCACTTCAAGGCGCTGAACGCGGAGCTTGCCAAGAAGTGGAAGACGATCATCGAGAGGAAGCCCGCGCCGCCCGACGCGGACGAGTGGAAGGACGTCGAGCACAAGCTCGACCAGCTCGACCGCGGCGGCGTTTGACCGCGCCGCGTGACAAGCCCTAGAATCGCAACGTTTTTCGCGCCGTCGCCCGATCGGCGGCGGCATCGGACCCACGAAGAAGACCCCATGACCCGATCGAAGTCGCTCGTCGTCGCCTTCGCCGCCGCGCTCGTCGCGGGCGGCGCGGCGGCGCAAGGCGGCGCGCCGGCAGGCGATGCCGCGAAAGGCCGTGAAAAAGTGCAGATGTGCCAGGGATGCCACGGCATCGACGGCTGGCGCACCGCATTCCCCGAGGTGTACAGCGTGCCCAAGATCGGCGGCCAGCATCCGGCGTACCTCGTCGCCGCGCTCAAGGCGTACAAGGGCGGCGATCGCACGCATCCCTCGATGCGCGCGATCGCGGCGGGCCTGTCGGACCAGGACATGGCCGACCTCGCCGCGTACTACGCCGCGCCGGACATGAAGACGGCGGGGAAGTGATGACGACGATCCGGATTGCCATCGTCGCCGCGGCGCTCGCCGCGGCGGGCGCCGTCCAGGCCGCGAACCTCGAGGCCGGCAAGCAGAAGGCGCAGGAGATCTGCCAGGCATGCCACGGCATGGACGGGCAGAGCGCGGCGTTCGTCGACTATCCGAAGATCGGCGGCCAGCACCAGGACTATCTCGCGAAGGCGCTGCGCGACTACAGGTCCGGCGCGCGCAAGAATCCGGTGATGGGCGCGATGGCCGCGACGCTGACGCCGCTGGACATCGACAACGTCACCGCGTACTACGCGAGGCAGCCGGGCGGGCTCGCGGCGCGCTTCTGAGCGCCGTCGCTTTCCGCCGGTGACGGGGCGCCTCGCGGCGCCCCGTCGCGCTTCCGGCGCCTCGCGGTGGATGCGGCTGGCCGCCAGCCCGATGCGCAGCGGGCGCATCAGCGCTGGCGCCCCAGGCAATCGAGGTAGACCTGCGCGTCGGGTCCCGTGCCCAGCCGCTGCGCCTGCCACATCGTCTCGCCGAGGCATTCGAGCACCGCGTGCAGCGCGGCGTGCTCGTCGCCGCGCGCGGCCCTGATGCGCTCGAACTCCGCGCGAATGCCCGGCGGCTGGTCGATCGAGAGCTGCTCGGCGACCGCGAGATGCAGCGACAGGTGCAGGAACGGGTTGATCGCGCCGCCGTCCGGCGTGAAGTCGCGCTCGACGCTCCGCTCGCCGTCCTCGAGCAGAGAGTGGTACTCGGGGTGCATCGCGACGAGCGAGACGACCGTGCGCTCGAGGTCGGTGAGCGACCCGCCGGCGCGGAATTTCGTCCACGCGTCGACCATGAAACGGCGGGCCTCGTCGCGCGTGGGCGCGTACATCAGCGCGCGCGACCGCGCCGCGCGCCGGCGCGGGACGTCTTCGCCATCGGCTGCACGCCGCGCGCCCGGACGGCGGGTCGAGGCACGGCCGGTGCGGCGCCGGCCGCGCGCGCCGGCGCGGCGCGCTTCGCGCCGGGCAGGCACTTGTCACGGTACTCGCACAGGTCGGCGATCACGCATTCGCCGCACTTCGGCGACCGCGCGACGCACACGTAGCGGCCGTGCAGGATGAGCCAGTGATGGGCGTCCTGAAGGAACTCGGCCGGCGTGGTCCCCTCGAGCCTGCGCTCGACGTCGGCGACGTCCTTGCCCGGGGCGAGCCCGGTGCGGTTGGCGACGCGGAAGATGTGCGTGTCGACCGCGATGACCGGCTCGCCGAACGCCGTGTTCAGGATCACGTTCGCGGTCTTGCGGCCCACGCCCGGCAGGCGCTCGAGCGCCTCGCGCGTGCGTGGAACCTCGCCGCCGTGCTCGTGAACGAGGATCCCGGACAGTCCCACGACCGCCTTCGCCTTGTTGCGGAACAGGCCGAGCGACGCGATGTACGGCGTGAGCCCGTCGACGCCGAGACGCACGATCGCCTCGGGCGTGCGGGCGACCGGAAACAGCCTTGCCGTGCACTTGTTGACGCCCTTGTCGGTGGACTGCGCGGACAGCACCACCGCGACCAGCAGCTCGAACGGCGTGGCGTGCACCAGCTCGCTCGCCGGATGCGGGTTCGCGGCGCGCAGCCGCTCGAAGATCGCGCGGCGCTTCGCGTCGTTCATGGCGTCCTCGTCATCGCAGGGTGGCGGCGGAGAGCCGGCGCAGGCGCGCGAGCCGCGCGGGCGCGTTCGCGACGAGCGACGCATCGCGCGCGAGCTCCGCGTGCGCCTTCGCCGCCCACGCCGCCGCTGCCGCGGCATCGCCGTGCGCCAATGCGATCTCGGCCAGCTCCTCGAACACGTAGCCGTCCGTCTCGCCCGCCCGCTCGAGCTCGGCGGCGAGCGCGAGCTGCGCGTGCAGGGCGTCGGCGAGCCGCCCGACCGCGCGCAGGCCCCGCGCGACCGTCCACTTCGCGACGCGCAGGTGCGCGACGTCGCCGCCTTCCTCGCGGGCCGCGAGCGCGCGCTGCCAGTAGCCGAGCGCCGCATTCGCGTCGCCCCGATCGAGCATCGTCCAGCCGAGGTTGTTCAGCAGCGGGCCGCGCCAGCCGCGCGCACGCGCGTCGTCCGTGCGCTCGGCCGCGTCGAGCGCCTTCACGTTCCAGTCGAGGCGCTCGGACGCCGGCGCCGCGATGCCGAGCATGTGCAACGCGTCGATCGCGAAGAACGCGGAGCCTTCGCCGGGATCGGCGTTCGCGCGTCGCGCGGCGTCGAGGAACAGCGGGACGGCCTTCTCCGGCGCGCCGGACGAATTCAGGACGCGCCCGCGCTCGAGCAGGTAGCGCACGTGGACGCGTGGCGGCGACGTCGCGAGCGCGGGTGCGACCGCGTCCAGCGTCGCATGCGCAGCGTCGAAGCGACGCTGCAGTCCCTGCGCGCGTGCGACCTGCGTGGCGATCTCGAGCGCTTCGCGCGAGCCGTCCGGCCATCTCGCGCGCTCCGCGCGGAAGCGCGCCTCGGACGCCGCGGGCTGGCCGTGGTCCCACAGCCGGTCGATCGTCGCGGAAACGTCCGCGCACGCGATCGCGGGCGCGAGCGCAAGGACGATCGCGGCGGCGCGTGGCGTCATGGCGCCGCCGATGCCTTCGCGCGTCGCGCGCGCGCCCGTTCCATCGCCATGGCGACGGCGGCCTGCCGCCTTTCGCGATCCGGATCGCCGGCCGGCGCGGGCGCGGCGCCGGCACGACGATCCGCGATGCGTTCGCCGCGCTCGAGGCGCGCGGCTCGCGCGCGGTGCCGCGCGCGGGCCGCGTCCGCATCCGCGTCGCTCCACGGGCGGCCGGCGGGACGCATCGCTATGCAGTCGACCGGGCACGGCGCGACGCACAGGCCGCACCCGCTGCACAGCGCGTCGATCACCGCGTGCATCCGCTTCGGCGCGCCGACGATCGCGTCGACCGGACAGGCCTCGATGCAGATCGTGCAGCCGATGCAGCGCGCCTCGTCGACGACGGCGACCGCGCGCGGCGCGTGCACGCCGCAAGCGGGATCGAGCGGCGAGGGGGGCTGACCGGTCAGCGCGGCGAGCGCCTCGATCGTGTCCGGCCCCCCCGGCGGGCAGCGATTGATCGGCGCGTCCCGCCGCGATACCGCCGCGGCGTAGGCGGCGCAGTCCGGAAAGCCGCAGCGGGTGCACTGCGTCTGCGGGAGCACCGCGTCGACGGCGTCGGCGGAGGGAGCCGGGCGGATCACGCGGTCATTCTAGGGCCTGCGGGCGCCCATGGCGCGCGAGGCGGCCGGAGGCGCCGACAGGCTCCGGCACGCCGCGGGAGCGTCGCGCCGGCCCTCTGCTAGACTGCGTTCGCGTCGCGCCGAGGCGCAGTGACGCGCCTCGACACGCACGGTTCGGTGACCGATCCTTCGACGAATTCCGGCGCGCCGGCGCTGGCCGCGCCGCTAGCGTCCGGGATCCTCGCGCACCTCGCGTGGCGGCTGATCGGCCTCGCCGGCTGGCGCGTCGTGCTCGCGCGGCCGGTTCCGGGGAAGTGCGTGATCGTGTTCTATCCGCACACGTCGAACTGGGACTTCGCGATCGGCCTGTGCGCGAAGTGGATCGTCGGCATCGATTTCCGCTGGGTCGGCAAGAACTCGCTTTTCGCGACACCGATCGCGCCGTTGTTTCGCCGCTGGGGCGGCATCCCGGTCGACCGCGGCGAGAGCACCGGCTTCGTCGGCCAGATGCGCGCGGCGCTCGACGCCCACGACGACTTCCGGCTCGTGATCACGCCCGAGGGCACGCGCTCGCGCGTCGAGCACTGGAGGAGCGGCTTCTGGCACCTGGCGCGCGAGGCGCGCGTGCCGGTCGGCCTCGGGTTCATCGACTACGCCAGGCGCGAGGTCGGCATCGGCGCGTGGATCGAGGTCGGCGACGACGCGGGCGCCGACGTCGCGCGGATGGCGGCGTTCTACGCCGGTCGGACCGGGCGGCGGCCGGAGCTGGCAGGGCCGGTGCGGCTGAAGGGGTGACGGGATCGGCCGTCCCGGGTGCGCGCGTCCTCCGGCGCGCAGGTGCGCCGGACTCCCGTCGACGACGCGTCCTGCTTTCAGGCGAACGACCGGTGGACGGGCGTGTTCACGGCGCAGGGCGAGGCGCCGATCCGCGCGGCGCTGAAGGAACGCCTGGCGCGGCTCGACCCCGAGCGCGTCCGGCAGGTCCCTCCGGGGACGATCGTCAACCTCGCGCACGTCGCCTCGATCTCGCGCGACCTTGCCGGGCGCGTGCCGGTCGTGCTGCGCCCGCGGCCCGGGCAGCTGCCGGTGTCGCGTGCCCTCGCGCACCGGTCGCGTCAGAAGCGAGGATGGCGGTAGCGCGCCCGATCGCGGACAATCGTCGCGAGGCGATCCCGTCCATGGCCCACGACCACTCCCCGGTGCCCAGAAGGCGCGGCCTGGCGCCCGGCCATGCGCCCGATCACGACCATGTCCCGGGCGACGCGCACGCCGGCGCGCGCGGCGCGCTCGTCGTCTCGCTTGTGCTCACCGCCGGCTATTCGGCGGTCGAGGCGATCGCCGGCTGGTACGCCGGCTCGCTCGCGCTCCTGTCCGACGCCGGGCACATGCTCACCGATTCGGCGTCGCTCGGCCTCGCGCTGCTCGCGCACGCGTACGCGAGCCGCCCGCCGACGTCGCGCTCGTCGTACGGCCATGGCCGCGCCGAGGTGCTCGCCGCGTTCGTCAATGCGATCGCGATGCTCGCGATCGTCGCGACGATCGTCGTCGAGGCCGTTCGCCGGCTGATCGCCCCGTCGCCGGTCCTGGGCGGCACGGTCGTGGGCGTCGCGCTGGTGGGCCTCGCGATCAACGCGTTCGTCGCGTGGCGCCTGTCCGGGGCGAGGGGGTCGGTCAACGCGCGCGCGGCGCTCATTCACGTGATGGGCGATCTGCTCGGCTCGGTGGCCGCGATCGTCGCGGGTTTGGTGATCGTCCTCACCGGCTGGATGCCCATCGACCCGATCCTGTCGATGGTCGTCGCGGCGCTGATCCTGCGCTCGACCTGGCGGCTACTGCGCCAGACCTCGGACGTGCTCATGGAGCGCGTGCCGGCCCACCTCGACTACGCGGCGATCGGGCAGGCTCTCGCCGCGATTCCCGGCGTCCGCGACGTGCACGACCTGCACGTCTGGTCGATGGGCGCGGACGAGGTCGCGCTGTCCGCGCACATGGGCGTCGAGTCGGGCGAGGCGTGGCCCCGGGTGCTCGCCGAGGCGCAGCGGAGGATGCGCGAGCGCTTCGCCATCCGCCACCTCACGCTGCAACCGGACTGGCCGCAGTCGCCGCGCGCGACGTCGCGGCGCGTGATCCAGCTGCACTCGAAGGACGCCGACGGGCGCACCTGAAGGCCGTGGGCAGGGGCAGGTAACGGGAGGCAGGAAGCTCGCCCCTCGCCGACGCGGCGACGCCGCGGCCTCCTTGCGCGGTCGGCGCGACGCGACACGTCCAGTGTCGGCCGCTTGCGGCGATCGCAGGCGCGCGTCGTCGATCCCCGGCGCAAGCGCCGGGGCCCCTCGCCGACGCGGC
>CAJPFI010000009.1 GCA_905339295.1 Burkholderiales bacterium
GTGCCGAGCGCGACGACCCTGACCTGGATGCCGGTCTTGCCCGTGAACATCGGCAGGATGTGGCCGAAGAGGCCGGACTGCTCGGTCGACGTCGTCGAGGCGACGACGATCGACTTCTGCTGCGCGGATGCGGGCATCGCGAGGACGGCCGCGCACGCGGCGGCGAGCAAGCTTCCGATCAGGCGGCGGCGGTCGAGCGCCATGGCAGTTCTCCTTCGAGGTAGGCGGCGGCCTCGGCCGTCGCGGGGTGGTGAAAGAAAGCGGCGGCCGCGCTGCGTTCACAGAGGCGGCCACCGTGGAGAAAGAGTATCTCGTCGGCGAGTCGACGCGCCTGCCCGAGGTCGTGCGTCACCATCACGATCTTCGTGCCGGCGTCGTGGATCGCCTGCACGACACGCTCGATCTCGAGCGAGGCGCCCGGGTCGAGATTGGTGGTCGGCTCGTCGAGGAACAGCACCTCAGGCGAGAGCATCCATGCGCGGGCCAGTGCGAGGCGCTGCTGCTCGCCGCCCGACAGCACGCGCGCAGGCTGGTGCGCGATCGCGTCGAGGCCGACGCGCGCGAGGGCGTCACGCGCGAGCCCGTCGCGCTCCGCGCGCGGCACGCCGGCGATCGCGAGCGCGAAGCGCAGGTTGCCGATCGCGCTGCGCCGGAACACGACCGGCCGCTGGAACACCATCGCCTGTCGCCGCGGTTCGCCGGGCACCTCGCTCGCGGACCAGCGCACGTTGCCCGACGTGGGCGCGATCAGCCCGTGCATCACGCGCAGCAGCACGCTCTTGCCGGCGCCGTTGTGCCCCAGGACGATCGTGCGCGGCCCTGCGGCGAGCTCGAGCGAGAGGCCGTCGAGGATCGCCCGCCCGCGAGCGACGAACGACACGTCGTCGAGGACGAGCGGCAGCAGAGGCGCCCGGTCAGCCATGGCGGCGCTGCGCGGCTTCCTTGATCAGCGAAGCGGCGATGTTCAGCGCGAGGACGATCGTGAGCAGGACGATGCCGAGCCCGAGCGCGAGCGGCAGGTCGCCCTTGGAGGTCTCCAGCGCTATCGCGGTGGTCATTACGCGCGTGACCCCGTCGACGTTGCCGCCGACGATCATCACCGCGCCGACCTCGGAGACCGCGCGGCCGAAGCCGGCGAGCACGATCGTGACCAGCGTGTAGCGGACGTCGACCAGCAGCGCAAGCGCCGAGGTCCACGTGCCCGCCCCGAGCGAGACGAGTTGCTCGCGCGACTCTCCCCACGCGTCGGCGACGACCTGCCGCGTGAGCGCGGCGAGCAGCGGGAAGACCAGAACCGCCTGCGCGATCACCATCGCCGGCGGCGTGAAGAGCAACCCGAGGGCGCCGAGCGGGCCGGCGCGCGAAAGGAGCAGGTACACGGCGAGGCCGACGACGACCGCAGGCAGGCCGAGCAGCGCGTTGAGCATCGTGACGACGGCGTGCTGGCCCGGGAACCTGGCGACCGCGAGCGCCGCGCCGATCGGCAGCGCGAGCGCGCTGGCGAGCACGACCGACGAGAGGCTCACCTGGAGCGAGAGCATGACGATGCCGCCCAGGACCGGGTCGAGGCGGAGGACCATCGACAGGGCCTCGGAGAAGGCGAGCGAGAGCGTGTTCACGTCGGCGCGGGAAACGGCGGGGGCGGGTCGGCGAGTGTAGGCGACGCGGCGGCGCCGCGCGTTATATGCAACAATCTGCCTATATGCGGCGCCTGCGCGCGACGGTGGGATGGCGGCTACCCGGCCGCGGCGGGGCCTGGCTCGACGCGCGGGTCGTCGAGCTGGTGGCGCTCGCGGCGCGGCACGGGTCGCTCGCGTCCGCGGCGCGCGCGGCCGGCTTGCCGTACCGCACCGCGTGGGCGCTCGTCGACGGCGCCGAGCGCGCGCTCGGGCAGCGTCTCCTGCTGCTCGAGCGCGGGGTGGGGGCAAGGCCCGCGAGGCTCGGCCGGCGGCTCCTCGCCGCGCGGGTGGAGGCCGAGCGCCTGCTCGAGGGCGGGCGCAGTTCGGTGGACGTGGCGCTCGGCCGCGCGAGCGCGGCGCGGGAGCACGCGCCGCTGCGCATCGCGGCAAGCCACGATCTCGTCCTCGCCCAGTTGCGCGACGCGTGGGCGCGGCGGCATGGCATCGCGATCGCATTCCACGGCAGCGCCGAGGCGATCGACCGCTATCTCGCCGGGCGCGCCGACGTCGCCGGGTTCCACGTAGCCGAACCGGGGTCGGACTCCGATATCGGACTTCCGGACCCCTTGCTCGGCCGCCTGGACGTCGCGCGCGATGCCGTGATCCCGTTCGTCGTGCGCACGCAAGGGCTGATCCTGCCGCGCGGCAACCCCGGGCGCGTGCGGTCGATCGCCGACATCGCGTCGCGCCGGCTGCGATTCGTCAACCGGCAGCCCGGATCGGGCACGCGCCTCGCGCTCGAGCGATGGCTCGCCCGCGAGCACGTCGTGCCCGGCGCCATTGTCGGCTGGACGCACGAGGAGTTCACGCACGCGGCGGTCGCGGCGACCGTCGCCGCCGGCGAGGCGGACGCGGGGTTCGGCATCCAGGCCGCCGCCACGCAGCTTGGGCTCGCGTTCGTCCCGGTCGTCGATGAGCGCTATGCGTTCGCGTGCCGGCGCGCCGAACTCACCGATCCGCGCATCCGCGCATTCCTTGCGCTCGTGGCGTCCGAGACGGTCGCGAAGGTCGTCGCGCCGCTGCCCGGGTACCGATGGATCGGCCGGCGCGGTGCGGCGAAGATGTGATGCGCGGCGAGTGGCCGTCGGTCTTGTGGGTCCGGCTTCAGCCGGACGCCCTCACCGCTTGCGTGTCGGGCTGAAGCCCGACCCACATCGATGGGCGATCGCGCTGCCGGTCCTGTGGGTCCGGCTTCAGCCGGACATCTTTGCCGCTGGCGTGTCGGGCTGAAGCCCGACCCACATCGATGGGCGCTTGCGCGTCGGGCTGAAGCCCGACCCACAATCGATGGACGGTCGCGCCGCCGGTCCTGTGGGTCCGGCTTCGACCGGGCCGGGTCACGCGGTCGGCGTCGACTCGGACTGGGGAAGCACGGCCCCCGCCGCGGCCTCGGGCACCTTCTCGGCAGGCTCGGTCACCGTGGCGGCGACGAGCCAGTCGACGACGAACCGCAGCGCCTCGTACGGCGTGTCGCCGCGGCTGCGGCGGCCGCGGTAGATCGCGAGCTGCATGTGCGCGCTGGTGCCCTCGGCCATGAGCGCGCGCACGCGGTCGAGCCGCCGGGTGCAGTCGAGCGCCTCCGCGTCTTCCGCGACGTCCGCGAGCAGTTGCGAAAGGGTCTCGCGGCACGCGACCGGCGTGCCGCCGTCGAGTGCGATGAGCTCCGCGTCGAGCCCGAAGCGCTTCGCGCGCCAGCGGTTCTCGTCGATCAGGCGTCGCGTGAACGGCGTCCACGCCGGCGCGGCATCGGGCCGGCGCACGAGCATCCGCACGAGGCAGCGGTAGAGCGAAGCGATCGCGACCGAGTCGGCGAGCCGCGTGCACGCGTCGCAGATGCGCAGCTCGAGCGTCGGGTAGCGCGCCGCCGGGCGGATCGCCCACCACAGGTAGCTCGAGTCGCGCGCGGCGCCGCCGGCGACCAGCAGCTGGACGAAGCGCTCGTACTCGGCCTCGCTCTCGAAGTGATCGGGGATGCCGGTGCGCGGCCACTCGTCGTACGCGGCCTGGCGGTACGACAGCAGGCCTGTCGCCGCGCGGTTCCAGAACGGCGACGAGGTGGACAGCGCGAGCAGCGCCGGCAACCACGGCATCAGGCGGTTCATCAGCGCGACGCGGTCGACGCTCCCGGGCACCGCGACGTGCACGTGCAGGCCGCACAGCACGTTGCGCCGCGCGACGATCTGGAAGTCCTCCATGATCCCGCGGTAGCGGTTCTTCGGCGTCTCGGACTGCTCGCCCCAGGCGGCGATCGGGTGCGTGCCGGATGCCATCAGGCGCAGGTTCTTGTCGACCGCGATGTCGGCGATGCCGCGCCGCAGCCGCATCATCTCGTCGTACGCGTCGTCGCAGCGCTCGAACACCGGCGAGACGAGCTCGATCTGCGAGTGCAGGAGCTCGGGGGCGACCGCGTTGCCGAAACGCCGGCGGCACGCGTGCATGAACGACCGCGGCACGCTCGTCGCCAGCATGCGCGATTTCGGATGCGCGAGGAAGAACTCCTCCTCGATGCCGAACGTGTAGCGGAAGTCGCGGTGGTCGTCGCCCATGGTCCCCCTGCGGCAGGCTGCTCGCGTCCCGCGGCCCCGGCACGATCGAGGGCCGGAGGGCGCTGTTCTGCAGGACATCCCGCGATCCTGCCGGGCGTCACGCCCGGCAAGCGCGTCCTTGTCGTGCCTCGAAGCGGCACCCCGGCGATTTTACCTTGCCGCGAACCGCGCGCGCCCGTAGAACGGGTATTGCGGATCCGTGTAGCCCGGCGTCGACGGATGGCCGGGCTTCACGAGCGAGTCGACCAGCGCCTCGTCGTCGGCCGACCACGCGGTGCCGACCGCGCCCGCGTAGTCCTTCCACTGCTCCAGCGTGCGCGGACCCGCGATGACCGTCGTGACGATCGGGTTGGCCCACATCCACGCGAGCGCGAACTGCGTCGCCGTGCGCCCGGTCGCCTCGGCGTGCGCCTTGAGCGTCTGCGCGATCGCGAACGACTCCTCGCGGAACTCCGTCTGCAGGAGCCGCGCGTCCTTGCGCGCCCCGCGCGAGTCCTCGGGTGCGACGCCGCCCGGCGCGTACTTGCCGGTCAGCACGCCGCGCGCGATCGGCGAGTAGGGCGCGACGCCGATCCCGTAGTGGTCGCACGCGGGGAGGATCTCGACCTCCGGCATGCGGTTCAGCAGGTTGTAGTAGGGCTGGCAGACGACCGGCTGCGGTACGTTCTGCCGCTCGCACGCGCGCATCACCTCGGCGATGCGCCAGCCCCGGTAGTTCGAGACGCCGAAGTAGCGGACCTTCCCGGCCCGGATCAGGTCGCCGATCGCGCCGACCGTCTCGTCGATCGGCGTGGTCGCGTCGTCGCGATGCAGGTAGTAGACGTCGATGCGGTCGGTGCCGAGCCGCCCGAGGCTCGCGTCGCAGGCGCGCAGGATCCACGAGCGGGTGAGCCCGCCGTTGTTGCGCTCGCCCTCGACCATCCGGTTCCCGACCTTCGTCGCGACGACCCAGCGGTCGCGGTCGGCGCGGATCGCCTGGCCGGTGATGCGCTCCGACTCGCCCAGCGAGTACACGTCCGCGGTGTCGACGAAGTTGACGCCCGCGTCGCGCGCGTGCGCGACGATCTCGCGCGAGCGCGCCTCGTCGGTGGTGTCGCCGAACGTCATCGTGCCCAGCGTGAGGGTCGAGACCTGCAGGCCGCTGCGACCCAGCCGTCGGTAGTTCATGCGCATGCTCCGGATTCGTGGGAGCCGCCGACTATGCCGCACGCGCGGCCCGATCGCAAACCGGCAGCCGGGTCGACGGTGTCCGGCCGCTATAATCGCGCACCGCGGACGCCCCGACGGACGGCTCGCGACGGTCGAGTCGGACGCCGTGCCGATCCCCTCGTCCCGACCCCGACACCCGAACCCCGCCCATGAACGTGCTGTTCGAGGACGACGGCCAGCTCAAGGCCGGCGCCGTGCTCGCCGACCAGCAGGCGTCGCTGCAGGTCGAGGTCTCGACCGGGCGGCGCCTCAAGGTCAAGGCGGCCAACGTGCTGTTGCGCTTCGATTCGCCGGGGCCGGGCGAGGCGCTCGTCCGGGCGCGCGCGATCGCGGCGGACCTCGATCCGCAGTTCCTGTGGGATGTATCCGGCGACGACGATTTCGGCTTCGAGGCACTCGCGCGCGAGTACTTCGGCGCGCAGGCGAGCGCTCCCGAGCAGGTGGCGGTGGCCCAGGCGCTGCACGCGTCGCCGATGTATTTCTACAAGCGCGGCAAGGGACGCTACCGCAGGGCGCCTGCCGCCGCGCTCGCCGCCGCGCTCGCGTCGGTCGAACGCCGGAAGCGCGAGGCCGCGCAGATCGCCGTGTGGGCGGCGGCGCTCGCGCGCCGCGAGTTTCCGCCGGAGCTCGCCGCGAAGCGCGCGATGCTGCTCTACCGTCCCGACAAGAACGCGCTCGAGTGGAAGGCGCTCGCCGCCGCGTGCGAAGCGGAGCGGATGCACCCGGTCGCGATGCTGGCCGCCTGCGGAGCGATCCCGTCGACGCACGACTACCACTTCGACGCGTTCCTCGCGCAGGCGTTTCCTCGCGGCACCGCGTTCCCCGACCTCCCTCCGCTGCCGGCGCCCGCCGGCCTGCCGGTCGCCGAGGGCGTTCGCGCGTTCTCGATCGACGACGCGACGACGGTCGAGATCGACGACGCGTTCTCGGTGCGCGAGCTTCCGGGCGGACGCACGTCGGTCGGCATCCACATTGCCGCGCCGGGACTGGCGATCGTCCGCGGCGGCGCGCACGACGCGGTGGCGCGCGCGCGGTTGTCGACCGTCTACATGCCGGGACGCAAGATCACGATGCTGCCCGACGACGTCGTGGCCGCGTTCTCGCTCGCGGCGGGCGAGCCCCGGCCCGTGCTGTCGCTCTACGTCGAGCTCGACGCCGACGGCGCGCCGGTCGCGCACACGACGGTGGCGGAGCGGGTGCGCATTGCCGCGAACCTCGCCCTCGGCGAGATGGACGAGGCGTTCGCGAACCCGCTGCCGTCGCCCGGCGATCCGCCGTGGACCGCCGAGATGCGCGTGCTGTGGAGGCTCGCGCAGCGGTTTGCCGCCGATCGCGGCAAGGCGGACATCGCGCGCGTCGACTTCAGCTTCGACGTCGACTGGAGCGCGACGACGACGCTGTCGGAGTCCGGCCGCGTGAGGATCGTGCCGCGGCCGCGCGGCTCGCCACTCGACAAGCTCGTCTCCGAGCTGATGATCCACGTGAACGCGACCTGGGGGCAGCTGCTCGCGAAGGCGGGCGCGGCGGGCCTCTATCGCGTCCAGTCCGGCGGCAAGGTGAAGATGAGCACGCGTCCGGGCGAGCACCAGGGGCTCGGGCTCTCGCACTACCTGTGGTCGAGCTCGCCGCTGCGGCGCTACGCCGACCTCGTCAATCAGCGCCAGGTCCTCGCCGTCGTCGCGGGCGAGCGTCCCGCGCACGGCGCGAACGACGCCGAGCTCGTCGCCGCGATGACCGACTTCGAGGCGACCTACTCGCACTACGCCGAGTTCCAGGAGCGTATGGAGCACTACTGGTGCCTGCGCTGGTTGCTGCAGGAGGGCGTGACCGAGGCCGCGGGCACGGTCGACCGCGACGGCGTCGTCCGGCTTGACGCCGTCCCGCTGCGCGTACGGCTCGCCGACCTGCCGCCGCTCGCGCAGGGAACGGCGGTCCGGGTGCAGGTCCTGCGCGTCGACCTGCTCGAGGCGACGTTGGAAGCGCGCTACGCCGGGCCCGCCGATCGCGCGCCTGCGGGCACGGAAGCTGCTGCGTAGCCGCCTCTGTGCCTACAATGGGATCCCGTCGATCCCGCCAACGACACGGTGCCCCGCAAGCTCACTCCGGTCCCGCCGCCTTCCGACGCCGACGCCACGTCCGGAGAGGCGGGCGCGGCGCCGAGGCCGCGCAGACGGGCGCCGAGAGTCGGTGAACCCGCGAGTCCCGCCGCCGCGCCCTCCCGGCCCCGCGCCGTCGCGCCGGACGGTCCGCGCGCCGCGCCCGCCGGGGCGCCGGGAACCGTTGCCCCGGCGGGTGCGCGGCGCGCCGCCCCGGCGAAAGCGGCACTGCCCGCGTCCGCGCCCCCCGCACCGCGCACGCGCGGCGCACCGGGGGCAGTCGGCGTCGCGACCGGCGCCGCGAACGCGCGGTCGGCCGCGTCCGGCGTGCGCTCCGCACGTGCCGTCGTGCGTCCTTTGGCAGCGGTCGAGACCCTGCCCGCGGCCATCGCCGAGGCGAAGCCTGCGACACCGCGCGCGCGCCTGCACCCGGCCGGCGCGCTACCGCCCGCGCGCATCCCGCCCGAGGCACTCGCGCCTGCCGCCTATGGAGCGCTGATCGCGTGGGCGGCCGGGTTGTCGATCGTGTTCCACGCGGTCGTGCTGTCCATCCACTTCGCGCCGCCCGACCTGAAGCGCCTGTTCGACCGCGGCCCGCCGCTCGAGGTGGCGCTCGTCAACGCGAAGACGAAGGACAGGCCGCAGAAGGCCGACATCCTCGCGCAGGCCAACCTCGACGGCGGCGGCAACACCGATGCGAACCGGCGCGCGAAGACGCCGCTGCCGCCATTGGCGAAGGACACGCCGCGCGAGGACATCGCGCTCGCGACCGAGCGCGTGCAGACGCTCGAGCGCCAGACGCACGAGCTGTTCACGCAGTTGAGGGCCGTGCCGGCGCTGCCCGTGCAGCCGATGCCGACCGACCACGCCGAGCGCACCGACTCGCCCACCGCGAACGAGCTGATGCAGCGGACGATGGAGGCGATGCGGCTCGAGGCGCAGATCGCGAAGGACATGGACGTCTACCAGAAGCGGCCCAAGCGGCGCTTCGTGGGCGCCCGCGCCGAGGAGTACCGCTTCGCGCGCTACGTCGAGGACTGGCGCCTCAAGGTCGAGCGCATCGGCAACCTGAACTATCCCGAGGCGGCGCGTCAGCGGAAGCTCTACGGCAGCCTCGTCATCACCGTGTCGATCCGCGCCGACGGCAGCATCGAGAACATCGAGGTCAACCGCTCGTCCGGCCACCGCGTGCTCGACGCCGCCGCCATGAAGATCGTCGACATGGCCGCGCCGTACGCGTCGTTCCCGCCCGAAGTGCGGCGCGACACCGACATCCTGCACATCACGCGGACGTGGTCGTTCACCCGGGCTGACGAGCTAGTCAGCCAGTAGTCTGAGTTCAGGGATCAGAGGTCAGGTAACAGAGGCGTCGCGTTTCCCGTGGCGGCACGTCGAGCGCCGCTGCGCGGTCCGGGCACCGTGGGACTTCAGATCCGCATGAGCACGGGCTGCGGGATAATGCGCTGCTCGACGGCGCGGACACCCGTTCTGCAGCGCTACCCTTCAGCGGCGCTCGATGCGCCGCCACGGGATGCGCCGCGGCCTCTGATCCCTGACCTCCGTTACCTGATCCCTGATCCCTGATGCCTGATGCCTGACAAGTACGCGGTGATCGGCAATCCGATCGCACACTCGAAGTCCCCGATCATCCAGGCTGCATTCGCCGAGGCGACCGGGCAGGACATGAGCTACGAGCGGCTGCTCGCGCCGCTGGACGGGTTCCGCGCGACCGTCGAGCGGTTCGCGGCCGAGGGCGGCAAGGGTCTCAACGTGACGATCCCGTTCAAGCTCGAGGCGTTCGACGTCGCCGCCGCGGCGACCGAGCGCGCGACGCTCGCGGGCGCCGTCAACACGCTGAAGCGCGTTGGCGACGCCTGGCACGCCGACAATACCGACGGGGTGGGACTGGTGCGCGACCTCGTGTCCAACCTCGGCGTCGACCCGCGCGGCCGGGCGATCGCGATCCTCGGCGCCGGCGGCGCGGTGCGCGGAATCGTGAAGCCATTGCTCGACGCGGGCGCGGCGTCGATCGCCGTCAGCAACCGCACGATGGCGAAGGCGGACGCCGTCGCCGCGACGTTCTCGCGCTACGGGAGAGTCGAGGCGGTCGCGCCCGACGCGTTCGGCGGGCGACGCCACGCCATCGTGATCAACGCGACCGCGCTCGGCATGGGAGGCGCCGCGGTCGACCGGTTTCCGTTCGATGCCGCGATCTTCGCGCCCGGCGCGTTCGCCTACGACCTCATCTACTCGGACGTGCCGACGGCGTTCATGCGCTGGGCGCTCGGGCACGGCGCCGCGCGCGCGTCCGACGGCATGGGCATGCTGATCGAGCAGGCGGCCGAGAGTTTCGCGCTCTGGCGCGGCGTGCGCCCGGGCACCAGACCCGTGTTCGCGCTGCTGCGGCCGGGAACCTGAGCGGGGCGATGATGCGCGCCTCGCCGGGCCGCTGGGTGCTGCGCGCGCTCGTCGCCGTCGCCGCCGCGTTCGTATTCGTGCAGGCGTGGTTCGCCGCGCACATCCTCTGGTACCGGTGGCAGCCGCCGCGCGAGACCGCGTTCATGGCGCAGCGCCTGGCCGAGTTGCGCGAGAAGAACCCGAAGGCCACGCTTCGCTACGAGTGGGTGCCGTACGAGCGCATCTCGGGCCACCTCAAGCGCGCGGTGATCGCCGCCGAGGACGCGAAGTTCCTCGAGCACGACGGCTTCGACTGGGAGGGGATCGCGAAGGCGCAGGAGAAGAACGTGAAGAAAGGCCGCGTCGTCGCCGGAGGCTCGACGATCACGCAGCAGCTCGCGAAGAACCTCTTCCTGTCGCCCTCGAAGAGCTACGTGCGCAAGGGGCAGGAGGCGATCATCTCCGCGATGATGGAGGCGATGCTCCCGAAGCGGCGCATCCTCGAGATCTATCTCAATGTCATCGAATGGGGCAGCGGCGTGTTCGGCGCCGAGGCGGCGGCGCGCCACTACTACAAGGCGTCCGCCGCGCAGTTGTCGGCCGACGCGTCGGCGCGGCTGGCCGCGATGATCCCGTCGCCTCGCCGGTTCGAGCGAAATCCCGGTTCCGAGTACCTCGACGGCCGCGTCTCCACGATCCTCGCGCGCATGCCGTCGGCCGAGATTCCTTGAACTTGCGGACCGGGGCCGTGCCGGGCGCGTTTCCTTCCTTGTGGCGAAACCGTCGGGCTGAAGCCCGACCCACGACGGCGGGCCGCATGCTGTGGGTCGGCCCCTGTGGGCCGGCCTTCAGGCCGACGGCTGTTGCTGCAGCGAGCGCTGTCGGGCTGAAGCCCGCCCCACGGCGGCGGGCCGCATGCTGTGGGTCGGCCCCTGTGGGTCGGCCTCTGTGGGTCGGCCTTCAGGCCGACGGCTGTTGCTGCAGCGAGCGCTGTCGGGCTGAAGCCCGACCCACGACCTCGAGCGTGACGTCCGTCCTTTCTCGCCTTGCCGACGTCCGCCGCGTAGAATCCCGGCGCTCCCGACGCCGGTTCCTCGACCCTTGTCCCCCACGCCGCCATGTCCGAGATCGCCGACAAGACCCCGGCCGAAGGCGGCGACGCGCGCGTGCGCGTCGAGGACGCGCTGGCCGAAGTCACCGCGCTGATCCGCAGGAACCGCCTCGTCGAGGGGCTGGCCCACGAGCAGGCCGTGCACGCGACCGACACGCGGCGCGCCGAACTGGTCGAGAGTCTCGTCACGCGGCAGAACCGCGCGGCGCTCCAGCACAAGCTCGACCGGCTCCATCCGGCCGACATCGCCTACATCCTCGAGGCGCTGCCGCTCGACGAGCGGCTGTACGTCTGGGACCTGGTCAAGTCCGCGGAGCGCGACGGCGAGATCCTGGTCGAGGTCAGCGACGCGGTCCGCGAGTCGCTGATCTCGTCGATGGACACCGACGAGCTGGTCGCCGCGGCCGAGACGCTGGAAGCCGACGAGCTCGCCGCGATCGCCGAGGACCTCCCGCAGGAGGTCATGGACGACGTCTTCCGCAGCCTGCCGATCGACGAACGGGAGCAGTTGCGCGCGGCAATGTCGTTCGAGGAGGACATGGTCGGCGCGCTGATGGACTTCGAGGACATCCAGGTGCGCCCCGACGTCACGCTCGAGGTCGTGCTGCGCTACCTGCGCCGCTTCGACGAGCTGCCGTCCCAGACCGACCAGGTGTTCGTCGTCGACCGCCACGAGAAGCTGCTCGGCGCGGTGCCGTTCGCGAAGCTCATCGTCGCCGACCCGGGGAAGTCGGTCGCGGAGGTGATGGTCCCGTCGAGGGTGAAGCTGCTGCAGCACGAGAACGCCGACGCCGCGGCACGCGCGTTCGAGCGCTACGACCTCGTCTCGGCACCGGTCGTCGACACGAACGACCGGCTCGTCGGGCGCGTGACCGTCGACGAGATCCTCGACTTCGTTCGCCAGCGCGGCGAGGAGGAGGTGCTGGCGCAGGCCGGCCTGCGCGAGGAGGAGGACGTCTTCGCGTCGGTGTGGAAGTCGTTCCAGAACCGCTGGACGTGGCTGGCCGTCAACCTGATGACCGCGTTCTTCGCCTCCCGCGTGATCGGCGTGTTCGAGGGGTCGATCGCGAGGCTGGTCGCGCTGGCGGCGCTCATGCCGATCGTCGCGGGGATCGGAGGCAACTCGGGCAACCAGACGACCACGATGATCGTGCGCGCGGTCGCGCTCGGCCAGGTGACGAAGGACCATGCCGCCAAGCTGATCCGCAAGGAGCTGCAGGTCGCGCTGCTGAACGGCCTCGTCTGGGGCGGGGTGATGGGGCTCGTCGCGATGATGCTCTACAAGAACGTGATGCTCGGCCTCGTGATGGTGCTCGCGATGACGCTGAACCTGCTGCTCGCCGCGCTGATGGGCGTGGTGATCCCGATGACGATGCTCCGCTTCGGGCGCGACCCGGCCGTCGGCTCGTCGGTGCTGATCACGGCCGTTACCGATTCGGGCGGATTCTTCATCTTCCTCGGGCTCGCGACGCTCTTCCTCGTCTGAGCGTCGGCTCGCGGCCCCGGCATCGCCCGGCGCCCCGCGATCCGGGTCAGCGGCCGACGACGAACGCGACGATCGAGTCGACGACGCGCGGCTCGATGCCCGCGTATCCGTGGTGTCCGGCGGCCTCGCACGGATCGCCCGCATCGATGCCGCCTTCGAACGTGACGAACGCCTTGCGCGGTGCGCCGGTGAGCCGCGCCACCAGCGCGGGAACCTGCGCCCAGGGCGTCGCGACGCATCCGTCGTCCTTGTGGTGCACGACGAGCGTCGCAATCGCGATCCCCTCGACCGGCATCGCGGACACCGGGCGCCCGCGCGGGTCGACGACGATCGTCGACGTGAGCACGAGCCCGTCGGCGCCGGTCGACGCGAGCGCGAGTGCCGCTGCCGACTGCGTCCCGCGGCTCGTTCCGATCAGCCACACGGGCGCCTTCGCGTCGGCGCGCAGCCACGCGACGACCGCGGTCACGTCCGCCGCGTGCTCCCTCGTCTGCCGGAATCCGCCGAGCCAGGGCGGCGCCTGCCGGTCCGACGGGGCATCGATGACGGCGACCGACACGCCGCGCTCGGCGAACATCGTCCGCGTGCGCACGAGGAAGTTGCCCGCGCCCCAGCCGGGCTTGCCCGACGCGTCGAACGCGAGCCCTCCGTGACCTCCGGCGAACAGGATGGCGGACGCCACCGGCGCGTCCGCCGGCACGTAGAGGAAGCGCTGCGTGACGCCGGGCCGCGTCGGCACGTCGACGACGCGAGGGCCTTGCGCGTATGCTGCCGATACCGCGGCGAGGATCCCGACCAGTCCCACGCCTCCGAGGACGGCGGCCACGTGTCGGCCGGGCAGCGCAGTCCGCCGCCCGCCGCCGGTCCGCCGGTCCGGGACACCGCGGAATAACCCGGGAGCCGCGCCTGTTCGTGGCGGTGCCGCACACCACACGAGGGGAGCCTCCAATGAAAAGCCGCCTGATCCGCATGCTACTCGCCGCGACCGTCGCTGCAACGCTCGCCGCGTGCGCCACGATGAGCCCGCCCGACCCCGCGAACGTGGCCGACGGCGTGCTCGTCAACGGCGCGGGCATGACGCTCTATACGTTCGACCGCGACGTGGGCGGCAGCGGCAAGTCCGCCTGCAACGGGCCGTGCGCCGTCAACTGGCCGCCGCTTCGCGTGACGGGCGACGGCATGGCGAGCGCGGCATGGCAGGTGATCACGCGCGACGACGGCAGCAAGCAGTGGGCCTACCACGGCAAGCCGCTCTACACGTGGATCAAGGACGCGAAGCCGGGCGACCGCACGGGGGACGGCGTCGCCAACGCGTGGAGGATCGCGCGCCCCTGAGTCCGGGTTTGTGCTCGTGGCGCCTGTCGCCACGAGCGGCGCGGGCCGATTCCACACTCCCCCTGGCCCGCGCCATCTTGTACGTGATCGACGCGCCGCTGCCGCAGCCCGAGATGCTCGCCGCGATCCCGCGGCTGCGGCGCTACGCGCGCGTGCTCTGCGGCGACGCGGCCCGCGCCGACGACCTCGTGCAGGAAACGCTCGCCCGGGCGTGGGAGAAGCGCGCGCTGTGGCGGCCGGGAACAGACCTGCGCGCCTGGATGTTCACGATCATGCACAACGTGTTCGTGAACCAGCGCGCGAGCTCGATGCGCGAGGCATCGCACGTTTCGCTCGACGCCGAGACCGAGTCGGGCCGCGCCGCGTGGCAGGTGCCCGTGCCGCCCGCGCAGTTCACGCGCGTCGAGCTGGTCGAGGTGCTGCAGCGCGTGGGCCGCCTGCCGGCCGAGCAGCGCGAGACGCTGCTGCTCGCGGCGGTCGAGGAGATGAAGTACGAGGAGATCGCGACGATGCTGTCCGTGCCGGTGGGCACCGTGATGTCGCGCCTCTCCCGGGCGCGCGAGAAGCTCCGTCGCATGGCCGACGAGCGCCCCGCCGCGCTGAAGCGGGTGAAGTGAGCGCGCGAGAGCCCGGATGACGCGATGAGTGCGATGCCGATCACCGACGACGACCTGATGGCCTACGCCGACGGCCAGCTCGAGGGCGAGCGCCGCGAGGCGGTCGAGCAGGCGCTCGCGCGCGACTCCGCGCTCGCCGGACGCGTCGGCGCGATCCGCGAGCAGAACGCCGCGCTTCGCGATGCGTTCGACCCGTGGCTCGCCGAGGCGATTCCGCCGCGCCTGGTCGCCGCGACGTCGGGAACGGCGCGCGGAAGCCGGCTCGCGCGCCACGGGCCGGCGCTCGCCGCGGCGGCGACGCTCCTCCTCGGCGTCGCGCTCGGCTGGTTCGGGCGCGACGCGATGCTCGAACGCTCCGGCACGCCGACTTCGTTCGCGCGGCAGGCCGCGTTCACGCACACGCTCTACGCCGCCGACCAGCGCCGTCCGGTCGAGGTATGGGCGAACGAGGAGGCCGGGCTCGTGCGCTGGCTGACGCGCCGCATGGGCACGCAGGCGCACGTCCCGGACCTGAATGCGCTCGGCTATGCGCTCGTCGGCGGGCGGCTCGTCGCGGGCAACGAGCGGCCCACCGGCCTCGTCATGTACGAGAACGCCGACAAGCAGCGCCTGACGCTCCAGTGGCGCCTCACGAAGGAGAAGCCGTCGGAGAACGGCGAGGCCGCGTTCCGCTACGTGCACGAGGAAGGCGTCAGCGTGTTCCATTGGGTCGACGACGACTGCGCGTACGCGCTGTCGGGACCGCTCGAGCGAACCCGGCTTCTCGCCGTCGCGCGTGTGGTCTACGGCCAGCTCGCCACGCCGGGCAAGGCCGCGCCGGCCGAAGCGCCGCCCGGCGGCGCTCCGGCGAGCCCGCCCGGGCCGTCACGCACCCAGGGCTAGCGCGCTGTTCCGCAGGTTCCGACGATGAAGGAACGGATGAAATCGGTCGTCGGGCGAGGCGCGCGGCCGAGACCGTTCCCCGGGGTACGGTGAGGCCGCGCAACGCGGCATGGCGTTCGATCTCGCCGTGACCTGTCGAGCGAGGCGGCGGGACAGCACGCTCGCCGGAGAAACCCTGCACAGGTCCGTGGCGGCGCGACGCCAGCCGGGGACGCCGGCGCGACGCCGCCCGCCGGGTGTGGCAGGCCCCACACCGACCGGCACCGGCCAGGCGAGTTGCCCGGATCGCGTTGACGGGCTCCGGGTGCACGGACCCGCGGGCGGGGGCAGGCGCACCTGCGCCACCGTGCCTGCGCGCGCGTTTCCGGGCGCACGCCGCGGGCCGCCCACGCCGCTCGTCCCGCCCCTTCGTCGCCGGGCGCGCTCGATGCGCGCCGGATGCGCGACAATCCGCCGTCCGCGCTGCAAGGGTCCTCGATGGTCCAGGGGTCGTCTCCGCTCGTCCGCCCCACGTTGATCGCCGCGCTTCCGCTCGCGCTCGGCAGCGTGCACCGTGGCAAGGTGGACGACCACGCGCGGCGCATGGAGCGAATGGACCTCGGCGGCCAGGTCGTGGCCGGCATCGTCACGCTCGCCCCCCGCTGCCTCCGCGGTAACTTCGCTCCGAAAGGCGCCCGCGTCCCCCACACGCAGGCCTGACAACCATGCAGCGCGCCCCCGCAAGCCCCGGCGATCCGGTCGCCGCCGTCGAGACGCCGGCGCTGGTCCTCGACCTCGACGCATTCGAGCGCAACGTCGGCGCAATGGCGCACGAGGTCGCGTCGCGCGGACTGCGCCTGCGCCCGCACGCGAAGTCGCACAAGACGCCCGCGATCGCGCTGGCGCAGGTCGCGCGCGGCGCCGTCGGCGTGTGCTGCCAGAAGGTCGACGAGGCGACGGCGTTCGTCGAGGCGGGCATCGGCGACGTGCTGGTCACGAACGAGATCGTCGCGCCCTCGAAGCTGCTGCGCCTCGCGGCGCTCGCGCGCAGGGCGCGCATCGGCGTGCTCGTCGACGACGCGCGCGCGGTGGCGCCGCTCGCCCAGGCCGCGACACACTTCGGCGTCGTCGTCGACGCCTACGTCGAGGTCGACGTCGGCGCGGGTCGCTGCGGCGTGACGCCGGGCGAGGCCGCCGCCGCGCTCGCGCGGCGGGTCGCGGAGGAGAGGTCGCTGCGCTTCGCGGGGTTGCACTGCTACCACGGCGCCGCGCAGCACCTGCGCTCACCCGACGAGCGCCGCCTCGCGATCGCGTCTGCCGCCGCGCACGCCGCCGCGTCGCGCGACGCGGTCACGCGCGCCGGCATCGCGTGCCCGATCGTGACCGGCGCGGGCACCGGGACCTGGGAGCACGAAATGGCGTCCGGCGTCTGGAACGAGCTGCAGGCCGGCTCCTACGTCTTCATGGACGCCGATTACGCGCGCAACACGCCCGGCACCGGCGAGCGCCGCTTCGAGCACAGCCTGTTCGTGGTCGCCGCCGTGATGAGCACGCCGACGCGCGAACGCGCGATCTGCGACGCGGGCCTGAAGGCGTTCTCGTTCGATTCGGGCCTTCCGGTCGTGCACGGCCGCGCCGACCTCGCCTACCGCAAGGCCTCCGACGAGCACGGCGTGCTGGAGGTGCCGGCGGGCGCGCGCGCGCCCGAGCTGGGCGAGCGCGTGATGCTGATCCCCGGCCACTGCGATCCGACCGCCAACCTCTACGACTGGGTCGTCGCCTGCCGCGGCGCGCGCGTCGAGCACGTGTGGCCGGTGAGCGCGCGCGGGGCGCTGGGATAGGTGGCGGCGGAGTCGCGCAGGCGGCGCATCGCGTCGGCATCGCGTGCGTCCCGCGCGCGGCGGCGTGCCGCCCGGCTTCGGCATCGCCCGCGGGCACCGACGCAGACGGCGCCTCGCGCACGACAGGTCGATGCCCTGTCCCCGGGGTTTCGGCGGGGCGAGCCGGCTATCCACCGGGGTCGCCGCGATCGTACACTGGGCACCCGGCAGGTCGCGACACCGACAGGCCCGATGTCCTCGGCGATTCCTGCCGGCCGTCGGACGAGGAGGCATGCATGAGACTGACCGAAGCGCAGCGGGAGACCTTTCGTCGCGACGGCTACCTGTTCTTCCCGTCGCTGTTCTCGCCGCGCGAGGTCGCGGCGCTGGCAGACGCGGTGCCCGGTCTCTACGCGCGACGCGAGGTGTACAACGTGCGCGAGAAGGGCTCGGACGCGGTGCGCACGAACTTCGCCGCGCACATGGTCTCGGAGCCGTACGCCCGGCTCGCGCGCCACCCGCGCATGGTCGAGCCGGTGATCGATCTGCTGGGCGAGCGCGTCTACATGCACCAGTTCAAGATCAACGGCAAGATGGCGTTCGAGGGCGACGTCTGGCAGTGGCACCAGGACTACGGCACCTGGCGCAACGACGACCTGATGCCGTCCGAGCGCGCGATGAACGTCGCGATCTTCCTCGACGACGTGAACGAGTTCAACGGGCCGCTGATGTTCATTCCCGGCAGCCACGCGAAGGGCGTGATCGACGCGAAGCACGACGTCACGACGACGAGCTATCCGCTGTGGACGCTCGACCACGACCTGATCCGGCAGCTGGTCGAGCGCGCCGGCGGCCGGAACGGCGGCATCGTCGCGCCGAAGGGGCCGGCGGGCTCGATGCTCGTGTTCCACTCGTGCCTCGTGCACGCGTCGACGTCGAATCTCTCGCCGTTCGACCGCGTGAGCGTCTACCTGTCGCTGTGCGCGGTGTCCAACCACATCCGGCGCTTCAAGCGGCCCGAGTACATCGCGCACCGCGACTTCGCGCCGATCGAGGTCCTGCCCGACGACTGCCTGCTGAAGCCGTATCCGGTCGAGCTGCCGTGGAGGGACCGCATGCCGGCGAGCGCGCTGCAGACCTCGCTCGACGTGCTGCCGGACGATGCGCCGGTCCGCGCCGCGCGTGTGGCCGGAGCCGCGCATTGAGCGACGGGGAGTTTCACGGCGTCTTCCCCTACCTGGTCTCGCCGATTCGCGAGTCCGGCGAGGTGGACGACGCGGTCCTCGCACGGCTCTGCGACGACCTGATCGGCGCCGGCGTCCACGGCCTCGCGCCGCTGGGCTCGACCGGCGAGTTCGCATACCTGTCGCCGGCGCAGCGGCGGCGCGTCATCGAGGTGACGATCGAGGCGGCGCGCGGCCGCGTGCCGGTGGTCGCGGGCGTCGCGTCCACGACGACCGCCGACGCGGTCGCCCAGGCCCGCGGGGCCGAGCGAATGGGCGCGGACGGCATCCTCGCGATCCTCGAGGCGTACTTCCCGATCCCCGACGACGGCGTGCATGCGTACTTCGAGGCGGTCGCGGGCGCGGTCGGGATTCCGGTCGTCATCTACACGAATCCGAACTTCCAGCGCTCGGACCTGACCCTGCCGGTCATCGAGCGGCTGTCGCGTGTCCCGAACATCCGCTACCTCAAGGACGCGTCGACCGACACCGGGCGCCTGCTGTCGATCATGAACCGCGTCGGCGGCCGCATCCGGGTGTTCGCCGCGTCGTCGCACGTGCCGGCGTGCGTGATGCTGATCGGCGGCGTCGGCTGGATGGCCGGCCCCGCGTGCGTCGCGCCGAGGCAGAGCGTCGAGCTCTACGAGCTGTGCCGGCGCGGCGACTGGGCCGCGGCGATGGAGAAGCAGCGCCCGCTGTGGGCGCTCAACCAGGCCTTCGCGAAACACAATCTCGCGGCGTGCATCAAGGGCGGGCTCGCGTTGCAGGGCTACGCGGCGGGGGCACCGCTGCCGCCGCAGGCTCCGCTGTCGGCCGAGGGCATCGAGGACGTGCGACGCGCGCTCGCCGCGATCGGCGCGCTTTGACCGAGAGGGCCGGGCTCGGAGCCCGCCGCCGGGAGGTCGGATGAAGAAGGTCGTCTGGGGCGTGATCAGCACCGCGAAGATCGGTCTCAACCGGGTGCTTCCGGGCATGAAGAAGAGCGCGTGGTGCGACATCCGCGCCATGGCCTCGCGCGACGAGGCGACCGCGCGCGCGGCGGCGGATGCGCTCGGCATCCCGAAGGCGTACGGGTCGTACGAGGCGCTCCTCGCCGATCCCGAGATCGAGGCGGTCTACAACCCGCTGCCGAATCACCTGCACGTCCCGATGACGCTCGCCGCGGCGCGGGCGGGCAAGCACGTGCTGTGCGAGAAGCCGATCGCGATCGACGCCGCCGAGGCGGCGCAGCTGCGCGACGCGTCGAAGCGCGTGCTGATCGCCGAGGCGTTCATGGTGCGCTTCCATCCGCAGTGGCTGCGCGCGCGCGAGCTGGTGCGCGAGGGCGCGATCGGCACGCTGCGCACCGTTCAGATGTTCTTCGGCTACCACAACGTCGATCCGGCGAACGTGCGCAACAGGGCGGACATCGGCGGCGGCGGTCTCTACGACATCGGCTGCTACGCGATCGTCGCGGGCCGCTGGTTCTTCGGGGGAGAGCCGCGGCGCGGGATCGCGCTGATCGACCGCGATCCGGCCTTTCGCACCGACCGCCTCACGAGCGCGCTCGTCGACTTCGGCGACGGGCGCCGGCTCGACTTCACCGTGTCGACGCAGACGGCGCCGCACCAGCGCATCCAGCTCTGCGGCACCAGGGGCCGCATCGAGATCCCGATTCCGGTCAACGCGCCGCAGGGCGCGGCGACGCGCCTGCTGGTCGACGACTGCTCGTCGCTCGAAGGCACCGGCATCCGCACCGAGACGCTGCCGGCGAGCGATCAGTACGAGCTGCAGGGCGAGGCGTTCTCGCGCGCGGTGCGCGGCGAGATCGCGCTGCCGTTCGGCGTCGACGACGCGATCGCGAACATGCGGGTGATCGACGCGCTGTTCCGCTCCGAGAGGAGCGGCGCCTGGGAGACGATCGAGGCGTGATCGGCGGTCGGCGCGGCCGGCCGGCCAGCCGTCGCGGACCCCGGGGGATTCGGCGAGGCGCTGCCGCAACGCGGCCGCCGGGGTGCGTCGCGGTCAGGCCGAAGGCGGCTGCTGCGGCTCGGCGTCGTCGGCCGCCGGCGGGGCCTCGTCGGCATTCGGGGCGCCGGTGCGGGCGTTCGCCTTCGCGCGGAGCTTCTCTTCCTTCTTCTGCTTCTTCGCCAGTTCGCGCTGTCGCTTCTGGTATCCGTAGTTGGGCTTGGCCAATGGCTCTCCTGTCGGGGGGGCGCCGCCGGTCCTGGGCGGCAGGGCGTGCTCAGGGCGCCATTGTGACAGACGACGGCGCGGGCGTCAGAAGGCGGGGCCCGGACGGCGCGGCCCCCGCGAAGGCCGCGGGGACCGTCGCACGGACCGGCTCGCCCCGATCCGCCCGGCGCCGCCGGACCCGGCCGCGGCCTCCCGTTCGCCGTGGCACACTCCGGCCGTGCGACTCGAAAGCATCGACATCTCGCCTTCGCCCGATCGCCCCGACGCGGTGCGGCTCACCGGACATGTCCGCTACGACCGCGCGCGGGAAGGGCCCGCGTCCGAGGATTACTGGTACGAGTTCCCGGCCTCGGTCGCGGAATCGGTCTCGACGACCGGCAACCCCTGGCTCGCGTGCCTGCTGCCGGTCGCCGTCGAGCTGGGCGAGCCGCTGGCCCTGTGCCGGCCGGTCGACGCACTGATGCTCGACAATGCGCACGAGCGGATGGCGACGTGGCACTGGTGGAGCCCGCGGCACGCTCCGGTACCCATCGAGGCCGACGTCGCGGCCCCGGACACCGACGCGACCCGGCGCCGGCGCACGGCGAGCCTGTTCTCCGGCGGCGTCGACTCGTTCTACACGGCGCTGTCGCCGCGCGCCGCGCCGATCGACGACCTGATGCTCATCCACGGGGCGTTCGACCTGATGCACGCGAAGCGCGCGGCCTTCGAGCGCGTGCAGGCGAAGCTGCAGGCCGCGGCCGACGCGCTCGGCATGGCGCTGGTCCCCGCGACGACGAACCTGCTGCACACGCGGCTCCGCAAGACCGACCTCGTCTTCATCTCGCAGGGTTCGATGATGGGCTCGGTCCCGCTCGCGCTCGAGCAGCGCTACGGGCGCGTGCTCATCCCGGCCAGCGTCGATCTCGACTGGAAGGAGGCATGGGGAACGCACCCGCTCACCGACGCGCTGCTGTCGACGAGCCGCACGAGCGTGACCGAGGATGCGTTCGCGGTCCGTCGCATCGACAAGACCGTGGCCGTCGCGCAATCGGACGTCGCCCTCGCGGCGTTGCGGGTGTGCCTGTTCACCGGCGACGAGACCAACTGCATGGACTGCGAGAAGTGCCTGCGCGCGGCGATCGTCCTGGAGACCATGGGCGTCCTCGGGCGTGCCGCGGCGTTCCGCGCGGGATCGCTCGACGTGCAGCGAATCCGGCGCATGACGATCGGCGATCCGCACGTCCGCCACTATTACGACGAGCTGCGCGCATTCTGCCGCCAGCACGGACGGGAGGATCTCGCCAGGGCGATCGAGCACGCGCTCGCGCGCGCGCGCCGGCACGATCCGTTCCGCCCGCTCGTGCGCTGGCTGCGCAGGCTTCCGCTCGTGGGACCGGCCACGCACTGGATCGAGGCGCGCGTGCAGGACGTCGGCGTCACGAAGCACAGGCTGCAATGACCCGCCGGCGCGCCCGCGTCGCCTGACATCCTCCGGCGCCGGACCGTGAAGCTGCAACACGTCGAGATCGCCCGGTCGCCGGACCGGCCGGGCCACGTGCGGCTGAACGGCGTCGTCCGCTACGACCGGCCGCGGGACGGCCGCGCCGAGGAAACCTGCTGGTACGAGGTCCCCGACGCATTCGCCGGCGATCTGTCGACCTCCGGGAACCCGTGGCTCGCGGGACTGTTGCCGGTCGCCGTGTCGATCGGTGAACCGCTCGTCATCGCCCGACCGGTCGACGCAATGCTGCTCGACAACGTGCACGACCTCATGGCGATCTGGCACGTCTGGTATCCGCACCGGGTGCCGGTGGCGATCGAAGCCGACGTGACGCCGAGCTTCGCGCCGCCCGAACCCGGCGCGCCGGCTCCCGGCCGCCCTGCGCGCCGCACCGCGTTGTTCTTCTCGGGCGGCGTGGATTCCTTCTGCACCGCCCTGCGCGCGCGGTCGTCGCCCATCGACGACCTGCTGCTCGTGCTCGGTTCGTTCGACCTCGTGGGGGCGACGCCGGCGTCGCTCGATCGCGTCCGGGCGAAGCTCGAGATCGCGGCCGATGCGATCGGCAAGACGCTCGTGCCGATCGCGACGAACCAGATGCGCACGCGCATGGCCGAATGCGATCCGAGGAACCTGGGGGGCACTCCGATGCTCGCGGCGGCGGCGCTCGCGCTCGAGCGCCGATACGCGCGCGTGCTGGTCTCCGCGAGCTGCGACCTCGATTTCATCGTCCCGACGGGCGCCCATCCGCTCATCCCCCCGCTGATGTCGACGAGCGGCACGCGCTTCGACGAGGAGGGCATCGCGATGACGCGCATCGAGAAGACCGCCATCGTCGCGCGCTGCGACGCGGCGCTCGCCGCGCTGCGCGTGTGCTTCATGAGCGGCGACGAGACCAACTGCATGCAGTGCGTGAAGTGCATCCGCACCGCGACCACGCTTGAGGCCCTCGGCGTGCTCGGGCGGGCGACCGGGTTCGGCGGCGGCACGCTCGACCCCGCGCGTGTCGCGCGCGCCACCGTGGTCGACGCGAGCGACCGGCACTACCTCGTGGATCTGCCCGACTTCTGCCGCGAGCACGGGCGCCCGGACCTCGCGCGCGCGGTCGAGCGCGCGCTCGCGCGATCGCGGCTTCACGACCCGTTCCGGCCGCTCGTGCGCTGGCTGCGGCGCTTCCCGGTCGTCGGCCCGGCGACGCGCTGGCTCGAGGCGCGCGTGCAGGACTCCCCGGTTCCGACGCGCAGGTCACCGTGACCGGTCGACGCGGGCGGCGCGAATCGCTTCGTCGTCCGCTGCCCGCGTCGTCCGCCCGGGAAGGGCGCGCGCGCCGCGCGGACGCGGCGGGCGCAGCTCAGAGCGTGACGAGCCCGCGCGGCGTGCGCAGCATCGCGGCGAGGCGAGGCGCGGTGCCGTAGGTCACGCGGAGCGCGTCGGACAGTCCCGACGCGGCCAGCGCGCGACGGATCGTCTCGGGCGACGGGTGCGCCGCGGCGAGCTCCACGAGCGACGCGCCGTCGTCCGGCAGGCCGTCGGCGGGATGGCGCTCGACGTCCCACTGGATGAGCGTCGGCAACACGCCGCCGCCGGGCCGCGAACCGTCGTCGGGAACCGTGATCCGCCAGCGCAGATCGCCGCGCGACATCGCGTGCACGGCTCCGGGCGCGACGAGCGCCTCCGCGACGGCGCGCTCGATGTTCGAGGTGCGCGCGGCCCAGCCCACGAGCTGGGGCCGCTCGCCGAGCGACTGCTGCAGCGAGTCGACGTCCAGGTCGAACCAGCGCGGACGCGCGGGACGCGGCAGCGTCGGGTCGATCGCGATCAGCTCGAGGTAGAGGCGCTCGCCCAGCCGCACGACCGCGTTGTGTGTGCCCATCGCGACGTGCTGTCCGCCCGGACGCGGTGCGATGCCGGTCAGCTCGGAGACATGGTCGATCACCTGCGCCAGCGTGGCGCCCGCGATGACGAGATGATCGAGCGTCGCGATCATGCGGGGCCTTTCCCGTGCCCGCCCGACGCGCGGCTTGCGCGCGCCCGTTCGCGCAGCGAACGCCGGGGGTTCCCGGGGAGCTCGCTTCGCCTGTCCGCCCCCGAGCGGTCCGGCTCCCCGGCGGCGTTCGCCGCCTTCACGGCGCGGCTTCCGCCGCGTCGAAGTCGAGCTCGATGCGCGCGCCGTTCGGGTCGAGGAAGAAGACCTGCCAGACGCCCGAGCCGACCTGCCTGCGGCAGGCATACCTGATCCCGGCCGCGTCGAGCTGCGCGGCCTTCGCCGCGAGTCCGCGCGCGGAGAACGCCATGTGGTCGATCACGCCGGGCTTGAGCTCGTCGCGCCTGCGTCCGCCGACCACGTGCAGGATCGGGGCGCGGTCCGCGTAGAGCCACGCGCCGGGAAAGTCCAGGTCGGGCCGGTATCCCGGCTCGAGGCCGAGGTACTCGCGGTAGAACGCGACCGTCCGCTCGACGTCGTCGGTCAGGACGGTGAAATGGTTCATCGCGTGGACGCTCATCGTGACCTTCCCCTGGCCGCGCTGCATCGAGGCCGTCGCGCCCGCGCTCCCGCGATTGCGAGCCGCCATCCTACCCTTGCCCGCGCCGCCAGACGATCTCGAGGAACGCTCCCGCCAACGCCGTGGCGTCGGGGCCGGCCCTGTCGTGGAACGGGAGGGTCGCGTCGCCGCCGCTCCACGCATGGCCGAGGTCGTCGACCTCGACGAGGCGCGCGAGCAGCTCGCCGTCGGCCTCCCACTCGCGCACGCGAAACCCGTGGCCCCGCAGCGGCGACTCGTGGCGGGCGTGATCGGGATCGGGAAGCGTGGACTCGGATCCGCCGGGAACGTCGGCGCCGTTTCGCGCGAGGAACTGGCGAACGAGAGCGGCGGCATTGCGCGACGCCACGACGTCGTCGGCGCGGCCGTGGATCGCGAGCAGCGGCGTGCGCCGCGAACCGTCGCCCTCGGCGCGGATCGCGTCGCGGCCGATCGCGGCCACGTCGGTCTCGGGACCGCGCTTCATCACGGTGAGCGCGGCGAACGGCGAGGCGGCCGCACCGCACGCGATGCCCGCCACGGAAACCACCGCGCGGATCCGATCGCCGTGACGCACGCCGAGGATCGCAGCGAGCGCGGCGCCCGCCGACATGCCCATCGCGGCGGTGCGACGTGCGTCGGTGCGGCGCCATCGCGTGGCCTTGCGCATCATCGCCGCGACGATCTCGGCCTCTCCGCGTCCCCTGGCGGTTGCCTCGTCGAACCAGTTCCAGCAGCCGTACGGGTTCGCGGACGCCTTCTGGCGCGGCAGCAGCACGTAGCTGCCGAGGCGGTCGGCGAGCGCCGCGACGCGCGTCCCGCGCGCGATGTCCTCGGGCGTCTGCTTGCAGCCGTGCAGCAGGACGATGAGCGGCATCGCGCGGAAGCGCGACGCGCCCTTCGGCACGTACAGCAGGTACTTGCGCCGCGGCCAGACCGTCGGGTTGGTCGAGAGCCAGCCGCGCCACGCGAACGCCGCGCCCGCGACGTAGCGTCCCGGCGACGATTCGAGGCGGAACCATCGGGCGAGCGTCTCCTTGATCCGCGTCCAGACGCCCATGGCGGCGGCTCAGCCCGCGACCACGTCCCTACTGCCCCTTCACCTCGAACACCGCGCCCTCGGTCGCGGGGAACGGGAGCCTGTTGCCGTCCACCACGACGACGTAATCGCCCGGCGGCAGCGCCACCCTGGAGGTGACCGCGTCGAAGCGGGCGGCCTCCTTGCCGTCCTGCGTGGTCACCCGCGCCGACTTCCACTTCAGGCCGGGAGCGAGGATGACCGCGACCGGCCGGAGCGTGGTGGTCCTGCCGCCGTCGACCCGGACGAAGCGCCACTCGGTCTTCGCAAAGCGCAGGTCGTAGACGCCGGGCATCAGCGTCACGGACGTCGACACGTTGTCGAAACGCCCGTGCTTCTCGCCGGTTTCGGAATCGACGACGGTGGCGTGCACGAACACGCCGGCCTCGACCTTGAGGACTCCCGGCGAGATCGTGGTCGTCTCGCCGGGGCGCACCTCGATGCCTTTCCAGCTCGCCGATCCGAACCTGACCTCGTAGATGCCCGCCGGAAGAGGCATCTCCAGTCGCGAACTGTTGAACGCGCCGACCTGCTGGCCGGTCTCCGCGTTGAGGACGGCGTGCGAGGCGAGCCAGGTCGCGGACGTCGTGCGCAGCTTTCCCGGCTGCGGCTTCGCCGGGATCACGACCACCGTCTTCTTGCAGGCGCCGAGGGCGGACTTCAGCGTCTCCGGCAATTCCGGCCCGGTGGGCGCGTCGAAATAGGTGCCGCCGGTGGCGCGCGCGATGGCCTGCAGCTGACCGCGGGCGGCCGTGTCGACGACGAAGCCCACGGTGTGGACCGTGATGCCCCGGGCCGCGAGCGCCTTCGCCGCCACCACCGGATCGCCCTGGCAGGTCTCCTTGCCGTCGCTGACGAGCACGATGACGCGCTCCCGCGCCGCGGCCGCGAAGTCGTTCGCCGCCTGTCCGAGCGAATGGGCGATCGGCGTGTAGCCCTGCGCCTTCGTGCTGTCCACCGTCGTCGTGATGGCGCCGCCGTTCGCGCTCGCCGGGCCGAAGGGCACGGCGAGATGCGTGTCCTGGCAATTCTTCTGGCTCGCCGCCGACTGCGCGCCGTACATGCGCAACGAGATCTCCGCCTGTGCGGGAACGAAGCCCGCGACGCCCTTGATCGCCCGCTGCGCCACGGCGATGCGCGTCTCGCCGTTCGGCAGCCGGGCATTCATGCTGCCCGAGGCGTCGAGGATCAGCAGGACGGAGCGGTCGGCGATGTTGCAGGTCTGCGCCGAGGCAGCCGGCGAGGCCGCGAGAACCAGGCAGGAGAGCAGCGCGGCGATCGGTGGAAGTCTGCGCATTGCACGCCCCCCTTCTCGGCGGCCGATCCGGGGCACTTCCCGGAGGCTCCCGGGACAGGATACGCCGCGCTGCCGGGGCGGTCGAACCGTCCCGCCATGGCGCCCTGCGGCCTAGATCAGCACGATGTCGAACTGCTCCTGCGTGTAGAGCGTCTCGACCTGCAGCGAGATCGGCTTGCCGATGAAGTCACCCAGCCCCGCGAGGCTCTGCGACTCCTCGTCGAGGAACATGTCGATGACCGCCTGCGACGCGAGGATGCGGAACTCGCGCGCGTGGAACTGCTTCGACTCGCGCAGGATCTCGCGCAGGACCTCGTAGCAGACGGTCTGCGGCGTCTTCAGCTCGCCGCGGCCCTTGCAGGTCGGGCACGGTTCGCACAGCACGTGCGCGAGCGACTCGCGCGTGCGCTTGCGCGTCATCTCGACCAGCCCGAGCTGCGTGAAGCCGTTGACGGTGAGCCGCGTGCGGTCGCGCTCGAGCGCGCGATTCAGCTCGGCCAGCACGGCCGCGCGGTGGTCCGCGTTCTCCATGTCGATGAAGTCGATGATGATGATGCCGCCGAGGTTGCGCAGACGGAGCTGGCGCGCGATCACCTGCGCCGCCTCGAGGTTGGTCTTGAAGATCGTGTCGTCGAAGCTGCGGCCGCCGACGAACCCGCCGGTGTTGACGTCGATCGTCGTGAGCGCCTCGGTCTGGTCGATGATCAGGTAGCCGCCCGACTTGAGGTCGACGCGCCGCGCGAGCGCCTTCTCGATCTCGTCCTCGACCGACGAGAGGTCGAACAGGGGCCGGTCGCCCACGTAGTGCTCGATGCGGCCCGACAGCGCGGGCGTGTACTGGTCCGCGAACTCGACCATGCGCTGGTGCGTCTCGCGCGAGTCCACGAGGATGCGCGCCGACTCCTCGGTCGCCATGTCGCGCAGCACGCGCTGGGCGAGATTCAGGTCCTGGTAGGCGAGGGTGGGGGCGGGGGTCCCCGACGAGCGCGCGGCGAGGTCGCGCCACAGCTTGGTCAGGTACTCGATGTCGGCCTGCATCTCCCGCTCGCTCGCCGTCTCCGCCATCGTGCGGATGATGAATCCGCCGCCGAGGCCCTCGGGCAGCAGGTGCTGTAGGCGGTCGCGTAGCTGCTCGCGCTCCGCTTCGTCCTCGATCCGCTGCGAGATGCCGATGTGCGAGTCCTGCGGCAGGTAGACGAGCAGCCGCCCGGCGAGGCTCACCTGCGTCGACAGGCGCGCGCCCTTGGTGCCGATGGGGTCCTTGATCACCTGCACGAGCAGCGCCTGGCCTTCGTGCAGGATGCGCTCGATTGGGCGCTCGATGCCGCCGTGGCCGTTCTGCCGGTGCTCCCAGATGTCGGCGATGTGCAGGAACGCCGCGCGCTCGAGTCCGATCTCGACGAACGCGCTCTGCATGCCCGGCAGCACCCGCGCGACGCGGCCGAGGTAGATGTTGCCGACGAGCCCCCGGGCGCTCGTGCGCTCGATGTGCAACTCCTGCACGACGCCCTGCTCGAGCATCGCGACCCGGGTTTCCTGCGGCGTTACGTTGATGAGGATCTCATGGGCCATCGGACGGGAAGGGGCGGGATCACGGGAATCCTTGCCGGCGGCCGTCCGGGACGTCCGCCTCGTATCCGATGGTGGTCGAGCCGGCCGTCCGCGACGGCCGCCTGGCTTGCGCCCCGCGCGGAAGGGTCGTCCCCGCCACGCGCCGGGGAACGCGCCGGCGGCGGTCGTCGACCCCGCTTCCGCAGGGAGTCGCGAAGAGCATCCTAGAGTATGGGGAATCCGGCGCGCGCGAGCAACGCCGCCGTTTCCGCGAGCGGCAGACCCATGACCCCGGAGTAGCTGCCGTCCAGCCGCGCGACGAACACGGCCGCGCGCCCCTGGATCGCGTAGCCGCCGGCCTTGTCGAACGGCTCGCGGCTCGCCACGTACGACGCGATCGCGGCGCGCGAGAGCGGCGCCAGCGTGACCTTCGACGCCGACATCGCGAAATGCGTCTCCTCCTTCCAGCGCAGCGCGACGGCGGTCACGACGTCGTGCGTGCGTCCGGCGAGCCGCGCGAGCATCGCCTTCGCCGCGCGTTCGTCGGCGGGCTTGCCGAACACCTCGCCGTCGAGGATCACCTCGGTGTCGGCGCCGAGCACCGGGCGGGCCTCGAGGCCGCGCGCGACCATCGCCTGCCAGCCCGCGATGGCCTTGGAGCGCGCGATGCGCTCGACGTAATGCAGCGCGGGCTCGCCGTCGTGCGCGACCTCGAGCACGTCGGGGGCGCGGCCCGGCGACACGCGCAGCCGGAGCACGTCGAACGCGACGCCGACCTGCGCGAGGAGCTCCTGCCGCCGCGCGCTCCTCGATGCGAGCCAGAGCGATGGACGGGTCATTCGCGATGGTACGGATGGCCCGCGATCAGGCTCGCGGACCGGTAGATCTGCTCGGCCAGCACGACCCGCACGAGTGCGTGCGGCAGCGTGAGCGCCGAGAGCGAGAAGCGCGCGGCGGCGCGGCGCTTGAATCCGGCGTCGAGCCCGTCGGCGCTGCCGATCACGAACGCCAGCGCGGGCACGGACGCGCGCCAGTCCTCGAGCCGTCGCGCGAGCTCGCGGGTGCTCCACGCCGAGCCCTGCTCGTCCATCGCAACGACCGTGGCGCCCGAGCACGCCGCGTCGAGCCTGCGGCGCTCGGCGTCGAGCACCTGCGCGACCGTGCGGCCGCGGTCGCGCGCCTCGGACTTCAGCTCGACCAGTTCGAGCGGCCAGTCCCGAGCGAGCCGCGACGCGTAGTCGGCGTATCCGGCGGCGACCCAGGCGGGCATTCGGTGGCCGAGCGCGACGATCGAGAGCTTCATCGTGCGCGTCGCCGGCGCCCGGCGGCGCTCACGCCGCGGACTTCGCCTTGCGCGAGGACGGCCGGGCGGACCACAGCTCCTCGAGGTTGTAGTACGCGCGCACCGCGGGCTGCATCACGTGGACGACGACGTCGCCCGCGTCGACGAGCACCCATTCGGCGGACTCCTCGCCTTCGACGCCCAGGATGCGCGCGCCGGCCTCCTTGAGCTTGTCGCGCACGTGGTGCGCGAGCGACTTGGCCTGCCGGTGGGAGTCGGCGCTCGCGATGACGAGCGTGTCGGCGATGCTGGTGAGCTTGCGGACGTCGAGGACGGTGATGTCGCGGGCCTTGATGTCCTCGAGGGCGGAAACGGCGATGGTCGCGAGCGTGGCTTTGCGCATCCGGGCGGTTCAGGCGGCGTAGAGCCGATGGCGAGCAATATAGTCCCAAACCGCGGGCGGCAGCAACGCGCGGGCCGAGCCTGCGGCGTCGCCGCCGCCCGCGATCGACGCGCGGATCGCGGAGGCGGAAATGTCGTGCGCCCGGATCGGGACGACGAGGATGCGGCCGGCGGGCGACGACAGGAGGTCCGCCCGCCGGGTCGTGCGCCGGCTTCGCCAGAGCGGCACGAGCGCTTCCGGCAGCGCGGCGTCGAACGGGTCGCCGGGTCGCGCGGCGACGGCGATGTGCGCCAGCCCGAGCAGGTCCTGCCAGCGGTGCCAGGTCGGCAACCCGCGGAACGCGTCGGCGCCGAGAATCAGGATCAGCGGTCGGGGCGGATCCTCGGCCCGAAGCTCGTCGAGCGTGAGCGCCGTGTAGCTCTTTCCCTGCCGGCGCACCTCGCGATCGTCGATCGCGAGGTGCGGCAGGCCCTCGATCGCCAGGCGCAGCATCGCGAGGCGATGCGCGGCGGACGCGCCGGGCGGCGGCCGGTGAGGCGGATCGCCGGCGGGCAGGAGCCGGATCGGGGCGACCGAGAGCGCGCGGCGCGCGTCGTCGGCGAGACCGAGGTGCCCGAGGTGCACCGGGTCGAACGTGCCGCCGAGCAGCGCGAGCGGCGGGTGCGCCTCGTCCGGCATCGGTCAGAAGCGCGAGCCCGGTTGGCGGAGGAACGCGATCTCGTCGTCCGTCGACGCGCGCCCGAGGATCGCGTTGCGGTGCGGATAGCGTCCGAAGCGCCGGATGACGGCCGCGTGCTTCTCCGCCCATTCGAGCGCGCCGTGCTGCCCGGTCTCGCGCGCGAGCGAGCGAAACAGCGCGACCGAGCGCTCCTGCGCGGCCGCATCCTCGGCGTGCTCGAACGGCAGGTACACGAACCAGCGCTCGACCGGATCGAGCCTGCGGTCGAATCCCGCGTCGACCGCGCGGCCCGCGACGGCGAGCGCCAGCGGGTCGCCGGCGAACGCTCCCGGCGTGTCGCGGTGCGCGTTGCGCGTGAACTGGTCGAGCAGCACGATGCGCGCGAGCGCGCCGCGCGGCGTCGCGTTCCACGCCTCGAACGCGCCGCCGATCGCCGCCTCGATCGCGTCGCCGTACCGCGCGCGGATCTCGGCGTCGAACGCGTCGTCCTTGCGGAACCATGCGTCGCGCGCGGCGTGCGGCGGCGGCCCGAACCAGAAATCGAGAATGCTCCCGGCGAGGGGGTCTTCGTCCATCCGGCGTATGATACGGGTGAAGGGAAAAGCGGGGCCCGGTCTCGCTTTTCCCCTTTTTCGTTCCTTCCGCCGATGAGCGCCCCCGCCGTCACCGACTACAGGACCCTGGCGCTGCTCGCCGCGTGCCAGGCGTTGCTGCTGATCAACGCGGCGGGGCTCATCACGATCAACGGGCTGGTCGGCCACATGCTCGCCGACACGAAGGCGCTCGCGACGCTGGGTGCGACGACCTACGTGATCGGCTCCGCGCTCGCCGCGATGCCCGCGGCGCTGTGGATGGCGCGCGTGGGCCGGCGCGCCGGCTTCATGGCCGGCGCGCTGATCAACATCGCCGGCTGCGCGATCGCGGCGCTGGCACTGCAGCAGCGGAGCTTCGTGCTGTTCTGCGCGGCGACCGCCATCATCGGCGTCTACCAGGCGGTCGGCCTCCAGTACCGGTTCGCCGCGGCGGAGGTGGCGGCGCCCGCCGATCGCGCGAAGGCGATCTCGTGGGTGCTGGCGGGCGGCATCGCCGGTGGCATCGTCGGTCCGGAATCGATGCGCTTCGCGCGCGACTGGTTCTCGACGCCGTTCACCGGGTCGTTCGTCGCGCTGGCGGGCTTCGCGCTCGTCGCCCTCGCCGTGCAATCGCGCGTGCACGTGCCGCCGCCCACGCGTGCGGAACGCTCCGGCGCGGGCCGGCCGCTCGCCGACATCGTTCGCCAGCCGGTGTTCGTCGTCGCGGTGCTCGCGGCGGCGCTCGGCTACGGCGTCATGAACCTGCTGATGGTCGCGACACCGCTCGCGATGGACTTCTGCAGCCATCCGTTCGCGCAGGCCGCGCTGGTGATCCAGTGGCACGTCGTCGCGATGTACGCGCCGGGGCTCTTCACCGGGACGCTCATCAAGCGCTTCGGCGTGCTCAGGATCATCGTGACGGGAGTCGTGCTGATGGGCGGGTGCGTCGCCGTCGCGCTGTCGGGGACGTCGGTCGCGCATTTCCTCGTCGCGCTCGCGCTGCTGGGCGTCGGATGGAACTTCATGTACACGGGCGGCACGACGCTGCTCATCGACGCCCACACGCCCGCCGAGAAGGCGCGCGCGCAGGGGGCGAACGACTTCGCGGTGTTTGCGACCATGGGCGTGTCGTCCGCGGCGTCGGGCGCGCTGGTGTCGCTCGCGGGCTGGGAACGGATGAACGCGGCGGCGCTGCCGGCGCTCGCGGTCGTGGTCGTCGCCGTCGCGTGGCTCGCGCGACTGCGCGGGGCTCGTGCCGCGTCGATGTGACGCCGGGCGATGAGGCCGACGTCGATCACCGACATCCGCTTCTTCACCGCGCGCTCGACGCTTTCGCGCCCGATCGCCGACGCCACGCACGCGATCCCCGGCATCCGCTTCGTCGTCGCGGAAATCGCGCTCGCGAACGGCGTGACCGGCCAGTCGCACCTGCTGGCGTTCCACTATTCGCCGCACGCGATCGCCGGCGCGTGTCGCGATCTCGAGGCGTTCCTGCGCGGGCGCGACGCGATGGACACCGAGGCGGTCATCCGGGACTGGGACGCCGAGAGCGAGTACTTCGGGCGCGAAGGCGTCAACCGCTGGGCGCTCGGCCTCGCGAACCTCGCGATGTGGGACGCGCGCGGCAGGACGCTCGGGCAGCCGGTGTGGAGGCTCCTCGGCGGGGAGGCGCGGCCGGTGCCGGTCTACGGCAGCGGGGGCTGGCTCTCGTACTCGGACGACGAGCTGGTCGACGAGGTGAGCGCCTACGCGCGGCGCGGCTTCGCGGCGGTCAAGGTGAAGGTCGGCGTGACGGAGCCGGGGCGCGACCTCGCCCGGCTCGAGCGCGTCCGCGAGGCGGTCGGACCCCGGGTGCGCGTGATGATGGACGCGAACCAGGGAATGAGCGTCGACACGGCGCTCGATCTCGCGCTCGCCGCGCGCCCGCTCGGCATCGCGTGGTTCGAGGAGCCGATCGACCACCGCGACTTCGACGGCTACGCGTCGTTGCGCTCGCGCGCGGGGATCGCGATCGCGATGGGCGAGCGCGAGTACGACCTCGTGCCGCTGCGCGAGCTCGCGCGCCGCAATGCGATCGACCTTTGGCAGCCCGATCTCCTGCGGCTGGGCAGCGTCGAGGCGTGGCGCGCGTCGGCCGCGCTCGCGCAGGCGCACGGAATTCCCGTGCTGCCGCACTACTACCGCGACTACGACGTGCCGCTGCTGTGCACGATCGCCAACGGCGCGGGCGCGGAGTCGTTCGACTGGATCGACGCGATCGTCGACCGGCCGCTCCGCGTCGCGGGCGGATTCGCGCATCCCCGCGAGGAGGCGGGGTGGGGGTTCCGGATCCGCGACGACGCGCTGTCGGCGCTCTGATCGACGCCGGCACGTTCCACCGGGCGTGGAGCCGTGTCGCGCCCGCTCCCGCGCTGCAGGACCCGCCCGGCGCGCCCTGGCGCCGACGCCGGCGGCGGCGAGGGACGCGCGGCGCCGGTCACGGCCGGACGTTCACCCATCCTTCGCGCTGGCGCGTGATGATGTGCTCGATGCCGGCCTTGACGTAGACGACGTCGGGCGCCATGTCGTTGCGCGTGAGCTTCTGTCGGGACATCGAGTTCTCGCACGCGTAGATCCTGGCGCCGAGCTTCTGCTGCGCGTCTCCGATGCGCGAGATGACCGGCGCGTCGAACTTGAGCATGCTGATTCCCTGCCCGAACGCGACGAGCTCGATCTGCGTGTCGGGGCCGTAGGCCTCCCGGAGGTTGCCGACGACGTTGAGTGCCTGGTTCCAGGTGGCGACGTTGGCGTCGCTCACCTGCAGCACGATCTTCTCGGCCAGCGCCGGACCGCCGCTGGCCAGCGTCGCGCCGGCGAGGAGGGTGACAACCATCGATCGGGCGCGCGTCGCATCGGCCGCGCGCGCATCGGGCGTCGCGCAGATGGCGAGCCGGGTGACTTTCCCGGATCGGACCTCACCGCGGGCCACGTCGCGATCGGACGATGGCGTCGCCCGTCACCAAGGCTGGCCGCGAACCTGCCCGCTCCCGAGGACGATCCATTTGCGCGACGTGAGGCCCTCGAGGCCGACCGGCCCACGCGCGTGCAGCTTGTTGGTCGAGATGCCGATCTCGGCGCCGAGCCCGTACTCGAACCCGTCGGCGAAGCGCGTCGACGCATTCACCATCACCGAGCTCGAATCGACCTCGCGCAGGAAGCGCATCGCCGCCACGTGGTCGCCGGTGACGATCGCGTCCGTATGCTGCGACCCGTAGCTCGCGATGTGGTCGATCGCCTGGTCGAGCGAATCGACGACGCGGACGGCGAGGATGGGGGCGAGGTACTCGGTGCGCCAGTCCTCGTCGCTCGCCGCGCTCATCGTCGGCACGAGCGCGCGCGCGCGCTCGCAGCCGCGCAGCTCGACGCCCTTGGCCCGGTAGATCGCCGCGAGCGGCGGCAGCACGCGCGGCGCGATGCCGGCGTGCACGAGCAGCGTCTCCATCGTGTTGCACGGCGAGTAGCGCTGCGTCTTCGCGTTGTCGGCGATGCGGACCGCCATGTCGACGTCCGCCGCCGCGTCGACGTAGACGTGGCAAACGCCGTCGAGGTGCTTGATGACCGGCACCTTCGCCTCGCGCGCGATGCGCTCGGTGAGGCTCTTGCCGCCGCGCGGCACGATCACGTCGACGTGCCGCTCGTCCGCGATCAGGTGGCCGACGGCGGCGCGGTCGGTGGTCGCGACGACCTGCACCGCGGTTTCCGGCAGGCCCGCCACGCGCAGGCCCTCGTGCACGCACGCGGCGATCGCCGTGTTGCTGCGGATTGCTTCGGAGCCGCCGCGCAGGATCGTGGCGTTCCCGGCCTTGAGGCACAGTCCGGCCGCGTCCGCGGTCACGTTGGGCCGCGACTCGTAGATGATGCCGACCACGCCGAGAGGAACGCGCATCATGCCGACCTGGATTCCGGTCGGCCGGTAGCGAAGCTCCGCGATCTCGCCGACCGGGTCGGGCAGCGCGACGATCGCCTCGAGACCGGCGGCCATCGCGGTGATCGCGTTCGGCGTGAGCGCCAGCCTGTCGACGAACGCCGCGTCGTGACCGGCCGCGCGCGCCGCCGCGACGTCCTCGGCGTTGGCGGCGAGAAGCCCGGATTCGTCACGGCGGATCGCCGCCGCCATGGCCGTGAGCGCGCGATCCTTCGTCGCCGTGTCGGCGCGCGCGAGCACGCGGGACGCCGCGCGCGCGGCCTCGCCGACACCGCGCATGTACGCCGCGATGTCGTCGAACGTGCCCAGTCCGGGGACGGCGAGGTTGGTCATGCGGCCATTGTAGCGTGCGCCGGCCGGGGGGAAGGGCACCTGTTCCGGCGCCCGGGCAGGTCAGCGCCGTACGTCGATGCGCCGCACGCCGTTCTCGCCGCCGATCAGGATCGTGTCGGCGCCGCGGCGCGCGAACAGGCCGACGGTGACGACCCCGGCCAGCTGGTTGACCTCGCTCTCGAGCTTCACCGGGTCGAGGATCTTCAGGTTGCGGACGTCGAGGATCACGTTGCCGTTGTCGGTCGTGAAGCCCTGCCGCAGCTCGGGCTGGCCGCCCATGCGCACCAGCTCGCGCGCGACGTAGCTGCGCGCCATCGGGATCACCTCGACCGGCAGCGGGAACTTCCCGAGGACATCGACGAGCTTCGAACCGTCGACGATGCAGACGAACTTGCGCGACGCGGCCGCGACGATCTTCTCGCGCGTGAGCGCGCCGCCGCCGCCCTTGATCATCGCGCCGTGCTCGGTGACCTCGTCCGCGCCGTCGACGTAGACCGGCAGCGGACCGGTGTTGTTCAGCTCGTCGACCGGGATGCCGTGCGACCTGAGCCGGTCGGCGGTCTTGACCGACGAGGCGACGGCACCCTTGATGCGGCCCTTGATCCTCGCCAGCTCGTCGATGAAGAAGTTGGCGGTCGACCCCGATCCGACGCCGATCCACGCATCGTCGACGACATGCGCGATCGCGTCGCGCGCGACAGCCTGCTTCAGTTCGTCCTGGGTCATGGCGGGAATCCGGCGGAACCCCCAATTCTACGCCCGCCGGTCGGGGCGTCCGCGTCGCCGCGGGCGCGGTTCATGCTGCCATCCGGGTGCGGTCAGGGGCGCCGCGCGGCAGGTCATGCGAGGCGCGATTCGCGGGCGGCGAAAGCGAAGTGTCCGACTCGTCGGACCGCTCAGGGCGACGCGGACGCGCCACCGACGTTGCGGGCCGCCGCCTACTTCCTGCGAGCCGGCGGAACGTCGGTGCAGACGCCCTCGGCGACCTCGGCCGCGAGACCGATCGACTCGCCGAGCGTCGGATGCGGGTGCACGGTGCGCCCGATGTCGACGGCGTCGGCGCCCATCTCGATCGCCAGCGCCACTTCGCTGATCAGGTCCCCGGCATGCGTGCCGACGATGCCGCCGCCGACGATCCGGTGCGTCGCGGCGTCGAACAGCAGTTTCGTGTGGCCCTCGTCGCGGCCGTTGGCGATCGCGCGGCCCGACGCGGACCACGGCAGCACGCCCTTCGTGACCGCGATCCCCTTCGCCTTCGCCTCGTCCTCGGTCAGGCCCACCCACGCGATCTCCGGGTCGGTGTAGGAGACCGACGGGATGACGCGCGCGTCGAAGTGGCTCTTGCGACCCGCCGCCGCCTCGGCGGCGACGTGGCCCTCGTGCACCGCCTTGTGCGCGAGCATCGGCCCCCCCGCGACGTCGCCGATCGCGAAGATGTGCGGCACGTTCGTGCGCATCTGCGAGTCGACCGGGACGAAGCCGCGGTCGGTGACCGCCACGCCGGCCTTCTCCGCGGCGATCTTCCTGCCGTTGGGCGAGCGGCCGACGCTCATCAGCACCTTGTCGTAGGGCTGTGGGCCCTGCGGGGCGCCGTCGCCCTCGAAGGTCGCGTAGATCGCGTCCTTGCGCGCCTCGACCGCGACCGTCTTCGTCTTCAGCATGATGCGCTCGAAGCGCGGCTTGTTGACCTTCTCCCAGACGCGCACGAGGTCGCGGTCGGCGCCGGGCATCAGGCCGTCCGTCATCTCGACCACGTCGAGGCGCGCGCCGAGCGTCGAGTAGACGGTGCCCATCTCGAGGCCGATGATGCCGCCGCCGATCACGAGCATGCGCCCGGGCACGCCGGCAAGCTCGAGCGCCGAGGTCGAGTCGAGGATGCGCGGGTCGTCCGGGATGAACGGCAGGCGCACGACCTGCGAGCCGACGGCGATGATCGCCTTCGCGAAGCGCACGACCTTCTTCGCCCCGGTCTTGTCCTGGCCCGCGCCTTCGGTGAGTTCGACCTCCACGTGGTTCGCATCGAGGAACTGGCCGACGCCGCGCACGATCTCGACCTTGCGCGTCTTCGCCATGCCTGCGAGGCCGCCGGTGAGCTTGCCGACCACCTTGTTCTTCCACGCGCGGAGCGCATCGAGGTCGACCCGGGGCGCGCCGTACGCGACGCCGTGCGCCGCCATCGCCTTCGCCTCGTCCATCACGGCCGCGACGTGCAGGAGCGCCTTCGACGGGATGCAGCCGACGTTCAGGCACACGCCGCCGAGCGCCGCGTAACGCTCGACGATGACCGTCTTCATGCCGAGGTCGGCGGCGCGGAACGCGGCGCTGTAGCCGCCGGGGCCTGCACCCAGCACCAGCACCTCGCACTCGGCGTCGGCCTTGCCGGCGTAGGAACCGGCGGTCGCTCGTGGCTGTCCTGTCGTGCTCGCTGCGGAGGGCGGGGGCGAGGTTGCCGCGCCCAGTCCGGCTGGCGCCGGACCCACAGGGGCCGCAGGCCGCGCGGCCGGCTCCGGTGCGGCCGTCGCGGCGGCCGACGCCTCGAGCACGAGCACGAGCGCCCCCTCGCTCACCTTGTCGCCGACCTTGACCGCGACCGACTTGACGATGCCCGCGACCGGCGCGGGCACGTCCATCGTCGCCTTGTCGCTTTCGAGCGTGACCAGCGCGTCCTCGGGCTGAACCGCGTCGCCCGCCTTCACGAGCACCTCGATCACCGGCACGCCCTCGAAGTCGCCGATGTCAGGGACCTTCACGTCGACCGTGGCCATGGCCCGACCCCTAGAGCATCACCCGACGCATGTCGGCGAGCAGTTGCGCCAGATACGCGGTGAAGCGCGCGGCCGACGCGCCGTCGATCACGCGATGGTCGTACGACAGCGACAGCGGCAGCATGAGCCGGGGGACGAACGCCTTGCCGTCCCAGTGCGGCCTGACGGCGCTCTTCGAGACGCCGAGGATCGCGACCTCGGGCGCGTTGATGATCGGCGTGAATGCGGTGCCGCCGATCCCGCCGAGCGAGCTGATCGAGAAGCAACCGCCCTGCATGTCGGCCGGGCCGAGCTTGCCTTCGCGCGCCTTCGCCGACAGCTCGCCCATCTCCTTCGCGATCTGCAGAACGCCCTTCTGGTCGGCGTTCTTCAGCACCGGCACGACCAGTCCGTTGGGCGTGTCTGCCGCGAAGCCGATGTGGAAGTACTGCTTCAGCACCAGGTTGTCGCCGTCGAGCGAGGCGTTGAAGTCGGGGAACTTCTTCAACGCGGCGATCGAGGCCTTGATCAGGAACGCGAGCATCGTGAGCTTGATGCCGGCCTTCTCGTTCTCCCTGTTGAGCGCGACGCGCAGCGCCTCGAGGTCGGTGATGTCCGCCTCGTCGAACTGCGTGACATGCGGGATCATCACCCAGTTGCGCGCGAGGTTCGCGCCGGAGAGCTTCCTGATGCGCGAGAGCGGCTTCTCCTCGACCGGGCCGAACTTCGCGAAGTCGACCTTCGGCCACGGGATCAGGTTGAGCCCTCCGCCGGCGGCGACCGCGCCGCCCGCCGCGGCCTGCCCGGTCAGCACCTTCCTGACGTAGCCGCGCACGTCCTCGATCAGGATGCGGTTCTTCGGGCCGGTGCCGGTCACCTTCCCGAGGTCGACGCCGAGCTCGCGCGCGATCAGGCGCACCGATGGCGACGCGTGCGCGACGCGGAAGGCCTGCTCGTCGAGCGGCGCGTCGGGCGCGGAGGGCTTCGCCGCGGCAGCGGGCGGCGGAGCGGTTGCCTTTGCGGCGGGCGCGGCGGCTGCCGCGGGTGCCGCCGGTTGCGCGGGTGCCGCCGGTTGCGAGGGAGCGGCCTGCGCCGGCGCGCCTCCGCCCGCACCTTCGATCACGACGACGAGCGATCCCTCGCTCACCTTGTCCCCGACCTTGACCGCGACCGACGTGACGGTGCCGGCGACGGCGGACGGCACGTCCATCGTCGCCTTGTCGCTCTCGAGCGAGACGAGCGGGTCGTCGACCTTGACCGCGTCGCCGGCCTTCACGAAGACCTCGATCACCGGCACGTCGGTGAAATCGCCGATGTCCGGGACCCTGACCTCGACGGCTCCGGTTGCGGCGGATGTCGTGGAAGCGGGATGTCCGGCTGAAGCCGGACCCACGGGCTTCGAGGTTGGCGGCGCGGTCTTCGACGGCGCCGCGGCCGCAGCCGCGCCCGCGGGGTCGATCACGACGACGAGCGTTCCCTCGCTCACCTTGTCGCCGACCTTGACCGCGACCGACGCCACGGCGCCCGCGACCGGCGAGGGCACGTCCATCGTCGCCTTGTCGCTCTCGAGCGTGACGAGCGAGTCGTCGACCTTGACCGCGTCGCCGGCCTTGACCAGCACCTCGATCACCGGGACGTCGGTGAAGTCGCCGATATCCGGAACCCTGACCTCGATCGCGCTCATCGTCTCGGGCTCCGGTCAGACCGTCCAGGGGGCGGGCTTCGCCGGATCGATGCCGTATTTCACGACCGCGTCCGCGGCCTTCGCGGCGGGGATCGTGCCCTCGTCGGCGAGCGCCTTCAGCGCGGCGAGCACGACCCAGTGGCGGTCGACCTCGAAGAAGTGCCGCAGCTTCTCGCGCGTGTCCGAGCGTCCGAACCCGTCGGTGCCGAGCACCGTGTAGCGGCGCGGCACGAACGCGCGGATCTGCTCCGCGTAGGCTCGCATGTAGTCGGTCGCCGCGACCACCGGACCTTCGGTGGCGCCGAGGCATCGTTCGACGTGCGACGGCTTCGGCGGGTCCGTCGGATGCAGCAGGTTCCACCGCACGGCGGCGTTGCCGTCGCGCGCGAGCTCGGTGAAGCTCGGGCAGCCCCACAGGTCCGCGTCGACGCCCCAGTCGGCCTTCAGCAGGTCGGCGGCGGCGATCACCTCGCGGAAGATCGTGCCCGACCCGAGCAACTGCACGCGCGGCGCGCCCTTCCTCGCCTTCGCGCCCTCGCGGAACCTGTACATGCCCTTGATGATGTCCGGCGCCGCGCCCTCCGGCATCGCCGGGTGCGCGTAGTTCTCGTTCATCACCGTCAGGTAGTAGTAGCAGTCCTGCTGCTCCGCGAACATCCTGCGCAGTCCGTCCTGCACGACCACGGCGACCTCGTAGCCGAACGTCGGGTCGTACGAGATGCAGTTCGGGATCGTCGACGACAGGACGTGCGAGTGACCGTCCTCGTGCTGGAGCCCCTCGCCGTTCAGCGTCGTGCGTCCCGCCGTGCCGCCGAGCAGGAACCCGCGCGCGCGCATGTCGCCCGCGGCCCACGCGAAGTCGCCGACGCGCTGGAAGCCGAACATCGAGTAGAAGATGTAGAACGGGATCATCGGCACGCCGTGCGTCGAGTAGCTGGTCGCGGCGGCCATCCAGTCGCACATCGCGCCCGCCTCGTTGATCCCCTCCTGCAGGATCTGGCCGTCCTTGCTCTCCTTGTAGAACATCAGCTGGTCGGCGTCCTGCGGCGTGTAGAGCTGTCCGAGCTGGTTCCAGATTCCGAGCTGGCGGAACATCCCCTCCATTCCGAACGTGCGCGACTCGTCGGGGACGATCGGCACGACGCGCCTGCCGAGGACCTTGTCGCGCACCAACGTCTGGAGGACTTGCACGAAGGCCATCGTGGTCGAGATCTCGCGGTCCTCGGTGCTTCGGAGGAAGCGCTCGAATACGGCGAGGTCGGGCACGGGCAGCGGCTCGGCCTTGCCTCGGCGCATCGGCAGGTAGCCGCCCAGCTCCTCGCGCCTCGCGCGCATGTACTCGAGCTCCCTGGACCCTTCGTTGAACTTCACCAGCGGCACCTCGTCCAGCTTCTCGTCGGGCACCGGAATCTGGTAGCGGTCGCGGAAGCGCCTGACCGAGCCGCCGGTCATCTTCTTCTGCTGGTGCGTGATGTTCTGCGCCTCGCCGGACTCGCCCATGCCGTAGCCCTTGATGGTCTTGGCGAGGATCACCGTCGGCTGGCCCTTGTGGTTCACCGCGGCGTGGAACGCCGCGTAGACCTTGTGCGGGTCGTGGCCGCCGCGGTTCAGGTTCCAGATCTCCTCGTCCGTCCAGTCGGCGACCAGCTCCTTCAGTTCCGGCGTGTTGAAGAAGTACGCGCGCACGTACGCGCCGTCCTTCGACTTGAACGTCTGGTACTCGCCGTCGACGACCTCCATCATCCGGCGCATCAGGATGCCCTTCTTGTCGCGCGCGAACAGCGCGTCCCAGTGCGTGCCCCAGACGACCTTGATGACGTTCCAGCCGGCGCCGCGGAAATCGCTCTCGAGCTCCTGGATGATCTTGCCGTTGCCGCGCACCGGGCCGTCGAGCCGCTGCAGGTTGCAGTTGACGACGAAGATCAGGTTGTCCAGCGTCTCGCGCGACGCCATGCCGATCGCGCCCATCGACTCGGGCTCGTCCATCTCGCCGTCGCCGCAGAAGCACCAGACCTTGCGGCCCTCGGTCTTCGCGAACCCGCGGTCCTCCAGGTACTTCATGAATCGCGCCTGGTAGATCGCCATCAACGGTCCCAGGCCCATCGACACGGTCGGGAACTGCCAGAAGTCGGGCATGAGCCAGGGGTGCGGGTAGCTCGAGATGCCCTTGCCGCCGACTTCCTGCCGGAAATGGTCCATCTGCTCGTCGGTGATCCGCCCGAGGAGGTAGGCGCGGGCGTACACGCCGGTCGCCGAGTGGCCCTGCACGAACACGAGGTCGCCGCCGTGGCTGTCGGACGGCGCGTGCCAGAAGTGGTTGTAGCCGACGTCGTAGAGCGTGGCTGCGGACGCGAAGCTCGCGATGTGCCCGCCGACGTTGGTGTGCTTGTTCGCGCGTACGACCATCGCCATCGCGTTCCAGCGCACGTACGAGCGGATCCGGTGCTCGATCGCCTGGTCGCCCGGGATGCGAACCTGCAGGTGCGTCGGGATCGTGTTGATGTACGCGGTGTTGGCCGAGAACGGCAGGTAGGCGCCGCTGCGGCGCGCGCGGTGGATCAGGCTCTCGATCAGGAAGTGCGCGCGGTCGGGTCCCTCGTTCTCGAGGACGCCCGCGAGCGCGTCGAGCCACTCGCGCGTCTCCTGGGGATCGGGATCGCTGGGGATCGGGATCGTCGCGTCCATGGGTGTCGAGGCTCCGGCGAATCGGGGTGGAACGGCGGGAACGTGCTTCGAGGACGTCCTGATTGTAGGGACGCGGCCGCGACCTGTATTGCTGCGCCGCGGAGCGTTCGCTCCGGGAAGCCGACCGCTCCCCGGCGCCGCGTTCGAGTCCACGTTACCACATCATGGAAATGATTTCCAAAACAAGCGTTTGAATCTTCCGCTCGCGAATCGGGACGCGCGCCGGGCGATCGTGGGTCGAGCACCTCGGCACGGACGCTGCCGTCCGTGGCGGGCGGTCGGCGGGCGTCGGCACCGGGGGCGCCGGTGGAGGCACGACGCCGTCGCCGGCGTCCCGAGCCGATCAGCGTGGTGGCCGGGAGCCCGAAATGTCAGTGCTCACTCTCGTGCGGTGGTCGGCCGGCAAGCGAATGCCGATGCCGGATGAAGAACCCGATCGCGGTGGCGGCCGACAGGACCGCCATCGCGACGAATCCCGATCGCGTGCTGCCCGTCAGCGCGGCGAGCGCGCCGAACGACAGGGGACCGGCCACCACGCCGCCGAACGTGATCACGCCTGCGGCGCCGGTGACCGCGCCGACGTCGCCGTCCGGCGCGAGCCGGGCGAGCTCGGCCAGCTGGACGCCGTTCCAGCCGATTGCCGTCGCCCCGTACGCCGCGACGAGGGCGTAGATCGCGATGGCGGGCCAGGCCGGCGTGGCGATCGCGGTGAGCGCCGCGCACAGCCCCGCGGCTGCCCCGAGCCCGCCGAGCACCGCAACGGGGGCGCGCGTCCGGTCGGCGACCGCTCCCCAGATCACGCGCCCCGCGACGCCGCCGAGGGTCGCGATCGACAGCGCGAACCCCGCCGCGATCAGCGTCCAGCCGAGCGCGCCCGTAAGGTGGACGACGAGATAGCTCATCAGCGACACCTGCGCGGCCGCATACACGAACGACACCCAGACCAGCGGCGCCAGACTCCGGTCGGCGAGAACGCGCAGCACGCCGGCCTGCGCGTGCCCGAGCGCGACCTTCGCGTCCGCGCGCCGGTCGGTGTCGAGCAACCCGCGGATGGGCTGGGCCGCCGCCACGACCGCGACACCGGCGATCGCCACGATGACGAGCGACATGCGCCAGCCCGCGAACAGCGCGAGCGCCGGCAGCGCCGCGCCCGCGAGCGCCGCGCCGGCGGGCACGCCGGTCTGCTTGATCGAGAACACGAGGCTCATGCTCGACGCGGGCGTCGTGCGCGCGAGCACGTGCGACGACGCCGGCGTGATCGGGCCGTAGCCGAGTCCCAGCGTGAGCGCGGCGGGCACGATGAGAGCGAGGGGCCCGAGCCCCGCGGCCGCCACGCCCGCGACGCCGATCGCGCACAGGGCGACGCAAGCCTGCGAGACGCGGATCGCGCCGAGGCGCGCAATCCATGCGCCGGACACGAAGCTCGCCGCCATCGCGCCGACGTAGACGAGGCCGACGAAGCCGCCGACCCAGCGCGCGGGCACGCCGACGTCGACGGCGATCGCCGGCGCCAGCACCGCCGCCGCCGCGGCGGTGAGCGACGCGTAGACCTGGATCGCGAGCGTCGCCGCGAGCGCGACGGCGGGGAGGCGTCCGCCGGAGTCGCGAGCAACGCGCCTCAAACGGGAGTCTCCGCCAGGCGCGCGGCTGACCGGACCTCGCGCGCCGGCTCCCGCGCGGTCGAGGCGAGCCCGGGACGGCGGGCACGATCCCCGCGGGATGTGCTGCGCGCGCGACGTCGCGGGGGACGCGGCGAGCGCGGTGCCGCGAGCGGACATCCCCACGGGGCGCGCGGCGCGCGCCTCCCCCCGCAAGGTCGCGCCGCGACGGCAGTCATGCGCGGCGGCGGTCGAGCACGACGCCGGCCTCGGTCACGACCGTGTCCATCGTGATGTCGTGCGGCGCGCGCGGCACGGCATCGACGACCTGCGCCGAGAACGCGCCGGCGACGCGCACCGCGCGCGCCGGGAGCATCGGGAGCAGCCGATCGTAATACCCGCCGCCATAGCCGAGCCGCCCACCCGCGGGGTCGAACGCGACGCCCGGCACGAGCACCCAGTCGATGGCGTCGGTGGCGATCTCCCCGCAGTGGGACGCGGGCTCGGGAATGCCGCGATGCCCGGTGCGGATGTCGCGCAACGGATCGACGATGCGCTTCAGTTCGAGCATTCGCGCGGGCTCGTCGACGCGCGGCAACGCGACGGTCTTGCCCGCGGCGAGCGCGCGCACGATCAGCGGAGCCGCGTCCCACTCGCTGCGAAACGGTGCGGTGAGCAGCACGCTGCGCGCGGCATGGAAGGTCGGGAGTCCCGCGATGCACTCGACGATCGCGGCCGAGGCCTGCGCTCGCCATGCGGGGTCGAGCGCGTCGCGCTCGGCGACCACCGACGCGCGCATCACCTGCTTGGCCTCGCGCAGCGGGGCGCCGACCTTCGACGCGGGGCGTTCGTGGGGCATGTCGTTCATTCTAGGGCCTGTCAGCGCGACCCGGGCGCGCTCCCGGGTCGCTCCCGCGCGCCCGCACAGGGTCGAGCGACTTTGCGCCCCCGGCGAGCGGTACGCTGCCGGTCCGCCCTATAATCCGACGCCTCGGCGCCTCGCCTCCCCGCCCAACGATGAAGAACGCCCACCAGGTCCACCGCGGCCGGCGCGACGCGCTGATCGCGCAGATGCGCAGGCACTCGGGGGGCGGCCTCGCGATCGTGCCGACCTCGCCGGAAGTCGCGCGCAACCGCGATTCGCTCTACCCGTACCGGCACGACAGCTATTTCTACTACCTGACGGGTTTCCCGGAACCCGAGGCCGTGGTCGCGCTCGTCGCGGACGGCGATGGCGACAGGCACGTGCTGTTCTGCCGCGAGAAGGACGTCGACCGCGAGATCTGGGACGGATTCCGCTACGGACCCGACGCGGCGAAGGAGATCTTCGCGTTCGACGAGGCGCACCCGATCGCCGAACTCGACCGGCTGCTGCCCGATCTCACGGCCGACCGTCCCGCGCTGTTCACGCCGGTCGGGATGCACGCCGACTGGGACCGCCGCATCGCGGCCACGCTGAACGAGGTGCGCGGGCGGGCGCGCACCGGCGTCGTGGCGCCCGACGAGATCGTCGACGTCCGCGGCACGCTCGACCGCATGCGTCTGGTCAAGGACGTCCAGGAACTCGCGCTGATGCGGCGCGCGGGCGAGATCTCGTCGCAGGCGCACCTCCGCGCGATGGCGCGCGCGCGGCCGGGCTGGCACGAGTACGAGGTGGAGGCCGAGCTTGCGCACGAGTTCCTTCGCCAGGGCGCGCAGGCGGTCGCGTACCCGTCGATCGTGGCGAGCGGTCCGAACGCCTGCGTGCTCCACTACCGCGACAACGATCGGAGGATGGCGGACGGCGACCTCCTGCTGATCGACGCGGGCTGCGAGTACCGCGGCTACGCGTCGGACATCACGCGCACGTTTCCGGTCAGCGGGAAGTTCTCGGGGCCGCAGAAGGCGGTCTACGAGCTCGTGCTCGCCGCGCAGCTTGCGTGCCTCGACGCGGTGCGTCCCGGCGCCTCGTTCCACGACTACCACAAGGTCGCCGAGCGTGTGCTCGCGCTGGGGCTGATCGACCTCGGGCTCATCGCCGGACCCCTCGACGCCGCGCTCGAGAGCGGAAGCTACAGGAAGTTCTACATGCATCGCGCGGGCCACTGGCTCGGGATGGACGTGCACGACGCCGGCAACTACCAGGAGAAGGGCGAGTCGGTGAAGCTCGAGCCGGGGATGGTGCTGACCGTCGAGCCGGGGCTCTACATCCGTTCCGGCGAAGGCGTGCCCGACGAGTTCGCCGACATCGGCGTGCGCATCGAGGACGACGTAGCCGTCACGGCGGACGGCATCGAGAACCTGACCGCGCGCGCGCCGAAGACCGTCGCGGACGTCGAGGCGGCGTGCGGCAACGGATGACCGGAGACACGGAGCGGCGGACAGGGGACGGAAGTGTCGGCGGCGGGCGCCGGCCGATGGGCGCGATCGATCGCGCTCGCGCCGCGCATGGCATGCGTGAGTCGCCGACGCCGGCTTCATGCCGGGGCGACGTCCTGCGATCCAGGCGGTTGTCGCTTCCCGCGGCGGAGGCGGTTCCGCGCGGTCGCTCGCGCCCTCGGGGGCCGACACGGCGCAAGCGCATGCGGTCGCTGTCCCCTGATCCCGGATTCCTGCCCGCCTGATGCCTGACATCTGCGTCATCGGCACCGGGCCGGTCGGCGCGACGCTGGCGCTCGCGCTCGCGGACAGCGGACTGGAGGTCGTCGCGCTCGACGCGCGAGCGCAGGGAGCGATCCTGCGCGGCGACCGGTCGCTCGCGCTGTCGCACGGCGCGCGGCTGATCTTCGACCGACTCGGCGTGTGGACGCCGCTCGCCGCGATGCCCGGCGCGGTCACGCCGATCACGCGCATCGACGTGTCGCAGGCCGGCGGCTTCGGGACCGTCGCGCTGGATGCGAACGACGTCTCGCTGCCGGCGCTGGGCTACGTTGTGTCCTACATCGCGCTGCAGGGTGCGCTCGACGCCGCGCTGGAGCGCAGGCGGGTCGACGTGCGCTACGGCGTGCCGGTCGACCGCGTCGACGCAACGCCGTCGCATGCGCGGGTGGTGCCCACCTCCGGCGCGGACGCCCTGGCCGCGCGTCTCGCCGTCGCGGCGGACGGCGCCGGCGCGGGCCTCGCGGGCATCGAGCGCGTGCGTCGCGACTACGGCCAGGTCGCGGTGATCGGCAAGGTGGAGACGTCGACGCCGCACGGGGGCCTCGCCTACGAGCGCTTCACGCCCGACGGCCCGATCGCGCTGCTTCCCGAAGGCGGGCACTACGCCTTCGTGTGGACGCTCGCGCCGCGGCGCGCGCAGGAGTTGCTGGCGATGCCGGAAGACGCTTTCGTCGACCGCTTCGCCGCGGGTTTCGGCCGGCGACGGTCCGACTTCGTCCGCGCGTGGGGGCGGAGGTCATTTCCGCTGGCGCTCGAGTTCGCCCGCCCCGCGGTCGCGCGGCGCATCGTCGCGATCGGCAACGCATCGCAGACGCTGCACCCGGTCGCCGGGCAGGGATTCAACGTCGGCCTGCGCGACGCGTGGGAGCTCAAGCGCGCGATCTCGGCATCGCCGCGCGAGGCGATCGGCACGCGGCCGATGCTCGACGCCTACGCCGCGAGGCGCCGCCCTGACCGTTGGGCCGGCATCGCGTTCACGCACGGCCTCGTGCACCTGTTCGGGACAGACCTGCCTTTCGTCCGCTGGCCGCGAGGCCTCGGACTCGCGCTTCTCGACGCGATCCCGCCGCTCAAGCGGACGTTCACGCGCGCGATGCTGTTCGGTGCGTGACGGGACCGCGAACGCGCGTTCGCCGGAACCAAGGGTGTCGTGCCCGCGCGCAAAGCCGGTATAATTCTCGTCCCTCCGCAACGCGCAACTCCCGCGAGCCTCCGTGCGCATCGGTCCCCACGCGCTGCCGAACGCCCTCGCCGTCGCCCCGATGGCGGGCGTCACCGACCGGCCCTTCCGCCAGCTCTGCAAGCGGCTGGGCGCGGGCTATGCCGTGTCGGAGATGGTCGCGTCGAATCCGGCGCTGCGCGGCACCGCGAAGTCGCTGCGGCGGATCGAGCACGCGGGCGAGATCGCGCCGGTCGCGGTCCAGATCGCCGGCGCGGATCCGGCGTCGATGGCCGACGCCGCGCGCTACAACGTCGAGCGCGGCGCGCAGATCATCGACATCAACATGGGCTGCCCGGCGAAGAAGGTCTGCAATGTCGCGGCGGGGTCGGCGCTCCTGTCCGACGAGCCGCGCGTCGCCTCGATACTCGCCGCGGTCGTCGCCGCGGTCGACGTGCCCGTGACGCTCAAGATCCGCACCGGACCATCGCCCGCCGGGCGCAACGCGGTGCGCATCGCCCGGATCGCGGAGGAGGCCGGCATCGCGGCGCTGGCGATCCACGGCCGCACGCGCGCATGCGCGTTCACCGGCGCGGTCGAGTACGCCACGATCGCCGAGGTGAAGCGGTCGGTGGGGATCCCGGTGATCGCGAACGGAGACATCGACTCGCCCGAGCGCGCGAAGGCGGTGCTCGACGCGACCGGCGCCGACGGGATCATGATCGGGCGCGCGGCGCAGGGGCGCCCGTGGATCTTCCGCGAGATTGCGCACTACCTCGCGACCGGCCGGCGGCTGCTGCCGCCGCCGGTGGAGGAGATCCGCGCGCTCGTCGTCCTGCACCTGCACGACCACTACTCGTTTCACGGGGCCGAGGCCGGCGTGCGCACCGCGCGCAAGCATCTCGGCTGGTACGCGGCGGGGCTCGACGGCGGCGCGGCATTCCGGCGCGCCATGAACGCCTGCGAGACGCCCGCCACGCAGCTTTGCGTCGTGAACGACTTCTTCGATCGCCTCGCGGGACAGGGCGACCGGCTGATCGAGGCGAGCACGCCCGTCGAAGGCGGTGCCGATGCCGGCGCGCAGGTCCCGCGCGCCCATGCGAGGCAACGGGTCGGGGAGGCCCTCGCCGCGTGAACAGACGAATCCGCCTGAACGGCAGCAACGAGATCGGCCGCAGCGTCGAGAAGTCGCTCGACGAGTATTTCCGCAAGCTCGACGGCGAGCCGGCGCACAACGTCTACGAGATGGTGATCGGCCACGTCGAGCGCGCGCTGCTCTCGTCGATCATGGAGCGTGCGGGACACAACCAGACGCACGCGGCGGACATGCTCGGGATGAACCGGAACACGCTGCGGGCCAAGCTCGTGAAGTACAAGCTGGCATGATGGCCGCGCCGGTCGCCCGGGCGCTGCTGTCCGTGTCGGACAAGGCTGGCGTGGTCGAGTTCGCCCGCTCGCTCGCCGCGCGCGGCGTCGAGCTGCTGTCGACCGGAGGCACCGCGAGGGCGATCGCCGACGCGGGCGTGCCGGTGACCGACGTCGGCGCGTTCACCGGCTTTCCGGAGATGCTCGACGGGCGCGTCAAGACGCTTCACCCGAAGGTGCACGGCGGCATCCTCGCGCGACGCGACCTGCCCGCGCACGTCGACGCGCTCGCCGCGCACGGGATCCCGACGATCGACCTCGTGGTCGTCAACCTCTACCCGTTCCGCGAGACCGTCGCGAAGCCGGGATGCACGCTCGACGACGCGATCGAGAACATCGACATCGGCGGTCCGGCGATGGTCCGCGCGGCCGCGAAGAACTGGCCCCACGTCGGCATCGTCGTCGACCCGGCCGACTATGCGCCGATCGTGGCCGAGCTCGCGCGAGCCGGCAACGCGCTGTCGGACGCGACGAGGTTCGCGCTCGCGCGAAAGGCGTTCGCGCACACCGCCGCCTACGACGGCGCGATCGCGAACTGGCTCACCGCGCGCTCGCCCGACGGCAGCGCCGAGACGTTCCCGCAGTCGTTCCGCTATGCCGGCGAGCGCGCGCAGTCGCTGCGCTACGGCGAGAACCCGCACCAGTCGGCCGCCTTCTATCGCGACGAGGTGCCCGCGGCGGGGTCGATCGCGACGTTCCGCCAGCGCCAGGGCAAGGAGCTGTCGTACAACAACATCGCCGACTCGGACGCGGCCTGGGAGTGCGTGAAGTCGTTCGAGGCCACCGCGTGCGTGATCGTCAAGCACGCCAATCCGTGCGGCGTGGCGCTCGGCGGCTCCACGCTCGACGCCTACCGGCGCGCGCTTTCGACCGACCCGGTCAGCGCGTTCGGCGGGATCATCGCGTTCAACCGCCCGGTCGACGCCGCGACGCTCGAGGCGGTCGCCGCGCAGTTCGTCGAGGTGCTTGCCGCGCCCGGCTACACCGACGATGCGCTCGCGGTGATCGCGCAGAAGAAGAACGTGCGCGTGCTCGAGATTCTGCTGCCGCCCGCCGGCAGTGCCACGCCGCAGCTCGACTTCAAGCGCGTCGGCGGGGGGCTGCTCGTGCAGACCGGCGACGCGCGCAACGTCGCGCCCGGCGAGCTCACCGTCGTCACCAGGAGGACGCCGACGCCGGCGCAGCTCGCCGATCTGATGTTCGCCTGGCGCGTGGCCAAGTTCGTCAAGTCGAACGCGATCGTCTATTGCGCCGGCGGCGCGACGCTCGGCATCGGCGCGGGCCAGATGAGCCGCGTCGACTCGACGCGCATCGCGGCCGCCAAGGCCGCGGGCGCGAAGCTCGATCTCGCGGGATCGGTGGTCGCCTCCGACGCGTTCTTCCCGTTTCGCGACGGGCTCGACGTCGTCGCGGACCAGGGCGCCGCCGCCGTGATCCAGCCGGGCGGCAGCGTGCGCGACGACGAGGTGATCGCGGCGGCCGACGAGCGCGAGCTCGCGATGGTGTTCACGGGCGTGCGGCATTTCCGACATTGACAGGGGCCGTCCGGACATGAGTCTCCGCAGCGTGATCGCCGCCGCCGCATGGGCGCTGTGCCTGCCGGCGGCCGCGGAAGCGGCGCAGTGCCGGGGCGACCCGACGTCCGAGGCGCTCGCCTGGTACGAGCGGTTCTGCAGCCGGCTCACCGACACGTGGAAGCGCGGCGACCACGAGATCCTGCTGTCCGGCTACACGTGGCACCTGCCGTGGACCTACACGAGGGACAAGCGCAAGGAGCTCGAGGACCTGTCGTGGGGGGCCGGCTACGGGCGCATCGCCGAGGATCCCAACGGCGACACGCACAGCGTATTCGGCTTCGCATTCCGCGATTCGCACGGCAACGCGCAGCTCCAGGTCGGCTACACCTGGTCGAGATTCTGGGGCCCGCGCGACGGGCTCCAGGGCGGGCTGGGCTACACGGTGATGATCGTCCAGCGGCCGGACATCTTCGACGGCGTCCCGTTCCCGGCCGCGCTGCCGCTCTTCTCGCTGCGCTATGGCCAGGCGTCGCTCGTGTCCACGTTCATACCGACCGTCAACGGCGGCGTGAACAACGGAAGCGTGATCTTCCTGCTCGGTCGCTACACGTTCAAGTGAGGCGCGGGCGCCGATGAACGTCCTGGTGATCGGCGGCGGCGGCCGCGAGCACGCGATGGCGTGGAAGCTTGCGGCCTCGGCGCGCGTGGCTCGCGTCTTCGTCGCGCCGGGCAACGCGGGCACCGCGCGCGAGCAGGGCGTCTCCAACGTGCCGATCACCGCGATCCCCGATCTCGTCGCCTTCGCGCGCAAGGAAGGCGTCGCGCTCACGATCGTGGGACCGGAGGCGCCGCTCGCGGCCGGCGTGGTCGACGCGTTCCGCGAGGCGGGACTTCCGATCGTCGGGCCGACGCGCGCCGCGGCGCAGCTCGAGGCGTCGAAGGACTACGCGAAGGCGTTCATGCAGCGTCACGGCATCCCGACCGCCGGGTACCGCACGTTCGCAGACGCCGCCGAGGCCAGGGCGTACGTCGCGACGCGCGGCGCGCCGATCGTCGTGAAGGCGGACGGCCTTGCGGCCGGGAAGGGCGTCGTGGTCGCGTCGACCGTCGCCGAGGCGCAGGCGGCGGTCGACGCGATGCTCGTTGGCCAGTCGATGGGCGAGGCGGGCGCGCGCGTCGTGGTCGAGGACTTTCTCGCGGGCGAGGAGGCGAGCTTCATCGTGCTCGTCGATGGCCGCACCGTGCTGCCGCTCGCCTCGTCGCAGGACCACAAGCGGCTCCGCGACAACGACGAGGGCCCCAACACCGGCGGCATGGGCGCGTACTCGCCCGCGCCGATCGTCACGCCCGCGATGCACGCGCGCATCATGCGCGAGGTGATCCTGCCCACGGTCGAGGGAATGGCCGCCGACGGCGTTCCCTACACCGGGTTCCTGTACGCCGGCGTGATGATCGATGCGGCAGGCGCGCCGCGCGTGCTCGAGTTCAACTGCCGGCTGGGCGATCCCGAGACGCAGCCGATCATGGCCCGGCTCAAGACCGACCTCGCCGACCTCGCGGGGCACGCGACGCGCGGCACGCTCGACCGCGTCGAGGCCGAGTGGGACCGGCGCACGGCGCTGTGCGTCGTGCTCGCCGCGGCCGGCTATCCCGACGCTCCCCGGCGCGGCGACGCGATCGCCGGGCTCGACCGGATCGACGCGCAGCGCCACCCCGGTGTCGTCGTGTTCCATGCCGGCACGACGCTGCAGGGCGGCGAGGTCGTCACGAGCGGCGGCCGGGTGCTGGGCGTCACGGCGCTGGGCGACTCGGTGCGCCAGGCGCAGCGCGCGGCGTACGCGGCGATCGCGGAAATCCGGTTCGACGGCATGCAGCACCGGACCGACATCGGCCACCGCGCGATCGCGCGCCGCCCGCCGGGATGACAACCCCCCGAAGCTCGCTTCGCGAGCCTCCCCCCGGGGGGCACGGCGACCTCGGGACGGCCCGTCGGTCGCCGGTGCTGCGAACCGACGCGCCACGCCGCGCGGCCTGAGCATGGACGTTCCCGCGGTGCGCAGCTATCTCGCAGGGTTGCAGGAGAGCATCGTCCTGCGCCTCGCGGCGATCGACGGCGGCCCGTTCCTGCGCGACGCGTGGGAGCGACCCGAGGGCGGCGGCGGCGTTTCGCGGCTGATCGAGGACGGTCAGGTTCTCGAGCGGGGCGGCGTCAATTTCTCCGACGTCCGCGGCACGGCGCTGCCGCCGTCCGCGACGGCGAGCCGCCCGGAACTCGCCGGTCGCGCGTGGCAGGCGATGGGCGTGTCGCTCGTCGTGCATCCGCGCAATCCGCACGCGCCCACGGCGCACATGAACGTGCGGATGTTCGTCGCGACGCGCGACGGTGCCGCGCCCGTCTGGTGGTTCGGCGGCGGCATGGACCTGACGCCGTACTACGGCTACGACGAGGACGCGATCCATTTCCATCGTGCGTGCCGCGACGCGGTCGCGCCTTTCGGCGCGGAGCTCCACGCGCGCTGGAAGAAGGCGTGCGACGACTACTTCCTCCTGAGGCACCGGCGCGAGCCGCGCGGCGTCGGCGGCATCTTCTTCGACGACCTTGCCGACGGCGGCTTCGACCGGTGCTTCGCGATCCTTCGCTCGGTGGGTGACGCGTTCGTCCCCGCCTACGCGCCGATCCTCGAGCGCCGCAAGGACCTCGCGTACGGCGAGCTCGAGCGCGATTTCCAGGCGTATCGGCGCGGGCGCTACGTCGAGTTCAACCTCGTGTGGGACCGCGGCACGCTGTTCGGCCTGCAGAGCAACGGCCGCACCGAGGCGATCCTGATGTCGATGCCGCCGGTCGCGAAATGGCGCTACGACTGGCGTCCCGCGCCGGGCACGCCGGAGGCGCGGCTCTACGAGCGCTACCTCGTCCCGCGCGACTGGGCGGACGAGTCGACGGCCGGATTGCCGGCACGCGGCTGACGATCGGCGCGAACCGGCGGCCAACCCCGGCGAGACAACCCTTCCGCGGCGGCCCCGGCGTCGCCGTGCCACGAGAGCTCCCTTCCCATGAGTCACGCTCCGGAAGCATCCGGCGCCGACGCACACCTCGTCGAGACGAAGCTCGACTCGGAGGCCGTGTTCGACGGCGCGCTGCTGCACGTGCGCCGCGACACCGTTCGGCTGCCGACCGGTCGAACCGCGACGCGCGAGTACGTCGTGCACCCCGGCGCGGTGCTGATCGCGCCGCGCTTGCCCGACGGCCGCTGGATCGTCGAGCGGCAGTTCCGCTATCCGGTCGGGCGGGTGTTCCTCGAGTTCCCCGCCGGCAAGCGCGATCCGGGCGAGTCCGCGCTCGACACCGGCAGGCGCGAGCTCGCCGAGGAGGCGGGTTACGTGGCGCGGGCGTGGACGCGGCTGGGCGTCATCCATCCGGTGATCGGCTACTCGGACGAGGCGATCGAGCTGTGGCGCGCCGACGGGCTCGAGCACGTCGGCCGGCGCCTCGACGAGGACGAGCACCTCGACATCCTCGCGATGAGCGGCGCGGAGCTGCTCGCGGCGCTCGATCGCGGCGAGATCACCGACGCGAAGACCGTCGCTGCGCTGTTCTTCCTCGAGCGCGGCGGCGGCGTCGCATGATCGCGCGCAGGCTGCGCGTCCACGGCCGCGTGCAGGGCGTCGGCTTCCGCGCCGCGATGGCGGACGCCGCGCTCGCCTCGGGCGTCGACGGCTGGGTGCGCAACCGGCGCGACGGCACGGTCGAGGCGTGGCTGCAGGGACCGGACGACGCCGTCGCGCGCGTCGTGGCGTGGGCGCGGCGCGGTCCGCCGCTCGCGCGCGTCGACCGGATCGACGTCGACGAGTCCGACGCCGATGCAGCCGTCCGAGGTTTCGGGCAGGCCCCGACGGCCTGAACGCGTCACCTTCCGCAGAGGTCGCGCCATGCGACGTAGGTCGCGCAGGCGATGAGCGGCAGCGCGATCACGAGCCCGATGCCCATCGTGAGGAGCCCGAGCGCGAGCAGCGCGAACGCGATCGCACCGTAGACGACGAACGCGCCCGGGTTGCGCAGGAACGCCACGGCCGAGATCGAGAACGACCGGCCGAAACCCGCGTCGCCGAACAGCGCCGCGAGCGGCACGAGCGACATCGGCAGCGACACGAGGATCCCGATGGCGTAGATCGCGAGCACCGTCGCGGCGTCGAGGTCCGCCGGCGCCGCGGCCGGCCTGAGCAGGTTCACGCCGGCGAACCTGTCGGCCGCCATCCACTCGGCGGCGAACGTGATCGTCGAGGAAAGCACGATCGCGCCGATCGCCGCCGCGGGGGCGCGAAACGCGTAGAGCGCGTGCGCGACGCGCGGCCGCGCGCCGGCTTCGGCGGCGGCGGCGCCGTAGAGCATGCCGCACGCGATGAGCGGAACGATGATCCTCGAGGCGAGCGCGCCGGCGTCGGGGATCGTCTCGAGCGCGACCTGCGCGAGCACCGTCAGGACGGCCAGCAGCGACAGCGTCGCGGGACCGCGCTTCCACAGGCGCATCGCGTCGCCGTACCAGACGAGCGCGCGCGCCGTGGGCACCGATGCGATCGTCGTTCCCTCGTCAGGCATCACGCACCGCGCGAACGACGGCGCCTGGCGCCCCGCGGCGACCGAAGGATCGCCGGAAGACCGCCCTGTCTCCCTGGGGGGAGGCTCGCGCAGCGAGCATCGGGGGGAACAGGCTACGCGCCGACACCGAGATATGCCGCGCGGACCTTCGGGTCGTGCAGGAGCATCTTCGCGTCGCCCGCGAGCGTGATCTCGCCCGACTCCATCACGTAGCCGCGGCTCGAGACCTCGAGCGCGAGCTTCGCGTTCTGCTCGATCAGCAGGATCGTGACCCCCTCGCGGCTCACCGCCAGCACGGTCTCGAACACCTTCTGCACCATCAGCGGTGCGAGGCCCATCGACGGCTCGTCGAGCAGGAGCATGCGCGGGCGCGACATCAGGGCGCGCCCCATCGCGAGCATCTGCTGCTCGCCGCCCGACAGCGTGCCGGCCGTCTGGCGCCGGCGCTCCTTCAGGCGCGGGAACAGGCCGTAGACGCGCTCGATGTCGGCCCGGATGGCGTCGCGATCCTGCCGCACGTACGCACCCATGGCGAGGTTCTCCTCGATCGTGAGGCCGCCGAACACGCCACGCCCCTCGGGCACCATCGCGAGTCCCCGGCGCACGAGCTGGAACGCGGGCAGGCCGGTGACGTCCTCGCCGCCGTAGCGGACGGTGCCGGACTGCACGGGTTGCAGGCCGGTGATGCCCTTGAGCGTCGTCGTCTTGCCCGCGCCGTTCGCGCCGATCAGGCACACGAGTTCGCCGTCGCCCACGATGAGGTCGATCCCCTTGACGGCCTGGATGCCGCCGTAGGCGACCTTGAGCGCCTCGAGCGAGAGCAGCGGCGAGGCGGGCGCCGGCATCCGCTAGGCCCCCTTGAGGTCCAGCGCGATCTCGCCGCCGAGGTACGCGGAGATGACCGCCGGGTCCTTCTGCACCTGGGCGGCGGGTCCCTCGGCGATCCTGCGGCCGTAGTCGAGCACGAGCACGCGGTCGCACACGCCCATCACGAGCTTCATGTCGTGCTCGATCAGCAGGATCGTCGTGCCGTCCCGGCGGATGTCGTGCAGCAGCGCCTCGAGCGACGCGGTCTCGGTGGCGTTCATCCCCGCCGCGGGCTCGTCGAGCGCGAGGAGCTTCGGGTCGGTCGCGAGCGCGCGGGCGATCTCGAGCCGGCGCTGGAAGCCGTACGGCAGGTTCTTCGCCAGGTCGTTCGCCCGGGACGCGACGCCCACGTACTCGAGGAGGTCGAGCGCGCGCCGCTCGATGCCGGCCTCCTCGTCGCGCGTTTTGCGGTCGCGCGCGATCGCGCCCCACACGCCCGCGCGCGTGCGGACGTGGCGGCCGACCATCACGTTCTCGAGCGCGGAGAGGTTCGCGAACAGGCGGATGTTCTGGAACGTGCGGGCGATGCCCCGCTCCGCGACCTGGTGCGGTTTCAGTCCGACGAGCGCGCCGCCGTCGAACGTGAACGTCCCGCCGTCCGGCTCGTAGATGCCGGTCAGCACGTTGAACAGCGTCGTCTTGCCCGCTCCGTTCGGGCCGATGAGCCCGTAGATCTCGCCCTGGCGGATCGTGAAGCTCACGTCGGAGAGCGCCTGGACGCCGCCGAAGCGCTTGCCGATGCCTTGGGCGGAGAGCAGCGTCGCTTGCCCGGCCATCGTCGGCTCACCCTGCGCTGCGACGGGTCTCGAGCTCGCGCTTGCGCAGCGCGGACGGCAGGATGCCCGCCGGGCGGAACAGCATCATCAGCACGAGGGCGAGGCCGAACAGCAGCATCCGGATCACCTCGGGATCGAGCAGCGTGCGGCCGAACATCATCCTCTGCGCGGGCTCCACCGTGTAGCGCAGGATCTCGGGGGCGAACGACAGCAGCACCGCGCCGATCACGACGCCCCAGATGTTGCCCATGCCGCCCAGCACCACCATCGACAGCACCATGATGCTTTCGACGAGGACGAAGCTCTCGGGGCTGATGAAGCCCTGGATCGCGCTGAACATGCCGCCCGAGATGCCGCCGAATGACGCGCCCATCGCGAACGCGAGGAGCTTCATGTTGCGCGTGTTGATGCCCATCGCCCGCGCCGCCACCTCGTCCTCGCGGATCGCCTCCCACGCGCGGCCGATGCGCGAGTCCTGCAGCCGCAGGTTGATCGCGATGACCGCGATCAGCACGACGAGCAGCAGGTAGTAGTACTTCATCGGCCCGGTGAACGTGAGCCCGGCGATCGAGTCGGTCGTCGAGAAGCTGAGGTCGCCGATGCGGAACGGGTCGATGCGCGCGATGCCTTGCGGGCCGTTGGTGATGTTGACCGGCTGCGCCAGGTTGTTGAGGAAGATGCGGATGATCTCGCCGAAGCCCAGCGTCACGATCGCGAGGTAGTCGCCGCGGAGCTTGAGCGTGGGGGCGCCGAGGATCACCCCGAAGAAGCACGCGACCGCGGCGCCGATCGGCAGGATGACCCAGAACGGCAGGTGCAGGCCGAAATGCGGGCTCGCGAGCAGCGCGTAGGTGTACGCGCCGACCGCGTAGAAGGCGATGTAGCCGAGGTCGAGCAGCCCGGCGAAGCCCACGACGATGTTGAGCCCCAGCGCGAGCAGGCAGAAGAGGATCGCGAGGTTGGTGATGCGCACCCAGAACGTCCCGATGCCGGTCAGCACGAACGGCAGCACGACGAGCACGATCGCGACGAGCGCGAGCCCGACGAGCGCGGCGGCCGGGCGGTGTCGCAGGTCGAGGATCGGGTGCACGACGGCCTACGGGGAGGGCGTGCGGAGCACGATTCGGGCGAATCGCCCCGCGCGCGCCAGGCCGACCCGGGCACGCGCTGCCCCCCCGGGCGCAGTGTCGCGAAGCGGGCTTCGGCGCGCGCTCATGCTAGGCCCGGTCGGAGACGCGCTCGCCCAGGAGTCCGGACGGCCGGAACACGAGCACCAGGATCAGGACGATGAACGCGAACACGTCCTGGTAGTTGGAGCCGAACAGCGTGACGTTCGGGTCGGTCGCACAGCGCACCTTCAACGCGTCGAACCAGCCGGAAAGCTGGCACAGGTTCGTGAGGTCGCCCACGTAGCCCGCGCCCAGAGCCTCGATCACTCCCAGCAGCAGGCCGCCGAGCATCGCGCCCGCCAGGTTGCCGATGCCGCCCAGCACCGCGGCCGAGAACGCCTTCAGCCCCAGCAGGAAGCCCATCTGGTAGTGGGCGATGCCGTAGTAGCTGCCGACCATGACGCCGGCGACGGCGCCCAGCCCCGCGCCGATCACGAACGTGAGCGCGATGACGCGGTTGTTGTCGATGCCCATCAGGCCCGCGATCGACGGGTTCTGGGCGACCGCGCGCATCGCGATGCCGAGCTTCGTGCGGTACACGAGCGTGACGAGCCCCGCCATCATCGCGACCGACGTGACGACGATCGCGATCTGGACGTTGGTGATCGTCGCGCCGTTCGGGTTGCCGGTGAGGTGGTAGGGCACCGTGTGGATGATCTGGGGGTACGGCAGCGGATTGCGGCTCCAGACGATGAGCGCCAGGTGCTGCAGGATGATCGACAGGCCGATCGCCGTGATCAGCGGGGCGAGCCGCGGCGCGCGGCGCAGCGGCCGGTAGGCGGTACGCTCGAGCGTGTAGCCGACCGCCATGCACACCGGGATCGCGACCATCGTCGCGACGAGCACGATCGCGACGGCCGGCAGCGGCACCTGCGCGCCGGTCAGCGCGACGATGACCGAGTACGCGGTGAGCGCGCCGATCATCACGACCTCGCCGTGCGCGAAGTTGATGAGCTGGACGATCCCGTAGACCATCGTGTAGCCGAGCGCGACGATGGCGTAGATGCTGCCGAGCGTCAGGCCGTTCACGATCTGCTGCAGGAAGGTGTCCACGAATCGGGAGACGGGAGTCGGGAGTCAGGGATCGGAAAAGCGGCGGGTCCCGGGCGTGATGGCGAGGCGCACGTGCGAGCTTCCTGCATGCGGCGACACCGGCGACCCCGCTCGACCCTGCGAAACGGGATCCTGGCGCGGGCCGCTGCCCGGCGCCACGCGCCGCGATTGTGGGGCCGCCGCGCGCATGCGGCAACAGCCGCCGCGGCGACCGCCCGAAAAAAAGAACGGCGCCCGGGGGCGCCGTTCCCGCACCGCGGAATGCGGCCGATTACTTCTTCGGCGCCTCGGGGGCCGGGGCCGGCGGGGTCGCCGGGGCTGCGGCGGGCGCGCCCGCCATCGGGGCCGGCGCGGACGCCTTCAGGAACTCCTCGAACCCGAGGCTCTTGCCGCCCTGCACCACCGCGATCGGCTCGATCTTGCCCCCCTTGAGGGTGAAGATCGTGACCTCCGCGTTCTTGCGGTCGCCCTTCTCGTCGAACGAGATCGTGCCGGTCGCGCCCTTCATGCTCATGGCCTGCAGTTCGGGCAGGTACTTGGCCGGGTCGGCCGAGTCGGCCTTCTGGATGGCGGCGATGATCAGGTTCGCGGCGTCGTAGGTGAACGGCGCGTACTGCTTGACGTCGCCGAACTTCGCCTTGAACGCGTCGTTGAACTCCTTGCTGGCCGCCGATGCCGGCAGTCCCGCCTGCGAGCAGATCAGGCCTTCGGCCGCTGCGCCGGCGAGCTTCGACATCTCGTCGGTGCACGCGCCGTCGCCGAAGCTGAACACCGCCTTGATGCCGAGGTCGCGTGCCTGCTTGAGCATCGGGCCGCCGGTGGCGTCCATGCCGCCGTAGAAGATCGCATCCGGGTTGCGGCCCTTGATCTTGGTGAGGATCGCCTTGAAGTCCGTCGCCTTGTCGTTGGTCTTCTCGCGCGTGACGACCTGGACGCCGCCCGCCTTGAGCGTCTTCTCGACCTCGTTGGCGAGCCCTTCGCCGTAAGCGGTCGCGTCGTCGACGATCGCGATCCGCTTGATCTTCTGCGCCTCGAGGTACTGCGCGACGGCCGGGCCCTGCTGGTCGTCGCGTGCGACGAGGCGGAAGACGTTCTTGAAGCCCTGCTCGGTCAGCTTCGGGTTGGTCGCCGAGCCCGAGATCATCGGGATGCCGGCCTGGTTGTAGACCGCCGACGCCGGGATCGTGACGCCCGAGTTCAGGTGGCCGACGACGCCCGCGACCTTCGCGTCGACGAACTTCTGCGCGATCGTCGGACCCATCTTCGGGTCGGCCTGGTCGTCCTCGCCCATCAGCTCGAACGCCACGGTCTTGCCGCCGATCTTCATCTTCCTGGCGGTGGCCTCCTCGACGGCGAGGCGCGCGCCGTTCTCGTTGTCCTTGCCGAGGTGCGCGATGCCGCCGGTCAGCGGGCCGGCGTGCCCGATCCGGATGGTGACGACTTCCTCGACCGGCGCCGCGGGCGCCTGGGCCGTTTTCGGCGCTTCCTTGCCGCAACCATAGACGGTGACGAGCGCGGCCGCGACCAGCGACAGGCCGAGCTTCTTCGGGATGTTCATTCGGGGGCTCCTCCGGAGATTCCGGAAATGGATGAAGAGGGAAACGTAAAATTATCGCGTCCGCGCTGCACGGGTGTCAATCGGGGCGCCGGCACCCCTTGACCGGTCGGCGACCGTGTCCGGTCCGGCCCGGACGCTGCCCGTCGGGCGCGCCGTCGCTTCGTCGCGGCGGGTTGGCGCCCGGCCGCCCGCGGTGAGATGCTGCCGGTTTCGCGCCCGGGCGAATCCGGGCGGCGGGGGCGCCGCATCCAATCGCGGCAGCCCGGGCAAAGGGGCCGGCGGCGCGCGCGCAGGCCAGGGTGGTTCGAGGGAGGAGGGGTTCATGGGAGTCCGCATCACGCGGCGCCGGGTCGTCGGTACGCTGGTCGCGCTGGCGCTGGCGCTGGCGGCCGTGGCCGGCTTCGTCGTGGTCCGCGACGGCGCAAGGGCGCCCAACGCCTCCGCCAAGGCGCCTGGCGAATCGGCCGCGGTCGCGCTCGAGTTCGGCCCCGCCGACCTGGCCTACGTCTCGCGGACGCCGATGTCGCGGTGGCTCGCGGTGTCGGGGACGCTCGCGCCGGTGAACCAGGCCACGGTGAAGGCCAAGGCATCCGGCGAGGTCCGGCAGCTCCTCGTCCGCGAGGGCGAGGCGGTGCGAGCGGGGCAGCTGATGGCGCGCATCGACACCTCGGACCTCGAGGCCCGCCTGATCGAGCGCCAGGGCGCCCTCGAGAGCGCGCGCGCGCAGATGGCGCTCGCCGAGAAGACGCGCGCCTCCAGCCTCAAGCTCCTGAACGAGAAGTTCATCTCGCAGACCGCGTTCGACAGCTCGCAGTCGGGCTACGACGTTGCCAGGGGCAGCGTGAAGAGCGCCGAGGCGCAGGTGCGGCTCGCCGAGAACGCGCTGCGCGACGCGGCCGTCGTCTCGCCCATCGCCGGCGTGGTCGCGAAGCGCCACGTTCAGCCGGGAGAAAAGGTCGCGTTCGACGCGCCGCTCGTGACCGTGGTCGACCTGTCGGACCTCGAGCTGCTGGCGCTCGTCCCGGCGATCGATATCCCGGGACTGTCGATCGGGATGCCGGTCGAGCTCGCGGTGGACGGATTCGGCGAGCGCAGCTTCGCCGGCCGCATCGGCCGCATCAATCCGTCGACCGAGCCCGGCACGCGTGCGATCCTGATCTACGTGGGGTTGCGCAACTCCGACGCCGCGCTGCGCAGCGGGATGTTCGCCACCGGAAGGATCGCGCTCGCGGCAAGCGAGCCGATCGCGACGCTGCCGATCTCGGCGGTGCGCAACGAGGCCGGCCAGAGCCACGTCTGGGTCGTCGACGGCGGCAGGCTCGCGCGCCGGATCGTCGTGCTCGGGCGGCGCGACGACGACGCCGGCCGCGTCGAGATCCGCACGCCGCTTCCCGAGACGATGCCGGTGCTCGCCTCCCGCTTCGAGAACCTGAAGGAAGGCGCGCCCGCGCTGGTGAAGGGCCCCACGCCGACGTCCGAGGCGCAGAGCAGGAGGGGCGTGACGGGTTAGCGGGGATCAGGGGTCGGCGCGAGACGGCGCGCCTGCCGACCCGCGATTGCCCGCCGGCTTGCCTGCGACACCGCTCGAAACGACCTTCCCGCGGCGCCCGATGCGCCGCCTCCAGCGACGCGACGCCTCCGATCCCTGATTCCTGATTCCTGACTCCTGCCATGTGGATCACCCGCGTATCGATCAACAACCCGGTGTTCGCGACGATGGTGATGGTCGCGATCACGGTGCTCGGGTTGTTCTCGTACGCGCGGCTGCGCGTCGAGCAGATGCCCGACGTCACCGTCCCGTTCATCCTCGTGCTGACCGACTGGGCGGGCGCGTCGCCCGAGGCGGTCGAGTCGGACATCACCAAGCCGATCGAGTACGCGGTCAACACGGTGTCGGGCGTCAAGCTGATCCGCTCGAACTCGCTCGAGGGCAAGAGCCAGGTCTTCATCGAATTCCGGCTCTCCACCGAGATGGGCAAGGCGGTGCAGGACGTTCGCGACCGGATCGCGGGTGTGCGGCCGTCCTTCCCGCGCGACGCGAAGGACCCGCTGGTCATCCGCGCGGAGGACGAGAACCAGCAGCCGGTGGTGTCGCTCGGCGTGCTCTCGCCGACCACCGGATTGCGCGAGCTGACCTCGCTCACCGACCAGACGATCGTCAAGGCGATCGAGAACCTGCCGGGCGTCGCGCGGCTCGCGGTCAACGGCCGCGTGACGCGGCAGATCCTGATCCGGATCAAGCCGGACGCGCTCAACGCGCTCGGCATCGGCGTCGACCAGGTGATGGCCGCGGTGCGCGCCGCGAACCAGGACATGCCGGCCGGACGGATCACGCAGGGCGGGTCGGACGCGATGGTCCGCGTCGAGGGCAGGATCCGCGACCCGCAGCAGTTCGCGCGGATCATCGTCGCGCAGCAGGGCGGCGGGCCGGTCTACCTGTCGCAGGTCGCCGACGTCGTCGACGGCGAGAAGGAGGAGACCTCGCTCGCGCGCATCAACGGCCGGCCCGCGATCACGATCGACGTCCAGAAGGCGCAGGACGCCAACATCGTCGAGACCGGCCGCGACGTCGTGCAGGCGGTCGCGGCGCTGAAGGACCGCATCCCGGGCGACGTCGAGGTGCGGGTCGTCAACTCGGCCGCCGAGGCGGTCGAGCGCAGCGTCGACCGCGTCAAGGCGACGATCCTCGAGGGCGCGCTGCTCACGGTGCTCATCGTCTTCCTGTTCCTGCACAGCTGGCGCAGCACCGTGATCACCGGGCTGACGTTGCCGCTGTCGGTCGTGGCGACGTTCATCGCGCTCAATGCGTTCGGGTTCACGATCAACTTCCTGACGCTGATGGCGCTGTCGCTGTGCATCGGGCTGCTCATCGACGACGCGATCGTCGTGCGCGAGAACATCGTGCGCCACCTCGCGATGGGCAAGGACCACCGGACCGCGGCGCGCGAGGGCACGGAGGAGATCGGTCTCGCGGTGATGGCGACGACGTTCGCGATCGTCGCGGTGTTCGTGCCGATCGCGTTCATGAGCGGCATCATCGGGCGCTTCTTCCTCCAGTTCGGTCTCACCGTCGCGGTCGCCGTGCTGGTGAGCCTGTTCGTGAGCTTCACGCTCGACCCGATGCTCTCGTCGGTCTGGAAGGATCCGCCGGGCGACCGTTTCCGCTACGTCCCGTGGCTCGGCCGCGTGATGGACGCGGTCGAGCGCGGCGTCGAGGCGATCCACCGCATCTACGGGCGCGTGCTCGACTGGGCGCTCGGCCACCGCAAGTCGGTGGTCGCGATCGCCGTCTCGTCGTTCCTCGCGAGCTTCGCGATCGTGCCGTTGATCGGCACCGAGTTCATCCCCGAGGCCGACCAGGGCTTCCTGTCGCTGCGCCTCAACACGCCGGTGGGCTCGAGCCTCGCCTACACCGACGGCAAGGTTCGCCAGGTCGAGGAGACGCTCGGTCGCTTCCCTGAGATCGACCTCGTGATGGCCAACGTCGGCACCGACGAGGGACGCAACTACGCGCGCGTCGACCTGAAGCTCAAGCCCCGCCGGGAGCGCGCGCGGTCGCAGAAGGTGCTCGAGGGCGCGATCCGCGACGCGCTGAAGCCGATCCCCGGCGTCACGATGTCGGTGGGCTTCGCGCGCGCGGTGTTCGTGAACCTGCTCGGGCCCGACCCCGACACGCTGTCCGCGCTGATGCGCGACTTCGCCGCCGAAGTGGCGAAGGTGCCGGGCATTTCCGACCTCGAGACCTCCGACAAGGCCGCCAACCCGGCGCTGTCCGTGCGCCTCGACAACGACGCCGCCTCGGAGCTCGGCATCACGGTGCAGCAGGTCGGGCAGACGCTGCGACCGCTGCTGGCCGGCGACACGGTGAGCTACTGGCTCGCGCCGGACGGCCAGAACTACGAGGTCAACGTGCAGCTTCCGAGGGACCGGCGGCGGCTCGCGTCGGACCTGTCGAACCTGTACATCACGACCGACAAGCGCGCGGCCGGCGGCGAGCTCCGCATGGTGCCGCTGCGGCAGGTGGCCGAGGTCGTCGAGTCGACGAGCCCCCAGATCATCAAGCGCGAAAGCCTGCAGCGCCGCGTGGCGCTCTACGCGAACGCGCAGGGGCGTGCGTCGGGCGACGTCGGCAGCGACGTCGAGCGGATCGTGAAGGCCTGGAAGCTCCCGCCGGGGTACCGGTTCTCGGTCGGCGGGCAGACGCAGGAGATGAACGAGTCGTTCCGGGCCGCGCTCGCGGCGCTCGCCCTCGCGGTCGTGTTCATCTACCTGATCCTCGCGTCGCAGTTCGCGAGCTACCTGCAGCCGCTCGCGATCATGGCGAGCCTGCCGTTCTCGCTGATCGGCGTGATGATCGCGCTGCTCGTCACGCGGACCACGCTCAACATCTTCTCGATCATCGGCTTCATCATGCTGATGGGGCTCGTGACCAAGAACGCGATCCTGCTCGTCGACTTCGCGAACCGCGCGCGTCGCGCCGGCGCGTCGCTGCGCGACGCGCTCTACGAGGCGGGGCAGGTGCGCCTGCGCCCGATCCTGATGACCACCGCCGCGATGGTCGCGGGCATGCTGCCGCTCGCGCTGGGCCTGGGCGAGGGCGGCGAGATCCAGGCCCCGATGGGGCGCGCCATCATCGGCGGGGTCGTCACCTCGACGCTGCTCACGCTGGTCGTCGTCCCGGTCCTCTACGCCTGGCTCGACCGCTGGGCCGAGTTCCGGCGCACGCGCCGCGAGCGGCGGGCAGCGCGCCGCGCCGGGTCCGGTTCCGCCGCGGCCCACGGGCCCGCGGCAGGCGACCGGGGCCGATTTGACGTGGGATAATCGATCGACGCATAATAACTGACCGCGGGTCAGTTGCCCCGTGGCCCGTCGGCCGCGCCCGTCCGGTGATCTGGGTCACCGACGGCACCGGTCCCGTCGGGGCATCCTCGCCGACATCCTCCCCGCAGGCACCCGATCACCATGGACTTCGAGCAAGCGCGATTCAACATGGTCGAGCAGCAGATCCGTCCCTGGGACGTGCTCGAGCCGGCCGTCCTGGACCTCCTGTTCACGGTGCGTCGCGAGGACTTCGTGCCCGTCGCGCATCGCGCGCTCGCGTTCGCCGACCTCGAGATTCCGCTTGGCGAGGGCGAGGCGATGTGGGCGCCGAAACTCGAGGCGCGCGCGTTGCAGGAGCTCAAGCTCGCGCCGGGCGAGTCGGTCCTCGAGGTCGGCACCGGCAGCGGCTACCTGACCGCGCTGCTCGCGAGCCTCGCGGGGCAGGTGACGAGCGTCGAGATCCACGACCGGCTGGCACGCGACGCCGCCGCGAAGCTCGCCCGGGCGGGATTCGGCAACGTCCGGATCGAGACCGGCGATGCCGCGCGCGGCTTCGGCCGCGAGGTCTACGATGCGATCGTCCTGACCGGATCGACGCCTGTCCTGCACGACGCGTTCTTCGGGCAATTGAAGCCGGGGGGGCGCGTGTTCGCGATCGTCGGCGACGCGCCGGCGATGACCGCGCAGCTGCACCGGTGGACCGCGCCCGGTGCGCGATCGGTCACGACGCTGTTCGAGACGGTGGTGAAGCCGCTGGTGAACGCGCCGGCGCCGGCCCGGTTCGAGTTTTGATCCGCGACCTCGCTCCCGCGGACCTGCTGCGCTGGCGTTCGGACGCGAGCCGCGTGCCCCCTGTCGTCGTCGATGTGCGCGAGCCCTGGGAACTCGAGCGCTGCGCGCTGTCCGACGTGATCCATGTCCCGATGAACGAGTTGCCCGGACGCCTCGACGAATTGCCGCGGGGGCGCGACCTCGTGGTGGTCTGCCACCACGGCGTGCGCAGCCGCTACGCCGCCCGGTACCTCGCCACCGCGGGATTCGCGCCGGTGTGGAACCTCGCGGGCGGCGTGGAAGCCTGGGCCGCCGACGTCGACCCCGCCATGCCGCGCTACTGATCGACCGACGCGAAAGTCACGACGATGAAAAGACGCCTCCTCGCCCTCGCCGTCCCGCTCCTGTTCGCGGCGCTGCCGGCCGCCGGCGAAGACCTGATGGACGTCTATCGCGAGGCGCAGCGCAGCGATCCGGCGCTCGCGGCCGCGCGCGCGAGCTGGCTCGCGACGCAGGAACGCGCGCCGCAGGCGAAGGCGGGGCTCCTGCCGAACGTCTCGGCGTCCGCATCGGCCAACGCGAGCGACTCCTACAGCGACACGCGCACCTCGCCGCCGTCCCGGTCCAGCGGGAACTTCCAGGACTTCGGCGTCACGATCAGCGCGACGCAGCCGATCTACCGCTACCAGAATGTCGTCGCCTTCGACCAGGCGCGCCGGCAGGTCGAGCAGGCCGACTTCACGCTCGCCTCGGCGCAGCAGGACCTGATCATCCGCGTCGCGGTGGCGTACTTCGACGTGCTGCTCGCGCAGTTCAACGTCGAGCTCGCCGAGGCGCAGAAGGCCGCCGTATCCGAGCAGCTCGCGCAGGCGAAGCGCAACTTCGAGGTCGGCGTCGCGACGATCACGGACACGAACGAGGCGCAGGCGAACTACGACCAGATCGTCGCGCAGGAGATCACCGCGCGCAACGAGCTCGACAACCGGCTCACCGCGATCCGCGCGATCATCGGCCGCATGCCGCGCGACCTCAAGAAGCTCGGCACGTCGTTCGACCCGGCGCCGCCCGATCCCGATTCGCTCGACGCGTGGCTCGACCGCGCGCTGAAGGAGAACCAGGCGGTCCGCGTCGCGCAGCTCGGCTACGACATCGCGACGCTCGAGGTCGACCGGCAGCGTGCCGGCCACCTCCCGACGCTGGACCTGGTCGGCAGCCTGCGCGCGGGCGGCGCGACCGGAGGTTCGTCGCTCGACGCCGACTCGAACTCGCGCAACCTGTCGATCGGTCTCGCGTTGACGCTGCCGATCTATCAGGGCGGCCTCGTCGACTCGAAGATCCGCGAGGCGGTGGCGCTGCAGGACGCGGCGCGCGAGTCGCTCGAGCTCGCCCGCCGCAACGCGCTGTTCAACGCGCAGGTCGGCTACACGGGCGTCAACAGCTCGGTCGCCTCGGTCCGGGCGGTCGCGCAGGCGGTGCAATCCGCCGAGGTCGCGCTGCAGTCGAACCGCCTCGGGCAGGAAGTCGGCGTGCGGACCAACCTCGACGTGCTGAACGTGCAGCAGGCGCTTTTCACGCAGCGCCGCAACCTCGCGCAGGCGTACTTCAACTACCTGATCAACACGCTGCGCCTCGCGGCCGCGGCCGGGACGCTTTCCGAGCAGGACCTCGAGGCGCTCAACCGGCGGCTGGCGGACCGGTAGGCGTCGCCAGCCGCGACGCTACCGGCGGCGCGCGGCGAGCCGCGCCGCGACGAACGACCAGGTGCGCGAGGTCGCGCCGCGGTGCGCTCCGAGGAACCCTGCCGCGCGCTCGCGCATCGCGTCGCGCCGCGCGGGATCGGCGACGAGCGCCGCGGCTTCGACCAGCATCGCGTCGGCGTCGGTAACGCGCAGCGCGGCCCCCGCCTCGACGGCGCGCTCGGCCGCGTCGGCGAAGTTGTACGTGTGCGGGCCGACGATCGCCGGTGTGCCCATGGCGATCGCCTCGATCAGGTTCTGGCCGCCGAGCGGCGCGAGGCTGCCGCCGACGAACGCGACGTCGGCCGCGCCGTAGTAGCCGGACAGCTCGCCCATCGTGTCGCCGAGCACGACGGTCGCGGCGGGCGGTACCGGCAGGCCCGCGGAGCGACGCGCGTGAGGGATCCCCCGCGACGAGAGCAGCGCGGCGACGTCGTCGAAGCGCTGCGGATGGCGCGGCACGATCGCGAGCAGCGTCGGCGCGGGCAGCGGCCGCCGCGCGAGCGCGTCGAGGATCATCGCTTCCTCGCCTTCGCGCGTCGAGGCGGCGAGCACGACCGGCCGCGACGCGCCGAACATCCCGCGCAGGCGCGCGGCGAGCTCGCGCGCCCCCTCCGGCACGCCGATGTCGAACTTCATGTTGCCGGTCACGACGACGTCGCGCGCGCCGAGCGCCGCCAGCCGCTCGGCATCGGCGTCCGTCTGCGCCGCGACGCCGGCGAGCGATCGCAGCAGCGGGCGAACCAGCGGGCCGACGCGCCGATAGCGTCGCGCCGAGCGCTCCGACAGCCGTGCATTGGCGAGGAACAGCGGGACGCCCGCGGTCGCGGCCTCGGCCGCGAGGTTCGGCCACAGTTCGGTCTCCATCAGCACGCCGAACGACGGCCGGAAGTGCATGAGGAAGCGCCGCATCGCGCCGGGCAGGTCGTAGGGAAGCCAGGCCTGCACGACGCGGTCGCCGAACAGCGCGCGGCCGGCCTCGCGTCCGGTCGCCGTCATCGACGTGAGCACGAGCGTGGCGCCGGGGCGCTCGTGCAGCAACCGCTCGACGAGCGGCGCGGCCGCCCGCGTCTCGCCGAGCGAGACCGCATGGATCCACACCACGTCGCCGCCGGGCGCGGGTCGCGCGTAGCGGCCGTAGCGTTCGGCGACGTTCATCCGGTAGCCCGGCTCGTGCCGGCCGCGCCACCACAGCCGCATCGGCGCGAACGGCGCGACGACGCGCCATGCGAGCGTGTAGAGCGCGCGCATCGTCAGCACCTCGGCGCCGCGCGAACGAGCTCGCCCAGCGCTGCCCGCGCCGCGTCGACCTCCGGCACGGCGCCGCGCCCGCCCAGGTCGCGTGCGTGCGCGCCGGCGATCGCCACGCCCGCGCGCGATGCGTCGGTGACGGTGAACAGCGCGAGCGTCGGCGTGCCGAGCGCCGCGGCGAGATGGGTGAGGCCGGTGTCGACGCCGACGACCGCATGCGCGCGCGCGATCAGCCCGGCCATCTCCCCGAGCGTCATTCGCGGGGTCAGGCGCGCGCCGGCGTGGCCGGCCGCCAGCGCGCGGGCGTCCGCCTCCTCGCCGTCCGACCCGTGCGGCAGGAGGACGTCGACGCCGGTCGAATCGAGGTGGGAGAGCAGTGCGCGCCAGCGGTCGGCGGGCCACCGCTTGTCGGCGCGCGAGCTCGCGTGCACGGCGACGATGCAGGGGCGCGCGGGCGCGCCGGCGGGGCCGGGCGGCACGTTCCAGCGCCAGCGCGGCGGCCCCTCGACCGTGTAGCCGAGCGCCGCGCCCGCGAGTCGCCGGCAGCGCGTCGCGAAGTGCAGGTCGCGCGGCACGGCGTGGTGGACGTCGTCGAACCAGGCCGCGACCGGCTCGCGGATGCTCGCGCGGTCGAACCCGTGCCGCGTCCCGCGCGCGACACGCGAGAGCACGCCGCCCTTCACCTGTTCCTGCAAATCGAGGACGGCGTCGTAGGTTCGCTCGCGCAGGTCGGCGCGGAACGCGCGCGCCGCGCGCCAGGTCGCGCGCGAAAGCGGCGCATGCCGCCAGCGGCGCAGCGCCAACGGCACGACGCGCCGCACGTCGCGGCACATCGCGGGCAGCGCGACGAACGCCTCCTCGACGACCCAGTCGATGTCGAGGCCCGGGCGCGCCTCCGCGATGTCGCGCGCGACCGCGAGCGCCCAGACGACGTCGCCGAGCGACGACGGACGCACGACGAGAACGCCGCTCACGCCGCGCCGCTCCCGGCGGCCGGCGCCGCCCGCGAGCGCGGGGATTCGACGTAGAATCGCGGCATCAGCAACGACACGGGGCGCCGCCCACGCGACCCACGGATGGCCGGCACGCTGCCTCTCTCGCTGGTGGTGATCACGCGCGACGCCGCGAAGGATCTCGCGGAATGCCTCGCGTCCGCCGCATTCGCCTCGGAGCTCGTCGTCGTCGACGCGGGCAGCCGCGATGATACCGTGGAAATCGCGCGCCGCTCGGGCGCGCGGGTGTCGGTCGAGGCGTGGCGAGGGTTCGGCCCGCAGAAGAACTTCGCCGTCGGGACCGCCGCGAACGACTGGGTGCTTTGCCTCGACGCGGACGAGCGCGTGACGCCCGGGCTCGAGGGCGCGATACGCGCCGCGTTCGCGTCGGGCGCCCCGGCCGCGCCCGCCTACGCGGTCGCCCGCCGCAACCGGTTCCTCGGCCGCTGGCTCGCGCACGGCGAAGGCTATCCGGACTGGAACGTGCGGCTGTTCGACCGGCGCCGCGCGCGCTGGACCGACGATCCCGTGCACGAGCGCGTCGTCGCGGACGGAGCGGTCGTGCGTCTTGCGGGGGACCTCCTGCACGCGTCGGCGGAGTCGATCGAGGACTACGTGGCGAAGCAGAACCGGTACACGACGCTGCAGGCGGAAGCGATGCACGGGCGCGGCGAGCGCGCCGGGCTCCTCCGGCTCTCGCTGTCGCCGCTCGCCCGCTTCCTGCGCTTCTACGTGCTGAAGCTCGGCTTCCTCGACGGCGCCGCCGGCTTCTCGCACATCGCGATCGGCGCGTTCTCGAGCTTCCTCAAGTACGCGAAGCTCCGTGCGCTGCACGCGCGGGCGGACGGGTCGTGAGCGAGTCGCGCGGCCCGCGCCGGGTGCTCGTCACCGGCGCGGCGGGATTCATCGGGATGCACGTCGCCTCGGCGCTGCTCGACCGGGGCGACGAGGTCGCAGGCGTCGACAACCTCGACCCGTACTACGACGTGTCGCTCAAGGAGGCGCGGCTCGCGCGACTCGCCGGCCGCGCCGGCTTCGCGTTCGAGCGCGTCGACCTCGCCGAGGGGGACGCGTGCGCGCGCCTGTTCCGCGGCGGCCGGTTCGACGGCGTCGTGCACCTCGCTGCGCAGCCGGGCGTGCGCTACTCGCTCGTCAACCCGGCCGCGTACCTGCGCAACAACGTCGACGCGTTCGGAAACGTCCTCGAAGGCTGCCGCCACGCGCGCGTCGACCATCTCGTCTACGCGTCCTCCAGCTCGGTGTACGGCGCCAACCACGCGCTGCCGTTCTCGGAGGACCAGCCGACCGACCACCCGGTGAGCCTCTACGCGGCCACGAAGAAGTCGAACGAGCTGTTCGCGCACAGCTACAGCCACCTCCACCGTCTGCCGACGACCGGGCTGCGCTTCTTCACCGTCTACGGCCCGTGGGGGCGGCCCGACATGGCGCCGATGCTGTTCACGCGCGCGATCCTCGCCGGCGAACCGATCAGGGTCTTCGACGAGGCCCGCATGCGCCGCGACTTCACCTACGTCGACGACATCGTCGAGGGCGTCGTGCGCGTGCTCGACCGGCCGCCGCGGCCGGACGCCGCGACGGGCGCGCCGTACGCGATCTACAACATCGGCAACCACGAGGCGGTCGGGCTCTCCGAGTTCATCGCGACGCTCGAGCGGCTCCTCGGCAAGGCGGCCAGGCGCGACCCGCAGCCGATGCAGCCGGGCGACGTGCCCGCGACCTACGCGTCGATCGAGCGCCTGCGCGCGCTCACCGGCTTCGCGCCGCACACGCCGCTGGCGGAGGGGCTCGCGCGATTCGTCGCGTGGTACCGGGAGTACCACCGGGCGTGACGCGCGGTCCCCGTACGGCGACGGCGGCCGGAGATCGGGGCGATGGTAGAATTCATGCCCCCATGAACCCCTCCCCGTGCGCGCGCGCCACGCGCGACGCCAGGACGTCATGATCCTCGTGACCGGCGGTGCCGGCTTCATCGGCGCGAACTTCACGCTCGACTGGCTCTCGACAGCCGGCGAGCCGGTCGTCAACCTCGACAAGCTCACCTACTCGGGCAACCTCGGCAACCTCGCGCCGATCCGCGGCGACCGACGGCACGTGTTCGTGCGCGGCGACATCGGCGACCGCGCGCTGGTCGCGCGACTGCTCGCCGAGCACCGCCCGCGCGCGGTCGTGAACTTCGCCGCCGAGACGCACGTCGACCGCTCGATCCACGGGCCCGACGCCTTCGTGAGGACCAACGTGCTCGGCACCTTCGAGATGCTCGAGGCGGTGCGGGCGCACGTCGCCTCGCTGCCCGCGGGCGAGCGCGACGCGTTCCGCTTCCTGCACGTGTCGACCGACGAGGTCTACGGCTCGCTCCGCCCCGGCGACCCGGCGTTCTCGGAGACGACGCCCTATGCGCCCAACAGCCCGTACTCGGCGTCCAAGGCCGCCTCGGACCATTTCGTTCGTGCGGCGTTCCACACCTACGGCGTGCCGACGCTGACGACGAACTGCTCGAACAACTACGGACCGCGGCAGTTCCCGGAGAAGCTCGTCCCGCTGATGATCGCGAACGCGCTCGCCGGCAAGCCGCTGCCCGTGTACGGCGACGGCAGGCAGGTGCGCGACTGGCTCTACGTCTCCGACCACTGCGCGGCGATCCGCGCCGTGCTCGAGCGCGGCCGGCCGGGCGAGGTCTACAACGTCGGCGGCAACGCCGAGATGCAGAACCTCGACGTCGTGCGCGCAATCTGCGACGTTCTCTCGCGCGAGCGGCCGGGACGCGACTACGCGTCGCTCGTCACGTTCGTGAAGGACCGCCCCGGCCACGACAGGCGCTACGCGATCGACTCGACGAAGATCCGCCGCGAGATCGGCTGGCAGCCCGCGGAGACGTTCGCGAGCGGGATCGCGAAGACGGTGCACTGGTACCTCGACAACGGACCCTGGCTCGCGGCGATCCAGACGCGCGAGTACCAGTCGTGGATCTCGCTGCAGTACGAGACGACGGCCTGACGCGGAGCGACGCGATGGCGCGCAAGGGCATCATCCTCGCCGGCGGCTCGGGAACGCGGCTCTACCCGGTGACGCAGGTCGTCAGCAAGCAGCTGCTGCCGATCTACGACAAGCCGATGATCTATTACCCGCTGTCGACGCTGATGCTCGCGGGCATCCGCGACATCCTGCTCATCTCGACGCCCGGGGACACGCCGCGCTTCGCGCAGCTCCTGGGCGACGGGGCGCGCTGGGGCGTCTCGATCGCCTACGCGGTGCAGCCGTCGCCGGACGGGCTCGCGCAGGCGTTCACGATCGGCCGCGACTTCGTCGGCCGCGACGCCTCGGTGCTCGTGCTCGGCGACAACATCTTCTACGGTCACGACCTCAACGTCCAGCTCGGACGGGCGAACGCGCGGATGCAGGGCGCGACGGTCTTCGCCTACCCGGTCGCCGACCCCGAGCGCTACGGCGTCGCCGAGCTCGACGCGTCCGGCCGCGTCGTGAGCCTCGAGGAGAAGCCGAAGGTTCCGAAGTCGCGCTACGCGGTGACCGGGCTGTACTTCTACGACAACCGCGTGCTCGACGTCGCGCGCGACCTCGTGCCGTCCTCCCGCGGCGAGCTCGAGATCACCGACGTCAACCGGCAGTACCTGGCGTGGGACGAACTGGCCTGCGAGGTAATGGGCCGCGGCATGGCATGGCTCGACACCGGCACGCACGCGACGCTGCTGGAGGCGTCGCAGTACATCGAGACGATCGAGCGCCGGCAGGGACTCAAGATCGCGTGTCCCGAGGAGGTGGCCTGGCGCCTCGGCTGGATCGACGACGCCAGCCTCGAGGCGCAGGGCCGCGCCCTCGCGAAGAACAGCTACGGCCGCTACCTGCTCGCGCTGCTGCGCGAGCCGCTGCTGCGCTGACGTTGCGCCGACGATGCGCGTCACCGCGACGGCGATCCCCGGGGTCCTGCTGATCGAGCCGCGCGTGTTCGGCGACGAGCGCGGCCACTTCTTCGAGAGCTGGAACGCACGCGCGTTCGCCGCCGCGGGACTCGACGCGGCGTTCGTGCAGGACAACCACTCGCGCTCCGTGCGCGGCGTGCTGCGCGGGCTCCACTATCAGATCCGTCACCCGCAGGGGAAGCTCGTGCGCGTCGTGGCGGGCGAGGTGTTCGACGTCGCGGTGGACCTGCGCCGCGCGTCGCCCGCGTTCGGCCGCCACGTCGCCGTCACGCTCTCGGCCGAGAACAGGCGAATGCTGTGGGTCCCGCCCGGCTTCGCGCACGGCTTCTGCGTGACCTCGGCGTCCGCCGACTTCCTCTACAAGACGACCGACTACTGGCATCCCGAGCACGAGCGCACGCTGCTGTGGAACGACCCCGCGCTCGGCATCGACTGGCCCGTGGGCGCGAACCCGGTCGTCGCGGCGAAGGACGCGGCCGGGACGCCTCTCGCTGTCGCCGACACGTACGACTGACCGGATGGCCGCGATCCTCGTGACCGGCGCAGCGGGACAGCTCGGCTGCGAGCTGGTCCACGCGCTCGCGCCGCTGGGCGAGGTGGTCGGCGTGGACCGTGCGCAGCTCGACCTCGCCGACCCGGGGGCGATCGTCGCGACGGTGCGGCGCGTGAAGCCGGCGCTGATCGTCAACGCGGGCGCGTACACGTCGGTCGACCTCGCCGAGAAGGAACCCGCGCTGGCCGAGGCGGTCAACGGCGTCGCGCCCGGCGTGCTGGCCGAGGAGGCGAAGCGCGCCGGCGCGCTGCTCGTGCACTGGTCGACCGACTACGTGTTCGACGGCGCGGCCGGCGCGCCGTACGACGAGGACGCGCCGGCGCGTCCGCTTTCGTCCTACGGCCGCTCGAAGCTCGCCGGCGAGCGCGCGGTCGCCGCGTCCGGCGCCCGGGCGCTCGTCTTCCGCACGAGCTGGGTCTACGGACGCCGCGGCCGCAACTTCCTGCTGACGATGCAGAGGCTCGCCGCCGAGCGGCCGGAGATCCGCGTCGTCGACGACCAGACCGGTGTGCCGAACTGGTGCCGCGACCTCGCGCGCGCCACCGCGCGGCTGGCCTCGCACGGCCTTCCGTGGCTGGCGGAGCGCGGCGGCCTGTATCACATGAGCGCGCGCGGCTCGACCACGTGGTACGGCTTCGCCCGGGCGATCCTCGCCGGCGTCGCGTCGGCGCGGGTCGTCCCGATCACGAGCGCGGAGTATCCGACGCCCGCGCGGCGTCCCGCGTACGGCGTGCTCGGCACCGCGCGGTTCGAACGGACGTTCGGATTCGCGCTGCCCGACTGGCACACGTCGCTCGCCGAGTGCCTCGCGTCGGATCCCGATCCGGCGATGGGCGCTGTCGGCGGATGACGGGGCCCGGGCGTTATACGAGGATTGCGCCGTCGCATGTCGCGACGCGCGCGCGAACCGGGAGCCGTCCGATGGTGTTTCGACTGTGGTTGGGCGTGCTCGTCGCGGCGCTCGCGGTGCCCGCCCAGGCGCAGGGGCTGGTCACCAGCGTGAGGGGCGCCGAGCACAGGCCCGCCACGGCGGCGAAGGCCGTCCCGGCACCGCGCATGCGCCTCGCCGGCGCGGCGATGGCCCACCGCGTCGCGCTCGAGGCGCCGACGTCCGCCGAGCGCGAGAAGCTCATCGCGCTGAATCGTGCCTCCGGCCCGGCGTTCGCCGCGCCGGGGCGTCCGCAGTACGTCGGCTTCGGGCGGGAGATCTCGGTCGCGAAGCGCAGCGTCGACGCCTCGTCGCTCACGTGGACCACGCTGGCGGACGGCGTGCGCGTCGCACGCATCGAGGTCGCTTCGCCCGGGGCGGCGAGCCTTCGCGTAGCCGTCCGGATGGCCGCGACGCACCCGGACGTCGCGGTGCGCTTCGCGGCGCCGTCGGCGTCCGAGGCGGCGATCTCGGTGACCGCCGACGCGATCGCGCAGGCCACCGGACGCTTCGGCGAGTACTGGTCGCCGGTGATCGAGGGCGAGCGCGCGGCGATCGAGGTCGAGGCCGGCGCGGGCGCGACGCTCGCGGGCGTCGCGCTCGACATCGCGCGCGTGTCGCACATGGTGGTGAGCGCGCGGATGTCGAAGCAGGACGCGGCGAAGCGGCTCGTCGACATCGGCGACGCCGGCGCGTGCAACTTCGACGTCAAGTGCGTCGAACCGCAGGACAGCGTGACCCTCAACCAGGCCGCGGCGACCGGCAAGCTCGTGTTCACGGTCCCGTCGGGCGGCACCGCGCTGTGCACCGGGACGATGATCAACGACAACCCGCCATCGTCGGCGCCGTACCTGTTCTCGGCGAGCCATTGCTTCGACAACGCCTACTCGGCGTTCACGCTGAACGTCTGGTGGTTCTTCGAGGCGCAGGCCTGCGGCAGCGGCACCGTCGGCAACTATGTCCAGCAGGCCGGCGGCGCGATGCTGATCGGCCGCAGCCAGGACTGGGACTGGGCGTTGCTGCGCCTCAACACGGCGCCTCCCGGCGGAGTATGGCGGAGCGGATGGACGACGGCGGCGCTCGCCGCCGACACCGTGGTGGAAATCTTCCACCATCCGCAGGGCGACCTGATGAAGTGGAGCCAGGGCACGACGTTCGCCGCCGTGCCGGTCAATTTCGGGTCGGCCGCCGGCGGCGCGGGCCTGTTCACCCGTGTCGTCTGGTTCGACGGAACGACGGAAGGCGGCTCGAGCGGCGGCGCATTGACCACCTACGACGGAGTCGAGCTCAAGGTGCGCGGCGGACTGGTCGGCGGCGACGCGCTGTGCAGCAACCCGAACGGCAGCGACTACTTCTCGCAGTTCGGCAGCATGGTGCCGCTCGTCCGCGAGTACCTGACGCCGGACAGCCAGACGCCTGGCCAGGTCGTGTCGGTCGAGTACTACCACGCGAACCTCGACCATTTCTTCATGACCATCGATCCGCCCGAGATCGCGGCGCTCGACTCGGGCCAGATTGCCGGCTGGGAGCGCACCGGCCTGCGCTTCCTCGCCTACACGTCGCCGGGCGCGGGGCGCAATCCGGTGTGCCGGTTCTACCGCAAGCCCGAGTTCGGCGATTCGCACTTCTTCACCGCCGACCCGGCGGAGTGCGCGCGCGTCGCGGTCGATTACGCGACCGACTGGTTCTTCGAGAGCCCGGCGATCTACTACGTCGCGCTGCCGAACGCGACCACCGGCGCCTGCCCGGCCGGCACGAAGCCGGTCTACCGGTTCCTCAACGTGTCCGAGATCAACCACCGATACACGACCGAGCAGGCGCTTGCGTTCGCGCTCTCGGCGACGCCGGGCTGGATTGCCGAGGGCTACGGACCGGGGCCGCTCTACCCGGTGATGTGCGCGCCGGTGGGGGCCTGACCGCCCGGGCGGATCAGAAGTTCGGCTCGCACGACGCGCGCTCGCCCACGGCGAGCGTGCGTCCCGCGCCGGCGACCACGATCGCGTTCATGCCGAACGTGACGCCGGCGAGCCGGTCGTCGCGGCGGTAGGTCGACAGCGTCCGAAGCGGTTCGAGTCCGGAATGCGCCGTGGCCTGGTCGACGGTCGTGACCTGGCAGCGCGTGCACGGCTTGACCGGCTTCAGCACCACGCCGCCGATCTCGATCGTCGCGAGGTGGTCCTCGTCGTGCGGCTCCAGGCCGCCGAGAACGACGTTCGGACGGAAGCGGTTCATCTCGATGCGCGGAGCCCCCCGCGTCGCGAGCAGCGCGTTAAGGTGATCGAGCGACGCCTGTCCGATCACGAGCAGCGGGTAGCCGTCGGCGAAGCGCACCTCCGCCCCCGAGTCGCCCGCGTAGTCGGGGTTGCAGGGCCGCGGGCGCGACGGGTCGAAGCGGACGAGGCGCACGTCGCTCGCGAGCACGGCGGACAGCCATGCGGCCGCCTCGTCGCCGGCGTCGAAACCGCGCACGCGCGCGTTCCAGACGACCACCTCGCGCGCGGGCGGGCGATCGACCGCGTCGAGCGCGATCGGTGCGGCTCCGGGCGCCGTGAGGACGACTCGCCCGTCGAGGACCTCGGTCCGGACGAGCGCGAACCGCGGGAACTCGCGTTGCGTGACGAAGCGCCCGTTCCGGTCGACCGCCATCCACTCGCGGTCGGCGACGCCTCCCGTCGACAGGCCGGTCACGCGCACCTCGGCCGAGCCGACCGCGATGCCGCGCGCGCCTTTCAGCGGATAGACGGAGATCGAGGTGAGCTGAGCATCCATGGTCGGCGATCGGACGGCGTCATGCGCGCGCCGCGACGGGTGTCGCAAACGCATCGGGCGGCCGGGACGGCTCCGCGTCCCGGCCGCCCGATGATCGGCCGTCGTCCGGCGAACGGCGTCAGCGCAGGCCCTGCGCGTACTCGGCGACGGCCTTCATCTGCGCCTCGCTCATGCCGCGCGCGACGCCGTTCATGATCCGGCCATTGATGTCCTTGCCGGCCGTGTCCATGCCGCGCTCGCCGGACTTGAACGCCTTGAGCTGGGCGAGCGTGTAGTCGGCCCACTGGCCGCCGATGCGCGGGTAGTTCTTCGGCATTCCGGCGCCGGTCGGTCCGTGGCAGGCGCTGCACGCCGGCACGCCGGCCGCGGCGTCGCCGGCGCGCCAGAGCTTCTGGCCCTCGCGGACCAGCGTGGCGTCGCGGGCGTCCTGCGGCCGGGGCTTCTGCGCCGCGAAGTAGGCGCCGAGCGAGACCATGTCCGCGTCCGACAGCGTCGCCGAAAACCCCTGCATGATGGCGTTCTGCCGGATGCCGGCCTTGAAGTGCATCAGTTGCGCGGTGATATAGTCGGCCGGCATTCCCGCGATCGAGGGATTGGCCGCGATCGGGCTGGTCCCGTCCGCGCCGTGGCACGCCACGCAAACCTGGTTGACGATCTGCTGGGCCTTGGCGAGATCGGGGGCGGGCGCCTGCGCGAAGGCGGGCGCCGCGAGACCGACCGCGATGGCCAGGAGCAGCGTGCGTTTCATGTCCGGACTCCTCATGGATCTATTCATCGGCGCGCGGTCCGGCGGGACGCGGGCCGGTTCGGGTGGCGGCTGCACGTGAACAAAACCGGGATTGTAGCCGAGAAGGCCGCGTCGGGAGGAGCCGAGCCCCGCGCGCTGCGGGGCGCGGAGTTCGTCATCGCCGCCGCGGCGCTGGGCCAGTTGCCGCCACCCGGAGCCCCGGAGGTCGCGTTCGCGGGACGGTCGAATGCCGGCAAGTCGAGCGCGATCAACGCGCTGGCTGGCCGCCGCCGGCTGGCCTTCGCGAGCCGCACGCCCGGACGCACGCAGCAGATCGTGCTGTTCGGCCTTCCGTCGGGAGGGATCGTCGCGGATCTCCCGGGCTACGGCTATGCGGCGGTCCCGAAGGCGGTCAAGCGCGAATGGCAGGACGTCCTCGCCTCCTACGTGGCGACGCGCCCCACGCTGGTCGGGCTCGCGCTCGTCGTCGACGCGCGCCACGGCCTGAAGCCGCTCGACGAGACCCTGCTCGACGGGTTCCTGCCGTCCGGGCGGCCTGCGATGGTGCTCGCGACCAAGTCCGACAAGCTCTCGCGCAGCGAATCGGCGCAGGCATCGGCCTCGATCCGGCGCCAGTTGACGCAACGCTACCCGGCGCACGCGGCTCGCGTGACGGTGATCCCGTTCTCGGCGACCGCCAGGACCGGCATCATGGAGGCCGATGCGATCCTGGCGGGATGGCTGGGCATGTAAGGGGGCGGCGGCGCGCGCGGGTCGCGCGGGTCGCGCGGGCAAAGAAAAGGCCCCGCGGTCAAGGGGAGTGACGCGGGGCCTTGGAAACGCCCGCCGCGGCTTGCCGGTCGCGGCGGACACCCGCTCAGGGAGGGAAGCGGGAGACGTATGACCGTCCGCTTACTGTGACCGGGGGCGTTTCGCGAAGTTCCGCGCGTGCGCGCGCGACGAATAACCGTGAGTCGAGGAGGGTCGATTGGCGAAAACGTCGCCCGCACCGACCGTCGTGTCGGGATTGAGACAGGCGCTTGCGCCGCACGCGCCGTTTTCCGCGATGCCGCCCGACGAGCTCGACCGCGTCGTACGTGCGTCGCGCGTGCGTTACTTCGCGCCCGGCGAGACGATCCTCGCCCCGGCGGACGAGCGTCCGGCGCATTGCTACGTGATCCGCCAGGGCATCGTGCGCGGCGAACGCGGGACGTCGGGCGGCGAGGCGCGGCCGCTGTGGGAGCTCGGGCCGGGAGAGATGTTCCCGCTCGCCGCGCTCCTCGCGCGGCGCGGCGTCACGAGCCGCTACCGCGCCGGGGGAGACGTGTTCTGCCTCGCGTTTCCGGTCGACGTGTTCGACCGGCTGATCGACTCCTCGCCGGTCTTCCAGGACTTCTGCACGCGGCGGCTCGCGCATCTGCTGGACCTCTCGCGGGCCAAGGTGCAGGCGGAGTACGCGGCGAGCGTCACCGAGCAGCGCGGGCTCGCGACCCCGCTCGCCGAGGTCACGCGCATCGCGCCGGTCACGACAGGGGCGGACTCGCCGATCGGCGAGGCGCTCGCGCGCATGGAGGAGGCTGGCATCGGCTCGCTGCCGGTCGTCGACAGCGGGGGCAGGCCGCTCGGCATCTTCACGCGCCACGACGTGATCGGGCGCATCGTGCTTCCGGGCGTGCCGCTGGGTTCGCCGATCGCGGGCGTGATGAGCTCGCCGGCGCACTCGCTCCCCGCAAGGGCGACCGCCGGCGAGGCGGCTCTGCTGATGGCGCGTCACGGCATCCGGCACGTCGTCGTCACCGATGCCGACGGGCGTGTCGCGGGCGTCGTCTCCGAGCGCGACCTGTACGGGCTGCAGCGCCTGTCGGTGCGCGAGCTCTCGACCACCTTGCGGCAGGCGACCGACCTCCCGTCGCTCGTCCAGGGCGCCGCCGACATCCGCGTGCTGTCGCACGCGCTCGTCGCGCAGGGCGTGGCGAGCGAGCAGCTCACGCGCATGATCGCGAGCCTCAACGACCAGCTCACCGCTCGCGTGCTCGACCTCACGGCGCGCCGGCACGACCTGTCCGGGCTGGCGCTGTGCTGGCTCGGCATGGGATCCGAAGGGCGCGGCGAGCAGACGATCGCGACCGACCAGGACAACGGCCTCGTGTTCGTGTCGAACGACGAGTCGGCGTCGACCGACGCGATCCGCGAGCGGCTGCAGCCGTTCGCCCGCGAGGTCAACGAGGCGCTCGACGCGTGCGGGTATCCGCTGTGCAAGGGCGGCGTCATGGCGATGAACCCGCAATGGTGCCTGTCGCTCGACGAATGGCGCGCGGCGTTCTGGAAGTGGATCGACCGCGGCGACCCCGAGAGCCTGCTCGCGAGCGCGATCTTCTTCGACTTCCGGCCGCTGTGGGGCCAGGAACGGCTCGCCGTGCAGCTGCGCGACGACATTGCCGCGCGTGCGCAGGCCAATCCCCGATTCCTGAAGCAGATGAGCGACAACGCATTGCGCAACCGGCCGCCGCTCAACTGGCTCGGCGAGCTGTCGGCGGCGGAGGATGCCGCGGGCGTCGAGGGAATCGACCTCAAGATGAGCGGCAGCGTCCCGTTCGTCGACGCCGCGCGCATCTTCGCGCTCGCTGCCGGCGTCACCGTCACGCACACCGCCGAGCGCCTCGTCGAGGCGGGTAAGCGCAGGGGAGTGCGCGACGACGAGATCCGGGACTGGATCGACGCGTTCGAGTTCGTGCAGTTCCTCCGTCTGCGCACGCAGCATCGGCGCGCGTCCGGGGCGATCGCTTCGGAGGGCGGCGCGAACGTCGTTCCTCTCGCCGACCTCTCCGAGCTCGACCGGCGCATCCTGAAGGAAGCGCTGCGCCAGGTCCGCCGGATTCAGCAGCGCCTCGAGATCGACTACCCGGGATGAGTCTCTTCGGCCGCCTGTTCGGTCGCGACCGGGACGACGGGGACGCCGACGCACGGCTCGTGGTCGTGGACACCGAGACGAGCGGTCTCGACCCCGAGCGTGACGAGCTGCTCGCGATCGGCGCGGTCGCGGTCGACGCCGACGGCGTGCTTCCGGGCGACAGCTTCGAGGTGGTGCTGCGCAATGCGTCCGCGGGCGACTCGGCGAACATCGCGCTGCACGGCATCGGCTACCGCGCGCAGGCGAACGGGGTTCCGGCGGGCGACGCGCTCGCGGCGTTCAACGAGTACGCGGCCGGCGCGCGTTGCGTGGGCTTCCACACCGAGTTCGACCGCGACGTGCTCCGGCGCGCCTGCGCCGCGGCGAACGTGCCCTTCGACGAGCGGCCGTGGCTCGACCTCGCCACGCTCGCGGGCGCGCTCGAGCCCTCGAAGTGGCGTTCCGGCCACCGCAGCCTCGACGACTGGCTGGAGGCGTTCGGCATCGACACGGTGTCGCGACACAACGCGGCCGGCGACGCGTTCGCGACCGCGGAGCTGCTGCTTCGGCTTCGCGCGATGGCCGCGCGCCAGGGTTCCAGGGGCTTCGCGGGGCTGCTCCGCGCCACGAACCAGCGGAAGTGGCTGTCCGACGGCCATTGACGCCTGTCATTGCGCAGGATGGCATCACGCGGATAGCATCGCGGATTCGCAAAGCCGATCGCCATGGCCCTCCCCCATCCCTACGCCGCCCGCTTTCCCGACGCGCGCCCGCGCCGCATGCGCCGGGACGACTTCTCGCGCAGGATGATGCGCGAGACCACCCTCACGCCGGACGACCTCGTCCTGCCGGTGTTCGTGCTCGACGGCGCGAAGCGCGAGGAGCCTGTGCCGTCGCTGCCCGGCGTCTCGCGCAAGTCGTTCGACCTCCTGTGCCGCGACGCCGAGGCGTGCCTCGAGCTCGGCGTGCCCGCGATCGCGCTGTTCCCGGTGATCCCGGCGGGACTGAAGTCCGCCGACGCGGCGCAGGCGTGGAGCCCCGACGATCTCGTGCCGCGCACGGTGAGCGCCCTGAAGGCGCGCTTCCCGGAGCTCGGCGTGATCACGGATGTCGCGCTCGACCCGTACACGAGCCACGGGCAGGACGGCCTGATCGACGCGTCGGGATACGTGCTGAACGACGAGACCGTCGAGGCGCTGGTCAGGCAGGCGCTGAACCACGCGGCGGCGGGGGCCGACATGGTCGCGCCATCCGACATGATGGACGGGCGCGTCGGCGCGCTGCGCCGTGCGCTCGACGGCGCGGGCCTCGCGCGCGCCCGCATCCTCGCCTACTCGGCGAAGTACGCGTCCTCGTTCTACGGACCGTTCCGCGACGCCGTCGGCTCCGCGGGCAATCTGAAGGGCGGCAACAAGACCACCTACCAGATGGACCCCGCGAACACGGACGAGGCGCTGCGCGAGGTCGCGCTCGACGTGGCCGAGGGCGCCGACATGGTGATGGTGAAGCCCGGGATGCCCTATCTCGACATCGTCCGGCGCGTGAAGGACGCGTTCGGGATGCCGACCGCCGTCTACCAGGTGTCGGGCGAGTACGCGATGCTCAAGGCGGCCGCGCAACGGGGCTGGCTCGACGAGCGCGCGTGCGCCCTCGAAGCGCTCGTCGGCATGAAGCGCGCGGGCGCCGACGCGATCCTCACCTATTTCGCGCTCGACGCGGCGCGGTGGCTCAAGGGGTCAGAGCCGTAATTATCTGGCTTAAGGGGTCAGAGCCGTAATTATCCGGCGGCGAAGGCCGTCGCGAGCTCCTGCCGGGATCGCCGGACAATTACGGCTCTGACCCCTTAAGCCACCATTACGGCGCCGACCCCAACAGCGTCTCGACGGCGGCCGCATCGAGGCGCAGCACGGCCGCCCCGTGACGATCGCGGCGGGGCCGCGACCACATCGCTTCGCGCGTGCGTACCGACAGGCGGACGCCGCCGCGGGGCGTGTCGATCCAGTATTCGCCGGCTTCGTCGCGGTCGTTCGGCAGCGGGCGGAACGCGATGCGGGCGTTGAGGAGCGCGAATTCGATCGCTTTGACGTCGTCGGTGGAAAGCTCGATCCGGATGTCGCTGTGCTCGGTCGCCCAGCCCGCGGCGACGCCGCCGACCAGCCGCGCGTCGAACTCGGCGAAGCGGCGCAGCCAGTCGAGCGCTTCGGTCCGACGCTCGCGGATCATCGCGCGGTGCTCGTCCCCACCGTAGAGCGCGTGGTATTCGGCGAGCGCGTCCTCGACCTCGTCGTCGCCCGGGAGCACGCCGCGCTCGGGCAGCCCGAGCTCGCGCGCGGCCTTCTTCTTCGCGTACGACCAGTCGGCGAGCCCGTGCTCGGCGATCAGCCGCGCCGCGGCCTGCGCGAGGCTCGCGCGCTCCTCGCCGTCGGGCCCGAGGCCCTGCCGGCGCTCGGCGCGCCGGGCTTCGTCGATGGCGGTGGATCGGCGCACCCGGGCCATGCGCTCAGAAAAGCTGGTTGCGGACGTCCTGCGACGTCCTGCCGCCGGTCGCCGGCCCGAGCGAGTCCTCGCGCACGCGCGGCACGGTTTCGGCGAAGAACCAGTCGCTCAGGCCGCTCGACTCGTCGCGCAGTCCGGTGGAGGTATTGATGCGCACGCGAACCACGCCGGACGGCGGCTCGAGCGGGCGCTCCGGCTCGCCCTTCAGCGCGCGCTGCATGAACGCGATCCAGATCGGCAGCGCCGCGACCGCGCCGGTCTCGTTGGTGCCGAGCGAGCGCGGCTGGTCGAAGCCGATCCAGGCGACGCCGACGATTGCCGGCGTGAATCCGCAGAACCACGCGTCGATGTACTCGTTGGTCGTCCCGGTCTTGCCGGCGACGTCGCTGCGGCGCAGCGACTGCGCGCGCGTCGCGGTGCCGTAGGCGACGACGTCGCGCAGCATCGTCGACATCACGAACGCGTTGCGCGGATCGATCGCCCGCTCCGCGCCGTCACCGGCCCTGACCGGAGACGCCTCGGACAGCGTTTCGCCCTTCGCGTCGGTGATTTTCGCGATCAGGTAGGGCTCGATCCGGTAGCCGCCGTTGGCGAACACCGCGTACGCGCCGCCCATCTGCACGGGCGTGACGGCGCCCGCGCCCAGCCCCATCGTGAGGTACGGCGGGTGCTGCCTCGGGTCGAAGCCGAACTTCGCGATGTAGTCCTGCGCGTACTGCGGGCCGATCGCCTGCAGCACGCGCACCGTGACGAGGTTCTTCGACTTCGCGAGCGCGAGGCGAAGTCGCATCGGCCCCTCGAACTTGCCGTCGTAGTTCTTCGGTTCCCAGTCCTCGGCGCCGGTCTGGGCCGCCGGGACGAAGAACGGCGCGTCGTTGATCACCGTGGCCGGCGTGAATCCCTTCTCGAGCGCGGCCGAGTAGATGAACGGCTTGAACGCCGACCCGGGCTGGCGTTGCGCCTGGGTCGCGTGGTTGAACTTGTTGCGCTCGAAGTCGAATCCGCCGATCAGCGCGACGATGGCGCCGTCCGACGGGCGCAGCGCGAGGAACGCCGCCTCGGCCTGCGGCACCTGCGCGATCGACCAGCGGTTCTTGTCGTCCCGGGAAACGCGGATCACCGCGCCACGCCGGATGCGCTGGTTGGCCGCGGCCTTCTCCGACAGCGCGCGCGCGGCGAACTTGAGTCCGTCCCCCTCGATCTGCACCGTGTCGCCGCTGGACAGATGGGCCTGCACCCGCGCGGGCGTGGCGGCGGTGACGACGGCCGCCAGGAGGTTGTCGCTGTCCGGCGTCTCCTGGAACGCACGCTCGAACGCCTGCTCCGCCTCGGCCGCGTCGTCCGGCAGGTTGACGAATCCCTCGGGCCCCCGGTAGCCGTGGCGCCGGTCGTAGTCCGTCACTCCGCGCCGGACGGCGGCATAGGCGGCTTCCTGGTCGGCCGAGCGGATCGTGGTCCAGACGGTGATGCCCCGCGTGTAGGCCTCCTCGCCATAGGCGTCGAAGACGACCTGCCGGGCCATCTCGGCGACGAACGCGGCTTGGGTCGGCGGCTCCTCGCGAATGCCCTGGCGGACCGCGAGCGGCGCGTTTCTTGCTTTTTCGAGCTCCTCATCCGTGAGGTAACGGAGGTCGTGCATCCGGCGCAGCACGTATTCCTGCCGGAGCTTCGCCCGCTTCGGATTGCTGATCGGGTTGAAGGCGGACGGGGCCTTCGGGAGCCCTGCGAGCATGGCGGCCTCGGCGGGCGTCAGGTCCTTCAGCGACTTGCCGAAATAGATCTGGGCGGCCGCCGCGAAGCCGTAGGCCCGCTGGCCGAGGAAGATCTGGTTGACGTAGAGCTCGAGAATGACGTCCTTGGACAGGCTGGCCTCGATCTTCCAGGCAAGCAGCACTTCCCGCAGCTTGCGGGTGAGCGTCTTCTCCCGGGTCAGGAAGAAGTTGCGCGCCACCTGCATCGTGATGGTCCCGGCACCCTGCTGCGAGCCGGAGACGACGTTGGTCAGCGCCGCCCGCATCACCGAGACGTAGTCGACGCCGCCATGCTGGTAGAACCGCTCGTCCTCCGCCGCCAGGATCGCCTGCTTCATCAGGTCCGGGACATCCGCGATGCGGACGACGGCCCGGCGCTCCTCCCCGAATTCGCCCAGGAGCTCGCCGTCGGCCGCAACGATCCGGAGCGGGATTTTCGGCTGGTAATCGGTCAGGGTCTCCAGCGAAGGCAACGTCGGATAAAGCAAGGCCAGCACGAACGCGCCCAGAAGCGCGCCGACCACGGCCAGGCCGAGGACCACGGAACCGGTGTAGAGGAGCCAGCGCTTTAGCACGTGGGAATAAAACTTGCTGTTGGGGGCAGGTCAGGGGCCCGGGTGTGGGCAAGCTTGCAACACCGTACTCCGGCCCCCGGCAAAAGGTTTGACATCGTTGTAGGTTGCTGCCAGAGTTTAATGTAAGTTGTCAGCATTGCCGGCGACAGGGATATGCTTGCCGAAAAATTCTCCGGAGTCCTCGACGTCTTCAAGACCAAGGCGCCGACGCTGATCGGCGTCGACGTCGCGTCGACGTCGCTCAAGCTCGTCGAGCTCTCGGAGGTCGGCAAGGGAACCTATCGCCTCGAGCGCTACGCGATCGAGCCGCTCCCGAAGGATACGGTCCAGGACGGCAATATCGCTAATCTGGACCAAGTCAGCGACGCGCTCAAGCGGGCGTGGAAGCGACTGGGCAGCCGGAACCGCAGCATCGCGATGGCGCTGCCCGCCGCGATGGTCATCACCAAGAAGATCATCGTCCCCTCCGGCCAGAAGGAGGAGGAGCTCGAGCTGACCGTCGAGGCGGAGGCGAACCAGTACATACCGTTCGCGCTCGACGAGGTCAACCTCGACTTCCAGATCCTCGGCCCGGCGCCCAACAACCCCGACGAGGTCGAGGTCCTGATCGCGGCCTCCCGCAAGGAAAAGGTCGAGGACCGCGTCGCCATCGCCGAGGCCGCGGGCCTCAAGCCGCGCGTCATGGACGTCGAGTCGTACGCGACGCAGGAGGCGTTCCGGCTGATCACGCCGTCGCTGCCGGCCAACGGCCGGGACCAGAACATCGCGTTCGTCGACATCGGCGCCCACATCACCCATTTCTACGTGATGCGCAACGCGCAGTTCCTGTTCTCGCGCGACCAGGCCTTCGGCGGCAACCAGCTTACCCACGACATCCAGCGGGCGTTCAACCTTTCGCCCGAGGAGGCCGAGTCGGCAAAGAAGAACCAGGGGCTCCCCGAGAACTACGACGCCGACGTGCTGCAGCCCTTCATGGAGACGCTCGCGCTCGAGATCACGCGCGCGCTGCAGTTCTTCTTCACCTCGACCTCGTACAACCAGGTCGACCAGATCGTGCTCGCAGGCGGGTGCGCCCAGCTCCCCGGCCTGGACGAGCTGGTCGCCAAGCGTGCCGGCGTCGCGACGGTGGTCGCCAACCCGTTCGCGTCGATGCAGGTCTCCGACCGGATCCGCCCGCGCCAGCTGGCGCAGGACGCCCCGATGCTGACGATTGCGACCGGGCTCGCGATGCGGAGTTTCGAGTGACCGGACCCGGGATCCGCCGCCGGATGGCCGAAGCGCCATCGGACGCCGTCCGGCCGTCGCGCAGTGGCGCTCGCTCCCTCGGTCGGGAAGAGGGCGGGCGCATGCGGCCGACGGGACGCCCCGTGGCCGCGGCCCCCCTTCGGGGGACGCGAACGAGCTCCGCCGCGCGGGGATCGCATCGCGCCTCGACGGCAGGCCCGGGGGAGGACGCCTGATGGCCGCGGCCGTCCGCATCAACCTGCTGCCGCACCGCGAGCAGAAGCGGCAGGCGCGCCAGCGGCAGTTCGTCTCGTTCGCCGTCCTGCTGTCGATCCTGGCGCTCGCCGTGGTGGGCCTCGTCCACATGATCTTCGCCGCGAAGATCGACGACCAGAACGCGCGCAACAAGCTGCTGAAGACCGAGATCGCGAAGCTGGACGAGCAGATCAGGGAGATCGACAAGCTGCGCGAGCAGATCCAGCAGGTGCTCGCCCGCAAGCAGGTGGTGGAGAACCTGCAGGCGAACCGCAGCGAGGCGGTCCACCTGCTCGACCAGGTGGTCCGGCAGCTGCCCGACGGCATCTACCTCAAGTCGATCAAGCAGGCCGGCACGCGCGTCCAGATGGTCGGATACGCGCAGTCCAACGCCCGCGTCTCGACGCTGATGCGCAACATCGAGGCGTCTCCCTGGATCGACAAGCCCGAGCTGGTCGAGATCAAGCTCGTGACGCTGCCGGGCACCGCGGGGCGCGGTTCGCAGGCCCGCGGCCAGCAGGCCAACGAGTTCACGCTCAACTTCCAGGTCAAGCGCGTGCAGCCGACGGCGCCGTCCGCGGCCGCGAGGCCGTCCGCTCCCGCGAAAGCGGCGGCTCCCGGAGCGAAGGCATGAACTTCGACGACCTCCGCCGCCTCTCGTTGCGCGACGTCGGCAACTGGCCGGTCCTGCCGAAGCTGCTCGTCCTCGGCACGCTTTTCGTCGCGATCATCGCGCTCGGCGCGGTGTTCGACTGGAAGGACCAGTGGGACACGCTCGGCCGCTCGCAGGGCGAGGAGGTCACGCTGCGCCAGCAGTATGCCGAGAAGAAGGCCAAGGCGATCAACTTCGACGCCTACCGGGCGCAGCTCTCCGAGGTCGAGCAGTCTTTCGGCGCGCTGGTGAAGCAGCTGCCCAACCGCTCCGAGATCGACGCGCTGCTGACCGACATCAACCAGGCGGGCCTCGGGCGCGGGCTCGTGTTCGAGCTGTTCAAGCCCGCCGCGCAGGAACGGATGGCGGACTTCTACGCCGAGCTGCCGATCGGCATCCGCATCACCGGCAGCTACCACGACATGGGCGCGTTTGCGAGCGACGTCGCGCAGCTTCCGCGGATCGTGACGCTGAACGACCTCGCGATCGCGAACGACAAGGGCACGCTGCGCCTCGACGCGGTGGCCAAGACGTTCCGCTATCTCGACGAGGACGAGATCGCGCGGCAGCGCGCGCTCGCGAAGGCGGCGAAGGACAAGGCGCGGAAGAAATGAGCGCGCGCGCCGCCTACGTCGCCGCTGCCGCCCTTGCCATGGCCATGGCCGGGTGCGGGGGCGAGAGCCACCAGGACCTGCGCGACTGGATGCGCGACCAGGGCAAGGGCGCGCAGGGCAAGCTCGAGCCGCTGCCGCAGATCTACCCGTACGAGCCGTTCGCCTACAACGCGTTCGACCTGCCCGACCCGTTCAAGCCGCGCAAGATCGAGCCCACCAAGGGCAGCAACCAGCTCGCGCCGGATCTCGCGCGCCGCCGCGAGCCGCTGGAAAGCTATCCGCTGGAGTCCCTCGCGATGGTCGGCACGCTCGCGAGGGACAAGGCCATCTACGCGCTGGTGCGCACGCCGGAGCGCGACATCTACCAGGTGCGATCCGGCAATTTCATCGGGCAGAACTTCGGCGTCGTCACCGGCATCACCGACGCCGAGATCAAGCTCAAGGAACTGGTGCAGGACAGCGCGGGCGACTGGACCGAGCGCTCGTCCACGCTCCAGCTCCAGCAGCCCGACCCGAGAGCACAGGGGGGGAGACGATGAGCGAAACACTCGCCACACGGGTCCGGAGCGCCGCGGCAGCCGTCCGCGGCGTCGCGACCGGGCTCGCCGCGGTCTGGGCGCTCGCGTTCGCCGCCACGGCGTGGGCCCAGGGGACCAACAGCATCGACCAGGTGTCCGTGTCCAGGGGGACGTCGGGCCGCACGATCGTCAAGTTCACGCTGCGCGCGCCGCCGGCGAACCCGCCCGCCGGATTCGCGATCACGAGCCCGGCGCGCATCGCGCTCGACTTCATCGACACCGCCAACGGGCTGGGCGCGACGTCGCGACAGATCGACGACACCGCGCTTCGCAGCCTCAACGTCGTGCAGGCCGGCAACCGCACGCGCGTCGTGTTCAACCTGAACCGGCCGCAGTCCTACGAGACCAGCGTCGAGGGCAATGCGGTCCTGGTCACGCTCATCGACCAGGGCGAGAAGCTCGACGCGACCGCGCAGGAGGTGCAGCGCTTCGCCGAGGCGCGGCCGGGCGACGCGCAGCACGTGCTGCGCGACGTCGACTTCCGCCGCGGCCGCAACGGCGAGGGCCGCATCATCGTCGACCTGTCCGATCCGGCGACCGGCATCGACATCCGCCAGCAGGGGCGGCAGCTGATCGTCGACTTCATCAAGACCTCGGTGCCGCGCAACCTCGAGCGCCGCCTCGACGTGCAGGATTTCGCGACGCCGGTCGTGTCGGTCGAGACGTTCGCGCAGGGGCCGAACGCGCGGATGGTGATCGAGCCCAAGGGGCTGTGGGAGCACTCCGCCTACCAGACGGACAACCGGTTCATCGTCGAGGTCAAGCCGGTCCAGGAGGACCCCAACAGGCTGACGCAGGGCACGCGCGGCGGCTACAAGGGCGAGAAGGTCTCGTTCAACTTCCAGAGCATCGACGTGCGCTCGGTGCTGCAGGTGATCGCGGACTTCACCGGGCTCAACATCATCACGAGCGACACGGTGCAGGGCTCGCTTACGCTGCGCCTCAAGGACATTCCCTGGGACCAGGCGCTCGACATCATCCTGCAGACCAAGGGGCTCGACATGCGCAAGAACGGCAATGTCGTGCTCATCGCGCCGCGCGAGGAGCTGGCGCTCAAGGAGAAGCAGCAGTTCGAGGCGGCGGCGCAGATCAGCGACCTCGAGCCGCTGCAGACCGAGATGTTCCAGCTGAACTACGCGAAGGCGCAGGACATCCTGAACCTCGTGTCGTCCAACCGGACGCCGGGCGCCGGCGGCGCGGCGACGGGCGGGCAGGGCTCGATCCTGTCGCGCCGCGGCGTCGCGACGCTCGACCCGCGCTCGAACATCCTGTTCGTGCAGGACACGCCGTCGCGGCTCGAGGAGGTGCGCCGGATCATCCGGCAGATCGACGTGTCGGTGCGCCAGGTGCTGATCGAGGCGCGCATCGTGATCGCGAGTGACAGGTTCAGCCGCCAGCTCGGCGTGCGCTTCGGGCAGCAGACCGGCTTCACGTTCAACCGCGGCCGCTACTCGGTCGGCTCGACCGGGTCGCTCAATACGGCGCCCGTGGTGCGCACCGAGGGGGACCGGATCATCCGCGAGACGCGCACGCCGACGCCGTTCGAGATCGCGTCGCCGACGGTCGCGCCGTTCGGCTATCCCGGCTACTCGGACCCGGCCGCGCTGAACATCAACCTGCCGATCGCGAACGCCGCCGGCCAGCTCGCGATGACGCTGATCAACCTCGGCAGCGGCAACCTGATCAACCTCGAGCTGTCCGCGCTCGAGGCCGAGAACCGCGGCAAGGTCGTGTCGAGCCCGCGCGTGATCACCGCCGACAACCAGAAGGCGCACATCGAGCAGGGCACCGAGATCCCGTATGTCACGCCCGGCTCGGCCAACTCGCCGGCCACCGTGCAGTTCAAGAAGGCGGTGCTGCGCCTGGACGTGACGCCGCAGATCACGCCCGACAACCGCATCATCATGACCGTCGAGGTCCGCAAGGACTCGGTCGGCCAGGTCGTGCAGCTCGGCGGCGGCTTCCAGGTCCCGGCGATCGACACGAAGAACGTGACCACTCAGATCGCCGTCAACAACGGCGACACCGCGGTGATCGGCGGCATCTACGAGGAGACGATCCGGAACGACGTCGACAAGGTGCCCTATCTCGGCGACATCCCGCTGTTCGGCTACCTGTTCAAGCAGTCCGGGCGCTCGAGCGACAAGACCGAGCTCCTGATCTTCCTGACGCCCCGCATCGTCAAGGAAACCATCAACGCGATCAAGTAGCGACCCGAGCTCGGCGGCGAGGGGCCCCGTCGGCGCAGCCGACGGGGATCGACGCCGAAGGTTTCGAGTGGTCGCGGCGGGCGACGCGCGACGCGGCGGGTCATCTCTGATGGTTCAAGGAGGCCGCCGACCCGAGCTCGGCGGCGAGGGGCCGGCGTTGCACGGTTTCGGCGAATCGCGGCGCCGGGTTCGCCGGCCCGGCGCCCGTCTCGGGTCGCATCCCCGCAAGCGGGGCCCCTGCTCCGCCTCGTCGGTCGCCACGTCGGCGCAGCCGACGGGGATCGACGCCGAAGGTTTCGAGTGGTCGCGGTGGCCGACGCGCGACGCGGCGGGTCGACTCAGACGGTCCAAGGAGGCCGCCGGGCAAGCCGGCGGATCGGGACCCGGGGCGAACAAGCGATCGGAGCCCGATGCCCGCGCAGCGCCCGGGAGTGGCCTCGGCGACCCCCCGGTACAATCCTCGGATGCTCTTGCGCCGCGGCAACCTCTATCTCGTGGGCCTGATGGGTGCCGGCAAGACGACGCTCGGACGCCAGCTCGCGCGCCGGCTCGGCAAGCGCTTCGTCGACGCGGACCACGAGCTCGAGGAACGCCTCGGCGTCACGATTCCGACGATCTTCGAGATCGAGGGCGAGGCCGCGTTCCGCGATCGCGAGGAGGCGATGATCGCGGAGCTCGTGGGCCTCGAGAACGTGGTGCTCAGCACCGGCGGCGGCGCGGTGCTGCGCGAGGCCAACCGGCGGCGGCTCGCCGAGGGCGGCACCGTCGTCTACCTGCACGCCGATCCGGCGACCCTGTACGAGCGGGTGCGCCACAGCCGCCACCGGCCGATGCTGAAGGCCGAGGACCCGGCGGCGCGGATCGCCGAGCTCTACGCGCAGCGCGACACGCTGTACCGCGAGATCGCCGACCACGTGGTCGCTTCGGATCGCGACGAGGTGATGCGTTTCGCGCACGCGTGGGAGGCGGCGACGCAGCCGGCGGCAGAGGGCGGACCATGATCGCCGCCCCGAGGTCGCCGGCCCCCTCATGGGAGGGTTCCCCTTGAAGCGACTGGACGTGGCGCTGGGACAGCGCAGCTACCCGATCGTGATCGGCCGCGGGGCGATCGGCGAGGCGGGCGCGGTCGTGTCGCGCAGTGCGCGGCGCGCGGTCGTCGTCACCAACGCGGTCGTCGCCGCGCATCACCTTCCCGCGCTCCGCGCGAGCCTCGACGCCGCCGGCCTCGCGCACGACGTCGTGCTCCTCCCCGACGGCGAGTCGCACAAGAACTGGGCCACGCTTCACGACCTCCTCACGCGACTGCTCGAGCTCAAGGTCGACCGGACGACGCCGATCGTCGCGCTCGGCGGCGGCGTGGTCGGCGACGTCGCGGGCTTCGCCGCCGCGATCTACCAGCGCGGCATCCCGTGCGTGCAGGTGCCGACCACGCTGCTCGCACAGGTCGACTCGTCGGTCGGCGGCAAGACGGCGGTCAACCACCCGCTCGGCAAGAACATGATCGGCGCGTTCCACCAGCCGTCCGCCGTGCTGGTCGACACCGCGTGCCTCGCGACGCTGCCCGCGCGCGAACTCGCCGCCGGGTTGGCCGAGGTCGTCAAATACGGCGCGATCCGCGACGCCGCGTTCTTCGGCTGGCTCGAGCGCAGCATGGCCGCGCTGCTCGCGCGCGACGACGAGGCGCTCTCGCACGCGATCCATGAAAGTTGCCGCATCAAGGCCGAAATCGTGGCGGCCGACGAACGCGAGACCGGCGAGCGCGCGCTGCTCAACTTCGGCCACACGTTCGGCCACGCGATCGAGACCGCGACGGGCTACGGCACTTGGCTGCACGGCGAGGCGGTGGGCACCGGCATGATGCTCGCCGCGCGGCTCTCCGAGCGCGTGTGCGGCCTCGAGGCGGGAGCGCGCTCCCGCGTCGAGTCGCTGGTCGCCGCGGCCGGGCTTCCGACCGTCCCCCCGAAGCTCGCGCCGGACCGCTGGCTCGACCTGATGGGACGCGACAAGAAGGTCGAGCGCGGGCGCATGCGCTTCGTGCTGCTCGAGCGCGTCGGGCACGCCGTGATCCGCGCCGACGTCGACGAGGCGGCGCTCGCCTCGGTCCTGGCCGCGTAGGCGTCGCCGCGCGGGTCGCTCGCGAGGGGCCCGAAACGAAAACGGCGATCCGGGGATCGCCGTTTCCGCTGTTGCGGCGCCGGTTCAGTTGCAGGTGATCGAAAGGTTGGCGGACAGGTTCGGGAACGCGCTGTCCGAGATGATCAGCGTGGTTACGCCCGTGCCCGACGTCAGGCCGCTTACCGCGAACGAACCGCCGGAGTTCGGGACCGTGCTGGGCGTGATCAGGACACCCACCGGGCCGAGCGGCGCGGCGATGTTGTAGGGAGGCGTCCCGCCGGTGATGACGAACCCGGGGAAGGTCTGGCCGGTGCACGTGTCGGAGACCGCCGCATTCGGCGTGACGGTGAGGGCCGGCGGCGGCGGTGGTGGCGGCGGCGGCGGCGTCACTGGCGGCGCCTGCGTTCCCGGGATGTTGATCAGCGTCGCGGTCACCGTCTTGGCGGCGGAGTCCTGGATCGTGAACGTGAGCGGGTTCACGCAGGTGCCGTTGGTCGTCGCGCGGAAGAAGCTGCCGCTCGCCACGACGACCGTGGGCGAGATCGTGACGGCGGTCGGGAACGTGGCGGCCACCGTGTACGGCGGCGTGCCGCCGTAGATGTAGTAGTCGACGATGAAGCCCGTCGAGCACGCGTTGTTGTAGAGGGTCTGGATCTGCGCGGTCGGCGGCACGACCGACAGGTTGTCGGTCGACGTCCTGCGCTCGACGATGAAGTTCGCGATCTGCTGCTGGCCGGTCGCGACGTCGGTCGCCCGGACCTGCGCCTGCTGCGTCGTCGCGTTGGGCGTGGCCTGGATCTGGATGTCGGCGATCCCGGCCCCGTCGGTCACGACCGTCAGGGTCGCGGCGATCGGCAGCGCCGGGTTGCTGGTGAGGATCGAGAACGGCCCGTAGACGACGTCGAAGCGGATCTGGCGGCCGGGCAGCGGCGCGCCGCCGACCCCCGTCGCGACCGCACGCACGCTCGCGGTGCCGCCGTCGCAGACGTTGACGCCGCAGTTCGCGCTGGACGGGGTCACCGTGAGCCCGGCCGCGAACAGGGGCGCATAGCGCACGATCACGTTCGCGATCGCCGTCTGGCCGGACTGGTCGCTCACCGTGATCGCCACGGGCACGTCGGTGCCGACGGCCACCGGGTTGGCGACCAGCACGATCGTGTCGCCCGAGACGTTGAGCGGCACCGGCAGTACCGCCGAGTTGTTCGACAACGCCTGGTAAGGCGGCAGCCCTCCGCCGATCTTGATCGTCGCCGGGACCTGCGAGTAGGCGATCACGATGCCCGCGGGCAGCGTGAAAAGCGTCGCGATCGGGTCCGGCGGATTCGTGTTCGGGTTGTTGATCGACCCGCTGCCCCCGCCGCAGGCGGAGAGCGCGAACGCGCCGGTCAGGGCCAGGAGCATGGCGACCGGGCGTAGCCAGCCGGTCAAGCGAGCGAGGGGCATGGCGGAGTCCTGATGATGTTGTCCTGAAACCGGCGCGCTCCCGCTGCCGTTTTGAGCGTTGCAACAACGAGATAGCGGGAATTCTTTAGATTAGAGCGCAAGAGGCGGGTCCGTGCAAGGCTTTCGGTCCGCCGCCGGGCGCCGCCCGGCGGCCTCTGTTGCGCGGATGTCCGATGCCTGCCCGCGCGTTTCTTGTCGCGTTGCAGCAACGCGAGTACGATTGGAAGGTTTCGCCGTCCACTCGCGCAGCAAACTTCGCGCCTGCCGCGCAGGCGGCAGGACCGAGCCGGGCGGGCGGAAGGTCGACGGGGTGGACCGGGAACGCGGTCCGGGGGCGGCAATTCGACGGGGGCATCGCGGTGCACGACGTTTCCGAGCACGATCGTTCGAGGACGCGGGGCGGCATGCCGCCGGCGCGCCAGGGCATGTACGACCCGGCGCACGAGCACGACGCGTGCGGCCTGGGCTTCATCGCGCACATCAAGGGCCGCAAGAGCCACGCGATCATCGTGCAGGGCCTGAAGATCCTCGAGAACCTGTCGCATCGCGGCGCGACCGGCGCCGATCCGCTGCAGGGCGACGGCGCGGGAATCCTCATCCAGCTTCCCGACGCCTTCCTGCGCCGCGCGTGCGGCAAGCTCGGCGTCACGCTTCCCGCGATCGGACACTACGGCGTCGGCATGGTGTTCCTGCCGCGCGAGCCCGCGTCGCGCATGGCCTGCGAGCAGGAGATCGAGCGCGCGATCGCGGCCGAAGGGCAGGCGCTCCTCGGCTGGCGCGACGTCCCGACGAACAACGACGGGCTCTCCGAGCGCACGAAGGAGGTCGAGCCGGTGATCCGGCAGGTCTTCGTCGGGCGCGGCTCGCGCGACATGGACCAGGACGCGCTCGAGCGCAAGCTCTACGTGATCCGCAAGCGCGCGGGCCACGCGGTCCAGGCGCTCGCGCTGCAGCACGGCCGCGAGTTCTACGTGCCCTCGTTCTCGACGCGCACGCTCTGCTACAAGGGGATGCTGCTCGCGCACCAGGTCGGCAGCTTCTACACCGACCTCGCCGACGAGACGATGGTCTCGGCGCTCGCGATGGTTCACCAGCGCTTCTCGACCAACACGTTCCCGACCTGGGACCTCGCGCACCCGTTCCGCTTCGTCTGCCACAACGGCGAGATCAACACGCTGCGCGGCAACTTCAACTGGGTCCGGGCCCGCGAAGGCGCGATCGCGTCGGCGGTGCTCGGCGACGACCTGGCGAAGCTGTTCCCGCTGATCTACGAGGGCCAGTCCGACTCGGCGTCGTTCGACAACGCGCTCGAACTGCTCGTGATGGGCGGCTACCCGCTCGCCCACGCGATGATGATGATGATCCCCGAGGCGTGGGCCGGGAACCCGCTGATGGACGAGGACCGCCGCGCGTTCTACGAATACCACGCGGCGCTGATGGAACCGTGGGACGGCCCGGCGGCGATGGCGTTCACCGACGGCCGCCAGATCGGCGCGACGCTCGACCGCAACGGCCTGCGGCCGGCGCGTTACGTCGTGACCGACGACGACTTCGTCGTGATGGCGTCCGAGGTCGGCGTGCTCGACATCCCCGAGAAGAAGATCGTGAGGAAGTGGCGGCTGCAGCCCGGCAAGATGCTGCTCGTCGACCTCGCGAACGGCCGCATCGTCGACGACGACGAGCTGAAGCGCACGCTCGCGACCGCGAAGCCGTACCGCGAGTGGATAGACCGCTGCCGCCTGTCGCTCGAGGCAATGCCGGAGCCCGCGCCGGCGGACCCGTTCGAGGTACCGCTGCTCGACCGCCAGCAGGCGTTCGGCTGGACGCAGGAGGACCTCAAGGTGGTCCTCGCGCCGATGGCCGACGCCGGCGAGGAGGCGATCGGGTCGATGGGCAACGACGCCGCCCTTCCGGTGCTCTCCGACCGGCCGAAGGTCTTCTACAACTACTTCAAGCAGCTCTTCGCGCAGGTCACCAACCCGCCGATCGACCCGATCCGCGAGGAGCTGGTGATGAGCCTCGTGTCGTTCATCGGCCCGCGGCCCAACCTGCTCGCGGTCGACTACAAGCCGGGAGTCACCGAGCCGCCGATGCGGCTCGAGGCCGAGCAGCCGATCCTCACCGCCGAGAACATGGAGAAGCTGCGGCACATCGAGCTCTTCTCCGGCGGCGCGTTCCAGTCGGACGAGCTCGACATCTGTTATCCGGCCGAATGGGGCGCGAACGGCATGGAGGCCGCGCTCGCGAGCCTCGCCGCGCACGCCGTCGACGCGATCGAGCGCGGCAGGAACATCCTGATCCTGTCGGACCGGGGCGTCGGTCCGGGCATGCTTCCGATCCCCGCGCTGCTCGCGACGGCCGCGGTGCACGAGCACCTCGTCAAGATGGGGCTGCGCACGTCGGCGGGGCTGGTCGTCGAGACCGGCTCCGCGCGCGAGGTGCACCACTTCGCGCTGCTCGCCGGTTACGGCGCCGAGGCGATCCACCCGTACCTCGCGCTCGAGGCGCTCGCCGCGGGCGACGCGAACGCGAAGGACGCGCAGAAGAAGTACATCAAGGCGATCTGCAAGGGGCTCTGCAAGGTGATGTCCAAGATGGGCATCTCGACTTACCAGAGCTATTGCGGCGCGCAGATCTTCGAGGCGGTCGGATTGCGCCGCGCGTTCGTCGACAAGTACTTCACCGGCACGGCCAGCGTCGTCGAGGGCATCGGGCTGTTCGAGGTCGCCGAGGAGGCCGCCCGGCTGCACCGACTCGCGTTCGGCGACGATCCGCTGCTCGCGGAGGCGCTCGACGCGGGCGGCGAGTACCAGTACCGCGTCCGCGGCGAGGAGCACATGTGGACGCCGGACTCGATCGCGAAGCTGCAGCACGCGACGCGCGCCGGGAGCTACGCGACCTACAGGGAGTACGCCGCGCTCATCAACGACCAGGGGCGCAAGCTCAAGACGCTCCGCGGCCTGTTCGAGCTGCGCGCGGGCGCGCGGCCGCCGGTCCCGCTCGACGAGGTCGAGCCGCCGGCGGCGATCGTCAGGCGCTTCTCGACCGGCGCGATGAGCCTGGGCTCGATCTCGACCGAGGCGCACACGACGCTCGCGGTCGCGATGAACCGGATCGGCGGCAAGTCGAACACCGGCGAGGGCGGCGAGGACCCGATGCGCTACCGCGCCGAGCTTCGCGCCGGCGCGAGCGCGGTCGCGGACGGCGACACGCTCGCGGGCATCATCGGCAAGGACCGCGTCGAGCGCGATATCGTTCTCAAGGCCGGCGACAGCCTGCGATCGCGCATCAAGCAGGTCGCGTCGGGACGCTTCGGCGTGACCGCCGAGTACCTGACGTCGGCCGACCAGATCCAGATCAAGATGGCGCAGGGCGCGAAGCCCGGCGAAGGCGGCCAGCTCCCCGGGCACAAGGTCTCCGAGTACATCGCGATGCTGCGCTACTCGGTCCCCGGCGTCGGACTGATCTCGCCGCCGCCGCACCACGACATCTATTCGATCGAGGATCTCGCGCAGCTGATCCACGACCTCAAGAACGCGAACCCGCGGGCGTCGATCTCGGTGAAGCTCGTGTCCGAGATCGGCGTGGGCACGGTCGCGGCCGGCGTCGCGAAAGCGAAGTCCGACCACGTGACGATCGCGGGCCACGACGGCGGCACCGGAGCGTCGCCGGTCTCGTCGATCAAGCACGCGGGGACGCCGTGGGAGCTCGGGCTCGCCGAGACGCAGCAGACGCTCGTGCTGAACCGCCTGCGCGGCCGCATCACCGTGCAGGTCGACGGCCAGATGAAGACCGGCCGCGACGTCGTGATCGGCGCGCTGCTCGGCGCCGACGAGTTCGGCTTCGCGACCGCGCCGCTCGTGGTCGCCGGCTGCATCATGATGCGCAAGTGCCACCTCAACACCTGTCCGGTCGGCGTCGCGACGCAGGACCCGGTGCTGCGCCGCAGGTTCAGCGGCCAGCCCGAGCACGTCGTCAACTACTTCTTCTTCGTCGCCGAGGAAGTCCGCGCGCTGATGGCGGAGCTGGGCTTCCGCACGTTCGACGATATGATCGGCCACAGCGAGCTGATCGACATGAGGAAGGGCGTCGAGCACTGGAAGGCGCGGGGCCTAGACTTCTCGCGGGTGCTCTATCAGCCGCCGATGCCCGCGTCGGTCGCGCGCCACCGCTGCGAGGACCAGGACCACGGCCTCGACCGCGCGCTCGACCACGTGCTGATCGACGGCGCGATGCCCGCGCTCGACAAGCGCCAGCCGGTGCGGCTCATGCAACGGATCCGCAACGCGCACCGGTCGGTGGGCGCGATGCTCTCGGGCGAGGTCGCGCGCCGCTACGGTCACGAGGGGCTTCCGGGCGACACGATCCACGTCGCGTTCGAGGGCGTCGCCGGGCAGAGCTTCGGCGCCTTCCTCGCCCGCGGCGTCTCGTTCGAGCTGAAGGGCGCGACCAACGACTACGTCGGCAAGGGGCTCTCGGGCGGGCGCATCGTCGTGTTCCCGGATCCGGCGTGCCCGGCGAAGCCCGAGGAGAACATCGTCGTCGGCAACACCGTGATGTACGGCGCGATCGCGGGCGATGCGTACTTCCGCGGCGTGGCCGGCGAGCGCTTCTGCGTGCGCAACTCGGGCGCGACGGCGGTCGTCGAAGGGACGGGCGACCACGGCTGCGAGTACATGACCGGCGGCACGGTGGCCGTGCTCGGGCCCACCGGCCGCAACTTCGCGGCCGGCATGAGCGGCGGCATCGCGTACGTCCACGACCCGGACGGCACGTTCGCGCAGCGCTGCAACACGTCGATGGTGGTGCTCGAGCGCGTGCTTCCCGAGGCCGAGCAGGCGCGCGAGGAGCGCGAGCTCGCCGCGGCCGGCAAGGCGCGGGCGCGCCACGCGGGCCGCGCCGACGAGGCGATCCTGCGCGAGATGATCGAGCGGCACCTGCGCTTCACCGGCTCGACCGTCGCGCTCGCGCTGCTCGACGACTGGGAGGCGTCGCGCTCGCGCTTCGTCAAGGTGTTCCCGAACGAGTACCGGCGCGCGCTCACCGAGATGGCCGCCAAGTCTGCGGTCGCACCCGCGCCGGCGAAGCAGCGCGCGGTCGCCTAGGAACGAGCCGATCAACGGTGGCGCGCGCTTCGCGCCCGCCACGAACGTCAAGCCCTCGCCCATGGGAAAGATCACCGGATTCCTCGAGCTGCAGCGCGTTGCCGAAGTCGCCGAGCCGGCGCGCGAGCGCGTGCGCCACTACCGCGAGTTCGTGCTCACGCTCGAGGACGACGCCGCGTCGAGGCAGGGCGCGCGCTGCATGGACTGCGGCATCCCGTTCTGCCAGTCGGGCTGCCCGGTCAACAACATCATTCCCGACTGGAACGACCTCGTGTACCGGCGGGCGTGGAGGCAGGCGCTCGACACGCTGCACTCGACCAACAACTTTCCCGAGTTCACCGGCCGGGTGTGCCCGGCGCCGTGCGAGGCGGCGTGCACGCTCAACATCAACAACGACCCGGTCGGGATCAAGTCGATCGAGCACTTCATCATCGACAAGGGCTGGGAGGAGGGCTGGGTCGTGCCGCGCCCGCCGGCGGCGAAGACCGGGCGGCGCGTCGCGGTCGTCGGCTCCGGCCCCGCGGGCCTTGCGTGCGCGCAGCAGCTCGCGCGCGCAGGGCACGATGTCGTCGTGTTCGAGAAGAACGACCGCATCGGCGGCCTGCTCCGCTACGGCATCCCCGACTTCAAGATGGAGAAGGCCGCGATCGACCGGCGCATGGCGCAGATGTCGGAGGAGGGCGTGACGTTCCGGCCCGGCGTCGAGGTGGGCCGCGACGCCGACCCGAAGGCGCTGATGCAGGACTACGATGCCGTGGTGCTCGCCGGCGGCGCCGAGAAGCCGCGCGACCTGCCGGTGCCCGGGCGCGAGCTCGCCGGCGTCCACTTCGCGATGGAGTTCCTGCCTCAGCAGAACAGGGTCGTCGCCGGCGACCGCGTCGTCAGGCAGATCCTCGCGACGGGCAAGCACGTGATCGTGATCGGTGGCGGCGACACCGGCTCCGACTGCGTCGGCACGTCGAACCGGCAGGGCGCGGCGTCGGTGACGCAGTTCGAGCTCCTGCCGCAGCCTCCGGAGGTCGAGGACAAGCCGCTCGTGTGGCCCTACTGGCCGGTCAAGCTGCGCACGTCCTCGTCCCACGAGGAGGGCTGCAAGCGCGACTGGTCGGTCGCGACCAGGCGCTTCGAGGGGCGCAACGGGCGCGTCGAGAAGCTCGTCGCCGCGCGCCTCGAATGGACGCGCGGCGCGGACGGGCAGGTGAGGATGACCGAGTTGCCGGGCAGCGAGTTCGAGCTGAAGGCCGACCTCGTCCTGCTCGCGATGGGCTTCACCGGCCCCGCGTCGATCGCGATGCTCGACGCGTTCGGCGTCGCGCGCGACGCGCGCACGAACGTGGCCGCGAGCACCGACGACTACCGGACGAGCGCCGACAACGTGTTCGCGGCCGGCGACATCCGGCGCGGGCAGTCGCTCGTGGTGTGGGCGATCCGCGAGGGCCGCCAGTGCGCGCGCGCCGTCGACGAGTTCCTGATGGGGGCGAGCGAGTTGCCGAGGTAGCGCGGCGCAGGGGCGGGACCGCGCGGAACGACTCGCCGTCGCGCCGGTGGCGACGCCATCGCGCGTTCGGCGGTCCTTTGCCCGTCTCGCCCGACAAGCGCATCGGCGTTACCCTCCCTCGTCCCTCGCCCCGCCTCCGCCTTGATCCAGAACGACACCTTCCTCCGCGCGCTGCGCCGCGAGCCCACGCCGTACACGCCGGTCTGGCTGATGCGCCAGGCAGGACGCTACCTGCCCGAGTACAACCGGACGCGCGCGCGGGCGGGCAGCTTCATGGCGCTCGCGCAGGATTCCGGTCTCGCGACCGAGGTGACGCTGCAGCCGCTCGAGCGCTTTCCGCTCGACGCGGCGATCCTTTTCTCCGACATCCTGACCGTGCCCGACGCGATGGGCCTCGGGCTTTCGTTCGCCGAGGGCGAGGGCCCGCGCTTCGCGCGGACCGTGCGCGACGAGGCGGATGCGGCGGCGCTCGCGGTGCCGGACATGGCGAAGCTGCGCTACGTGTTCGACGCGGTCGCGTCGATCAAGCGCGCGCTCGCGGGCCGGCTTCCGCTGATCGGCTTCTCCGGCAGCCCGTTCACGCTCGCCTGCTACATGATCGAGGGCCGCGGCAGCGACGACTTCGCGACCGTGCGGCGGATGGCCGCGGCGCGGCCGGACCTGCTCGCGCGCATCGTCGACGTCAACGCGCTCTCGGTCGCCGCCTACCTGCGCGAGCAGATCGCCGCGGGCGCGGACGCGGTCATGATCTTCGACACATGGGGCGGGATGCTGAGCGCCGCCGCCTATCGCCGTCACTCGCTCGCCTCGATGCGCGCCGTCCTCGGCGCGCTCGCGTCCGACCCGGCGACGCGCGCGGTCCCCACGATCGTCTTCACCAAGGGCGGAGGCGGCTGGCTCGACGAGATCGCGGGCTGCGGCGCGACCGGCGTGGGCCTCGACTGGACCGTCGACCTGGCCCAGGCGCGCGCGCGAGTGGGCGCTCGCGTCGCGCTGCAGGGGAACCTCGATCCGCTCGTGCTGCTGACCGATCCCGACACCGTCGCGCGCGAGGCCGCGGCGCTCGTCGCGGCGGCCGGGCCGGCGCCCGGCCACATCTTCAACCTGGGCCACGGGATCGTTCCGGCGACCCCGCCCGAGAACGTCGCGGCGCTGGTCGAGGCGGTCCACCGCGCCTCGCGGCGGACTGCCTGACGCCACGGGCGCCGATTAATCGCTCCGGGGCTTGACAAAGCCCGAAAAGCGGAGTCCCCGAGGGACTTATGCACATCGGACCGCATGCGCGGGACCGAACGGGGGCGCACCATCGCCTGCCGGGCATGCGATTCGCAGGTCATTGATATTTCTATGGAAAAATTGCGTGCATCGGCGCGGATTCCGCAGCGGTCCCGGTCGGCCCGCCGAGGCGATGCCGCAACGCAAGCGATTGCTCACAAAGTTATCCACATCGTTTGGGGACATTTCCGCGAGTCCTGTCAAATGAAGGACTTGCCGTGATGAGTTGCCAGTGGTCATGAGGTTGTCGAACACTACAATGTGTGCGGCGGCCCGCGCTGCGTGCGCGGGCACCGGTCGATGACCTGCGTCAGCGTCGCTGTCCCGGCCGCGACGGCGCAGGCGTTCGACTACTGGGCGCCGGATGGCGTCGGGGTCGCGCGCGGGTCGCTCGTGCGCGTCCGGCTCGCGCGACGGCGCTGCGTGGGCGTGGTTGTCGGCACGCAGCCGACGTCGGGCGTCGATCGTGATCGCGTGCAACCGATCGACGACGTGCTGCCGCTGCCGCCGCTGCCCGAGGATGTGCTCGCGCTCGCCGAGTTCGTCGCGGCGTACTACCGCGAGCCGCCGGGACTCGCCCTCGCGCTCGCGGTGCCGCCGATCGGCGCAGGCGGCGTCCGGCGAGCGCTCGCGGCGCCCGCCGCGCTCGCGTTGACGCAGGCCGGCAGGGAGGCGCTCGCGACGCGCCTCGCGCGCTCGCCCGCGCTCTCCGCGCTCCACGCGCGGCTCGACGCCGCGCGCGAGGGCATCGACGGGGCGACGATCGCGGCGCTGCCCGCGACCGACCGCCGCCGGCTTGCCGCGTGGCGATTGGCCGGCTGGGTGGAGGAACCTCCACCTTCCGCCGCCGCGCGCCGCGCCGAGATGAACGACGCGCAGCGCGCCGCGCTCACGGCCATCGGCGCCGCGTCCGGTCGCTTCGGCGTCACGCTTCTGCAGGGCGTGACCGGAAGCGGCAAGACCGACGTCTACGCCGCCGCCGCGGGACGCGCGATCGCGCGCGGCGGACAGGTGCTCCTGCTCGTGCCCGAGATCAACCTCACGCCGCAGCTCACAGGACGGCTCGCCGCCGCGCTTCCCGGCGTGCGCATCGCCACGCTGCACAGCGGCCTTCCCGGCGGCGAGCGGCTCGACCACTGGAAGGCGGCGGCGTCCGGCGACGCGTCGCTCGTCGTCGGCACGCGCCTCGCCGTGTACGCGCCGCTGCCGCGGCTCGCGCTCGCGATCGTCGACGAGGAGCACGACGGCTCCTACAAGCAGCACGACGGCGTGCGCTACCACGCGCGCGACGTCGCGATCGTGCGCGCCCGCTCGCGCGGCGTGCCGATCGTGCTCGGCAGCGCGACGCCGTCGCTCGAGACCGTCCAGCACGCGCGTCAGGGCCGCTACGCGCGCGTCCTGCTGCCCGATCGCGCGGACCCGCGGGCGCGGCCGCCCTCGATCCGCTTCGTGCCTGCGGACGACCCGGAGGCGCGCGACGGCGTGAGCGGTCCGCTCCTTGCCGCGATCGGCGACCGGCTCGCGCGTCGCGAGCAGTCGCTCGTGTTCGTCAACCGGCGCGGCTACGCGCCGTCGCTCAAGTGCCCCGCCTGCGCGTGGGAGGCGGGCTGCCCGCGCTGCAGCGCTCGGCTGGTGGTGCACCGCGATCCGTCGCGCCTGCGCTGCCATCACTGCGGGCATGCGGAACGCATGCCGCGCGCGTGCCCGTCCTGCGGCAATGTCGACCTCCATCCGCGCGGGCTCGGCACGCAGCGCCTCGAGGCCACGCTCGCCGCGGCCTTTCCCGCGGCGCGCATCGCGCGCATCGACCGCGACACGACGCGCTCGCGCGGCGCGTTCGACGCCATGCGCGAGCAGGTCGCGACCGACGCGATCGACGTCCTCGTCGGCACGCAGATGCTCGCGAAGGGCCACGATTTCCCGCGCCTCACACTCGTCGGCGTGATCGGCGCCGACCACGCGCTCTACAGCGCGGACTTCCGCGCGACGGAGCGGCTCGCGGCGCTGCTGTTCCAGGTCGCCGGCCGCGCCGGCCGCGCGGCGCTGCCCGGCGACGTCGTCGTCCAGACGTCGTTTCCCGCGCACCCGGTCTACCGCGCGCTCGCCGCGAACGACTACGATGCGTTCGCGGACGAGCTTCTCGCCGAGCGACGCCTCGCCGCGCTGCCGCCGCACGCGCATCTCGTGCTGCTCGGCGCCGAGGCGGTCTCGCGCGAGGACGTCGATCGCTTCCTCTCTCGCGCCGAGCAGGAGGCGGTCGCGGCGCGGGACGGCGCGCGGGCCGACGTCGAGGTGCACTCGCCGGTGCCGTCGCTGCTCGCGCGGCGGGCGGGGCACGAGCGCGGCCAGCTGGTCGTCCAGTCGTCGCGCCGGCCCGAGCTCTCGCGCTTCCTCGACGCGTGGCTGCCCGCGCTCCGGGCGATCCCGGGCAGGCGCGTGCGCTGGGGCGTCGACGTCGATCCGATGTCCCTGTAGCGGCCGGCGCTCGCCGCCACGGTAAAATGCCGGACTTCTTCCTCCGAACAACGCTGCCTTGACCGATCCGAAGACCGACCTCGAGCGCCTGCTCACCGGCCACGCGCGCGCGACGATGCCCGCGCAGCCCGGCGTCGCGGTGACGCTCGAGCGGCCGCGCGACCCGGCGCACGGCGACTTCGCGACCAACGTCGCGCTGGCCGGGGCCAGGGCGCAGAAGCGCAATCCGCGCGAGGTCGCGCAGGCCTTCGCGGCGCGTGCGCAGGACGACGCGGCGGTGCGCGCGCTCGTCGAGTCGATCGACATCGCCGGCCCCGGATTCGTCAATCTGCGCCTCGTGCCCGCCGCGCGCCAGTCGGTCGTCAGGCGCATCCTCGCGGAACCCGGCGCGTACGGGAGGTCCGCCTCGCGCGCGGGCGAGCGCATCATGGTCGAGTTCGTGTCGGCCAACCCGACGGGTCCGCTGCACGTGGGCCATGGCAGGCAGGCGGCGCTCGGCGACGCGATCGCGTCGCTGCTCGAGAGCCAGGGTGCGTCGGTGACGCGGGAGTTCTACTACAACGACGCGGGACAGCAGATCCAGAACCTCGCGATCTCGGTGCGCGCGCGCGCGAAGGAGATCCTGGGCGAGTCGGGCGACTTCCCCGAGGACGGCTACCGGGGCGAGTACATCCGCGAGCTCGCGCAGCGCTACCTGGACGAGGTCTGCCACGACCTGTCCGACATCGAGGCGATCCGCCGCTTCGCGGTCGCGGAGCTCCGCGCGGAGCAGGACCGCGACCTCGCCGCGTTCGGCGTGCGCTTCGACCACTACTACCTCGAGAGCTCGCTCTACGCCGACGGGCGCGTCGAAGCGGCCGTCGCACGGCTGGTCGCGTCGGGACACACCTACGAGAGCGAGGGCGCGTTGTGGCTGAGGTCGACCGACTTCGGCGACGACAAGGACCGCGTGATGCGCAAGTCGGACGGCGGCTACACGTACTTCGTGCCGGACGTCGCCTACCACGTGACCAAGTGGGAGCGCGGCTACCCTCGCGTCGTCAACGTGCAGGGCTCGGACCACCACAGCACGATCACGCGCGTTCGCGCGGGCCTGCAGGCGCTCGGCATGGGCATCCCGGCCGGCTTCCCCGATTACGTGCTGCACAAGATGGTGACGGTGATGCGCGGCGGCGAGGAGGTGAAGATCAGCAAGCGCGCCGGCAGCTACGTCACGCTGCGCGACCTGATCGACGAGGTGGGGCGCGACGCGGTGCGCTTCTTCCTCGTGTCGCGCAAGGCCGACAGCGAGTTCGCGTTCGACATCGACCTCGCGCGCTCGCAGTCGGAGGACAATCCCGTCTACTACGTGCAGTACGCGCACGCCCGCGTCGCGTCGGTGCTGAGGCAGGCGGGCATCGCGCGCGCCGACGCCGTCGCGCGGTGCGCGGGCGCGGACCTCGCGCCGCTCGCCGGCAGCCACGAGCGGTCGCTGCTCAACCGGCTCGCCGACTACCCCGGCGAACTCGCCGCCGCGGCGCGCGAGTTCGCGCCGCACCAGCTCACCTTCTACCTGAAGGACCTCGCGGGTGCGTTCCACGGTTACTATAACGCCGAGCGCTTCCTGGTCGACGACGCGACGCTGCGCGATGCGCGCCTCGCGCTGGCCGTCGCGACCGGCGAAGTGCTGAAGAACGGACTGGCGGTGCTCGGCATCGGCGCGCCGGACGAGATGTGAGCGGGATCCGCGACGCGATGGCGGGCACGGGGGACGGCAGGCATGGGACGGGCACGGCAAACGTGAAGCGCAGCGCGAGAAACCGCACCTCCCGGACCGCCGGCCCGCGTACCGGCGCGGGCGGGACGGTGCTCGGGATCTTCATCGGCCTCGCGCTGGGGATCGCGCTCGCCGCGGGAATCGCGTGGACGCTGATGGGCGGAGGGCGAGGGATCCCGCCTGCGAAGGCGCCCGAGGCCGCGGTCGCGCCCCGCGACGCGAAGTCCGCGAAGCCGCCGGCGCAGGACAAGGACCGCTTCGACTTCTACAAGATCCTGCCCGGCGCCGAGGAGCCGAGGCTCGCCGGCGAGAAGAGGGCCGCCGAGAAACCCGAGCGCGCGACGGCGGACAAGCCAGGCAAGGCGGCGGACCGTCCGGCGGAAAAGGTCGCCGCGGCGGAACCTTCCGCCGCGAAAGGCGCCAAACCGGGCGACCGGTTCTGGCTGCAGGCGGGATCGTTCGCGCAGGAGCCGGACGCGGAGAACCTGAAGGCGCGCCTCGCGCTCGCCGGATGGGAGGCGCAGGTGCAGGCCGGCACGCTGCCCGACAAGGCGGTGCGCTACCGTGTGCGGCTCGGACCCTACGACAACGTCGACGAACTGACGCGCGTCAAGCAGCAACTCGCGCAACGAGGATTCGACGCGGCGGTGATCAAGTACTGACGGCGGGCCGTGTCGACCGCGCCTGCGGGTCGGCGAAAGCGCCCTCCCGTGCGTTGTCGGCAGACCCGCAGCGCTTTTGCCCGGCCGCCGCGCGGCCCGCTTCAGGAGATTCCGTTCATGACCGTTCCGTTCACGCTCCCCGGATTCCGCGGCGCCGCGCGCCTCGCGCTCGCCTTCGCCGCCGCGTTCGCGATCGCGACCCCGGCGTCCGCGCAGATCGCCGAGGGCAAGGAGTACATGCGGTTCAAGACGCCCCACGCGGTCGAGACCGGCAAGAAGATCGAGGTGATCGAGTTCTTTTCCTACGGGTGCCCGCACTGTGCGGACCTGGAGCCGCATCTCGACGCGTGGCTCAAGCGCCTGCCCGGCGACGTCCAGTTCCGGCGCGTGCCCGTGGCGTTCCAGCCGGCATGGGAGAGCCTGGGCCGCGTCTACTACACGCTGGAGGCGCTCGGCGAGGACGCGAAGCTCTCGCCCGACGTGTTCACGGCAATCCACGGCAGCAGCCGGACCAATCTCGCGCAGGAGCAGCGCTTTCTCGACTGGGCCGCGTCGAAGGGGCTCGACCGCAAGAAGGTCGAGGACACCTACAGGTCGTTCGGCATCGCCGGGAAGCTCGGGCGCGCGAAGCAGGTCGCCCAGGCGTACAACATCCAGTCGGTGCCGACGCTCGTCGTCGACGGCAAGTTCCTGCTGACGTCGAATTCCGCGGGCGGGCATCCGCGCGTACCGGCCGCGCTCGACGCCGCGATCGCGGTGGCGCGGGCCGAGCGCCCGAAGTAGCGGCCGGGCTTCGCGTGGGCCCGTCCGCAGGAGCGCCGCTCGCGCGTCGTGCGGTGACGGGCGGGCCGCGCCGCGCGCCGGGTTCGAGGCAACGCGGGCGGCCGAACCGGCCGTCGCGGCCGACCGAGCGCTGGGCGCATCCGTGCGCGACGACGCGCCGCTGAAGGTCTTCCTGACCGGCGCGTCGTCGGGGCTCGGCGAGGCGCTGGCGCGACACTACGCCACGCACGGCGCGTCCCTCGGCCTCGTGGCGCGGCGCGGAGACGAGCTCGCGCGAATCGCGCGCGAGCTCGCGCCCGCCACCGTCTCGACCTGGGTCGCGGACGTGCGCGACGCCGGGGCGATGATCGCCGCGGCACGCGAGTTCGTCGCCAGGCACGGCGTGCCCGACGTCGTGATCGCGAATGCGGGCATCTCGCGCGGCACGCTCGCCGAGCACGCCGAGGACCTCGAGGCGTTCCGCGCGGTGTTCGACACCAACGTGGCCGGCATCGTCCACGCGTTCCATCCGTTCATCGCGCCGATGCGCGCCGCGCGCCACGGGACGCTCGTGGGCATCGCGAGCGTCGCGGGATTCCGCGGCTTGCCGGGGGCGTCCGCCTATTCCGCGTCGAAGGCCGCCGCGATCACGCTGCTCGAGAGCCTGCGCGTCGAGATGCGCGGCAGCGGCGTGGCGGTCGTCACCGTGTGCCCGGGCTACGTCGCGACGCCGATGACCGCGGGGAACCCGTACCGGATGCCGTTCCTGATGGACGCCGACCGCGCGGCCGCGTCGATCGCGCGCGCGATCGCGCGCCGCAAGCGCTTCCACGTGCTTCCGTGGCCGATGGCGCTCGTCGGCGGGCTGTTGCGCGCGCTGCCGCGCCCGCTCTACGACCGCGCGTTCGCGAACGCGCCGCGCAAGCCGCGTCGGCCGTGAGCGGCTCCGGGGAGGCGGCGGACTGGGCGGGAGCGGTCCATGCGCCCGCGGGCGCCGCACCGCGCATCGCTTCGCTCGTGCCCAGCCTGACCGAGCTCCTGTTCGCGCTCGGCCTGGGCGGGCGCGTCGTCGCGCGCACCGGGTTCTGCGTGCATCCGCGCGACGCCGTGCGGCGCGTGCCCAAGGTCGGCGGCACGAAGGACGTCGACCTCGACGCGCTGCGCCACGCACGGCCGACCCACCTCGTCGTCAACGTCGACGAGAACCGCCGCGAGACGGTCGACGCGGCGCGCGCGTTCGTGCCGCACGTGATCGTCACGCATCCGCTCGCGCCCGAGGACAACCGGCGCCTCTACGCGCTGTTCGGCGCGCTCTTCGGCGCCCGCACGGAGGCGGCCGCGCTGGTCGCCCGCTTCGACGATGCATTGCGCGCGCTGGAAACGACGGCCGCGGCTTTGCGGCGCGAGCGCGTGCTCTATCTCGTCTGGAGGGCGCCGTGGATGACGGTCGCGCGCGACACCTACGTGTCGGCGACGCTCGCGCGCGCCGGACTCGACACGCTGCCGGCGCGCGCAGCGTCGCGCTATCCGGCGATCGGCGACGACGACCCCGCATGGCGCGACGCCGACCGCATCCTGCTGTCGAGCGAGCCGTACGCGTTCCGCCAGCGCGACCGGACGGCGCTCGCGGCGTCGACCGGCAAGCGCGTCGACCTCGTCGACGGAGAGTGGACGTCTTGGTACGGCTCGCGCGCGATCGAGGGGCTTCGCGCGCTCGCGCAATACCGCACCCGCGGCTGAGCGCGCCGTGGGTCGGGCTTCAGCCCGACGCCTCCCCTGTACACGGCACGACGTCGTAGGCCTCTCCCCCGCAAGGCACGACTCGTGGGTCGGGCTTCAGCCCGACGCCTCTCCCCCGCAAGGCAGGACGCCGTAGGTCGGGCTTCAGCCCGACGCCTCTCCTGTGCAAGGCACCACCTCGCCAATCACTCCAACGGAATGCGAACGCCGAGCGTGACGGCGTAGTAATCGCCGTCGCCCTTGCTCGCCGTCGCGGCGCCGTTGACGAAACCGGTGATGCGGCCGAAGTCCCTGCTCGCGCCGAGACCGAACAGGATGAAGTTGTCGTCGGGCCGGTACGCGCCGACCGAGTACGTGCCGCCGAGCTGCACCGGCGTCGCGTCGATCGAGCGATCGTCCGCCATCGCGTCGTACTCCCACGTGACGCGGCCGAACGGACGGAATCCGCCGATCTCGCCCGACACCTGCCAGCCGAGCGAGGTCTGCAGCGCCTCGCGCTTCTGCTGGCCGTAGGCGAGCGCCGTCGACGAGCTCCCCTGCTCGGCGAACTGCCGCACGCGCGCGTGCTGGTAGGTCACCTTGGCGAACGGGCCGTGCAGGAGCCTGCCGGCGGCGAGCCAGTAGCCACCGACGAGGCTGCCGAAGTAGTGGTAGCCGGACGTCTCGCCGCGCTCGATGCGCGTCGCGATGCCGACCTCGAAGCTGCGATGGACGTCCCTGTAGTCGAGGCCGCCCGCGCCCAGCCGCGCGCCGACGTACCACGGGCCTTCGCCGTAGCCTGCGTAGAACGTGCCGGTCGTTTCCCTGAGCTTGTAGCCGCCGCCGCCGAAGTCGCCCTTGTTCTCGGTGTAGCCGAACGCGCCGCCGACCAGCAGCCGGTCGGAGAGCTTCATGTCGCCTCCGACGGCCACGGTCGTGACGTCGGCGTCTCCCGAGATGAACGAGCCCTCGAGGTCGGGGTTCGCGTAGTCGAACGCGACCCAGGGCTGGAAGCGGTGCATCGTGCGCGGCGTGTTCAGGCTCGACTGCATGCGGCCATCCACCGCGCGGAAGTTCGCCGCCTCGACCGCGAGCGGGGCCTCGCCGAGCGCGGCCATCATCTGCGGGCCCTCGATCATGCTCGCCGCGAGCTGCGCGACGAGCCGCATCCCGGCAGTCGTCGGATGGTTGCCGTCGGCGAACAGGTAGGTGCTCGGCGCGTCGGGGGACACAAGCGTGTCCGGCGTGCAGAACAGCGCGTACACGCGGCCGCCGAAATCGTTGTTGCAGGCCGTCGACGTCACGTTCGCGAAGCCGTAGCGCGACGGGTCGGCGATCACCTCGTCGAACAGGCCGCGGATGTTGACGCGGATGACGTTGCCGCCGATCTGGTTCAGGCCCGCCTGCAGCGCCGAGTTGTACAGGTTGACGACCTGGCCGATCGCGGCACCTTGTCCGGACGCGATGCCGTCGGGCGTCTTGCCCGCGTCGGGCAGGTTGAACACGAGCAGGTTGTGCGCGCCCGCGGCCTGGAGCAGCGCGATGCCGCCGACCAGCTGCGTCGCGGCGAGCACCATGTTCGCCTGCAGCTCCGCGGACGTGATCGTTCCCGCCTGCAGGAGCGAGAACTGCGTGAACAGGTCGTTGGCGCCCGCCCAGACCGAGAAGAGCGCGCCCGAATCGGTCGGGCCGGCGGCAAGATGCTGCGCGATCTGCGCGAGGACCGGCGTCGCGTCGGCGGTGAGCGGGAAGCTCGCCGGGACGCCGGGGTTCTGCGAGACGCGCGCGCCGCCTTCCGCGTAGTCGTTGCCGCCCTGGTTCGCGGGCGACGACACGAGTCCGTAGCGCTCTGCGAGCACCTGCGTCCACATCGGGCCGGGATTGGTCGTGAACAGTCCGGTGCCCGGCGGGAGGAACGGCTTGAACGAGCCCGCGTCGGACAGGCTGTCGCCGAAGCTGTAGAAGTTCGAGAACTGCGCCGACGCCGCACCGGCGGTGAACGCCAGCGCGAGCGCGGCGCTGATACGCGACAAGCGAGGCATGCGCATGGAAACCTCCTCGACGACAACGGGCGACCGCCCGACCCGACCGCCAGTGTAGCGCCGGTCGGTGCCGCCCGAGGACTCGCGCCCGCCGGCGCCGGGGAACCCCGGGTCGGTCGGGGGGGGGGTCAACCGTCCCGAACGGCCCGGCGTTGATGGGGCAAGGAGGAGCGACGATGACGGCAACCGGGATCGTGTACCAGCGAGGCAACCTTCCGCGAAAGAGGTGGGCGATGGCGCTCGCGGCACTGTTCGCACTCGCGATGGGCGTGCCCGCTGCGCAGGCGCAGGACGAGGACCTGCCCGCGCGCGTCGGACGGATCGCGGACGTCGGCGGCGACCTCTACCATGCGCCCGAGGACCGCGCGTCCGACTGGACGACGATCGGGCTCAACTATCCTGTTACGACCGGTGACAATTTGTGGGTGGCCGAAGGCGGTCGCGCCGAGATCGACGTCGGCGCCGGCCAGATCCGGCTCGCCGGCGAGACCAATGTCCACGTTTCGCGCCTGGACGATCTGAACGTCGCGTTCTTCGTTGCCCAGGGCAGTGCGGTCCTGCGCCTGCGCGTGCTCGACGCCGGCGAGGTCGCGCGCATCGACACGCCGAACACGCAGATCGTCGTGACGCGCCCTGGGCTCTACCGCGTCGACGTCACCGCGGACCGCCAGCGAACGGTGCTCGTCGTGCGCGAGGGCGAGGCGACGCTTCCGTCGTACGGCGGCATGCAGCAGGTGCTGCCCGGGCAGACCGCGGTCGCCGAGGGGCTCGACGCCGCGCGGGTCGACGTGAGCAACGGGTTCGCGACCGACGGGTTCGACACGTGGAGCGCCGACCGCGATCGCCGCTACTCGCGCAGCCGCTCGACCGCCTACGTCTCGCGCCAGATGGTCGGGTACGCGGACCTCGACGAGTACGGGCGATGGGAAACCGATCAGACCTATGGAGCGGTGTGGTATCCGACGCTCGTCGACACCGGCTGGGCGCCGTACCGCGACGGCTACTGGACCTGGGTGGGCGCGTTCGGCTGGACGTGGGTCGACCACGCGCCGTGGGGCTATGCGCCGTTCCACTACGGACGCTGGGTCCACAACCGGGGACGCTGGGGTTGGTGTCCGGGAACGTACGTGGCGCGCCCGTACTGGGCGCCGGCGATGGTCGGCTGGATCGGCGGGGCGGGATGGGGGCTGTCGCTCTCGTTCGGCGCGCCGGTGTACGGCTGGGTGCCGCTCGCCTGGGGCGAGCCGTACCGGCCCTCGTGGCGCAACTGCTCGAACCGCTGCTGGACGCACTACAACCGCCCGTACGCCGCGCGCGTGGACGACCACGTCAGGCGCAACCCGCCGCGCGACTTCGTGAACTATCACAAGCCGGGCGGGATCACCGCGGTGTCCGGCGCGGCGTTCGCTTCCTCGCGTACGGTTTCGCGCAACATGGTGCCGGTCGATGCACGGCAGGTTTCGGGCGCGCCGGTGCTCGCGACCGCGCCGGTCATCGATCGCGTGCGCGCCGAGCGCGCCCCGATCGTGAAGCCGGGATCGCGGAACACGCCGGCGCCCGCGTCGGCCTTCGTTCCGTCCGGCCGCGGCGGCTTCGCGACGGTCAAGCCGGGAGACGGCGCCGGCGGCGCGGCGATCGGGCGATCCGGCCCCTCGCCGTCGACGACGCTGGCGCCGGGTCGCACCGCCGCGCCCGCCTCGCGCACGCCATCGCCAGGGGCTCCCGTGATGTCGGCGCCGGGCTCCTCGGGTGCCGCCAGTGCGCCGGTACCTCGCGACGCGCGCGGCGCCCCGTCGTCGGCAGGCCAGGGGATCGGCGCGCCCGGCGCGTCGTATGGCGCGCCGGGGGCGAAGCCCTCGCCCTCGGGGTCGGCGGCGGGCGGCTTCCCGGCGGCACGTTCGGTGCCGGTGCCGCGCGACGCGTCGCCGGTCGATCGCGGCGCCCCCCAGCGGTACACCGCGCCTGTGCAGCGGGACTCGATCCAGCCGTATTCGTCGCCGTCGTCGCGCGGCGCCGCGCCGGCGCAGGCGCCGGTCCAGCGCTACACGCCGCCGCCGCAGGCGCCGGTCCAGCGCTACACGCCGCCGTCCGCCGCACCGTCGTCGGTGGGTGGAGCCTCGATGGCGGCCCCGCGCGCCGCGCCGCAGCCAGTGGCGCCGCCGCCGCAGGTCGTGGCGCCTCCCGTTCAGCGTGCGGCGCCGCCGCCGCCGTCGGGCGGCTCCGGCCGGTCGCAGGAACGTGAACGCGGCGGACGGAACGACGACGAGCGCGGCGCCTCGCAGAGCCGCGGCGGAAGCGAGAAGCCGGGCCAGGGACGCTGACCGGCGTATCCGGAAGCGAAAACGCCGGGCACGCCCGGCGTTTTCGCTGGGCGCGCCGCGCTCAGTTCGCGAGCAGAGCCATGCGCCGCCCGCCGTCGAGCAGCTTCACGCGCTCGCCCTCGTTCGCGGGCGGGCGCTGTCCGTAGGTCAGGTGGCGCACCGTGCCGTCGTCCATGCGAACGGCGACGGCCCAGTACTTCCTCTTCTTGATGTTCTTCTCGACCTGATGGCCGGCATACGCGCCGGCGCCCGCGCCGACGATCGTCGCGGCGGTATTGCCGCGGCCGCTGCCGATCTGGTGCCCGAGCACGCCGCCGACGACGCCGCCGGTCACGGCGCCGACGCCGCTCGCCTGGCCCTTTTCCTCGACGTAGCGCACCGACTGGACGACGCCGCAGGTGTCGCACGTCGCGGCGTGGAGGGGCGCCGCGAACGCGAGCGCCGCGAGTGCGGCAAGCGTTGCGGGGGTCCGGATCACTCGCATGGTCGACACCTCCGATCGATGCGCCTTCGCGGGGCGAACGGCCAGTCTAACCGGTCCGCCGATCGCCCGCCATCCGCGGCGGATCACCTGCCGTCGGCCCGCGTGCGCACGTACGTGCCGGGCGCGTCGCCGAGCACCTTGAGGCCGCCCTTGCCCGGGATGCGCGGCGGCACCGCGCGGCCGGTCCGCTCCCCGACCCACGCCTGCCAGTCGGTCCACCACGAGCCTTCGTTCTGCTTCGCGCCTTCGAGCCACGCGTCGGGCGAGTCCGCGAGCTTCGCATTGGTCCAGTAGCCGTACTTGTTCGCGGCCGGCGGATTGATCATGCCGGCGATGTGGCCCGAGCCCGACAGCACGAAGCGCGACGGCCCGCCGAGGATCGACGTGCCGGCGTAGGTCGTCTTCCACGGCGCGATGTGGTCCTCGATCGCCGAGACGAAGTAGGTCGGCACCCTCGACGCCGACAGGTCGATCGGCACGCCGTCCAGCGTGACGCCGCCCGGCTCGCGCAGCGCGTTGCGCATGTACAGGTTGCGCAGGTAGAAGCTGTGCATCTTCGCCGGCATGCGCGTCGCGTCGCTGTTCCAGTGCAGCAGGTCGAACGGGAACGGGTCGCGGCCCATCAGGTAGTTGTTGATCACGAACGACCAGATCAGGTCGTTCGCGCGCAGCATGTTGAACGTCGTGGCCATCTCGCTGCCCTCGAGGTAGCCGCGCTCCTCCATCTTGCGCTCGAGCGAGGCGACCTGGTCCTCGTCGATGAACACCTCGAGCTCGCCGGCGTGCGTGAAGTCGACGAGCGAGGTCATGAACGTCGCGCTCGCGATGCGCCGGTCCTTTTTCGCCGCGAGGTAGCCCAGCGTCGCCGCGAGCAGCGTGCCGCCGAGGCAGTAGCCGATCGCGTTGACGTCCTTCGCACCGGTCGCCTTCCCGATCGCGTCGAGCGCCGCGAGCGTGCCCTCGGTCAGGTAGTCCTCGAAGTCCTTGCCGGCGAGCTTCTCGTCCGGGTTGACCCACGAGATCACGAACACCGTATGGCCCTGGCCGACCGCCCAGCGCAGGAACGAGTTCTTCTCGCGCAGGTCGAGGATGTAGAACTTGTTGATCCACGGCGGGATCACGAGGAGCGGGCGCTCGTGCACCTTCGCGGTCGTCGGCGCGTACTGGATCAGTTCCAGCAGCGCGTTGCGGAAGACGACCTTGCCAGGGGTCGTGGCGATGTTGACGCCCAGCTCGAAGGCCTTCGCGTCGGTCATCGAGATGCGAAGCTTGCCGTTGCCGCGCTCGATGTCGTCGAGCAGGTTGTGGAGCCCCTTGACGAGGTTCTGCCCGCCGCTCGCGATCGTCTCGGCGAACACCTCGGGATTGGTCAGCGCGAAGTTCGACGGCGCGAGCGCGTCGATGTACTGGCGCGTGAAGAAGTCGACCTTCTTCTTCGTGTGCTCGTCCAGGCCCTCGACGCTCGCGACGTTCTCGTGCAGCCAGCGGGCGGCGATCAGGTAGCTCTGCTTGATGTAGTCGAACAGCAGGTGGTCCTGCCAGCTCTCGTGCCTGAAGCGCTTGTCGCCCTTGTGGGGCTCGGCGACCGGCGCGACCGGCGCGCCCCAGGCGCGCAGCATCGAGTTCTGCCACAGCGCCATGTACTGCTGCCACAGCGAGAACTGCGACTCGGCGATGCGCGTGGGGTTCGCGAGCATGTTCGACGCGAGCTCCATGAACGCCTTGCCGAGCCCCAGCTCGTCCGAGAACAGGCTCTTGCCTGCGCGGGACTGGCGCGCCGCGAAGTCGCCGAGCAGCTTCGCACTCTTCTCCGCGGCGGACGCCATCGACTCGGCGAGCGCGATCGGATCGAACGCGTGGGCGTCGGCCGGGGTGTCCGGGGCGGAGGCTGCGGGGGTCGACATGGCGTGGTTCCCGGCGGTTTCGAAGGGGCGAGGGGGCGCAGGCCGTCAGGCGGAGAAGCGGATCGTGCCGACGGCGGCGCTGCGCGCGGCGCGACCCGCGCGCCACAGGTGGTTCAGGTGCGCGATCGCCTCGCCGATCGCGAAGAATCGCTGCTGCAGGTCGAGCGGTCGACGGAACAGCACCGGGACGAGCTCGCCGGCCGACATCGGGCGCCGCGCTTCAGCGAGCGCCTCCTCGAGCTCGGACAGCCGCGCCTGGTGATGCGCGCGCAACTCGGCGACGCGCGCCGCGATGCCGCGGAACGGCAGGCCGTGCGAGGGCAGCACGAGCGTGTCCTCCGGCAGCCGCTCGAACGTCGCGAGCGACAGGAGGAAGCGGCCCAGCGGATCGCCTTCCGGCTCCGCCGGCCACACGGCCACGTTGGTGCTGATCCTCGGCAGCAGCATGTCGCCGGAGATCAGCACGCGCGCGGCGCGCGAGGCGAGCGACGCGTGCTCAGGCGAGTGCCCGAAGCCCGGGATCACCGTCCAGTCGCTGCCGCCGAGCGCCAGCATGTCGCCGGCGATCATCCGCGCCAACTCGCGCGGCACCTCGGGAACGCCGCGCGCGTACGCGTTGCCGCGTTCGGCGAGCGCGGCGACGTGGTCGCGGTCGAGCCCGTGCCGGGCGAACAGCTCGCAGCTGTCCGCGAGCGCGTGCGTCGCGCGCTGGTCGCGGATCGCGTGCGCGGTCAGGAACTCGGCCAGCGTCATGTGCACGGGCACCTCGAAGCGCCGCGCGAGCCATGCGGCGTTGCCGAGGTGATCCGGGTGGTAGTGCGTCGCGACGACGCGCGCGAGCGGCGCGCCGCCCATCGTCGTGGCGAAGTGCTCGGCCCAGATCGCGCGCGTCGTGTCGTTGCCGTAGCCGCTGTCGACCGCGGTGTGGCGGCCGTCCGGCTCGCGCACGAGCCAGAGGTTGATGTGGTCGAGTGCGAACGGCAGCGGCATCCGGATCCACAGGAGTCCGGGCGCGATCTCGAGCGCGCGGCCCGGCGCCGGGGGCGTGTCGAACGGGTATTGCAGCAGGCTGGGGGAAGGGGCGTTCACTGGGATGGCGGCGAGGCTACGGCGGGCGGACGCGGCCGGTCGGGCCGCTCGACCTCCCACCGGCGCCGCCCCGATGGGCGGCACGTTTGTGCGGCGCAGCAAAATCCTGCCATCATCGGCGATCCTGCCGGGAGCGTCAACCCTGTATGGTATCTTGGCTTGCCCCCTCGCCGGCGTCGCGGGGGGCCATCCGATGACCGGACCCCGCCGCAAACCGCCCGCCACGGCCCATGCGCCGGCCCGCGAGGCGAACTTCACGATCTCCGAACTCGCCGCCGAATTCGCCCTCACGACCCGCGCCATCCGCTTCTACGAGGACGAGGGTCTGCTCGCGCCCCGGCGCGCCGGCCAGTCGCGCATCTACGGCGAGCGCGAGCGGACCCGCATCAAGCTGATCCTGCGCGGGAAGCGGCTGGGGCTCGCGCTGGCCGAGATCCGCGAAATCCTCGACCTCTACGACTCGCGCGAGGGCGACCGGCGCCAGCTCGCCCGCTTCCTCGAGGCGCTCGACCACCGCCGGCGCCAGCTCGAGATCCAGCGCGGCGACATCGACGCGCTTCTCGACGAGATCGGGGCGATCGAGCGCGACTGCCGGCGACGTCTCAAGGAGGCGGCGGTGCGCGGCGCGACGCCGCGCCCGCGGCCCGCGGCCAGGGCGGGCGAAGGCGGCGGCGCGCCGGGCTAGTTGACGTTTACGTAAACGTAATCGAAAATCGGCGACGTTCCCTTCGCGCCGGCGCCCGGCGGGGCGCGTGCCGCGCCGGCGCCCTCCGACCGACCCGATGACGACCGCGACCTACAGCTACGGAACCCCCGAGAGCGCCCGCCGCGTCCGCGAGAGCTTCGCGCGGCAGGGCGCCATGGCGACGATCGGCGCCACCCTGGACGCGGTCGAGCCCGGCCACTGCGCGATCTCGATCGTGCCGCGCCCGGAGCTGTCGCAGCAGCATGGCTACGTGCACGCCGGCATCGTGTCGGCGATCGTCGACACCGCGGGCGGCTACGCGGGACTCTCGCTGTTCCCGGCGGGCGCGTCGGTGCTGACCGTCGAGTTCAAGCTCAACCTGCTCGCGCCCGCCGCGGGCGAGCGCCTCGTCGCCGAGGGATTCGTCGTGAAGGCGGGCCGCACGCTTTGCGTCACGCGCGGCGAGGTGCACGCGGAGCGCGGCGGCGAACGCGCGCTCGTGGCCCTGATGCAGCAGACGCTGATGGTGATGCACGGCAAGGACGACGCGTGAGCGCCGAGCGCCGGCGCGCGGCGGGAACGGGGGAGGCTCCCCTGCCGCGGACGCGCGTCCCGGGAGATCGACCATGACCACCGTTCCGACGATCGACTTCCACCACGGCGAGACGATCGACATGCTGCGCGACACGGTGCGGCAGTTCGCCGACGCCGAGATCGCGCCGCGCGCCGCGGCGATCGACCGCGACAACGCGTTCCCGGCCGACCTGTGGCGCAGAATGGGCGACCTGGGCCTCCTCGGCGTCACCGTTGAGGAGGAGTACGGAGGCACCGCGATGGGTTACCTCGCGCACGTGATCGCGATGGAGGAGATCTCGCGCGCGTCGGCCTCCGTGGGACTGTCGTACGGGGCGCACTCGAACCTGTGCGTCAACCAGATCCGGCGCAACGGCAGCGAGGCGCAGAAGCGCCGCTACCTGCCGAAGCTCGTGTCGGGCGAGCACGTCGGCGCGCTCGCGATGAGCGAGCCCGGCGCGGGCTCCGACGTCGTGTCGATGCGCACGCGCGCGACGAAGCGCGGCGGGCGCTGGGTGCTGAACGGCAGCAAGATGTGGATCACGAACGGCCCGGACGCGGACACGCTCGTCGTCTACGCGAAGAGCGATCCGGAGGCCGGCGCGCGCGGCATCACGGCGTTCCTGATCGAGAAGGGGATGGCCGGCTTCTCGACCGCACAGAAGCTCGACAAGCTCGGCATGCGCGGCAGCAACACCTGCGAGCTCGTGTTCCGGGACTGCGAGGTGCCCGAGGAGAATCTGCTCGGGCAGGAGGGCAGCGGCGTCAACATCCTGATGAGCGGGCTCGACTACGAGCGCGCGGTGCTCGCGGGCGGCCCGCTCGGCATCATGCAGGCCTGCATGGACGTCGTCGTGCCGTACGTGCACGAGCGGCAGCAGTTCGGCCAGCCCATCGGCGAGTTCCAGCTGATGCAGGGGAAGCTCGCCGACATGTACACGACGATGCAGGCATCGCGCGCCTACGTCTACGCGGTCGCGCAGGCGCTCGACCGCGGCCACGGCGGCACGGCGGCGCGCAAGGACGCGGCCGGCGCGATCCTCTACGCCGCCGAGAAGGCGACATGGATGGCCGGCGAGGCGATCCAGTGCCTCGGCGGCAACGGCTACATCAACGAGTATCCGGCCGGGCGCCTGTGGCGCGATGCGAAGCTCTACGAGATCGGCGCCGGGACCTCCGAGATCCGCAGGATGCTGATCGGGCGCGAGCTGTTCAACGAGACGAAGTAGCCGCTTACATGCAGGAGCGCTGCGATGTTGAATGACCCGATTGTGATCGTCGGCGCCGCCAGGACGCCGATGGGCGGCTTCCAGGGCGACTTCGCTCCGCTCGCCGCGAGCGAGCTGGGCGCGGTCGCGATCCGCGCGGCGGTCGAGCGCGCGGGCCTCGCGCCCGCCGACGTGGACAAGGTGATCATGGGCTGCGTGCTGCCGGCGGGCCAGGGGCAGGCGCCGGCGCGCCAGGCGGCGCTGAAGGCCGGGCTGCCGACATCGGTTCCGTGCACGACCGTCAACAAGATGTGCGGCTCGGCGATGGAAGCCGCGATCCTCGCCCACGACATGCTCGCGACCGGGTCGCACGACGTGATCGTCGCCGGCGGCATGGAGTCGATGAGCAACGCGCCGTACCTGCTGCCCAAGGCGCGCGCGGGCTACCGGATGGGCCACCAGACCGTCTTCGACCACATGTTCCTGGACGGCCTCGAGGACGCCTACGACAAGGGGCGCCTGATGGGAACCTACGCCGAGGACTGCGCGGCGAAGTTCGCGTTCTCGCGCGAGGAGCAGGACCGGTTCGCGCTGGCGTCGCTGTCGCGCGCGCTGGCGGCGAACAGCGACGGCACGTTCGCCTGGGAGATCGCGCCGGTGACGGTGTCCGGCCGCAAGGGCGAGATCGTGATCGACAGGGACGAGCAGCCGGCGAAGGCGATGCCCGACAAGATCCCGCAGCTCAAGCCCGCGTTCCGCAAGGACGGCACCGTGACCGCGGCGAACTCGAGCTCGATCTCGGACGGCGCGGCGGCGCTCGTGCTGATGCGCCGTTCGACCGCCGAGAAGCGCGGGCTCGCGCCTCTCGCCGTGATCGTCGCGCACGCCGTGCACGCCGCCGCGCCGGGTGACTTCCCGACCGCGCCGGTCGGCGCGATCGCGAAGGTGCACGCGAAGTCGGGATGGACCGCGAAGGACGTCGACCTCTACGAGGTGAACGAGGCCTTCGCGGTCGTGACGATGGCGGCGATGCGCGAGCACGGGATCGAGCACGAGCGCATGAACGTCCACGGCGGTGCGTGCGCGCTCGGCCATCCGATCGGCGCGTCGGGCGCGCGGATCGTCGTCACGCTGCTCGGCGCGTTGCGCAAGCACGGCAAGCGGCGCGGCGTCGCGTCGCTGTGCATCGGCGGCGGCGAGGCGACGGCGCTCGCGATCGAGATCGCCTGACGCGGCGCCCGGCGCGCCGGCGGAACCGTCGTTCGAGGAGGCAACGATGATCGCGCTCGACACCTGGCTCCTGTTTGCGGCGGCGTGCGTCGCGCTCGCGATCACGCCCGGGCCGAACCTCGTCTACCTGGTCGGGCGCACGGTTGCCCAGGGCCGCCGCGCGGGAGTGGTCTCGCTCGCCGGCACGACGACGGGCTTCGTGGGCCACGTGCTGGCCGCCGCCTTTGGCTTGTCCGCGCTGCTCGCGGCGGTGCCGGTCGCCTACGACGCGATCCGCTATGCCGGGGCCGCGTACCTCGCGTGGCTGGCATGGACGACGTGGCGCGACGCGAAGCCGCTGCCCGGGGGCGGCGCCGCGCGTCCCGCGCCGGCGGGATCGTTCTACCGGGCAGGCCTGATGACGAGCCTGCTCAATCCGAAGGTCGCGCTGTTCCAGCTCGCGCTGTTTCCGCAGTTCGTCGACCCGTCGCGCGGCAGCGTGCTCGCGCAGTCGCTCGTCCTCGGCGCGACGCAGATCGTCATCGTCGCCGGCTTCGACGCGTTGTGCGTGCTGGCCGCGGCGGACCTGAAGCGCCGCTTCACGGGCGCCGCGCGCTGGGCGGTGTGGTCGAAGCGGCTGCTCGCGGGCGTGTTCGGGGCGCTCGCGGTGCGGCTGGTGCTGGAATCGCGCCGATGACCGGGCCGGCGACCGCGCGCCGGCACGATCTTCGCCGTCGGCGTGCGGCCGACCGACCGCGCGGAGTCCGGCGTGGCCGCACGAACGGCCGGCGCCGCGAGGTGACGCGATGCTGCTGAACGACGAGCAGAAGCTGGTCCGCGACACGATGCGCGCCTTCGCGCAGGAGCGGCTCGCGCCCAACGCCGCGCGCTGGGACCGCGAGCACCATTTCCCGCGCGACGAGCTCCGCGCGCTGGGCGCGCTGGGCGCGATGGGCGTCGTCGTGCCCGACCGGTGGGGCGGCGCGGGGCTCGACTACGTCTCGCTCGCCGTGACCCTCGAGGAGATCGCCGCGGGCGACGGCTCGACCAGCACGATCGTGAGCGTGCAGAATTCGGTCGTGTGCGGCCCGATCCACGCGTTCGGCAACGACGCGCAGCGCGCGGCGTACCTCGTCCCGCTCGCGCGCGGCGAGAAGCTCGGCTGCTTCTGCCTGACCGAGCCGCACGTCGGGTCGGACGCGGGGGCGATCGCGATGCGCGCCGAGCGCGACGGCGGCGATTACGTGCTGAACGGCGTCAAGCAGTTCATCACGACGGGCGCGAACGCCGACCTGGCCGTCGTGTTCGCGGTGACCGACCGCGCGGCCGGCAAGAAGGGGATCTCCGCGTTCGTCGTCGAGACCGGCACGCCCGGCTTCGTCGTCGCGCGCGTCGAGGAGAAGCTGGGGCAGCGGGCCTCGGACACCGCGCAGATCGTGTTCGAGAACTGCCGCGTGCCCGCCGGAAACCGCCTGGGCGACGAAGGGCAGGGCTACCGGATCGCGCTCGCGAACCTCGAGGCCGGGCGCATCGGCATCGCGTCGCAGGCGATCGGCATGGCGCGCGCGGCCTTCACGGCGGCGCTCGCCTACGCGCGCGAGCGCGTCGCGTTCGGCAGGCCGATCGCCGAGCACCAGGCGGTGGGTTTCCGCCTCGCCGACATGGCGGTCGAGATCGAGGCGGCGCGGCAGCTCGCCTGGCACGCCGCGGCGCTGCGCGATGCGGGCGAGCCGTGCCTCAGCGAGGCCTCGATGGCGAAGCTCTTCGCGTCCGAGATGGCCGAGCGCGTCTGCTCCGCGGCGATCCAGGTGCACGGCGGCTACGGCTACGTCGCGGATTTCCCGGTCGAGCGCATCTACCGCGACGTGCGCGTGTGCCAGATCTACGAGGGGACGAGCGACATCCAGCGGCTGGTGATCAGTCGCGCGCTCGCGGCGTGAGCGGAGGGATCGAATGGCCTCACCGATCGAATTCTGGTTCGACTTCAGTTCGCCCTACGGCTACCTCGCCGCGCAGCGGATCGAGGCGCTGGCGGCGCGCCACGGCCGCGAGGTCGACTGGCGCCCGATGCTGCTCGGCGTCGCGTTCAAGGTCGCCGGCACCGCGCCGCTGACCGAGGTCCCGTTGAAGGGCGACTACTCGAAGCGCGACTTCGAGCGGAGCGCGCGCTTCCACGGCATCGACGGGTTCCGCCTGCCGTCGAGGTTTCCGATCGCGAGCCAGGCACCGGCGCGTATCCTCCTGTGGGCGAAGTCGCGCGACCCTGCGTCGGCGGCGCGCGTCGCGAAGGCGATGCTGCGCGCGTACTGGGTCGAGGACCGCGACATCTCGAACGCAGACGTCGCCGCCGCGGCGGCGGCCACGGCAGGCGTCGACGTCGCGCTCGCGCGCGCCGCGGTCGACGACCCGGCGTGGAAGGACGCGCTGAAGCGCGAGGTCGACGCGGGACTTGCGCGTGGCGTCTTCGGCTCGCCGTTCGTCATCGCCGACGGCGAACCGTTCTGGGGCCTCGACCGCTTCGACCAGCTCGACTGGTCGCTCGCCTCCGCCGCGACGGCCGAGGGGCGCGTGCGCGCGGTGTCGCACGTCCGCCTCGTCGTCGCCGACCTGCCGGGCGCGATCGCGTTCTATCGCGACGTGCTGGGCCTGAAGCTCGCCGTGGACGCGCCGGGCGTCTATGCCGAGTTCGACACGCCGGGCGCGCGCCTCGCGCTGGTGAGCGAGGCGACGATGGGCGCGGTCGTCGGGCGACCGGCACCGCGCGCGGGCGACGCGGTCGTGGTCTGCCTGCGCGTCGACGACGTCGACGCGGCCGCCGCGCGGGTGACGTCGCGCGGCGCGACGCTGGTCCGCGAGCCGCACGACCAGCCGGCATGGCTCCAGCGCGTCGCCCACCTGCGCGACCCGGCCGGCAATCTCGTCGAGCTGTGGACGCGACTCGCCCCGTCCTCCCGCTGAGGCGTCGTCCGTGGCCGAGTACACGCTCCACTGCTTCGCCCAGTCCGGCAATGCGTACAAGCCGGCGCTCGCGCTCGAGCTCGCCCAGGCCGACTGGACGCCGCGCTTCGTCGACTACTTCGGCGGCGAGACGAGGTCGCCCGCGTACCGCGCGGTCAACGTGATGGGCGAAGTCCCGGTGCTCGAGCACCGCGGCCGCACGCTCACGCAATCCGGCGTGATCCTCGACTACCTCGCGGGCACGCTCGGCCGCTTCGGCGCGGCGGACGACGACGAGCGACGCGAGATCCTGCGCTGGCTGCTGTGGGACAACCACAAGCTCACGAGCTACACCGCGACCTACCGCTTCATGCGCGCGCTCTCGAAGGACCCGGACCCGGGCGCGATGGCCGAGTTCGGGAAACGCGCGCGCGCCGCGTGGGCCGTCCTCGACGCGCATCTCTCGGGGCGCCGCTACGTCGTCGGCGAGCGCCTGACGATCGCCGACCTGTCGCTCTGCGCCTACCTGTTCTGGGACGACGAGATCGGGGTAGACTGGGCCGCGTTCCCGGCGATCGAGGCGTGGCTCGCGCGGATCCGGGCCGAGCCGCGCTGGAAGCACCCCTACGCGCTGATGCCGGGCCATCCGCGTCCCCGATCCTAGCGTCGCCCCATGCCCGTCATCGAGAGCAGGCTCGACCCGCGCGCCCCGGCCTTCGCGAGCAACCGCGAGGCGATGGCGGCGCTCGTCCGCGACCTCCGCGCGACGGTCGCCGAGGTCGAGCAGGGGGGCGGCGAGGCCGCGTGCGCGAAGCACGTCGCGCGCGGCAAGCTCCTGCCGCGCGAGCGCATCCGCGCGCTGGTCGACCCCGGCAGCCCGTTCCTCGAGTTCTCGCAGCTCGCCGCCTGGGGCATGTACGACGACACGATCTCGGCGGCCGGGATCCTCACCGGCGTGGGGCGGATCGCGGGCCGCGAGTGCGTCGTCGTGTGCAACGATGCGACCGTCAAGGGCGGCACCTACTATCCGCTGACGGTGAAGAAGCACGTGCGCGCGCAGGAGATCGCGCGCGAGAACAGGCTGCCGTGCATCTACCTCGTCGACTCGGGCGGCGCGAACCTGCCCAACCAGACCGAGGTGTTCCCGGACCGCGATCACTTCGGCCGCATCTTCTACAACCAGGCGACGATGTCGTCGGAGGGCGTGCCGCAGATCGCGGCGGTGATGGGGTCGTGCACGGCCGGCGGCGCGTACGTCCCGGCGATGGCGGACGAGTCGATCATCGTGCGCGAGCAGGGGACGATCTTCCTCGGCGGGCCGCCGCTGGTGAAGGCCGCGACCGGCGAGATCGTCACCGCCGAGGACCTGGGCGGCGCGGACGTGCACACGCGCATTTCGGGCGTGGCCGACCACTTCGCGCTCAACGACCATCACGCGCTGGCGATCGTGCGATCGATCGTCGCGAAGCTCGAGCCGCCACGACGCGCGGCGGTCGAGACGTTCGCGCCCGCCGATCCGAAGTACGCGCCCGACGAGCTCTACGGCGTGATCAACGCCGACATCCGCAAGCCCTACGACGTGCGCGAGGTGATCGCGCGCATCGTCGACGGGAGCGAGCTCGACGAGTTCAAGGCGCGCTACGGCACGACGCTCGTCACCGGGTTCGCCCGCCTGTGGGGCTATCCGGTCGGGATCGTCGCGAACAACGGCGTGCTCTTCGGCGAGTCGGCGCAGAAGGGCGCGCATTTCATCGAGCTGTGCTGCCAGCGCGGCGTCCCGCTCGTGTTCCTGCAGAACGTCACCGGCTTCATGGTCGGCAGGAAGTACGAGGCGGGCGGCATCGCGAGGGACGGGGCGAAGATGGTCGCGGCCGTGTCGTGCGCGCAGGTCCCGAAGTTCACCGTGATCATCGGCGGCAGCTACGGCGCGGGCAACTACGGGATGTGCGGGCGCGCGTTCGGCCCGCGCTTCCTGTGGATGTGGCCGAACGCGCGCATCTCGGTGATGGGCGGCGAGCAGGCCGCGACCGTGCTCGCGACGATCCGCCGCGACGCGGTCGAGGCGAAGGGCGGCGCGTGGAGCGCCGAGGAGGAGGAGGCGTTCAAGGCGCCGATCCGCGCGCGGTACGATCGCGAGGGCCATCCGTACTACGCCAGCGCCCGCGTGTGGGACGACGGCGTCATCGATCCGGCCGACACGCGGCGCGTGCTCGCGCTCGCGATCTCGGCGTCGCTCAACCGGCCGATCCCGCCCACGCGGTTCGGCGTGTTCAGGATGTAGGAGCCGCATGGCAACGAGAAAGAAGCCGGCCGGCGGCGCGGCCCCGGCGCGCGCGCCAAGGACGATCGAGGTCGTCCGGCGGGAGGGCGTGGCCCTGATCGGGCTCATGCGCCCCGAGGTGCGAAACGCGTTCGACGAGACGATGATCGCCGAGCTCACCGCGAGCGTGCGCGATGCGGGCGCCGACCCCGACGTGCGCGCGGTCCTGCTGCACGGCGCCGGGCCGACCTTCTGCGCCGGCGCGGACCTCGACTGGATGAAGCGGATGGCGGGGTACGGTCGCGCCGAGAACCTCGCCGACGCGAACGCGCTCGCCGCGATGCTGGCCGTGATCGCGACCTGCCCGAAGCCGACGATTGCGGCCGTGCACGGGCCGGCGTACGGCGGCGGGGTCGGGTTGATCGCGTGCTGCGACATCGCCGTCGGCGCGAGCGACGCGACGTTCGCGCTCTCCGAGGCGAAGCTCGGCCTGATCCCCGCGACGATCGGCCCGTACGTCGTCGCCGCGATCGGCGAGCGCCAGGCGCGGCGCTACTTCCTGACCGGCGAGGCGTTCACCGCCGCCGAGGCCTACCGGATCGGCCTGCTGCACGACATCGTGCTGCCCGCCGAGCTCGACACGCGCGTGAACGAGCTGCTCGGCGCGCTGCTGGTCGCGGGCCCGGGCGCGCAGCGCGAGGCGAAGGCGCTGATCCGGGCGATCGCCCACCGGCCGATCGACGCGAGCGTGATCGCGGACACGGCCGAGCGGATCGCGGCGGTCCGCGCGTCGGACGAGGCGCGCGAAGGCATCGCCGCGTTCCTCGGCAAGCGCTCGCCGGCGTGGGTGCCCGCGACGCTGCGGACGCGGAAGGCCGGGCGGTGACGACGGCGACGCGATGACCGCCGACCCTTCCTTCGACGTGTGGCAGCTCGTCGCGATCGCGGCGGCGCTGGGCTGGGCCTCCGGCATCCGTCTCTACGCGGTGCTGTTCATCGTCGGCGGGCTGGGCTACCTCGGCTGGGTGCCGCTGCCCGGCGGGCTGTCGGCGCTGACGCATCCGTACGTGCTGGCGGCCTCCGGCTTCATGTTCGCGGTCGAGTTCTTCACCGACAAGATTCCGGGCATCGACACGCTGTGGGACACGGTGCAGACGTTCGTGCGCATCCCGGCCGGCGCCGCGCTCGCCGCGAGCGTCTTCGGCGACGGCTCCGCCGCGACCGCGCTCGCTGCGGCGATCCTCGGCGGCACGCTCGCCGCCGGCAGCCATTTCACCAAGACCGGCAGCCGGATCGCGATCAACGCGTCGCCCGAGCCGTTCTCGAACTGGGCGGCGTCGTTCGGCGAGGATCTCGCGGTGGGCGTCGTGCTGTGGCTCGCGTGGGAGTACCCGTACGTCGCGCTCGCCGTGATCCTGCTCCTCGTGCTTCTGATGATCTGGCTGATCCCGAAGGTGGCGCGCCTGATCCGGCGGCTGTTCGACCGGCTCGCCGGACTCGGGAACGCGGGATCGCAGCCGCGCCGCGGCGGCGGGGCGCCGTGAGCGGCGCTCCGGGCGTCGCCGCGCGGGAACCGGTCTCCGGGAGCGCGTGACGTGTTCACGAAGATCCTGATCGCGAATCGCGGCGAGATCGCCTGCCGCGTCGCGCGCACCGCGCGACGCCTGGGCATCCGCACCGTGGCGGTCTATTCGGACGCGGACGCGGGCGCCGCGCACGTCGCCGCGTGCGACGAGGCGTTCCGGCTCGGCCCGCCACCGCCGCGTGCGAGTTACCTCGACGGCAGACGCATCCTCGAGATCGCGCGCGCGAGCGGCGCGCAGGCGATCCATCCGGGCTACGGATTCCTGTCGGAGAATGGGCCGTTCGCTCGGGCCTGCGCCGAGGCCGGCGTCGAGTTCGTAGGACCTCCTCCCGACGCGATCGCGGCGATGGGATCGAAGTCGGCGGCGAAGACGATCATGGGCCGGGCCGGCGTTCCGCTCGTGCCCGGCTACCACGGCGACGATCAGGATCCGGCGCGGCTCGAGAAGGAGGCCGCGCGCATCGGCTATCCGGTGCTGGTCAAGGCGAGCGCCGGCGGCGGCGGCAAGGGCATGAAGATCGTGCGCTCGGCCGGCGAGTTCGGCGACGCGCTCGCTTCCGCGCGGCGCGAGGCGCAGGCGGGCTTCGGCGACGATCGCGTGCTGCTCGAGAAGTACCTCTCGTCGCCGCGCCACATCGAGATCCAGGTGTTCGGCGACCGGCACGGGCAGGTCGTCTCGCTGTTCGAGCGCGACTGCTCGGTGCAGCGCCGCCACCAGAAGGTGCTCGAGGAGGCGCCGGCGCCGGGAATGACGCCCGAGCGGCGCCGCGCGATGGGCGACGCCGCGGTCGCCGCGGCGCGGGCGATCGGCTACGTCGGCGCCGGCACCGTCGAGTTCATCGCCGAGCAGGACGGCGCGTTCTTCTTCATGGAGATGAACACGCGGCTGCAGGTCGAGCATCCGGTGACCGAGATGATCACCGGGCTCGACCTCGTCGAGTGGCAGTTGCGCGTCGCGGCGGGCGAGCGCCTGCCGCTCGCGCAGGACCGGCTCGCGATCCGCGGCCACGCGATCGAGGCGCGCCTCTACGCCGAGGACCCGGACCGCGGCTTCCTGCCTTCGATCGGCCGCATCGTCCACTGGCGCATGCCGGAGCCGTCGGACCGCGTGCGCGTCGACACCGGCTTCTCGAAGGGAGACGAGGTCTCGCCGCATTACGACCCGATGCTCGCGAAGCTCATCGTCTGGGGCGAGGATCGCGAGCGTGCGCGCGCCACGCTGCTCGGCGCGCTGTCGGCATGCGAGGTTGCCGGCGTTTCGACCAACATCGCGTTCCTCGAGCGCATCGTCGCGCACGAGGCGTTCGCGACCGCGCGCCTGGACACCGGATTGATCGACAAGCACCGTGACGCGCTCGTCCCGGCGTCCGGGCGCGCCCCGTCGCACGCGCTCGTCGCGGCCGCGGTCGACGAGCTCGCGTCGGCGCGGCGGCCCTCCGCGGGCGGCGACGCGGATCCGCATTCGCCCTGGCGCGACACGGACGCGTGGTGGACCAACAGCGCGCGCCACGCGGCGGTGTTCGCCTGGCAGGACGGGGACGAGCGCACCGAAGTGCGCCTTTCGGGGCCGCTCGACGCGCTCTCCGCCGAGATCGAAGGCAAGCGCATGGCGGCGCGCGTTGCCCGCACCGGCGACCGCTGGCTGGTCGACACGGGCAGCGAGCGCATCGCCGTGGCCGTCGTCCGCCAGGGCGAGGACCGCCACGTCTTCGCCCCCGGCGTGCGCCGCCGCCTGCGGCTGCTCGACCCGCTGGCTCACGCCGGCGAGGAGGAGCCGCATGCCGGCCACCTGGCCGCGCCGATGTCGGGCACCGTCGTCGCGGTGCCGGTCAAGGTCGGCGACCGTGTCGGGCGCGGCGCGCCGCTCGTCGTGCTCGAGGCGATGAAGATGGAGCACACGATCGTCGCGCCCGCGGCGGGCATCGTCACCGCGATCCACTTCGCGGTCGGCGAGCGCGTTCCGGAAGGCGCGGACCTGGTCGACCTCGAGGACCCTCCCGCGACGTGAACGTGCTCCTCGCCGTCGCGCGCGGCACCGAACGCTGGCGCGACGCGTTCTCCTCGCGCCTGCCCGGCGCGACGATCCACGTCTGGCCGGCCGACGCGCCCCCCGAGGCCGATTACGCGCTCGTCTGGAAGCCGGACGCCGACGTCTTCCGGCGCGTGCGCGTGCGGCGCGCGATCTTCAACCTCGGCGCGGGCGTCGATGCGCTGCTCGCGGTGGAGAGCCTGCCCGCCGACGTGCCGGTGGTGCGGCTCGAGGACGCAGGGATGGCCGGGCAGATGGCGGAGTACGCGGTGCTCGCCGTTCTCCGGGAGTTCCGCGACGCGGATCACTACGTGCGCGCGCAGCGCGCCGGGCACTGGTCGCCCGCTCGCCGGCGGGACAGGGCGCGATTCGGCGTCGGCGTCCTTGGCGCCGGCGTCCTCGCGCAGGCGATCGTGCGAGCGCTCGCGCCGTTCGGCTTCCCGCTCGCGACGTGGAGCCGGTCCGCCCACGCGATCGAGGGCGCGGAATCGTTCGCCGGCCGCGCGGCGCTGCACGCGTTCCTCGCGCGCTCGCCGATGGTGATCGCGATCCTGCCGTCGACCGGGGAGACGCGCGGCCTCCTCGACGCCGAGGCGTTCGCCGCGATGCCGCCGGGCGCGCACGTGGTCAACGTCGGACGCGGCGACCTGATCGTCGATTCGGCGCTGATCGCGGCGCTCGATCGCGGGCACCTGGGCCATGCGACGCTCGACGTGTTCCGCGAGGAACCGCTGCCGCCGGCGCATCCGTTCTGGCATCATTCCGGGATCACGATCACGCCGCACGTCTCCGCGGTCACGCTCGTCGGCGAGTCGGCCGCGCAGGTGGCCGCGAAGATCGCGACGCTGGAGCGTGGCGGGACGGTGAGCGGCATCGTCGACCGCGCGAGAGGATACTGACCGATGGCCGCCGATCCCCGCCTTCCCGCGCGCGTCCGCATCGTCGACGTCGGGCCGCGCGACGGGCTGCAGAACGAAAAGGGCGTCGTCGCGACCGACGTCAAGGTCGCGCTGATCGAGGCGCTCGCCGAGGCCGGCATCCCGTCGATCGAGGCGACCTCGTTCGTCTCGCCGAAGTGGGTGCCGCAGATGGCCGACGCCGCCGAGGTGATGGCGCGCATCCGCCGCCGCCCCGGCGTCACGTACGCGGTCCTCGCGCCGAACATGAAGGGCTTCGAGGGCGCGCTCGCCGCGAAGGCCGACGAGGTGGTCGTGTTCGGGGCCGCGAGCGAGGCGTTCTCGCGCAGGAACATCAATTGCTCGATCGCCGAGTCGATCGAGCGCTTCCGTCCGGTGGTCCGGGCGGCGATCGACGCGGGCATCCGCGTTCGCGGCGCGATCTCGTGCTCGCTGGGTTGCCCGTACGAGGGCGAGGTCAGGCCCGAGGCGGTCGGCCACGTCGCGAAGCTGATGCGCGACATCGGCGTCCGGCACGTGGGCGTCGCGGACACGATCGGCGTCGGCACGCCGACGGCGACGAAGCGCGCGATGGAAGCCGCGCTCGGCGTCTATCCGGTGGACGAGGTCAGCGGCCATTTCCACGATACCTACGGGATGGCGCTCGCGAACGTCTACGCGAGCCTCGAGCTCGGCATCGCCACGTTCGACGCGAGCGTCGCGGGGCTGGGCGGCTGCCCCTACGCCAGGGGCGCGACCGGCAACGTCGCGACCGAGGACGTCGTCTGGCTGCTGCACGGGCTCGGCATCGAGACCGGCGTCGACCTCGCGAGGCTTCGCGCTGCGGGACGGATGATCTCGCGGCAACTCGACCGTCCGACGGCATCGCGCGTCGCCAGGGCGCTCGACGCGAAGGAAGCGGTGCCCGCGTGAGCGTCGCGGGACCGTTCGGGAAGGCCCGCCCCTCCCTCGAGGAGGGAGTGCGCGACGCGGCCCCGGCGTCAAGCCCCGGGGGGGGCCGCCCGTGAGCGTGGAAGCGAAGCCCGCCGTCGCCTCGCCGTGCATCTCGGTATGCGTGATGGACGCGGCGAGCGGCTACTGCACCGGGTGCCTGCGCACGCTCGACGAGATCGCGAGCTGGAGTGTCCTCGACGACGACGCGCGGCGCGCGATCGTCGCGGCGCTGCCCGGGCGCCGCGCGTCGACGCCCACGGGAGAAGCCGGCGCGCACTGACCGCGCACCGCCGTCCGCGATGATCGTCGACTGGTACTTCGATTTCGTCTCGCCGTTCGCCTACCTGCAGAGCGAGCGGCTGGCGAGCCTGCCGCCGCGCATGTCGGTGCGCTACCGGCCGGTTTTGTTCGCGGGACTCCTGAACGCGCACGGCCAGAAGGGGCCCGCGGAAATCGCGGGCAAGCGCGCCTTCACCTACCGCTTCGTCGTATGGCAGGCGCGCAGGCTCGGGATCCCGTTCAAGTTCCCGCACGAGCACCCGTTCAATCCGCTCCCGCTCCTTCGCCTCGCGATCGCCTGCGACTGCGCGCCCGACGCCGTGCACCGGATCTTCCGCTTCGTGTGGCGCGACGGGCGCCTGCCCGACCTGCCGATCGAATGGGCGGAGCTGACGCACGACCTCGCGCTTCCCGACGCCGATGCGCGCATCGCCTCGCCCGAGGTGAAGGAGACGCTCAGGCGCAACACCGACGGGGCGATCGCGCGCGGCGTGTTCGGCGTGCCGACGCTCGCGGTCGGCGACGAGCTGTTCTGGGGCCTCGACGCGACGGAGATGGCCGCCGAGTACGCGCTCGCCGGCTGCCGCTACGACGATCCGGAGTTCGCGCGCGTCTCGTCGCTGCCGGTGGGCGCCTCGCGCGAGGGCCCTTCCGCGAAGCGGGACGGCGCGAAGCGCCGCACGAGGATCGTGGGCACCGCGAGCTGACGTCCCTGCGGGACCGGTTCCGCTCGCGGCGCCGTCGAGGCGCGGGTTCGCGTGGCGGCGTTCAGCCGCGCGTGCGGGCGGCGCCGCATGCCATCAGCGCGTCGATCGCCGCGCCGTCGTAGCCCGCCTCGCGCAGCACCTCGACCGTGTGCTCGCCCTGTGCCGGCGCGGCACGGGCCACGCCGAACCGATGCCCGGACAACGCCCATGGCGGCGCGTAGGAGCGCGACCCGTCGGCCGCCGTCACGACCATGCCGCGCGCGGCGAACTGCGGGTCCGACAGCGCTTCGTCGAGCGTCGCGACCGGTGTCACGCACGCGTCGACGCTCGCGAGCCGCGCCACCCAGTCGGCGAGCGTCCGCGCGCCGAACACGGCGTCGAGCTCCGCGCGCACGCGCGCGCCGTCGCCGCCGCTCGCGAACTGGCCCGCGACCAGGTCGGGACGATCGAGCGCGGCGCACAGCGCCCGCCAGAACTTGTCCTCGAGGGCGCCGACGGCGAGCCAGCGCCCGTCCTTCGTCGGGTACACGCCATAGCAGGGCACGCCGCCGGTGAGGAGATCCTCGCCGCGCGGCGCCGTGCGTCCCCGCTGCTCGAGCGCATGCAGCGCGAAGATGTTGTGCGCGAGCGCGCCGTCGGCCATCGCGACGTCGACGTGGCGCCCGCGGCCGGTCGCGCGTGCGCCGACGACGCTCGCGAGGATCGCCACCGCCGCGCCCAGCGCGCCGCCGAGGAGGTCGGCGATCTGCAGGTTGGCGAGCGCCGGCGGGCCGCCGCGCGTCCCGGTCTGGTCGAGGACCCCGGCATAGCCCAGGTAGTTGATGTCGTGTCCCGCGGCCGGCGCGCGCGGGCCCGACTGCCCGTAGCCGGTGATCGACGCATAGACGATCGCGGGCCGGACCGCGCGCACCGCCTCGTAGCCGACGCCGAGCGACGCGACGACGCCGGGACGGAAGCTCTCGACGACGATGTCGGCGCCGCGCGCGAGCGCGAGGAACGCCTCGCGTCCCCGCGCGTCCTTGAGGTCGAGCGCGACCGAGCGCTTGTTGCGGTTGACCATCCGGAAGAACGCGCTCGTGGCGCCGGGCTTCGCGCCCAGCGCGCGCGCGTAGTCGCCCGCGCCGGTGTCCTCGACCTTGACCACGTCCGCGCCGAGGTCGGCGAGGTGCAGCGTGCAGACCGGCCCGGGCAGCAGGCGCGAGAGGTCCAGCACGCGAACGCCGGCGAGCGGCGCGTCGGCGTGATCCCCGCGAAGCGCGCCTGGCGCGACGCTGCCCGCGGAGCCCGATGACCTCGGGACCGCGGGTGCATGCCTCCCCGCAGCGCGCTTCGCGCGCCTCTCCCCGGGGGGCGAGGCGACCTCGGTGTGGCCCTTCGGTCGCCGTCGGTCACCGACGCGTCGCGGCGAACCGGTCGCACTCATGCGAGCTCGTCGGCGCCGGGGATGCCGAGGTCGCGCTTGACGGCGCGCGCGGCGGCGAGCGCGTCCGCGAGCGAGGCGCCGAGGCAGGTGACGTGACCCATCTTGCGACCGCGGCGCGCCTCGTGCTTGCCGTACAGGTGCAGCTTCGCCAGCGGGTGCGAGAACACGCGCGTCCAGTCCGGGTCGCGCGGGGCCTTCGCGTCCGGGCCGTCGAACCAGACGTCGCCCAGCAGGTTCACCATCACGGCCGGCGTGTGCTGCATCGGGTCGCCCAGCGGCAGGCCGGCCATCACGCGCACCTGCTGCTCGAACTGCGACGTCGCGCAGGCGTCGATCGTGTAGTGGCCGCTGTTGTGCGGCCGCGGCGCGATTTCGTTGACCAGGAGTTCGCCACCGCGCGCGACGAACATTTCGACGCACAGGACGCCGCGGTACGCGAGCGCGTCCGCGACGCCGACGGCGATCCTGCGCGCGTCGACGGCGAGCGCCGGATCGACGCGCGCGGGCGCGATCGACACGTCGAGGATGCCGTCGCGATGACGGTTCTCGGCGACCGGCCAGGTGATCGCGGCACCCGATTCGTCGCGCGCGACGATCACCGACACTTCGCACGCGAGGTCGACGAACCGCTCGAGGACGCAGGGCACGCGGCCCATGCGCTCGAACGCGGCCGGGACCTCCGCGACCGACGCGACACGCACCTGCCCCTTGCCGTCGTAGCCCAGTCGCGCGCTCTTGACGATGCCGGGGACGAGCGCCGCATCCGCGTCGGTGGCGTCGTGCTGCGTGCGCAACACCGCGTAGGGCGCGACGGCGAAGCCGTGCCCGGACAGGAACGTCTTCTCGCTGATCCGGTCCTGCGCGATCGCCACGCTCGCCGCCGCGGGCGTCACGCGCGCCGACTTCGCGAGGAAATCGAGCGCCGCGGCGGGCACGTTCTCGAACTCGGTCGTCGCCGCGGACGCGAGCGCGGCGAGGCGCGCGAGCCCCGAGGCGTCGAGGTAGTCCGCGTGGATGTGCCGGTCCGCGACGCCGGCGGCGGGGCCGTCCGCGCCCGGGTCGAGCACGGCGACGCGGTAGCCGAGGCTCTGCGCCGCCATGCAGAACATGCGGCCGAGCTGGCCGCCGCCCAGCAGTCCCAGCCACGACCCGGGAGGAATCGAGTTCATTCGCCTTCGATCAACGACTGCGTCGGGCGGCGCCCGCGATTCGTCCTGCCGTCGATCCTCGCCGGGTGACGAACGCGGGTCTACCTGGCAGTCCCGGCCACGACGCCGGAGGAATTGCGCTCATTCGCGTCGGCGCACGGAGGTCAACGGGTGGCGGCGGCAACGCCCGGCGACGCCGACCCGCCGGCGATCAGGCCGGTTTCGGCTCCGGCGGCACGCGCATCGCGCGTGCGGTCGCGGTCTGCTTCGCGCGGAAAGCGGCGAGCTTGCGGGCGAGCGCGGGATCGGTCGTCGCGAGCATCGCCACCGCGAACAGCGCGGCGTTCGCCGCGCCGGCCTCGCCGATCGCGAACGTCGCCACCGGGATGCCTTTCGGCATCTGGACGATCGACAGGAGCGAGTCCTCGCCGCGCAGGTACGTCGACGGAACCGGCACGCCCAGGATCGGGACGGCGGTCTTGGCCGCGAGCATGCCGGGGAGATGGGCCGCGCCGCCCGCGCCGGCCACGATGCAGCGCAGCCCGCGCGGCGCGGCATCCTCTGCATACTCGAACATGTCGTCGGGCATCCTGTGCGCGGACAGGACGCGCGCTTCGTAGGGAACGCCGAACGCCTCGAGCTGGGCGGCCGCGTGCTTCAGCGTGTCCCAGTCGCTCTCGCTGCCCATCACCACGCCCACCAGCGGGGCTGGGCTCTTGCGCTGTGCCATCGGGGAACCGCTCCGTTCGTCGATCTTCCGCCCACGGTCAGGCGCGGCATGGAAATTCTAGCAACCGGCGCCTGCGGCGTCGAACCCGGGCGCCGAACCGCGGTCCCAACCGGGCGGGGTCCGGTTGTGGCGAGGGCTCCGAAAGACGACAATCGGGATTCGTGATGCCTTCCCTCCTCCCGGCGCTGCGCGCGATCGCGGCAGCGCTGGTCCTGACCCATGCGCTGGCTGCCACGGCGCAGGGCGCCGACGCGGTCGTCGCCGCGGCCAAGGCGGCGTACGAGCAGGGTGACCGCGCCCGCCTCGAGTCGATCGCACCGCAGGCCAGGGGCCACGTGCTGGAGCCCTACGTCGAGTACTGGCGGCTCAAGCTCGCCATCGACTCGGTGGCGCCCGGCGAGGTTCGCGCCTTCGTGACCCGTCACGCTTCGACGCCGCTCGCCGCCCGGGCGCGGGCCGACTGGCTCAAGGCGCTGGGCAAGCGGGGCGACTGGGACCCGTTCTCGCGCGCCCTCGGCGAAGGCGCCGCCACCGACGACGTCGAGATCGGTTGCTACGCGGGCCAGGCTGCGTGGCAGCGCGATGGCGACGCCGCGCTCGCGGCCGTGAAGCCCCTGTGGTTCACCGGGCAGGCGACGCCCGACGCGTGCGAGCCGCTGTTCGCGGCGCTGATCGCACGCGGCGCGATCACCGTCGAGGACCGCTGGGCGCGCTACCGGCTCACGCTGGAATCGGGCAACCTGCGGCTCGCGCAGCAGATCGCCGGCGACCTGCCCGCTGCCGACCGGATCGACGCGCGCGACTTCCGCCATGTCGACGCGAAGCCGTTGTCGGAGCTCGTGCCGGGGGGGCCCCGCTGGAAGCGCCGCGACGGCCGCGAGCTCGCGCTCTACGCGCTCGAGCGCGCGGCGCGAAACGATCCGGAAGTCGCACGGGCGGCCTGGCGCAGCGCGCGCGCCCGCCTGCCTCCGGCCGACCAGGCCTGGGGCAATGCGCGGCTCGCGTTCCACGCGGCGCGCCAACTCCTGCCGTGGGCCAACGAGGCCTGGCGCGAGCCGTTGCCCGGCGCGATGCCCGCGGACGCGCACGCATGGCGCGTGCGCGCGGCGCTGCGCGCCCGGTCATGGCGCGACGTCGAGGCCGCGGTCGACGCGATGCCGGAAGCGATGGCCGGCGACACCGCGTGGCGCTACTGGCGCGCGCGCGCGCTCGCGGCCACCGGGCGCATGAGCGATGCCCGCCCGATCTTCGCGAAGCTCGCGGGCGAGCTCGACTACCACGGGCTGCTCGCCGCGGAAGCGATCGGTGTCTGCGTCGATCCGCGCAGCTCGCCGGTCGCGCCCGAGCCGGCATGGCAGGCGGCGTTCGGCGCGCGCGACGACGTCGCGCGCGCGGTCGCCCTCGCGGCGCTCGACCTGCGCGCCGAGTCGCAGCGCGAATGGGCCGCGATCGTGCGCGGGCTCGACGACGAGGCGCTCAACCAGGCGTCGATCTACGCCGCGCGGCACGGGCTGCACGACCGCTCGATCAACACCGCGAGCCTGACGCGCGATCGGAACGACTACGCGCTGCGCTACCCGATGCCGTGGCGCGCGCAGTTCGCCTCGGCCGCGCGCGACAACGCGGTCGAGGAGGCGCTGCTGCTCGGGATCGCGCGGCAGGAGTCGCGCTTCGTCCCTGAGATCGTGTCGTCGGCAGGCGCGGTCGGCCTGATGCAGCTCATGCCGGCGACCGCACGCTGGGTCGCGAAGCAGACGGGGCGCGCCGACTACCGGCCCGCGCTGATCCGCGACCTGGACGTCAACACGCAGTTCGGCGCGTTCTACTTCAAGTACTGGCTCGACCGCCTCGACGGATCGCCGGCGCTCGCCGCTGCCGCCTACAATGCCGGTCCGGGGCGCGCGCAGGCGTGGCGTCCTCCCGAGCCGCTCGAAGGCGCGATCTGGGTCGAGACGATCCCGTTCAACGAGACCCGCGACTACGTGAAGAAGGTCCTCGCCAACTCGGTGCACTACGCGCGCGCGCTCGGCGACCCGGCGATCGAGGTCGGCCGGCGGCTGGGCATGGTCGGCCCGCGAATCCCGGCCGCGACGCCGGTCGCCGCGAAGGAGTGACTGCCATGGCCCCACGCAGGATCGTCGTTCTCGGAGGCAGCGGATTCGTCGGCAGCGCGCTCGTCGCGCGGCTGGCCGCGAACGGCGACGAGCTGGTCGTTCCCGCGCGTCGCCGCGACCGCGCGCGTCACCTGATCCTGTTGCCCACCGTGGACGTGGTCGAGGCCGACATCCACGATCCGGCGGCGCTCGCCGGTCTCGTGCGCGGTGCCGCCGCGGTGGTGAACCTCGTCGGCATCCTGAACGAGTCGGGACGCGACACCTTCGCGCATGTGCACGCAGGGCTCGCGCGCAACGTCGTCGCGGCGTGCCGCAGCGCCGGCGTGCGTCGGCTCCTGCACATGAGCGCGCTCAACGCGGATCCGTCCGGGCCGTCGCGCTACCTCGCCTCCAAGGGCGAGGCGGAATCGAGCGTCACCGCATCGGGACTCGCGTGGACGGTGTTCCGGCCGAGCGTGATCTTCGGGCCGGGCGACAGCTTTCTCACGCTGTTCGCGCGCCTCGCGCACATGATGCCGGTGATCGCGCTCGCCGCGCCCGATGCGCGCTTCCAGCCGGTGTACGTCGGCGACGTCGTCGCGGCGTTCGAGCGCGCGCTCGCCACGCCCGCGACCGAAGGCCAGCGCTACGACCTGTGCGGGCCGAAGGTGTACACGCTGCGCGAGCTGGTGCGCTGGGCGTCCGAGACCTCCGGCGCCGTCCGGCCGATCGTGCCGCTGCGCGGCGGGCTCGCGACGCTGCAGGCGTTCGTGCTCGAGCACCTGCCAGGCAAGCTGATGAGTCGCGACAACCTGGCGTCGATGAGCAGGGACAACGTCTGCGGATGCCCGTTCCCGCCGGTGTTCGGCATCGAGCCCGCGGCGCTCGAGGCGGTCGCGCCGTCCTGGCTCGCCCCCGAGGCGCTTCGCGACAAGTACGACGCCGCCCGCTCCACGACCGGCCGCTGAGGCGGCCGCGCTCACCGTGCCGCGCGCCCGCGTCGCTTCGCGCAGGATCGTCGAGGACGACCCGCAGGCAGGCGTCGTCGGGACCGCCGGCGCGGACCGCGGCGGTCGCGCGATGCGCCGGCCGATGCGCTGAGCGCGTCGCGATGGCGCGACCGCTGCCGCAGCCCGTGCGCACCTACCGCGTCGGCGGATCGGTGCGCGACGAGCTGATCGGCCGTCCGCACGCCGACCGCGACTGGGTCGTCGTCGGCGCGACGCCCGAGACGATGACCGCGTCGGGCTACCGGCCGGTGGGGCGCGACTTCCCGGTGTTCCTGCATCCGGACACGAACGACGAGTACGCGCTCGCGCGTACCGAGCGCAAGCACGGCACCGGCTACCGCGGCTTCGAGTTCTTCGCGTCGCCGGAGGTGACGCTCGAGCAGGACCTGGCGCGCCGCGACCTGACGATCAACGCGATGGCGCGCGACGAGCGCGGCGAGCTCGTCGACCCGTTCGGTGGCGCGCGCGATCTCGCGGCCGGCATCCTCCGGCACGTCTCGCCCGCGTTCGCCGAGGATCCGCTGCGGGTGCTGCGCGTCGCGCGCTTCGCCGCGCGCTTCGGGTTCGAGGTCGCGCCGGAAACGGAGGGCATGATGCGCGCGATCGTCCGCTCGGGCGAGCTCGCGACGCTCGCGCCCGAGCGCGTCTGGCAGGAGATCTCGCGCGCCCTGATGGAAGCGCGTCCGTCGCGCATGCTCGCGGTGCTGAGGCGATGCGGCGCGCTCGCCGCGCTGCTCCCGGAGGTCGACGCGCTGTTCGGCGTCCCGCAGGCGCCGTCGCACCATCCCGAGATCGACGCAGGCGTGCACGTCGCGCAGGCGCTCGACTACGCGGCGAGCCGCGCGTTCGACCTTCCTGCGCGCTTCGCCGTCCTCGGGCACGACCTGGGCAAGGGGACGACCGCGCGCGACGCGTGGCCGCGGCATCTCGCGCACGAGGCGCGCAGCGTGCGCCTCGCGGAGCGTCTGTCGGAGCGGCTGCGCGTGCCGGTCGACTGTCGCGACGCCGCGCGGCTGGCCGCGCGCTACCACGGCGACGTCGCGCGCGCCGAGGAGCTGCGCCCGGCGACGCTTCTCGATCTGCTGCTCGCGGCCGACGCGCTGCGGCGGCCCGCGCGGCTCGCGTGGCTGCGCGCGGCCTGCGAGGCCGACCGCAATTCGCGGCCCGGCCGCGCGAACGACGGCGACCGGCCCGGGGAGTGGCTCGCGCGTGCGCTGGAGGTCGTGCGCGGCGTCGACGCGGGCGCCGTCGCGCGCTCCGCGCCCGCCGGGCGCGTCGAACGCGCGATCCGCGAGGCGCGCCTCAAGGCGCTGCGGAGCTGGACCAGGGCGAGCCGGGGGCAGCTCGTGATTTGACGCGCCGCGCGTCCGCTTCGCCCGACGCGCTTCCGGCCGTCCGGCGGCGCGTCAGATCCGGTAGGCGACCGACTTCATCACGCTCGCCGCGACGCGCATCGCATCGCGGATCGGCCGCGGCAATTCGGTCGCGCCGGCCGCCTGCGCCATGTCGCCGTGCCGCGCTTCGTCGTCGCGCATGCGCTCGACGATCGCACGGCTCTTCGCGTCGGCGGGAGGCAGCGCGTCCATGTGCCCGGTCAGGTGCTCCTCGACCTGCCGCTCGGTCTCGACGACGAAGCCCAGGTTGACGCGGTCGCCGGCGATGCCGGCGGCGACGCCGATCGCGAACGACCCCGCGTACCAGATCGGATTCAGGAGCGACGTCCGGTCGCCGAGCTCGGCGACCCGCGACTGCGTCCAGGCGAGGTGGTCCTCCTCCTCGCGCGCGGCGGACGCGAAGCGCGCCTTCACGTCGGGATCGCGGGCGACGAGTGCCTGCGCCGCGTAGAGCGCCTGCGCGCAGACTTCGCCGGCATGGTTGACGCGCATGAGCCCCGCGGCATGCCGGCGCGCGGCGTCGTCGAGCTCGGGATGCGGGAGGTCGGCGCCCGGCACGGGACGCGACGAGGTCGCGACGCCCGCGAGCGTGCGCAGCGCGCGGTCGAATCCGACGATCAGGGCGTCGGCGCCCGGCAAGGAGAGCGGGAAGCGCATGGGGGAATGGTAGCGCAACGCCGGTGCGGTCGTGGCGCGCGACCGCGCAGCGACTCGTCGCGCCCGGCGCAAGAAAAAGAACGGGCGCCCGAAGGCGCCCGTCCGTCATGTCCGACCGGACCCGAGGGTCCGGGGGTTCGTCGCGCTTCTCAGAAGAAGTGGACGATACCCGCGACCAGGCCTTGCGGCTTGCCTTCGCTCGCCAGCCCGCCCGTCGCTGCCGACTGGTTGACCGGGTTGATGTTGAACGTGTAGCGCGCGTTCGTATCGTTGTCGATCCGGACGTAGCCGACGTAGGTCAGCGTGCGCTTCGACAGCGGGTACGTGTACGAGATCTCGTACTGGTCCACCGACGTGTCGCCGCCCCTGACCAGCCCGCCGACCTGCGTGCCGTCCGCCGCGCTGCCCTTGCCGTCGTTCGCATGGCCCCAGAACGCGTACAGCTGGCCCGGTCCGAGGTTGGCCGTCGCCGACACGCCGTAGAAGTCGCGCTTGAGGTCGCCGCCGCCCGCGTCGTACTTCAGGCGCTCGTAGACGCCCCCGACGGTGACGATGCCGAAGTTGTACGAGCCCGCGAGCGAGATCGCGTCGTCCTTCAGTCCGGCGCCGCGCGTCTTCTCGTTGCGCTCCCATGCCAGGCCGGCCTTGATCGGGCCGTTGGCGTAGAAGCCGCCCATGCTGTAGATCATCGCGTGCGCCGCGTTCTCGCCCGTCGACGCCTGGAAGCTGCCGGTGAATCCGCTGAAGTTCGGCGAGTCGTAGCGAATCGAGTTGCCGAGGCGCGCGTCGAAGCCGCCGAGCGCCTTCGACACCGGACCCTGCGCCCACACCGCCGCCGTCGACAGGATCGACGTGGCCAGCGTCGGCACGTTGCCGAAGATCGGGTGGATGTCGTCGTACGGGGCGAGGAAGTTACCGATCTTCACGGTACCCCAGCCGCCCTGCAGCCCGACGAACGTCTCGCGGCCGCCCAGCGTGCCGCCGCCGGCGTCCGTCGAGACCGACGACTCGATCTGGAAGATGGCGTTGAGACCGCCACCGAGAGACTCGGTGCCGCGCACGCCCAGGCGCGACGAGTTCGCGCTCACGCGGTAGATGTTCGGCTTCGTACCGTCAGCCATGCGCGTCTGCACGATCTCCGCAGTCGCGTTGACGCGACCGTAGAGCGTAACGTTCGCGGTCTGCGCCTGCGCCGCCAGCGGGGCCGACACCACACCCGCGACGGCGAGAGCGACAAGCTTCTTATTCATGAAGTCTCTCCTCTATCGGAAAAAATCAGCCGGGAAAGAATCGATTTCCGGCCATCGGAACCTTCTCAGGTCTGTCGAGAAGTTGGAGCCATTGTGCCAAAGCGGCCAAATCGTTGGCAAGGAAGCGCCCCGGCGCGGCAAGCCCCTTTTTCGCCATGTTGTGCCGGAGCAACAACGCGGGCGGACGCCGCGCGGGCGCCGGGACGCGAACCTGATCGAAGTAGGGACTATAATTACATGATGTTAAACATGAAAGTCGATCCTTTCCGGGCGGGCGCCATGGTTGGCGGCAGGGGCCTCGTTTGCCGCCCGCCGGCTCGTCGCGCCCCGAGCGCGGCTCCCGGGGGGCGGAACGCACTTTTCGGCCGGCCGACACCCTGCGGCGCGCCGGTGGCCGCGTGATCGCGCTCGCGCTGGCGCTCGGCCTGTCGACGCTGGTCCTCGCGATCCTCGCCCGCCGGCCCGGCCTCGCGCCGGGCGACCGGCCGAACGAGCGATCGCTGCACGCGCAGCCGGTGCCCCGCGCCGGCGGCTGGGCGATCGCCGCCGGCTGGGCGGCGGCCGCGCTCGTCGCCGGCCTTCCGCCGGGTTTCGACGGCGCGGCATCGGCGGCGCTCGTCGGTGCGCTCGCGGTGCTGTTCGCGGTCTCGCTCGCCGATGACTGGCGCGGCGTCGCCCCCGCGTGGCGGCTGGTCGTCCAGGTCGGCTGCGCGGCGCTCGTCGCGACGGCACTTGCCGGCGCGTCGGCAACGGGCGCTGCCGGGATCGCCGGGACGACCTTCGTCCTCGTCGCCGCGGCGAACTTCTTCAACTTCATGGACGGCAGCGACGGGCTCGCCGGCTCGATGGCGGTCACGGGGTTCGCCTCCCTCGGGGCGGGCGCCGCCATCGCCGGGGCGCCCGCGGTCGCGCTGCTCGCGCCGGCCGCCGCGGCCCTCCCTTTCCTCGTGCGCAACCTGCCGCCGGCGCGAATCTTCCTGGGCGACGCGGGATCGGTGCCGCTGGGATTCCTCGCGGCGGGGTCAGCGGTCGCAGGGAACGCCGCCGGCCTCTGGCCGGTGTGGTTCCCGGCCCTCGCGTTCCTGCCGTTCCTGACGGACGCGACGGCGACGCTGGCGACGCGGGCGATCCGCGGCGAACGCCTATGGGAGGCGCACCGCGGCCACTACTACCAGCGCCTGGTCCGGCTGGGCGCCGGCCACCGGGGAACGCTCGCGGTCTACGGCGTTCTGATGCTCGGATGCGGCGCGACGGCGGTGGCCTGCCTCGCGTTCCGGCCGGATGCGGGTCCGGCGGCGCTGGCGGCGTGGATCGCAGTCATCGTCGCCGTGTTCGCCGGCATTGACTATCATTGGCGGCAACGTGCGTGAAAAATCCCTGAACATCAACTGGCGCGCCGGGCTCGCATTCGCCCACGACGTGTGCGCCGCCGGCGTGGCGTGGTCGCTGCTGTACGGGCTGCGCTTCAACTTCGACATCCCCGAGTCGCACCTTGGCGACCTCGGCTGGTCGCTCGCCTGGATCCTGCCGCTGCAGGCGGCGATCTTCCTCGGCTTCGGCCTCTACCGGGGCTTGTGGCGCTTCGCCTCCATCCTCGACCTGCAGCGCATCGTGCTGTCGGCGGGGCTCGGCGCGATCGTGATCCCGCTCGTGATCGTCATGCTGCAGCTTCAGGCGTCGGTGCCCCGCAGCGTGCTGATCCTCTACCCGCTCGTGCTGATCTTCCTGATGGCGGGCAACCGCTTCGCCTACCGCATCTGGAAGGAACACCGGCTCTACAGCCCCCTCGCAGCGCTGGGCGAGCCGGTCCTCGTGGTCGGCGCCGGCGAGGCCGGCGCGCGGCTCACGAAGGAGCTCGCGCGAAGCCGCCAGTGGCGCGTCGTGGGCCTGCTCGACGACGACCCGCGCAAGCACCGCGGCCATATCCGCAACATCCCGGTGCTCGGCGCGATCGCCGAGCTGCCGGCCTGGGCGCGCCGCTACGGCGTCCGCAAGGTCATCGTCGCGCTGCCCTCGGCGCACCACGCGGTGCGCCGGCGCGCCGCCGAGCTCTGCGCCCAGCACGGGCTCGAGGCGCTGACGGTGCCGTCGTACGAGGAGCTGATCAGCGGCAGCCACGCGCTCACGACGATCCGCAACATCGAGCTCGACGATCTGCTCGGGCGCGACCCGGTCGTGCTCGACAGCGCGGGGCTCGCCGAGTGGCTCGGCAACCGCGTCGTGATGGTGACCGGCGCGGGCGGGTCGATCGGCGCCGAGCTGTGCCGCCAGATCGCGCGGTTCCGTCCCGCGCGGCTCGTGCTGTTCGACATCTCCGAGGCGGCGCTCTACGAGATCCGCACCGCGCTGGGCGACGAGTTCACGCAGCTGCCGATGGCGAGCGTCGTCGGCGACGTCAAGCACGCGGCGATGGTCGAGGACGTGCTCGCGCGCGAGCACCCGGACGTCGTGTTCCACGCCGCCGCGTACAAGCACGTGCCGCTGATGGAGGAGACCAACGCCTGGCAGGCGATACGCAACAACGCCTACGGAACCTTCGTGATCGCGCGCGCGTGCGTCGAGGCGAAGGTCGAGAAGTTCGTGCTGGTGTCGACCGACAAGGCGGTCAACCCGACCTCGGTGATGGGCGCCTCCAAGCGGCTCGCCGAGATCGTGTGCCAGACGTTGCAGGGCGGCGGAACGTCGTTCGTGCTCGTGCGCTTCGGCAACGTGTTCGGCAGCGCCGGCAGCGTGATCCCGCGCTTCCGCGAGCAGATCGCGCGCGGCGGCCCGGTGACCGTCACGCATCCGGACATCACTCGCTTCTTCATGTCGCTCTCCGAGGCGACGCAGCTGCTGCTGCAGGCGGGACTCATGGGTCGCGACGGCGAGATCCTCGTCCTCGACATGGGCGATCCGGTGCGCATCCTCGATCTCGCGCGCGACATGATCCGGCTCTCCGGCGCCGATCCCGACCACATCCCGATCGTGTTCACCGGCCTCAGGCCCGGCGAGAAGCTCTACGAGGAGCCGCTCGCCTCCGAGGAAGCGACGCGGCCGACGCCGCATCCGAAGCTCCACATCGCGGCGGCGCGCCAGGCGAACCGCGACGCGGTCGGCCAGATGATCGCGTTGTGCGAACGCGACCGCGCGGCCGCCGACGCCGAGGTGCGCGCGCGGCTGCAGAGCTGGATCCCCGAATACGTGCCGCCGGCCGGCGCGCCGGTGAAGCCGATGCCGTCGCCTGCGGCCACGCCCGAGGAGGCGCGCACGCCGACGCCGATCCGCGCGCGGAGGTAGCAAGGGGCCGGGCGCGAGGGCGCCTTCCCGGGCGGCGTCATCGAGCGAGTCTCGTCTCCGCCCCCTCTCGCAGCCGCCTCTCGCCGAACGCGACCAGCAGCGCGAACGCCGCCCACAGGAAGCGCGCGTTCGTGCGCACGAAGAAGTCGTCGGTGAGGTTCTTGACGAGCATGCCGGCGAGGATCGCGAGACCGGCGACGCCGGCGAGCGCGAGCGCGTCGTCGCGCGATCGCACGTAGCCCGTGAAGCGCCACGCCGCGGCGACGAGCACGGCGACGAACAGCGCGAGCCCGATCGCCCCGGTCTGCAGCCACACGCTCGCGAAGACGTTGTGCGCGTGCGTCAGCGTCGGGTCGCCGAGCGTGCGCGCGAGCTCGGGACCGAGGATCTCCTTGCCGTAGCCGTGGCCGATCCACGGCCGCTCGGCGATCCGGTCGCGCACGAGCGGCCAGATCGAAAGCCGCGGGTCCTCGGCGACCGATCGCTCGATCGACGGCGGCGGCGCCTGCGTCGACTCGGCCTTCCGGAACGCGACCTCGACGAACGCGGCGGCGAGCAGCGCCGCCAGCAGCGTGAACGAAATGGCCCGCCGCAGGCCCTGCGCGCGCCGCGGCGCGGGCCAGCGCAACGCGCTGGCGATGCCGATGACGGCGAGCGACGCGAGCAGCGCGGCCCACACCATCCGGTTTCCGGTCGCGCGCGCGCTCGCGAGGGCGAGGACGACGAGCGCGATGGACGCCGCCGTGGCCGCGCGCCCCGTTCCCCATCCGGCGCGCCCGGGCGCGCGGACGAGCAGGATCAGCGGCGCGACGAGGACGACGTGCGTCGACCAGGTTCCGACGCCGTGGTGCAGGAGCTTGTCGTCCCACGCGACGGTGGCGAGGGCGAGCGCGACCGATGCCAGCGCCATCGCCGCGAACGCGGCGAGCACGGTCGCGACGTAGCGCCGGAACACGACCGTCTCGCGCAGCGAGAGCAGGATCGCTCCCGCGGCGATCCCCAGCTCGACGACGTCGGTCTTGATCTCCCCGGCCGAATAGCGCGGCGATCCCGACCAGGCGAGCGTCGCGGCCGACCACGCGGCCCAGGCGACGAACGCCGCGGCGAGCGCGCGCGCCGGCCCCGACAGCGCCGCGTCGGCACGCGCGTCGGCGCGCAGCACCAGCACGAGGGCGACGAGCGCCACGAGCCCGAACACGATCGAGCGCAGCGCGAGCGCCAGGTTGGTCTGCAGGAGCACGAGGTAGACCGCGCACAGGATCGCGAGCGTGTCCCGGAGCTTCGCCGTCGTGGTCATGCGGCCGCCCCCCCGGGGCGCGTCGCGTCGCCGCGGCCGCGCCCTCCGGGTCGAACGAGGGAGCGAAGGTCTCCGGACGGCCGGGCGGGGCTCATGCGTCCGGTCCCTTCGGCGCGAACGCGACCTCGAGGGCCGCGAGCGCGTCCGCCGGCGCGATCGCGCGGACGTCGTTTCCCTCGCCGATCAGCGGCACGTGCACGAGCCCGGGATTGGGCGACGCGGCGCGCGTCTTGAGCAGCCCCTGGCGCGGATCCGACCAGAGCGACACGACGGTGATCGGGAACGCGGCGTCCAGGAAGTACACCGCGTTGAGGATGCCGCCGTCGGGTGCGATCAGCGCGGCGCAGCGCATGCGCACCAGGGCCAGCAGCTCGAGCAGGCCGGTGCGGCCGCGCAGGTCGATCACGTTCTCGCCCTCGAGCGCCGGCTCGCGCCCGTGGCCGAGCAGCACGAAGCGGATGTCGTGGCGGCGCGCCGCCTCGCGGAACAGCGCGCTCCACGCGCCCGCGCTCCAGTCCTTGACGTAGCGGTAGTGCTGCGCGGTCTCGGTGCTCGCGTGGACGGCGATCCACGGGCGCGGGTCGCCCGGATCGACGAAGCGCGCGGCGAGCGCATCGTGCGCGGGATCCCACCGGAATCGCGGCGGGGCCGGACGGCGCGCGGCGGCGAGCCAGCGCGTGGGGTCGGGCGCGTCGACCGCGAGCGAGCCTGCGCGCGGATCGGCCGGCAGGCGGGCGCACGCCTCCGCGGCGGTGACCGGCTCGCCGCGAGAGAGCCCCGGGACCACGTGGACGGCGCGCGCGTCGGTGAGCCGGAACGCCTCGGCGAGGTCGGCGCGCGTCACCACCTCGATCGACGCACCGGGAAGTCTCGCGGCCGCGCGGGCGAACATCGGGACCAGCCCCAGCGCGATGTCGCCCAGCCCGCGGTTCCAGAAGTACACGACGCGCCTACGCCGCTCGCGCGCGGCGAGCGCGAGCGCGCGCTCGTACGGGTCGCCCCGCAGACGATCGCCGAGCGCGCGCATCCGGCGCGTAAGCCCGCTCAAGGCGCCGCCTCGCGGGGGTCGGGGCGCGCGAGCACGTCGCCGATCGCGGCCTCGACCGCATCGACGCCGATCGCGTCCATGCAGCGCGGGTGCGGGCACTCGGCGATCGATCGTCCGCAGCGGCGCACCCAGTCGATCTCGCGCTTGAACAGGATGCGCTGGTCGCGGCACGGGAACGGGTCGACGGTCACCGCGCGCCACGGCATCGCGGCGTAGAAGCGCCCGGCACCCGTGAGCGTCGCCGACCCCGGGCCGTAGAGCGTGACCGACGGCGTTCCCGCGATGCGGCCGAGGTGCGCGATGCCGGTGTCGGGCGAAACGAGCAGCGCCGCGCGATCGAGCAGCGCGCGCATCTGCGCGAGGTCGAGCGCCCCCGCGTACGAGCGATGCCGCACCTCCGGGTCGCACGCACGCACGATCGCGTCCTCGCCGCGTCCGCCCGACCAGACCGGCTCGATCCCGCGCGCCGCGAGCAGCGCGGCGACCGCGCGCCAGCGCTCCGGCGACCAGCGCTTGAGCGGCGTCGACGCGCCGACGTGCAGCACCGCGTAGCGCCCGCCCGGCGCGTCGAACGGCGCCGCCGGGCCCGCCGGCCATTGCGACGGCGAGTAGGGGGCCGGCGGCGGGCCGTCCGCGAGCGCGGCGACCATGTCGCTCCACGCGGCCGGCTCGGCGGGACAGGGCACGCGGAGGTCGACGGGCCAGCTCTTGCGCGCCGGGCGGTCCCCCTCGAACGCGACGATCCAGCGCGCGCGCATCGCGGCGGCAAGCCAGGCGTAGCGATTGTCGCCGGGCACGTAGGCGAGGTCGAACGGCGGCTGGTCGAACAGGTCGCGCGGCAGGTCGCGCGTGTCCCACGCGATCGCGCGCAGGCCGTAGGGCCTCGACGCGTACAGCGACGCGGCGGCCCGCGGCACCGTCATCGCGACCTCGGCGTTGGGATGCCGCAGGGCGAGCTTCGCGACCAGCGCGGTGAGCATCAGCGTGTCGCCGAGCAGCAGGTGGTGCGCGATCAGGATGCGGCGCGGATCGGCCGGCCTCGCGCGGCGCGACGTGCGGTCCGCGAGCGCGCGGGCGACGACCTCGATCCGTCCGCCGAGGCGGGACCGGCGGGTGCTGGTGCTCATCGCCGGGCGTCCGCGATCGCGCGCCGGAAGGCCGCTTCCATCCGGTCGAGCATCGTCGCGAGGCCGAATCGCGGCTCGACGAACGCGCGCGCCGCCGCCGCAAGCCGGGTGCCCAGTGCGGCGTCGGCGAGCAGCCGGTCGATCGCGCGCGCGAGCGCGTCCGGATCGCCCGCCGGCACGACCAGCGCGGTGTCGCCGTCGCGCGCGATCTCGGGAATCGCGCCGACGGCGGTCGTCACGCACGGCACGGCGGCGAACATCGCCTGCAGCAGCGCCTGAGGCACGCCCTCGTTCGCGGTCGAGGGCAGCGCGAAGACGTCGAGCGACGCGAGCCACGGCGCGACGTCGCGCTGCTGGCCGGCGAAGCGCACGCGCGGCGCGAGGCCGAGCGCCGCGACGTGGCGGTCGAGCGCCGCGCGCTGCGGGCCGTCGCCGACGACGGCGAGGATCGCGCGCGCATCGGCCAGGCGCGCGAGCGCGTCGACGAGGTGCCGGTGGCCCTTCCAGCTGCGCAGCGTCGCGACGATGCCGACCACCGGGACGTCCGCCGGCAGCCCGACGAGGCGGCGCGCGTCCGCGCGAGGAAGCGCCCCGAAGCGCGCAGCGTCGATACCGGTCGGGATCGACTCGACGCGGGCCGGATCGAGGCCGTTGTCGCGCACGAGCTGCAGGCGCAGCGCCTCGCCCGTGGTGACCACGCGCGCGGCGGCCCTGCGGTACAGCCACCGCGTCGCGACGCTGTCGGACACCGGCACCGACACGTGGCGCGTGCGCACGATCACCGGCGGATCGCGCAGGATGCAGCAGGCGATCGCGGCAAGCCAGCTGTCGGTCGAGCTGTGCGTGTTGACGACGTCGTGGCGCCCCGATCGCATGGCGCGCGCGAGCGCGAGCACGCCGGCGGGGCGCTTGCGGCCGATCGGCAGCGCGACGCACGGCACGCCGTGCCGCGGCGCTTCGTTGGCGATGCGCGAGCCCGGCGGCGCGTACAGCGTGACGCGGTGCCCGCGGTCGAGGAAGCCGCGCGACTCGGCGAGGATGCGGATTTCCTGGCCGCCCCAGCCCAGCGAGGCCTCGGTGTGCGCGATCGACAGCGCCGCCATGGCGCGCTCAGGCCGCGCCGGAGGTGGCGAACTGGATCCGGTGGAGCCGCGCGTAGGAACCGTCGCGCGCGATCAGCTCGGCGTGCGTTCCCTGCTCGGCGACCCGGCCGCGGTCCAGCACGACGATGCGGTCGGCGTGCTCGATCGTCGACAGCCGGTGCGCGATCACGATCGTCGTGCGCCCGCGCATCAGCGCCTCGAGCGCGGCCTGCACGTGGCGCTCCGACTCGCTGTCGAGCGCGCTGGTCGCCTCGTCGAGGATCAGGATCGGCGCGTCCTTGAGGATCGCGCGCGCGATCGCGATGCGCTGGCGCTGGCCGCCCGACAGGCGCACGCCCTGCTCGCCGACCGGCGTGTCGAGTCCCTGCGGGAGCGCGCCGATGAAGTCCAGCGCGTGCGCGGCCACCGCGGCGCGCTCGATCGCGGCGCGGTCGGCGGACGCCATCGCCCCATAGGCGATGTTCGCGGCGATCGTGTCGTCGAACAGCATCACGTCCTGCGACACCATCGCGATCTGGCGGCGCAGGCTCGCGAGCGTGAGCGTCGTCACGTCGTGCCCGTCGACGAAGAGACGCCCCGACGAGGGCTCGTAGAAGCGCGGGATCAGGTTGACGAGCGACGTCTTGCCGCCGCCCGACGGTCCGACCAGCGCGACGGTCTCGCCGGGCGCGATCGCGAGCGACACGTCGGCGAGCGCGTCGCGATCGGTGCCGGGGTAGCGCTGCGACACGCGCTCGAAGCGGAGCTCGCCGCGCGCGCCCTCGAGCGCCACCGTGCCGTGGTCGGGCTCGTCCTCGCGGTCGATGAGGCCGAAGATGCTCTCCGCCGCGGCCAGTCCGCGCTGGATCGCCGCGTTGATGCCCGACAGCGCCTTCAGGCGCTCGAGCATCGTGATCAGCGCGACGACGTAGGACGTGAACGTCGGCAGGTCGAGGCGGCCGTCCTGGCTCTGCTCGAGCGCGGCCCAGATGATGAGGCCCACGGCGACGGCCGCGAGGCCCTGGGTGAGCGGCGAGCTCGCGGCGCTGGCCGCCGACTGCTTGGTCATCGCGAGGCGCAGCGAATTCGCTGCGCGCACCGCGCGGTCGCGCTCGTAGCGCTCGCCGCCGAAGATGCGCACGATCCGGTGGCCGCCGATCAGCTCCTCGAGAACGTGGGTCATGCTGCCGGTGCGCGTCTGGATGTCGCGCGCGATGCGCCGCAGGCGCCGGCTGAAGTAGCGGATCGTGAACCCGACCACCGGGAGCACCACGAACGTGAGGAGCGTGAGCCGCCAGTTGAGCCACATGAGCCAGCCGAAGGCCGCGGCGATCGTGAGCGACGAGCGCACCGCGGTCGTGATCGTGCCCGACGCCGCGGACGCGAGCTGGTGCGCGTCGAACGTGACCTTCGACTGCACGACGCCGGCCGCGGTCTGGTCGTAGAACGGCGTCGGCAGCGCCAGCAGCTTGTCGATCAGGCGTCGGCGCAGGTCGAACACGACGCGGTGCCCGGTGTAGGCCATCCCGTACTCGGACACGTACGACCCGATGCCGCGGAGGACGAACACGGCGACGACCGCGAGCGGGAGCCAGCGTGTGCGCGCCGGGTCCGGCGACTGGAAGTTCTGCACCACCGGGATCACGAGCCACGCCATCAGCAGGTCTCCCGCGGCGACCGCGACCATCCCCAGCACCGCGAGGCCGAACGTCCACCAGTACGGGCGCACGTAGCCGAGCAGGCGGCGGTAGAGGGTGGGGCCCGTCATCGGAGATGCGATGGGGTGGCGGCGGGAGGGCGGGTCCGGGCACCGCACGGGCGCCCGGACCCGCGGACTCCCTGCTCACATCCGCGCAATGCGTAAGCGCACATGAACGATCGACCGGGGCCCCCGCGTTTCGCCTGTGCGCCGACCCTGCGGGACGCGTCGCCGCGGGCCTGCGCCGACATCCCGGCGGTCGCGCAGTATAGCGCGGCGCCGCGGTCAGCCCCGCGGGCCGGGAGGCGCGGCGTCGCGCGGCGGCGTCGGGTCCGGCGGAACGGGCCGCGCGGGAGTGGCGCGCGCGCCATTCCCGCGCCGGCGCGCCGCGCTCGCGGCGAGGAGCTCGCGGTAGAGCAGCACGAGCTCGAGCGTCATCGCGCCGGGCGTGAGCGGCAGGACGGCGCGGCGGGCGTTCGCGCCGACGCGCTCGCGCAGCGCCGGGTCGAGCAGCGCGCGCATGTGCGCCGCGAGCGCGATGTCGTCACGCGACGGGCACACGAGGCCGGCGTCGTGCCGCAGCAGGATCTCCGCGACGCCGGACTTCGCGCTGGTGACCACGGGCAGCGCGCAGGCCATCGCCTCCAGCGCGGCGTTCGGGCAGGGATCGTAGAGCGTCGGCAGCACGAACGCGTCGGCGGCGCCGAAGTACGGCCTGGGGTCGGTCTGCGGGCCGGCGATGTGCACGCGGCCCGACAGCCCGAGCGAGCGCGCCAGCCGCGCGTAGCGCTGCGGATGCGCCTCGCGCCCGACGACGACGAGGTGCGTCGTCGGCGGCAGCGCGGCGAGCGCGCGTATCGCGGTGGCGACGCCCTTGCGCCCGTAGCCGGAGCCGACCAGCAGGAACACCGTGTCCCCGGCCGGGATCCGGTGCACCGCGCACACGCGCTCGCGCTCCGCGCGGAGTCCCGGGTGGAACGCGTCGGCGTCGACCGCGTTGCGGATCACGTGGAGCTTCGCGTCGGGATAGCCGAATCGCTCGCGGATCTCGTCGCGCACCATCTCCGAATTGCAGATCACCGCGGCGAGCCACGGGCTCGCGAAGAGCCTGCGTTCGGCCGCGAGCACGTAGTGGTGGTACGGGCTCGCGCGAAGCGCGATCCGCTCGAGCGGCCCCGCCGCCGCCAGCCGCTCGTCGAGGTAGACGGCGTGCACGCCGTCGCCCGCGCGGTAGACGTCGCAGCACGGCACGCGCTCGTGCGATTGCACGAGATCCGCCCTGGTGGTGCCGATCGCGCGGCACACCTCGCGCGCGAACGAGGCGTCGCGCCACAGCCGGCCGACGTGGAACGGGTCGACGAGGGTCGGCTCGATGAGCTTCAGCCGCGTCTGTGGCCACTCGCGCGTGTAGAGCGAGATCGCGACGCCGCGCTCGAGCAGCGCCTCGAGCGCGCCCTCGACGAAGCGCTCGGCGCCGCCGTACGGCGTGTAGCGCTGGCGGATGATCGCGACCCTCATGGCGAGGTCTCGGCGAGCAGGCCGGCGAGCGCCGCGTGCACGCGCTCGACCGGCAGCGTCGTCAGGCACTCGGACACCTTGCTGCCGCCGCAGCCGTCCTGCCCGCACGGCCGGCACGGATGCGACGAGACGACGACCCGGTGCGGCACGCGCCACGGGCCCCAGGCGATCTCCGACGACGGCCCGAACAGCGCGACCGCGGGCGTCCCGACCGCCGAGGCGATGTGCATCGGCGCCGAGTCGACGCCGACGAACGCGCGCGCGCGCGAGGTCAGCGCCGCGAGCTCGCGCAGCGAGAGCGTCCCGCCGAGGTCGACGACACGCGACGCGGCGTCCGCGGGAAGCCCCGCGCGGATCGCGTCGAGCATCGCGCGCTCGCGCGGGTCCGGCGCGCCGGTCAGCACCACCGGCAGCCCGCCGGCGACGATGCGCGCGACGAGCGCCGCGACGCGGTCGGCCGGCCAGCACTTGAACAGCCAGCGCGACCCCGGGTGCACCTGCACGAAGCCGCCGCGCGCGAGCCCGTCCCCGGCGAGGATCGCGTCGGCGCGCGCCTCGGCCTCCGGGCCGGGCACCATGACGAGCCGGCGCGCGGCGTCCGGCGGGTCGATGCCGATCCGGCGCAGCGCATCGAGGTTCTGCTCGACGGCGTGCCGCTGGGTCGTGCGCGGCAGCGGGTAGAAGTGCGTGTAGTAGCGCTTCCACAGCCACGCGGCGCCGCGTTCGGGCGCCCGCTCGGACGTCACCGCCCAGCGGGGCCCGAGGCGGCGCGCGAGCCCGATGCCGCGCGGGTGCTCGGTCAGGTGCACGAGGAGGTCGTAGCGTCGCAGCGCGAGTTCGCGTGCGAGCGCCCGCTCGGCGGCGAGCTGCCGCACGAGCCCCGCTCGCTTCCATGCGCGGTCGATCGCGTGGATCCGCGCGATCGCCGGATGCCCCTCGAGCATCGGTGCCGTGTCGCGGTAGACGAGCGCGTCGACCTCGATGCCGGGCGCGAGCGCCGCGAGCGTCGAGAACACCGGCGAGGTGAGCAGCACGTCGCCGTGGTGACGCAGCTTGGTGACGAGAACGCGCTTGACTTCGGCCAGCGGAACGGCGTCCGTAAGCGGGCTCGGCATGACGGCGAACGATAGCAAACTTCGCGCGCCCCCGCCCGTGTCGTCAGCGCTCACTCGCCGGGAAAGCCCCGCGGTGGAACGGATCGGGCGCCTCGGGCGATCGGGTACAATGGCCGCTCCCCGCCGCTTGCCCCGTCCCATGCCGCTCGATGCCGTGTCCGCCGCGCAGAAGGCGCAGATCCTCGCCGAGGCGCTGCCCTACATCCGGCGCTTCCACGACCGCACGATCGTCGTCAAGTACGGCGGCAACGCGATGACCGACCCGAAGCTCAAGGCCGGATTCGCGCGCGACGTCGTGATGCTGAAGCTCGTCGGAATGAACCCTGTGATCGTGCACGGCGGCGGGCCGCAGATCGGCGACCTCCTGAAGACGATGGGCATCGAGAGCGAGTTCCGCCAGGGAATGCGGGTTACCGACGAGCGCGTGATGAACGTGGTCGAGATGGTGCTGGGCGAGTTGAACCAGGAGATCGTCGGGCTCATCAACCAGCACGGCGGGAAGGCGGTCGGCCTGACCGGCCAGGACGGCGCGTTCATCCGCGCCCGCAGGATGGTGCTGCGCGACAGCGCCTCGGGCCAGGACGTCGACATCGGCTTCGTCGGCGAGATCGAGCGCATCGACGCGGAGCTGATCCAGCTGCTCGACTCGCGCGACTTCATCCCGGTGATCGCGCCGATCGGCGTCGGCGCCTCGGGCGAGGCCTACAACATCAACGCGGACCTGGTTGCCGGCGATCTCGCCGAGACGCTCAAGGCCGAGAAGCTCGTGCTGATGACCAACACGGCGGGCGTGCTCGACAAGCACGGCACGCTGCTCACCGGCCTCACCGCGAGCGAGATCGACGCGCTGTTCGCGGACGGCACGATCCACGGCGGGATGCTCCCGAAGATCGGCTCGGCGCTCGACGCGGTCAGGCACGGCGTCACGAGCTCGCACATCATCGACGGCCGCGTCGAGCACGCGCTGCTGCTCGAGGTGCTCACCAACGAAGGCGTCGGCACGATGATCCGCGCCGACGAGCCGGCGCCCGCGGGCGCCTGAGCGCGGACGCGGGCCATGGCCGCGAAGCCCGGCGAGCGCCGCCTGCAGATCCTGCAGACGCTGGCCTCGATGCTCGAGAGCCCGCGCGGCGACAAGGTGACGACCGCCGCGCTCGCCGCGAAGCTCGACGTCTCGGAGGCGGCGCTCTACCGGCACTTCGCGAGCAAGGCGCAGATGTTCGAGGGGCTCATCGAGTTCGTCGAGACGACGATCTTCACGCTCGCGAACAAGGTGCAGTCGGCGGAGACCGACGGCGTCGCGCAGGCCGAGCAGATCGTCGCGATGCTGCTCGGCTTCGCGCAGAAGAACCCCGGCATGACGCGCGTGCTGATCGGCGACGCGCTCGTCAACGAGGACGAGCGGCTGCAGGTGCGAATGAACCAGTTCTACGACAAGCTCGAGGCGACGCTGCGCCAGTCGCTGCGCACCGCGCAGATGGCGAACGCGTGGCACGGCGACCCGTCGTCCGACGCGGCCGCGCTGTTCGCGTTCGTCATGGGGCGCTGGCTCGTGTTCGCGAAGAGCGGCTTCAGGCGCATGCCGCAGGACGGCTGGGACGCGCAGCGCAAGTTCCTGTTCGACTGACGGGCCCGACCACGATGCGCAACCCCGGCCTCGCGTTGCTCCTCGCCGCGGCGTGCGGCGCCGCGCAGGCGCAGCCGTCCGCGCCGTTTCCCGACGGCCCGCGCATCCCTTCGCTGCCCGAGGCCGCGTTCGAGCGCATCGACCAGGCGCTGCGCGACAGGGTCGCCAGCGCCGACGGCGCGGACGCGCAGTTCGTGCGCGGCCTGCAGGCGACGATGGATCCCGGCGCGCGCATCGCCGGGTACGCGGACGCGTGGCGCCGGCGTCCCGACGAGATCCTGTTCCTGGCGAGCCTTGCCGACGCGTGCATGGTGCGCGCGATTCCCTCGTGGCCGGACTGCGCGGCGCTCGACCCGGTGTCCCGCTGGGCGGCGCGCGACGGCGGCAATGCCGTGCCGTGGGTGCTGCTCGCCGAGCGAGCGCGGCAGCGCGGCGACCTGCCCGGCATGCGCGCGCAGCTCGCGCAGGCCGCGGCGTCGGGGCGCTTCGACTCGTACCGCGAGCGCGGCGGCCCGGCGGTTTGGCGCGTGCTCGCCGCGGCGCCCGCCGTCGCGGGCGAGCCGGAGGCGCCGTTCGCGTCGGCGGCGCTCGGCGCGGCGCGCGCCGACGTGGCGACGACGGAGGCCGCGACGATGTGCCGGCGCGGCGCGCCGGGGGTCGACGACGAGGTCGAGGCGTCCTGCCGCGCACTCGCGCGCACGATGGCCGGGCGCGCCGACACGTACGCGGCGCGGCTCGTGGGGCTCGCGCTCGCGTGGAGCTGGGCGCCGGGCGACGACGAGCGCCGGCGCCTCTCCGCCGAACGCGACCGGACCGAGGCGGCGAGCCTGCAGTGCGGCAACGCGAAGCTCGCGCTGATCGAATCGCTCAACCGCGACGCGGCGAGCCGCGAGACGTCCCGGCGGATCCAGGCGGCCGCGCTCGACGACGCGGCGACGAAGGACGAGGCTGCCGTCTGCGCGTCGCTCGTCGCCCGCGCCAGGGAAGCGCGCCTCCTCTGACGTTCCCCGGGGATCACACCGCGCGCAGCGTGGAGGGAGCGATCACGCAGCCGGCGATCTTCCACGCGCCGCCGCGCTGCCGCTCCATCGTGTAGAGCGCGACCAGCACGGTGTCGTCGGGCATCACGAGCCGCAGCGGCTGGATCACGAGGCCGTCGATGACGGCGCCTTCGAGCGCATCCGCGCTGCGCGCCTCGACGAGCGCCCGGTACGAGCGGTCGACCATGTCCATGAACGTCTCGGCGTCGCCGAACTGCACGCGGATGCCGTCCGAGGCGTGGGAGAACGCGCGCGCGGCGTCGCCCGCGACGAGCGCCTCGCGCTGCGCGAGGACGATCGAGCGGATCGCGCGCCACTCCTCCGCGGGCAGCGTGCCAGCGGGCGGCGCCTGCGCGAAGGCGAGCGCGGCGGCGAAGGCGGCGAGCGCGACGGCCGCGCGCGCGAGCGGCGCGCTCATCGCCGGTCCGCGCACACCGCGCAGGCGGGATCGCGCGGCACCTTCATCTCGCGCCAGCTCGCGCGGAGCGCGTCGTAGAGCAGCAGCCGGCCGGCAAGCGTCGCCCCGATGCCGGACAGGATCTTCAGCGCCTCGCCGGCCTGCGTCGCGCCGACGATGGCGACGAGCGGCGCGAACACGCCCATCGTCGCGCAGCGTGTCTCCTCGAGTTCCTCGCCCTCTCCGAACAGGCAGTGATAGCAGGGTGAGTCGGCGTCGCGCGCATCGAACACGGCGACCTGGCCGTCGAAACGGATGGCCGCGCCGGACACGAGCGGAACGCGCGCCCCGACGCATGCACGGTTGATCGCGTGGCGCGTGGCGAAGTTGTCGGTGCAGTCGAGCACGACGTCGGCATCGGACGCGAGCGCCGCGAGCTCGTCGGGGCCGACGCGCTTCGCGACGCGCACGTAGACCGGCTCCGGGTTGATCGAGGCGAGGCGCCGCGCGGCTGCCTCGACCTTCGGCGTGCCGACGTCGTCCATCGCGAACAGGATCTGGCGCTGCAGGTTCGTGAGGTCGACGAGGTCCGCGTCGACCAGCGTGATGCGGCCGACGCCCGCGCTCGCCAGCAGCTGCGCCGCGGGATTCCCGAGGCCGCCGACGCCCACGACCAGCGCGCGCGCCGCGGCGAAACGCGCCTGCGCGTCGGGACCGAGCTCGTTCAGGAGCAGGTGCCGGCTGTAGCGCAGCAGTTGGGTGTCGTCCATGGCAGGGATCGGGGATCAGGGATCAGTCGACGGAAGACGGGTGCGGCATCGGGGTCGGGGCGCGGCGCGTGAAGCGCCGGGGCCCGACCGCCGCGCCTGCCTCGATGGCGATCATTGCGCGCGCGGCACGCGATCGCAACGGGGGCTCTTCGGGAGGGGCGGGCAGGACCCGGCACGCGCCGTGCCTCGACGTCGGGGGCGCTGCCGCCGAACGTCCGCCGACTCCCGAAGCGCGACGCCCGGCGCGAGGCCGGGCGTCGGGAGCCGCCGAACCGTGCCGGCGCGCTACTTCTTCGCCGGCGCGAGCAACTCGGACGGCGTGTTCGCGGCCGCGACGGCACGCACCGACGCGATGACGGGCTCGCCCTTCAGGTGGTTCATCGCCTGCTTGAGCTGAAAGTCCTCGGGGGCGCCGAAGTCGAAGCGCGGGACCGGCGCCGACGTCGTCGGCGCGCCGGACTTCGGCTGCGCCGGCCCGGGCAGGCCGGATGCCGGCGCCGTCGCACCGGAGGGCGTCACGCCCCCGGGTTGCTTGCTGGTCTCGAGGTGGCGCTCCAGGTTCGCTTCGCGGATCCGGGTGCCGGTGTCGCGCCCGTCGTCGACCGCGATGTCCGGCTCGATGCCCCGTGCCTGGATCGAACGGCCCGCGGGCGTGTAGTAGCGCGCCGTCGTGAGCTTGAGTCCCGCGTTGCTGCCGATCGGCAGGATCGTCTGCACCGAGCCCTTGCCGAACGTCGACGTGCCCATCACCGTCGCGCGCTTGTGGTCCTGCAGCGCGCCGGCGACGATCTCGGAGGCCGAGGCCGTGCCGCCGTCGACGAGCACCACCATCGGCACCTTCTTGACGCCGGCGGGCAGGTCGCGGAACCAGTCGTCGCCGCGCCGCTGGTAGTTCTCGCGGCTCGCGGTGAGGCGCATGCGCGCGTCGGGAGTGCGGCCGTCGGTGTAGACGACGAGCGCGTCCTTCGGCAGGAACGCCGCGGACACCGCCACCGCCTGGTTGAGCAGGCCGCCCGGGTCGGCGCGCACGTCGAGCACGAGGCCCTTGAGCTCGCCCTGCTTGTAGAAGTCCTTCAGCACCAGCGCGAGGTCCTGGCCGGTGCGCTCCTGGAAGTTGCGCACGCGAACGTAGCCGTAGCCCGGCTCCAGCATCTTCGCGCGGACGCTCTTGACGTTGATCTCCTCGCGCACGAGCGCGAAGGTCAGCAGGCCGTCGGCGTCCTTGCGCGCGATCGTGAGCGTGATCGTCGTGCCCGGCTTGCCGCGCATCAGCTCGACCGCCTTGGACAGCGGCATGCCGCGCGTCGCGGTCTCGTCGATCTTGACGATGAGGTCGCCCGACTTGATGCCGGCGCGGAAGGCCGGCGTGTCCTCGATCGGCGAGACGACCCGCACGACGCCGTCCTCGACGCCGACCTCGATGCCGAGCCCGCCGAACTTGCCCTGGGTGCTGACCTGCAGCTCCTTGAACGCGTCGGCATCGAGGAAGTCGGAGTGCGGGTCGAGCCCGCGCACCATCCCGTTGATCGCCTCGCGGATGAGCTTCTCGTCGGAGACCGGCTCGACGTAGTCGCTCTTGATCTTGCCGAACACGGCGGCCAGCAGCTGCAGGTCCTCGTAGGGGATCGGCAGCTTCACCTCGCGCTGCGCCACCGCCGAGAAATTGAGCGTGAGGAGCGCGCCGAGCACCGTGCCGAGCCCGATCAGTCCTGCCTTCTTCCAGCCGTTGGTCATCGCGTTCCTCATTGGGCGCGCCGCGTCGCTCGCGCGAACCACGGGGCGGGATCCACCGCCCGCCCGTCGTGACGGATTTCAAAGTATACGCCGGGGGCCTCCGCGCCACCGGAGACGCCGGCCTGCCCGATCGTCGCCCCGGCGTCCACGCTCGCCCCGACGGCGGCGAACAGCGCCTCGTTGTGCCCGTAGAGCGTCATGTAGCCATCGCCATGATCGAGAATCAACAGGTTGCCGAACCCCCGCAGCCAGTCGGCCCAGACGACCTGACCGGCGGCGACGGCCCGGACGTCCGCTCCCTGGGCGCTGGCGATGAACCAGCCTCGCCACGGCGCCCCCGAGCCCTCCCTTGGGCTTCCGAATCGCCCGGCAAGTTCCCCGCGCACCGGCATCGGGAGTCCGCGCATCGCGCCGAAGCCCGTCGCGGGCGGAGCGTCCGCTCCGCGCGCCCGGGATTTCCCCGCCTCCCGTCGCGCATCGGGGCGCGGGACGGGCCGCGCCAGGCGCTCGAGCAGCGCGCGGATACGGGACTCGTCGCGCGCAAGCTGGTCGAGCGAGGCGCGCTGCCGCCGGATGTCCGCGGACGCGCGGGCGAGCGCAGCGGCGTGTTCGCGACGACGGCCCTCGACGGCGCCGGCGTCACGGATGACGTCGCGCACGGCGTCCTCCTGCGCGCGCCGGGCGGCCTCGGCGATCGCGGCGAGCGCGGCGTGACGCTCCCGGTCGCGGCGCCAGCCGTCGATGGCATCGAGCCGGGCCCGGCCGACGGCCGCGAGCCAGGCGGACATGCGCGCGACCTCGGACGGATCGCGGCCGGACAGCCAGAGCTTCAGCGGTTCCGGGGCCGCGGTCGCGTGACGGTTCGCGACCAGCCGCGCGAGCCGCGCCTGGTCGGCCCGCAGCGAGAGGCCGGCGGCGTCGGCGGCGGCCTTCGCCTCGGCGTGCGCGGCGCGCGCCGCATCGCGGGCCCGCTCGGTCTCGGCGAGCTGTCGCCGTGCTTCCGATAACGAGCGGTCGGCCTCGGCCAGTGCCTCGACGGCTTCCTGCCGCTGGACCTCCGACGCGGCGAGCGCCTGCCGCGCGCGCTCCGCGCGCAGGCGGACCGCGCCGCGCTCGGCCCGCAGCGTCGCGGCATCCTTGGGCGGCGCCGCGCCCAGGTCCGGGACGACGCCGGACGCGGCGACAGCGATTGTCCACACCAGCAGCGGGGCCATGATGCGGGCCGCGCGTCCCGGCCGTCGGGCACCGGCGCACGTCGCGACGGGATCGGCTCGCACCGGCTGCGCCATCGCTGCGCCGGGCGGGCCCGGTCAGGCGGGCACGACCAGCGTCCGCCCGGTCATCTCGGGCGGCTGCGGCAGCCCCATCAGCGCGAGCATCGTCGGCGCGACGTCCCTGAGCGCGCCGCCCGGCGCCACCGCCGACGGCCGCCCGACGTGGACGAACGGCACGATGTTCAGCGTGTGCGCGGTGTGCGGCTGGCCGGTCGACGGGTCGTGCATCATCTCGACGTTGCCGTGGTCGGCGGTGATCAGCACCTCGCCGCCGGCGCGCAGCGTCGCCTCGACCACCCGGCCGAGGCATGCGTCGAGCGTCTCGACCGCCCTGACCGCCGCGGCCAGCACGCCGGTGTGGCCGACCATGTCGCCGTTCGCGTAGTTGCAGACGATCGCGTCGTACGTGCCGCCGTCGATCGCCGCGACGAGCCTGTCGGTCACTTCGTACGCGCTCATCTCGGGCTTGAGGTCGTAGGTCGCCACCCTGGGCGACGGCACGAGGATGCGGTCCTCGCCCGGGTAGACCGCTTCGACGCCGCCGTTGAAGAAGTAGGTGACGTGCGCGTACTTCTCGGTCTCGGCGATGCGCAGCTGCGTCTTCCCGTGCTTCGCGAGCCAGGCGCCGAAGCCGTTGTCGACGGTCTGCGGCCCGAACGCGACCGGCAGCCGCGCGAACTCGTCGCCGTAGCGCGTCAGGCAGACGTACGCCGCGAGCGCCGGCGCGCGCGCGCGCGGAAAGGCGTCGAACGCCGGGTCGGTCAGCGCGCGCGTGATCTGTCGCGCGCGGTCGGCACGGAAGTTCATGAAGACGACCACGTCGCCGTCGTCCATCGTCGCCGGGCGCCCGTCCGGGCCGGGCACCGCGGTGGGCTTCACGAACTCGTCGGTCTCGCCGCGGGCGTAGGCCGCGTCGAGCGCGGCCATCGCTGACGGCGCCGTATGAAGCGCGCGACCGTCGACGAGCGTCTCGAACGCCGGCTGGACGCGCTCCCACCGCTGGTCGCGGTCCATCGCGTAATAGCGGCCGGTGACCGACGCGATTCGCGCGCCGGCGTGCTTCGCGCACACGCCGTCCATGAACGCGATCGACGGGGCGGCGCTCTTCGGCGGCGTGTCGCGGCCATCGAGGAACGCGTGCACGAGCACGCGCCCCACGCCCGCGTCCGCCGCCATCGCGACCATCGCGGCGAGGTGCTTCTCGTGGCTGTGGACGCCGCCCGGCGACAGCAGCCCGAGCACGTGCACCGCGCCGCCGCCCGCGCGCGCGCGCTCGAGAGCGTCGCGCAGCACCGGATTCGCGGCGAACTCGCCGGTGGCGATCGCGTGGTCGATGCGCGTCAGGTCCTGGTAGACGACGCGCCCGGCGCCGATGTTGAGGTGGCCGACCTCCGAGTTCCCCATCTGGCCGTCGGGCAGCCCGACGTGCATCTCCGAGGCGTCGATCGTGCCGTGCGCGTGATGCGCGAGCAGCGCGTTCCAGTTCGGCATCCGCGCGCGCGTGATCGCGTTGTCGGGGGCGTCGGGGCGCGTGCCGAAGCCGTCGAGGATCAGCAGCACCACCGGTCGGGGAACCGCGGACCCGCGGCGGGAGGGAGTGTCGGCCATCGGAGGGCGGCGTCGGGAGCGGCAGCGGGCGCGCGCGACCGCTGCGCTATCATTCTACCTTTGCCCCGTCGGCGCCCGCGCCGCGAATCGCCATGTCCGTCGTCGCCTTCGTCGAGAAGAACTGGATGCTGATCCTTGTCGCCTTCGTTTCCGGGGCGATGCTGGTCTGGCCGCTGGTGCAGCGCCGCTTCTCGTCGATGAAGGAGATCGGCACGCTCGCCGCGACGCAGCTCCTCAACCGCGATGCGGTCGCGCTCGACCTGCGCGAGACGAAGGAGTACGAGGGCGGGCGCCTGCCCAACGCCGTCCACATCCCGCTGTCGCAGCTCGAGAGCCGCGCGGCCGAGCTGGCGCCGATGAAGTCGCGCCCGGTCATCGCGTACTGCGCCCGCGGGCAGCGCAGCCGGGGCGCCGGCTCGGCGCTCGAGAAGGCCGGCTTCAAGGACATCTACCACCTGACGGGCGGCGTCGCCGCCTGGCGCAGCGCGGGGCTGCCGCTGGAGAAGTGACGATGGCCCCGATCACGATGTACACGACCGGCATGTGCCCGTACTGCGTCCAGGCCGAGCGGTTGCTCGCGTCGAAGGGAGCGACCGCGATCGTCAAGGTGAGGGTCGACCTCGATCCCGCGCGCCGGCAGGAGATGATGGAGCGCACCGGCCGCCGGACCGTTCCGCAGATCTACGTCGGCGAGGTCCACGTCGGCGGCTACGACGACCTGGTCGCTCTGGAACGCGCCGGCACGCTCGAGGCGCTGCTCGCCGCCGGCGCCTGACCGGCCGGCCGCGGGGCGCACCCTCCGGTATAATCGAAGGCTTTTCACGCCCAGCCGACAGGAACGCCATGGCCGAGTCGCTCGTCTCCCAGAATGCCGTGCGGGTCGCGGTCGAGAAGATCTACGTCAAGGATCTCTCGCTCGAGAACCCCGGTTCGCCGCAGTCGTTCAAGCTCACCGAGCCGCCGTCGGTCGAGATCGGGCTGCGCACGCGCGCCGAGCAGATCGAGCCGGACGTCTACGAGTGCGTGATGACCGTCACGATCACAGCGACCGCGGGCGAGCGCACCGTGTTCCTGGTCGAGGTCGCGCAGGCCGGCATCTTCACGGTGCAGGGCGCGACCGCCGATCAGCTCCAGCCGATCCTCGCGATGCACTGCCCGGCCATGCTGTTCCCGTACGCGCGCCAGTCGGTCGCGACCGCGACGATGAACGCCGGCTTCCCGCCAGTGCATCTGCAGCCGATCAACTTCGAGGCGCTGTACGCGCAGCAGCTCGACCAGAAGGCTGCGGACGCGGGCGCCACGGCCGCGGCCTGACGCGCATGTTCCGCCGCACGGCCGCGATCGCGATCGCCGCCGTCGGCGCGGCGGCGCTTGCCGCCCCGCTCTCCGCGGCCGAGTTCCGCACGACGGCCGAGGTCCCGACGCTGCTCTACGACGCGCCTTCCGCGAAGGCGCGACCCCAGTTCGTCCTCGGCCGCGACGTCCCGCTCGAGGTGCTCGTCGACGTCGAGGGCTGGACCAAGGTGCGCGACCTGTCCGGGACGATCGGCTGGGTGGCCAGCCGGTCGCTCTCCGGGCGGCGCGTGCTGCAGGTGCGCGTCGCCGTGGCGGACGTCCGGACCGTCGCGGCCGACGGCTCTCCGCTCGCCTTCCGCGCCGAGCAGAACGTGCTGCTCGAGCTCGCCGAGCCCGCCGTGTCGGCGGGCACCACCGCCACACCGGGCTGGGTGAAGGTCAGGCACCGCGACGGCGCGACCGGCTTCGTCCGGATCGCGCAGGTATTCGGCCTCTGACGCCCGATGGCGGGCGCGCGCGCTGACATCGCCGTCGTCGGCGCCGGCGCGTGGGGGACAGCGATCGCGTGCCACCTCGCCGCGCGAGCCCACGCGTGCCCGCGCGTCGTCCTCGTCGCGCGCTCGCGCGAGCGTGCCGCCGAGCTCGGGCGCGACCGGAGCAACCGCCGCTACCTCCCTGGCGTCGCGCTGCCCGATGCGCTCGTCGTCGACCATCGCCACGAGGCGGCGGCCGGCGCCGCCCTCGTCGTCCTCGCGACCCCGGTGGATGCGCTCGAGGCGCTGGCCGGCGCGCTCGACGACGCGGGCGCGCGCGCGCCGCTCGTCTGGCTGTCGAAAGGGTTCGTCGCGGCGCCGGACCACCCCGCGGGCGCCGCGCTCGCGCACCGGCGGATCGCGCCGCGCTGGCACGCGCCGGTCGGCGTCGTGTCGGGACCGAGCTTCGCCGACGAGGTCGCGCGCGGGCTGCCGACGGCGCTCGCCGCCGCCGCAACCGATCCGGCGCTCGCGGCGCAGGCGGCCGCGCTGCTGCGCGGCGACACGCTTCGCGTCTACGAGACCGACGACCTCGTCGGCGTCGAGGTCGGCGGCGCGGTGAAGAACGTGCTCGCGATCGCGGCCGGGCTCTCCGACGGGCTCGCGTTCGGCCACAACGCGCGCGCGGCGCTCATCACGCGCGGCCTCGCGGAGATCTCGCGGCTGGCGATCGCGGAGGGCGGGCGGCGCGAGACGCTGATGGGCCTCGCGGGGCTGGGCGACCTCGTGCTCACCTGCACCGGCGACGCGTCGCGCAACCGCCGCGTCGGGCTCGCTCTCGCGCAGGGCCGGCGCCTTCCGGAGATCCTCGCCGCGCTCGGGCACGTGGCCGAGGGCGTGAACGCCGCGCGCGCCGCCCGCTCGCTCGCGAGACACCACGGCATCGAGATGCCGATCACCGAGGCGGTCGCGCGCGTGCTCGACGAGGGGTTGCCGGTGCGCGATGCGGTCGAGGGGCTGCTCAGGCGCGAGCCGCGGGCGGAGGAGGGGTGAGGCGCCGCGCGGCGCGCGGCTCGATGCGGGATCGGGGAGCGACGGCGGACGGTGCACGGGACCGCCGCGAGGGCGACCGAGGCGCGCGACGTCGCGTGTCCGGCATCACTCCGCCCGGCCTCCGATCGCCGATCCTCCCTCCGTCTCCGCGTCCTGCGCCCCGCGAAACCCGCACTGCCTCCACGCCTCGTACACGGCGACCGCGACCGCGTTCGACAGGTTGAGGCTGCGCACGCCGGGGCGCATCGGGATGCGCAGCCGCCGGTCGTCCGCGAACGTCGCGAGAACGTCGTCCGGCAGCCCCGACGTCTCGCATCCGAACACCAGCACGTCGCCGGGCGCGAACGCGACGTCGGCGTGCGCGCGCGCCGCGCGCGTCGAGAACGCGAACCAGCGCCGCGGCAACGGCCCGTCGAGCGCGGCGCGGCAGGCCGCGAAGTCGCGGTGCACGCGCACGCGCGCGTACTCGTGGTAGTCGAGGCCGGCGCGCTTCAGCTCGCGGTCGGCAAGCGCGAACCCCAGCGGCTCGACCAGGTGCAGGTCGGCCGCCGTGTTCGCCGCGAGGCGGATCACGTTGCCCGTGTTGGGCGGGATCTCCGGATGCACGAGCACGATCGCGAACACGGCGAGCCTCTCAGCCGCGCAGCGTGCGCGCGACGGTCCACACCTCGACGCGCAGCGCGCCGCCCCTGCGCAGCGCCGACACCGCCGCTGCCGCGGTCGCGCCGCTGGTCATCACGTCGTCGACGAGCGCGACGCGCGCGCCCGCGAACGACGCCGCCGCCGCGAACGCGCCGCGGACGTTGCGAACGCGCTCGCGCCACGGAAGGTCGGCCTGCGGCGGCGCGTGGCGCGACCGCACGAGCCCGTCGCGGACGCGCAGGCCGGCGGTGCGCATGACCGCCTTCGCGATCTCGCGCGCCTGGTTGTAGCCGCGCTCGCGCTGGCGCGCCGGCGCGAGCGGCATCGGCACCAGGGCGTCGACGCGCGCCACGGCGTCGGCCGACATCGCCGCGTGCGCGAGCCGTTCGCCGAGCGCCGCGGCGATCGGCAGGTCCGCCGCGTACTTGAGGCGCTGCACCATCCGGTCGAGCGGGAACGCGTAGGGCCCGGCGGCGAGCGCGGCGTCCCACGCCGGCGGATGCGCGAGGCAGCGACCGCAGGGAACGCCGCCGGCCGAGGGCAGCGCGCAGCGCGGGCACGCGTCCGCCGCCGGCGCGATCGCCGCGGCGCACGCGTCGCACAGGCACGCGTCGCCGGTCGCGCACGAGCACAGCGCGCAGCGCTGCGGCAACGCGATCGCCACGCCCGCGAGCGCGCCGCGCGCCGCGCGCCCGCGCCACTTGTAAAGCGTTGCCTTCGCGGAATTTGACAAGCGCACGGGCGGGCCTCGACACTCGCCCCCGATTGTAGAGGCGCCGCCCCGCGCGCGCACTCCGACGAACGACCGAATCCGCCCCGATGCTCGACCATCCGCCCTCCACCCGCGCGAGTGCCGCGCGCACGCCCGCCGCGGGAGGCGAGCCCCGGCGCATGCCGCGCTGGAGCACCGACGACGTCGCGGCGCTGTTCGAGCTGCCGTTCTCCGACCTCCTGTTCCGCGCGCAGCAGGTCCACCGCGCCCACCACGCGCCCAACGCCGTCCAGCTGTCGACGCTCCTGTCGATCAAGACCGGCGGCTGCCCCGAGGACTGCGGCTACTGCCCGCAGGCCGCGCGCCACCACACCGGCGTCGCGAGCGGACCGGTGCTCGACGTCGGCGCGGTGCTCGACGCGGCCCGTGCGGCGAAGGGCGCGGGCGCGACGCGCTTCTGCATGGGGGCCGCGTGGCGCGGCCCGAAGGACCGCGACCTCGAGCCGGTGCTCGACATGGTGCGCGGCGTGAAGGCGCTCGGCCTCGAGACCTGCTGCACGCTCGGCATGCTGAGGGACGGACAGGCCGAGTCGCTCGCCGCCGCGGGGCTCGACTACTACAACCACAATCTCGACACGTCGCCCGAGTTCTACGGCGAGATCGTGACGACGCGCGGCCAGGACGACCGCCTCGACACGCTCGCGCGGGTCCGCGAGGCGGGAATCCGCGTCTGCTGCGGCGGCATCGTCGGGATGGGCGAGTCGCGGCGCGCGCGCGCCGCGCTGATCGCGCAGCTCGCGAGCCTCGACCCGCCGCCGGAGTCGGTGCCGATCAACCACCTGGTGCAGGTCGAGGGCACGCCGCTCCACGCGAAGCTCCACGGCGAGAGCGCGATCGACCCGCTCGAATTCGTGCGCACGATCGCCGTCGCGCGCGTGACGATGCCGGCGTCGACGGTGCGGCTGTCGGCGGGGCGGCGCGAGCTGGGCGAGGCGGTGCAGGCGCTGTGCTTCCTCGCCGGCGCGAACTCGGTCTTCTACGGCGATCGGCTGCTCACCACCGGCAATCCCGACGTCGGGGCGGACCGGGCGCTGTTCGCGAAGCTCGGGATCGCGCCCGCCTAGCGGCGCGCGGCGCCCGCGCCGCGGGCGGCGCCGGCCGACCGATGCCCGATCCGCTGATCGACGCGCTCGAACGCACGCTCGCCGCGCGCGAGTCGGCGGGACTCGGGCGCCACAGGCGCACCGTCGCGTCGGCCGCCGGGCCGCGGGCGGTCGTCGACGGCCGCGAGCTACTGGCGTTCGCGAGCAACGACTACCTGGGACTGGCCGGCGACCCCGCGCTCGCCGACGCCGCCGCACGCGCCGCGCGGCGCTGGGGCGTCGGCGCGACCGCGTCGCATCTCGTCTGCGGCCATTTCGAGGCGCACGAGGCGCTCGAGCGCGAGCTCGCCGACTGGGTGCGTCCCTGCGACGGCGCGCGCGCCGTCACGTTCTCGAGCGGCTACCTCGCGAACCTCGCCATCGTGTCCGCGCTCGCCGGCCGGGGGACCGACGTGTTCGCCGACCGTCTGAACCACGCGTGCCTGAACGACGGCGCGCTGCTCGCGCGCGCGCGCCTCGTCCGCTACGCGCATCGCGACCCCGGCGCGCTCGCCGCGCGGCTGCGCGCGTCGAAGGCGCCGCGGAAGCTGATCGCGACCGACGCGGTGTTCAGCATGGACGGCGACGTCGCGCCGCTGCCCGAGCTTCTCGCGCTCGCCGAGGCGCACGACGCGCGGCTGGTCGTCGACGACGCGCACGGCTTCGGCGTGCTCGGCGGCGGCCGGGGCACGCTCGCCGCGTTCGCGCTCGCGTCGCCGCGCATCGTGCTGATGGGCACGCTCGGCAAGGCGGCCGGCGTCGCCGGCGCGTTCGTCGCCGCGCACCCGGCGGTGGTCGAGACGATCGTGCAGACCGCCCGTCCGTACCTGTTCACGACCGCGGCGCCGCCGATGCTCGCCGAGACGCTCCGCGCGAGCCTCGCGCGGGTGCGCGCGGACGGCTGGCGGCGCGAGCGGCTCGCCCGACTCGTCGCGCGCTTCCGCGCGGGCGCCGCGTCGCTGCCGTGGCGACTGGGCGCGTCCGACACGCCGATCCAGCCGCTGATCGTCGGCGCGCCCACGGCCGCGACCCGGCTCTCGCAGGCGCTCGAGCGGCGCGGCATCCTCGTCCCGGCGATCCGTCCGCCGACGGTGCCCGAGGGGACGTCGCGGCTGCGCGTCTCGCTTTCCGCCGCGCATGTCGGCGACGACGTCGACAGGCTGCTCGCCGCGCTCGCCGGCGTCGCGCGCGAGGGTCCGTGAGCGGACTCGCGCACGCCGCGCGGGACGAGCGCCCGCACGTCGAGTCGGTCGGCGCGGGCCCGCCGCTCGTGCTGCTGCACGGATGGGGCATGCACTCGGGGTTGTTCGCGCCGCTCCTGCCCGCGCTCGCGCGCCGCTTCCGCGTCCACGCCGTCGACCTGCCGGGCCACGGGCACAGCGCGACGGTCGCGCCGTACACGCTCGACGCGCTCGCGGACGCGGTCGCGCGGGCGCTCGCGGCGGAGCCCGGTCCGCTCGCGGTGCTGGGCTGGTCGTTCGGCGGACAGGTGGCGATGCGCTGGGCGGCGCGCGACCCGGGTCGCGTCGCGCGCCTCGTGCTGGTCGCGACGACGCCACGCTTCGTCCGCGCGCCCGACTGGCCGCACGCGATGGCCGGCGAGGCGCTCGCGCGCTTCGGCGACGAGCTGTCGGTCGCGTGGCGCGCCACGCTGACGCGCTTCCTCACGCTGCAGGTGCGCGGGAGCGACGAGGGGCGCAGGACGCTCGCGCAGCTGCGCCACCGGATGCTGGCGCGCGGCGACCCGGCGCCCGGCGCGCTGGGCGACGCGCTGGCCGTCCTCGCCTCCGCCGACCTGCGCGACGAGGCGCGCTCGATCCGCGCGCCGGCGCTGGTCGTCGCGGGCGGGCGCGACACGCTCGTGCCGGCCGCCGCGGGCGAGTGGCTCGCGCAGGCGATGCCGCGGGCGCGGCTCGCGCGGATCGGCGACGCCGCGCACGCGCCGTTCCTGTCGCACCGCGCGGCGTTCGACCGCGCGCTCGAGGCGTTCGTCGATGCCGGCTGACGCGCCCGTCCCCGCGCCCGATCGGCGCGACCTCGACGCGCGCGCGGTGCGCCGCGCGTTCGGCCGCGCGGCGGCGAGCTACGACGCGGCGGCCGTGCTCCAGCGCGAGGTCGGCGCGCGGCTGGCCGAGCGGCTCGAGGTCGTGAGGCTAGCGCCCGCGGCCATCCTCGACGCCGGCTGCGGCACCGGCGAGGCGATCGGCGAGCTCGCCGCGCGCTATCCGGGCGTGCGCATCGCGGCGGTCGACGCCGCGTTGCCGATGGTGCAGCAGGCGCGCATGCGATCGATGCGCGGCCGCTCGGTGCTCGCGCGGCTGCTCGGTCCGCTCGGGCGCGGGCGCGCCGCCGCGCCCGCGTTCGCGTGCGGCGACGTCGCCGCGCTGCCGCTGCGCGCCGCGTGCGTCGACCTCGTCTGGTCGAACCTCGTGCTGCAATGGGTCGCCGACCCGCCGCTCGCGCTCGCCGAGTTCCGCCGCGTGCTCAGGGTCGGCGGGCTGCTCACGTTCACGACGTTCGGTCCCGACACGCTGAAGGAGCTGGTGCGGGCGTTCGCGCGGATCGACGGCTACACGCACGTCAACCGGTTCGTCGACATGCACGACCTGGGCGACATGCTCGTGGACGCGGGCTTCGCCGATCCGGTGATGGACATGGAGATGATCACAGTGACCTACGCGACGCCCGCCGCGCTGCTCGCCGAGCTGAGGGCGATCGGCGCGACCAACCAGACGCGCGGCCGGCCGCGCGGCCTCACCGGCCGCCACCGGCGCCGCGCGCTGGAGGACGCGCTCGCGTCGCTCGCGCGCGACGGCCGCATCCCGGCGACCTTCGAGGTCGTCTATGGCCACGCGTGGAAGGTCGAGCCGACGCGGACCGCGGACGGACGGTCGATCGTGAGGATCCACAGGGGAGGGAGCGGGAGATAGGGAACCGGGGGATGGCGCATGGCGGCGGCGCGACGCGTCCCGTCGCCTTCGCGGACCTCCCGGCTTCCCGGCCCGCGCCGGACATGGCCCGCGGCATCTTCGTGACCGGAACCGACACCGGCGTCGGCAAGACCGTCGCCAGCGTCGCGCTGCTGCGCGGCCTCGTGGCGTGCGGGCGCCGCGCGGTCGGCATGAAGCCGGTGTCCGCGGGCATCGAGGCGGGCGCGGACGTCAACGCCGACGTCGCGGCGCTGGACGAGGCGGGCAATGTCGACGCGCCGCTCGCGGAACGCAATCCATTCGCGTTCGTGCCGGCGATCGCGCCGCACGTCGCCGCGGCGCGGGCGGGCGTGGCGATCGACCTCGACCGCATCGCGTCGGCCTACGCGCGCCTCGCCGCGCGGGCGGACGCGGTGGTCGTCGAAGGCGCCGGCGGGCCGCTCGTTCCGATCGGCGCGCACCACGACATGCTCGACGTGGCCGGGCGCCTCCGATTGCCCGTCGTGCTGGTGGTCGGCGTGCGGCTCGGCTGCCTCAACCACGCGCTCGCGGCCGAGCTCGCGATCCGCGCGCGCGGGCTCGAACTGGCCGGATGGATCGCGAACCGGATCGATCCGGGCATGCCCGCGGCCGCGGAAAGCGTCGCGTCGCTCGCGCAACGCCTGCCCGCGCCGTGCGTCGCCGATTTCGCGTGGGGCGAATCGGTCCCGCCGGATGCCCGCGCGCTCGCGCGACTCGGGCTCGCCTGAGCCGGATCCGCGCCGACGCGCCGCCTGGCGCGTCACGCGACGCGAGCCCGGCTGGCGAATCCTTGATCCATGCTAATATTTTGCGTTGCGCGGGCGCGCCGCCGGCGTTCGACGGAGAAACGGGGCCCCGCGCGGGCCCGTTTCGCACCGTTCCGGCGCCGGCCGTCGCCACGATCAATCCGACATGCCCGTCACGGACAGCCCGCCGCGGATCGATGACCGGCCGAGCCGGCGCGACATCGGCCGGCGGTGGCTGCACGTCGAGGTCGACGAGGAACGCAGGACGCGCGAGCCGCGGCGCGTGTCGAGTCGCGGGAGGGACGCGGTGCGCTTCGGCGAAACGGTTCCGGCGTGCGGGCGCCCGACGCTCGCACGCACGATCAGGGGAATGCCCGGCGCGCGGTGACGCGCCGCGGGGCATGGGGATTCGAGCACATCGCAGGGGTCGAGGACAGCATGGAGCGTACTTCCAAGGGGACCCGGGGCCGCCGCCTCGCCGCCGCAACGTTCGCCGCACTGGCCGCGTTGCCGGCCGTCTCCCACGCGGCGCTCGAGTGGAACCTGCAGACGCCGGTCACCGAGATCGCGCGCCAGCAGTTCGAGCTGCACACGTTCATCTTCTGGATCTGCATGGTCATCTTCGTCGGCGTGTTCGGCGTGATGTTCTACTCGCTGTTCAGGCACCGGAAGTCGATCGGCCACCAGGCCGAGCAGTTCCACGAGAACACCGTCGTCGAGGTCGTCTGGACGGTGATCCCGTTCCTGATCCTGCTGTTCATGGCGTACCCGGCGACGAAGACGATCCTCGCGATGAAGGACACGTCGGCGCCCGACCTGACGATCAAGGTCACCGGCTACCAGTGGAAGTGGGGCTACGACTACCTGCAGGACGGCTTCGGGTACTACTCGAGCCTGGCGACGCCGCTCGCGCAGATCGAGGGCCGCGCGCCGAAGGGCGAGAACTACCTGCTCGAGGTCGACAACCCGATGGTCGTGCCGGTCGGCGCCAAGGTGCGCGTGCTGATCACGGCGGGCGACGTGCTGCACGCGTGGTGGGTGCCCGCGTTCGGCGTCAAGCAGGACGCGATCCCGGGCTTCGTCCGCGACTCGTGGTTCCGGGCCGAGAAGGTCGGGACCTACCGCGGCCAGTGCGCCGAGCTGTGCGGCAAGGAGCACGGCTTCATGCCGGTCGTCGTCGAGGTGAAGTCGACGGAAGACTACGCGAAGTGGGCCGCGGAGCAGAAGCAGAAGGTCGCGGCCGCCGCCGCGGCGCCGTCCGGCCAGGCGGCCGGGCCCGCCGCGATGCAGGCCGCCCTCAGGTGACGCACGCCGCGCAGCACACGAACGCCGATTCCAGGAGAACGCGATGAGCAGCATCCCGCACGATCACGCCGCCGGCGGCCACGAGCACGAGCACGCGCACTACCCTGGCGGGATCATGCGCTGGATCACGACGACCAACCACAAGGACATCGGCACGATGTACCTGTGGTTCTCGTTCACGATGTTCCTCGTCGGCGGCGTGATGGCGCTCACGATCCGCGCCGAGCTGTTCCAGCCGGGCCTGCAGGTCGTCCACCCGGAGTTCTTCAACCAGCTGACGTCGCTGCACGGCCTCATCATGGTGTTCGGCGCGATCATGCCCGCCGCGGTCGGCTTCGCGAACTGGATGATCCCGATGCTGATCGGCGCGCCCGACATGGCGTTCGCGCGCATGAACAACTGGAGCTTCTGGCTGCTCCCGCCGGCCGGGATCATGCTGGTCGGCTCGCTGTTCGTCCCCGGCGGCGCGGTGTCGGCGGGCTGGACGCTGTACCCGCCGCTGACCATCCAGAACGGCATGGGGATGGACCTCGCGATCTTCGCGATCCACATCATGGGCGCGTCGTCGATCATGGGGTCGATCAACATCATCACGACGATCCTGAACCTGCGCGCGCCGGGCATGACGCTGATGAAGATGCCGCTGTTCTGCTGGACGTGGCTCATCACCGCCTACCTGCTCATCGCCGTGATGCCGGTGCTCGCCGGCGCGGTGACGATGCTGCTCACCGACCGCCACTTCGGCACGTCGTTCTTCAACGCGGCCGGCGGCGGCGACCCGGTGCTGTTCCAGCACATCTTCTGGTTCTTCGGCCACCCCGAGGTCTACATCATCATCATGCCGGCGTTCGGGATCATCTCCGAGATCATCCCGGTGTACTCGCGCAAGCCGCTGTTCGGCTACGCGTCGATGGTGTACGCGGTCGCCGGCATCGCGATCCTGTCGTTCATCGTCTGGGCGCACCACATGTTCACCGTCGGCATGCCGACCGCCGGCCTGCTGTTCTACATGTACGCGACGATGCTGATCGCGGTGCCGACCGGCGTGAAGGTGTTCAACTGGCTCGCGACGATGTGGCGCGGCGCGATCACGTTCGAGACGCCGATGCTGTTCGCGCTCGGCTTCCTGTTCCTGTTCACGCTCGGCGGCTTCACCGGCCTCGTGCTCGCGATCATGCCGGTCGACATCCAGATCCACGACACCTACTACGTCGTCGCGCACTTCCACTACGTGATGGTGGCGGGCAGCCTGTTCGCGTTCTTCGGCGGGGTCTACCACTGGATCCCGAAGTGGACCGGCACGATGTACTCGGAGAAGCTCGGCCGCATCCACTTCTGGCTGTCGCTCGTGTTCTTCAACGTCGCGTTCTTCCCGCAGCACTTCCTGGGCCTGGCCGGCATGCCGCGGCGCATCCCGGACTACGCGACGCAGTTCACCGACTGGAACATGGTGTCGTCGATCGGCGCGTTCGGCTTCGGGATCTCGCAGTTCGTGTTCCTGTGGGCGGTGATCAAGTGCATCCGCGGGGACGGCGCGAAGGCGCCGGCGAAGCCGTGGGAAGGCGCGACCACGCTCGAGTGGACGCTGCCGTCGCCGGCGCCCTACCACACCTTCGAGACGCCGCCCGTCGTCAAGTGACCGCACGCGGGGCGCCGCGCGCGCCCCGCCCCCACGCCCATGAACGACACCCGCCGCCGATCCGACGATCCGGACGTGCGCGCCAGCATCCGGCGCACGGCGCTCGTGCTCGCGTCGATCGCGCTGGTGTTCTTCGGCGGCGTGCTCGCGTCGCGGCTGTTCGGCGACCAGAGCATCGGGATGACGGTGGTCGGGGCCGCGGTGTTCCTGTTCCTGGTGCTCGGGATCGGGCGCCACCTCGGGCGGAAGTGAGCGCATGACGACCCGCGACGCAGGCCCGGCGCTACGCGCCGACAACCGCAGCATCCTCGCGCGCCTGGTCGTGGTCGCGGCGGCGATGTTCGCGTTCGGCTACGCGCTGGTCCCGTTCTACGAGAAGATCTGCCAGGTCACGGGCCTGCGCGACATCGACCGGCCGGCCGAGGTGCGCAACACGCAGGTCGACGCGTCGCGCAACGTGCGCATCGAGCTCGACGCGAACACGCGCGGGCTGCCGTGGACGTTCCGGCCGCTCGTGGCGACGATCGACGTGCACCCCGGCGCGCTGACGCAGGTCGACTTCGAGATCGTCAACCCGACCGACCGGCCGGTGACGGGACAGGCGATCCCGAGCTACCTGCCGCGCAACGCGTCCGAGTACTTCCGCAAGCTCGACTGCTTCTGCTTCTCGACGCAGACGCTTCAGGCCGGGGAGCGGCGGCGCATGCCGGTGGTGTTCGTGCTCGATCCGGAGCTGCCGGCGGACGTGCCGGTGGTGACGCTGTCGTACACGTTCTTCGAGGTCGAGGGCGGGCCGTCGGCGCGCGCGGCGTCGGGCCGGGACAACGGGAGCGCGGCGCGCGGATCCTGATCCGGCGGCGCGGCAGGCGGCAAACGGCCGAGGAAGGCGAAGGGAGCGACACGATGGGTTCGACGACGCACGGCGGACAGCCGGTTTACTACTTCATCCCGCAGCCGTCGCACTGGCCGATCACCGGCTCGGTCGCGCTGCTGCTGATGGGCGGGGGCGCGGCGTTCTGGTTCAACGGCTACGCCGCCGGGCCCTGGGTCGTCGCGCTCGGGTTCGCGATCCTGCTGTTCATGATGTTCGGCTGGTTCGGGACGGTGATCGGCGAGTCGGAGAGCCGCCTGTACAACAAGCGCGTGGACCTCTCGTTCCGCTGGGCGATGAGCTGGTTCATCTTCAGCGAGGTGATGTTCTTCGCCGCGTTCTTCGGCGCGCTGTTCTACGTGCGCAACCTGTCGGTGCCGGACCTGGGCGCCGGATCGATCACCGGCAACCTCCTGTGGCCGAACTATGCGGCGCAGTGGCCGACCGTGGGGCCGTACGTGACGCAGCAGTTCACGCCGATGGGCGCGATGGGGATCCCGCTCCTCAACACGATCATCCTGCTCACGTCGGGCGTCACGCTCACGATCGCGCACCACGCGCTCAAGGCGGGCCACCGCGGCGCGCTCGCGCTGTGGCTCGCGGCCACGATCGCGCTGGGCCTGACGTTCCTCGGGTTCCAGGCCTACGAGTACATCCACGCCTACAGCGACCTCAACCTGAAGCTCTCGACCGGCGTCTACGGCTCCACGTTCTTCATGCTGACCGGCTTCCACGGGATGCACGTGACGGTCGGCGCGATCATGCTGTCGGTGATGCTCGGGCGCGTGCTGAAGGGGCACTTCGACGCGCAGCACCATTTCGCGTTCGAGGCCGCCGCGTGGTACTGGCACTTCGTCGACGTGGTCTGGCTGCTGCTGTTCGTGCTGGTGTACTGGCTGTAGCCGGCGCCGCCGCGCGGGCGAGGGCCGCACGGGGCGACCCGTGCGGCCTTCTGCTTCCGGAGGCGCCGCCGCGGCGGCGCCTCAGCGCAGGCCGCCGGGGCTGATCCAGCCCATCCAGTACGAGACGAGCAGGAACGCGACGACGGAGATCGACAGGCCGACGCGGACCGCGAGCGCGGTCACGACGCGATGGCCCACGCCGCGGTCGCGGTAGAGGAACACCAGCGCGGTGAACAGGGCGACGACGACGGCGACAAGGCCGCCGATGACGATGATCTTCATGGTTCTGCGCGGGCGCCCGGACGTCCTCGGCGCAGTCTAGCATCGCGGCCATGGCGGCGATCCCGGACACGCGCGTCGTGCGCGCGCTCGTCGCGGCCGCGACCGTCGCGGCCGTCGCGTTGTTCGTCGCCGCCGGCAACTGGCAGCGCGACCGGATGCTCGCCAAGGAGGCGGACCGCGCCGCGCTCGACGCGGCGGCCGCGCTCGCGCCGGTGCCGCTGCCGCGCACGGACGACTGGGCGGCGTGGCGCTACCGGCGCGTGACGGCGACCGGCGAGTGGCGCGGCGCCGCGCAGGTGCTGGTCGACAACAAGGTGCAGGCGGGGCGCGCCGGCTTCCACGTGCTCACGCCGCTCGCGCTCGACGACCGCCGCGTGGTGCTGGTCGACCGCGGCTGGATCGCCGCGGGCGCGGGCGCGACGCGCGTCCCGGACGTCGCGGCGCCGCAGGGGAGGGTCACGGTCGCCGGCAGGATCGCGGCGCAGCGCTCGCGCTACGTCGAGCTGGACGCGGGGGCGCCCGCGGGCAACGTGTGGCAGAACCTCGACCCCGCGCGCATCGGGGCGGCGACGGGGCTCGCGCTCCTGCCCGCGGTGATCGAGCAGGACGACGCGTCCGCGCCGGCCGACGGGCTCGTGCGCCGGTGGCCGCCGCCCGACGCGGGCGTCGACACGCACCGCGTCTACATGATGCAGTGGTACGCGTTCGCCGCGCTCGCGGCGGGGCTGTGGATCGGATTCGCGGTGCGCCGGCGCTGGCGCGCCAGGGGAGGACGATGAGCGAGCAAGCGCCGAAGCGCAGCCTGCGCACGATGTGGCTGATCCTCGCCGTGTGCGCGGCGCCGGTGGTCGCGTCGTTCGCCGCGTACTACCTGATGCCTCCGCGCGCGCCGGCCAACTACGGCGAGCTCCTGCCGACGCAGGCGGCGCCGGCGCTCTCGGGCGCGCGCGTGGACGGGCGCACGTGGACGCTCGAGGACGAGAAGGGGCGCTGGACCATGCTCGTCGCGGCGCCGGCGTCCTGCGACGAGGGCTGCGCCGCGCGCCTCTACGCGACGCGCCAGTCGCGCACGATGCAGGGCCGCGAGCACGACCGGGTCGTGCGGGTCTGGCTCGTGACCGACGGCGGCATGCCGGCGGCGGCCCTGCTGGCCGAGCACCCCGACGTCGTCGTCGTGCGGACGGAGGCGCGGGTCGCCGAGCGCCTGCCGCGCGGCGCCGGCGCGATCCACCTCGTCGATCCGCTCGGCAACCAGGTGCTCGCCTGGCCGGGCACTCCCGACATCAGGGCGATGGGGCGCGATCTCGCGCGCCTGCTCAAGGCGTCCCGGATCGGATGAGGCGGCGCGCCGGGGACGGCCTTCGAGTCCCTCCTGCCGTCATGGGGGCGGCGCGCCGTCCGACGCGGTAAAATCCCTCTTTCGCCCGATGCCCCGATGACCGCCCTCGCCCTCGCCGAAACCCGCCTGCGCCAGTTTCTCGCGCTCGCGAAGCCGCGCGTCGTGTCGCTCATCGTGTTCTGCGCGGTGATCGGGATGTTCCTCGCGGTGCCGGGCCTGCCGAACCCGGCGGTCGTGTTCGCCGCCACGGTCGGCATCGCGCTCGTCGCGGGCGCCGCCGCGGCGATCAACTGCCTGGTCGAGCAGAGGATCGACGCGAAGATGCTGCGCACGCGCGCGCGGCCGCTGCCGGCGGGCGAGCTCACGTCGCGGCAGACGCTGCTGTTCGCGGTGCTGGTCGGCGGCGCCGGCCTCCTGATCCTCGGCCGCTGGGTCAACGCGCTGACGATGTGGCTCACGCTCGCCACGTTCATCGGCTACGCGATCGTCTACACGGTGCTGCTCAAGCCCGCGACGCCGCAGAACATCGTGATCGGCGGGGCGTCGGGCGCGATGCCGCCGGTGCTGGGCTGGGCCGCGGTCACGGGCGAGGTCGCCCCGGAGGCGCTCATCCTGTTCCTGATCATCTTCGTGTGGACGCCGCCACACTTCTGGTCGCTCGCGCTCTACCGCACGCAGGACTACGCGCGCGCCGGACTGCCGATGCTGCCGGTCACGCACGGCTCGCGCTACACGCGCCTGATGATCGTGCTCTACACGTTCGCGTTGATCGCGGTGACGATGCTGCCGTTCGCGATCCGCATGAGCGGCCCGCTCTACCTCGCGAGCGCGCTGCTGCTGGGCGGCGTCTTCGCCGGCTACGCGGTCGCCCTCTACGTGCGCTACAGCGACGCGCTGGCGCGCCGGACGTTCGCCTACTCGATCGCCTACCTCGCCGCGCTGTTCTCGGCGCTGCTCGTCGACCACTACTGGCAGTAGGCCGGGGCCGTCCACGCCGATGTCCGCGCGCCGCACGTTCCTCGCCGCCCTCGCCCTCGCCACCGCCGCCGCGCTGGCGCTCGCGGCGTGCGGCCCCGACGCGCCGAAGTTCAAGGGGTCGGACGTCACCGGCAGCGCGTTCGGGCGCGACTTCGCGCTCGCCGACCACACCGGCAAGCCGCGCACGCTCGCGGACTACCGCGGCAAGGCGGTGGTCCTGTTCTTCGGCTACACGCAGTGCCCGGACGTGTGCCCGACGACGCTCGCGACGCTCGCCGAGGCGATGAAGCAGCTCGGCGCGGACGCGGATCGGGTGCAGGTGCTGTTCGCGACCGTCGATCCGGAGCGCGACACGGCCGAGCTGCTCGCGCAATACGTTCCGGCGTTCGATTCGCGCTTCGCGGGCCTGCGCGGCGACGCCGCGGCGACCGAGGCGGTCGCGAAGGAGTTCCGCATCATCTTCCAGAAGGTGCCCGGCAGCACGCCGCAGACCTACACGGTCGACCACTCGGCCGGGATCTTCGTGTTCGACCCGGCGGGGCGGCTGCGCGTCTACGAGGGCCACGGCCAGGCGCCCGACGCGATCGCGCACGATCTGCGCGAGGTGCTGAAGTCGGGGTGAAATCGGTCAATCGGGGTCAGAGCCGTAACATTCGCTCGAACCGACACTGTGAAATCGGGGTCAGAGCCGTAACATTCGTTCGAACCGACACAACGAGTTGTACTGTCGTCGCCGGCGAATGTTACGGCTCTGACCCCGATTTCAGACCCCGATTTCACGGCTCCGACCCGGACTTCACGACTTCTCGATCAGCTCGATCTTGTAGCCGTCGGGGTCCTGAACGAACGCGATGACCGTCGTGCCGCCCTTGACCGGGCCGGCCTCGCGCGTGACGCTGCCGCCCTTCGCCCGCACCGCCTCGCACGCAGCCTTCGCGTCGTCGACCTCGATCGCGACGTGGCCGTAGGCGGTCCCGGGTTCGTAGCGATCCACGCCGTAGTTGTACGTGAGCTCGAGGACCGCGTGCTGCGACTCGTCGCCGTAGCCGACGAACGCCAGCGAGTAGCGCTGGTCGGGTCGGTCGGTCGTGCGGAGCACCCGCATGCCGAGCACGTTCGTGTAGAAGTCGACCGAGCGGGCGAGGTCGCCGACGCGGAGCATGGTGTGGAGGATGCGCATGTGAAATTGGGGTCTGAAATTGGGGTCGGTCTGAAATTGGGGTCAGAGCCGTAACATTTGAAATTGGGGTCAGAGCCGTAACATTCGCTCGATCCGACGCAACGAGCTGTACCGCTACCGCCGGCGAATGTTACGGCTCTGACCCCAATTTCAGACCCCAATTTCACCAATCTCAGAACTCGACCATCTCGAAGTCTTCCTTGCGCGCGCCGCACTCGGGGCAGGTCCAGTTCGGCGGCACGTCCTCCCAGCGGGTGCCGGCGGGGATGCCCTCGTCGGGCAGGCCCCGCTCCTCCTCGTAGATGAAGCCGCAGATCAGGCACATGTATCTCTTCAACGCGACTCCCCGTGCGGTGCGCCGGCCGCGCGACGGGCGCGGCTCGGGCAGAATTATAGGATGAACGCGACAAGCCTCCCTCGAGCCGCGCGGCCGCTGCGATGAACCTGGTCAATTTCGGATCCGGGACCCGCCCGCTGCCGGGCTGGATCAACGTCGACCTCGACGCGTCCAATCGCCCCGACGTCGTCGCCGACCTCGCGCGCCCGCTGCCGTTCGCCGACGGCTGCGCCGACGCGATCTTCACCGAGGACTTCGTCAACCAGCTCGTGCCCGACGCGCTCCACGCCTTCCTGTCCGAGTGCCGGCGCATCCTTAAGCCCGACGGCGTGCTGCGCGTGCTGGCGCCCGACCTGCGCCGGTTCGCGCGCATGTACCTGGAGGAGCCCGATCGCCTCGTGCGCATCTGGACCGACCACGTCGGCGTGCCGCTGCCGAACGGCACCGCGGGCGACGTCTTCAACCTCGGCATGCAGCTCGCCGGATGCTGGGAGTACGACCTCGCGACGTTCGTGCCGATCGCGGCGCGCGCCGGGCTCGACACCGTGGTCGTCGACTACGCGGCGAGCCGGCATCCCGCGCTCCGCGGCATCGACATGCGCAAGCCCGCCGAAGCGCTGAGCATGTACCTCGAGTGCACGCCGCACCGCCTCGCGCCGCCGCGCGCACGGCGTCCGGTGTAAGCGCCGCGGCGGGCGCCGCGCGCGGTTCGGGTACGATGCAGCGTTCGTCCCGCGGCGACGCGGAGCGCGCGCATGCCGAACTGACCGACGATGCCGACCGAAACCGAACAGGGCGCGCCTCCCGTGGTGCTGACCTTCGCGGCCTCCGATCCGTCGGGGGGCACGGGACTGCAGGCGGACCTGCTCACGCTCGCGAGCATGGGCTGCCACCCGCTCTCGGTGGTCACGGCGCTCACGGTGCAGGACACGACCGGCGTCGAGAACGTGCTGCCGATGGACGCCGAGTGGGTCGCCGACCAGGCGCGATGCCTGCTCGAGGACATGCCGGTCGACGCGTTCAAGATCGGCGCGCTCGGCAGCGTCGAGAACATCGCCGCGATCGCCGAGATCCTCGCCGACTACCCCGACGTCCCGCTGATCCTCGACCCGGCGCTCGCGACCGGCCGCGGCGACACCCACGCGACCGACGCGATGATGCACGCGCTGCGCGACCTCCTGATCCCGCAGACCACGGTCGTGACGCCGAACGGGCACGAACTGCGCCGGCTCGCCGAGCAGGAGGACAGCGACGAGGAGCCGCCGGTCGCGGAATGCGCGGAGCGGCTGATCGTATCGGGCTGCGAGTTCGTGCTGGTGACCGGCACGCACGACGCGACGCGCGACATCGTCAACACGCTGTACGGCAAGGGCGGCGTCGTGCGCACCGACACCTGGGCGCGGCTTCCCGGCCCGTTCAGCGGCGCGGGCTGCACGCTCGCCTCCGCGATCGCGGCGATGCTCGCGAACGGGCTCGACCTCCCCGACGCGGTGCGCGAGGCGCAGGACTACACGTGGAACGCGCTGCGCAAGGCCTACCGGCCGGGCATGGGCCATCTGCTGCCCGACCGGCTGTTCTGGGCGCGCGAGGAAAGCGAGGCGCGCGGCGAGGACGAGGCGGAGGCGCCGCGCCCCGCGGATGCGCGTGGCAGCCACTGACGACGACGCGCGCGCGCGGCGGCTCGCGCGGCTCGCGGGCCTGTACGCCGTGACGCCCGACCTCGAGGATACCGCCGCGCTGCTCGCCGGGTGCGCGGCGGCGCTCGACGGCGGCGCCGCGGCGATCCAGTACCGGAACAAGTCCGCGCCCGCCGGGCTGCGCGAGGCGCAGGCGCGCGCGATCGCCGCGCTCGCCCGTGCGCGCGGCGCGCTCTTCATCGTCAACGACGACGCGGCCCTCGCCGCGCGCGTCGACGCCGACGGCGTGCACGTGGGCGTGGAGGACGGCGGCGTCGCGGCGGCCCGCGCGCTCGTCGGCCCGGCGCGGCTGGTCGGCGCGTCGTGCTACGACGCGCTGCCGCGCGCGGCCGAGGCAGTCGCGGCAGGCGCCGACTACGTCGCGTTCGGCAGCTTCTTCCCGTCGGGCACCAAGCCGCACGCGCGGCGCGCGAGCCTCGACCTCGTGCCGCGCGCCCGCGCGCTCGGCGTGCCGGTCGTCGCGATCGGCGGGATCGACGCCTCCAACGTGCGGCAGCTCGTCGACGCCGGCGTCGATGCCGTCGCGGTGATCGCCGCGGTGTTCGGCGCGGGCGACGGCGCGGCGATCGCGTCCGCCGCGCGGCGCATCGCGTCGGCCTTTTCCCCGCCGTCCGGGGCGCGATGACCCATCGTCCGATCTCGGTGATCACGCGCACGCTGGGCCGCGACTGCCTCGCGGACGCGGCGGCGAGCGTCGCCGCGCAGACGCTGCGCCCGCTCGAGTGGGTCGTCGTCGACGCCGCCGGCAGCGGCCTCGTCCCCCCGCCCGCGGGCGACGTGCCGGTGCACGTCGTGTCGACCGGCGCGCGCATGCTGCGCTCGCCGGCCGGCAACGCGGCATTCGACTCGGCGCGCGGCGAACGCTTCCTCGTCCTCGACGACGACGACCTGATCCTGCCCGGGCACCTCGAGCACCTCTCGGCGGCGCTCGACGCCGCCCCCGGTGCGCGCGCCGCCTACAGCGACTGGGAGGAGGAGGTCGCGCCCGGCGAGCGCCGAGGCGGCCATGCGCCGCCGTACAGCCACCTGCTGCTGACCCGCCGCAACCTGTTTCCGCCGCACGCGGTTCTGTTCGACGCGGAGCTGACGAGGATCGACGGCTGCCGCTACGACGTCGGCCTCGATTTCTTCGACGACTGGGACCTGTGGCTGTCGATCGCGCGGCGCACGCGGTTCGTGCACAGCCCGCGCTGCACGGCCGTGTACCGGACCGGGCTGTCGCGCTCCGGCGTCCACGACAGGGGATCCGCGCATGTCGATCCGCGCCTCGAGTCCGACCTCGCGGCGGTCCGCGCGCGCTATCGCGACGACCGCGAGCGGCTCGAGCGCGAGCAGCGCGAGCGCAAGGAGGCGGCGATCCTCGCGACGACGCGCGGCGATCTCGCCGCGGGCGCGCGGCTGTGGAGCGAGGCGCATCTCGCCGATCCGCTCGACGTCGCGCCGGTCGTCGCCTACGCCGAGCTCGCGGTGCGCGCCGGCGACCTCGCGGCCGCCCGGTCGGTGCTCGAGGACGCGGTCGCGCGCATGCCGGGCGCGCGGGGCCTGCGCAGGCGGCTGGGCGAGGTGCGCGCCGCGATGGGCGAGCCGGCCGGTGCGCCGTGATCCGGCGCGAGGGTGGTAGTGTCGGGCGTGACGCGACGACGGATGACACGATGAACCGCAACGACGAACTGTTCGAGCGCGCGCAGCGCACGATTCCCGCCGGCGTCAACTCGCCGGTGCGCGCCTTCCGCTCGGTGGGCGGCACGCCGCGCTTCCTCGCGCGCGGCGAGGGGCCGTACGTGTGGGACGCCGACGGCAGGCGCTACATCGACTACGTGGGCTCGTGGGGCCCGGCGATCGTCGGACACGCGCATCCGGAGGTCGTGCGCGCGGTGCAGGACGCGGCGCGGCACGGGCTGTCGTTCGGCGCGCCGACCGAGATCGAGATCGAGATGGCCGAGACGCTGGTGCGCCGCCTGCCGTCGCTCGAGCTCGTGCGGCTCGTGTCGTCGGGGACCGAGGCGACGATGTCGGCGCTGCGGCTCGCGCGCGGCCACACCGGGCGTCCGAAGATCGTCAAGTTCGAGGGCTGCTACCACGGCCACGGCGACAGCCTGCTCGTGAAGGCGGGCTCCGGGGCGCTCACGTTCGGCCAGCCGTCGTCGGCGGGCGTCCCGCCGGGAATCGCGAACCTGACGATCGTGCTGCCCTACAACGACGTCGCCGCGGTCGAAGCCGCGTTCCGCGCGGACGGCGACGCGATCGCGTGCGTCATCGTCGAGCCGATCGCCGGCAACATGAACATGGTCGTCCCGGACGACGGCTACCTCGCGGCGCTTCGCGCGATCTGCGACCGCCACGGCGCCGTGCTGATCTTCGACGAGGTGATGACCGGCTTCCGCGTGCATCCGCGCGGCGTGCAGGGGCTCGTCGGCGTCACGCCCGACCTGACGACGCTGGGCAAGGTGATCGGCGGCGGCATGCCGGTCGGCGCGTTCGGCGGGCGGCGCGAGATCATGGCGAAGATCGCGCCGCTCGGGCCCGTCTACCAGGCCGGAACGCTGTCGGGCAACCCGGTCGCGGTCGCGGCCGGCCTCGCGACGCTCGCGCTCACCGAGGCGCCCGGCTTCTACGAGCGCCTCGCGGCGAAGGCGCGCGCGCTCGTCGACGGCCTCGAGGCCGCCGCGAAGCGCGCGGGCGTGCCGTTCCGCGCGAACGCGGTGGGCGGCATGTTCGGGCTCTACTTCGCCGATCGCGTGCCGTCGACCTGCGACGCGGTGATGGCCTGCGACAAGGAGCGCTTCAACCGCTTCTTCCACGCGATGCTCGACGCCGGCGTCTACCTCGCGCCGTCCGCGTACGAGGCCGGCTTCGTGTCCGCCGCGCACGGCGACGCGGACATCGCCGAGACCGTGCGCCTCGCCGAGCGGGCGTTCGTGGCCGCCGCGCGTTGAGGGCCTGCACGCGGGGCGGGGACCACCGCCCGAATCCCGATCGCCCCTGGCGGCTCGCCGCCGGGGCCGTGCGCGCGCCGCGCGCACGATCGCCACGCCCCGGCTGCGGGGCGCGCGCGCCATGAAGCCGCGCGTGCTGGTGGTGACCCGCATTCCGTTCTGGCGGCAGGGCGCCGGCGAGCGGATGCGCCTGGTGGTCCTGCTCGGCGTGCTCGGCGCGAGGACGGAGCTCACGGTGCTCTACCTGGGCCCGGTCGGCGCGGAGGACCTGCAGCGCCTCCGGCAACTGCGCATTCCCTGCGCGCTGCGGACGCTGTCGCGGGCGGGCGACCCGTCGCAGGAGCTGGCGGCGGTGCGGCACGTGTGCGCCGAGCAGTCGTTCGATGCCTGCATCCTCGAGCGCATCGCGCTGCACTTTCTCCTCGACGCCGTGCCGGCGGGCGTGCGGACGGTGCTCGACACGCACGACCTCGAGAGCGCGAACGCCGAGTCGCGCCGCGCGCAGGGGCAGGAGGTGCCCGGCGCCATGGACTTCGCCGAGGAGCTGGCGATCCTGTCGCGCTTCGACGGCGTGCTGCTGATCCAGGCCGAGGACCACGAACGCATCGCCCGCCATCTCGGCGCGCGCGCGCTTCTCGCCCCCCATCCGGTGCGATTCGAGCGCCGACCCGTGGAGCCGCGGATGCACCGTCTCGGGCTGGTGGCCAGCGCCTGGGCGGCGAACCGGGACGGGCTGGACTGGTTCGCGGACCACGTCTGGCCGCGCGTGTCGTCGTCCCCGGCGGAGATGCATCTGTACGGATGGATCGGCGACCACTGGCGGCCGGGCTACGCGCAATTCCAGCGCCACGGCTTCGTGCCGGATTTCGGGGAGGCGTGGGGTCGCATGGACGTCGCGATCAATCCGGTGCGCTGGGGCTCGGGCCTGAAGGTCAAGAGCGTCGAGGCGCTGGGCCACGGATTGCCGCTGGTCACGACCAGCGAGGGCGCGCGCGGGATGCTGGCGGCGGCGGGCGACGCCTTCATCCTGGCCGATGACCCCGCGGAGTTCGCGGCGGCCTGCGTCGCGCTGCTGGCCGATCCGCAACGCCGCGCCGCGCTCGGCGCGGCGGCGTACGCGTATGCCCAGCGGCACTTCTCGCCCGAGACGTGCTTCGGCCAGCTGGTGACCTGGCTCTGCGCGTAGGCAAGCCCGGTACGCGTCCGCAGCGTGGACTCGCGCGGGGATTTCCCGGCCCGGCGCCCGCGCGGTTGCCGGCCCGACCGCTCGGGCACGATCGCGCGCGCCGCGGACTCGTCGGGCGCGGCCGGCGTACGTGCCCGGACGCCGCGCGGTCCGCGCGCGAAGCCGGCGCTACCGCTCCGGGTTCGCTTTCCCGCGCCGGTCGACGGGGATCGCCGCGCGCAGCTTGTTCGCGTGTCCCTCGGGCGCGTCGCTGCCGTCGGGCAGCTTGCCGAGGAAGTAGAACTTCTGCCACGCCTCGGCGAGCGTCGCGGGGTCGTTCTGCGCGAACCGGCGCATGAAGTCGTCGCGCCGCTCCTTCCACGCGATCGCCTGGTCGCGCAGCGCGGGATCGTCGGCGAGGTCGCGCAGCTCCGGCTCGAACGACTCGACCGCGCCCGCGGGAACCGGGAACACCATGCAGACCGGCTCGCCCTTGTCGAACGTCACGCGCCCGGGCCGCGTCATCTGCCAGTTCATCGTGAACGGGTACGGGAGCCAGCTCGTCTCGACGATGCCCGACAGCGGCGCGATGCCGTCCTTCGGCCGGTTGAGCGCTCCGGTCGCGAGAAGGTTCCAGCCGGGCGGCGTGCGGAACAGCCAGCCGAGCGCGAACGTGACGATTCCGTAGGCGAAGTGCGACATCGCGTGGCGGGCGACGTCGGGGTGGCCGTCGAGCGCGGCGATGCGCATGCTGACCGGGCGGGGCCCGCCGTCCCAGACGATCTCGAGGTCGCACGGCGCGCCGACGGTCCAGCCGTGGGCGTTCGCGATCGCGAGCGGCAGGCAGCGGTAGGCGTGCCGGTCCGGGATGCGGTCCATCCAGTCGCGCGTGCTCGGCGCGGGGGCGAGCGGCAGCGGGTCGTCCTGCAGGGCGAAGCACTCGAGCTTCATGGCGGTCGGACGGGTCGGCGAACCCCGGAGGATGCCACGGCCGGCGTCGCCGATCGGTCCCGGCGGGGGGCGCGCGGCCCGCGGGCGCCTCGTTTCGCCGCCCCCGGGACCGCGGAAGCGGCCGCGCGGGCACCGGCCGGGCCGCCGGCGCGACGCACGCCTGCTCGCGTAAGTGGTTGCTCCACAAGCATTTCCTGCGTTCGGCGCCGTCCGGTCTGCTAGTATGTTGAACTCGGACCGCGGCTCGCGGATCGAACCGACCTCCCCACGACCGACCCTTCGATGTCGACTCCGCGCAAGCGGCTGGGCGAGCTGCTGATCGAGCGCGGCAAGCTCGACGCGGTCTCGCTCGAGCGCGCCCTGAGGCTCCAGCAGGACTCCGGCGAACGCCTCGGCGCGCTCCTGGTCACGCTCGGGATCGTCGCGCCCCGCGACGTCGCCGACGCGCTCGCCGAGCAGCTCGGCCTGCCGCTGCTCGACAACGCGGGCTACCCCGAGCTGCCGATCCTCGAGGAGCGCGTCTCGGCGCGCTTCCTGCGCGACGCGCGCGCGCTGCCGGTGCGCGAGGACGCCGACGAGCTGGTGCTCGCGATGGCCGACCCGACCGACCGCTACGCGATGGACGCGTTCGCGATGGTGACCGGCCGGCGCGTGCGCCCGATGGTCGCGGTGCCCGGCGACCTCGACGCGGCGCTCGAGCGCCTCTACGGCAGCGGCAAGAGCGCGATGGGCCAGATCGTCGGCGACGACGTCGAGATGCGCGGCGACGAGATCGCGTTCGACGCCGACGTGCAGCAGTTGAAGGACCTCGCGTCCGAGGCGCCGGTGATCCGGCTCGTGTCGCTGCTCATCACCAACGCGCTCGCCGCGCGCGCGTCCGACATCCACATCGAGCCGTTCGAGAACCGGCTGGTCGTGCGCTACCGGATCGACGGCGTGCTGCACGAGATCGAGACGCCGCCGCGAAGGCTCTCCGCCGCGGTGATCTCGCGCGTGAAGATCCTCGCCAACCTCGACATCGCCGAGCGGCGCCTGCCGCAGGACGGCCGCATCCGGCTGCGCGTGCAGGGCAAGGAGATCGACCTGCGCGTGTCGACGGTGCCGACGATGCACGGCGAGAGCGTCGTGATGCGGATCCTCGACAAGGGCGGCGTCGCGCTCGACTTCGCCAGGCTCGGCTTCCTCGACGACACGCTCGAGCGCTTCATGCAGGCGCTGAAGCAGCCCAACGGCATCCTGCTCGTCACCGGCCCGACCGGCTCGGGCAAGACGACGACGCTCTACACCGCGCTCGACGAGCTCAACAAGCCCGACGTCAAGATCCTCACCGTCGAGGACCCGGTCGAGTACCAGATGCCGGGGATCAACCAGATCCAGGTCAAGCCGCAGATCGACCTCACGTTCGCCAACGCGCTGCGCTCGATCGTGCGCCAGGACCCGGACGTGATCATGATCGGCGAGATCCGCGACCTCGAGACCGCGCAGATCGCCGTGCAGTCGGCGCTCACCGGCCACCTCGTGCTGTCGACCGTGCACACGAACGACGCGCCGTCCACCGTGAACCGGCTGCTCGACATGGGCGTCGAGGACTACCTGCTCACCTCCACGGTCATCGGCATCCTGGCGCAGCGGCTCGTGCGCACGCTGTGCCCGCACTGCAAGGAGTCGTACACGGCGCTGCCCGAGGTGGTCGAGCAGACCGGCATCGCGCGCTTCGCGAAGGGCGGCCCGGTGACGCTGTGGCGCGCGAAGGGCTGCGCGCTGTGCGCGCACACCGGCTACACCGGGCGCGTGTCGATCCTCGAGATGATGCCGATCACGGATTCGCTGCGCACGCTGGTGATGAAGCACGCGACCTCGAACGAGCTGAAGGCGCAGGCGGTGCGCGAGGGCATGCTCACGATGTACGAGGACGGCCTGCGCAAGGCCGTCGCCGGCATCACCACGGTCGAGGAAGTCCTTCGCGCGACGCGCGAGGACTGATCCGATGCGCCGCCCGATGCCCGAGGCCCGGGACCCCGGCCACGCGCCGTTCGCGGGAACGGCGGCGAGCTAGATGCCGCTCTTCCGCTACAAGGCGGTCGCTCCCGGCGGCGCGGTGTCGACGGGCGAGCTCGACGCCGCGAACGAGGCCGAGATCCTCGACCGCCTGCGCGACCAGGGGCTGATGCCGATGCAGGTCGCGCCGGCCGCGCAGTCCGGCGGCGCGGCCGCGTCGCGCTCGGGAGCGCGCGCGCCGCGGCGCCGCTGGTTCGAGGCGAAGCGCGTCACGCGCGACCAGCTGCTGGCGATCACGCGCGAGCTCGCGACGCTGCTCCGCGCGGGGCTGCCGCTCGACCGCGCGCTCGAGACGCTGATCGGGCTGGCGCCGACGCCCGCGGTGACCGCGCTGCTGCAGGGCATCCGCGACGAGGTGCGCGGCGGCAAGGCGCTGTCGCAGGCGCTCGACGCGCGGCGCGAGGTCTTCTCGCGCTTCTACGTCAACATCGTGCGCGCGGGCGAGGCGGGCGGCGCGCTCGCGTCGGTGCTCACGCGGCTCGCCGACACGATGGACCGCAACAAGGAGCTGCGCGAGACCGTCAAGAGCGCGCTGATCTACCCGGTCATCCTGATCGGCGTCGCGGTCGCGTCGGTGATGATCCTGCTGATCTACGTCGTGCCGCAGTTCCAGCAGACGTTCTCGCAGGCGGGCAAGGCGCTGCCGCTGCCGACGGTGGTCGTGATCTTCGTCGGCACGTTCCTCAAGCAGTGGTGGTGGGCGCTGATCGCGGCGGTCGTGCTCGCGGCGGCGTGGTTCCGCCGCAAGCTCGGCGAGACCGCGTTCCGGGGGCGCTTCGACGCGCGGATGCTCTCGGCGCCGCTGCTCGGCGACCTGGTCGCGAAGGTCGAGGTCGCGCGCTTCTCGCGCACGCTCGCGACGCTGCTCGGCAACGGCGTCACGCTGCTGTCCGCGCTGTCGATCGTGAAGGAGACGATGGGCAACGCGGTGCTCGGCGCATCGCTGGAGGGCGTCACCGCCCGGCTGCGCGAGGGCAAGGGCTTCGGCCGCCCGCTCGCCGAGACCGGCGTGTGGCCGAAGCTCGCCACGCAGATGATCCTGGTCGGCGAGGAGTCCGGCCGGCTCGAGGAGATGCTCGGGCGCGTCGCGGACGTCTACGACCGCGAGGTGCAGGTGGCGATCAAACGCTTCCTGGCGGTCCTCGAGCCCGCGCTGATCCTGGGGCTCGCCGTCCTGATCGGCGGCATCGTGTTCTCGATCCTGCTCGGCGTGATGGGCATGAGCGAACTTGTCGGCTGAACCCGGTCTAATCCCTACCCGAGCACGGGGCTTCCCGCCCGCCGTCTCCATTTGGTGACAACCATGCGCACGTCCCGAACCCCCCGCGCCGCCCGCGGCATGACGCTGATCGAGATCCTGGTCGTGCTGGTGCTGATCGGCATCGTGCTCGGCATCGTCGGCGGAAACTTCATCGGCCGCGGCGAGAAGGCCAAGGCCGACGCCGCGAAGATCGAGATCGGCCAGATCGGCCAGGCGCTCGACCTCTACAAGCTCGAGATCGGCCGCTATCCGTCGTCGTCGGAAGGACTGCAGGCGCTCGTCGCCGCGCCGTCCGGCACGTCGAACTGGAACGGTCCGTACTGGAAGAAGGCGCAGATGCCGAAGGACCCGTGGGGCAACGAGTACCGCTACGCGTCGCCCGGCCAGAAGGGCGCCTACGACATCCTCTCGCTCGGCGCCGACGGCAAGGAAGGCGGCGAGGGCGCGGACAAGGACATCTCGAGCGCGGACTGACGCCGCCAAGGCGCCCTGCGTGAGACCTCCCGGCCATGCCCACGATCCGTGCGAATCCGCGTTCGCCACAGCGCCCCGCTGTGGGTCGGGCTTCAGCCCGACGCTACTCGCATGGCATGACACTGATCGAGGCTGTGGGTCGGGCTTCAGCCCGACGCCTTCCGCATGGGACTGTGGGTCGGGCTTCAGCCCGACGCCTCTCGCATGGCATGACACCGATCGAGCCTGTGGGTCGGGCTTCAGCCCGACGCCTCTCCCATGGCATGACACTGATCGAGATCCTGATCGTGCTCTCGATCATGGCGATCGGCGCCGCGTTCGTCGTGCCGATGATCGGCGGGACCGGCGCCACGACGGGCGAGCTCAAGTCGGCCGCGCGCCAGCTCGCCGCGGGACTGCGCCTGGCGCGAAGCGAGGCGATCGCGCAGCGACGCGAGACGCTCGTCATGCTCGACCTCGAGAAGCGGACGTTCCGCGTCGCGGGTGACGCGCGCGACATCGCGCTTCCCGACAAGGTCGACCTCAAGCTCTTCACCGCGCAGTCCGACCTCGTCGACGAGCGCCAGGGCGCGATCCGTTTCTTCCCGGACGGCGGCAGCAACGGCGGGCGCGTCACCGTCTCGTCGGGCGAGCGCAAGTTCGAGGTGGACGTCGACTGGCTCACCGGCCGCGTCGCGATCCTCGAGTAGGCGCGCGGCCTCGCGACGAAGACTCCGCATGAATGCCATCGACGCCCCCATTCGCCTCGGCCGTCCTCCCCGCGCGTGCGCGGGCCCGGCGCGCTCGCGCCGCGTACTGCCGATGCGCCGCGTCGCGGCGCAGAAGGGATTCTCGTTGCTCGAGGTGCTCGTCGCCTTCGTCATCCTCGCGCTCGTCGCGACCGCGCTGTTCCGCCTGTTCGGCGGCGCGCTCGGCAACGCCGGCATCGCCGAGGACGCGAGCCGCGCGGTGCTCGTCGCGCAGAGCCGGCTGGACGCCGCGCGCGCCTCGCCGCGGCCGGGATCGGATTCCGGCGTCGAGGAGGGCGGCCGCATCGCGTGGTCGACGCGCGTCGAGGCGTGGACCTCGCCCGACGCGCCGCAGGCCGGCAACCCGGCGCAGCTCTCGGCCACGCAGCTCTACCGCGTGAGCGTCGAGGTCCGCTACCCCGGCGCGGGCGATCGCGAGCGCACGCTCGCGCTCTCGACGCTTCGGCTCGCCCGCCGCGAGGGGACGCCGTGACGCGCGCGCCGGCCCTCTCGCGCGGCTTCACGCTGGTCGAGCTTCTCGTCGCGCTGGCCCTGCTCGGCCTCATGTCGGCGACGCTGTTCGGCTCGCTCGCGCTGGCGGGGCGAAGCTGGGACGCGGGCGAGGCCAAGGCGACCGACACCGCGTCGATGCGCGTGGCCCACCAGTTCCTGCGCACGCAGCTCGAGGGCCAGCACGCGCAGCGCATGAAGAAGCTCCCGGAGTTCCCGATCCTGTTCGCGGGCGAGCGCGAGGAGATGCGCTTCGCGGCGCCGCTGCCCGCGCGCGTGCAGGGCGGGGGCGTGTGGTACTACCGGCTGCGCGTGGCCGACGTCGACGGCAAGGCGAGCCTCGTCGTCGACCGGATGGTTCCCGACGTCACCGGCACCGCGTTGCCGGACTTCGGCGACGCCGAGCACTCGGTGCTCGCGTCCGGCGTGAAGTCGATCGCGATCGGCTATCTCGGGCGCGATCCCGGCGTGAGCGACGGCTTCGACCCGACCTGGCGCGACACCTGGGAGGACCGCCAGCGCCTGCCGACGATGATCCGCATCGACGTCGAGCCCGAGCGGGGCGCGCGCTGGCCGACGCTCTACGCGACGCCGCGCGAGGCGCCGGAGGCGGCGTGCCGCGCATGGGACAACGCGCGCGCGCGTTGCGCGCAGGGATGAGCGCGATGCCCGGCACGCCGGCGGCCTTGCGCGCGCGGCCATTGCGTCGATCGCGCGCGTGCCGGCAGCGCGGGATCGCGCTCGTGCTCACGCTCTGGATCACCGTGCTGCTGACCGCGATCGCGGCCGGCTTCGCGTACAGCATGCGCACCGAGGCGCTCGCCGCCGGCAACGCGATCGGCGGCGCGAAGGTGCGCGCCGCCGCCGACGGCGCGGTGGAGCGCGCCGTGTTCGAGCTGACGCGCCCGCGGCTGCCCGGCGCATGGCTGCCCGACGGGACGCCGCACGCGTGGGACGACGACGGGACCCGGATCGTCGTGCGCTCCACCGACGAGACCGCGAAGATCGACCTCAACGCCGCGAACGAGCTGCTGCTGCGCGGCCTGTTCACCAACGTCGGCGGGGCGGATCCCGACACGGCGGCGCGCATCGTCGACGCGATGCTCGACTGGCGCGATCCCGACGACCTGCGCCGGCCCAACGGCGCCGAGGCGCCGGACTACGTGGCCGCCGGCGCGAAGGTCGTCCCCGCGAACGCGCCGTTCGAGACCGTCGGCGAGGTCTCGCGCGTGATGGGCATGACGCCGTCGATCTACGCGCGCATCGCGGACAGCGTCACCGTGTACTCGCGCCAGCGCGGCATCAACCCGGCGACCGCGTCGCGCGACGTGCTGCTCGCGCTGCCCAACGTCGACGCCGCCGCCGTCGACGCGTACGTCGCGACGCGCGAGCAGGCGCTCGCGTCCGGCGCCCCGCCGTCGCCGTTCCCGGGCGCGTCCGGCATGACCTCCGGGGCGGTCCAGGTCTGGCGGGTTCGCGCGGAGGCGAGCCTTCCCGATGGTGTAACCTTCGTCCGCGAAGCGGTCGTGCGTCCGTCGCCGGATCCGGCGCGGCCGCTCGTCGTGCTGGCCTGGATCGAGGGCGCCTCCGCGCCGGTCGCCGCCGCCGCGACTTCCGACGACAACGATGCCATCCGACCGTAGCCAACCGATGGGCCAGGCCGCCGCGTCGCTCGCCGCGCTCGCGCAGCGCAGCGGCGCGACCGGCTTCCTGCGCTGGTGGGCCGACGAGCTCGCGAAGTTCGTGCCGCCGGGCGCGCGCAACGCGGTCGTGCGCCGGCGCCTGCGCCCGGTCGTCGCGTTCGACGCGGCGCGCGCCACCGTGTGGCGCCCGGCGATGCATGACGGCACGGTGGCGATGGAGCAGCTGGCGTCGATCGCGCTCGACGGCGATCCCGCGGAGGTCGCGACCGCCGGACGCGCCGCGATCGCCACGCTCGCGCGCGTCGAGCGCGGCGGCATCACGGGCGCGCCGGCCGTGCGGGTCGCGATCCCGCCGCGCTCGGTGCTGCGGCGCACGCTCACGCTGCCGGCCGCCGTCGAGGAGAACCTGCGCCAGGCGGTGGGCTACGACATCGACCGGCTGACGCCGTTCAAGGCGGACGAGCTCTACTACGACGCGGTGGTGACCGCGCGCGACGCCGCGCGCGGCACGATCGGCGTCGACTTCGCCGCGGTCCGGCGCCCGGTGGTCGATGCCGCGGTCGCGCACGCGGTGGCGTGGGGCGCGCAGGTGCGCCGCGTCTCGCCCGACGACCCGTCGGCCGCCTCCGTCTCGCGCCTGAACCTCGTCGCCGACGAGGCGCGCGTGACGCCCGCGCCGTGGAAGCGCTGGCAGTTCTGGGCGCCGATCGCGGCGCTCGCGCTGGTCGCGCTGGTCGCCGTGATCCTGCCCGTGTGGCAGAAGCGCGACTACGCGATCGGGATCGTCAACCGCGCCGAGGCCGCGCGCCAGCAGGCCGCGGTGTCGGAGCAGCTGCGCGGCGAGCTCGAGCGCGCGGCGGCGGACTACAACTTCGCGCTCGAGCGCAAGTACGCGTTCCCGCCGGTCGTGCGCGTGCTCGACACGGTGACGCGGCTGCTGCCCGACGACACGTGGCTCACGCAGCTCGAGATCCGCACGCTGCCGAGGGGCCGCGACCGCGACCACGAGATCGTGATGCGGGGCGAGTCGGCGAACGCCGGGAAGCTGATCCCGATCCTCGAGGAGTCGGGCCTCGTCGCCCAGGTCGCGCCGCGCTCGCCGACGACCAAGATCCAGCCGGGGCCCGGCGAGGTCTTCGACCTCGGCGCGCAGTTGAAGCCGCTGCCGAAGCCGGCGCAGCTCCCGCTCGTCGATCCCGGCGCTCCCGCGGCCGCGGGCGCGTCGCCCGCGGCGGCCGCGCAGGCGGCCCGACCCCCGGCCGCGCCGGCGCCCGTGCCGGCCGCCGCGCCGGTCCCGGAGGTGCGCGACGCGCCCGCGAAGCCTGCCGCCGCCGGAGCGAAGCCGTGACGCCCGCGCTCCTCTCGCGCCTGTCGCCCGCGCAGTCGCGCGCGCTCGCGATCGCGCTGCTCGCCGTCGCGGTCGCGCTGGTCCTGGCTGCGCTGCTCGCGCCGGTGGTGATGCTGCACCGTCACTACGACAACGCGATCGGGACGTGGACGATGCGCCTCGAGACCTACCGGCGCGTCGCCGCGCAGGCGCCGGACCTGCGCAAGGCGCTCGACGCGATGAGGGCGAAGGACGGCCGGCGCTTCTACCTCAGGAACACCGCGCCGAACCTCGCGGGCGCCGAGATGCAGGAGCTGGTCAAGTCGGCGATCGAGACGCACGGCGGCCGGATCACGACGAGCCAGAGCCCCGCGCCGCGCGAGGACTCGGGCTTCCGTCAGATCGTCGCCAACGTCCAGTTCTTCGCGACGGTGCCGGCGCTGCAGGGCATCCTGCACGCGATCGAGACGGGCGAGCCGTACCTCGTCGTCGACAACATCACGATCCGGCCGACCAACGCGTTCCGCGGCTTCAAGCCTGCCGCCGGGCAGGAGCCCGAGGTCAACGTGCAGGTCGACGTCGCCGGCTGGGCGATGCCGGAGGCGGCGACGCGGCCGGGCCTGCCCGCGGCGCGCCCGGGAACCTGACGGGAGGATGGCCAGCATGAGCGCATTCGACCCCCGCTACGCGCGCTGGCTCGCGTGGCTCGTTCCGTTCGCGCTGCTCGGGCTGGCGATCGGCATCGAGACCGACTGGGGCCGCGAGCTGCGTCGCGCGCCCCCGCCCGACGTGCCGATCGTGCCCGCGCCGGTGGCGACCGCGATCCTGCCCGAGTACCGGATCGACGGCGGCGTCGGCGCGATGGCGGCGACGGTCGACCGTCCGCTGTTCAACGCGACGCGCCGCCCGGCGCCCGCCGGCGTCGTGGCGGGCGCCAAGCCGACGATCCAGCGCGGCCAGTTCACGCTGACCGGCACGCTGATCACCGACGGGTCGGCGGTCGCGTTCCTCAGGGAGGCGACGGCGGGCAAGGCGCGCAGCGTCAGGAAGGGCGACTCGATCAACGGCATGACGGTCTCCGAGATCCAGCCCGACCGCGTGCGCCTCGTGCTGGGCGACGAGTCCGAGGAGATCGAGCTCAAGGTGGCGAAGGGCCCGAAGACGACGGTGCAGCCCTCCGCGGCGCCGGCCGCCGTCGCCGCCACGGGCGCCGCGGGCGTGCGCCCC
>CAJPFI010000010.1 GCA_905339295.1 Burkholderiales bacterium
CCGATCGCGCCCCTTCCCCGTGGGACGGGCTTCAGCCCGACGATCGCGCTCATTCCCCGTGGGTCGGGCTTCAGCCCGACGATCGCGCTCATTCCCCGTGGGTCGGGCTTCAGCCCGACGATCGCGCTCATTCCCCGTGGGTCGGGCTTCAGCCCGACGGCAATGGCGCGTCCTGCCACTCCGCGGCGCGCAGCGTGTTCGAGAGCAGCATCGCGATCGTCATCGGCCCGACGCCGCCCGGCACCGGCGTGATCCACGACGCGTGTTCCTTCGCGGCATCGAAGTCGACGTCGCCGCAGAGCTTGCCGTCGGGCAGCCGGTTGATGCCCACGTCGAGCACGATCGCGCCGGGCTTGATCCAGTCGCCGGCGACGAACCTGGGCTTGCCCACCCCCGCCACGACGATGTCGGCCAGCCGGACGAGCTCCGGCAGGTCGCGCGTGGCCGAGTGGCAGATCGTCACCGTGCAGCGCGCCATCAGCAGCTCGAGCGCCATCGGGCGGCCGACGATGTTCGACTGCCCGATGATCACCGCGTGCTTGCCGGCGAGCGGCTCGCGCGTCTCCTCGAGCAGCTTCATGCAGCCGTAGGGCGTGCACGGCCGCAGCGTCGGCCGCTTCAGGACGAGCCGTCCGATGTTGTACGGATGGAAGCCGTCGACGTCCTTGCGCGGGTCGATGCGCTCGGTGACCTGCTCGGGATCGACGTGCGCCGGCAGCGGAAGCTGGACCAGGATGCCGGACACGTCCGGATCCGCGTTCAGCCGGTCGATGAGCGCGAGCAGCTCCGGCTCGGGAACGTCGGCCGGCAGGTCGTGCGCGTACGAGCGCATTCCGACGCCTTCGGTCGTCTTGCGCTTGTTGCGCACGTACACCTGCGAGGCGACGTTCTCGCCGACCAGCACGACGGCGAGGCCGGGCGCGTTCCCCCCTCGCGCGACACGCGCAGCGACGGCGGCGCGCACCTCGCCGGTGACGCGCTCGGCCAGCGCCTTGCCGTCGAGGAGGCGCGCGCTCATCGTGCGCGGCGGGCGGAGCGGATCGGGAACGGTCTCATCGCTACAATGCTCGCGTGATCGATGCCCGCATTCTACCCGCGCTGCACGCGCGCCTCGCCGCCGCGTTCGCGCCGCCGTCGGTGCCGCTCGTCCGATTCGAGGTCGACGCAGCCCGGGTAGGCGAGCTGACCCCCGGGCGCGCGCGTCGCGTCGCGGCGTTCGTCGACGTGCTCGACGTCGATCGGTTCCGCGTGACCTTTGCCCGGGACTGCGCGTCCGCGGACGCCCGGACAGAGGGCATGGACCGGGTCGCGCGCGCGCTCGCGGCGGAAGGCGCGTTGAGTGCATGGCGCGACGAGCGCTACGACGTCCGTGCAGGCGAGGCAGGCGCGCCGCTGTTCCGGCTCGAGCGCGCGGCGGCGCGCTACTTCGGCATCCGGACGCAGGCGGTCCATGTGAACGGCCTCGTCGACCAGGATGGCGGCGCGGCGACGTGGATCGCGCGGCGCAGCGCGACCAAGGCGATCGACCCCGGCCTGCTCGACAACCTCGTCGGCGGCGGGATCGCCGCGGGCGCGACGGCCGGGCAGACGCTGATCAAGGAGGCGTGGGAGGAGGCCGGCATCGACGCCGCGACGGCCTCGCGCGCGCAACCGGTCGGAATGCTGCGGATCCGCCGCCTGCAGCCGGACGGCCTGCAGCACGAGACGATCCACGTCCACGACCTCTGGCTGCCGCGCGAGTTCGTGCCGCGCAACCAGGACGGCGAGGCGATCGAGCACCGGCTCGTGCCGCTCGCCGCGCTGCCCGCGCAGCTCGCCCAGGACACCGGCCACGACGCGCTGACTGCCGATGCGAGCCTCGTCGCGCTCGACGCGCTGATCCGGCTCGGGGTGATCGACGCCGACGACGCGCTCTACCCGTGGTTCGCCGCGTTGTGCGGCGAAGGTCGCTGACGCCGGGCGCGGGGCCGGACTACGCGGCGCGCGCGACGGCGGGCGACACCGTGCGGATGCCCATCGCGCGCAGCGCGTCGCCGATCGCGAGCACCGCCTGGCGCATCTCGGACGGACCGATCGCGCCGATGCAGCCGACGCGGAAGGTCTCGAGCTGCGTGAGCTTGCCGGGGTACAGCACGAAGCCGCGGTCGCGCACCTCGGCATAGAATCGCCTGAACTCGTAGGCCGGGTCGGCCGGCGCATGGAACGTGTAGATGATCGGCGCCTGGATCCCGGGCTCGAGGAACGCGCGGAGGCCCAGCGCCTGCATCCCGGCGACGAGCGCGGCGCCGTTGGCGGTGTAGCGTGCCAGCCGCGCGGGCTGGCCGCCCTCGGCGACGAACTGCTCCAGCGCCGCGTTGAACGCGACGACGACGTGCGTGGGCGGCGTGTAGCGCCACTGCGTGGTCTTCTCCATGTAGGCCCACTGGTCGTACAGGTCCAGTGCGAGCGAGCTCGAGCGCCCCTCGCAGCCCTCGAGCGTCGAACGGCGCACGATCACGAAGCCCATCCCCGGCGGGCCCTCGATGCACTTGCCCGACGCCGCGATCAGCGTGTCGATCGGCATCGCCGACACGTCGATCGGCAGCGCGCCGAACGAGCTCATCGCGTCGACGACGAGCCGCCGGCCGTGGCGCGCGACCGTCGCCGCGATCGCCGGCAAGGGGTTCAGGATGCCGGTCGAGGTCTCGCAGTGGATCAGCGCGACGTGCGTGACCGACGCGTCGCCCGCGAGGAGGCGGTCGACGTCCTCGGCCGTGGTCGGCACGTCGTCGGCGGTCTCGAAGGCCGACACGCGGCGGCCCATCATCTGCGCGAGCTTCGCGAGCCGCTTGCCGTAGGCGCCGTTGATCAGCACGAGCAGGTGCCCGTCGCGCGGCACCGTCGTGTTGACCGCCGCCTCGACCGAGAACGTGCCGCTCCCCTGCATCGGGACGCAGACGTGCGTCGCGTGGCCGTCGACGACGTCGAGCAGCCGGCGCCGCACGTTCGCGGTGACCGCGTTGAACGCCGTGTCCCACGAGCCCCAGTCGCGCAGCATCGCGGCCTTGGTCTCGAGCGAGGTCGTGAGCGGCCCGGGCGTGAGCAGGATCGGGTCGCGGGAATGGAGTCCCATGGCTATCTCTCCGGAATCGGTGTCAGCGGGTGGGCGCGGCGCGGCGCCAGCCCTGCGTCCTGCGCAGCAGCCAGCCTTCGACGGCGAACGACAGCAGCGTGACGACGCCCGACGTCGCGACGATCAGCGTCGCCATCGCGGCCGCCGAGCCGATCGCGCCGGCCTCGTCGAGCTGCACGATCGATATCGCCGCCAGCATCGTCTTGGGCGAGTACAGGAACACGACGGCCGAGATCGTGGTCATCGCGTTGACGAAGTAGTAGCGGCTGATGTCGATGATCGACGGCAGGCAGACCGGGACCGTGACGCGCCAGAACGTCTTGTAGAACGGCACCTTGAGCGACGCCGAGACCGATTCGAACTCGTTGTCCAGCTGCTTGAGCGCCGTGACCGCGGTCAGGTGCGAGGACGAGTAGAAGTGGATGATCGTCGAGAGCACGAGGATCGCCATCGTGCCGTAGAGCACGTTGAGCGGGTTGGCCGGGTGGTTGAAGAACAGGATGTAGCCGATGCCCAGCACGAGCCCGGGGATCGCCATCGGCATCATCGCCTGCAGCCGCACGAGCGGACGGACGAGGTTCGCCCCGCGCGTCTTCTCCAGCCAGTACGCGCCGGCGAACGTCAGCGACGCGCCGACCACCGCGCACCACGCGGCCATCGTGAGGCTGTTGCGGTAGGCGTTCTCGACACCCGCCTCCTCGAAGCCGTACGTGTAGTGGTTGAACGTGAACGACAGGTTGTACGGCCAGACCCTGACGAACGAGCCGAACACCGCCATGCCGATGACCACCAGCATGGCGGCCGACATGAGCATCACGAACGCGAGCATGAGGCGGTCTCGGACCGGCGACGGCCTCGGTACGTACGGGACGCTGCGGGCGGTCAGGAGCGCCTTCTGACGCACGCGCACCGCATGGTCGACGAAGAACGCGACGAGCGCCGGGACCAGCAGGATCAGGCCGACGACCGCGCCGATCTGGAAATTCTGCTGGCCGATCACCTGCTTGTAGATGTCGATCGCGAGCACGCTGTAGTTCGCGCCGATCACCTTGGGCACGCCGAACTCGGACACCGCCATCGTGAACACGACCATCGCCGCGGAGATCATGCCGTAACGCGCGCCCGGAAGCGTGATCGTGACGAACTTGCGCCACTCGGAGGTCGCCATCGAGTCGGCCGCCTCGTACAGGCGCGCGTCCGACAGCGACAGCGACGCAAGCATGATCATCACCGCGTGCGGGAATGCCGAGAACGTCATTGACAGCACCATTCCCGGCAGGCCGTAGATCGTCGTCAGCCCGAACCACGGCAGCACGTCCTTCAGGATGCCCTGGTTGCCGAACAGGTAGATGAAGGACAGCGCCGCGAGCAGCGACGGCGCGAGGATGGGGACCAGCGCGATGTTGCGCCAGAGCCACTTCGCGCCGATGCAGCTTCGCTGGATCGCGAAGGCGAACGCGAACGCGAGCGGCACCGTCAGCAGCGTCGTCAGCAGCGCGAACGTCAGCGTGTTGCCCGCCGAGCGCGAGAACGCCGGCGACGCGAAATACTGCGCGAAGTTCGCCAGCCCGACGAACGCGCCGTCCCTGTCCTCGAGGCTGCGGAGCAGGATCGCGGCGAGCGGCGCGGTCATGAAGACGAAGAGCGCCACGGCGACGAGCACGAGGCCGCCGCGCGCCGCGAGCGCCTCGCCCGCGAGGGCGAACCGGCGGGTTGCGGCCGGGCCGGGGCCCGCCGCGAGCGCGCCGTTCAGCGGCGCCTCCCCACGCCGGCAGCGTCGCGGCAGCGCACGCGGATCGCCATCCCCGGGGCGCTCACGCGTTGAAGACGCGCACGCGCTCGCCGCGCAGCGCGAACGCGACGCGCGCCCCTTCGCGGACGCCCAGCTCGAGCGTCTGGTTGAGCGAGAAGTACACGAGCATCCGCTGCCCGTCGAAGCCGTCGACGTCGAGGTTCACGAGGCAGTAGGTGCCCAGGAAATCGACGTTGCGGACGACTCCCGACAGCGCGTTCGGCATCCCCTCGACCGGGCCCGAGTCGGCGAGGATCCGGTCCTCGGGACGCAGGTAGAGGCGAACCGCGTCGCCCGTCGCGATGCCGTTCGAGCCGGTCGCGATTTCCTTGCTTCCGACCCGGTAGCGCCCGCTGCCGACGCACGTCGCCTTCAGCACGTTGACCTTGCCGAGGAAGTCGGCGACGAACGGCGTCCTAGGCCGCTCGTAGACCTCGTGCGGCGTGCCGATCTGCTCGATCGCGCCGTGGTTCATCACCACGACCCGGTCCGCCATCGACAGCGCCTCCTCCTGGTCGTGCGTGACCATGACCGTCGTGACCTTGAGGCGCCGCTGCAGCTGGCGGATCTCGCCCCGCAGGCGGTCGCGCTCCTTCGCGTCGAGCGCGGACAGCGGCTCGTCCAGCAGGAGCAGCGACGGGGCGGTGGCGAGGGCGCGCGCGAGCGCGATCCGCTGCTGCTGGCCGCCCGAGAGCTGGCCGGGATACTTGGGCCCCTCGGACGGCAGGCCGACGAGCGTCAGGAGTTCGCGGACGCGTGACTCGATCGACGCGCGGTCGCGCCGGCGATTGACGAGGCCGTAGGCGACGTTGTCGTGGATCGTCAGGTTGGGAAACAGCGCATAGGACTGGAACACGATGCCGTAGTCGCGCGCCGCCGGCGGGGCGTTCGACACGTCGCGCCCGTTCTGGATGACGCGGCCCGATGTCTGGGTCTCGAGCCCCGCGATGATGCGCAGCAGCGTCGTCTTGCCGCAGCCCGACGGGCCGAGGAAGCACACGAGCTCGCCGGGGTGGATCGCGAGATCGACCGACTTCAGTGCGACGAAGCTGCCGAAGGCCTTGTGGATCGCCTCGATGCGGAGCGCGTCGACGGTGGCGGAATCGGAGGTCACCAGCATTGCCCGTGAGCGATGGAACCGATGCTGCATCCCGGCCGGGTGCCGGCCGGGTCCGCGGACACGCGGGACCCTCCCCGCATGCCCCCCGACTCCGCCGGATCGAGCGGTCCCCGCAGGGGCCGCTCCAATCCGGCGAGTTATTCCGGCGTCGCGCGCCGACGCCGCGCACTACGCGTCATCGCCAGATCGCGACGACCGGAATGACGCTACTTGGGGGCGGCCTTCGACTCGTACCGCTTGCTCCACTCGGCGAGGATCTTGTCGCGGTTCTTCGCCGCCCACGCGAAGTCGTTCTTCGCGAGGCGCGAGGCATAGTCGGCGGGCACGTTCGGCAGCGGCTGCGAAAGGCTCTGGACCGCGACGATCGCGAAGTTCTTCGCGTACAGCGCCATCGCGGCGTCAGACACGGCCCAGTCCATCAGCTTCTGCGCGGCGGCCAGCTGCCTCGTTCCCCGGTGGATGCCCGCGGCTTCGAGGTCCCAGCCCAGCCCCTCCTTCGGGAACACGAGGTCGATGGGCTTGCCCTGGGCCTTCTCGCGGTTCGCGCGGTACTCGAACGAGATGCCGACCACGTACTCGCCATTGGCCGCCGAGGCACACGGACGCGAGCCCGAGTGCATGTACTGCGCGATGTTCTCGTGCAGGCCGTCCATGAACTTCCAGCCCTCGGCCTCGCCGTAGATCTGAAGCCACGCGGTCACGTCGAAGAAGCCGGTGCCCGACGACGCCGGGTGCGGCATCACGACCTGCCCCTTGTACGCCGGCTTGGTCAAATCCCTCCAGGTCTCGGGCTTCGGAATCCCGCGCTTCGCCGCCTCGACCGTGTTGAAGCAGATCGTCGCGCCCCACACGTCCATGCCGACCCACGCGGGAGGGTTCTTCGGATCCCGGTACTGCGCCGCGATGCGCGACAGGCCCTGCGGCGCGTAGGGCAGCAGCATCCCCTCGGCGTCGAAGACCCCCATGCTGGTCGCCGCGACGCCCATCACGACGTCGGCCCTGGGGTTGGCCTTCTCGGCGAGCAGCTTCGCGGTGATCACACCGGTCGAGTCGCGCACCCACGTGATCTCGACGTCGGGGTGCACCTTGTTGAAGCCTTCCTGGTAGGCCTTGAGCTGGTCGGTTTCGAGCGCCGTGTAGACGGTGAGCTGCGTCTTCTGCGCGACGGCGGCGCCGGACACGGCGAATGCCGAGGCGGCGAGCGCGGCGAACAGCCGGCGAGTGGGTCGGTCGACGGTCATCGGGGGGCTCCTTCAGTGAGGTGAGACGTGGCGTGGTCGCGGCGGTTCGGGTCGATTGGCGCGGATGCTACGCGGTGGTGTGCGGTACGGCAACGCTCGGCCTCGCGACCCGGACGGGCCCGGCGTCCGCCCGTCGCGCCCGTCGTCGCCGCTCCCGACCCGCGCCGCAAGTCGGGACCGGCGCGATTGCAGATTGTTGACAATCTACACCCTGGGAAGTCCAATACGCAACATGGCCAGGCCTCCCGCTCCCGCGGTCCCCCGACCGACCGCCCGGCCGACGCCGGAGCCCCGGTTGCCGACGCGCACGCCACCGCGGCCCGCCGCCGGCGCGGCCGACGGCATCGCGCTCCTGCGCTCGAGCTCGCTGCCGATGCTGGTGCAGCGCGAGCTCGAGCGGATGATCCTGGCGGGCGAGCTCGCCGTGGGCGCCAAGCTCAACGAGGAGTCGGTCGCCGAGATGCTCGGCGTCTCGCGCGGGCCCGTGCGGGAGGCTTTCCGCGCGCTTGAGGCGGCGGGCCTCGTGCGTCTCGAGAAGAACCGCGGGGTGTTCGTGCGCCAGGTCGGCATCGCCGAGGCCGACGACATCTACGAGCTGCGCGCCGTGCTGGACGACTACGCGGGCCGGCGCGCGGCGCAGAACGCGAGGCCCGCAGACGTCGCCGACCTGCGCGGGCGCCTGGACGGCATGGAGCGCGCGGTCGGACGCGGCGACCTCGACGCCTATCACGAGGCGAACCTCGCGTTTCACGACCGTCTCGTCGAGCTCGCCGCCAACGCCAAGCTGCTGGCGCTCTACCGGCGCCTCGTGAACGAACTTTCGCTCTACCGCCGCACCACGCTCGACCAGACCGGCATCCCGTCGATGTCGCTGCGGGAGCATCGCGCGATCGTCGACTGCATCGCCGCCGGCCAGGCGGCGGCCGCCGGCAGGCTGCTGCACGATCACGTGATCGCGAGCCGCGAGCGCATGCACCGCAAGACCGGAACGCCGCTCCCCTCCCCCAAGCCCCGCAGGACCCGCCGGTCCGCCTGACCCGATCGCCCACGATGCCCAACGTCACGCTCCACGGCCGCAGCTACCAATCGCCCGGGAACCCCACCGTCATCGTCTGCGTCGACGGCTGCGAACCCGACTACATCAACCTCGCGATCCGCGCCGGCGCCGCGCCGTGGTTCGCGAGCCTCCCCGATCGCGGCACATGCGTCACCGCCGATTGCGTCGTGCCGTCCTTCACCAACCCGAACAACCTGTCGATCGTCACCGGCGCGCCGCCCTCGGTGCACGGGATCTGCGGCAACTACTTCTGGGACCGCGACGCGCAGGCCGAGGTGATGATGAACGACCCGCGCTACCTGCGCGGCGGAACGCTGCTCGCGGCGTTCGCGGACGCCGGCGCGAAAGTCGCGGTGGTCACCGCCAAGGACAAGCTCCGCGCGCTGCTGGGCAACAAGCTCAGGGGCATCTGCTTCTCGTCCGAGAAAGCCGACAAGGCCACGGCCGCGGACAACGGGATCGCCGACGCGATGAGCCTGACCGGCATGCCGCTGCCGTCGGTCTACAGCGCCGCGCTCTCCGAATTCGTGTTCGCCGCGGGCGTGGCGCTGCTCGAGCGCGAGCGTCCCGACCTCATGTACCTGTCGACGACCGACTACGTCCAGCACAAGCACGCGCCCGGCACGCCCGGCGCGAACGCGTTCATCGCGATGATGGACGGTTACCTGGCCACGCTCGACCGGCTCGGCGCGACCGTCGTCGTCACCGCCGACCACGGGATGAACGCGAAGACCGATGCGTTCGGCCGCCCCAACATCGTGTTCCTGCAGGACCTCGCCGACCACTGGTACGGTCCGGCGGCCGCTCGCGTGATCCTGCCGATCACCGACCCGTATGTGGTCCACCATGGCGCGCTGGGCTCGTTCGCCACGATCTACCTGCCGCAGGAGACCGTCGGCGACGCGGAGGTGCGGCTGCGCTCGGTGCCGGGCATCGATCTCGTCCTGGGTCGCGACGACGCGTGCCGGCGATTCGAACTCCCCCCGGACCGGGTGGGCGACATCGTGGTGGTCGCGGAGCGCCTGTGGACGCTCGGGACGAGCCGCGGGCGCCACGACCTCTCCGGCCTCGACGCGCCGCTGCGCTCGCACGGCGGCGTGTCGGAGCAGCAGGTGCCGCTGATCGCGAACCGGCCCGCCCACGACCTGCCCGTGCGTCGCTGGCGCAATTTCGACGCGTTCGACCTCGCGCTCAACCGGCTCGGATGACGCCCCGATGAACACGATGACCGATCTCGCCGGCGTCCGTGCCGGCCATGTCCTGCACGAGAAGATGCGCATCGGCGGCGAGCGCGTGGGCGGCCCGCGCGTGATCGAGGTGCGCAATCCGTACACCGGCGCGGTGGTCGGCACGGTGCCGAAGGCGACCGCGGAGGAGATCCGCCGCGCGTTCGCGATCGCGAAGGCGTACCGGCCGGCGCTGACGCGCTACCAGCGCTACGAGATCTGCCGGCGCACGGCCGAGCTGATCCGCTCGCGCGCCGAGGCGATCTCCGACCTGATCACGGCGGAGTGCGGGATCGGCAAGAAGGACTCGCGCTACGAGGTGGGGCGCGCCTGCGACGTGTTCACGTTCGCGGGCAACGCCGCGCTGCAGGACGACGGGCAGGTGTTCTCGTGCGACCTGACGCCGCACGGCAAGTCGCGCAAGGTCTACACGCTGCGCGAGCCGCTGGCGGGCGCGATCAGCGCGATCACGCCGTTCAACCATCCGCTGAACCAGGTCGCGCACAAGGTCGCCCCGTCGATCGCGACCAACAACCGGATGGTGCTCAAGCCGACCGAGAAGACGCCGCTCTCGGCGATCGTGCTGGCCGACATCCTCCACGAGGCCGGGCTGCCGCCGGAGATGTTCCAGGTCGTGACCGGCGACCCGCGCGAGATCGCCGACGAGATGCTGGTGAACGCGGACATCGACCTCGTCACGTTCACCGGCGGCGTGCCGGTCGGCAAGCTGATCGCGCAGAAGGCGGTCTACAAGCGCCAGGTGCTCGAGCTGGGAGGCAACGACCCGATCATCGTGATGGAGGACGCGGACCTCGACGAGGCCGCGAGCCTGGCGGCCGCGGGGAGCTACAGGAACTCCGGGCAGCGCTGCACGGCGGTCAAGCGGATGCTGGTGCACGAGCAGGTGGCGGACGCCTTCGTCGAGCGGCTGGTGGCGAAGACGCGGGCCTGGAGCTACGGCGACCCGATGGACGACTCGCTCGAGATGGGGACGGTGATCGACGAGGCGGCGGCGAAGGGCTTCGAGGCGAAGGTGAACGACGCGGTGTCGCGCGGGGCTCGGCTCCTGGTCGGAAACGAGCGGCGCGGCGCGCTGTACTCGCCGACCGTGCTCGATCGCGTCGATCCGGCGATGGACGTGGTGAGAACGGAGACGTTCGGCCCGGTGTCGCCGGTGATCCGGTTCCGGGACATCGGCCATGCGATCGCGATCTCCAACGGGACCGCGTACGGGCTATCCTCGGCGGTCTGCACCAACCGGCTGGACTACATCACCCGCTTCGTGCGCGAGCTCGACGTCGGGACGGTCAACGTGCGCGAGGTCCCGGGTTACCGGCTCGAGCTGACGCCGTTCGGCGGCATCAAGGACTCGGGGCTGGGCTACAAGGAAGGCGTGCAGGAGGCGATGAAGAGCTTTACCAACGTCAAGACGTACTCGCTGCCGTGGTGAGGACGACGCCGGGGTCGGACGCTGTTCCGGCCCCGAATCCCGTGGTCCGGGCAGGGTCTGACCCCGCCGCCGAAGGCGACGTCAATCTCTCGCCGCTGCGGCGCGCGTGGGAGCGCGACCACGTGCGCGGACGCACGCGCGCCCTGCTCGACCGCGACGCCGCCGCCTACCTGCACCAGTCGCTGTCGACGCCCTGCTTCGACGCGCTGGTCGGCGCCGAGGGGATCTGGCTCACCGACGCCGACGGGCGCCGGTTCATGGATTTCCACGGCAACAACGTCCATCAGGTCGGCTACCGTCATCCGCGCGTGATCGACGCCGTCAAGCATCAGCTCGACGCGCTGCCGTTCTCGCCGCGCCGCTTCACCAACGGGCCCGCGGTCGAACTGGCCGAGCGCCTCGGCGCGCTCGCGCCCGACCCGCTGCGCAAGGTGCTGCTCGCGCCGGGCGGCGCGCTGGCCATCGGCATGGCGCTCAAGCTCGCGCGCGTGGCGACCGGCCGGCACAAGACGATCTCGATGTGGGACTCGTTCCACGGCGCGTCGCTCGACGCGATTTCGATCGGCGGCGAGGCGGTGTTCCGGCGCGACATGGGGCCGCTGATGCCCGGCGCCGAGCACGTGCCGCCGTGCGACCCGCATGCCTGCCGCTTCGGCTGCGGCGGCACCTGCGACGCCCGCTGCGCCGACTACGTCGACTACGTGCTCGGCAAGGAGGAGGACGTCGCGGCGGTGATCGTCGAGACCGTGCGCTGCACCGACGTCCAGGTCCCGCCGGCCACCTACTACCGCTCGCTGCGCGACGCCTGCGACCGCCACGGCGCGCTGCTGATCCTCGACGAGGTGCCGATCGGGCTCGGCCGCACCGGCACGATGTTCGCGTTCGAGCGCTACGGCATCGTTCCCGACATGGTCGTGCTGGGCAAGGGGCTGGGCGGCGCCGTGTTCCCGATGGCCGCGCTGATCGCGCGCGCGGACCTCGACGTCGCGGGCGACCGCGCGCTCGGCCACTACACGCACGAGAAGAGCCCGGTCGGCTGCGCCGCCGCGCTCGCGACGCTCGACGTCATCGAGGACGAGCGCCTGCTCGAGCGCGCGGACCGGCTGGGCGCGCACGCGCTCGGCCGGATGCGCGATCTCGCGCGGCGCCACGCGCTGGTCGGCGACGTGCGCGGCGTCGGCCTGCTGCTGGGCCTCGAGCTCGTGAAGCCCGACGGCTCGCCGGCCCGCCGCGAGGCCGAGCGCGTCATGTACGGTTGCCTCGCCCGCGGTCTCTCGTTCAAGATCGGCCAGGGCAACGTGATCACGCTCTCGCCGCCGCTCGTCATCGCGGACGCGGACCTGGACCGCGCCTTCGACATCCTCGACGCCGCGCTCGCCGACGTGGCGGCGCGCCCGGACGCCTGACCGCGTGCAGACGCTGCTCAACCTGCTCGCCGGCGTGTCGCTGCTGGTCTGGGGCACGCACATCGTGCGCACCGGCATTCTGCGGCTGTACGGCAGCGACCTGCGGCGCATCCTGCGCAGGAGCGTCAGCCGCAACCGCCTGGCCGCGTTCGCCGCCGGCGTCGGCGTGACCGGGCTGATCCAGAGCTCCACCGCGACCGCGCTCATCGTCGCGGCGTTCGCCGGACAGGGCCTCGTCACGACCGCGAGCGCGCTCGCCGTGATGCTGGGCGCCGACGTCGGGACGTCGATCGTCACCGTCGTGCTGTCGTTCGACCTCTCGTGGATCGCGCCGTTGCTGATCTTCACCGGCGTCGTGATGTTCCTGTCGCGCCAGTCGACGCCGGTCGGCCGCTTCGGACGCATCCTGATCGGCCTGGGGCTCATCATCTTCGCGCTGCAGTGGATCCGCGGCGCGGCCCGCCCGATCGTCGACGCCGCGGGCGTGAAGGTCCTGTTCGCCTCGCTCACCGGCGACGTGCTGCTCGACGTGCTCGTCGCGGCGCTGGTCACGATCCTGTGCTATTCGAGCCTCGCCGTCGTCCTGCTGGTCGCGGCGCTCGCGCAGCTCGGCGTGATCTCGCCGCCGGTCGCGCTCGGCCTCGTGCTCGGCGCCAACCTCGGCAGCGGCATGCTCGGCATGCTCTCGACGCTTCGCTCGCCGCCCGAGGCGCGCCGCGTGACGCTGGGCAACTTCCTGTTCAAGCTCATCGGCTGCGTCATCGCGATCCCGCTCGTCGATCCGCTGCTCGGCCTCGTCGCGTCGATGGCGCTCGACGCGGGCCACGAGGTGGTCGCGTTCCACCTGCTGTTCAACCTCGGCATCGCGCTGCTGTTCCTGTTCTGGACCGAGAGGATCGCGCGCGTCGCCGAACGGCTGCTGCCCACGCAGGCGATCGCCGACGACCCGGCGAAGCCGCGGCACCTCGACCCGTCCGCCCTCGACACGCCGCCGCTCGCGATCTCCAACGCGGCGCGCGAGGCGATCCGCATCGGCGACACCGTCGAGCAGATGCTGACCGGCATGCTCACGGTCCTGAAATCCAACGACCGCGCGCTGGCCCGCAAGCTGCGCGACATGGACGACACCGTCGACTCGCTCTACACGGCCGTCAAGCTCTACCTGACGCAGATCTCGCGCGAGGCGCTCGAGGAGCGCGAGGGCCGCCGCTGGGCCGACATCGTGTCGTTCACGATCAACCTCGAGCAGGTCGGCGACATCATCGAGCGCATCCTGTCCGACATCGAGGACAAGAAGATCGACAAGGGACGCAACTTCTCCGACGCGGGGATGGCCGAGATCTGCGACCTGCACGCGCGCCTGGTCGCGAACCTCCGGCTCGGCATGGGCGTGTTCCTGCACGGTGACCTCAAGAGCGCGCAGGAGCTGCTCGCGCAGAAGGTGCTGTTCCGCGACCTCGAGCGCGCGTACGCCGACTCGCACCTCGGGCGGCTCGCCGGCAACACGGTCGAGAGCATCGAGACCTCGTCGCTGCACCTCGACCTCATTTCCGACATGAAGCGCATCAACTCGCACGTCTGCTCGATCGCCTACCCGATCCTCGAGCAGGCCGGCGTGCTCGCGCATACCCGGCTCCGTCCTGTCGAGCCGGCGCCGGAGGCGGACGCCGACCGGAAGGGCGAGCGCGGCCGGCGCTGGCCCAAGGGCAAGCCGAGACCCGCGTAGCCCTTTTCGATGGAAGCGGACGCCCCACCGCCGCGGCGCGCGCGCGTGCCGAATGCGGACGCTCGCGCCGGCGTCCGATGACGCCGCCCGGCGAGATCACGCTGCCTGTCACCCTCGCCGTGCTCGGCGCGGGCTTCCTGCACGCGCTGTGGAACGCGATGCTCAAGTCCGCGGCGGGCGAACCGCTGCTCGACACGGCGTTGATCGTCGCCGGTTCGTCCGTCGTCGCGCTCGTGTTCCTGCCGTTCGTCCCGTTCCCGCCGAGCGTGGCATGGCCGTTCATGGCGCTGTCGGCGGTGATCCACTTCGCCTACTACATCACGCTCGCGGGGGCCTACCGCAGGGGCGACCTGTCGTTCGCCTACCCGCTCATGCGCGGTGTCGCGCCGCTTATCGTCACGTTGCTCGGCGTCGTGTTCCTGGGCGAGCACCCGACCGGCGCGATGCTTGCCGGCATCGCGCTGATCTCGCTCGGAATCCTCGTCATCGCGTGGTATGCGAGCGGCCGCCACACGCCCGCCGCCGCGGGCTGGGCGCTCGCGAACGCGGCGATCATCGCGGTCTACACGCTCGTCGACGGCGCCGGGACGCGCGCGTCGGGCAACGCGGCGAGCTACGTCTGCTGGCTCATCTTCCTCGAAGGGCTGCCCTACCTCGCGTGGATCCGGTGGACGCGCGGACGGCACGCGTTCGACTACGTCGGCGCGCGCTGGAGGCGCGGCATCGCCGGCGGGGCCGCCAGCCTGGCCGCCTACGGGATCGCGCTATGGGCGATGACGCGCGCTCCGGTGGCCGTCGTCGCGGCCTTGCGCGAGGTGTCGGTCCTGTTCGCGGCTGCGATCGGGGCGCTCGTGCTCAAGGAGGGCTTCGGGTGGCCGCGCATCGCCGGCGCCGCCGCGGTGGTGGCGGGCGTGGCGGCGTTGAGGCTCTGAAGGATGGCGATGGGAACTCGGCGACAGGCGAAGCGTCGGTGCACCGCCGCCGTCCGCGTCCCACGCACGCAGGAGGACGACCGAGGCTCGCCGACGGTCGTTCGAGCTCCACGCAATGCGTCGCGCCGGCCCCCGGCTCACGCTCCGGGCTGACGCCCCGATCACCCCTTACGTTCCCACGCCATGTCCCTTCCGTCCCATGCCCGCGCCGTCGTCGTCGGCGGCGGTATCGCCGGCTGCTCGACCGCCTATCACCTGACGAAGCTCGGCTGGCGCGACGTCGTCGTCGTCGAGCAGGGCAAGCTCACCTGCGGCACCACCTGGCACGCCGCGGGACTCGTCGGGCAGTACCGCGCCACCCGCAATGCGACGCGCATGAGCCGCTACGGCATCGAGCTGTACTCGACGCTCGAGCAGGAAACCGGCCTCGCGACCGGCTGGAGGCCGTGCGGCTCGCTCAACGTCGCGAAAACGCCGGAGCGGCTCAAGCTCTTCCGCCGCCAGATGGCGCGGGCGAAGAGCTTCGGCATCGCGTTCGAGTTCGTCACGCCCGCCGAGGCCGCCGGCATCGCGCCGATCCTGCGCACCGACGACCTCGCCGGCGCCGTGTGGATCCCGGGCGACGGCAAGGCCAATCCCACCGACCTGACGCAATCGCTCGCGCGCGGCGCGCGCGCGGGCGGCGCGCGCATCGTCGAGGGCGCGCGTGTGACCGGCGTCCGCGCCCGAGCGGGCCGGGTCGTGGGCGTCGACCTCGTCGTCGACGGCGAGCGGCAGGCGATCGACTGCGACGTCGTCGTCAACTGCGCGGGCCAGTGGGCGCGCGCGTTCGGCGCGCTCGCGGGCGTCGACGTGCCGCTCTACGCCGCCGAGCACTTCTACATCGTCACCGGGCCGATCGCAGGCGTGACGCCCGACCTGCCGGTGATTCGCGATCCCGACGGCTACATCTACTTCAAGGAGGAAGTGGGCGGCCTCGTGATGGGCGGCTTCGAGCCGGTCGCGAAGCCGTGGACGGTCGACCCGATTCCCGACGGGTTCGAGTTCCAGCTGCTTCCCGAGGACTGGGACCAGTTCGAGATCCTGATGAAGAACGCGATCCACCGCGCGCCGTGCCTCGAGACGGCGCAGGTGAAGATGCTCCTGAACGGCCCTGAGAGCTTCACCGGCGACGGCAACTTCATCCTGGGCGAGGCACCTTCGCTCGCCGGCTACTTCGTCTGCGCCGGATTCAACTCGGCCGGCATCGCGAACTCGGGCGGCGCGGGCAAGCTCGTCGCGCAGTGGATCGTCGACGGCGAGGCGCCGCTCGACCTGTGGGACGTCGACATCCGCCGCTTCGCGCCGTTCCACGCGAACCGCCGCCACCTCGCCGACCGCACGGTCGAGTCGCTGGGACTGCATTACGCGATGCGCTGGCCGCGCGAGGAACTGAAGACCGTGCGCCCGCTGCGCCGCTCGCCGCTGTACGACCGCCTCGCCGCGAAAGGCGCGGCGTTCGGCAGCAAGCTCGGCTGGGAGCGCGCCAACTATTTCCTGCCCGCGGGCGAGCGCGAGCCCGCGCCGACGCTGGAAACGCCGGCGTGGCTGCCATGGGTGCTCGAGGAGCAGCGAGCCTGCCGCGAGGACGCGGTCGTGTTCGATCAGACGTCGTTCGCGAAATTCGTGCTCAAGGGCCGCGACGCGATCGCCGTGCTGCAGCGCCTGTGCGCGAACGAGGTCGACGTCGCGCCCGGCCGGCTGGTCTACACGGCGATGCTCAACGAACGCGGCGGCTTCGAGAGCGACCTCACCGTGCTGCGCGTCGCCGAGCGCGAGTTCTTCATCCTTACCGGCTCGGCGCAGGCGACGCGCGACTTTGCGTGGACCGAGCGGCACATCGGCCCCGACGAGCACGCATCGCTCGTCGACGTCACCGGCGCGTGGTCGGTGATCTCGGTGATGGGCCCGAAGGCGCAGGCGCTGCTCGAGTCGCTGTCGCCGGACCGGCTCGGCCGCGACGCGCTGCCGTTCTCGCGCGTGGCGACGATCGACGTCGGCTACGCCCGCGTGCGCGCGGCGCGCATGAGCTATGTCGGCGGCCCCGGCTACGAGCTTCACGTGCCGGTCGAGCAGTGCGCGACGCTCTACGACGCGCTCGCGGACGCGGGCGCGCGCTTCGGCCTGAAGGACGCCGGCTACTACACGATCGACGCGCTGCGCATCGAGGCCGGCCGGCGCGCCTGGGGCGCGGAGCTCTCGCCCGACGAGACGCCGTGGGAAGCCGGCCTGGGCTACGCGGTGAAGCTGGACAAGCCGTCCGCGTTCATCGGGCGCGAGGCGCTGCTGCGGCAGCGCGACGGCGGCGTGCGCAAGCGGCTGGTCGTCTTCACGTTCGACGACGCGCGCGCCTTCCCGTGGGGCGGCGAGCCGGTGCTGATGGACGGCCGCAGCATCGGCGAGCTCACCAGCGCGGGCTACAGCCGCAAGCTCGGCCGCGCCGTCGCGATGGGCTACGCGCGCGCCGACGAGCCGCTCACCGACCAGGCGATCCTCGCCGCGCGCTACGTCGTCGACATCGCGGGCGAGGCGTTCGCGGTCACGCCGCATCTCGAGCCTCCCGCCTGATTTCCCGACCGGGGGCAGAGCATTCGCTCTGACCCCGTAGTCAATCCCAGGCTCATTTCATGAGACCGGGAAGCCACAGCGAGATCGCCGGGATGTAGGTGACGAGCAGGAGCGCCATGCACATCGCGCCGTAGAACGGCCACAGCTCCTTGCTCACCTCCTCCATCGTGACCTTGCCGATCGCGCAGCCGACGAACAGCGTCGGCCCCACCGGTGGAGTGATGAGCCCGATGCCGAGGTTCAGGATCATGATCATGCCGAAGTGCACCGGGTCGATCCCGAGCTTCAGGATCACCGGCATGAAGATCGGCGTGCAAATCAGCAGCATCGGCGCGAGGTCCATGAAGATTCCGAGGACCAGCAGCAGGATGTTCACGAGCAGCAGGAACACGTACTTGTTGTCCGAGACGCCCAGGAAGAACTGCGTCATCTTCGCCGGAATCTGCATCAGCGCCATCAGGTAGCCGAACGCCACCGAAAAGCCGATCAGCATCATCACCATCGCGACGGTCTTGACGACGCGATGCACCAGGACCGGCAACTCGCGCCACTGGTAGTCGCGGTAGACGAGGAACGTCACCAGGAACGCGTAGACGCAAGCCACCGCGGCCGACTCGGTCGCCGTGAACACGCCGGACAGGATCCCGCCCATGATGATGACGACGGTGCCGAGCCCCCACAGCGCCTGGCCCGCGATACGCGGCACGTCCTTCCAGGCGATCGGGTCACCCTTCGGGTAGCCGCGGCGATACGACGTGAGGAGCACGAGCCCGATCAGGCACAGTCCGAACAGGAGCCCTGGGAACACCCCCGCGAGGAACAGGTGCGCGACCGAAACGGTGCCACCGGCCGCGATCGAGTAGATCACCGCGTTGTGCGACGGCGGGATCATGAGCGCCTGAACCGAGCCGCAGATCGTCACATTGGTTGCGAACACCCGCGGAAAGCCCGCCTTGACCATCTGCGGGATCATCACCGAGCCGATCGACGCGGTGTCGGCGACCGACGAGCCCGAGATCGCGCCGAACAGCGTGCTCGCCAGCACGTTCACGAGCGCGAGCCCGCCGCGGATCGCGCCGACGAACACGCGCGCCAGGTTGATGAGACGCGTTGCCATGCCGCCTTCGGCCATGATGCCGCCGGCAAGCACGAAGAACGGGATGGCGAGCAGCGCGAAGTCATCGGTGCCGTCGCTGATCTTGAGCATCACCGCCTCGAGCGGGATGTCGATCCACAACGCGCCGGCGATCGCGCCGAGCCCGAGCGCATAGGCCACCGGGACGCCCAGTGCGCACAGGATCGTGAACGAGCCGAGGAGCACGAGCGCATCCATGGCTACTCGAGCTCCGTGGGCTGGTCGCGATACATGACCGAGGTCGGCGGCGGATCGCCCACCCACAGACGCTCGAAGAGGAACAGCAGCGTGAGCAGGCCGGCGACCGGGATCGGCAGGTACACGAGCCCCTGTGACACGCCGGGGAACTCCGCCATCGTCGAAGTGCGCACGATCCAGCACAGCTCGGCGCCCCAAACCAGCATGAACAGCGCCGTCGCCGCCATGCACGCGCTCACGCCCCACTGCATCGCCGTGCGCAGCCCGGGCCGTACGGCGTTCATGAGCGCCACCACCGCGATGTGGACGTTGGCCCGGTACACCGCCGCGCCGCCGATGAACGAGAACACGATCATCAGGATGATCGCGGCCGGCTCTGGCCAGCCGATCGGCCTGTTCATCACGTAGCGCATGAACACGCCGAGCGGGATCATCAGCGTGATCATGACGAGCGCGGTGCCCGAGACGACGATGCAGGCGAGGTACAGCTTCTCCATCGCCTGCTGGTATCGCAGCTTGGCGTTCACGGCGGGACTCCGGGAAACCGGGGGCGCGCGGACCGCGGCGGATCCGCGCGCCTCCCTCGACGCCGGGCGGGAGGGCCCGTCTAGGTGGTCTGCTCGATCTGCTTCAGCAGCGCCGCGTACTTGGCGCCGTACTTGTCGCGGATCGGCTGCGTCGCGGCGTAGAAGGCCTTCCTGTCCGCCTCGACGAACTGCACGCCCGCGGCCTTGAGCTTGGTCACCGCCTCGCCGGTGTAGGCGTCCCAGAGCTGCCGCTGCTCGATCTGCGCCTCGCGCGAAAGCGTCCGCACCATCGCCTGGTCCGCCGGCGAGAGGCCGTCCCACGTGCGCTTCGAGAAGACGAAGATCTCGGGGATGATCAGGTGACCGGTCAGGCTGTACACCTTGCTCACCTGGTAGTGATTCTGCGCGAGCAGCGTCGGCGGGTTGTTCTCGGCGCCGTCGACGACGCCGGTCTGCAATGCGCTGTAGAGCTCGTTGAAGCCCATCGCGACGCCGCTCCCGCCCATCGCGTTCATCGTCTCGACGAAGATCGGGTTGCCCATCATCCGGACCTTCATGCCCTTCAGGTCGGCGGGTCTCGTGACCGGCTTGTTCGCGTAGACGTTGCGCGTGCCGGCGTCCATCCAGCCGAGGGCGATCAGGCGCGCGCTCGAGGCCGAGACCTTCGCGAGCAGGTCGACGCCGATCGGGCCGTCGATCACCTTCCGCATGTGCGCCTCGTCGCGGAAGATGAACGGCATGTTGAACACGTTGAGCTCGTCGACGACCGGCCCCATCGCGCCCACCGAGATGCGCGCGATCTGCAGCGCGCCGACCTGGGCCTGCTCGATCATCTCCTTCTCGCCGCCGAGCTGCATCTGCGGGAACATCTGGATCGAGATGCGGCCGTTGGTGCGGGCCTCGAGCTTCTTGCCCATCCGGACGATCGCCTCGACCGTCGGGTAGCCGAGCGGGTGGACGTCGGAAGCCTTCCACACCACCTTGTCCTGCGCGAACGCCGGCAGCGCCGGCCCCAGCGCAGCGCTCGCCGCGACCGCTGCGGCGGATCCTACGAACCTGCGACGGCTGTGGTGCATGACTCCTCCTTGCTGGTCAGGAAACCGGCGCGGGCCGGCACGGGACGAGGGGGCAAACCCCTTCTGGCTTGCAAGCATAGGGCGTCTCGGCGACGCCGTGAATGCCCGGGCGAAACGCGAGAAGCGTTCCGGCGAGCGGCTCGGAGGCGCCGCGGGGCGCCGGCGGGCGGATCGACGTGATGTACAGCCACTCGAGGGCGTCGCCGCCGAACGCCGCCATCGACGGCTTCGACACCGGCAGCGGGATGCTCGTGAGCAGGCGCCCGTCCGGCGCGAACCGGTGGATCGACCCGCCGTCGTTCGCGCAGCACCAGTACGCGCCGGTCTCGTCGATCGCGGCGCCGTCCGGGCGTCCCGGATGGCGGTTCATGTCGACGAACGTGCGGCGGTTCGACGGCGTGCCGCTGTCCGGATCGAAGTCGTACGCCCAGATCTGCCGGACCGACGGGTGCGAATCCGACAGGTACATCGTCCTGCCGTCGGGGCTGAACGCGAGGCCGTTCTGCACGACCAGGCCGCGCACGACCGGACCGGCGAGCCCGCGCCCGTGCTCGTGCACGTACAGGCCGCCGACGTTCGCGCCGGCGGCCATGTCCATCAGCATCGTGCCGAACCAGAAGCGGCCCTGGCGGTCGCAGCGGCCGTCGTTGGCGCGCATGCCCTCGCGCGGGTGCGCGACGTCGGCAACCCGCTCGAGCGTCGCGGCAGGCCCGTCGCCGCAGCGGAACCTCGCGACGCCGCGCCCGGTTCCCGCGATCAGGTCGCCGTCTGCCGCGACCGCGAGGCAGCCGACCATGTCGTCGACCATCCAGTGGCGGTGCGCGCCGGTCGAGACGTCGAGACGATGGACGGTGCACGCCGGAATGTCGGTCCAGTACACGGCCCGCTCGGCGGCGTGCCAGACCGGCGACTCGCCGACCTCGTTCGCGGTGCGGGCCACGACCTCGAGCGCGGGCGCGGCGCTCATCGCGCGAGGTGCCATGCGCCGGCCGCCGCGCGCGGCGCGCCCCGGACAGACGGGCTCCCGTCATTCATGTCGCCCGGTCCTCGAACGGGCCGTCCTGCGTGAACCTGCCGCCGTGGAAGCGGTTCTGCACGTCGTCCGGGTCGGGCACCGGCTGGCGCGCCTCGACGCCGGCGCGAAACGGCTCCGAGCTGTCGCGCGGCGTCCACCCGATCCTCGCGGCATCCGGGTTGCGCCACAGCAGGTCGCGGTTGGCCGACACGCCGTAGACGATCGCGTGACCGACGCCGGGCGCGACGAGTCCGCGGTGCACCAGCTCGCACAGGTCGCGGTACGAGAGGTAGGAGCGCAGCATGCGGTGCGTCGTCGGCTCGGGAAACGCCATCGCGATGCGCAGGCACACGGTCTCGATGCCGTAGCGGTCGAAGAAGAGCCGCGACAGGTTTTCGCCGAACGCCTTGGACACCCCGTAGAGCGAGGACGGCCGGACCGGCATCGACGGATCGACGACGACGTCGGTCGGATAGAAGCCGGTCACCTGCCCGGAGCTCGCGTAGACGATGCGCTTGACGCCGTGCCTGCGGGCGGCCTCGTAGACGTTGAACGTGCCGAGCAGGTTCGCGTGCAGGATGCGGTCGAACGTGTTCTCGACCGACTCGCCGCCGAAATGCGCGATCGCGTCGACGCCGCGCACCAGATCCATCACGGCGGGCCGGTCGCCGACGTCGCACCCGATGCACTCCTCGCCGGCCCCGGCGTCCGGCGGCGCGACGAGGTCGGAGGCGCGCAGCGTGTCGCACAGTCCGCGCAGGTAGGGTCGGAGAACGCGCCCCAGGCCCCCGGAAGCCCCGGTGAGGAGCAGCCGTCGGAACGGACGGCCGGCAACGTCGGTCATGGCATGCCCGGACTTGTATGATGTCGTACAGGCAGTCTATCATTCGACCCATCCGCGCTGTCAATGCTCGGCGCGCGGGCGCGTGGCACCTTTTCCGGAGGACGGCAATGCCGGTCGCACCGACGATCGACGCGCTGAACCTGACCGAAACCGTGGTCGCCGCGCTGCGCGCCCGCATCGCCTCGGGGGAGATCGCCCCCGGCGCGAAGCTGCCGAGCGAGGGCGAGCTCGTCGACCAGTACGGCGTCAGCCGCACCGTCGTGCGCGAGGCGATGTCGCAGCTGCGGGCCCGCAACCTGGTGGCGACGCGCCGGGGAATCGGGACGTTCGCGCGCGAGCGCGTCCCGGACGCGGCCGGCTTCCCGGTGGCCAATGTCGACCACGCCACGCTGGGCGAGGTGCTCGCGCTGCTGGAACTGCGCATCAGCCTCGAGACCGAGGCGGCGGCGCTCGCGGCGAAGCGCCGCACCGGGGCGCAGGTTGGCCGCATGGACGAGTTGCTCGACGCGATCGCGCGCGCCGCCGACGCGGGCGGCGACGCCGCGGACCCGGACTTCGCGTTCCACCTGTGCGTCGCCGAGGCGTCGGGCAACCATTTCTTCCCGGACCTGATCCGTCACCTCGGGAGGGCGATCATCCCGCGCACGCGCATCGACAGCGCGGCGGTCGCGCGACTCGACCGGGCCGAATACCTGGCGCAGGTCAACCGCGAGCACCGCGACGTCTACCGCGCCATCGAGCGGGGCGATTCCGATGCCGCACGCGCGGCGATGCGCACGCACCTGTCGAACAGCCGCGAACGTCTGCGCGCCGTGCAGGAGACCGACAATTGAGATGGGCGGCAGCCCGGTCGAATCGAATGGCTGCTTGTATGACATCATACAAGTGACACTGACCTGACATGGACCCCTCCGACCTCAAGACGACGATCGGCCACGGCCTGCTCTCCTTCCCGCTGACCGACTTCACGCCGGACCTGGCGTTCGACGCGGACGGCTACGCGCGCCGGCTCGCGTGGCTGACGCCCTTCGGCGCCACCGCCCTCTTCGCGGCGGGCGGCACCGGCGAATTCTTCTCGCTGGCGCCGGCCGAGTACCGCCGCGTGGTCGAGGTCGCGACACGCACCTGCGCGGGCAGGGTCCCGATCATCGCCGGCGCAGGAGCCGGTCACGCGCTCGCCGTCGACTTCGCCCGCTCGGCCGAAGCCGCCGGCGCGAGCGGCATCCTGCTCCTGCCGCACTACCTCACCGAGGCGAGCCAGGCCGGCGTCGCCGCGCACGTTCGCGCCGTGTGCCGCGCGGTGGGCATCGGCGTGATCGTCTACAACCGCGGCGCGTGCCGCCTCGGTCCCGCCGCGCTCGAGCGCCTCGCCGACGAATGCTCCAACCTCGTGGGCTTCAAGGATGGCATCGGCGACATCGAGCTGATGATGGCAATCCGTCGGCGCCTGGGCGATCGCTTCGCCTACCTCGGCGGGCTGCCGACGGCCGAGGTCTTCGCGCCCGCCTACCGGGCGATGGGCGTGCCGGTCTACTCGTCGGCGGTGTTCAACTTCCTGCCCGACACCGCGATGGCGTTCTACCGCGCGATCGACGGCGGGGACGCGGCGACCGTGAACCGCCTGCTCGACACGTTCTTCCTGCCCTACGTCGAGTTGCGCAACCGCGGCGCGGGCTACGCGGTCAGCATCGTCAAGGCGGGCGCCCGGCTCGTCGGCCACGGCGCGGGGCCGGTGCGCCCCCCGCTCACCGACCTCACCGACGCGGAGTCGCACGAGCTTGCCGCGCTGATCGAACGCGCCGGCGGGCGCTAGTGCCCGCCCGGGTACCCGCGCTGCCGGCTACCGCTGCACGCTCTCGAGCTTCCCGCTGTTGGCGTCTAGGATCACGACGAGCGGCGCGCTCTTGCCGTCGGCCTTGCTGTAGTTGAGGTACCAGTTCGCGTGCCGGGTCGACGGCCGCGCCGCGGTGCCGATCATCACCGAATAGCCGTCGGCGATCGCCTTCTCGCCGTGCTGTCTCGCGATCGCGTAGAGCTTCGCGCCGTCGAGCACGAACCCGGGCTTGAGGTCGGGCAGCCGTCCCGCGCTCCCTGCCTGCGCGTAGCACGTGAGCTGGCCGCGGAACGTGTTGACCGACACGTGCGCGTTCGCCGACGGCGAGTAGAACGACAGCGTCCACGCTTCCGCCGAGCCATCCGGCTTGAGCGGACCCAGGATCGTGTTGGAGATGCGCGCAGGGACGACGTCGGGCTTCCACGCCTTCGCGCGCTCCTCGGCCATCCTGTAGATCTCGTCGAGCTTCACCGACGGGTTCGCCAGCCTGAGCGGCTTGCACGCTTCCTGCGCCGTCGCGGCGAGCGGCAGCGCCGCGGCGACGGCGAGTGCCGTGCACGCGGCCAGGCGCAGGGCTCGCGCCGATCTCGGCGCGGGTCGTCTCGGGGTCATGCCGTGTCCTCCATGCCGGTCGAATGCGCCCGCCGCGCCGCGCGCGGCGAGCGGGCGCACTTTACACCGCACCGTGCGCCGGCGGCGAGCCGCGGCGCGGTGCGGGCCGATGCCGTCCGGCGAAAGGCCCTAGAATGCACGCCAAGGCTTCCTCCGATGTCGCCCAACCGTCCTTCCGCTCCGCCGCCCCGCCGCGGCCGCACGCCGTCCGAAGACTCCAAGGGCGCGGCGCAGGTCCAGAGCCTCAATCGCGGGCTCTCGATCCTCGACTGCCTCGCACGCGCCGAAGGCGGACTCACGCTGACCGACATCGCGCACCGCGTCGCGCTGCCGCCGTCGACCACGCACCGGCTCCTCGCGACCCTCGAGCGCGGCGGCTACGCCTACCAGGCGGGCGACCTCGGCCTGTGGTACGTCGGGCTGCACGCGTTCACCGTCGGCTCGAGCTTCCTCGCGTCGCGCGACTGGGTGGCGCAGAGCCACCCGCACATGCGCCGGCTCATGGAGCAGTCGGGCGAGACCGCGAATCTCGCGATCCTCGACGGCGCCGAGGCGGTGTTCATCGACCAGGTCCAGTGCCGCGAGACGATGCGCACGATCGTGCGGCTCGGCAGCCGCGTGCCGCTCCACGCGTCCGGCGTCGGCAAGGCGATCTTCGCTGCACTCCCGGACGAGCAGATCGAGGCCATCCTGAAGGTCAAGGGCATACCGCGCATCACCGAGAACACGATCACCGCGCCCGAGACGATGTGGGCGAGCCTGCGCGTGATCCGGCAGCGCGGCTACTCGTTCGACGACGAGGAGCACCTGATCGGCACGCGCTGCGTCGCAAGCCCGATCTACGACGAGCACGCCGAGGTCCTGGGCGCGATCTCGCTCGCCGGACCGGTGTCGCGCCTGCCGGATACGCGCATCAGGCAGCTGGGGCCGCTGGTCGCCCACATCGCCGAGGACATCACGCGCAAGCTCGGCGGGCGCTGGCCGCATCCGCATTGAGGTCGAGTCGACGCCGCCATGGCCGCCGGTCGCGACGAATTCCCGGGTCCTCTCGCGTCGTCGCGACGGCGAGGACCCGAATTCGGGACCCGGCCGCGAGCAGGCGGACGCGCAGTCCCTGTCTGCCCCGCCACATGAACGCCGCCCGCCTCGCCCTCCTCGCGTGGCTTGCGTTCGCCGCCGCCGCCACGGCACAGACCGGCGCGCTCGCCCGCGGTGCGCCACCGCCCGACCCGGCGCTCGCCGGGCGGGTCGCGGGCGCCGACGCCGCGGCCGGCGCCAGGACGTTCGAGCGCCGCTGCTCGACCTGCCACGACGTCGAGAAGGACGGCAAGCACTCGAAGGGGCCGCTCCTGTGGAACGTGCTCGGCCGCAAGGCGGCCACGTCGGCCGGCTTCGCCTACTCGGACGCGATGCGCCGATCCGGCCACGAATGGACGGTCGCGACGCTCGACTATTACCTCGCCGACACCGAGCGCGCCGTTCCTGGCCGCGCGATGGACTTCACCGGAATCCCGGATGCGAAGGTGCGCGCCGACCTGATCGCGTTCCTGCGCACGAAGGGCGACGCGCCGGCGCCGCTGCGTTAGGTGTGGCGTCCCAGGACGTCGTCCCCACGATCCAACGGGAAGACGCTGATGGTTGCGACGCCGTCACTTCCTGCCGGCAGGACCGGGTGGACATCCACAGGAATGCCCCCATGGCGCCAGCGGGTCGACGGCGCACGGTTCGAGCCGCATTGGCCGGGGAAGCGATCCGGGCGGAAGCCCGGCGAGGCCGGACCGACCGACGCGACTCCCGGCCGAACGCCGCATTTGCGCTCGATCAGCACGGCGGCGACGGCGCGCGTCCGCGGTCCGACGTCCGCTCCGAACGGCCGCGGATCGCGACCATCGACACCGCGGAACACCTGCCGCTCCTGTGCGGGGGCGAGGCTGCGCGGGGCGGACCAGTGCCACGGCGCGAGCGCAACGCCTGCAGCCCGCGTCCGCATCGCGACGCCGCCTTCATCCCCCTGGGGATTGTCGTGCGGCACAGACCAGGCGCGGCGATCACCGCCGCCGGTGTCCCGCCATCGCGAGCCCGCTGCAACGCCCTGCGCAGGATCGGCTCAGCAGGCGCCGTGTGATCGAGCGCGGCCGTCCGGCGTCATCCCGCGTGCGGTCGACATCGCGTCGATGGCTGCACAACGGTAGCCCCTGTCGTGGACCGGTGGGTGACGCACCGCCGCGCCGGCGGCTCACGCGAACCGGGCTCCTTCCCCGGGAGACCCTACCCGGCGTCCCTCCCGCGAGTCATCCGCGCCCAGCGCCGTGCGAGGTCCGCCGACGGCGCGGGCCTCCAGCGCGACAGCAGGTCGCCGGCGCCGGCGAAGTCGTTGCACGCGAGCACGATGTCGCATCCCGCCTCCACCGCGGCCTCGGCGCGGGCGACGATGTCGCCGGCGGTGTGCGCGCCGGCCATCTCGAGGTCGTCGGAGAAGATCGCGCCGTCGAAGCGCAGCCGGCCGCGCAGGACGTCGTGCAGCCAGACGCGCGAATAGCCTGCGGGCCGCGCGTCGACGGCCGGGTAGATCACGTGCGCCGGCATGATCGCCTCGAGCCCCGCCCCGACCAGCGCGGCGAACGGCACGAGGTCCTCCGCGGCGATCGCGCTCATCGGCCGTCCGTCGACCGGCACGTCGGTGTGCGAGTCCGCCGCGACGTGCCCGTGTCCCGGGAAGTGCTTGCCGACCGACGCCATCCCCTCGTCGCGGAGCCCGCGGCAGAGCGCCGCCGCGAGGTGCGCGACCGCGTTGGGGTTGCGGTGGAACGCGCGGTCGCCGATGACGCCCGACGCGCCGTGGTCGAGGTCGAGCACCGGCGTGAAGCTGAAGTCGATCCCGTGCTGCCGCAACTCGCGCGCGATCGTCGAGCCGAGCGCCGCGGCCTCGCGTGCCGCCTGCGCGACGTCCCGGTCCCAGCCCTCGCCCAGCAGGCGCATCGGCGGGATCGCGGTGAACCCGGCGCGGAAGCGCTGCACGCGCCCGCCTTCGTGGTCGACCGCGATCGCGAGCGCCGGATCGCGCAGCGCGCGGATCGACGAAGCGAGCGCAATGAGCTGCACAGGCTCCGCGTAGTTGCGGGCGAACAGGATGACGCCGCCGACGAGCGGGTGCACGAGCCGCTCGCGGTCGGCGACGGAAAGCTCGAGTCCCTCGACGCCGAGCATCGCCGGGCCGCGCCCGAGCGGCGTCACCGCGCGTATCCCGTGTGCGCCGCGGCCTCGCGGATCAGTCGCTTCATCTCGCGCACGGCCTCGCGCATGCCGGCGAACATGGCGCGCGACACGATCGCGTGGCCGATGTGCAGCTCGCGCACCCCGGGAATCATGGCCACCGGCTGGACGTTGAAATAGTTGAGCGCGTGCCCGGCGTTGAAGCGCATGCCCGCGGCGCGGATCGCCTCGCCCGCGGCGCGGATCTTCGCGAGTTCGGCGACCACCGCCGCGCGCTCCGGATCGCGCCCCTTCGCGTGGAACGCCTCCGCGTAGGGACCCGTGTGGACCTCGCAGACGCTGACGCCGATCGCCGCGGCCGCCTCGACCTGGCGCAGGTCCGCGTCGATGAACACGCTCGTGATGATGCCGGCGGCGGCGAGCTCGCGCACGGCGTCCGCGAGATCGCGTCGATGCGCCGCGACGTCGAGGCCGCCCTCGGTCGTGATCTCCTCGCGCCCCTCCGGGACGAGCATCGCCATCTCGGGCTTCAGCCGGCACGCGATCCCGACCATCTCGGGCGTCGCCGCCATCTCGAGGTTGAGCTTGATGTGCGTGAGACCGCGCAGCCGCCGCACGTCCTCGTCCTGGATGTGGCGGCGGTCCTCGCGCAGGTGGACGGTGATGCCGTCGGCGCCGCCCAGGTGCGCCTCGACGGCCGCCCAGACGGGGTCCGGCTCGTGGGTGCGCCGCGCCTGTCGGATCGTGGCGACGTGGTCGATGTTGACGCCGAGCTCGATCATTCGATGGAGTCTTCCTCGAGGGTCTGGAGGTCGCGCACGACCTTGCGGCTCTGGATCGTGCGCGATTCCAGGTGGTGGTCGATGACGTCGCGCATCAGGCGCTTCGCCTCGGCGGCCGTCGACGCGTCGTCGAAGCGTCCCGAGGCCAGCGCGATCAGCGTCGCACCGCGCACCTCCGGCCATCGCACGCCGGGGGAAGGCGCCCGCCGCCGGGCGCCGCGGTCGAAGGCGTAATGGTAGCGCGCGTCCGGATCGAGCGGCGCACCGGTGTCGGCGTCGACGGAAAGCTGCATCGCGTAGCCCAGCTCGGCGAGCAGCGCGACCTCGAAGCGGCGCAGCACCGGCGCCTGCGCCGCGCCGCCGGCGAGCCCGGCGAGCGCGTCGCGGTACGCCGCGTACAGCCGCGGATGCGGATCCTCGCGCGGCAGGAGCTTCAGCACGAGCTCGTTCAGGTAGAACCCGCACAGCAGCGCGGAGCCTCCGGGCAGCGGCATGCCGCCGCGCCACTCGGCGCGGATCAGCGTCTTCAGCTCGCCCGCGCCCGACCACGACAGCGACACCGGCTGGAACGCCTGCAGCACGCCGTGCAGCTCCGAGCGCGGCCGCTTCGCGCCGCGCGCGACCATCGCCACGCGCCCGTCGATCTCCGCGAACGCCTCGACGATGAGGCTCGTCTCCTTGTACGGCCAGGCGTGGAGCACGAACGCGGCGCGCTCGTCGTGCCGGTCGACGTCGCGGCGCGCCATCGGCTAGTATCCCAGCCGCGCGAGCGTCGCGTCGTCGTCGGCCCAGCCCTTCTTCACGCGCACCCAGACCTCGAGGTGCACACGGCCGCCGAACAGGCGCAGCATCGACTTGCGCGCCTCGGTCGCGATCGCCTTCATCGTTTCGCCGCCCTGCCCGAGCAGGATCCCGCGCTGCCCCGGCTTGGAGACCCACACGACGGCGCCGATGCGGCGGGCGTCGCCCTCCTGCTCGAACGACTCGATGCCGACCGTCGTCGCGTACGGCACTTCGTCGCCGAGTCGCCGGAAGATCTGCTCGCGCACGTACTCGGCGGCGAGGAAGCGCTCGTCGCGGTCGGTGAGCTCGTCGGGACCGTAGACCGGCGGCCCCTCCGGCAGCGCCTTCGCGATCTCCGCCTTCAGCGCGCCGAGCTGCGTGCCGCGCTGCGCCGAGAGCGGCACGATCGCGGCGAAGTCACGCAGCGCCGCGAGCTCGGCGATCCTCGGCAGCAGCGCGCCCTTGTCCGCCACGAGGTCGACCTTGTTCAGCGCGACGATCACCGGACGGCCCTCGGGCACGAGCGCGAGCACGCGGCGGTCCGCGTCGTTCACGCGCGACGCGTCGACGACCCACACGACGACGTCGACGTCGGCGAGCGCCTCGCGCACGGCGCGGTTGAGGCGGGCGTTGAGCGGCGAGCCGTGCCGCGTCTGGAAGCCGGGCGTGTCGACGAACACGTACTGGACGCCCGGCTCGCTCAGGATGCCGACGATCCGGTGGCGCGTGGTCTGCGCCTTGCGCGACGTGATGCTGATGCGCTCGCCGACGAGCGCGTTGACGAGCGTCGACTTGCCGACCGAGGGCCGGCCGACGATCGCCACGTGGCCGCAGCGATGCCCGGGCTCGCCGTTCATCGGACGGGTTCCCGGCGCGTCGCCGCCCGCGCGACGTCCCCTCCGGTGCCACGTACATTCCGCGTCCCGGGGGCGCCGGTCCGCCCGGACGCCCCGGATGCGCACCGGACCCGCGGCGGCGCGGGTCTCATGACGATCGATCCCGGCGCCCGCCGGCCGCCTGCGCGGTGACTTCCGCCCAGGCGCGGTCCGCGGCGTCCTGCTCCGCCGCCCGGCGGCTCGTGCCGGCGCCCGGCGCGACGATGCCGAGCGCGGGAATGCGGCACTCGACCGCGAACTGCTGCGCGTGCGCCTCGCCGTGCGTGCCGACGATCGCGTACTCGGGCACCGCCACGCGGCGCGCCTGCAGCCACTCCTGCAGGCGCGTCTTCGGGTCCTTGGCGAGCGCCTCCGGATCGGATTGCGCGAGCTCGTCGCCGTAGGCAGCCGCGATGACGCGGCGCGCCGCCTCGAAGCCGGCGTCGACGAACACCGCACCGAACACCGCCTCGAGCGCGTCGGCGAGGATCGAGCCACGGTCGGCCCCGCCGCTCCTGAGCTCGCCCTCGCCGAGGCGGATCGCCTCGCCCAGGCCGAGCTGGCGCGCGATGCGAGCCAGCGTGTCGCGATTGACGAGGCTCGCCCGGGCGCGAGAAAGGTCGCCCTCGTCGGTGCGCGGGTGCCGTTCGTAGAGCGAGAGCGCGACGACGCAGTTCAGCACCGCGTCGCCCATGAACTCGAGCCGCTCGTTGTGCCGCGCGCCGTGGCTGCGGTGGGTGAGCGCCTGCGCGAGGAGCTCGGGCTCGCCGAAGTCGTGGCCCAGCCGCTCGCGGAACGCGTCCGCCATGCGCCGCGCGCGGTCCTACCGCGTCGCCGTGACGTCGAAGTCGAGCAGGATGCTCACGTTGCCGACCATGTGAAGCTGCTTCTGCCAGCTCACCGAGGCCGTGATCACGTTGCCATCCCGGACGACGTTGAGGTCGTTCGCGCGGACCGAGTCGATGTAGTCGGCCGCGATGTACTTCTCGAACGACCTCTTGACCACCGGCGGCGTGGGATCCGGCGCGTCGCGCAGCGACTTCTCGACCGCCGACTGGATCGTGTAGTACTCGACGTAGGACGGCACCATCCGGAACCCCACGATCGCGACCACGGCGATGACCGCCGCCACGAACAGGAACGCGATCATCGACAGACCGCGCTGCGCCCGCTTCGATCCCGTCATCACGCCTCCCCTCACCGGATGCCGCTCCCGACGCGCCTGAACGCCAGGCTCGAGATGTCGTCCCAGTTGAACCAGATGAAGAACGCCTTGCCGCGGATGTGGTCGTCGGGCACGAATCCCCAGTACCGGCTGTCGTCGGAGAAGTCGCGGTTGTCGCCCATCATGAAGTAGTGTCCCGGCGGCACGCGGCACGTGAAGCCGTCGGTATTGTAGTCGCACCGGTCGCGTCCCGGGAACGACCGCACGTTCTGCGGGTACACGGCCGGGGCCTGCGCGCTCACCGCGATCGCGTAGTCGCGCGGGGCGATCCCCGTGTCCGCGCGCTCGGTGTAGCGGTCCGTGGTCTCGAAGCGCAGGCCCTCGAGCCAGCTGTAGTTGCCGTCCGGCGTGCGGGGGAGCGGCTTGCCGTTGACCGAGAGCTTCTTGTCGCGGTACGCGACCGTGTCGCCGGGCAGGCCGACCACGCGCTTGATGAAGTCCTGCGACGGGTTGACCGGGTAGCGGAAGACGACGACGTCGCCGCGCTGCGGGTCGCCGGTCGGCACGACCTTCTGCTCGAGGATAGGCAGCCGCAGGCCGTAGGTGAACTTGTTGACCAGGATGAAGTCGCCGACCTCGAGCGTCGGCCGCATCGACGACGACGGGATCTTGAACGGCTCGGCGATGAAGCTGCGCAGCAGGAACACGACGAGGAGCACCGGGAAGAAGCTCACCGGATACTCGATCCACGCCGGGACCGGCGCGTCGGGCGCGCGGCGGCGCGCGAGCACGAACCGGTCGAGCGCCCAGACGAGGCCGGTGGCCACCGTGAGGAGGAACAGGATCAGCGCGAAGTTCATCGACGTTCCAGTCTGCCGTCCGCGGGCGTCCGCGCGGCGCGGACCGGGCGCATTCTCTCACGGCGACGCCCCGGGAAGCCGCCGCCCGAGCCCCCCGCCCGGCGGTTCGTCGCCCCGGCGCGGCTCATTTCTCGCCGACCTTGAGGATCGCCAGGAACGCCTCCTGCGGGATCTCGACGCTGCCCACGGACTTCATCCGCTTCTTGCCCGCCTTCTGCTTCTCGAGCAGCTTGCGCTTGCGCGTGATGTCGCCGCCGTAGCACTTGGCGAGCACGTTCTTGCGCAACGCCTTGATCGACTCCCGCGCGATGATCTGCGCGCCGATCGCCGCCTGCACCGCCACGTCGAACATCTGGCGCGGGATCAGCGAGCGCATCTTCGCCGCGACCTCCCGGCCGCGGTACTGCGCGACCGACCGGTGAACCATCACCGACAGCGCGTCGACGCGCTCGCCGTTGATCAGGATGTCGAGCTTGACGACGTCGGCGGCGCGGAACTCCCTGAATTCGTAGTCGAGCGACGCATAGCCGCGCGACACGCTCTTCAGCTTGTCGAAGAAGTCCATCACGACCTCGGCGAGCGGCAGCTCGTAGGTCAGCATCACCTGGCGCCCGAGGTACTGCATGTTCCTCTGCGTGCCGCGCTTCTCGGTGCAAAGCGTCAGGACGGGCCCGACGTACTCCTGCGGCGTCAGGATCGACACCGTGATGATCGGCTCCCGGATCTCCTCGACCTTCGACAGGTCGGGAAGCTTCGACGGGTTCTCGATCTCGAGCAGCGTGCCGTCGCGCAGCAGCACCTGGTAGACGACCGTCGGCGCGGTCGTGATCAGGTCCATGTCGTACTCGCGCTCGAGCCGCTCCTGCACGATGTCCATGTGCAGGAGGCCGAGGAAGCCGCAGCGGAAGCCGAAGCCCAGCGCCTGCGACACCTCCGGCTCGTAGTGCAGCGAGGCGTCGTTCAGCTTGAGCTTGGCGAGCGCGTCGCGCAGCGCCTCGTACTGGTTCGCCTCGACCGGGTAGAGGCCCGCGAACACCTGCGGCTTCACCAGCTTGAAGCCGGGCAACGGCGCGGCGGCCGGGCGCGACACCAGGGTGATCGTGTCGCCGACCTGCGCGCCCTTGAGCTCCTTGATCCCGGCGATCACGAAGCCGACCTCGCCGGCCGACAGCGAGTCGCGCGAGACCGACTTGGGCGTGAACACGCCGACCGACTCGCAGCCGTAGGTCGCGCCGGTCGCCATCATCAGGATCTTGTCCCTGGGCCTGAGCCTGCCGTGCATCACGCGCACCAGCATCACGACGCCGACGTAGTTGTCGAACCAGCTGTCGATGACGAGCGCCTGCAGCGGCGCGTCCTCGTCGCCGGCCGGCGCCGGGATGCGCGCGATCACCGCCTCGAGGATGTCGTCGATCCCCTCGCCGGTCTTGGCGCTCGCGCGGATCGCGTCCTGCGCGTCGATGCCGATGATGTCCTCGATCTCCGCGATCACGCGCTCCGGATCGGCCGACGGCAGGTCGATCTTGTTGAGCACCGGGATCACCGTGACCCCCTGCTCGGTGGCGGTGTAGCAGTTGGCGACCGTCTGCGCCTCGACGCCCTGCGACGCGTCGACGACCAGCAGCGCGCCTTCGCAGGCGGCCAGCGAGCGCGACACCTCGTAGGCGAAGTCGACGTGCCCCGGCGTGTCGATCAGGTTGAGCCGGTAGGTGACGCCGTCGCGAGCCTTGTACGCGAGCGCCGCGGTCTGCGCCTTGATCGTGATGCCGCGCTCGCGCTCGAGGGCCATCGAGTCGAGCACCTGCGCCTCCATCTCGCGGTCGGCGAGCCCGCCGCAGCGCTGGATGAAGCGGTCGGCGAGCGTCGACTTGCCGTGGTCGATGTGGGCGATGATGGAGAAGTTGCGGATGGGCTTCACAGGCGCGGTCGGCCGCGGGAAAACGAAGGGCACCTTCGGTGCCCTGGGATCTGCGCCCGCGACTCGCGGCGGGCGGCGCGCTCATTTCGCGGGAAAACGTTGAATACTATCGGATTTCGGCCCCGCCCGCGAGCCGGTCGGCGCGGAGCACCGCCTCGGCGCGGCCGCGATCGAGCACGTAGTGGCAGACCTCGACCCCGCAAGCGGGGTCGCCCAGCAGCAGCACGGGCACGAGATCGCCCCAGCGAGCCTCGAGCGCGGCGTCGGCATCGACGTCGACCTCGACGACGGCCGCTCCGTGGGCGGCGGCGATCGGCGCCAGCGCGTCGCGCATCTCCTCGCAGAGGTGGCAATAGGCGCGGGTGAGAAGCGTGAGCGTCATGCGGTCGCGGCCGCCGCCCGGGTTCGGGCCGCCGCCCCCTTGCCGCGGGCGCGCGACGCGACCACGATGCCGTGGAGGCGCAACCCTGCGTCCCGGCGGACCGGCCGCGCGGCCGGCCCCGCCGCCGATGATGGTCCCGTCGACGAGGAGGAGATCCCCATGCTGAAAAAGATCGGACTCGCGTTCGGTGCGGTTTTCGTTCTGGTCGGACTGGCGGGCTTCGTGCCCGCGCTCACGCCCGATGGCAAGCTGCTGGGACTGTTCGCCGTGAACGGCGCGCACAACCTGGTCCACATCGCCACCGGCGCGATCGCGCTCGGCATCGCGCTCGCGAGCCCCTCCGCGCTGTCGATGTTCTTCAAGGTGTTCGGCGTCGTCTACGGGCTGGTCGCCGTCCTCGGCTATTTCTCGGGCGACCAGCCGATCCTCGGCCTCATCGCCCACAACATGGCGGACATGTGGCTGCACGTCGCGATCGCCGCGCTGTCGCTGTGGATCGGCTTCGGCATGCGCAACGACGCCGTGACGGGCGTCGCGTCCTGAGCGTCAGCACGGATCCGGCATCGAGGCCCCCGCGCGAGGCGCCTTCGGGCGCCGCACGCGCGGGGACGCGAAGCGTCGCGCTGCTACGGGTCCCCGTTCAGCAGCCGCACCGTCGCGTAGAACTGGTTCTCGCCGCGCTTGAGCCGCAGCGTCACCGGCGCGCCCTTGTCGAGCTTCGCGAGGAACTCGTTCATCTGCGCCGCGCTGCGCACCTCGGTCGACACGCCCTTGCTGACGACCTCGAGGATCACGTCACCCGCCTGCACGTTGCCGCGCACGCCGGAAGCCACGTCCTCGACCAGCACGCCGGACTTCACTTCGGCCTCCTTCTTCTGCTCGTCGGTGAGGTCCGAGAGCACGAGACCCATGCGGTTCGGCTTGCCCTTCTCCTTCGCCGCGGGGGCGGGACGGCGCTGCGCCTGCGCAACGTCTTCCTTCAGCTCGGCGACCGTCACGGTCAACTCGCGCTGCGCGCCCTTGCGCCACACGACGAGCTTCACGGACTTGCCCGGCGCAAGCGCCGTGATGATACGTGGCAGGTCGCTGCTGCTCTTCACGTCGCGGCCGTCGGCCTTGAGGATGATGTCGCCCGCCTCGATGCCGGCCTTCTCCGCCGGCCCGCCCTTCTCGGCCGAGTTCACCAGCGCACCCATCGGCGACCTGAGTCCGAACGCCTCGGCGGCCTCCTTCGAGACCTCCTGGATCGTCACGCCGATGCGCCCGCGCGTCACGCGACCCCTCTCCTTCAGCTGCGTGACCGTGTTCATCGCGACGTCGATCGGGATCGCGAACGCGAGACCCATGTAGCCGCCGGTGCGCGAGTAGATCATCGAGTTGATGCCGACCACCTCGCCGCGCAGGTTGAACAGCGGGCCGCCCGAGTTGCCCGGGTTGATCGCGACGTCGGTCTGGATGAACGGCACCAGGTTTTCCTGCGGCAGGTCGCGCCCCTTGGCGCTGACGATGCCCGCCGTCATCGTGTTCTCGAGCCCGAACGGCTTGCCGATCGCGACCACCCACTCGCCCACCTTGAGCTTGTCGGGGTCGCCGACGGTGATCTTCGGGAGGTCCTTCGCGTCGATGCGCAGGAGCGCGACGTCGGTCCGCTTGTCGGCGCCCACGACCTTGGCGATGAACTCGCGCCGGTCGGACAGGCGCACCTTGACCTCGTCCGCGCCGTCGACGACGTGCGCGTTGGTCACGATGTAACCGTCGGAGGCGACGATGAACCCGGACCCGGTGGACTGCGCCTCGAAGTCGCGCGGCGAGCCGCGGCCGCGCGGGACCGGCCCGAAGCGGCGGAAGAACTCGTAGAACGGATCGTCCTCGGACAGCTCCGGCATCTGCTGGCTGCGCCGCGCGCGCTGCGTCACGTCGATCGAGACGACCGCCGGACCATGGCGCTCGTAGAGGTCGGTGAAATCGGGAAGCACGACGCCGCGACCCTGCGCCTGCGCGGCGGTGAACGCGGGCGGGGATGCGAGCGCGGCGACGATGGCGACGGCGGAGAAGGTGCGGGCGAGCGTGCGGGTCATGGGGTCCTCTTGGCGGGAATCGGCGGGCCGGGCCGGGCGCGTTGCGGGCGCCCGGCCGGACGGCGGATCGGAAGCGAATGCGGAATGGCGCGGATGTCGGTCGATGCGTCGGGCGGTCACTGGCGCGTGACCGACGTGGCCATGAGGCGGACCGCCTCGGCCGGCACTTCGCCCAGCGCGGTGATCACGTGGTCGTCGTGCTTGACCGAGTACTGGTTGATGCCGCCCTGCCGCGCGCGGCCGAAGCGGCGCTGCGCGCCGCCGCGCGGTTCGATGAACACGCTCACGGCGACGAGCCCGTCGGAGAACACGATCTGGACGACGCCGCGCTTCTGGTCGCGCATTCCGCGTTGACCTTCCATGATCTTCACGAACCCGGGCGGCGCCCTGCCGACCACCCATCCGGTGTCGACGCTGGCGGCGGCCCCCGACTTCTGCTGCCGCACCTGCCAGTCCGCCGGCGCCGGCGGCCAGCTCGGCTGCGCGGCGTCACGCTCGAGCTTGACGCCGAGCGCGATGTCGAGGAACGCGAACTGCTCGATGACCTCGCCGCGCTCGTTGAGCGTGCGCGCCTTGAGCAGCATCCCGGTCGCCGGATCGGTCCAGAACTCGTACCCGTAGCGCAGTCCGTCGCGAGGCTCGAAGTTCCATGCCTGCGCCTCGAGGCCGGCGATGCGTCCGGTCGCCCCCTTGCGCGCCACGTAGTATTTCGCGAGCGACGACTTCTGCTGCGGCGAGATCGACGGGAACGCGTTGCGGAACGTGCGCGGCTCGATGCGGACGAGCTTCACGTCCGGGTAGTAGCAGCGGACCTCGCCGTTGCGGCGGATCACCTCGCGCGCAGGACCGTCCAGGTTCACGAGCTTCTCGAGCTCGTCGCCGCCGTCGTTCACGTGGACGATGCGCGAGGTCTCCACCTCGGTGCCACGCTGGTAGACGATCGTGCCGGTGTACGACAGCGCCCTTGCCGCGCTTCCCGCGCGGTCGAGCATCGCGTCGGCGTCCTGCGCGTGCGCCCACGGCGCGGCCAGGAACGCCGCCGCGGCGGCGGCACGCGCCAGGCACAGCGTCGCGGAGCGCCCCGCGCGCCTCGATCCCGCCGCGGCCATCAACGGGCCTTCGCGTCGAACACGGCCGCGCGTTGCAGCGGACCCAGCCCCTGGATCGGCGTGGACGGCGAGATCTCCCGGTGCGCGATCAGGTAGTCGGCGGGGATCACCTGCGGGCGCAGCGTGTCGGAGCGCATCGACGCCGCCTCGCGTGCGAGCGAGAGGGCGGACTCCGGCGCGTCGGTCAGCGAGACGGCCGTCCAGCCGACCACGCCCACGGCCGCGATCGTCGCCGCAGCGGCCCATGCCCAGGTCGCCGGACGCTCGACGCGGCGCGCCGGCGCGAGAACGGTCGGCTCGGCTGCGAGCGCGGCGACGATGCGGCGCGACAGCGGCCGCGAGCCCGCGTCCTCGCCGCGCAGCGCGTCGCCGATCAAGTGGTAGCACATCCACGTCGCCTTCGCGCCGTCCTGCTTCATCCCCGCGAGCACGCGGTCGACCGCGGCGGCGTCGTCGAGCTCGCCGTCCATCAGGCGAGAGATTTCCTCGTTCATCACCATCTCCGGTTCTCATCCGTGCCGAGCAATGGCCTCAGCTCGGCGGCGATCGCCTCGCGCGCCCGGAAGATCCGGGACCGCACGGTGCCGATCGGGCAGTTCATGACACCTGCAATCTCCTCGTAGCTCAATCCCTCGATCTCGCGCAGCGTGATCGCGGTGCGCAGGTCCTCGGGCAGCGCGTCCACCGCCCGGTTCACCGCGACCCCGATCTCGCGGCCCATCAGCACGCTCTCCGGCGTCGTCGAGTCGCGCAGCGCGTCCGCATCCTCGAACGACTCGGCTTCCTCGTTGTCGTATTCCGTCGTCGTCGGCGCCCGCCGCCCCAGCGCCACCAGGTAGTTCTTGGCCGTGTTGATCGCGATCCGGTACAGCCATGTATAGAACGCACTTTCGCCCCGGAAGTTCGGGAGCGCGCGATAGGCCTTGATGAAGGCTTCCTGCGTCACGTCCTCGACTTCGCCCGGGTCGCGCACCATCCGCGACAACAGCCGCCCCAGCTTGCGCTGGTATTTCACGACCAACAGCTCGAACGCGCGCTTGTCACCCCGCTGCGCGCGCTCGACCAGCTGCTGGTCGACCTCGCGATCACCCATCCGCCGGTCTGCTCTTCCCTGATTCTTGCGTTGTTATTCCCGCCGGACGGCAGGTGCGCGCCCGGGGGGACCCGGTCTCGCGCCCGGAGGTCCGACATGGCGGCCTCCGGGGCACGCGCTTGCCATCAAAGACCGCGCCAGCGTCCCCAAGTTCACTTGCCGGCCGAACGGAGCACGCCGCTCCGGCCCGCGCGCCCTTTGTCCAGGACAACCACGCTGCGGATGGCCCCGACGACCGCGCCCCTCGCATTGTGCAGCACCGGCGCGGCCCACGCGGCCAGTTCGCTCCGCGCGGCCGCGTCGAGCACGCCGAGCGACTCCAGGATCGCGACGGCGACCGGCGCGACCGCGCGCGCCGAACCGTCGGCCAGCTTGATCGCGATGCCAAGCCCGGCGCGCCTGAGCCCGATCGCCTGCACGCCCTCGGCGCCCACCTTCGCGATCCAGTCGCCGCGCCCGGCCCGCATCAGGGCGAGGTCGCTGCGCCGCTCGCCCGACACGTAGTCGGGATGCGCCGTCATCGCGTCGGCGACCATGCGCCGCGCCGGCGCGTCGTCGCCGCCGTCGTCGGGCCGCGCGACGCGCGCGTACGCGCGCGCCAGCGCCGTGAGCGGGAGCGCGTAGTTCGGCGCCGAGCAGCCGTCGATCGCCGGCGCGAGCGCGTCCTCGTCGGTGCCGGCATGGCGGGCGATCGATGTCCGGATCGTCGCCTGCAACGGATGGGTCGGGTCGAGATAGCCCTCGCGCGGCCAGCCGTGGAGCACGCAGCAGGCGAGCATCCCGGCGTGCTTGCCCGAGCAGTTGTGCGCGAGCGGCGAGTACGGCGGCGGCGGCGGCGGCTCGCCGAGCGCCTCGTAGACGAGCGGCGCATGCGTCCCGCAGCCGAGCTCGCCGACCGAGCATCCGGCCTTCGCCAGCATGTCGGCGACCGCCGCCTGGTGCTTCGCCTCGCCGGAATGGCTCGCGCAGAGCAGCGCGACCTGCTCGGCGACCAGGCCGAAGCGGGCCGGACCACCCGCCGCGACGAAGGGCAGCGCCTGCAGGGGCTTGAGGGCGCTCCGCGTGAACGCGACGAAGTCGGGCGAGCCCGCCGCCGCGACCAGCGTCCCGTCCGCGTCGACGACGGCGACCGAGCCCGCGTGCACGCTTTCGACGCGCCCCCCGCGCTCGACCGCCGCGAGCGGGACGTGCGGCCACGCGCCGCTCACCGCCATCCCCGGCACGCCCGCTCGGCAACGCACGACGATCGGGGGACGCGCGGCGCCGGCGCGAACGTCGCGCGACCCTCGCCTGGCCGCACTCGGACGCCTGCTCGGAGTCGCCGCGGAGCCGTCACGCAGGCACCCGGGGCGCGCGCGAGAGCGCGTCGCGCAGCACGACGAGCAGGTCGGCCATGTGACGTGTGAGCAGCGTCGTGTGGTTGCCCGCGATATCGTGGACTTCCACGTTGCGCGCCACGTGCCCCCACCCCAAGTCGGGCCGGGCGTCGGCAACCCGGCCTTGCTCGTACGGCCGGATGACCACGACGAGTCCGTCGTAGGGCCGAGCCTCGTAGCGGTCCATCGCCCGCCGGTAGCGCAACTCGGCGTCGGACACGCGGTCGCGCGGTCGAAGCATCGTCGGGCCGGCCGGGGCGTTGAGCGTCAGGAACGAGGCGCGTCCGGCGTCCGCGTCGCCGTACCCCTCCGGCAGCTTGGCGTCGATCAGCACCACGGCAGGGATCGACTCGCCCTGCGCGGCGAGCTGGCGCGCCATCTCGTAGGCGACGACCCCGCCGTAGCAATGCCCGCCGAGCACGTAGGGTCCGTGCGGCCGGATCTCGCGCAGCGCGCGCAGGCGATCGGCCGCCATCGCCTCGATCGAGTCGGGGACGTGGTCTTCCACGAGGCCGTGCGGGTGGACGATCAGCGTCGGCTGGTCGGATCCGAGCCCGGTCGCCAGCGTGCGGCTGTAGAAGCCGCCGCCGACGAAGTCCCCGTGCAGGTAGACGAACGGCGGGCGCGACCCCGACGCGTTGAGCGCGAATACCGGCGCGTCCGTCTTCGGCACGCCGTCGCGCAGCGCCTTCGCGAGTCCTTCGACCGTGTCGTCGGCGAACATCGCGGTCAGCGGCACCGCGCAGCCGGTCTGCCGCTCGATCTCGTCGACCAGCCGCGCCGCGAGGAGCGAATGGCCGCCGATCTCGAAGAACCGGTCGTAGACTCCCAGCCCGGTCGTGCCCAGCACGTCTTCCCAGATGCGGAGCACGATGCCCTCGAACATGTCGCGCGGCCCGACCTGGACGCCCTTGTCGGGACGTGCGGCGCTCGCGGGCGCGGGCAGCGCCCGCCGGTCGACCTTGCCGCTCGCGTTGAGCGGCAGCGCCGGGAGCCAGACGATCGCGCCCGGCAGCATGTATTCGGGCAGGACGCGGCGCAGTTCGCGCACGAGATTCGGCGGCGGGGGAGCGGCCGGATTCGCCGGGACCAGGTAGGCGACGACCTGTCGCGTCTCCGACGTCTCGCCGCGCAGCACGACGACCGCCTCGCGCACCTGCGGCAGGCGCACGAGCGCGGACTCGACCTCCTCCAGCTCGATGCGGTGGCCGCGCACCTTCACCTGCCGGTCGGCACGCCCGAGGTACTCGATCGCGCCGTCGACGCGCAGCCGGACGCGGTCGCCGGTGCGGTACAGCCGCCGCGCGGGCAACGGCGCGATCGTGCGCTCGACGAAGCGCTCGGCGGTGAGCGCGGGGCTGCCGAGGTAGCCGATCGCGAGCCCCGGCCCGCCGAGCCAGAGCTCGCCGGGCTCGCCGGGCGCCGCGGGCTCGCCGTCGGCGCGCAGCACGAACGCCTCGGTGTTCGCGATCGGCCGACCGATCGGGATCGTCGCGGCGTCGGAGGCGACCTCGCGCACGTCGTGCCAGGTGGCGAACGTCGTCGACTCGGTCGGCCCGTAGACGTGCAGCAGCCGCCCGGGCGGGCCCGCGCGCAGCACCTCGCGCGCCCAGCGCGGCTCGACCGCCTCGCCGCCGAACAGGACCTCGCGCACCCCGCGGAACGCGCCGGGCGACTCGCGCGCGACGGCATTGAACAACGCGGTCGTGATGAACAGCGTCGTGACGCGCTCGAGGGCGAGCGCGGAGGCGAGCGCGCGCGGCGCGAGCGCCGTGGTCTTCGCGACCGGCGCGATGCGTGCGCCGTTGAGGAGCGGCCCCCAGAACTCGAAGGTCGACGCGTCGAACGCGGGGTTCGCCATCTGCGCGACGACGTCGCCGGGAGCGAGCCGCACGTAGTCGCTGCCGCAGACGAGGCGCAGGACCGCGCGGTGCGGCACGACGACGCCCTTCGGCAGGCCGGTCGAGCCGGACGTGTAGATCGCGTAGGCGGGATCGTCCGCCGTCGCGTGGTCGTCCGGGGCGTGCGGCGGAAGCGCCGCGAGCCGCGCCGCGTCGCCGTCCGGGCGCAGCACGGTCAAGCCGGGTCGCGCGAGCCGGTCCGCGACGACGTCGTCGGCGATCACGTGCGTGATGCGCGCGTCGGCGAGCATGAACGCGACGCGCTCGTCGGGGAGATCCGGATCGATCGGCACGTACGCCGCGCCGGCCTTCAGCACCGCGAGCCACGCGATCGCGACATCGGCCGCCCTCGCGCGCGAGACGCCGACGAATGCGCCCCTGCCGATGCCGTCCGCGACGAGCGCCTGCGCGAGCCGGTTGGCGCGCTCGTCCAACTCGTCATAGCCGAGCGGCCCGATCGCGATCGCGCCCCCGCGCATCGCCGCCTGCGCCGCGAAGCGCCGATGGACGGACTCCCGCGACGGCCAGCCGGGGACCTCGCACACTCCGCCGGCGACGATGCGCGCGCGCTGCGCCGCGTCCATCAGCGGCAGCGACGCGACGGAGCGATCGGGATCGGCTGCCGCGGCCGCGACCAGCGACTCGAACTGGCGCGCCATCCGCTCGATCGTCGCCGTGCCGAACAGGTCGGCGCAGTACTCCCAGTGAGCGGCAATGCCGCGGGGACCGTCGACGAGCGACAGCGTCAGGTCGAACTTCGCGCGCCCGTGGCGCGACGCGTCGCGCCGGACGACCGCGCCGGCGAGCGCGAGGTCGCCGCCATCCGCCTCGCGCATCGCGAACGCGACCTGGAACAGCGGGTTGCGCGACGGATCGCGCGGCACGCCCAGCGCGTCGACCAGGCGCTCGAGCGGCACGTCCTGCGACTCGAACGCCTCCAGCATTCGCTCCCGCGTGCGATCGACGAGCTCGCCGAACGCGGGGCTGCCCGCGAGGTCGACGCGGATCGCAAGCGTGTTCGCGAAGAAGCCGATGAGCTTCGCGAGCTCCGGGCGCGAGCGCCCCGCGACCGGCGTTCCGATCGCGAAGTCCTCGTCGCCGGAAAGGCGGGACAGGAGCGTGGCGAACACGGCGAAGAAGGTCATGAACGGCGTCGCGCCGCGCCGCCGGCCGATCGCCTTGAGCGCCGCCGCCGCGCCGGCGTCGAGCGTCCGCGTCACGACGCCGCCGTTGAAGCTCTGCGCGGCCGGGCGCCTGCGGTCGGTCGGCAGCGCGAGCGTCGGGAGGTCCGCGAGGCGGGCACTGCACGCGTCGAGGGCACGGTCGAAGGCCGGGCCGGCGAGCTCCTCGCGCTGCCACGCCGCGAAGTCCGCGAAGTCGATCGGCAGCGGCGTCCACCCGGGCGGACGTCCTTCACGCGCCGCCGCGTACGCCTCGGTGAGGTCGTCCTGCAGGATCGGCGCCGAGAGCCCGTCGCTCGTGATGTGATGCCAGACGCGGAGCAGCGCGTGGCGGCGGCCCCCGAGGACGAAGAGCGTGAACCGCACCGGCGGCGCCGCCGCGAGGTCGAACGGACGCGACATGCGCTCGTGCACCGCTTCGTCGAGGCGCGCGCCGGCGTCCGGCCCCGCGCCCGACAGGTCGACGACCTCGAGCATCGGGCCCGCGGTCGCGTCGACGACCTGCCGCGGCTCGCCGTCGGCGGGCACGTAGCGCGTGCGCAGGATCGCCTGCCGCGCCGCGACCGCGGCGAGCGCGCGCGAAAGGGCGTCGACGTCGAGATCGCCGTCGACGTGCCACAGACGCGACTCGTGGTAGGCGTCGCTCGCCGGGTCGAGACGGTGCAGGAACCAGGCGCGGGCCTGCGCGTGCGACAGCGGCACCGGTCGCGCGGGGTCGCGCCGGGGAATCGGTGCCGGCGCGCCGGGCGCACGGCGCGACGCGCGCTCGCGCTCGATTCGCCGCGCCATCGCGGCGACGGTGCCCGCGTCCTCGAACAGCCCCTGCACCGGGACGTCGGCGCCGAACACCGCGCGCACCTGCTCGACCAGGCTCGCGCCGCGCAGCGAGTCGCCTCCCAGCATGAAGAAATCCGCATCCCTGTCGACGCTCGCCACGCCGAGCACGCTCGCCCACAGGCCGCCCAGCGCCGCCTCGAGCGGCGAGTCCGGCGCGGCCGACCCTTCCGCGGCCGGGCCGGCGAACATCGCGGGGTCGAAACCGACCGCGTCGGGCAGGGCGGAACGGCGCACCTTGCCCGTCTCGGTGCGCGGGAGCGCGTCGACGAACCAGACGTGCCTCGGCGCGTACCGGGCCGCGAGCCGGTTCCTGACATGCGTCCGCACCGCCTCCTGCGTCAACGTCGCGGTGGGCTCCCGCACGATCGCCGCGACGATCTCCTCGCCGAGCCTCGGATGCGGGACGCCGAACGCCGCCGCGTCGACGACGCCGGGGATCGACCGCAGCACCGCGTCGATCTGCGCCGGCGAGAATTTCTCGCCGCCGCGGTTGATCAGGTCGTGGACGCGCCCGACGATCGCGATCTCGCCCGACTCGACCCTGCGCGCGAGATCGCCCGTGCGGTACCAGCCGTCGACGAACGCCTTGGCGTCGAGGCCGGGATCGTCGTGATAGCGGTCGATGACCTGCGGTCCGCGGACGCGGATCTCGCCCACGTCTCCGCGCGCGACCTCGCGCCCGGCCTCGTCGACGATGCGCACTTCGGCGCCCACCGGAACGCCCACGAGGCCCGGCATGCGCCGCGCGCGGTCGAGGTGCTGCGCGAGCGCATTGCCGATCTCCGTGGCGCCGTACGCGCTCACCACCGGCACGCGGAACGCCGCCTCGAGCGCTTCGACCTCGGCGGGCTCGAGCGCTCCCGAGGCGACGCACAGGAATCGCAGTCGCGCGCCGGTTCGCGGCGGCGAGGACGCCGACCGCAACAGCAACTCGCGGTGCACGGCGAAGGTCGCGGGCACGTAGGTCACGCGGTCCTCCGCGATGGCCCCGATCAGCGCGCCCGCGTCGGATTCCGGGAGGCACAGCACGCTGCCGCCGTTGAGGACGCAGAGCATGTACGCGGTCCGCTTGCCGAGCGCGAAATGGACCGCCGAGGTGTGCGCCGAGACGTCGTCGGGCGTCATCCCGAACCATGCCCCGTACGCGTCCGCCTGCGCGACGAGCTGCCGGTGCAGGTGGGGGACGAGCTTCGAGCGTCCCGTGGTCCCGGACGTCGCGTCGATGAACGGCCAGTCGGGAGACACGCGCCGCGACGTCTCGAGCGACGCCGCGCTGCGCGCCATCGACAGGTCGAACGCGCCCGCCTCGCCGGCACGATCGGGCGTCATCGCGATCTCCGCGATGCCCATCCGGCGCGCGATCGCGCGCATCGGATGATCGCGGTCGGCCGGCAGCAGCACCGCGCGCGGCGCCAGTCGCACCAGCAGTTCGGCGCAGGCATCGGAAGCGAGCTTCGGGTTCAGCGGCGCGAACGTCGCGGACGCCGGCACGATCGAGAGCGCGGCCGCGTACTCGAGACGGTCGACCGCCGGACCCGCGACGACGTCGCCACGCTCGATCCCCCACGAGGCGAAGCGCGCCCGCAGGTCGCCGATGCGCTGCGCCAGCGTCCCCCAGGCCATCGGGACGCGCCCCGGGGCCTGCAGGAACGGCGCGCCGGGCTGCCGCGCGGCGATGCGCAGCATGCGCTCGGTGATGTCGGGGCGGTCGTCGCCGGTCACTGGCAATCGCGGCGCGGGCATGCCCGTCGCCGCCGGATGCATTCGAGGGATGTCGAGTGCCGGCGGCACCGGCGACCCGGGTTCGCGCAAGGACCGCACGAGCGGCCGGATTATACGCCGGCCCGGGCGTCCGGCGCCGGCCCGTGCCATGGCGGACCGGTCCGGGCCCCGACCCGCCCGCGCGGATCGGCCGGCGTCGCGCCGCGATGCGCAACGCTCACGCGTCGCCGCGCGTCGCCGCCGAGCGAGTTCGCTCGATCAGGCGCGCCATGCCCGCGACGTTGGCGCCCTCGCCGTCGAGCACCTGCACGGGCAGCCGGACCGCGAACACCGCATGGACCTGATCGAGCAGGCGCGCACCGAGGGCGTCGTCGCCGCCGAGCGTGCGGAAGTCCGCGTCGCGGGCGATGCCGGGACGGCCGAACGCGCTGGCCCACAGCGGGACGAGCGCGGCTTCCATCGCCGATGCCGCGGCCCGCGCGCCGAACGGCGCGGCCGGCACCTCCTCGAATCCCACCCACGCGGGAAGTGCCGCCCGCCGGAGCTTTCCCGCGTCGGTGCGCGGCAGCGAGTCGACGAACCAGATGCGGCGCGGCGCGCGGCGCGCGCCCAGCCTCTCGCGTACCGCCCCGGCGATCCGCTCGGCATCGGCATCCGCGCCCGGACGCAGCACCACGGCCGCGACCACTTCCTCGCCGAGCCGCGGGTGGGCGATCGCGAACGCGGCGGCGTCCGCGACGCCGTCGACGGCGCGCAGCGCGTCGTCGATCTCGACCGGCGAGATCTTCTCGCCACCGCGGTTGATGACCTCCTTGGCGCGCCCGACGACATGCAGCTCGCCGCGCGCGTCGAACCGCGCGAGGTCGCCCAGCCGGAACCAGCCTTCGACGAACGTCCGCGCGTCGAGCTCGGGATCGTCGACATAGCCGTCGAACACCTGCGGGCCGCGCACCTGGATCTCGCCGACCTCGCCCGCCCCGACGACGCGCCCGCCGTCGTCGACGAGGCGCACCTCGCAGCCGAGCGGCGCGCCGACCGAGCCCCGGACGCGCGGCGCGGGAGGCAGCCCCTGCTGCGCCGTGGTCCCGGCCTCGCTCGACGCGAGTCCGGTCACCACCGGCACGCCCAGGCGCGCCTCGAGGCGGTCCATCTCGCCGGCCTCGAGCCGGCCCGACGCGACGCGCACGAAGCGCAACCGTCCGCGATCGAACGGCGACCCGGCGTCGAAGCGAGCGAGCAGCTCGCGGAAGAACGTGAACGACGCCGACACGTGCGTCACGCGCCCTCCCGCGCACTCGGAGACGAACGCCTCGACGTCGAACTCGGGCAGGATGTTCGTCGCGCCACCGTTCAGCAGTCCCTGCAGGTACGCCGAACGGATCCCGCCGGCCAGATGCAGCGGCGACAGGTGACCGGAGATGTCGTCGGGACCGAGCGCGAGGCGCCCGCCGTGCACGCGCGCGGTCTCCATGACCTGGCGGTGCCCGTGCGGAACGAGTTTCGGGCGGCCGGTCGTGCCGGACGTCATGCCGACGAGCGCCCAAGCCGGCGGCAGGCGGTTGCCGCGCGGCAACGTGCGCGCCGGCCGCGCGAGGTCGAACGCGCCCGCCTCGCCGCTGGCATCGTCGACCACCTCGAGCACCGCGAGGCCGAGCGCGCGTGCGGCGACCGCGATCGGCGACGACTCTCCGGGCGCGATCGCGACCGCCATCGGCCCGAGCCGCGCCATCGCGTCGGTCGCGACGTCCGGCGTCAGCGTCGCAGAGAGCGGCACGAGCGTGCTCGACACCGGCAGGATCGCGATCGCAGCGGCCGTCGCCGGGCGCGCGGCGGTCGACCAGATGACCACGTCGCCGCGCTCGACGCCGGCGTCGCCCAGCCACAGGCGCATGCGCTCGATCCGTCGAGCCATCGACCCGAACGTCATCGGCCGGCGTCCGTCGGCGAGGAGCGCGTGCGCGGCAGGTCGCTCGGCGGCGATCGCGAGCACGCGGGCGGTGAGGTCCGTTTCCGGTCCGTTCATCGACGCGGCGGGTGGGCAATACCTCGGGCGATTATAGGTGGCGACCACGCGGTGCCCGTGCGAGAATTCGCTCGCGCGGCAGCCGCGCGCGGAACGACGCCGGCCGAAGCGATCCGGAGACCCCCGTCGGAGGCACCGCTCATGGTTCTTCGCATCGTCCACGGCGGGTTCGCCCTCGCGTTCGGTTTCGCCGTGGCCGCCGTGCCCGGGGCACGCGGCACCGACACGAGGTTTCCCGAACGGCCGGTCAAGCTCGTCGCCGCCCAGGAGCCGGGCACGGCGACCGACAAGGTATCGCGCATCCTCGCCGACGCGCTCGAGCAGCACTGGGGCACGCCCGTCGTCGTCGAGAACCGCCCCGGCGCCGCCGGCACGATCGGCGCCGTGGCGGTCGCTCGGGGCCCGCACGACGGCTACACGCTGCTCGTCGGAGGCTACTCGAATCTCGTCGTCGCACCGGCGATGCGGACGGACGTCCGCTACGACGCCACGCGCGACTACGTTCCGATCGGCCGCCTCGCGACCGTACCGTTCGTGTTCGCCGTCCATCCGTCGGTGCAGGCGCACGACCTGCCCGGGCTGGTCGCGCTCGCGCGCGCGCAGCCGGGAAAGCTCAACGTCGGGTCCCTCGGCGGTGGCGCCACCGGCATGGGCACCGCGCTGCTGGTGGCGGCCACCGGCGTCGACATGACGCCGATCGAGTACAGGGGGGCGACGAGCGCGATCACCGATCTCGTGGCCGGCCGCATCGACTTCCTGTTCAACGAAATCGCGGCACTGGGCGTGCAGGCGAAGGCCGATCGCGTCCGTCTGCTCGCGGTCGCGACCCCGCAGCGGATCCGAGTCGCGCCCGACCTGCCCACCACCACGGAGCAGGGTTTCCCGACGGTCGTCGTCGCGCCCTGGTACGGCCTTTTCGCGCCCGCCGACGTGTCGCCCGAGGTCGCCGCGCGACTGCGCGAGGCGTTCACCGCCGCCCGCAGGTCGCCGGCGCTGCGCGAGCGGATCCATTCGCTCGGCTACGAGATGGCCGACGACGACGCGGCCTCGTTCGCCCGCCTGATCGCCGAGGACACGCGCGCCGCGCGAAGCGTGCTCAAGCCGCCGGCGGCGAGACCCTGACCGGCCTGAGCGGGTCCGCGCCGCAGGCGGTGCCCTCGATCCGCGCGATGTCGGCTCGCGGGGCGACGCCGCGGCGTCAGTTCGCTCCGAGCGCGGCGCGGATCTGCTCGAGCGCCGCCGGATCCTCGATCGTCGTCAGGTCGCCCGGGTCGCGGCCCTCGGCGAGCGCCTGGATCGAGCGGCGAAGCAGCTTCCCCGAGCGTGTCTTCGGCAGGAGCGTCACGAAGTGCACCGCGCCCGGCCGCGCGATCGCGCCGAGCTCGCGGTCGACGGTGTCCATCACTTCCTTGCGCATCGCGGCCATCCCGGCGGGCGTCGCCACCTTCGACGGATCCTTCAGCACGGCGAACGCGACCGGGACCTGGCCCTTGACCGGGTCCGCGACGCCGACCACCGCGACTTCGGCGACCCCGCTGTGCGCCTGCACCGCCTCCTCGATCTCGCGCGTGCCGAGGCGGTGCCCGGCGACGTTGATCACGTCGTCGGTGCGCCCGAGCACGAAATAGTAATCGTCGCGGTCGCGCGTCGCCCAGTCGAACGTCGCGTAGAGCAGGCGGTCGCGGAAGGTCGAGAAGTAGGTATCGACGAACCGTTCGTCGTCGCCCCACACGGTGGTCATGCAGCCCGGCGGCAGCGGCGGCGCGATCATCAGCACGCCCTTCTCGTCGCTCCCCACGTCCGCTCCCGAGGCCTCGCTCACCAGCCGCACGTCGTAGCCGTAGACCGGGAAGGACGGGCTGCCGAACTTGCGCGGGGTCTCCTCGACGCCGGGCTGCGCCGACAGGATCGGCCAGCCGGTCTCCGTCTGCCAGTAGTTGTCGACGATGGCGACGCCCAGCGCGTCGGCCGCCCAGCGCGCGGTCGGTTCGTCGAGCGGCTCGCCGGCGAGGAACAGGTACGCGAGCGACGACAGGTCGTGCCCCTTCATGAACGCGGGGTCCTGCTTCTTCAGCACGCGGATCGCGGTCGGCGAGCTGAACATCGTCCTGACCTTGCGCTCGGCGACGATCCTCCACCAGATGCCGGGATCGGGCCGGATCGGCAGGCCCTCGTACATGATCGTCGTCGTCCCGTTGATCAGCGGGCCGTAGACGATGTACGAGTGACCGACGACCCAGCCGATGTCGGACGTCGTGAACATCGTGTCGCCGGGATCGAGGCAGAAGATGCGCCGCATCGACGAGGCGAGCGCCACCAGGTAGCCGCCGGTGTCGCGCTGGACGCCCTTCGGCTTGCCCGTCGTGCCCGACGTGTAGAGGATGTACGACGGCTCGGACGACTCGAGCCACGCGCACGGCACGCGGGCATCCAGGTGCCGCGCGCGCTCCGACGCGTAGTCGACGTCGCGCCCGGGCGTGCGCGCCATCGCGCGGTCGAGGCCGCGGTCGACGATCAGCACCTTCGCGGGGGGGTGCCGCGCGAGCCGCAGCGCCTCGTCGACGAGGTGCTTGTACGGCACGGCCTTGCCGCCGCGCATCCCCGCGTCGGACGTGACCATCGCGCGGGGGCGCGCGTCGTCGATGCGCGTCGCGAGCGACGCGGCCGCGAAGCCCCCGAAGACGACCGAGTGGATGGCGCCGATCCGCGCGCACGCGAGCATCGCGAACGCCGCCTCGGCGATCATCGGCATGTAGATGAGCACGCGGTCGCCCCGCGCGACGCCGAGCGAGGCGAGCACGGCCGCCATCCGGTTGACCTCGGCGTGAAGGTCCGCGTACGTGTAGGTGCGCTCCTCGCCGGTCTCGGTCGACAGGTAGACGAGTGCCGGCTGCGCCGCGCGGTCCGCGAGGTGCCGGTCGACCGCGTTGTGGCACAGGTTGGTGCGGCCGCCGACGAACCATCGCGCGAAAGGCGGCTTCGAGTAGTCGAGCACCTGCGCGTACGGCTCGTGCCAGTCGACGAGCGCGGCCTCGGCGCGCCAGAAGGCGTCGCGGTCGGCAAGCGAGCGCCGGTGAAATTCTCGGTAGGTCGTCATGGCGTTCGTCTCCGGTTCCTGTGCGCGGCGGGAAGGTGCGCTCCCGCGGCCGCCCGCCATCGTCGCCGCGAAGCGCCTCCGGCGTCCTTGCGCCCGGTCAAGCCCCGAGGTCGGCCCCGTTCGACCGGGTCCGTCAGGCAGGGACGAATGCCGGGACCCCTCCGGCGGCGGCGGGAACGCGAAGAACGCGGCGGTCCCCCTCCCTCGCCGTCCCGCCCCGGGCGGGTCGTGGAGCGACCCGTCGCATCCCGTCGCCCACGTCGGACTCCTGATCCCTACGGATGCGTGTCGTGCCCGATCCGAACGACCGTCCGTCCCCGCACCATGCCCTTCAGGTACGCGTCGAAGTGCGTCGGCAGGTCCTCGAAGTCGATCGTGCGCACCTGGTCGTGCACGCGGTCGGGCCGCCAGTCGAAGGCGAGCTTGTTCCACAGCGTCTGGCGAAGCGACATCGGGCAGTTCGCGCTGTCGGTGCCGAGCAGGTGCACGCCGCGCAGGATGAACGGCGCGACGGTGGTGTTGAGCTTCATGTCGGATACCAGCCCCACGGCCGCGACGGTGCCTGCGACCTTCTGCATCGACAGGAGCCACGCGAGGATGTCGCCGCCCAGGTTGTCGACGGCGCCGGCATAGGTCGCCGGCCCGAGCGGACGGATCTTCGCGAGGTCGATCGACTGGCGCGCCAGGACCTCGGTCGCGCCGATCGACCTGAGCCACGCCGCCTCCTTGTCCGCCTTGCCGGTGATGGCGACGACCTGGTAGCCGAGCTTCGCGAGGATCTCGACCGCGACGCAACCCACGCCGCCGGTGGCGCCGGTGACCGCGACCGGCCCGTTGGCCGGCTTCAGGCCGTTGTGCTGCATCAGGTGGATCGCCTGCGCCGCGGTGAAGCCGGCCGTGCCCAGCGTCATCGCGTCGAAGGCGGTCATGCTCTCGGGGCGGCGCACGATCCAGTCGCCCGGGACGCGGACGTACTCGCCGTAGCCGCCGTCGTGCGCGACGCCCATGTCGTAGGCGTGCACGATGACCTTGTCGCCCTTCTTCCAGCGCGGATCGGACGAGGTCTCGACCGTGCCGGACATGTCGATGCCGGCCACGGTCGGGAACTTGCGCATGATCTTCCCGGTGCCGTTGTGCGAGAGCGCGTCCTTGAAGTTGATCGTCGAGTACTTGGTGCGCACGACGACGTCGCCCGGGTCGAGCTCGCCGATCGTCATGTCGACGAAGCGGCTCGACACCTTGCCGTTCTCCTCGAACGTGCGGTAGGCCTTGAAGGTCGGCACGGGGTTCTCCTCGGTAATGGTCGGGTCGGGAAGCTACGCGGTCGCGGCGGACGCCTCGGCGGGCGCCCGCTCGCCGCTCATGTGGGGTTGCGCCATGTAGTCGCGCGTGCGCATCTCGGCGAGCCGGCTCGCGGTGCGCGGGAACTCGTGCGCCGCGGGGCCCTCGCGGTAGAGCGCCCCGGCCTCGACCGCGGCGGAGGCCACGAGCTTGACGCGATGGTCGTAGAGGATGTCGACGAGCCAGGTGAACCGGCGCGCCTGGTCGGCCGTCGCGGGACCGAGCGCGGGGATGCCCGACACGAACACGACGGCGAAGCGCCGCGCGATCTCGAGGTAGTCGCGCTGCGACCGGGGGCCGTCGCACAGCGCCGCGAAATCGAACCACACGGCGCTGCCCGCGCGCCGCCGCGCCGGGATCGTGCGTCCCTCGATCGCGAGCCGCCGGTCCTCGTCGGGACCGCAGGCCATCGCGTCGAAGGCCCGCGCGAGCTCGGCGTCGGCGCCCGCCCCGGCCGGCACGAGATAGCTCCGCGTGTGCTCGAGGGCGCGCAGCCGGTAATCGGTGCCGCCGTCGACCTCGACGACGTCGAGCTCGCGCTCGATCAGCTCGATCGCCGGGACGAACCTGTCGCGCTGGAGGCCGTCCGGCCAGAGCCGGTCGGGGCGGAAATTCGACGTCATCACGAACACGGTGCCGCGGTCGACGAGCGCGTCGAGCAGGCGCCCCAGGATCATCGCGTCGGCGATGTCGGACACGTGGAACTCGTCGAAGCAGATCAGCCGGTGCCGCTTCGCGACGCGCTCGGCCACCGTCGCGAGCGGATCCTCCTCGTGCCTGAGCGTCGCGAGCTCGACGTGCACGTCGCGCATGAACGCGTGGAAATGGATGCGCGACTTGCGCCGGATCGCGACGGCGCCGAAGAACGCGTCCATCAGCATGCTCTTGCCGCGTCCGACGCCGCCCCACAGGTAGACGCCGTGCGGGACCGGGGGCGGCGAGATCAGGCGCTTGAGCGTGGACTGGCGCGCCTCGCGGAAAGCCGCGAGCTCGCCGGCGAGCCGGTCGAGGCGCGCGGCAGCGGCACGCTGCGCGGGGTCCGGCGCGCTTCCCCGCGCGCCGAGGTGTCGCGCGAGGAACGCGCCGACGCGCTGGCCGGCTGCGGCTTCGGATTCCCCCACGGCTGCGATCTTACCGCCAATCCGCGGAGGGATTCACGCGGCGGCGCGAAAGCGATCGCCCGCCGCGTCGCCGGTTCGCCGCGCCTCGATCCCCGCGCCGCGGTCAGGGTCAGAGATTGAGCGTCCGCCCGGCGACGGCCAGCGCGGCCTCCCGGGTCGCTTCGGACAGCGTCGGGTGCGCGTGGCAGATGCGGGCGATGTCCTCCGACGACGCGCCGAACTCCATCGCCATCACGCCCTCGGCGATCAGCTCGGACGCGAGCGGCCCGATCGCGTGCATGCCGAGCACGCGGTCGGTCGCGGCGTCGGCGAGGATCTTGACGAATCCGGTCGCCTCGCCCATCGCGCGCGCGCGGCCGTTCGCACTGAACGGGAAGCTGCCCCCCCGGTACGCGACGCCGTCGGCCCTGAGCTGCTGCTCGGTCCTGCCGACCCACGCGATCTCGGGCGACGTGTAGATCACCCACGGGATCGTGCCGAAGTCGACGTGCGGATGCTGGCCCGCGATGCGCTCGGCCACCGCCACGCCCTCGTCCTCGGCCTTGTGCGCGAGCATCGGCCCGCGCACGACGTCGCCGACCGCCCACACGCCGGGCAGGTTGGTGCGGCACTCGCCGTCCACGGCAACGAAGCCGCGCTCGTCGATCGTGAGCCCGACCGCGTCGGCGCCCAGCCCCGCCGTTCGCGGCGCGCGGCCGATCGACACGATCAGCCGGTCGAACACGCTCGTCTGCGCGGCGCCCTGCGCGTCGGTCCATTCGACCGTCGCGCCGGACTTGCCGGTCGCGACCGACGAGATCGTCGCGCCCGTGTGGATCGCGAGCCCCTGCTTCGCGAACGCCTTGTGCGCCTCCTTCGCCACCGCCTCGTCGGCCGCGCCGAGGAACGCGGGCAGCGCCTCGAGCACGGTGACCTCGGCGCCGAGCCTGCGCCAGACGCTCCCCATCTCGAGGCCGACCACGCCCGCGCCGACGACGCCGAGCCGCTTCGGGACCGAGGGAATCGCGAGCGCTCCCGCGTTGTCGAGCACGAGCCGGTGGTCGAACGGCACGCCCGGCAGCGCGCGCGGTACCGACCCCGTGGCGACGATGACGTTCCTCGCGACGAGCGTCGCCGGCGCGGCCCCCTCGACCGAGATCGTCCACGCGTCGCCCGCCTTTCCGGTGAAGCTGCCGCGGCCGTGATGGAACGCGACCTTGTTCTTCTTGAACAGCCACAGGATGCCGTCGTTGTTCTGCGCGACGACCTTGTCCTTGCGCGCGAGCATGCGTCCGACGTCGATCGACAGGCCCTTGACGTCGATGCCGTGCTGCGCGAATCCGTGACCCGCGTGTGCGAAGTTCTCGGACGACTGCAGGAGCGCCTTCGACGGGATGCATCCGACGTTCGTGCACGTGCCGCCCGGGGCGGGCTTTCCGCCGTCGCGCGACCCGTCGTCGATGCACGCGGTCGAGAATCCGAGTTGCGCGGCGCGGATGGCGGCGATGTAGCCTCCCGGGCCCGCGCCGATGACCACCACGTCGTATTGTTGGCTCATGTCGGAATCCTTGCGGGCCATGGCGTCCTGCGTCGTCCTGTGGTCCGACGCGCATTCGGAGGGAAGCGGCGGCGCCGCACCGGCAGACGTCGCATGCGGACCGCGGCGCCGGTCAATCCGCCCACGCGTCGTCGGATGCGTCCTGCCGCGTCTGCGTTACCCGGTCGATGCGCAGCGTGTCGGCCTCACAGATCCAGCAGCATCCGTGCCGGATCCTCGAGCGCCTCCTTGATCGCGACCAGCGACAGCACCGCCTCGCGGCCGTCGATGATCCGGTGGTCGTAGGACTGCGCGAGGTAGTTGATCGGACGCACGACCACCTGCCCGTTCTCGACCACCGCGCGGTCCTTCGTCGCGTGGACGCCGAGGATCGCGGACTGCGGCGGGTTGATGATCGGCGTCGACAGCATCGAGCCGAACACGCCACCGTTGCTGATCGTGTAGGTGCCGCCGGTCAGCTCGTCGACCGTGAGCTTGCCCTCCTGCGCGCGCCTGCCGAAGTCGGCGATCTGCTTTTCGATCTCGGCGATCGACAGCAGGTCGGCGTCGCGGATGATCGGCACGACGAGGCCGCGCGGGCTGCCGACCGCGATGCCGATGTCGTAGTAGCCGTGGTAGACGATGTCGGCGCCGTCGATCGATGCGTTGACGAGCGGGTACTTCTTCAGCGCGTGCACGGCGGCCTTCACGAAGAAGCCCATGAAGCCGAGCTTGACGCCGTGCTCCTTCTCGAAGCGGTCCTTGTAGCGGGCGCGCAGCCCGATGACCGGCGCCATGTCGACCTCGTTGAAGGTCGTCAGGATGGCGGCGGTCGACTGCGAGGCCACGAGCCGCTCGGCGACGCGCTGGCGCAGTCGCGACATCGGCACGCGCTGCTCGGGCCGCGATCCCCGCGACGCCGCGGCGCCGGACCCGGCGACCGGCGCGGGCGTCGGCGCGGGTGCCGCGGCGGGCGCCGCCTTCGCCTGCGCGAGCGCGGCCTGCACGTCGCCCTTGGTGATGCGACCGCCGCGCCCGGTCCCGGTCACGTCGGACGGCGCCACGCCCTCGTCGGCCATCATCTTGCGTGCCGCGGGCAGCGCCCCGGCGGTCGGCGGCGGCGCCGCCGCGGCCGGCGCCGCCCGGGGTTCGACCGGCTTCGCCGCCGCGGGCGCGGCCACGGCGCCCTTCGCCTCGGTGTCGATCACCGCGATCACGTCGTTCGACACGACCGTGGCTCCGTCGGCCTTCCGGATCTCGACCAGCACGCCGTCGCCGGGCGCCGGCAGCTCGAGCACGACCTTGTCGGTCTCGATGTCGATCAGGTTCTCGTCCCGCCTGACCGCCTCGCCCGCCTTCCTGTGCCAGCTGACGAGCGTGGCTTCCGCGACCGACTCGGGAAGCTGCGGTACCCTGACTTCGATCTTCATGGTGGTGGAAATCCGCCGCGGGCGGCCTCGTTCAATGCGCGACGACCATCTCGCCCGAGGCGAGCCTGGCCGCGAACGCGTCCTCGATCAGCTGCTTCTGCTCGGCGTTGTGCTTGGCCGCGTAGCCCACCGCCGGCGACGCCGAGATCGAGCGCCCGGCGTAGGCGAGCACCTGCGTGTCCAGGATGTCCGCGCGCAGGTACGCGCGCAGCCGGTACCACGCGCCCTGGTTCTGCGGCTCCTCCTGGCACCAGATCACTTCCTTCGCCTTCCCGTACTTCGCGATCTCGCCCTTGAAGTCGGCGTGCGGGAACGGGTACTGCTGCTCGACCCGGACGATCGCGATGTCGTCGATCTTCGTCTCGCGCCGGTGCGCGAGCAGGTCGAAGTACACCTTGCCCGAGCACACGATCACGCGCCGCGCCTTCCTCGGGTCGATCGCGTCGACCTCGCCGATGACGCTGCGGAAACGGCCGTCGGCGAGCTCGTCCATCGTCGACACCGCCTCCTTGTGCCGCAGCAGGCTCTTCGGGCTCATCACGACGAGCGGCTTGCGGTACTGGCGGATCATCTGCCGGCGCAGCAGGTGGAAGATCTGCGCCGGCGTCGAGGGCACGACGACCTGCATGTTGTGCTGCGCGCACAGCTGCAGGTAGCGCTCGGGCCGCGCCGACGAATGCTCGGGGCCCTGCCCCTCGTAGCCGTGCGGCAGCAGCATCACGAGTCCGCAGACGCGGCCCCACTTGACCTCGCCGGAGCTGATGAACTGATCGATGACGACCTGCGCGCCGTTGGCGAAATCGCCGAACTGCGCCTCCCAGACGACGAGCCGTCCCGGATCCGACGTCGCATAGCCGTATTCGAACGCCAGCACGGCATTCTCCGTCAGCACCGAGTCGATCACCTCGATCGCCGGCTGGTCCGCCTTCACATGCTCCAGCGGCACGAACGAGCCGCTGTCCCACTTCTCGCGGTTCTGGTCGTGCAGCACGGCATGGCGGTGCGAGAACGTGCCGCGGCCGACGTCCTCGCCGGACAGACGCACGCCGTAGCCCTGGTCCAGCAGCGTCGCGTAGGCGAGCGTCTCGCCCATGCCCCAGTCGAGCGGCATCCGGCCCTCGCCCATCGCGCGCCGGTCGGCGACGACGCGCTCGACGCGCGAGTGGAGCTTGAACTCGGGCGGGATCGTCGCGAGCTTTGCGGCGATCTCGGCGAGACGCGCCTTCGGGACGCGCGTGTCGCACGGGTCGGTCCAGTGGCGGCCCTTGTACGGCGACCAGTCGACGGTGAACGGCGGCTTGTAGTTCGACAGCACCGTGCTGTTCGTGTGCTGGCCGCGGTCCATCGCGGCGCGGTAGGCCGCGACCATCGCGTCGGCGTCGCCCGCCGAGATCACGCCGGCCTGCTCGAGGCGGTCGGCGTACAGCTTGCGCGTGCCCGGGTGCGCGTGGATCTTCTTGTACATCAGCGGCTGCGTGACCATCGGCTCGTCGGCCTCGTTGTGCCCGTAGCGGCGGAAGCACACGAGGTCGATGAACACGTCCTTGTGGAACTTCTGACGGTACTCGAGCGCGATGTCGATCGCGAGCAGGCAGGTCTCCGGGTCGTCGGCGTTGACGTGCATGACCGGCGCGTCGACCATCTTGGCCACGTCGGTGCAGTAGAGCGTGCCGCGGGTGTCGCGCGGGTCGGAGGTCGTGAACCCGATCTGGTTGTTGACGACGATGTGGAGGGTCCCGCCGGTGTAGTAGCCGCGGGTCTGCGCCATGTTCAGGCATTCCTGGTTGACGCCCTGCCCTGCGATCGCGGCATCGCCGTGGATCACGACCGGCAGCACCTGGTCGCCCATCCGGTCGCCGCGGCGGTGCTGGCGAGCGCGCACGCTGCCCTCGACCACCGGGTTCACGATCTCGAGGTGCGACGGGTTGAACGCCAGCGTGACGTGGACCGGCCCGCCCGGCGTCGCCACGTCGGACGAGAAGCCCTGGTGGTACTTGACGTCGCCCGCCGGCAATTCCTGCGCGCCCTTGCCCTCGAACTCGGAGAACAGGTCGGCCGGCATCTTGCCCAGCGTGTTGACCAGCACGTTCAGGCGGCCGCGGTGCGCCATGCCCATCACGATCTCCTGCACGCCGGCCGCGCCGGCGCGCTGGATCAGGTGGTCGAGCATCGGGATCATCGTGTCGCCGCCCTCGCCGGAGAAGCGCTTCTGCCCGACGTACTTCGTGTGCAGGTAGCGCTCGAGCGTCTCGGCCGCGGTCAGCCGCTCGAGGACGTGCCGCCGCTCGGCCGGCGTGAACGAGGGCCGCGCGCGCGTGGGCTCGACGCGCTCCTGCAGGTAACGGCGCGTCGCGGTGTCCGAGACGTACATGTACTCGAGGCCGAACGTGTGCGTGTACGTGTCGCGCAGCGCCGCCTGGATGTCGCGCAGGCGCATGCGCGCCGGCCCGGCCTTGAGCGAGCCGACGTCGAACTCGGTGTCGAGGTCGGCCTCCGAGAAGCCGTAGGTGCGCAGGTCGAGGTCGGCGATGTAAGGCGGCTCGTGGCGCTTGAGCGGGTCGAGGTCGGCGTGGAAGAAGCCCAGCGTCCGGAACTTGCTGATCAGCCGCAGCACCAGTACCTGCTTCGCCATCGTCGTCGAGTCGACCATCGCGCCCTGCGCGCGCCGGCTCCTGCCCAGCTCGACGAACGAGGCGACCACCGGCGCGTGCGCGACGTCCTGCGCGTCGCCGCGCAATTCGGCGAAGTACCCGGCCCATTCGGCCGGGACCGAGCCCGGATGCGACAGCCAGGTCTCGTAGAGCTCCTCGATGAACGGCGCATTCGCGCCGAACAGGCTGCTCGACGACTCCCACTCCTTCATGATGCCCATTGCGTCACCTCGTTCCTGGCCCGGACTCCGGCTACGTCGGGGCCGGACCCCGAATCCGATTCGGCCGCGGCTGCGGTGCGACTCGGTCGCTTCATTGCCACTCCCTGATGTCGATCGCCGGGTCCTCGAGGACCGGCTTCGGACCCCGGCCACCGGGGTCCTGCCTCTGCGACCCCTACCGGCTGCCGATCGGCGGCACGCTGCGCCGGGTCGCGCCCTTGTAGAGCTGGCGCGGGCGGCCGATCTTGTACTCGGGATCGGCGATCATCTCGTTCAGCTGCGCGATCCATCCCACGGTGCGGGCGAGCGCGAAGATCGCGGTGAACAGCGCGGTCGGGATGCCGATCGCCTTCTGCACGATGCCCGAGTAGAAGTCGACGTTCGGGTAGAGCTTGCGCTGCAGGAAATAGTCGTCCTCGACCGCGATCTTCTCCAGCGCCATCGCGAGCCTGAACAGCGGGTCGTCGTGCAGGCCGAGCGCCTCGAGCACCTCGTGGCAGGTCTCGCGCATCAGCTTCGCGCGCGGGTCGTAGTTCTTGTACACGCGGTGGCCGAAGCCCATCAGCTTCACGTTGCTGTTCTTGTCCTTCACCTTCGCGATGAACTCGCCGATCCGCGCGATGCCTCCCTGGGCCTGGATCTCGTAGAGCATGTTGAGCGCCGCCTCGTTCGCGCCGCCGTGCGCCGGCCCCCAGAGGCAGGCCACGCCCGCCGCGATCGCCGCGAACGGGTTCGTGCCCGACGAAGCGCACAGCCGAACCGTCGACGTCGACGCGTTCTGCTCGTGGTCGGCGTGCAGGATGAAGATCCGGTCCAGGGCGCGCACCAGCACCGGGTTGACCTGGTAATCCTCGCAGGGCGGCGCGCACATCATGCGCATGAAGCTGGCGGCGGACGAGAGCTCGTTGCGCGGGTACATGTACGGCTGGCCCATCGA
>CAJPFI010000011.1 GCA_905339295.1 Burkholderiales bacterium
ACATTCGCCACCGCCTCGAGCCCGCTCGGGTCGCGGTAGACGAGCGGGTTGTTCGCCGCGTAGGCGTAGGGCTGATCGGCCTCGATGCCGAGCGGGTCGCTCTGCAAGAAGCGCCCGGTCGACGGGTCGTAGTGGCGGGCCCGAAGAGCGACGAGCCCGCTCGCACCCTCGACCGGACGGCCCGCGTAGCCGCGCTCGACGCTCGTCGATCCACTCTGCGCCCGCACCGTGCCGAAGGCCTCGTAGCGCCGGGCCGAGACCGTGGCCGTGCCCTCGGTCACCTGCGTGACGTGGCCCTGGCCGTCCTGCACCAGCGTGCGCGTGACGCCCGTGGCCGTGATCTCGGCCAGCACGTTGTCCACGCCCGGACCGTGCACGAGCCGCACCCGCTCGCTGCCCCGCAGCTCCGCCCACTCCCCGAAGTAGAGCGACGGCGTGGACGGGCTCGCCGCGTCCGTGCGCCGGTAGCGGCCGCCGAGAGCGTCGTACGCGAAGTCGAGCTGCATCGCCCCCGCGCCGCTCCCGCGCGTCCAGCGCGAAAGTCGCCCCAGCCCGTCGTAGGCGTACGCCTCGGCAAGACCCGACGCGGGCGTGCGTGAGATGCGGCGCCCGGCGGCGTCGTGGCCGAAGCGCTCCACCACGGCCTGCGTCGCCGTGTCCCGAATCTCCGCGAGCTGGCCCGCCGCGTCGACGACGTAGGTCCGGGCTACCCCCGCCCGGTCCACGTGCAGCGTGCGGCTGCCCGCGTGGTCGTAGCCAAAGCTCTCCGAGCCCTGCGCGCCCGGGTACGCGATCGTCTTCACCCGGTCCCGGTCGTCGTACGTAACGCTGCTCGTGCCCTCGCTCGTCTCGATCGTGCCCGGATTGCCCGCCGGGTCGTAGCCCCCGTACGCGAACGACTCGACGCTGCCCCCGGGCCGGGCCACGTCGATGCGCGAGACGAACCCCGAGCCGTCGTAGCGCGTCGTCCGCTCGATGCCCGAGGGGTCGCGCTCGCGCACGGGCCTGCCGGCCGCGTCGTAGTCGAGCTGCCAGGTGCCCGCCGCAGGATCGCTGATCCGCACCAGAGCCCCCCGCGCGTCGTAGCCGTACGACACCACGACGCCCGGGAACCCGCGCACGGCATCGTCGGGATAGACCGCCTGCGCCACCCGGCCCTCGGCATCGTACACGCGGCGCGCCGTGCCAAAGCCCGTGTCGTAGATCGCGGTCGGCCGGTCGAGCCCGTCGTACTCGAAGCCGCGCGACACCGCCGCGCTCTTCGCCAGCGTCTGCCGCCCGTAGCCGTCCCACGCGAACTCGTCCTCCACGCCGGGGCCCGAGCGCGCTACCAGAAGGCCGCGCCCGTCGTAGCGGCTGCGAACCTCCTCGCCCGTCGGCAGATGCACCACGGTCGTGTTCCCGAGCTCGTCGTAGCCGTACGTCCGGCTCCGGCCCAGCGGATCGAGCGCCTCGATCGGCCTGCCCAGCGCGTCGTAGCGAACCCGCGTCGTGCGCTC
>CAJPFI010000012.1 GCA_905339295.1 Burkholderiales bacterium
CGGCGAAATCCTCCGGCGTCCCGCTCGACATCGACCTCGTCGTCGCCGCCGCGATCCCGCTGATCGCGGTTGCGCTGTGGTTTGTCCTCCGCCGAATCCGACGCGGCATCGATCACCCATGAGCGCCGCCGGGCCGTCCCATGGCGCTCGCCCCCTCCTTCCGGAGGGGGGGCGCGAAGCCGCGCGAGCGGCAAGCCTGGGGGAGGATGTCATGAGCGCCGCCGGGCCGTCCCAGGGCGCTCGCCCCCTCCTTCAGGAGGGGGGGCGCGAAGCCGCGCGAGCGGCAAGCCTGGGGGAGGACGTCATGATCGCCGCCGGGCCGTCCCAGGGCGCTCGCCCCTCCTTCGGGAGGGGGGCGTCGCAGGCGAAGCGAACCCGCCCGCGGGTAGCCTGTCCATCGTTCATCGATGCCAGCGTCCGGGAATCCGGCCGAGCGGCGTTGCGACCACCACGGAGGCCGTCATGAGTCCACGTCACCTCACCGCGCTCCTCGCGCTCCTCGCGCTTCCCGCATCCGCGCACCACGGCTGGAGCGAATACGACAGCACGCAGTCGCTCACGCTCACCGGCCGAATCGAGCGTTCCGGCTACGAGCACCCGCACGGCTTCGTGACGCTGACGGCGGACGGCAAGGTGTGGACCGCCGTGCTCGCGCCTCCGTCGCGCATGGAGAATCGCGGCCTGCCGCGCACCGGGCTCGTGGCCGGCACGACGGTCACCGTCGTCGGCTACCCGAACCGCAACAAGCCGGAAGAGATGCGCGCCGAGCGGATCACCGTTGACGGCCGCACCGTCGAGCTGCGCTGAACGCGGGAGACGCGGATGACGACGGCGGCCCATGCGGTCGAGGCATCGGGCATCGGCCGCTACATGCGCGAGTCGCTCTGGGCGTTCCCGATCGTCGAGGCGGTCCACATCGCGGCGCTCGCACTGGTCGTCGGGTCGATCGTCGTCCTCGATCTGCGGCTGCTCGGACTGTCGCGCCGCATTCCTGTGTCGAGCCTCGCCTCGCACGTCCTCCCGTGGACGCTCGGCGCGTTCCTGGTCGCGGCCACGAGCGGACTCGCGATGTTCACGGCGCACGCCATGGACTACCTGACCAACGGGGTGTTCATGCTCAAGATGGGGCTGATCCTCGCGGCGGGCGTCAACGCGGGCCTGCTGCACGTCGGCGCGATGCGCGCGGCCGCGGCGTGGGACGTCGCATCGGGAATCCCGGGACGGGTGCGCGTGGCCGCGGGGCTGTCGATCGTGCTGTGGCTGTCGGTGATCGCCTGCGGCCGCCTGCTCGCGTACACGTGACGCCCGCGGGTCGGAAGCCATCGAACCGACACCCGCAAGGCATTGATTTGACGTAATTATACCCATTGGCACGGGCGTTGCATCGCGACGCGCGATGGATCGGCTCGACACCGGAAGGCTCACGCGCGCCCTGTGGCCCTACGTGGCGCTATGGACGGCGGTCACGGTCATCGTCGCGGCGGTGACCGCGTTCCAGATCGCGGAAAGCCGCGAGCGGGAACTGGCCCAGGGTCGCGCCGAGGCCGAGAACCTGGCGCGCGTGCTCCAGGACCACACCGCGCGCACGCTCGACGGCTTCGACCGCGCCCTGTCGCTCCTCAAGACCCTCCACGAGCGCGGCGTGGGCGATGCGCTGCTGAAGCCCCTGTCGGCCTCGCTCGTGCACACGATGTCGACCGAGGTCGAGCGCACGTTCAACCGTTTCGACCGCCAGGGGACCCTGGTGGCGACCAGTGCGCGCGAGCGTCCAGCCGGCACGGTCTCGATCGGCGACCGCGCCTACTTCGCCGACGTGCGCGACCGTCCAGGCGAGTCGCTGCGGATCGGCGAACCGAACGTCGGGCGCGTGTCGGGACACGCCGTCATCCCCCTGGTCAAGCGCCTCGAAACCGCCGACGGATCGTTCGACGGCGTCATCGCGGTCGCGCTCGACCCGGCGAGGCTCGTCCACCTGTTCCGCTCGCTGCGCGTCGGCGAAACCTCGTCGGTGGGCCTGATCGACCGCAGCGGGCGCGTCTACGTCTGGTCGGAGAACCAGGGCGTCGCGCGTCCCGCGACCGCAGGTACCTCGCCGGTGACGGTGCCGTTGCGCGTGGACACCCAGACGGACGCGACGGACTTGCGCATCGAGGACATCGCCGGACCGGACTCGGTCGTCGCGACCTCCGCGGTGCCGGGCACCAGGCTGCTCGCGTTCGCCGCGCTGTCGGAGGCCCAGATCCTCGCCGAGCATCGCATCGCTGCCCGAAATCTGGTCGGCTACGCGGCGCTGATCGTCCTGATGCTCACCGTCCCGATCGTGCTGGTGGCGCTGCGCGCGATCAGGGAGATCCGTCGCCGTCGCGCGCTCGAGCGGCGCTACGAGGATGCGCGCGAGCGCGCGCGGACCGATCCGCTGACCGGCGTCGCGAACCGCGAAGCGTTCGACGATCACCTGCGCCACCTGCACGCGGCCGCCGCGGGCGGGGGCGCACCGTTCGTGCTTGCGTTCCTCGATGTCGACCGTTTCAAGGCGCTGAACGACCGTTACGGCCACGAGACCGGCGACCGGGCGCTGCGGCGCATCGGGGACATGATCGCGGGGAGCGTGCGGCGCGCGGACATCGTGGCCCGGATGGGCGGCGACGAGTTCGCCGTGCTGATGCCCGGCGCCGACCGCGATTCGTGCGTGCGCGCGTTCGACTGCCTGCGCGAGACGCTCGCGCTCGCGGTCCGCGAGGAAGGGTGGCCGATCACGTTCTCGATCGGCGTGGTCGCGTACGAGTCGGTGCCCGCGCGGGCGCGCGACACGGTCTCGCTCGCCGACCGGCTCATGTACGAGGTGAAGGCCGCCGGCGGCGACGGCGTGCGCTACGCGACGTTCCGCAAGGGTCGTCTCTCGTCCGAGGCCCCGCGCCAGCGACTCGCCGCCTGAGCGGTCGAGCGGCGCTGCGGTATCCTCGGGACCTCCTCCCGGATGGACCCACCGCATGGACGACAGTGCCCGCTGGACGCGCCTGCTCGAGGCGATGAAGCGACGAGGCGACGGCAAGCTGCCCGGTCTCGTCGGCTTCCGGCCGGTCGCGCTCGAGCGCGGGCGGCTCGACGCGGAGCTCGACGTGCGCCCGGATCTCCTCGCGCCGAACGGCTACCTGCACGCGGCGACCGTGATCGCGCTGGCCGACACCGCGTGCGGCTACGGCTGCATCGCCCACCTGCCGGACGAGAACCACAACTTCACGACGGTCGAGCTCAAGTGCAATTTCCTGTCGACCACGCGCGAAGGGACGATCGCGTGCGTCGCCCGCGCGGTGCATCTCGGGCGTGCGACCCAGGTGTGGGACGCGACGGTGACGCGCAAGTCCGACGGCGCCACGCTGGCGCTGTTCCGCTGCACGCAGATGGTGCTGCCGCCGCGCGTCAAGGGCACGCAGTGAACGTGGCCGGGCGGTCCGGGGCGGGGGACACCGCCGCGACCGACGACGGCTCGCGCATCCGCCACGTGAGCTGCCTCGCGGGCGGGCAGCTCCACCGGGTCGCCTACCGCGAGTGGGGCGATCCCGCCAATCCGCGCGCCGTCGTGTGCGCGCACGCGCTGACGCGCAACAGCCGCGACTTCGGCCCCCTCGCGCGGGCGCTCAGCTCCCGCTGGCGCGTCGTCGCGCCCGACATGCCGGGCCGCGGCGCGAGCGACCGGCTGCGCGATCCGATGCTCTACCAGGTCCCGACCTACGTCGCGGACGCGGTCACGCTGATCGCGCGTCTCGACGTCGAGGAGCTGTGCTGGGTCGGCATCTCGCTCGGCGGGCTGATGGGCATGGGGCTCGCGGCGATGGATCGAACGCCGATCCGGCGGCTGGTGATCAGCGATGCGGGACCGGTGATCGCGCGGGCGGCGCTCGAGCGCATCGCCGGCTACGTCGGGGTGTCCTCCGTGTTCCCGACGCGCGCGGCGGCGTTCGCGACGATCCGGGCGGTCAGCGAGCCTTTCGGGCCGCACGACGCGGCGCAATGGAATTTCCTCGTCGACAACGTGCTGGTGCGGCGCGACGACGGGAGCTACGCGCTGCACTACGATCCCGCGATCGGCGTGCCGTTCCGCGCGGCGCTCGCCGCGCCGGGCGACGTCGACCTGTGGGGCACGTGGGACGCGATCCGTGCGCCGACGCTGGTGCTGCGCGGCGGGGACTCCGACCTGCTCGGCGCCGCGACGGCGGCGGAGATGACGCGGCGCGGTCCCCGCGCCGACCTCGTGACGCTTCCCGGTGTCGGCCACGCGCCGACGCTGGTCCCCGACGCGCAGATCGAGATCGTTCGCGCATTCCTCGAGCGTCCCTGACGCCGGCATCACGGTCGGACATCCGGCCGAGCGCGCGGGCAGCGCATGGCGCGGCAGGATGGCGCATGTCACGGGCGCCCGGGAACCTGCGCGAGCCGAGCACGACGCCAGTCATGCTCGCGGGCTTCGCCGCCGGCGTCGGCGTGCTGCAGACGCGGGCCGAGTTGCCGGCGGCGCCGTGGGCGTGGCTCGCGCTCGCCGGAGCGTTGCTCGCGGTCGTGGCGGCGCTGCGCGCGCGCGTCCGTCGCGCGCCGTCCGCGCCCGACGCCCGCACGGGGCACGCGGCGCTGCCGGGGCTCGCCGCGGTCGCGCTCGCCGCCGCGCTCGCGGGATACGGCTACGCCGCGTGGCGCGCGGACGTCCGCATGGCCGACGCGCTCCCGGCGTCGTGGGAAGGCGAGGACATCGCGATCGTCGGCATCGTCGACGACCTGCCGGACACGAGCGATCGCGGCGTGCGCTTCGCATTCGCGGTCGAGCGCGTCGAGACGCCGGGCGCGCATGTGCCCGCGCGCCTGTCGCTATCGTGGCCCGCATCGAGGCCGGGGGACGACGGGCCCGCGAACGAGGTGCCGGAGCTCTCCGCCGCCGAACGCTGGCGGCTGGTCGTGCGGCTCAAGCGGCCGCACGGGTACGCGAATCCCGGCGGGTTCGATCTCGAGGCGTGGCTGGTCGAGCGCAACCTCCGGGCGACCGGCTACGTGCGCGACGCCGCGGCGAACCGGCGGATCGACGCGTTCGCCGGGCGCCTGCGCGACCATGTCCAGCGCGCGCGGGAGCGGGTGCGCGCGCGGATTGCCGCGGCGCTCGCCGGGGAGCCCTACGCGGGCGTGGTCGCCGCGCTCGCGATCGGCGACCAGCGGGCGATTCCCGACACGCAATGGATCGTGTTCAATCGCACCGGCGTCGGTCACCTCGTGAGCATTTCCGGTCTGCACGTGACCGCGCTCGCGGCGCTCGCGGCGTGGGCGCTCGCGCGGCTCGCGCGGCGCTCGACGCGCGTCACCGACCGCCTGCCCGCGCGCAGCGCCGGCGCGATCGGCGGCGTCGCGGTGGCGGGCGTCTACACGCTGCTCGCTGGCGCGGAGGTCCCCGCGCTGCGGACCTTCGCGATGCTCGCGGCCGGCGCCACGGGGCTGGTCGCGGCGCGCCACGGCACGTCCTCGATCCTGTGGCTGTGGGCGCTCGCGGCGGTCCTCGCGCTCGACCCGTGGGCGGTGCTGGCGGCCGGATTCTGGCTGTCGTACGGCGCGGTCGCGGTGCTGATCTACGCGGCGGCGGGACGGGTCGCCGACGTCCGGCCGCCGGCGTGGACCGCGCGGCTCGCCTCGGCGTGGCGCGAGGGCGCGCGCACGCAGTGGGCGGTGACCGTCGGCCTCGTGCCGTTCGCGCTCGCGCTGTTCGGGCAGGTGTCGGTCGTCTCGCCGCTGGCGAACGCCATCGCGATCCCGGTGGTGACGCTCGCGGTCGTGCCGCTCGCGGTGGCCGGAATCGTCGTTCCGTTCGACCTGTGCTTCGTCGCCGCGCACGCAATCGTCGTGCCGCTGATGCGCACGCTCGCCTGGCTCGCGGAGGCGCCGGCCTCCGCCTGGGCGCAGCACACGCCGCTGCCGTGGACGCTGGCCGCCGCGGCGATCGGCGTCGCGTGGCTGCTCGCGCCGCGCGGCGTGCCGGGGCGTCCGCTCGGCGCGATCTGGCTCGCGCCGCTCGCGCTGGTCACGCCGGCGCCGCCGCCGGAGGGCGTCGCGAGGATCACCGTGCTCGACGTCGGCCAGGGCCTCGCGGTGGTCGTGCGCACGCGGCACCACGCGCTCGTCTACGACACCGGGCCGCGCTGGCACGACAGCGCCGACGCGGGCTCGCGCATCGTCGCGCCCTACCTGCGCCATGCGGGCATCGTCCGCGTCGACACGCTGGTCGTGAGCCACCAGGACCTCGACCACGCGGGCGGGGCGCCCTCGGTGCTGCGCGCGGTCCCGGTCGCGCGCGTCCTCTCGTCGCTCCCGCACGACCATCCGCTCGCCGACGGGCCGGGGACGGCCGCGTTCGAGCGCTGCGCCGACGGCATGCGCTGGCGCTGGGACGGCGTCGATTTCGACGTGCTGCACCCGACGCCAGCGGCCTATGCCGATCCCCGCGCCAGGACCAACGACCTGTCGTGCGTGGTCAGGATCGCGGCCGGCGAGGCGCGCGTGCTGCTGGCCGGCGACATCGAGGCGCGCAGCGAGTCGCGGCTGCTGCACGAGCGGCGCGACGTGCTTGCCGCGGACGCGCTCGTCGTTCCGCACCACGGCAGCCGCACGTCGTCGACCCCGCGATTCGTCGCAGCGGTCGATCCGGCGATCGCGATCTTCACGCCCGGCTACCGCAACCGCTTCGGCCATCCGCGCCCGGAGGTCGTCGCCCGTTACGTCGCGCGCGGCGCCGCGACGCTGCGCACCGACCGCGACGGCGCGATCGCGTTCGACGCCGGTCCGTCGCGGATCGCGGGCGTCGAGCGTGCGCGCGCCGTCGCCGCGCGCTACTGGCGCGATCCGCCGCGCCCGGAGAGCGAGCCGCTGCTAGACTTGCCGTCATGCAGGGACCGACGTTTCGAGCCGCCACGATCCTCGTCCTGGGCGCGATGCTGGCCGTCTGCGCCGAGTCGGGGCACGGCCAGTCGCCCCCGGCCGAGTTGCGGATGTCGGTCGCGGTCGCGCCGGCGTTCCCGCTCGGCGCCGCCGCCAAGGCATGGAGCGAGGCGATGGCGGCGACCGCGACGGGGCGCGTCGACGCGAAGCTTCATCCGGGCGCCTCGCTCGCGCAGCGCGATCCGGGACGCGAGTTCTTCGCATTGCGTGACGGCGCCGCGGATCTGGCCGTGGGCTCCGCGCTCGCGTGGTCCGCGCAACTGCCCGCGTTCGCGGTCGTCGCGCTGCCGTGGATCGCGCCGGAGACAGCCGACCTCGTCGCGATCCTCGAATCCATGGAAGTCGCGAGCGAGCTCGTGCGTCGCGCGGACGCATCCGGCGTCGTGCTGCTCGCGACCGCGCCGCTCGGCCATCGAGTCCTCGCCACGCTCGACCGGACGGTTCGCGCGCCGGCCGATCTCGCGGGGCTCAGGCTGCGGGCGACCGGCGGGCCGATCGTGGTCGACACGCTCGTCGCGCTCGGCGCGCGTCCCGAGGCGATGGGTTTCCTGCAGGCGCAGGAGGCGCTCGCGACCGGCCGCCTCGACGGTCAGGACGGCACGGCGACGAGCTTCGTGGCCGCGCGCTTTCCCGCGAGCGGCTACCGGCACCTGCTCGATTGGGGAGCGTTCGGCGACGCGATGCTGTTCGCGGTGCGCCGTCCGGTCTGGAACGGTTGGACCGACGCGCAGCGCCGGACGGCGCTCGAGACCGCGCGCAAGGTCGCCGTCGAGGCCAACGCCGCGGCGCGCGAGGACGCCGCGCGGGACGCGCTGGTGAAGCTGGGAATGGGCGAGATCCGCCTCACGCGCGCGGGGCACGCCGCGTTCGCGGCGGCCGTCGCCGCCGTACGCGTGTCGCGCGCACAGGCCGTCGGCGCCGAACTCGTCGCCGCCGCGGAACGCGCGGTCGCGCTCGACCGCGAGGCTCGGGGACCGGAGACGTCCGCGACGCCGGCGCCGCGATGACCGCGCCTGTCGTGGTGGCGGACAGCGTGACGGGGCTGCCGCCGACCGCCCGCGGCGCGGTCGTGGTGACGGGATCCCACGGCGGGATGATCGCCGCGCACTATGCGATGGCGGCAGGCGCGCGCGCCGCGATCTTCAACGACGCGGGGCGCGGGCTCGACGATGCCGGGATCGCGGGCGTGATCGCGCTCGACGTCGCGGGCATGGCGGCGGCGGCGGTTGCGCACACGTCGGCGCGGATCGCGGACGCGGCCGACACGCTCACGCGCGGCGTGATCTCGTTCGCCAATCCGCGCGCTGCCGCGCTCGGCGTCGCGCCCGGGATGGCATGCCGCGACGCGGCCGAGCGGCTTCGGTCCGCGCCGCGGCCGACCGGCCGTCTCGCGTCGCAGCGCGAGTCGCGCATGACGCTCGCTCCCGCCTTCGCCGGCAGCGCGGCCGTGACCGGTCTCGACTCGATCGGCGGCGTCGAGGCCTCGGACGCGGGAGCGGTGCTCGTGATCGGATCGCACGGGGCACTGCACGGCGGCGATCCGGGGAGCGCGCTGCCGGTCGGTGCGGCGGCAGCGTTCTTCCATGACGCGGGCATCGGATGCGAGGAGGCGGGCGTGTCGCGGTTGCCGGTGCTCGACGCGCGCGGCATCCCGGCCGCGACCGTCGAGGGCAAAAGCGCGCGCATCGGCGACGCGCGGTCGATGTGGGAGACGGGGACGCTGTCGCGCGTCAACGCGGCGGCAGCGCGTCGCGGCCTGCGGATCGGGATGCGCGTGCGCGAAGCGGCCGACCTGGCGCGCCGGGCGCCGGCCTGATGGGCCGCGAACGCAGGCGCCCGGCCGGGCCTCGTTGCGGCAAGAACGCCGCCGTGCGTCCGCGTGACCGGATCCGCGAGGGCGACCCGCCCGCCCGGGGCGCACGGCGTCAGGGTACGAACTGCCCGAGCCGCACCGCGGTCTCGCCGGATTTCGGCCGGCGCGTCGGCATGACCAGCACGCAGTCGTCGTGCGGCGTTCGCACCTCGCGGTCGCCGTCGGTGGCGAGCAGCGTGCCGGCCTTCTCCACGACCATCAGTCCGTGCACCGGGAACGCGAAGGCGAACCGGTCGCTGGCGATCGTCACGACGTCGGTCACCGCGATGGCGCGCTGCGCCGGCGTGCGCGCGGGGCCGAGGCGCGCATCGGCCTCCGCGCGGCCGATCGTGCCGAAATGCGCGAGAAAGCGCAGCGTCGACTCGAGCGCGACGCCGGGCGCCGCGCGCTCCCAGTGCTGGCCGCACTCGACGAGCAGCGCGGCGCGCGGATCGGCCGGGTCGTCGAAGAACGCGTAGTCGCGCAGGCGCCGACCTGCGGCGTGACCCGCGTCGACGACGATGTGCTCCGGGACGCCGACCGCGCGTGCCAGCGCGAGGCCCTTCGCGCGCGCGCCCGCGAGCGCGAGCGGCGGGCACGGATCGGTCATCGAGTGCAGGTCGATGAGCGCGTCCGCGCGGTCGATCACCGGCCGCAGCTCGCGGGCGCGCGCGAGGTCGCGGCTCTCGCGCGGACCGTCGAGCACGTCGGCCGACCACACGCGGTTGAAGTCCTCGTCGACGCAGCGCGACGCGAACGGCTCGGCGGGGTCGAACGAGCCGTAGGCGGCGACGTTGGCGAACACGAACGTCAGCGTGCCGCGCGCGGGCCTCACTCCCTCGTCCAGCAGGCGGTCGACGGCGATCGCGCCGCACACCTCGTTGCCGTGCGTGAGCGCCTGCACGACGACGTGCGGCCCCGCGGCGCGCGACGCGAACGTCCAGACGTACGGGACGCCGGCGTTGCCGGCCTCCCAGCGCGCGAGATCGGGGAAGGCGACCTCGATCGGCGGCACGCAGGACCCGCGCGGCTCGTCCGCCGCGCGGCGCGGCAAGGGTCGGCTCACGCGGTCTGCAGGCGCGCGGCGAGGCGCCGCATGAAGGTCTCGCAGCGCGCGAGCTGCTCGAGCGACACCCACTCGTCGGGCTGGTGCGCCTGAGCGATGTGCCCCGGGCCGCAGATCACCGTCGGGATCGACGCGCCGTGGAACAGCGACGCCTCGGTGCCGAACGAGACCTTCGCGGCGCCCTCCGCGCCGCAGAGCTCGTGCCCCAGCGACGTGACGGCGGAGCCGTCGAGCGTGTCGAACCCGGGCAGCGTCGACAGCGCGTCGAACGCGACGTGCGCATCCGGGGCGACCTCGCGCATCGCGGGCACGAACGTCTTCGCGTGGGCGACGACCTCGGCGAACAGCGCGTCCGGGTCGTCGAACGGCAGGTGGCGGATCTCGAACGTGAATTCGCAGTCGCGCGGCACGATGTTGAGCGCGGTGCCGCCGCGGATCGTCCCGACATGGACGGTCGTGTACGGTACGTCGTAGGCCTCGTCGCGCCGGCCGGCGTCCCGGAGTCGGCGCGCCATCGCCGCGAGGTGGGCGACGATCTGGCAGGCGATCTCGACCGCGTTCACGCCGCGCGGCGTGAGCGAGCTGTGCGCCTCGTGTCCGCGCACGCGGCAGCGCCAGCTCTTCTTGCCCTTGTGCGCGACGACGAGCCTCATGCCGGTCGGCTCGCCGACGATGCAGCCCGCGGGCGCGATGCCGCGCGAGGGCAGCTCCGCGATCAGCCGCCGCACGCCGATGCATCCGACCTCCTCGTCGTAGGACAGCGCGAAGTGCAGCGGGCGCTCGAGCGGGCGCTCGAGGAACAGCGGCACCAGCGCGAGTCCGGTCGCGGAGAAGCTCTTCATGTCGGTGACGCCGCGGCCGTGCACGCGGTCGCCGACCTGCGTCGCGACGAACGGGTCGGTGTTCCACGGCTGCCCGTCCACCGGGACGACGTCGGTGTGGCCCGACAGCACGATGCCGCCGACGGTCGCGTTGCCGTCGCGAGCGGGCAGCGTCGCGAACAGGTTCGCCTTGCGGCGCCCGTCGTCGAACGTGAGCGTGGAGGCGATCCCGAAGCCGGCCAGGTGGTCGCGCACCCAGTGGATCAGCGCCAGGTTGGACTCGCGGCTGGTCGTGTCGAAGCCGACGAGCGTGCGGATCGTCTCCCACGCGGCGAGCTGGCCGGCGTCCTGCACTCCCGCCGGGCCGGGGTCGTGCGCGTGAAGGGTGCGGTCCGGAGCGTTCATGGCGGCGCGAGAGGGCGTGTCCGCATGGCTGCCAGCATAGCACCGCGCGACCGCGGCTGCCGCGCCCGGGCAAGGCGGTTGTCGCCGGCGCACGATCGCTGCGATCATGCGCATGTCGATGAACCCGGAGGAGCGGACGATGCGCAAATTGCCGTGGATCGCCGCCGCGACCGTCGCGGGGCTGCTGGCCGCGGGCTCGGAGCGAGGGGCGGCGCAGGCGCCGTTGCCGGTGGACCGGATCAGGCTGCCGCCGGGCTTCGCGATCGAGGTGCTCGCGCGCGTGCCGAACGCGCGCGCGATGACATGGGGCGCGGGCGGCACGCTGTTCGTCGGCAGCACCAGCGGGCTCGTGCACGCGGTGCGCTTTCCCGCGACCGGCTCGCCCGACGTCCGCGTGATCGCGCGGGACCTGCGCGAGCCGGCCGGCGTCGCGTTCCGCGACGGCGCGCTCTACGTGTCGGCGGTGAGCCGCATCCTGCGCTACGACGACATCGAGAGGCGGCTCGCGGATCCGCCGGAGCCGGTGGTCGTGAGCGAGCGCTTCCCGTCCGACCGGCACCACGGCCGCAAGTTCATCGCGTTCGGTCCCGACGGCAAGCTCTACGTCCCGGTCGGCGCTCCGTGCAACATCTGCGGCCCCGACCCGGACCGCTACGCGAACATCGGGCGCATGAACCCGGACGGCAGCGGCTTCGAGGTCGTCGCGCGCGGTGTGCGCAACACCGTCGGCTTCGACTGGCATCCGCGCACGAAGGAGCTGTGGTTCACGGACAACGGGCGCGACTGGCTGGGCGACGACTCGCCGCCGTGCGAGCTGAACCGCGTCACGCGTCCCGGCCAGCATTTCGGCTATCCGTACTGCCACGGCGGGACGATCCGCGATCCCGAGTTCGGCCACCAGCGCGCGTGCAGCGAATTCGTGCCGCCCGCGCAGAACCTCGGGCCGCACGTCGCGCCGCTCGGCATGCGCTTCTACACCGGAACGCAGTTCCCGGCCGCGTACCGGGAGCAGGCGTTCATCGCCGAGCACGGCTCGTGGAACCGCAGCACGAAGATCGGCTACCGGGTCACGCTGGTGCGGATCGACGCGTCGGGCCGCGCGACCGGCTACGAGACCTTCGCCGACGGCTGGCAGGACCGCGGCTCGGTCTGGGGGCGGCCCGCGGACGTGCTCGTGTCGCCGGACGGCTCGCTGCTCGTGAGCGACGACTTCGCGGGCGCGATCTACCGGATCCGCTACGCCGGCTGACGACCGCGGCGCGAGGACGGGTATGCCCCGTCGACGCGCCCCGGGGCCGGCGCTAGCGCCGGTAGACCACGACCACGGGCGCCTGGCGCCAGCGCGGCGGCGGCACGACGACGGGCCGGAAGTGGGGCCGGACATACGGGCGGTAGACCGGCGCGGGCGGCACGTAGTAGGCCGGCGGGGCGTAGTAGGCCGGCGGCGCGTAGTAGACCGGCGGTGCGTAGTAGACCGGCGGCGTGACGTAGGCTGCCACGTAGGGTCGGACGTGCGTGCGGTAGCCGAGGTGGCGCGGGCCGATGCCGGACCACGGCTGTCCGGCCGAGATCGCGAAGCCCGGCGCGCCGAACGTGACGTTCCAGGCGACGCGGTCGGCGTGCGCCGGCAGCGCGGCGAACGCGCCCGCGCAGGCGATCGCGGCGGTGGCGGCGAGGGCGGGAAGTCGTCGGTTCATCGTGCGCTCCTTCGATGGCGGCGCACGACCGTCGTACGCCCGTCACCCCGGACAACGGCGCGTGCGTCCGGCGCGTTGACCGGACCGCGCCGGGGCCACATCCTGTTACACGGGGGCGCCGCGCTTGCTATGCTTCGCCGCTCGCGGCGCGTCCGACAGCGCCGTCCTACGCGACCGATTTCCCACCGGAGCTTCGCATGAGGCCGATCCGTCTCCTCGCCGCCGCGGCGGCGCTGTTCACGTGGGCGGCCGCGCTGCCCGCGAGTGCCGCGAACATCGTGATCGGCCTGTCCGCCGACGTCACGGCGATCGACCCGCACTACCACAACCTGACGCCCAACAACGCCGTCGCGACGCACCTGTTCGACTTCCTCGTCGCGCGGAACGAGAAGTCGCAGCTCCTTCCGGGGCTCGCGACCGGGTGGAAGGCGATCGAGCCGACGGTATGGGAGTTCACTCTGCGCCGAGGCGTCAAGTTCTCGGACGGCAGCGAGTTCACGGCGGCCGACGTCGTCGCGTCGATCGAGCGCGTGCCGAAGGTCCCGAAGAGCCCGAGCCCGTTCACCGCCTACACGAAGCAGATCACGAAGATCGACGTCGTCGACCCGTACACGATCCGCTTCCGCACCGCGCAGCCGTACCCGCTGATGCCGTCGGACATGGTGCAGATCGCGATCATCTCGAAGTCGGCGGCGAACGCGTCGACCGAGGACTTCAACGTCGGCAAGGCGGCGATCGGCACCGGGCCCTACAGGCTCGTGCGCTACGCCAAGGGCGACCGGATCGAGCTCGAGCGCAACGACGCCTGGTGGGGCGGCCGGACGCCGTGGGAGAAGGTGACGCTGCGCCTGCTCACCAACGACGCCGCCCGCGTCGCGGCGCTGCTCTCGGGCGACGTGCACGCGATCGAGAACGTGCCGACCGCCGACGTCGCGCGCCTGAAGCAGGACAGGCGGCTGTCGATCTTCCGCCAGACCTCCGACCGGCTGATGTACGTCCACATGGACAGCAACCGCGACGTCACGCCGTTCGTGACGGCGAAGGACGGCAAGCCGCTGGCGGCCAATCCGCTCAAGGACCCGCGCGTGCGCAAGGCGCTGTCGATGTCGATCAACCGGCCGCTCGTCGTCGAGCGCGTGATGGAGGGCGAGGCGGTGCCCGCGGGCCAGCTCGTGCCCGACTTCCTGTTCGGCGCGACGAGGAACCTCAGGGTCGAGAAGCACGATCCCGAAGGCGCGCGGAAGCTGCTCGCGCAGGCCGGGTATCCCGACGGGTTCGCGCTCACGCTGCACGCGACCAACAACCGCTACGTCAACGACGCGAAGATCGCGCAGGCGCTCGCGCAGATGTTCACGCGCATCGGCATCAGGACCGAGGTCGTCGCGATGCCGTCGGCGACGTTCTTCCCGCAGGCGACCGAACTCAAGTTCAGCGTGCTGCTGGCGGGGTGGTCGACCGGCACCGGCGAGGCGTCGTCGTCGCTCAAGGCGCTCCTGATGACGTTCAACCGCGAGAAGGGCTTCGGCACCGCGAACCGCGGCCGCTACTCGAACGGCAAGGTCGACGCGCTCACCGAGGACGCGCTGATGACCGTCGACGACGTCAAGCGCGAGGCCTACCTGCAGCGCGCGACCGAGCTCGCGATCAACGACACCGGCGTCATCCCGCTGCACTTCCAGGTGAGCCTCTGGGCGGCGCGCGACGGGATCGGCTACGTGCCGCGCGTCGACGAGCAGACGCTCGCGCACAAGTTCGCGCCGAGGAAGTGAGCGGAGCCGAGCGATGAACGCCCCGCATCCCGCGCTCGCCGTCCGCACCCCCGCCCGCCACTTCATCGGCGGATCGTTCCACGCTCCCGCCGCCGGCGCCGAGCTGCCCGTCATCGACCCTTCCGACGGCAAGCCGTTCGCGTCGATCGCGCGTGGCGGCGCGCCGGACGTCGACGCCGCCGTGCGCGCGGCGCGCGGCGCGTTCGAGGGTGCGTGGGGGAAGCTCGCGCCGGTCGACAAGGGCCGCAAGCTGATGGCGCTGTCGCGCGCGATCGCCGACCACGCGGACGAGCTCGCGTGGCTCGAGGCGCGCGACTGCGGCAAGCCGATGAAGCAGGCGCGCGCGGACGTCGTCGCGTGCGCGCGCTACTTCGAGTTCTACGCGGGCGCGCCCGACAAGCTTCACGGCGAAACGATCCCCTACGCGTCCGGCTATACGGTGCTCACCTGGCGCGAGCCGCTCGGCGTCACGGGACACATCATCCCGTGGAACTATCCGATGCAGATCTTCGGGCGCAGCGTCGGCGGCGCGCTCGCCGCGGGCAACGCGTGCGTCGTGAAGCCGGCCGAGGATGCATGCCTGTCGCTCCTGCGCATCGCCGAGCTGGCGAGCGAGGCGGGGATGCCCGACGGCGCGCTCAACATCGTCACCGGCCTGGGACGGGAGGCGGGATTCGCGCTCGCGCAGCATCCGGGCATCGACCACATGTCGTTCACCGGGTCGCCCGAGACCGGCGCGCTGGTCGCGCAGGAGGCGGCGAAGCGGCATTGCCCGGTCACGCTGGAGCTCGGCGGCAAGGGGCCGCAGGTCGTGTTCGCCGACGCGGACCTCGACGCGGCGATTCCCGTGATCGTCAACGCGATCGTGCAGAACGCGGGCCAGACCTGCTCGGCGGGGAGCCGCCTGCTGGTCGAGCGCCCGCGCTACGAGGCGCTGATCGACCGGTTGGCCGCGGTGTTTTGCGCGCTCACCGTCGGCCCCGCGCTCGACGACCGCGACTGCGGCCCGCTGATCCGCGTCTCGCAGCTCGAGCGCGTGCGCGGCTTCCTCGCCGACGCCGGACGCGACAACCTGCCGGTGGCGGGGCAGGGCGCGATCGCGTCGAACGCGCCGTCGTCGGGCTACTATGTCGCGCCGACGCTGGTGCGCGACGTTCCGCCAACGTCGCGGCTCGCGCGCGAGGAGGTGTTCGGGCCGGTCCTCGCCGCAATGCCGTTCGACGACGAGGCGCACGCGGTGGCGCTCGCGAACGGCACCGACTTCGGACTGGTCGCGGGCGTCTGGACGCGCGACGGCGGCCGGCAGCTGCGGATGGCGCGCGCGATTCGCGCGGGACAGGTGTTCGTCAACAACTACGGCGCCGGCGGCGGCGTCGAGCTGCCTTTCGGCGGCGTCGCCCACTCGGGCTACGGGCGCGAGAAGGGCTTCGAGGCGCTCCACGGTTTCACGGCGCTGAAAACGGTCGTGCTGCAGCACGGCTGATCGCCACCAGGGAGGGTCGGCGGTGCACGAGTGCAGCAAGGCGGTCGCGCGGCGGCTGCACGACGCGCGGTTCGCGACACGGTGGTTCGTCGGCGACGGCATCGACGTGGGCGCGGGCGCCGATCCGCTCGGCAACTACCGCGAGCTCTACCCCGGCATGCGATCGTGCCGCGCGTGGGACCTGCCCGATGGCGACGCGCAGCTGCTCGAAGGCGTCGCCGACGAGAGCCTCGACTTCGTGCACTCGAGCCACTGCCTCGAGCACATGCGCGACCCGCGCGAGGCGCTCGACCACTGGATCCGCGTGCTCAGGCCCGGCGGCCACCTCGTGGTCGTCGTCCCCGACGAGGACCTCTACGAGCAGGGCGTGTTCCCGTCGACGTTCAACAGCGACCACAAGTGGACGTTCACGTTCGCGAAGTTCGCGAGCTGGTCGCCGCGCTCGGTCAACGTGACCGACCTGCTGAACGGCGTCTCGGACCGCGTGCAGGCGATCAAGGTCGAGCTGCTCGACGCGTCGTACCGCTTCGTCGGCATCCCGCGGATGGACCAGACGCTGACGCCGGTCGCCGAGTCGGCGATCGAGATCGTCGCGCGCAAGTGGACCGCCGACGACCTGGCGCTGCGCGGGCGCATCCGCCGCGCCGAGGCGACGTGACGCGGCAAGCGATGACGAAGGGAATCGTCGCGGCCGCGATCGGCGCGATGCTGGCGATGCCGGCGGGCGCGGAAGCGCAGCAACTGCCCAGGGACACGGCTGTGCGCGTGAAGAGCCCGTTGCTCGGCGGCGAGTGGCTCGAGGGCAGGGTCGGCGTCGCGCCGTCGAGGTGCACGATGGTGTTCCTGAACGGGAAGGCGCCGGGCGGCTACACGAGCATGGCATTGAACGCCGTCAGGGCGATGCAGCGGCGCGACGGCGCGGGCTGGGTCGACATCGACGTCAAACCCTGGCTCGCGAAGGAGCCGGAGGATTGCCGCGAGGCGGACAACGACTGAGGATGCGATGAGACTACAGGGCAAGGTCGCGATCGTCACCGGCGGAGGCTCCGGTTTCGGTGAAGGCATCTCGAAGCGCTTCGCGCTGGAGGGCGCGAAGGTCGTCGTCAACGACCTGGTCGACACGGCGGCCGGGCGCGTCGCGCGCGAAATCGTCGCGGCGGGAGGTGCGGCGCACGCCGTCGCCGGCGACGTGTCGAAGGATGCGGACGTGTCGCGCATCGTGGCCACCGCGCTTGCCGCGTACGGCGACCTGCACGTGGTCGTCAACAACGCCGGCACGACGCATCGCAACAAGCCGATGCTCGAGGTGGCCGAGGAGGAGTTCGACCGGATCTACCGCGTCAACGTGAAGAGCCTCTACCTCACGGCGAAGCACGCGGTGCCGCATTTCCGCGCGAAGCGGAACGGCGTGTTCGTCACGATCGCGTCGACCGCTGGCGTGCGGCCGCGGCCGGGGCTCACCTGGTACAACGGCAGCAAGGGCGCGGCGATCGTCACGTCGCGCTCGATGGCGGCCGAGCTCGCGAAGGACAACATCCGCGTCAACGTGATCAACCCGGTCGCGGGCGAGACGGCGATGCTCGCGCAGTTCATGGGCGAGGACACGCCCGAGATGCGCGCCAGGTTCGTCGCGACGATCCCGCTCGGGCGGCTTTCGCTGCCGTCGGACATTGCGACGGCGGCCGTGTTCTTCGCGTCCGACGAGGCGGCATTCATCACCGGGGCGTGCCTCGAGGTCGACGGCGGCCGCTGCATCTGAACAGGTCGCGGGGCGTGGCGAGCCGTGTCGGGCTGAAGCCCGACCCACAGGGGCGGGCGCGCAATCGCGCTTTCCTGTGGGTCCGGCTTCAGCCGGACGCCTGTCGCGCTTCCCTGTGGGTCCGGCTTCAGCCGGACGCCTGTCGGATCGACTCCGCGCGGTCCGCTGTCGCGCGAAGCCTGTCGGGCTGAAGCCCGACCCACAGGGGCGGGCGCGCATCCGCGCTTTACTGTGGGTCGGGCTTCAGCCGGAGGGCGCCCTCGCGCGTCGCCTAGTGGACTGTAACACTTAATTCGGTAGTATCATCATGCCTGCGGAGGGCGTGATGAAACTCACGAAGAGCGAGCAGACTGAATTGCAGCGACAAGCCAGTGCCAGGAACGGTCGAGCGGATTCGGCGCGCCGTGCGCGG
>CAJPFI010000013.1 GCA_905339295.1 Burkholderiales bacterium
CGCTGGTGACGCTGCCGGCCGAGGTGTTCAACACCGGGCTGCAGGCGAACTACACGACGACGGTGGCCTGTACCGGGGCGACGCTGTCGGGCAGCACGCCGGGGTCGACGTTCACGATGCCGGACAACGACGTCACCTGCACGTACACCAACACGCGCAAGGAAGCGACGCTGCAGCTGGTCAAGACGTGGATCTCCGCCGTGGTCAACGACGCGGTCACGCTGTCCGCGAACGGGATCGTCAACAGTGCCGGCGCCGCGCTCAACGCGGTGGCCAACTCGGCGAACGAGTCCGATCCGGGCGCGGTGGTGACGGTGTACGCGGGCGAGGTGGCGGCGATCTCCGAGGGCACCATCACCGGTTCCGGCAGCCAGTACCTGCAGAACCTGTCGTGCTCGGGCAACGCCAACGGGCTCGTCGCGGGAAGCCTGACGATCTCGGGCAGCGACACGGCCGTCATCTGTACGTTCACCAACCAGCGCCTGATCCCGGCGCCGCCGCCGGATCCAACGGTCCGCCCGGTGCCGGTGAACTCGCCGCTCGGGCTCGCGCTGATGGCCGCGTTGCTGGCCATCGCCGGGGCGTACGCGACGCGGCGTCGCACCTCGCGTCCGGGGAAGGTTTTCCGCAGTCGCTGACGTTGGGTCCAGGAGGAGCGGGCCGGTGACGAGCCGGCCCGTGATGGAAGCGGGGCAGGGGGAGCGAAGCAGAAGAGAGGGACCAAAACAAAAGGGCCGGGCGCCGCGAGGCTCCCGGCCTTTCGCTTTGGGCGGCAGCGGTCCGGGTCACCGCCCCCCATGTGGGTCGGTCTTCAGCCCGACAGTCACCGACCGGCGCACACGGACCTGGTGAGTTGCCGGCCGTGAGCGGGTCCGTTTCCGCCCCCCGACGGCGGCTTACCGCCGCGCCTCCAGGATCAGGTTGAACGGCGTGGCGAGGGCACGGCGGAAGTGGGTGAAGCCGGCAGCCTTGACGATGGAGCCGAGGCGCTCGGGGCCGGCCTGCGCGCCGAGGGAGTGGGAGCCGTGCTCGGAGATGGCGTGCGGGACGCAGATGGTGCTCGAGCCGGCGTAGTAGAGGCGACCGATCGGCCCGACGTTCTGCTCGACCTTGTCGTGGGCGAAGGGCTCGACGAGCATCACGGTGCCTTCCGGGGCGAGCGACTTCGCGGCGTGCTTGAGGGCGCGGTCGGGGTGGCCCATGTCGTGGAGGCAGTCGAAGAAGGCGATGAGGTCGTAGTCGAGCGCCGGGTATTCGGTCGCCCTGGCGATCTCGAAGGTGACGCGGTCGGCGACGCCGGCGTCCTGCGCGATCCTGCGCGCCGCCGCGATGGAGGCGGGGTGGGCGTCGAAGCCCCAGAAGCGGGAGTTGGGGAAGGCCTTCGCCATGATGACGGTCGAGTGCCCGTGGCCGCAGCCGACGTCGGCGACCTTCGCGCCCTTCTCGAGCTTCGGCACCACGCCCTCGAGGGCCGGGAGCCACTCCGGGACGAGGCTCGCCTGGTAGCCGTTGCGGTAGAAGGCGGCGACGCCGCAGAAGAGGCGCTCGTGGTGATCGCCCCAGGAGATGCCCTGGCCGGTGCGGAAGGCCGCGAGGATCTTCTCCTCGTCGAACCACATCGAGGCGTTGACCGACCAGGCGTTCGGGAAGAAGACGGGACTGTCATCGTCGGCGAGCACCATCGCCTGCTCGGGCGTCATCTCGTAGGTCTCGCTCGAAGGGTGGTAGGCGAGGTAGCCGCCCGCCACCTGCGAGTTCGCCCACTCGCGCACGTAGCGCTCGGCGCAGCCGCTGCGCTTCGCGAGCTCGGCCGCGCTGACCGGGCCGGCGCCCTTCAGGGCCCGGAAGAGGCCGAGCTTGTGGCCGAGGTTCATCATCACGCCGCCCTGGGCGCCTGAGAGGTCGCTCAGCGCCTGGGTGACGACGGCTTCCAGCTTGGCGGAATCGAGTTGTTGCATCGCGGGTCTCCTGTGCTTTGGTTGCAATGGGAGCGAACGATGCCGGTTGCAGGGACGCGGGGCGAGAGCGTAACCTGCCGCCCGCGGTCCAAAACGGCCACTCGCATGTCGAAGCCCATCCACGTCAGCCTGGTCGCGATCCCCGACGCGTCGATCTCGACGCTGCACGGGCTCTACGACGTATTGAGCAGCTTCACGATGCTGCGCCGGCTGGACGACGCGATCCCGGAGGAGGCGCCATTCGACGTGGAGATCGTCGGCGCGCTGGAGGGACCGGTGACGCTCGCGAGCGGGCTGGTGGCGCGCACCCACCGCGGCGTGGGTGACATCGAGGAAACCGACGTGGTGATCGTGCCCTCGGTAGTGCTGAACGCCGAGGGCTGGAAGACCGGCCGCTACCCGGAACTCGCGGCGTGGCTGAAGAAGGCGCACCAGCGGGGCGCGACGCTCTGCTCGGCGTGCTCGGGCGCGTTCCTCATCGCCGAGACCGGGCTCCTCGACGGCCGCGACATCACGGTCCATTGGGGCTACGCGCCGAGGTTCCGCGCCACCTTTCCGCGCGTCGTGCTCCACCCCGAGCGCTCGCTCGTGATCTCCGGGGAGCGCGGCGAGATCGTCTCCTCCGGTGCTTCGATGTCGTGGCACGACCTGGTGCTCTACCTCATCGCACGGCACGTCGGGCCGACGGCGGCGCAGACGGTGGCGAAGTTCTTCGCCCTGCAGTGGCACCGCGACGGGCTCGGGCCGTACATGATCTTCGCGGGCCGCAGCGACCACGGCGACGCCGCGATCCTCGCCGCGCAGCGGTGGCTCGCGAAGCATTTCCCGGTCGCCGACCCGGTGGTGGAGATGGTGCGGCGCTCGGGTCTCGCCGAGCGCACCTTCAAGCGGCGCTTCCAGGCCGCGACCGGCCACGCGCCGCTCGCCTACGTGCAGCAGCTGCGCATCGAGGACGCCAAGCGCAGGCTCGAGCGCACGAACGAGCCGATCGACGAGATCGGCTGGCGCGTCGGCTACGAGAACCCGGCGTTCTTCCGGCGGCTCTTCAAACGGGTGACCGGCGTGACGCCGGGCCACTACCGCCGGCAGTTCCAGGTCCCGGTGGTCGCCAGAAGCTGAGCGAGGCGGCCCGCGCATCGCTCGCGCGGCGACATTCGGGAAACGATTCTGGCCGCGCGCGAAGCCGGCTGGATGCATGCCGCGCGTAGCCTCCCCGGCGCGCCAAACGATCCAGTGGAAGTGCAGAGGGGCATCGAGGCTGGAACCGAAGCGGTGGATGAAGGCGACGGCGCCGAGACGGGCCGCGGGGGGCGAACCAGGGCTGTGCGCGCGCGGGCTTTGCTCCACCGCGCGCAGGAACAAGAGCCGCGTCGTACGCTGAAGGCGGGCCTCGCGTTCCGGGAAGTGGCGCAGGCGCTCGGGCACCGAAACCACCCGCTGCCGCGCCGGCACGCTTGGCAGAACGTGATCGGTGAGATGCGCTGCCCTCGCCACCATGCGCCGGCTGCCGAACGATGGGCACGCGCTGAGCCCCCTGCACGAGAACGCGATCAGGAAGTGGTGCCCGCACTGTCCGCACCGCGCCCGGGCAAAGCCTCGGGCGCGGGTGCCGCGGTCGAGGCGGCGGCGGAACTCCCGCCCAACACGACGTGTGCTTCTTTCCTGAACCGCGAACCCGGCGGAGCGCCGCAAGCCGGATCAACCGGCAGCGGGCGCCGTCCCGAGCGGGGACGCCACCTCCACGACACCTTCCGCGACGAGCCGGTCGACCTCCGCGTCCGAATACCCCGCCTCCGCCAGCACCTCGCGCGTGTGCTCGCCCAGCATCGGCGCCGGCCGCGTGATCGACGTCGGCGTCGCCGAGAAATGCACCGGGCAGCCGAGCGCCCTGGTCGCGCCCGCCTGCGGATGCACGAGGTCGACGACCATGCCGCGCGCGAGCGCCTGCGGATCGGCGAGCGCCTCGTTCATCGTGTTCACCGGACCGACCGGCACGCCCGCCGCGTCGAATGCAGCGATCCACTCCGCCTTGGTACGCGTCGCGAGCACGCCGTTCATCAGCGCGACCAGCGCAGCGAGGTTCGCCATCCGGTCGCTGTTGCTCGCGAAGCGCGCGTCGTCGCGCCATTCGGGATGGCCCAGCACGTCGGCGATGCGCTCCCAGTTCGCCTGGTTGGCGCCGCCGATGTTGATCCAGCCGTCCTTCGCGCGAAACGCCTGGTAGGGAGCCGTGAGGATGTGCGCCGAGCCGGTGGGTCCCGGCGAGACGCCGGTCGCGAACGCGATCGCCGCGTGCCAGTAGGTCTGCTGCAGCGCCGCTTCCATCAACGACGTATCGACCACCTGTCCCTGCCCGGTGCGGATCCTGTGCGCCCACGCGGCGAGGATGCCGGCGACCGCGAGGATGCCCGCGTTGATGTCGGCCACCGAATTGCCCGTCTTGACCGGCGGGCCGCCCGGCTCGCCGGTGATCGACATCAGGCCCGAGACGCCCTGCGCGATCAGGTCGAAGCCGCCCTTGTCGGCGTAGGGGCCGTCGCGCCCGTAGCCGGAGATCGCGCAGTAGATGAGCCCCGGGTTCTCGGCGGCGAGGACGTCGTAGCCCAGCCCCAGCTTCTCGAGCGTGCCGCGCCGGTAGTTCTCGGTGAGCACGTCGGCCGTGCGCACGAGTCTGAGCAGGATCTCGCGGCCCTGCGCGAGCTTCAGGTTGAGCGCGATGCCGCGCTTGTTGCGGTTGAGGATCAGGAACGGGGCGGACACGCCGTTGACGCGCGGCTCGCGGTAGCTGCGTGAATCGTCGCCGCCGGGCAGCTTCTCGACCTTCACGACGTCCGCGCCCATGTCCGCGAGCATCATTCCCGCGGTGGGGCCGGCCATGATCTGCGCGAGCTCGAGCACGCGCATGCCGGCGAGCGGGCCGGACGCCGCCATCACCGGCCCTTGAAGCGCGGCGGGACCTTGGCGAGGAACGCGGCGTAGCCGATCCTGAAGTCCTCGGTGTCGAAGCAGTCGAAGCACTCGTCGCGCTCGGCGGGCGAGAGCGGCGCGCCCTGCTCGAGACGTCGCGCGAACTTCTTGTGCCAGCGCGCGACCAGCGGCGCGCCCTCGGCGATGCGCCGCGCCGTCGCCGCCGCCTCGGCGGCGACGTCCGCGTCCGGCACGACGCGCGTGACGAGTCCCTTCTCCTTCGCCTCGCCCGCGTCGAAGATCCGCCCCTCGAGCAGGATCTCGAGCGCGACGGCCGGGCCCACGAGCCGCACGAGCGGCGCCATTTCGGCGTAAGCCATCACCAGGCCGAGGTTCTTGATCGGCGCCCCGAACCGGCTCGAGGCGCCGCAGATGCGCAGGTCGCACAGCGCCGCGATCTCGAGCCCGCCACCCACGCAGATGCCGTGGATCTGCGCGACCAGCGGATGGCGGCAGCGCGCCAGCGCGTCGGCCGTGCGGTGCATCACCTCGCCGTACTCGATCGCCTGCGCCTTGTTGGCGCGCTGGGTCGCGAACTCCGCGATGTCGTTGCCCGGCGAGAACGCCCGCTCGCCGGCCCCGCGCACGAGGATGCAACGCACCGCCTCGTCGGCGGACAGTACATCGACCGTCTCGCCCAGCATCCCCCACATCGCGCGCGTGAGTGCGTTGAGCTTCTCCGGGCGATTCAACACGATCGTGGCGATCGCGCCGTCGCGCTCCACGCGGACCAGGTCGGCCGACTCGGTCATCGGTAGAACACGTCGACCAGCCCGAGCGTCGTGACCGGCACGTAGGTGACCAGCATCAGCGTCGCCAGCAGCACCAGGATGAACGGGATGTTCGCGCGGGTCACGTCCCAGACGTTCTCCTTGGCGATCGAGCAGGTGATCATCAGGACGCTCGCGACTGGCGGCGTCTGCTGGCCGATCGCGAGGTTGAGCGTCACCATGACGCCGAAGTGCACCGGGTCGATGCCGACCGCGGTCACCAGCGGCATCACGATCGGCACCACCAGGATGATCGCCGCCGCCGAATGCAGGAACATCCCGATGAACAGGAAAAAGATGTTGAGCAGCGCGAGCACCGCCCATTTCTCGCGCGTGACGTCCATCAGCGCCGCCGCGAGCTTCTGCGGGAGCTGTGCCTCGGTCAGGTAGAGGCCGAGCAACGTCGACGAGGCCACCAGCAGCATCACCACGCCGGTCTGGACGCCGCCGTCGATGATGGCGTCGCGCAGGTGCTTCCAGTCGAGCTCGCGGTAGATGAACAGTCCCACGAACAGCGCGGCGACGACCGCGAGCGCCGCACCCTCGGTGGCGGTGACGACACCGCCGAAGATGCCGCCCAGGATGATGAGCGGCAGTGTCAGCGCCCAGCTCGCGTCCTTGAAGCTCGCCCACAGTCGCCGGAACTTGAACGGGTCCTCGACCGGCCAGTTGTACTTGACCGCGTAGTAGTGGCACAGGCCCATCATCGCGAAGCCGGCGATGAGGCCGGGAACGATGCCGGCGACGAAGAGCTGGACCACCGAGGTCCCGGCCATCACCGCGTAGAGGATCATCGGGATCGACGGCGGGATGATGATCGCGAGCGAGGCGGACGACGAGGTGACCGCGGCCGTGAACGGCCCGCTGTAGCCCCGCTTCTTCATCGCGGGGATCAGGATGGGTCCGGTCGCGGCGACGTCGGCGACTGCCGAGCCGGAGATCTCGGCGAAGAACATCGACGTGACGACGTTCACCTGGGCGAGCGCGCCCTTCATCGACCCGAGCATCGCGCTGCAGAAGTCGATCAGGCGCTTCGAGATGCCCGACGTGTTCATGATCGCGCCGGCGAGGATGAACAACGGAATCGCGATCAGCGGGAAGCTGGTTGCGCCCTGGTACATGGCGATCGCCAGATTGGGCAGGCTCGGCGTTCCCTGCGTGGCTAGCATCGCGACGACCGCGGCGATGCCGAGCGCCACCGCGATCGGCACGTTGATCAGCACCAGCGCGACGACACAGGCGAAGACCAGGACGCCGCTCATGGCTGCCTCGCCTCGCGCAACGTGTCGGGCAGCGCCAGCGCCTGGGCGACGATGAACAGGGTCGCGCAGATCGGGATCACCGACTGCGCCCAGGCCACCGACACCGGGATCGAGACCAGCTTGTCGCCGGCGAGCACCTCGAGCACCGCGTAGCCAACCCACGCCAGCAATACGAGGAACGCGAACACGGTCGCCTCGGCGAAGAGCGCCATCGGCACGCGGGCGCGGGGCGGCAGCAGGCGCACCAGCTCCGGCACGCCGATGTGCGCCCGCTTGAGCGCGCCGAGGGCGGCCCCGCTGTAGGTCACCCAGGCGAGCAGGATCGAGGCGACCTCGTCGTACCAGGAGAGCGAGTAGCCGAGGTAGCGGAACACGACGCCCGCCGTCACCTCGACGGCGAGCGCCACCATGAACAGGATGACCATCCCCTCGAGGGCCCGCTCGAACCCTCGACGCATGCCAGCACCCACCGGTTACTTGCCCAGCGCGATCGACTTGTCGATCAGCTGCTGCGCGCCCCGGACCTCCTTGCCGAACTCCTCGTAGACCGGCTTCGACGCGGCGATGAACGCGTCCTTGTCCGGCGTGTTCACCTGCATGCCGCCGGACCTGAGCTTGCCGAGGAGGTCGTCCTCGTCGCGCGCGGCGGTCTGGTAGACGAACGCCTGCGTCTCCTTCGCCGTGTCCTCGAGGATCTTGCGCACGTCGGCCGGCAGCGACGCCCACTTGCGCGTTCCCGCCGTCAGGTAGGCCGGCGTGTAGACGTGCCCGGTCAGCGTCAGGTACTTCTGGACTTCCTGGAACTTGGCGCTGTAGATCTGCGTGAACGGGTTCTCCTGGCCGTCCATCACGCCGGTCTGCAGCGCGGTGAACACCTCCGAGAACTTCATCGGGCTGGGGTTGGCGCCGTAGGCCTGGAACATCTTCACGCGCCACTTGCCCTCGGGCACGCGCAGCTTGATGCCCTTCAGGTCGTCGGGAACGTTGATCGGCCGCTTGCTGTTGGTGATGTGCCGGTAGCCGTTCTCCCACACGGCGACGACCGTGAGGCCCTTCTTCTCGGCCTCGGGCGCGAGGCTCGGCCACACGACGTCGCGCTCGATGCGCTTCATGTGGTCGCGGTCCTTGACCAGGTAGGGCATCTCGAACATGCCGAACAGGTCGACCTCGGAGGACATGACCGTCGACGGCAGCGCGAGGTCGACGGTGCCGAGCTTGAGCTTCTGCAGCAGCTCCTTGTCGCCGCCGAGCTGGCTCGAGCCGAACACCACGACCTTCGCCTTGTTGCCGAGCTTCGCGTTGGCGCGGGCCGCGAACTCGTCGGAGCTCTTCTGGAACAGCGAGCCGGGCTCGCCGACGTGGCCGAGCTTGATCTCGACCTGTGCGCGCGCCGCTCCGGCGAACGCGAGACAGGCGGCGAGCGAGGCGAGCGTGAAGGCGACGGTGCGGCGTCGTGTCGCGGTGATCGGGATGTTCATCGGAATCCTCCAGGGTGACGTCGTTGCTCGTGGTCCCACGCGCGCTCGATGCGGCGCGCTCGCTGCATCGTGAACCGTCAGGCGGCGTGCGGCAACGCCTGTCGCGCGGCGTCGACGAGGAAGGCCATCGCCGAGTCGACGCCGCCCTTGCGGTGCGGCACGCCGGCGAGCGCGAGCCCCATCTCGACGCCGGCCAGCGTCCCGCACAGCATCAGATCGTTGAACCAGCCCAGGTGCCCGATGCGGAACACCTTGCCGGCGACCCTGCCGAGCCCCTGGCCGAGCGACATGTCGTAGCGCTCGAGCACGATGCGGCGGAAGGCGTCGGCATTGTGGCCGTCGGGCATCACGATCGCGGTCAGCGTCGAGCTGGCCTCGGCGGGGTCGGCGCACAGGATCTCGAGCCCCCACGCGCGTACGGCGCGCCGCGTCGCCTCGGCGTGGCGGTCGTGGCGCGCGAAGACGTTCGCGAGCCCTTCCTCGAACAGCATGGCCTGCGCCTCGGCGAGTCCGCAGAGCAGGTTGGTCGCGGGCGTGTACGGGAAGAAGCCGCTCGCGTTCGGCGCGAGCATCTCGCGCCAGTCCCAGTACGAGCGCGGAAGCTTCGCGCGCTCGGAGGCGGCGAGCGCCTTCGCCGAGAACGCGTTGAACGACAGGCCCGGCGGCAGCATCAGGCCCTTCTGCGAGCCGCCCACCGACACGTCGACGCCCCACTCGTCGTGGCGGTAGTCGATCGAGGCCAGCGAGCTGATCGTGTCGACCATCAGCAGCGCCGGGTGGCCCGCGCGGTCGATCGCGGCGCGCACCGGCGGTATGCGCGTCGTGACGCCCGTCGAGGTCTCGTTGTGCACGATGCACACCGCCTTGATCGCGTGCGCCGTGTCGGCGCGCAGCCGGGACTCGACCTCGGACGCGTCGACGCCGTGCCGCCAGTCGCCGGGCAGGAACTCGACCGACAGCGACAGCCGCTCGGCGAGCTTGCGCCACAGCGCGGCGAACTGGCCGGTCTCGGCCATCAGCACGCGATCGCCGGGCGACAGCGTGTTGACCAGCGCGGCCTCCCATGCGCCGGTGCCCGACGCCGGATAGATCACGACGTGCGACTCGGTGCCGAACACGCGCTTCATCCCCGCGAGCACCGTGCGCCCCAGCTCCGCGAACTCGGGGCCGCGATGGTCGATCGTCGGGCGATCGATCGCGCGAAGCACGCGATCGGGGACGTTCGTCGGGCCGGGGATCTGCAGGAAATGGCGTCCGGCTGGCCGGCGGTCGGCGGTGGGCATGGCGTGGTCCCGCGCGGGATGCCGGCGTGACATTGCCGGCCGATTGGTATACAAAAGGCATCGTACGCCCGGTCGCGAGGTCGCGCAACCGGTCCGCGCGCGTCGGTGCCGGGTCGCTCTTGGGCGCGTGGCACCCGGTCGCGTGACGTGCGGGCCACATTCGGGACGATCAGGATCCGATTGGTATACCAATGATCGATCGCGACGAGAGCGACGCTGATTCGCCGGCCGGGCACATGGCGCCGCTGGCGGACGACGAGCCGCCCGCGCGGCGGCCGGCGACGCTGCCGAGCGCCGTGGCGGAGCGTCTGCGCGAGCTCATCACCGAGGGCGAGCTCGCGGCAGGTGCGCGCCTCAACGAGCGCGCGCTGGGCGACCGGCTGGGCGTGTCGCGCACGCCGCTGCGCGAGGCGTTCCGGCTGCTCGCGGCGGACGGTCTCGTCGTGCTCGAGCCGAATCGCGGCGCGCGCGTCGTCGCGCTGTCGTCGCAGGACATCCGCGAGAGCTTCGAGGTGATGGGCGCGCTCGAGGCGCTCGCCGGCGAGCTCGCGTGCGCGCGCCTCACCGGCGGGGAAGTCGCCGAGATCAAGGCGCTCACGTTCGAGATGCTCGCGTGCCACGCGCGGGCGGACCTGCCGGCGTACTACCGGCTGAACCGCGCCATTCACGACCGCATCGCGCTCGCGGCCGGGAACGATCTCCTGCGCCGCAGCTACGCGTCGCTCAACCTGCGAATCCAGAGCCTGCGCTTCCGCTCGAACTTCGATCGCGCGAAATGGGACCAGGCGGCGCACGAGCACGCGCAGATGGTCGAGCTGCTCGAGCGGCGCGACGGGAAGGCGCTCGCCGCGCTGCTGCGCGGCCATCTCGCGAAGAAGGGCGAGGCGGTGCTCGAGGAGATCGCCCGCGCCGGCGCGCGGCACGCGCCGCTCGCGGGATCCGCGCCGTGAGCGCGCCGCTGGCAAGGCCGGTCGTTGCGCACGTCCCGGGCGAGGCGGGAGAGCTGGCGCGGCGGCTTTCCGGCGCGGTGCGCGGCGAGACGATGTTCGACCGGGCGTCGCGCGGGCGCTACGCGACCGACGCGTCGATCTACCAGGTCGAGCCGCTCGGCGTCCTGGTGCCCGCCTCCCACGAGGACGTGCGCGCCGCGTTCGAGGTGTGCCGCGAGCTCGGCGTCCCGATGCTGCCGCGCGGCGCGGGCAGCTCGCAATGCGGGCAGACCGTGGGCCGCGCGCTCGTCGTCGACCACAGCAAGCACCTGCGCGGCGTCGTCGCGTTCGACCGCGAGGCGCGAACGATCACCGTCGAGCCGGGAATCGTGCTCGACGAGCTGAACGCGTGGCTGAGGCCGCACGGCCTGTGGTTCCCGGTCGACGTCAGCACGTCGGCCCAATGCACGCTCGGCGGGATGGCGGGCAACAATTCGTGCGGCTCGCGCTCGATCGCGTACGGCAACATGGTCCACAACGTGCTCGCGATCGACGCGCTGCTCGCCGACGGCACCGAGGCGCGCTTCGGCGACGAGGCGGCGATGCGCGACGCGCCGCCGCGCGTGCGCGCGCTCGTCGAGTCGCTGCGCGCGATCGGCGGGCGCGAGCGCGACGAGATCGCGGCGAAGGTCCCGAAGGTGCTGCGCCGCGTCGGCGGCTACAACCTCGACGTGTTCCATCCGCAGGGCGAGCGGGGCTACACCGCCGACGGCGGCGTCAACCTCGCGCACCTGCTCGTCGGCAGCGAGGGCACGCTGGCGTGGACGCGCACGCTGACGCTCGCGCTCGTTTCGCCGCCGGCGAAGCGGACGCTCGGCGTCGTCAATTTCCCCACGCTCTACCGCGCGATGGAGTGCGCCCAGCACATCGTGACGCTCGGGCCGACGGCAGTCGAGCTCGTCGACCGCACGATGATCGGCCTCGCCCGAGACAACCCGGCGTTCCGGGCGGTGATCGACGCGGCGCTCATCGGCGAGCCCGACGCGATCCTGCTGGTCGAGTTCGCCGGCGACGACGCCGGGGAGACGCGGCGCCGGCTCGACCGTCTCGTCGAGCTGATGGGCGACCTCGGGCTCCCGGGATCGGTGGTGCGGATGACCGACGCAGGCGCGCAGAAGGCGCTGTGGGAGGTGCGCAAGGCCGGGCTCAACATCATGATGAGCATGAAGGGCGACGGCAAGCCGGTCTCGTTCATCGAGGACTGCGCGGTGCCGCTGCCGCATCTCGCGCAGTACGTCGACCGGCTGACGCGCGTGTTCGAGAAGCACGGCACGCGCGGCACCTGGTACGCCCACGCGTCGGTCGGGACGCTGCACGTGCGGCCGATCCTCGACATGCGCCGCGACGGCGCCGCGAAGATGCGCGCGATCGCGGAGGAGGCCTCGGCGATGGTACGCGAGTACAAGGGCGCGTACTCCGGCGAGCATGGCGACGGGCTGGTGCGCAGCGAGTGGGTCGCGTGGCAGTTCGGGCCGCGTCTCGCGCGCGCGTTCGAGGAAGTGAAGGCGCTGTTCGACCCGCGGGGCCTGATGAACCCGGGCAAGATCGTGCGTCCGCCGCGCATGGACGACGCCTCGCTGTTCCGCTACCCGCCGGGTCACGCGACGCTTCCGGTCGCGACGGCGCTCGACTGGTCCGCCTGGGACGTGCACGGCGACGCGGCGAGCGGCGCGCTCACCGCGCCCGGCACCGGGGGCGATCCGGCGCGCGGTTTCGGCAAGGCCGTCGAGATGTGCAACAACAACGGCCATTGCCGCAAGTTCGACGCCGGCACGATGTGCCCGAGCTTCCGCGTCACGCGCGACGAGCGGCACCTGACGCGCGGACGGGCGAACACGCTGCGGCTCGCGCTGGGCGGCCGGTTCGGGCCGGACGTCGCGTCGCCCGAGGTGCGCGACGCGCTCGAGCTGTGCGTGAGCTGCAAGGGCTGTCGCCGCGACTGCCCGACCGGCGTCGACATGGCGCGGATGAAGATCGAGTTCCGGCACCAGTGGCGGCGCGCGCACGGGCTCGCGCTGCGCGACCGGATCGTCGCGACGCTGCCGCGCTGGGGCGCATGGGCGTCGCGGCTGCCGTGGCTTCCCAACCTGCGCGACGCGCTGCCCGGCCTCGCCGGGTTGTCGGAGCGCGTCGCGGGGTTGTCGGCGAAGCGCGCGTTGCCGCGCTGGCGGCGCGACACGTTCTTCGCGTCCGCGCCGCGTGACGACGACGCGCCCGGCGTGGTGCTGCTCGTCGACACGTTCACGAACTACTTCGAGCCGGAAAACGCGCAGGCGGCGCTGGCGGTCCTGCGTGCGGCGGGCCGGCGCGTCGCGATCGCGCGCGCTCCGGTCGGCGACGCGAGGCCGCTTTGCTGCGGGCGAACCTGGCTCGCGGCGGGACTCGTCGACGAGGCGCGGGCCGAGGCGCGCCGCGTCGTCGACGCGCTCGCGCCGCACGTCGCGGCGGGCACGGCCGTCGTCGGGCTCGAGCCGTCTTGCCTGCTGACGCTGCGCGACGAGTTCCTCGCCATGGGTCTGGGCGCGGAGGCCGACGCCCTTGCGGGACGCGCGATGCTGATCGAGGAGTACCTCGCGCGCGAACACGCCGCGGGGCGGCTCGATCTGGCTTTCGCCGCGCTGCCGCACGAGCGCGCGCTCGTCCACGGCCACTGTCACCAGAAGGCGTTCGACGCGTTCTCGCCCACCGTCGCGGCGCTGGGCCTCGTGCCGGGGCTCGGCGTCGACGTCGTCGAGTCGAGCTGCTGCGGCATGGCGGGCAGCTTCGGCTACGAGGCCGAGCATCACGACATCTCGATGCGGATGGCCGAGCTATCGCTCCTGCCCGCGGTCCGGCGGGCCGGCGCCGACACGCTGATCGTCGCCGACGGCACGAGCTGCCGCCAGCAGATCGCCGACGGCACCCGCGGGTCCGATCCGCCACGCCGGCCGATCCACGCGATTCGCGTCCTCGCGGCCGCGCTCCCCGCGGCGTCGGTGCGCCTGCCCTGACCTTCCGCCCCGGCGCCCCCGACCGGCCTCGCACCCCCGAACGTCCGGGACTGGGCGAGCCGCGCCGAGCCGGGCGCGGCCCGCGGTCGGGGTTGAAAGGTTCCCGGCCGACCCCATGGTTGCTGCATAGTCTTTGACCCCTGGCGCCTGCCTACGCATGACTGGAAACGACACCCCGAACCCGGCCGATCGACGCGCCGACGACATTCCCGGCATCGACCGCGTGGTCGATGCCGCCCCGGCCGATCCGGCGCCGGACCTGGCCGACATCCTCAGGAAGGCGGAGACCGAGGTCTCCGACCTCCGGGACGCCTGGCTGCGCGCCAAGGCGGAGACCGAGAACGTGCGCCGGATGGGGCAGGCGGATCTGACCCGGGCGCACAAGTACGCGACCGAGCGCTTTGCCGTCGAGCTGCTGGCCGTCCGGGACGCGCTCGAGCAGGCGCTCGCGACCTCGAACGCGTCCCCCGAGCAGCTCCGCGAGGGGGTCGAGCTCACGCTGAAGGCGCTCGCCTCGGCATTCGACAAGTCGTCGATCGTCCCGATCGACCCGGCCGGCGAGAGGTTCGACCCCAACCGGCACCAGGCCATGGCGATGATTCCGTCGTCGGCGCCCGCGCAGACCGTCGTGCAGGTGTTCCAGAAGGGCTACCTGCTCCACGATCGCGTGCTGCGTCCCGCGCTCGTCGCCGTGTCGAGCGGCCCGGGCGAGGCCACGGGCGGGGCCGCGCCCGATGCGCCCGCTTGAGTTGACCGCCGATAACCCCATCTTCACAACAGGCAAACACGCAGGCACCGGAGCATTCCCATGGCCAAGATGATCGGCATCGACCTCGGCACGACCAACAGCTGCGTCGCCATCGTGGAAGGCGGCGTGCCCAAGGTGATCGAGAACTCGGAGGGGGCGCGCACGACGCCCTCGGTGGTCGCGTACGCCGACGACGGCGAGATCCTCGTCGGCGCCCCGGCCAAGCGGCAGGCGGTCACCAACGCGCGCAACACGGTCTTCGCGGTGAAGCGGCTGATCGGGCGCCGCTTCGAGGAGAAGGAGGTCCAGAAGGACATCGGGCTGATGCCCTACAGGATCGTCAAGGCCGACAACGGCGACGCGTGGGTCGAGGTGCGCGGCAGGAAGATCGCGTCGCAACAGGTCAGCGCCGAGATCCTGCGCAAGATGAAGAAGACCGCCGAGGACTACCTCGGCGAGGAAGTGACCGAGGCGGTCATCACCGTCCCCGCGTACTTCAACGATTCGCAGCGCCAGGCGACCAAGGACGCGGGCAAGATCGCGGGCCTCGAGGTCAAGCGCATCATCAACGAGCCGACCGCGGCCGCGCTCGCGTTCGGCCTCGACAAGAAGGAAGGCGACCGCAAGATCGCGGTCTACGACCTCGGCGGCGGCACCTTCGACATCTCGATCATCGAGATCGCCGAGGTCGACAAGGAGCACCAGTTCGAGGTGCTCTCGACCAACGGCGACACGTTCCTCGGCGGCGAGGACTTCGACCAGCGCCTGATCGACTACATCGTCACCGAGTTCAAGAAGGACCAGGGCGTCGACCTCAAGAACGACGTGCTCGCGCTGCAGCGGCTCAAGGAAGCCGCCGAGAAGGCGAAGGTCGAGTTGTCGTCCTCGCAGCAGACCGAGATCAACCTGCCGTACATCACGGCCGACCAGTCCGGTCCCAAGCACCTGTCGATCAAGATCACGCGCGCCAAGTTCGAGGCGCTGGTCGAGGACCTGATCGAGCGCACGATCGAGCCCTGCCGCGTCGCGATCAAGGACGCCGGCGTCAAGCTCTCCGACATCGCCGACGTGATCCTGGTCGGCGGCCAGACGCGCATGCCGAAGGTGCAGGACAAGGTCCGGGAGTTCTTCGGCAAGGAGCCGCGCAAGGACGTCAACCCCGACGAGGCTGTGGCGGTCGGCGCCGCGATCCAGGCCTCGGTGCTCGCGGGCGAGCGCAAGGACGTGCTGCTGCTCGACGTGACTCCGCTGTCGCTCGGCATCGAGACGCTGGGCGGCGTGCTCACCCGGCTGATCAACAAGAACACGACGATCCCGACCAAGGCGCAGCAGGTCTTCTCGACCGCCGACGACAACCAGGGCGCGGTGACGATCCACGTGCTGCAGGGCGAGCGCGAGATGGCGTCCGGCAACAAGAGCCTCGGCCAGTTCAACCTCGAGGGCATCCCGCCTGCGCCGCGCGGCACCCCGCAGATCGAGGTCATGTTCGATATCGACGCGAACGGCATCCTGCACGTTTCGGCGAAGGACAAGGCGACCGGCAAGGAAGCGAAGATCACGATCAAGGCGAACTCGGGACTTTCCGAGGACGAGATCCAGCGCATGGTCAAGGATGCCGAGGCGCACGCCGAGGAGGACCGCAAGCTGATGGAGACCGTGCAGGCGCGCAACGGGCTCGACGCGCTCGTCCACAGCGTGAAGAAGTCGCTCGCCGAGTACGGAGACAAGGTCGACGCCGACGAGAAGGCGAAGATCGAGGCCGCGATCAAGGACGCCGAGGACCTCCTGAAGCAGAAGGACGCGGCGAAGGACGCGCTCGAGTCCAGGACCGAGGCGCTCGCGAAGGCGTCGCAGAAGCTCGGCGAGGCGATGTACGCGCAGGCGCAGGCGGCGGCGGGCGCCGCCGGGACGGCGGGCTCGGGCGGCGAGGGCGCGGCAGGCTCGGCGGGCGCGAAGGAAGGCGAGGAGAAGGTGGTCGACGCCGAGTACACGGAGGTGAAGGACCGGAAGTGACGGGCGTTGCCCGTCGCTTGGCGATCCTCCTCTCGCGGGATACTCGGCCGCGTGCGAGCGTCGGCGTGTCGGCGCGGGGCTGAGCGCGACGGAGTGTCTGTCCGCGTTCGAGCGGCGCCGCGGGCGCCTGTCGACGCGGACGGGGTGCGGAGTGACAAGGGGCCGGGCTGCAGGAATGCGGCCCGGTCTTTGTCGTTGACGAGTGTGGGAACATTCGCCCGCTCGAACGGGGGCTGACGGGTCGAGCAGGGGGCAACGGGAATGGCGAAACGCGATTACTACACGGTGCTCGGCGTCAACCGCGACGCTTCCGACGAGGACGTCAAGAAGGCCTACCGGAAGCTCGCGATGAAGCACCATCCGGACCGCAGTCCGGACGACAAGGGCGCCGAGGAGAAATTCAAGGAGGCGAAGGAGGCCTACGAGGTCCTCTCGGACGGCAAGAAGCGCGCCGCCTACGACCAGTTCGGCCATGCCGGCGTCGATCCTTCGGTCGGCTTCGGCGCGGGCGCGCGCGGCGCCGGCCCGGAGGGGTTCGGCGGTTTCGCCGACGCGTTCGGCGACATCTTCGGCGAAATCTTCGGGCAGGGGCGCGGCGGTCGCGGCAACGGTGTCTTCCGCGGCGCGGACCTGCGCTACAACCTCGAGATCTCGCTCGAGGAGGCGGCGCGCGGCACCGAGGCGCGCATCCGCATCCCGACGATGGAGTCGTGCGAAGCCTGCCACGGCAGCGGCGCGAAGCCGGGCACGCAGGCGAAGTCCTGCCCATCCTGCCACGGCCGCGGCGAGGTGCGCGTGTCGCAGGGATTCTTCTCGATCCAGCAGACCTGCCCGCAGTGCCACGGCACCGGCAAGATCATCCCCGATCCGTGCGCGACCTGCCAGGGCGCGGGCCGCGTGCGCAAGTCCAAGACGCTGTCGGTCAAGATTCCTGCCGGCGTCGACCAGGACGACCGCATCCGGCTCTCGGGCGAGGGCGAGGCCGGCGTCAACGGCGGCCCGCAGGGCGACCTCTACGTCGTCGTGCAACTGAAGCCGCATGCGGTGTTCCAGCGCGAGGGCGCCGACCTGCACTGCGAGATGCCGGTCAGCTTCGCGACCGCGGCGCTCGGCGGCGAGATCGAGATCCCGACGCTCGAAGGGCACGCCAAGGTGAAGATCCCGCCCGAGACACAGACCGGCCAGGTGTTCCGGCTGCGCAACAAGGGCATCCGACCGGTGCGCGGCTCGGTCATCGGCGACCTCTACTGCCACGTGGCCGTCGAGACGCCGGTCAAGCTCACGGCGCGGCAGAGGGAGCTCCTGCGCGAGTTCGAGGCGATCAACCAGCAGGATCCCGGCGCGCACAGCCCGAAGCAGAAGTCGTTCTTCGACAAGCTGAAGGAATTCTTCGGGTAGCGACCCGAGAGTTTCGAGTGGTCGCGGCGGCCGACACGCGACGGCGACCGTCCAAGGAGGGCCGCCACCCGGCGCCGACGGTACGATCGCCTGTAGACTTCGAGTCCGTCTCCCGCGCGCCACATCGCGCCCCGACGCCGCGCATTGCCCCGACGCAACTGACCCCTGATCCCTGACTACGACGTCGTCGTGATCGGCGCCGGCGCCGCCGGCATGATGTGCGCGGCGACGGCCGGGCAGCGTGGCCGCAGCGTGCTGCTGATCGAGCACTACGAGCGCGTCGGCGAGAAGATACGCATCTCGGGCGGCGGCCGCTGCAACTTCACGAATGCCGGCGCGGGACCGGCGAACTACCTGTCGCGGAATCCGGACTTCTGCCGCTCGGCGCTCGCGCGCTACGGCCCGCGCGACTTTGTCGCGCTGGTCGAGCGTCACGGCATCCGCTGGCACGAGAAGAAGCTCGGGCAGCTCTTCTGCGACCAGTCGGCGGTGGACGTCATCCGGATGCTGCGCGCGGAGTGCGACCGCGGCCGCGTCGCCTGGCGGCAGCCCTGTCCGGTCGACGGCGTGACGCGCTCGGGCGAGCGCTTCGAGGTTGCCACGCCGCAGGGTGCGGTCCGCGCGTCCTCGCTGGTCGTCGCGACCGGCGGTCTCACGGTTCCCGCGATCGGCGCGACGCCGTTCGGCTACCGGCTCGCCGGGCAGTTCGGCCTGTCCGTCGTGCCGACGCGGCCGGCGCTGGTGCCGCTCGCGTTCGCCCCCGACGCGCTCGCGCGCTACGGCGACCTGTCCGGCGTGTCGGTCGACGTCGCGATCTCGTGCGGCGGCGCCCGCTTCCGCGAGAACCTGCTCGTCACGCATCGCGGCCTCTCCGGTCCCGCGATCCTGCAGGTCTCGTCGTACTGGGACGGTCGCGAACCGCTCGCGATCGACCTGCTGCCGGACGTCGACGCGCGCGACTGGCTCGCGGAGCACGCGCATTCGGACGCACGGCTCGACACGCTGCTCGCGCAGCGCCTGCCGAAGCGCTTCGCGCGCCAGTGGTGCGCGACGCATGGCGTCGCGCGCCCGATGCGGGAGCTCGGCGAGGCGGGGCTGGGCCGGATCGCGGCCGACCTCGCCTGCTGGCGCGTCCTGCCGTCAGGCACGCTCGGCTACGCGAAGGCCGAGGTGACGGCCGGCGGCGTCGACACGCGCGCGTTGTCGTCGAGGACGATGGCCGTGCGCGACGTGCCCGGGCTCTACTTCATCGGCGAAGTCGTCGACGTGACCGGCTGGCTCGGCGGCTACAACTTCCAGTGGGCGTGGTCGTCCGGCCACGCCGCGGGCGAGGCTGCGTGACGCCGCGGGCAGCGCGCCGTCGCGCGCTGCTAGAATTCCCGCTTCGTCCAGCGCGTTCCCGGAGACCTCCCGTGATCCGTTTCGCCCCGTTGATGCTGGCGGCGCTCGTCGCCGCGGCGCCTGCCGCGGCGCAGGTCAGGATCGGCCTGATGGTGTCGGCCACCGGCCCCACCGCGGCGATCGGCGTCCCGCAGAAGAACACCGGCGACCTCCTGCCGCGCAGGCTGGGCGACACGACGATCGAGTACATCCAGCTCGAGGATGCGGCCGACTCGACGCGCGCGCTGCAGAACGCGAAGAAACTGATTTCCGACCACCGCGTCGATGCGCTGATCGGCCCGTCGACCACGCCGGCGGCGCTCGCGATGCTCGACACGATCGCGGAAGGCAAGGTGCCGCTGCTCGCGACCGTCGGCAGCTCCAACGTCGTCGAGCCGCTCGACGCGAAGCGCCGCTGGGTGTTCAAGACGACGCAGAACGACGACCTGATCGCGTCGGCGCTGATCCGCCACATGAAGAAGAACGGCGTGTCCACGCTCGGCTTCATCGGCTTCAACGATCCGTACGGAGAGAACTGGTTCCGCGTGCTCTCGGCGATGGTCGCGAAGGAGGGGATCCGGATCGTCGCCAGCGAGCGCTACTCGCGCACCGACGCGAGCGTCACCGGGCAGTCGATCAAGCTGATCGCGGCGAAGCCGGACGCGATGTTCATCGCGGCCGTCGGCGGGCCGGCCGTGCTGCCGCAGGCGACGCTGCGCGGCCAGGGCTGGAAGGGCCCGGTCTACCAGACGCACGCGGTCGCGACCGACGACTTCATCAAGCTGGGCCGCGACATGGTCGAGGGCACGATCCTCGCCGCCGGCCCGATGCTCGTGATCGGCGACATCCCCGACGCCAACCCGACCAGGAGGGTCGCGCAGGCCTACATCGACGCGTACGAGAAGCGCTTCGGCGCGAAGCCGGCGACGTTCGGCGCGAACGTGTGGGACGGATGGCTGCTGCTCGAGCGCGCGATTCCCTTCGCGCTCAAGTCGGGCAAGCCCGGCACCGAGGCGTTCCGCGTCGCGCTGCGCGACGCGCTCGAGGCCTCGCGCGAGGTCGTCGGCACGCAGGGCGTGTTCACGATGTCGGCGACCGACCACAACGGCATGGACGAGCGGGCGCGCGTGCCGGTCGTCGTGCGCGACGGCCGCTTCCGGCTGCTGCCGGAGTAGCGCGCTTCGCATGGATCTCGGCGGTCGCGCTCCGCCGACGGGCATCCTGCTCGCCGCGGGCGCGGCGCGCCGCTTCGGCGGCGACAAGCTCCTCGTTCCGCTGGCCGGCGGCACGTCGGTCGGCCAGGCGGCGTGCCGCGCGATGCACTCGGCGCTCGGCCACGTCGTGGCGGTCGTCCGGCCCGGCGACGACGCGCTCGCATCGGCGCTCGCAGCATGCGGCGCGACGATTGTCCACTGCCCGAAGGCGGAAGACGGCATCGGCGCGAGCCTTGCGTGCGGCGTCTCGGCGACGGCGGACGCGCAGGGCTGGGTGGTCGCGCTCGCCGACATGCCATGGGTCGCGCCCGCGACGATTCGCGCGGTCGCCGACGCCATCGCCGCCGGCGCGTCGCTCTCCGCGCCGTACCACCGCGGCCAGCGGGGCCATCCGGTCGGGTTCGCGTCCGGCCATCGCGAATCGCTGCTCGCGCTCGCCGGCGACGAAGGTGCGCGAGCGCTGCTCGAGCACGCCGGTGCGTCGCTCGTGCGCATAGACGTCGACGACCCCGGCGTGCTGCGCGATGTCGACACACCTGCCGACCTGGCCGAACGCTAACGATCCTGCCCGTGCTCCGGCAGCGCCGCGTCGAGACGCGCCGCTCGCGCCGTCCACCACTCCTCGAGCTCGGCCTCCTCGAGCGGCGCGCAGATCAGGAAGCCCTGCGCCTCGCGGCAGCCCTGGCGGCGAAGGAACTCGACCTGCGCCTGCGTCTCGATGCCCTCGGCGATGCAGCGCAGCCCCAGCGACTGCGCGAGCGCGATGATCGCCTGCGTGATCGCCTCGTCGTTGCGGTTGCGCCCGATGCCGTGGACGAAGCGCTGGTCGATCTTCAGCCCCTGGATCGGCAGCCTCGCGAGGTAGGACAGCGACGAGTAGCCCGTGCCGAAGTCGTCGACCGTGATCGACACGCCGATCTCCTTCAGGCGCTCGAGCGTCGCGACCGCCTTCTCCGGGTGCGTGATGATGACGCTCTCGGTGATCTCCAGGTCGAGCTGGCCGGGCGGAAGCCCCGACGACGCGAGCGCGTCCTCCACGATCGACAGCCAGCTGTCGTGCTGCAGCTGCTGCACGGACAGGTTGACAGACAGCCGCATCGGCATCGCCGAGCGGTTCCACAGCGCGGCCTGGCGGCACGCGTCGCGCAGCACGCGGGCGCCGAGCGCCTGGATCATGCCGGACTCCTCGGCGATGGCGATGAACTCGCCCGGGCCGACCACGCCGCGCTCGGGGTCGCGCCAGCGCAGGAGCGCCTCGACGCCGAACGCGCGACCGGTCCTCGTGTCGACCTGCGGCTGGTAGACGAGGAAGAACTCGTCGTCCATCAGGCCGCGCCGCATGTCGGTCTCGATCTGCAGGCGCTGCTGGACGCGCGCGTTCATGTCGGCCGTGTAGAAGCGGTACGCGTTGCGCCCCGCCTCCTTCGCCGCGTACATCGCGGTGTCGGCCTGCTTGATCAGCGTCGGGGGATCCTGCGCGTCGAGCGGGTACACCGACACGCCGACCGAGCAGGTGAGCGTCGGCGTCTGGTCGGCGATCCGGAACGGCGCGAGGAACGACTCGCGCACGCGGTGCACGACGCTCATCACCTCGAACGTCGCATGCGCCGGATCGAGGCCGGGGAGGACGAGCACGAACTCGTCGCCTCCCAGCCGCGCGACCGTGTCGGATTCGCGCACCGCGCTGCCGAGCCGCTGCGCGATCGACTGAAGGAGCAGGTCGCCCGCGTCGTGGCCGAGCGTGTCGTTGATGCGCTTGAAATGGTCGAAGTCGAGGAACAGGCACGCGACCTGGGCGCCTTCGCGCTGCGCGACCGCGAGGATCTTGCGCAGGCGCTGGTTGAGCAGCGACCGGTTCGGCAACCCGGTCAGGATGTCGTGCTGCGCGAGCTTGTAGGCGTGCGCCGTCGCGACCTCCAGCTCGCGGGTGCGCTGGGCGACCTTGTCCTCGAGCGTGCGCTGGTAGGTGACGACCTCCGCCTGCGACTCGGCGAGCCGCTGCGTCATGTGGTTGAACGTCTGCGTCAGCAGGCCCAGCTCGTCGCGCGAGCGCGTCGGCACGTAGACGTCGAGGCGGCCGCCGGCGACCGCCCGCGCCGCGCGCATCAGGCGGCGCATCGGAGCGACGAGGCCGCGCGTGAGCAGGAGCGCCGAGAACATCGCGAGCAGCATCAGGAGCCCGACGACGGTGAGCGCGCCGGCGGCATAGGCGCGGAAACGCTCGGCCTGCGGCTGGAGCGAGAATCCGACCTGGACGTGGCCGATGACCGGACGGCCGGCGCCCGGGACGCTCGCGGCGGGCGCGCCTGACGCGTGCGCCGGACGCGCCCGCACCGGCGCGACGTGCTCGAGGAACGTCGTCGCGCCGATCGTCAGTCGCCGCACGTCGGGCGCCGGGCCGGCGCCCGTGGCGAGCGTCGGCGGCGGGATCGGCGCGGCGCCGAGCAGCTCGCCGAACCTGCGGTTCGCGACGACACGCCCCCCGGCGTCGAGGACCGCCACGTACGCGAGGCTCGAGCCGGGCACGAGCGTCCCGACCACCTCCTCGATCGTGTCGCGGTCTGCGATTGCAAGCGGCTCGTCGACCACCTCGGCCAGCATCGCCGAGAACGTGCGCGCCTGCGCGCCCAGATCCTCCGCGCCCCCTGCCCACTCGCGCCAGAACGTGTAGCCGGTGATCGCCGCCGCGGTCAGGAACACGAGTCCCACGGTGAGGAGCTGCAGCTTCGTCAGCAGCCCGAGCCGCACCGGCGGAAGGTTCGCCGGCGAAACCGTCTCGGACGCGAGCGGCGTAGCGTACCGGCGCATGCGGCGCAGCATGCGGCCGCGGCTGTCGTCCTTGCGCGCTTCCGCGTCGGCGCGATCGCTCATCGCGCACCCGCGCGCGCCGGCGCGGTCCGGGCGGTCGTCGCGAAGGAACGGGGTTCGGGACGCATGGTCGCGCGGGACCGGCACGCGACCCGGACCGGACCCGCGGGCCCGGTCGGCCGGCCGGCACCTGGCCGGTTGTCGGAACCCTCGGACCGGAGCAACGCGCATGCCACGGTCCCGGTCCCGCTCGGGGTCACGTGGCGGCGACCGGGATCGTGCCGATCCGCGCGCGCCACTCGCGAGGTCCCGTCTCGTGCACGGACGTCCCGTTCGCGTCGACGGCGACGGTCACCGGCATGTCGCGCACGTCGAACTCGTAGATCGCCTCCATGCCGAGGTCGGCGAACGCGACCACGCGGGACGCCCGGATCGCCTTGGCGACCAGGTACGCTGCGCCGCCGACCGCCATCAGGTAGGCGGCGCGGTGCCTGCGTATCGCCTCGATGGCCACGGGACCGCGCTCGGCCTTGCCGACCATCGCGACCAGTCCGGTGCGCGACAGCATCGTTTCGGTGAACTTGTCCATCCGCGTCGACGTCGTCGGCCCGGCGGGCCCCACGACCTCGTCGCGCACCGGGTCGACCGGTCCGACGTAGTAGATGACGCGATCGGTGAAGTCGACCGGCAGCTTCTCGCCCCTCGCGAGCATGTCGACGATGCGCTTGTGCGCGGCGTCCCGGCCGGTGAGCATCTTCCCGTTGAGCAGCAGGCGCTCGCCCGGTTTCCACGACGCGACCTCGGCCGGCGTGAGGCGGCCGAGGTCCACGCGGCGCGCGTCCGGCGACGGCGTCCACGCGACCCTGGGCCAGCGCGAGAGGTCCGGCGGCTCGAGCCTCGCGGCGCCGGATCCGTCGAGCGTGAAGTGCGCGTGACGCGTCGCCGCGCAATTGGGGATCATCGCGACCGGAAGGCTCGCGGCGTGCGTCGGGTAGTCGAGGATCTTGACGTCGAGCACGGTGGCGAGCCCGCCCAGTCCCTGCGCGCCGATGCCCAGCGCATTGACCTTGTCCATCAGCTCGAGCCTCAGCTCGTCGACGCGCGACGACGGTCCGCGGCGCCTCAGCTCGTGGATGTCGATCGGGTCCATCAGCGATTCCTTCGCGAGCAGCATCGCCTTCTCCGCGCTGCCGCCGATCCCTATGCCGAGCATTCCCGGCGGGCACCAGCCGGCCCCCATCGTCGGGACCGTCTTCATCACCCAGTCGACGATCGAGTCCGACGGATTCAGCATCGCGAACTTCGACTTGTTCTCGCTTCCCCCGCCCTTCGCGGCGATCCTCACGTCGACCGTGTCGCCGGGAACGATGTCGAAATGCACGACGGCAGGGGTGTTGTCCCTCGTGTTCGCGCGCCGGCCGGCCGGGTCGGCGAGGATCGACGCGCGCAGCGGGTTGTCCGGATGCGTGTACGCGCGCCGCACGCCTTCGTTGATCATGTCGGTCACCGGCATCGTGGCGCCGTCCCAGCGAACGTCCATCCCGACCTTCACGAACGCGACGACGATGCCCGTGTCCTGGCAGATCGGGCGGTGCCCCTCCGCGCACAGGCGCGAGTTGGTGAGGATCTGCGCGATCGCGTCCTTCGCGGCCGGGCTCCGCTCGGCCTCGTAGGCTTCGCCCAGCGCCTCGATGTAGTCGACCGGGTGGTAGTACGAGATGTACTGCAGCGCGTCCGCGACGCTGGCGATCAGGTCTTCCTGGCGGATCGTGGACATGGGCTCGCTCCCGGCTCAGTGCGCGCCGTCGGCCTGCGCCGCGGCGACCGCATGCCTGGCCGCGTGCAGCCCGGGCTGCGGCATCAACCTGTCGGTGGCGGCGATCGCCATCGCCGACAGCAGGAACGTGAAGTGGATCGCGGTCTGCCACAGCAGCGTCTTCTCGTCGTAGGCCGCCGCGTTGATGAACGACTTGAGAAGGTGGATCGACGAGATGCCGATGATCGCGGTCGCGAGCTTCACCTTGAGCACGCTCGCGTTCACGTGCGACAGCCACTCCGGCTGGTCGGGATGGCCCTCGAGCCGCATGCGCGACACGAACGTCTCGTACCCGCCGATGATCACCATGATGAGCAGGTTCGAGATCATCACCACGTCGATCAGGCCCAGCACCACGAGCATGATCACGGTCTCGGACGGCGTCTTCATCGACACCACCGCCTGGCCCACCGGCGTGACGGCGGTGACGATCTGCCGGACCGCCTCCTGGTTGCCGAACGCGGCCTCGACCAGGTGGATCAATTCGACCCAGAAGTGCCAGACGTAGACCGCCTGCGCGAGGATGAGCCCGAGATAGAGCGGCAACTGCAGCCACCGGGACAGGAAGATGAGGTGAGGCAGCGGACGCAGCGCGCGCTGCACCCGGGGGTGCGGATCGAGGATCGGGCGGGCCATGGTGGATAAGCGATTGATCGAACACGCAAGTCTAGCATCGTGCGCCGCCTCGCCCGGATCCGGCCCGCGCGCCGATGACCCGGTCGCACCGGTGTCCGGCGCCCTCGCGGCCAGGACCGCACGTCGCCGGCGCGCCCGCGGCAGTCGCCGCCGGCCGGCGCGGCGAAGCTTGCCCGGCGTCAAGCCGGCGCGTTGCGCCGCCGCGCCCGGCTTCGGTAGACTCGGCCATCCCCCGAAGCACATCGTCCGCGCGTCCGGCGCGCGGCGCCACGTCACGTGAAGGAGGCCGCAAGCATGTCCACGATCGAATCCGTCATGCAGGAGACCCGCGTGTTCGAGCCCGACGAGCACTGGATCGCGCAGGCGCACCTCGCGAAGGCCGACTTCGACGAGTTGAGCGCGCGGGCGGCGGACGACTACGAGGGCTACTGGGCACAGCTCGCGCGCGACAACCTCGTGTGGCACAAGCCGTTCACCAAGGTGCTGGACGAGTCCGACGCGCCGTTCTACAAGTGGTTCGAGGACGGCCAGCTCAACGCCTCGTACAACTGCCTCGACCGCCACCAGCTGACGATTCCCAACCGCACCGCGATCATCTTCGAGGCGGACGACGGCACGGTCACGAAGGTCACCTACAAGCAGCTCTACCAACGCGTCTGCCAGTTCGCGAACGGCCTGAAGAAGCTCGGGATCCGGAAGGGCGACCGCGTGCTCGTCTACCTGCCGATGTCGATCGAAGCCGTGGTCGCCATGCAGGGCTGCGCGCGCATCGGCGCGATCCACTCGGTGGTGTTCGGCGGGTTCTCGGCCAAGAGCGTGAACGAGCGCGTCGTCGATGTCGGCGCGAAGCTCGTGATCACCGCCGACGGCCAGTACCGCGGCGGCAAGGAGATCGCGCTCAAGCCCGCGGTCGACGAGGCGCTCGCGATGGGCGGCTGCGATTCGGTCGAGGGCGTGATCGTCTACCGGCGTACCGGCGGCCATGTCGCGTGGAACGCCAAGCGCGACATCTGGTGGCACGACCTCGTCACCGGCCTGCCGCAGGAATGCGAGCCCACGTGGGTGGACGCCGAGCATCCGCTGTTCGTCCTCTACACGTCCGGATCGACCGGCAAGCCGAAGGGCGTCCAGCACTCGACCGCGGGATACCTGCTGCAGGCACTGTGCTCGATGCGCTGGACGTTCGACATCAAGGACTCCGACGTGTTCTGGTGCACGGCCGACGTCGGCTGGGTCACCGGGCACACCTACGTCGCCTACGGGCCGCTGGCGGTGGGCGCGACCGAGCTGATGTTCGAGGGCGTGCCGACCTATCCGTCGGCCTCGCGCTTCTGGGAGATGATCCAGCGGCACAAGGTCTCGGTGTTCTACACGGCGCCGACCGCGATCCGGTCGCTGATCAAGGCGGGAGCGGACCTGCCGGGCAAGTGCGACCTGTCGAGCCTGCGCCTGCTGGGCACGGTCGGCGAGCCGATCAATCCGGAAGCATGGATGTGGTACTACACGGTCGTCGGGGGATCGCGTTGTCCGATCGTTGACACGTGGTGGCAGACCGAGACGGGCGCGCACATGATCGCGCCGATGCCCGGCGCGACGCCGCTCAAGCCCGGGTCGTGCACGACGCCGCTGCCCGGCATCATCGCCGCGATCGTCGACGAGACCGGTCACGACGTCGAGAACGGCAAGGGCGGCTTCCTCGTGATCAAGCGCCCCTGGCCGGCGATGATCCGTACGATCTGGGGCGATCCGGAGCGGTACAGGAAGAGCTACTACCCCGAGGATCTCGGCGGCAGGCTCTACCTCGCGGGCGACGGCGCGAACCGCGACATGGACGGCTACTTCTGGATCATGGGCCGCATCGACGACGTGCTGAACGTCTCGGGCCACCGGCTGGGCACGATGGAAATCGAGTCCGCGCTCGTGTCGAATCCGCATGTCGCGGAGGCCGCGGTCGTCGGGCGTCCGGACGACCTCACCGGCGAGGCGGTGTGTGCCTTCGTCGTGCTCAAGCAGGCGCGGCCCGAGGGCGCGCAGGCGGAAAGGATCGCGAAGGAGTTGCGCGACTGGGTCGGCAAGGAGATCGGGCCGATCGCGAAGCCCAGGGAGATCCGCTTCGGCGACAACCTGCCGAAGACCCGCTCGGGCAAGATCATGCGCCGGCTGCTCCGTTCGCTCGCCAAGGGCGAGGAGATCACGCAGGACGTGTCGACGCTCGAGAATCCGCAGATCCTCGCGCAACTGAAGCAGGTGACGTGACGCGAAGGCGGCGCCGGGCGGGCGGCCGTGGTACAAAGCGCGGCGCGGACCGTCGGGTTCGCGCCGCACCGCGTCGCCACGCGCGTTCGTAGCCCCATGCAGGAAATCGCCTCCACTCTCTTCGCCCTGCGCCTGGTCAAGCTCGTGCTCGAGGTCTGCCTGCTGGCGCTCGTCGGGCAGGGCATCGCGACGGTCCTGATCCGCGCGACGGGCCAGGATCCGAAGGAGAACCTGTTCCACCGGGTGCTGAGCACCGTGTCGTCGCCGTTCACCTGGCTCGTGCGGCGCATCACGCCGCCGTTCATCGCCGACCGCCACGTGCCGCTCGCGACGTTCGCGCTGCTTCTCGTCTGCTACGCCACCGTGCTGTTCACGATCGCGGACACCTGCATGCGCCACGGGCTCACGGTCGCCGACTGCATGGAGCGCCGCTGACGCGGGACGGCGATGGGACGCTTCGAGCGATGGGTCTGGCAGCAGGTCGCGAACTGGGCGCTCGTGTTCGGGCTCAAGGGCGTCGCGCGCCGCGTCTTCGACCGCGTCCTCGCCGCGGATCCGGACGATCCGCGCGCCCTCGCGTCGGTCGGCTTCCGGTTCGCGCAGGATGGCCGCTTCCGCGAGGCGCTCGCGCAGTTCGGCCACGTCGCGCGGGTCGCGCCGGACAACGTCGAGGCGCACTACAACCGCGGCTTCCTGCTGCAGAAGCTGAACGACCACGAGGCCGCGGTCGACGCGTTCGCGCGCGCGATCGCGCTCGCGCCGAACCACGATCTCGCGCTCTACGGACAGGCGCTGTCGCTGATCGCGCTCAAGCGCCTCGACGAGGCGGTCCCGCCGCTCGAGCGCAACACGAAGCTCCAGCCGATGAGCCCTTACGGCTGGTACCAGCTCGCCCGCGTCCAGTTCGACCGCGGCAAGCCGGAGAAGACCCAGGTGATCATCGACCACCTGGGCAAGTTCGAGCCGAAGATCGCGGCGCAGCTCGCGCGCGAGACCGGACTTCGCGCGCCACCCCGGCCGTGAGCGATGTTGCGCTGCGGCATTGACGGCGTGGCGACATTCGTGGTCGATGGGACCCGCGCGGCGGGCGCCGGGAACCCAATCGGTGCATCGACGCTCCGATGACGCTTGCGCGCTGCACGTTCCCGTTTATATACTGCGCGACGACACGGGGCCGCCCCACGCGGGTTTGCCCCACGATGCATCTCGGCCGACCGGGCAACCCGGTCGTTGCCGGCGAGTCGCGCCGCCAAGAGCGCCCGTGCCGGCCTCCAGCCAGGGGGAAGGAAACGCGGTATTCACCGTCGTTCGTCAGGAGGAGCCTGCCATGCAGTTGACCGAGAAGCAGCTGGAATACTGGAGCAAGAATCTCCGGCTTACCGGCATCCTGCTTTTCATCTGGTTCGTGGTGACGTTCGTCATCGGGTACTACGCCCGCGAGCTGTCGTTCAATTTCTTCGGATGGCCGTTCGCGTTCTACATGGGTGCGCAGGGCGCGTTGATCATCTACGTGCTCATCATCTGGTACTACGCGCGCTACATGAACAACCTGGACCGGGTCTACGACGTCCACGAAGGGGAGGATGAGTGATGGCCGGCCCAACGGAACCTACCAATTTCTTCACGGCGGGCACGCAGAAGTCGTTCAACGCGCAGTTGAAGAAGGTGTACACCTGGTACACCGGCGGCTTCCTCGTCTTCGTCGTCGCGCTGGCGATCCTCGAGCAGATGGGATTGCCGCGGGCCTGGATCGGCTACATCTTCCTGCTGGCGACGGTCGGCCTCTACGCCGGCATCGGCGTGATGAGCCGCACGTCCGACGCGGCCGAGTACTACGTCGCCGGGCGGCGCGTCCCCGCGCTGTTCAACGGCATGGCGACCGGCGCGGACTGGATGAGCGCCGCGTCGTTCATCGGGATGGCCGGAACGCTCTACCTGACCGGCTACAACGGGCTGGCCTTCATCATGGGCTGGACCGGCGGCTACTGCCTGGTCGCGCTGTTCCTGGCGCCGTACCTGCGCAAGTTCGGGCAGTTCACGATTCCCGACTTCCTGGGCGCCCGCTACGGCGGCCACCTGCCGCGCTCGATCGGCATCATCGCGGCGATCCTGTGCTCGTTCACGTACGTGGTGGCGCAGATCTACGGCGTGGGCATCATCACCACCCGCCTCACCGGCGTCGAGTTCGCCTACGGGATCTTCCTCGGCATCGGCGGCATCCTGGTCTGCTCGTTCCTGGGCGGCATGCGGGCGGTCACCTGGACGCAGGTCGCGCAGTACATCATCCTGATCATCGCCTACATGATCCCGGTCGTCTGGCTGTCGGTGAAGCACACCGGCATCCCGCTGCCGCAGTTCGTGTACGGCAAGGTGCTCGAGAAGGTGACGGCGCGCGAGGCCCAGCTCATCGACGATCCGAAGGAGCTCGAGGTCCGCGGGATCTACAAGGCGCGGGCCGACGCCGCGAGCGCGAGCCTCAAGGGCCTGCCGGCGAGCTTCGACGACGGCCGCAAGGCGCTCGCCGACGCGGTCGAGAAGGCGAAGGCGGACAACAACGCCGACGCGCTGGCCGGCGCCGAGAAGGCGCTGAACGCGTACCCCAAGGACGCGGCCGCGGCCAAGGCGGCGTGGACCAAGGACGCGGGCGTCGCGGCACGCGCGGGGCCGCCGCTTCGCCACGCCGAGGCGTTCCCGGGGAAGGACGAGAACGCGCGCGACGTCTCGCGCCGCAACTTCCTCGCGCTGATCTTCTGCCTGATGGTCGGCACCGCGGCGCTTCCGCACATCCTGATGCGCTACTACACGACGCCGTCGGTCCGGGAGGCGCGCAACTCGGTGTTCTGGTCGCTGTTCTTCATCTTCCTGCTTTACTTCACGGCTCCGGCGCTGGCGGTCCTGGTGAAATTCGACGTCTACACGCTGCTGGTCGGATCGGAATTCGCGAACCTGCCGCAGTGGGTGGCGTCGTGGACCCGGGTCGACCCGGGCCTGTTGTCGATCGTCGACGTGAACCGGGACGGGATCGTGCAGCTGGCCGAGATTTCGATCGGCGGCGACATTGTCGTGCTCGCGACGCCCGAGATCGCCGGCCTGCCCTACGTGATCTCGGGGCTGGTGGCGGCGGGTGGTCTGGCGGCGGCGCTGTCGACCGCGGACGGCCTGCTGCTGACGATCGCCAACGCGCTGTCGCACGACTTCTACTACAAGATGCTCGATCCCAACGCCCCGACCGGTCGGCGCGTGATGGTCTCGAAGATGCTGCTGCTGGTGGTGGCGGTGCTCGCCGCGCTGGTCGCGGCGCAGAAACCGGCCGACATCCTGTTCCTGGTGTCGGCGGCGTTCTCGCTCGCGGCCGCGGCGTTCTTCCCGGCGCTCTCGCTCGGCATCTTCTGGAAACGGGCCAACAAGTGGGGTGCGACGCTCGGCATGGCCGCGGGCCTCGGCATCACGTTCTACTACATGGCGACGACGCAGCCGTGGCTGCGCGGTGTGTTCGGCGTGACCTCGTCGATCGCCGACAACACGTGGTGGGGCATCTCGCCGATTTCGGCGGGCCTGTGGGGCGTGCCGCTGGGCTTCATCGTCATCATCGTCGTGAGCATGCTCACGCCGGCGCCCGATCGCGAGACGCAGGAGCTGGTCGAGCACGTCCGCTACCCGAACCTGACCGGAGACACGCTGGACACCCGCGGCACCTGATCCGGGACCGCTCCGGCAGTTCCCTCGAAGGCCCGCGCGCGAGCGCGGGCCTTCTTCTTTCCCGGCGCCGGGAACGTCGGGGATCGACGCACGCGGATGCCACGCGCGCAGGCGCTGTCCGGCGGACCCGGTCGCGCGTGCTAGACTCGCGTTCCCGACCGCGACCGTCCGCGCAAGATGACCGAACACGACGCGCTCGTCGCCCTCTCGCCGCTCGACGGGCGCTACGCGGGCCAGGCGGAGGCGCTGCGCCCCCATTTCTCCGAGTTCGGCCTGATCCGCGGGCGCGTGCGCGTCGAACTGGCGTGGCTCGTCGCGCTGGCCGACGAGCCGGCGATCGCCGAGGTCCCGCCGTTCGACGCCGGGGCGCGCGCGGCGATCGACGACGCGCTGGCGTCGTTCTCGACCGCTGACGCCGCGCGCGTCAAGGCCATCGAGCGCACGACCAACCACGACGTCAAGGCGGTCGAGTACTGGCTCAAGGAGCGCTTCGCCGGGGTCCCGGCGATCGCGCGCGTCGGCGAGTTCATCCATTTCGCCTGCACGTCGGAGGACATCAACAACCTCGCGCACGCGTGCGCGCTCGGCGAGGCGCGGCGAGAGGTGCTCGTGCCGGCGCTGCGCGCGATCGCCGCGGACCTGCGGTCGCTCGCGCACGCTCAGGCCGGCCGCGCGATGCTCGCCCGCACGCACGGACAGCCGGCCACGCCGACGACGCTCGGCAAGGAGGTTGCCAACGTGCTCATGCGCCTCGAGCGCGCGACCGCCGCGTTCGAGCGCGTCGAGCTGCTCGGCAAGGCGAACGGCGCGACCGGCGGCTACAACGCGCACGTCGCGGCGTACCCGGACGTCGACTGGGAGTCGCTGGCCGGGCGCGTGGTCGCCTCGCTCGGCGTCGGCTTCAACGCGTACACGACCCAGATCGAGCCGCACGACTGCGTCGCCGAGTACTTCGACGCGCTCGCGCGAGTCAACACGGTGCTCGTCGATCTCGACCGCGACGTCTGGGGCTACGTCGCGCTGGGCTACTTTCGCCAGCGGATGAAGGCGGGCGAGGTCGGCTCGTCGACGATGCCGCACAAGGTCAATCCGATCGACTTCGAGAATTCCGAGGGCAACCTGGGCATCGCGAACGCACTGGCGCGGCATTTTGCGGACAAGCTGCCCGTCTCGCGCTGGCAGCGCGACCTGACCGACTCGACCGTGCTGCGCAACATGGGCGTGGCGATCGGCCACGCGCTCGTCGGTTGGACCGCGTTGCGCCGCGGGCTCTCCAAGCTCGAGGTCGACGGCGCGCGGCTCGACGCGGACCTCGACGCGAACTGGGAAGTGCTCGCCGAGCCGATCCAGACGGTGATGCGCCGCTACGGTCTGCCCGAACCCTACGAGCGGTTGAAGGAGCTCACGCGCGGGCAGCGAGGCATGTCGCGCGACGCGCTGCACGCGTTCATCGACGGCCTGGCGCTCCCGGCAGGTGCGAAGGCCCGCCTCAGGGCGCTCACGCCGGCGACCTACCTCGGCCTCGCCGAGGCGCTCGCGAGAAGGGTGTAGCGGCGCGGCTTCGTCGGCGAGGGCCCCCATGGCGAAGCCATGGGGATCGACGACGAACGATTGCCGTCGCCGCGGGCGGCCGACGCGCAGGTCGCGCCGCGAGCGAAGGATCTTCCGTCGCGGCCAGCGGCGTTCCAGGGCGGCCGCGCCGCGCGGGATCAGGACGGCTTGCGACCGGCGCGGCGCTCGCGCATGAACGTCGTCACGGCCGGAATCAGAGAGACGACGACGATGCCGATCACGATCAACGTGAGGTTGTCCTTCACCCAGGGGATGTTGCCGAACAGGTAGCCGGCGTAGACGAGCGAGGCGATCCACAGGACGCCGCCGACCACGTTGTACGAGAGGAACCGGCGGTACGGCATCTCCGCCACCCCGGCGAGGAACGGCGCGAACGTGCGGATGATCGGCACGAAGCGCCCGATGATGATCGTGACGCCGCCGTAGCGATCGTAGAACGCCTGCGTGCGTCGCAGATGCTCGTGGCGGATCCAGCGCGAATCCGGCCGATCGTAGACCCTGGGGCCGATGTAGCGGCCGATCGAGTAGTTCACCGAGTCGCCGAGCACCGCCGCGACCACGAGCACCGCGACCAGCACATTGACGTTCAACCCGGCGGAGGCGACGACGGTGCCGGCGATGAACAGCAGCGAGTCGCCCGGCAGGAACGGGAAGACGACGAGCCCGGTCTCCGCGAAGATGACGAGGAACAGGATCGCGTACAGCCACGGGCCGTACTGGACCGCGAGCAGCGCGACGGTCTGGTCGAGCGCGAGCAGCGAGTAGAAGAAGGTCGTGAGCACGACGGAAATAGAAAGGTCGGAACCGGAGCGTCAGGCGCGATCTTCCGGCGAGCCGACCGTGTCCCGGACGCCGCCCACGGGAAGTCGGGCCCGACGTTCCCGCTCGGCCTGACCCTCTTCTTCCCTACGGAAGGATCTTGTCGCCCTCGGCGCCAGGGCGCTTCTCGGGCCTGACGAGATCCTCGCGCGAGACGCCCATCCACATCACCAGCGGCGCCATCACCAGCACCGACGAGTAGATCCCGAACAGGATGCCGATCGTGAGCGCGAGCGCGAAGTAGTGCAGCGCCTCGCCGCCGAAGATCAGCATCGAGGTGACCATGATCTGCGTGCTGCCGTGGGTGATGATCGTGCGCGACATCGTGGTCGTGATCGCGTTGTCGATCACGTGGGTCACGGTCGCCTTGCGCATCTTGCGGAAGTTCTCCCGGATCCGGTCGGCGACGACGACCGATTCGTTGACCGAGTAGCCCAGCACCGCGAGCAGCGCCGCCAGCACCGGGAGGGAGAACTCCCACTGGAAGAACGCGAAGAACCCCATGATGATGACGACGTCGTGGAGGTTCGCGACGATCGCCGCGACCGCGAACCGCCACTCGAAGCGCATCGCGAGGTAGGCGACGATGCCGATCGCGACGAGCAGCAACGCCAGCGCGCCGTTCTCGTAGAGCTCCTTGCCGACCTGCGGACCGACGAACTCGACGCGCACCTGCGCCGCCGTCGGGTCGTCGGCCCTGAGCGCGTTCATCACGCGGTCGGAAAGCTGCGCGGTGGACACGCCGGGCTTGAGCGGCAGGCGGATCAGCGCCGTGTTCGCGCCGCCGAAGCTCTGCGCCGCGTATTCGCCGATCTCGAGCTTGTCGATCGCCGCGCGGACGCGGCCGAAGTCGACCGCGTGCGCGTAGCCGACCTCGATGACCGTCCCGCCGCGGAAGTCGACGCCGAAGTTGAGCCCGCGCGTCGCGAGGAAGAGCACGGCGACGAGGAACGTGACCACCGAGATCACGTTGAACACCAGCGCGTGCCGCATGAACGGGATGTCGCGCCTGAAGCGGAAGAATTCCATGCGTGGCTCTTCGAGGTTGGGGGGGACGGGTCGGCCGGATGGCGCGACCGTCAGCCCTTCGCCGCCGTCGCGGTCGTCGACGCCGGCCGCCAGATCTGGCCGATCGAGATCCGGTCGAGCTTCTTGCGGCCGCCGTACACGACCGCCACGATGCCGCGCGAGATGAAGACCGCCGAGAACATCGACGTCATGATGCCGATGCAGTGGACGACGGCGAACCCCTTCACCGGACCGGTCCCGAACAGGAACAGCGCGACGCCGGCGATCAGCGTCGTGATGTTCGAGTCCAGGATCGTGTTCCACGCGCGCTCGTAGCCGGCCTGGATCGCGGCGTGCGGTGTCGCGCCCCAGCGCAGCTCCTCCCGGATGCGCTCGTTGATCAGCACGTTGGCGTCGATCGCCATGCCGAGCGTGAGCGCGATCGCCGCGATGCCGGGCAGCGTGAGCGTGGCCTGCAGCATCGACAGGATCGAGACCAGCAGCAGCAGGTTGATGGTCAGCGAGATCGTCGAGATCACGCCCATCAGCACGTAGTAGGCGCAGATGAACGCGGCCAGCACGACGAAGCCCCACAGCACCGAGCTGAACCCCTTGTCGATGTTCTCCGCGCCGAGCGAGGGCCCGATCGTGCGCTCCTCGACGATCTCCATGGGCGCGGCCAGCGCGCCGGCGCGCATCAGCAGCGAGATGTCGTTGGCCTCTCGCGTCGACATGCGCCCCGAGATCTGCACGCGCCCGCCGCCGATCTCCTCGCGGATCACCGGGGCCGTGATGACCTCCGTGCGGCTCTTCTCGACCAGCAGGATGGCCATGCGCTTGCCGACGTTTTCGCGCGTGACCTCCTTGAAGATCCGCGCGCCGACGCCGTCGAGGCTCACGTGGACCGCGGGCTCGTTGTTGCGCTGGTCGAACCCGGACTGCGCGTCGTTGATGCGGTCGCCGGTGAGCACGACCTGCCGCCTGACGAGCACCGGCGCGCCGTTGCGGTCGTTGAAGAGGTCGCTGCCGAGCGGGACCTGGCCGGCCTGCGCCTGCTCCAGCGCGCCGGGATCCTCGTTCACCATGCGGATCTCGAGCGTCGCGGTCCGGCCGAGGATGTCCTTCGCGCGCGCGGTGTCCTGCACGCCGGGGAGCTGGACGACGACGCGCTCGGCGCCCTGCTGCTGGATGATGGGCTCGGCGACGCCGAGCTCGTTGACGCGGTTGCGCAGGATCTGGATGTTCTGCTGCACCGCACCGTCCTGGATGCGCTTCTGCGCCTCCGGCTTGAGCTGCGCGACGGCGCGGAACTCGCCGTCCGGCCCCGCCTGGTCGCGCGCGAGGAGGTCCGGGTAGGTCCTGTCGATCACGGCGAGCGCGCGGTTGCGCTCGGCCTCGTCGCGGAACCGCAACTGCACGCCGACGGCATCGCGCGCGATGCCCGAATACTGGATCCTCTCGGAGCGCATCAGGCTCCTGAGGTCGGTCACGTAGCGGTCGCCGGCCTTGTCGAGCGCCGCCTTCATGTCGACCTGGAGCAGGAAGTGCACGCCTCCGCGCAGGTCGAGACCGAGGTACATCGGCAGCGCGCCGATCGAGGCGAGCCAGCGCGGCGACGACGACAGCAGGTTGAGCGCGACGATGTACGAGGGCCCGAGCTTCTGCGCGAGCGCGTCCTTCGCCTTGATCTGCGTGTCGGCGTCGTCGAAGCGGACCTTGACGCCGGTCGCGTCGAGCGTCGCGCCCCGGTAGGGGATCTGCGCGCCCCTGAGCGCCTCCTCGACGTTCGAGAGCAGCGACTCGTCGAGGCGAACGCCGGTCCTGGACGACGACACCTGGACGGCAGGCACCTCGGGGAAGAAATTGGGCAGCGTGTACAGGAAGCCGATCGCCACGGCGATCGCGATGACGACGTATTTCCAGAGGGGGTAGCGATTCATGTCGGCGGCAGGGGTCGGGACGCGCTGGCGTGGGAACGGCGGCGGCGCGCACGAGCGCGCGGCGTCGTCGTCACAGCGACTTCATCGTGCCCTTCGGCAGGAGCTGCGCGATGGCCTGGCGCTGCACGGTGATCTCGATGCCCTGCGCGATCTCGACGGTCACGTACTGGTCGCCGAGCTTCGCGACGCGCCCGACGATGCCGCCGGAGGTCACGACCTCGTTGCCCTTCTCGATCGCGTCGATCATCGCCCGGTGCTCCTTGGCCTTCTTCTGCTGCGGGCGGATCAGCAGGAAGTAGAACACCACGAAGATCGCGATCATCGGGAGCATCGTGGTCAGCAGGTCGCCTTGCGAGGCGCCGCCGGCGGCCTGGGCGTATGCGGGGGAGATCAGCACGGTCGGAAGCTCCGGGACGAAGGCGCGGCCCTTGCGGGAACGGTGCGCCGGGGCGCCGGGCGCCCGGGCGGGCGACATCCGGCATCGAAAAGGATCGGGTCGGGCTAACCTCGCATTTTACCACTAGTCCTCCGGCGGGCCGGAGCGTGCGCGGTCGGCGCGGAAGCGCACGGTCCACGCCGCAAGCGCGCCGCCGGCGATCGCCTGCCGGATCTCGGCGGCGAGCGTCAGGTAGTAGTGGAGATTGTGGATCGTCGCGAGCCGCGCGCCCAGGATCTCGCCGACCTTCTGCAGGTGGTGCAGGTACGCGCGCGAGTAGCCGCGGCAGGTCGGACAGGCGCAGGTGGGGTCGAGCGGCCCGGTGTCGGTCCGGTGGCGCGCGTTGCGGATCTTCACGTCGCCGTGGCGCGTGAAGAGCCAGCCGTTCCTCGCGTTGCGGGTGGGAAGCACGCAGTCGAACATGTCGATGCCCGCCGCGACGCCGGCCACGATGTCCTCGGGCGTGCCGACGCCCATCAGGTAGCGCGGCCGGTCGGCCGGAAGCCTCGGCGCGGTATGCGCGAGCACGCGCATCATGTCGGGCTTGGGCTCGCCGACCGACAGCCCGCCGATCGCGTAGCCGTCGAACCCGATCGACGAGAGCGCGCCGATCGACTCGTCGCGCAGGTCCTCGTACATGCCGCCCTGCACGATGCCGAACAGCCGGTTCGGATTGCCCGCGTGCGCGTCGCGCGAGCGCCGCGCCCAGCGCATCGACAGCTCCATCGACCGCGCCGCCTCGTCGCGGGACGCCGGCCACGGCGTGCACTCGTCGAACGCCATCACGACGTCGGCGTCGAGCGCGCGCTGGATCGACATCGACCTTTCCGGCGTCAGGAACAGCCGGTCGCCATTGACCGGCGATGCGAAGGTGACGCCTTCTTCGGAGATCTTGCGCAGCGCACCGAGGCTGAACACCTGGAAGCCGCCCGAATCGGTCAGGATCGGACGCCGCCACCCCATGAACCGGTGCAGGCCTCCGTGCGCGGCGATGACCTCGGTGCCGGGTCTCAGCCAGAGGTGGAACGTGTTGCCCAGCACGATCGAGGCGCCGAGCGCCTCGAGCTCGTCGGGTGACATCGCCTTGACGGTGCCGTAGGTGCCGACCGGCATGAACACCGGCGTCTCGACCACGCCGTGGGCGAGCTCGAGCCGCGCGTGGCGCGCGGCGCCGTCCGTCGCGAGGACGGCGAAGGACATCGCTGCAGGCGCGTCAGGCGCGGCGGCGCGCGAGGCGCGCGAGGCCGCCACCGGCGAGCAGGAGCGCGAGCGCGGCCCAGGCCGCCGGGTGTCCCGCCGGGATCGGCTCGGGAACGCCCAGCCAGACATTCGACGCGCTGAACGCGCCGTCCGCGCATTCGATCGTCGTGATCGACTGCCCGAGCGGCGCGCCGTTCTGCGTCACGATCGTCGTGTACACGAACACGTAGGTCGACGACGAAGGCGGCGGCGGCGTGAAGGTCCGGAAAAAGGACGTCGGGAAGGTGTCCGGCCCGCTTCCCAGGTTGTCGACGACATAGGCGTCGTACGGAACCCCGTCGAGCGTGGTCGTGCCGGCTCCCGTCACCGGGCCGGAGATGTCGAGGTGCGCGACCGCCGACGTGACGAATCCGCTCTGCGAGCAGTTGAACCCGGTGAAGCTGTCGTAGATGAGCGAGCCTGCCGCCGCCTTCGACCCCGCGGGCGTCGATACGCCGTCACGCCCCCCGTTGCCGTCCGCGGCGAACGCCGGAGCGTTCGCGACGAGCGTGAGCAAACCCGCCATGACCATCACGGCACGTGAACGCGCGCGTCGCGCGGTCGTGGAGGCGCGCCGCGCGGCGTCAGGCTGCCGCTTCGCGCCTGCGGTGAGCAGCCGAAGAAGGGTCGTCAATGCGTTCATGATGGCAAATTGGCGGTCCAACTCCCGCCGCGTCGGCCATCGTCGAGTTTCAGGGTTGTCCGAAGCTTAGCGGGAACGGGGATCGGTTGCCAAGCTTCGGGCCGCCATCCGTCGGAAACGTCGCCGAAAAGTGACCGAAATCCCTGCAGAAACGCCATTTTGTCGCCGAACGGCGACGGTGAGGCATTATCCACCGGCGCCGGGGGCTCGCTCGAGCAGCATGGCGTCGCCATAGCTGAAGAATCGGTAACGCTCGCGCACGGCGTGCGCGTAGGCGGCCCGGATCGTCTCGAGCCCCGCGAACGCCGAAACGAGCATCAGCAGCGTGGATCGCGGCAGGTGGAAGTTGGTGAGCAGGCGGTCGACGGCGCGGAATCGATAGCCGGGCAGGATGAAGAGGTCGGTCTCCGCGGCCCCGGCGACGAGTTCCACGCCGGTCGACGCGGCCTCGAGCGCCCGGAGGGTCGTCGTCCCGACGGCCAGTACTCGTCCGCCGCGTCGCCGCGCCGCGGCGATCGACTCGACCGTCGCCGGCGGCACCTCGAAGCGCTCGCTGTGCATCCGGTGGCGCGAGAGGTCGCCGTCGCGGACCGGCAGGAACGTCCCGGCGCCGACGTGCAGCGTGATCCGCGCCAACCCGACGCCGCGGGCCTCCAGGCTCGCGAGCAACGCGTCGTCGAAGTGCAGTCCTGCGGTCGGCGCGGCGACCGCGCCGGGCACGCGCGCGTAGACAGTCTGGTAGCGATCGTCGTCGGCCTTTGTGGCTGGGCGCGAGAGGTAGGGAGGCAGCGGCAGCGTGCCGTGCCGCTCGAGCCACGCGGGAAGCGGTCCGGTGTCGTGGAACTGCAGGCGGAAGAACCCGCCGTCGCGCGCGAGCACCGTCGCGTGCGCCCCGCCGGGCAACAGGACCGCGCGCCCGATTCCCGGGAGATGGCTCGCCCTGAGCTGCGCCCATGCCTCATCGTCGCCGACGATGCGCTCGACCAGGAGCTCGACGCCGCCGCCGGTCGGCTTGCGCCCTTCGACGCGCGCGCGCAGGACGCGCGTGTCGTTCATCACGACGAGGTCGCCGGGCGCGACGAGGTCGACGAGGTCGCCGAACCTTCGATCGGTCAATCCGGTTCCGTCGACGTGCAGCAGGCGGCTGCCGGTGCGCGACGCGGCGGGCGTCTGCGCGATCAGCTCCGTCGGCAGCGGATAGTCGAAGTCGGCGAGCGTGAGCGTGGAGTCGGGCATCGATGCTGCGACCGGCACGCAGGCGGCGCGCGGCACGCGGTCAAGACTGATCACGAACCGCCGGCGGCGACTGCCGCGCCGCCCGCGCGGGCACCCGCCATGTGCCGGGCAGGGATGACGACTCTACCGCGTTGGCTGGGGGCCGCGCCTGGCGTGCCTCGATCCGGTGTCCCGGGAAGCGGCTGCGGGTCGCGCACCGCGCCGCGGACGGCGCCTGCGATCCGGTAAGCTGCACGTCCACCGGCCGACCGCGCCGTGCCGCGGCATCGTGCCATCAGGCACGCCATTCACGAGGGTCGAACCGGACGTCCCATGCTGCAGTTCGACTGGTCGATGCCCTATCCGTCGCGACGCCAGCCGCTGTTCGCCGACAACGCGGTCGCCACATCCCAGCCGCTCGCGACGCAGGCCGGCGTGGCCATGCTCGCGCGCGGCGGCAATGCCGTCGACGCCGCGCTTGCCACGGCGATCACGCTGACCGTCGTCGAGCCTTGCAGCAACGGCCTCGGGTCGGACCTGTTCGCGATCCTGTGGGACGGGCGCGGGCTGGTCGGGCTGAATGCGTCCGGCAGGGCACCGGCGGCGTGGACGCCGGCGCGATTCGCCGGGCGCGCCATGCCCGAGCGGGGCTGGGAGAGCGTCACGATTCCCGGCGCGGTCTCGGGATGGCGGATGCTGTCGGAGCGTTACGGCCGGATCCCGTTCGCGGATCTCTTCGAGCCCGCTGTCCGCTATGCGCGTGACGGCCACGCGGTGTCGCCATGGGCGGCCGGAAAGTGGCGGCTCGCCTCCACGCTCATGCCGCATGGACTGGGCTGGCAGGACCATTTCCTGCCGCGAGGGCGGCCGCCGTCGCCCGGCGAGCGGTTCGCGAGTCCGGACATGGCGCGCACGCTCGAGGAGATCGCGCGTTCGACCGGCGAATCGTTCTACCGCGGACGGCTCGCGCAGGCGATGGTCGACCACTCGCGCGCGCATGGCGGCGGTCACGCGCCGGGCGACTTCGCCGCGCACGCCGCGGAGTGGGTAACGCCGCTCGCGCACGACTACCGCGGCGCGACCGTGCACGAGATTCCGCCCAGCGGCCAGGGGATCGCCGCACTGATGGCGCTGGGCATCCTCGCGCATGTCGACGTCGGCGCGAACGCGCCCGACTCGCCCGCGAGCCAGCACCTGCAGATCGAGGCCATGAAGCTCGCGTTCGCCGACGCGTATCGCCACGTCGCGGATCCCCGGTCGATGGAAGTCGGCCCGGCGGCGATGCTCGACCCCGCGTACCTCGCGGAGCGCGCGCGGCGCATCGACCCGCGACGGGCGCAGGATTTCGGCCACGGCGACCCGCCGCGCGGCGGCACCGTCTACCTGTGTGCGGCCGATCGCGACGGCATGATGGTGTCCCTGATCCAGTCGAACTACATGGGCTTCGGCTCGGGGGTGGTCGTTCCCGGCACGGGGATCAGCCTGCAGAACCGCGGCGCGGGGTTCTCCGCGGACGCGGGCCACCCGAACGCCGTCGGGCCGGGGAAACGGCCGTTTCACACGATCATCCCGGGCTTCGTCACGCGCGACGGTGCGCCGTGGGCGGCGTTCGGCGTGATGGGCGGGCCGATCCAGCCGCCGGCGCACGTGCAGACGCTCGTGCGCCTGATCGACTACCGGATGAATCCGCAGGCCGCGCTCGACGCGCCGCGCTGGAAGGTGGACGCGAACGGGTCGATCGATCTCGAAGCCAGCGCGTCCGCCTCGCTCCGCACGGCCCTCCGGGACATGGGCCATCGCATGGCGCCCGAACCGGACGCCGCCATGGACTTCGGCGCGGGCCAGTTCATCGTGCGGGGCGAGGACGGCTACGTCGCGGCATCGGATCCGCGGCGTGACGGCGTCGCGGCGGGATTCTGACCGGGCAGCGTCGCGATTCGGCGGGCGCGCGTCCGCGGGACGCGTGGTGCCGGGAGAGGGACTCGAACCCTCACGGTGTCGCCACCGGCGGATTTTGAGTCCGCTGCGTCTGCCGTTCCGCCACCCCGGCCGGTCGAAGCCCCGCGCCGTTCGCGTCGCGTGGGGCCGGCAAGCCGCGAATTATCGCGCATTTGCGTGCCGCCCCGCCGGGACGCCCACGCCGGGATCCCGACGTCCGGCGCCGACCGGACCCTCCGCCATCGACCTGCCGGCGTCATCGGGGCTATCCCTTGACGACCATTCGGTGCTCCCGGAAGGAACCTCCGGTCCGGAAGCCACCGTCCCCCGGCCGGATCGACGGGCGACGTCCCGGGAATTCACGCCCCGCGAACGCGGACGTAGTCGACGAACGCGTAGCGGAGCCCGTCGCTCGCGACGTGCGACTCGCGTGCGACTTCGCGCCATTCGTCGCGCGCGAACGCGGGGAAGCTGACGTCGCCGTCGAACGGACGCCCGATCTCGGTCAGGTGAAGCGCGCGGGCGCGCGGCAACGCCTCGCGGTAGAGTTCCGCCCCGCCGATGCAGAAAGCCGGCGGCGGCATCGCCACGCGGGCGAGCGCCTCCGCGAGGGTCGCGACCACCTCGGCCCCGGCCGACGCGCGATCCGCGCGCGACGTGACGACGATGTTCTGGCGATCGGGAAGCGGGCCGCGCAGCGATTCCCATGTCCGCCGTCCCATGATCACCGCGTGTCCTCTCGTGAGCGCGCGGAAGCGCCGCAGGTCGTCGGGCAATCGCCACGGCAGCCCGCCCGCGACGCCGATCACGCCGTTGGATGCGACGGCCGCGACGATCGCGAGCTCCGGGACGGGGGCGCCGGCCGGCGGCTGGCCGGTGGGCGAGGCGGGACGATCGCTCACGCCGGGCGTGCCGCGCCGCAGGTCGGTGTCATAATCGCGCGGATTATAGCGGCGGCTCGCGCCCCCATGTATTACCCGCGCTCGTTCCTCAAGTTCATCCTGCTGTCGTTCCTGCTGGTGAGCGTGCCGCTCCTGTACGCGCTCGCCGAGCTCCTGCTGTCGGTCGACCGTCTCTCCGCGCAGAGCCGGGAGGAAGTGCTGCACGCGGCGCAGGCGGCGCGCACGAGCCGGCTGCTCTTCGAGCAGGCGACGACGCTCGAGCGCATCGTCCGACAGCAGCTGATCCTCGACGACCCGGCGCTCCTCGACGACTACGGCAGGATGCAGCGCGAGTTCCGCGCCACGGGCGCGCAGCTCGCGCAGCTCCCGCTCGAGGCCTCCGAGCTCGCGACCCTCCAGACACTGCTCGACAGGGAGACCGGCCTCGCGTCGCAACTGGTCGCGCCGCAGCGCACGCAGGAGGGCGCGGCGAAGCTCGCCGAAGGTTTCGCCGCGCTGGTCGACGGCGCGCAGGCGATGCTTGCCGCGTCGACGCAGCTCACGCAGCGCGCCATCGAGCGGCTGCAGGAGACCGCCGCGCGCGCCCGCGAGAAATGGCTCTGGCTCGCGCTCGCCACCGCGGGCATCGCGCTGGCGCTCGCGATCCTGTTCGCCGTGCTGATCGCCCGCCCGATCCGACAGCTCGACCTCGCGATCCGCCAGATGGGGACCGCGGACTTCACGCACGCGGTCGTCGTCAACGGGCCGCAGGACCTGCGCTACGTCGGCCAGCGCCTCGACTGGCTGCGCACGCGTCTGCGCGACCTCGAGGAGCAGCAGACGCGCTTCCTGCGCCACGTGTCGCACGAGCTGAAAACGCCGCTCACCGCGGTGCGCGAGGGCGCCGAGCTGCTGCGCGACGAGGTCGGCGGCAAGCTCACGCGCGAGCAGCATGACATCGTGCGCATCGTCCGCGAGAACACGCTGTCGCTGCAGAAGCTGATCGAGGACCTGCTCAGGTGGCACCAGACGCGCATCGTCGAACCGGCGACGGTCGGCCCGGTCGAGCTTCCCGGCGTCGTGCGCCGCGTGCTGCGCGAGCAGAAGCTCGCCGCGCTCGCGAGGATGATCGCGTTCGAGACGCGCCTCGAGCCGGCCGTCGTCACCGGTGACGCGGAGCGGCTGCGCACGATCGTCGACAACCTCGTCTCCAACGCGATCAAGTACTCGCCGCGGTCGGGCACGATCGCGGTCGATCTTCGCGCGCGCGACGGGCAGGCGATCCTCGAGGTGGCCGACGAGGGCCCCGGTGTCGAGGCGGCCGAGCGGGAGCGCGTGTTCGAGTCGTTCTACCAGGGCGCGCCGCCCTCGGAAGGGCGCGTGAAGGGCAGCGGGCTCGGGCTCGCGATCGCGCGCGAGTACGCGCTCGGGCACGGCGGTCGCGTCGAGGTGACCGGGCGTGCCGATGGCGCGGCGGGCGCGTGCTTCCGGCTCCTGCTGCCGCTCGTGGCGGGCGCGGGCGCGCATGCCGCGGCGCGTCGCGGCCTGACCGCCGCGGGAGTGGAGTGATGGTCCCGCCGGCCCGCGACACGCGCGCGTCCCCGCGGGGTGCATGCCGCGCGCGCACGGCGTTGGTCATCGCATGCGCGGCCGCGCTCGGCGCCGGTTGCGGGTCGCTGCCGCAGACGTCGCCGGAGGACATCTACGCCCTCCCGGCGCTCGAGTTCGACTCGACGCCGCTGATCGAGTCGCCGCCGCTCGAGCCGGTCGAGCCGGTGGAGCCGCCGCTGCTGGCGCCGCCGCTCATGCCCGCGCCGGCGCCCGCGCCTTCGGTCGCGCCCGCGCCGTCCATGTCCGCGATCGCGGCCTCGCCCGGTGCGTCGGGACCGGCGTCAGGATCGCCCGCCGCGCGCGCGCCGGCGGAGAACGTGGTCGCCGCGGTGGCGCCCGCCCCGTTGCCGCAGGTCGCGGTCCTGCCGCCGGAGGACCTCGCGGCACTCGCGCTGATCGCGGACCTGCAGCGCATCCATGCGCTCGGTCCCGACGAGGTGAAGCGCGAGCTGGCCGCCGCCACGAGCGCGCTGTCGCGCGAACGCAACGACGCGAACCGCGTTCGCCTCGCGGTCCTCTACACGATGCTCCACACGAATCTCCAGGACGATCAGCGCGCGCTGCAACTCCTCGAGAACGTCGCAAGGAGCGGCGGGGGGGCGACGCCGATCAAGGCGCTCGCAGCCGTGCTGCACGCACAGGTGTCCGACCGGATCCGTTCGGTGCGCGAAGAGCAGCTCAAGGCCAACGACGCCGTGCAGAAGCTCGAGGCGCTCCGGGCGATGGAGCGCAGCCTGTTCCGGGACCGCGTCCGCAGCGGCGGCGGGGGCGGTGGAGGCGGGGGTGGGGGCGGCGGTGGCGGCGGCGGTGGCGGCAGCGGCGGGCGATGACGCCCGGCCGCGAACGGGGAAGGGCACGATGAGCAACGGCGATCTGCTGCTGGTCGACGACGATCCGGACTTGCTGAAGCTCATCAGCCTCCGGCTCGCGTCCGCCGGCTATCGCGTGCGCACGGCCGGGAGCGGCGAGGAGGCGCTCGCCGCGATCGCGGTCACCCGGCCGGCGCTGGTGATCTCCGACCTGCGCATGCCCGGCATCGACGGACTGCAGCTGTTCGAAAGCATCCATCGGCAGCACTCGTCGCTGCCGGTGATCATCCTGACCGCGCACGGGACGATCCCCGATGCCGTGAGCGCGACGCAGCGCGGCGTGTTCGGGTTCCTGACCAAGCCGTTCGACAGCCAGGAGCTGCTGCAGAAGGTCGCCGCGGCTGTTTCGCTGTCCGGCGACGATCGGGCGGCGGCGGCGGACGACCACTGGCGCTCGGCCATCATCACGCGAAGCCCGGCGATGGAAGACCTGCTGCGCCAGGCGAGGCTGGTCGCCGATTCCGACGCCGCGGTCCTGATCACCGGCGAGTCCGGCACCGGCAAGGAGCTCTTCGCCCAGGCGATTCACCGCGCGAGCCGGCGCTCGGCGCGCCCGTTCGTCGCCGTCAACTGCGGCGCGATCCCGGGCGAGTTGCTCGAGTCCGAGCTTTTCGGCCATGCGCGAGGCGCGTTCACCGGCGCCGTGCAGGCGCACAAGGGGCTGTTCCAGTCCGCGGACGGCGGCACGCTGCTGCTGGACGAGATCGGCGACATGCCGCTGCCGCTTCAGGTCAAGCTGCTGCGCGCGCTGCAGGAAGGGGAGGTGCGCCCGGTCGGCGCGACCCAGGCGATTCCGGTCGACGTACGCGTGATCTCGGCGACGCATCGCGATCTCGAGGCGCAACGGGCCGCCGGCCTCTTCCGCGAGGACCTCTACTACCGGCTGAACGTCGTCTCGATCAAGCTGCCGGGTCTCGCCGACCGCCGCGAGGACATCCCGCTGCTCGCCACCCATTTCCTGCGCCGCCTCGCGGAGCGTTACCGGAAGGCCGTGCCTGTGCTCGCGCCCGACGCGATGCAGGCGCTGGTCGCCGCTCCATGGCCAGGCAACGTTCGCCAGCTCCTCAACCTCCTCGAGCAGGCGGTGGCGCTGGCCACGACCGGCGTGATCCCGGCGTCGCTGGTCCAGAGCGCGCTGCGCGAGGATGCCGCGGCGCTGGTCCCGTTCGAGGAGGCGCGCAAGACGTTCGAGCGCGACTACCTCGTTCGCCTGCTCAAGATCACCGGCGGCAACGTCACGCAGGCCGCCCAGCTGGCCAAGCGCAACCGCACCGAGTTCTACAAGCTGTTGCAGCGCCACCGGCTCGAGCCGGGGATGTTCAAGGAGTCCAAGGCCTGACCGGCCGCTGCCGCGCCGGAGCGCTTCCGTGCTGTCGTGACGGAACGACATCCATTCCTGTTGCAAAACAGGGATTTGCGTCGGATCAGCGCGCGACTGTCGTGCGGATGCGACAGTCGGCCCCCCAACGCGGCCTGGCCGTCCATCTCTTGATCAGCGGATTAACGTGTGTTTGATAGACGATAAAGACATTATGTCTGCAAGATAGCGTATTTTTGCAATGTTGGCACGGCACGTGCTTCGTGGTGGTCGACCATCGACGAACGCACGCAGCCATGGACGACTACGCCCCCGACTTCATGTCCCACTGGATTCCTGCGCACGATGCGGCCGACGACCGCGACGAGCGCCGGACTGCCGGGGACGAGGAGGCGCTTGCCGAGCTGGCCGAGAGGATCCTCGCGGCGCGCAGCGTCGTCTGAACGGGTTTCACCCGCGGCCGGAGGGCCGCCCCACCGGAAGCGGGGGACCATGCTTCCTCTATCGGAACCCCCTTGCCCGCCAACTCCTCCCGGCGGGCTTCTTTTTCGCCCGCAACGATGTGAGTGCTTGCTAGCGTAACCGGAGCGACGGAGGCTAGACCGCGACCGGCGCCTTGATCGCCGGATGGTGGCGGTAGTCGGCGATCTCCACGTCGTCGTAGTCGTAGTCGAAGATCGAGGCCGGCCGGCGCCGGAAGGCGAGCCGGGGGGACGGGTAGGGGGCTCGCGACAGTTGCTCGTCCACCTGCGCCATGTGGTTCGCATACAGGTGGCAATCGCCGCCGGTCCAGACGAAATCGCCGACGCCGAGCCCGCACTGCTGGGCGAGCATGTGCGTCAGGAGCGCGTAGCTCGCGATGTTGAACGGCACGCCGAGGAAGATGTCGGCGCTGCGCTGGTAGAGCTGGCACGACAGGCGGCCTTCCGCCACGTAGAACTGGAACAGCGCGTGGCAGGGGGGAAGCTTCATGCGCGGAATCTCGCCGACGTTCCACGCAGACACGATCAGCCGCCGCGAATCCGGATTGCGCTTCAGTTCGGCGACGAGATTCGCGATCTGGTCGATGCGCGTGCCGTCCGGCGCGGGCCAGGAGCGCCACTGGACGCCGTAGACCGGGCCGAGCTCGCCGTCGGCGTCCGCCCACTCGTCCCAGATCGTCACGCCTCGCTCGCGCAGCCAGCGCACGTTCGACTCGCCCCGCAGGAACCACAGGAGCTCGAGGATCACCGACTTGAGGTGGACGCGCTTGGTCGTGACCAGCGGAAACCCGCGCGCGAGGTCGAAGCGCATCTGGTGGCCGAACACCGAGCGCGTGCCGGTGCCCGTGCGGTCCGCCTTGCGGTGGCCGTGGTCGCGCACGTGGCGCATGAGGTCGAGGTAGGGTTGCATCGGCGAACCGGGCGGGACGATCGTCGCGCCCGCCGATTGTAGCGGACGCGCCTGCGGCGGGGAGCCGCGCCCGCCGACCGCCGGGACTTGACGGCAGGCGTGAACGAAGGTAGCTTGTTACGACTACATAACTAGTCATATAGTCATGACTTCGCGCGCCGGGCGGCCCCGGCGCGGCCGTGCCGACGCCGATGCGCTCCACCTATACCCGCGCCCTTCCGCGCGCCTGGCAGCCGGTCGCGAGCGTGTTCACCGCGCTCGGCGATCCGCACCGCCAGCGGATCCTGCTCATGTTCGAGCGCGGCGAGCGCCTCTCGATCGGCGAGATCGTCGCGGCGTCGACGCTCTCGCGCACCGCGGTCGCGCATCACCTGCGCGTGCTGCGCGAGGCGGGCGTCCTCAGGTCGGAGAAGGTCGGCCGCGAGGTCTGGTACTGGCCCGACCCGTCGCCGGTGCGCGCCGCGCTGGACGCGGTCGAGGGCTACCTCCGTACGAATCACTGACTGGGGAGCGACCATGCCCGGACGCAGCGCGATCCACCCCGCGGGACGTCCCGCGGCCGGCGCCACGCCCTGCCGCGCGCGACGACCCGCGCCCCTGCGCCGCCGCGTCCGGCGCTGACGCGGCCCCGCCATGTCCGAGCACGTCAACCCCGGGCCCGCCGGCCACGAGCCCAGCCAGTTCGACCTGATGCGCGAGCGTCGCTTCGCGCCGTTCTTCTGGACGCAGTTCCTCGGGGCCGCGAACGACAATGTCTACAAGAACGCGCTCGTGATCTTCGTCGCGTTCCAGGCGGCGAGCATGACCTCGGCGGACCCCGACACGCTCGTGAACCTCGCCGGCGCCGTGTTCATCGCGCCGTTCATGCTGCTGTCGGCCACCGGCGGCCAGCTCGCCGACAAGTTCGAGAAGTCGCGCGTCATCCGCGCGCTCAAGGTGTCCGAGATCGCGATCATGGCGATGGGGCTCGCGGGATTCCTGATGCGCGACGTCGCCGTGCTGTTCGCCGCGCTCGCGCTGATGGGCGTGCAGTCGACGCTGTTCGGTCCCGTCAAGTACGCGATCCTGCCGCAGCACCTCAAGCCCGAGGAGCTCGTCGGCGGCAACGGCCTGGTCGAGATGGGAACGTTCGTCGCGATCCTCCTCGGCACGATCGCCGGCGGGCTCATCGTCGGCGCGGGACCGGACGGTCCGCTGTGGGCCGGATCGCTCGCGATCGCGATCGCGGTCGCGGGCTGGCTCGTGAGCCGGGACATTCCCGTGACGCCCGCCGTCGACCCGGGCCTCGTGTTCAACTGGAACCCGTTCACCGAGACCTGGTGCAACCTCGTCCTGTCGAGCGGCAACCGGGTCGTGTGGCTGTCGATGATCGGGATCTCGTGGTTCTGGTTCTACGGCGCGCTCTTCCTCGCGCAGTTCGCCGGTTTCTCGCGCGACCACCTGGGGGGCAACGAGACGGTCGTCACCGCGCTCCTCGCGGTGTTCTCGGTGGGCATCGGGGCGGGCTCGCTGCTGTGCGAGCGGCTGTCGCGGCGGCGCGTCGAGCTGGGGCTCGTGCCGTTCGGGTCGATCGGGCTCACGCTGTTCGCCGTCGACCTCTGGCTCGCGAGCCGCGGCCTCTCGGCGCCGTCGGTGGCGGGCCTGGAGGCGTTCGTCGCGAAGCCCGCGCACTGGCGCGTCGCGTTCGACCTCGTGATGATCGGCGTGTTCGGCGGCTTCTACATCGTGCCGCTCTACGCGCTGATCCAGGAGCGCAGCGCGCCATCGCACCGCTCGCGGATCATCGCGGCGAACAACATCCTCAACGCGGTGTTCATGGTCGCGGCCGCGCTGATCGCGATCCTGCTGCTCGAGGCGGGACTGACGGTCCCCGACCTGTTCCTCGTCACCGGGCTCATGAACGCGGCGGTCGCGCTGTTCATCTACCGGCTGGTGCCCGAGTTCCTGATGCGCTTCCTGGCGTGGATCCTGATCAACGCCGTCTACCGCGTGCGCGCCGAGGGCCTCGGGCACATCCCGGACGACGGGCCGTGCGTCGTCGCCTGCAATCACGTGAGCTACGTCGACGCGGTGGCGATCGCGGCATGCGTGCGCCGGCCGGTGCGGTTCGTCATGGACCACCGCATCTTCGCGATCCCGCTGCTGTCGTTCATCTTCCGCACGATGGGGGCGATCCCGATCGCGTCGGCACGCGAGGACCCGGCGCTCAAGGAGCGCGCGTTCGCGGAGGCCGCGGCCGTGCTCGCGCGCGGCGAGGTGCTGGGCATCTTCCCGGAGGGCCGCCTCACGCCCGACGGCGAGCTCGGCATCTTCCGGCCGGGACTCTCCGACATCCTCGAGCGCACGCCGGCCCCGGTCGTGCCGATGGCGCTCAAGGGCCTGTGGGGAAGCTTCTTCTCGCGCGCCGCGAACGGCAGGGTGATGCGCAGGTTCCGCGGCGTGTTCTCGCGCATCGGGCTCGCGGCCGGCGCCCCGATCGCGCCGCGCGCCGCGACGCCCGAGCGCCTGAGGGCCGAGATCGCCGCCCTGCGCGGCAACGAGCGATGAGCCGGGCGCGCCTGCGCGCGGCAAGGGGACGGCGATGGGCAAGCTGATCGGTACGCTGGTCGGACTCGTGCTCGGCACGAGCATCGGCGAGGGGGTGTTCATCACGCTCGTGCTGACGGGCGCGGGATTCGCCGTGGGCGCGGCGGTCGACCGTCAACGCGCGGCGCAACGCGCACAGGCGGATCCGGGCGGCGTGGCCGCGCGCCTCGCGTCGGTCGAGGCGAGGCTCGACGCGCTCGAGTCCCGCTTCGCATCCCCCCGACCCGGCGCACCGGCGCGCGACGCGATCGTGCCGGCGATCGAGCAGCACTCCGGCATCGTCGCGGTGGTTCCTGCCGCGCCGACGGGCGACCGGGTCGACGTGCCGTTGCCCGCGACCGGGCAGTCGCCCTCGGGTCACGCGGGCGCGCCACCGCGACCCGCGTACGACGCGGGCCCTCCGCCTCGACCGGCCTACGGCGCGGCCGCGGGCGCGGCGGCAATCTCCCCGGCCGTCGCGGCCGACGTCGCGCACGCGGCGGATGCGCCGAGGGCGCCTGGGCGCGGCCTGCTCGCCTGGTTCGCCGAGGGCAATACGCTGACGCGCGTCGGGGTGGTCATCCTGTTCTTCGGCGTCGCATTCCTGCTGTCGTGGTTCGCCGATCACCTGACGCTGTCGATCGAGGCCACGCTCGCGCTCGTCGCGTTCGCGGGCGCGGTGCTGATCGGCGTCGGCGCGAAGCTCGCCGGCAGCCGCCCGGGCTACGCGCTGTCGCTCGAGGGCGCCGGCGCCGGCATCCTGTACCTGACGACGTTCGCGGCGTCGCGCCTGTTCGACGTCCTGCCCCCGCTGCCGGCCATGGCCGCGCTCGTCGCGGTCGCGGCGCTCACGGTGGCGCTCGCGTGGCGCGCGGACTCGCAACCGATGGCCGGGCTCGCGATCGCCGGCGGCTTCCTCGCGCCGTTTCTCGTCGCACGCGCGCCGGGAGAGCCGGCGGCGCTGTTCGCGTGGTTCGCGGTGCTCAACGCCGCGATCGTCGCGCTGGCGTGGCACCGCGCGTGGCGCGCGCTCAACGCGCTGGGCGCGGTGTTCACGTTCGGGCTGGGGATCTTCTGGGGCTGGCGCTACTACGTGCCTCAGCACTTCGCGGTCGCGCAGCCTTTCCTCGCGCTGTTCTTCGCGTTCTACCTGGGCGTCGCGATTCTCTACGCGAAGCGGGCGCCGCTGGAGCAGCGCAAGCCGGTGGACGCGCTGGTCGTGTTCGGCGTTCCGGTCATGGCGTTCGCGCTCGAGGCGGGGCTGCTCGCCGACTGGCGCTACGGGGCATCCGTCGCGGCCCTCGCGATGGCGGCGACCTACGCCGTGCTCTTCGTCGCGCTGCGCCGCCGCCTGGAACCGGGACTGGCGCTGCTTGCGCAGTCGTTCCTCGCGCTCGCGGTCGTCTTCGCGACGCTCGCGGTCCCGTTCGCGGTCGACGCGCGCTGGACGTCCGCATGGTGGGCGCTGGAAGCCGCCGCCGTGTACTGGATCGGCTGCCGGCAGGACCAGAGGATCGCGCGCGCGTTCGCGCTCGCGCTGCAGGCATGCGCCGCCGCCGCGTTCGTGCTCGGCGGCGTGCCGCGCGGGGCGATGCCGGCATTCGCCAACGCCGGCTTCCTCGGCGCCGCGATGCTCGGCGCGGCGGCGCTCGCGACCGCGAGGGCGGCGGACCGCCATCGCGCCGCGCTTTCCGAGGGCGAGCGATCGTTCGTCGCGGTCGTGTTCGCGTGGGGCGTGGCCTGGTGGATGCTCGCCGGCGCGGTGGACATCGCGCGCGCGCGCCCCGCGTGGCTCGGGCCGGGTGTCGGCACCGCGGCGCTGGCGTGGGTCGCGGCGAGCGCCGCCGTCGCGCTCGCGCTGCGCCTGGCGATGCGCTGGGACCGCCTCGCGTGGTTCGGCGCCGCGATCGCGCCGGCGCTCGTGCTCGCGGGCATCGCGCAATACCACGACGCGCGCACGACGCTCGCCTGGCCGGGCGTCGTCGTCTGGCCGCTCGCGTGGGCGTTGCATTGGGTCACGCTGCGGACCGTCGAGCCCGCTGCGGAAACAGACGTGACGGCCGAGGAGGCCCATGCGACCTTCGCCGGCCCCGCATGGCTGCGCGACGCGCACGCCGCGTCCGCGATCGCCCTCGTCGCGTGGGCGTCGTGGGAGGCGAGCGAGTGGACCGGGCGGACGACGCCGCGCGGCAGCGCGTGGATCGCGTGCGCCGCGGCGCTGCCTGCGATCGCCGGCCTCGCGGCGACGCTGGTGCCGCGGGCGATGGCGCACTGGCCGCTCGCGCGCTTCCCCGACGCGTACGCGCGGAACGCCGGGTGGGTCGTCGCCTCGGCGCTCGCCGCGTGGTTCCTCGGAACGAGCATCGTGTCTCCCGGCGGCGCCGCGCCGCTGCCGTGGCTGCCGCTGGCGAACCCGCTCGACGTCACACTGGCTGCGGCGCTCGTCACGCTCGCGCTGTGGGCGCGCGACCGCGCCGCGATGCCGCAGGCGACGCGCGAGCACTGGCTCGGCGCCGCGCTGTTCGTGGCGGGCAACGGGTTCATCCTGCGCGTGGCGCACCACTATGGCGGCGTGCCGTGGCGGCTTTCGTCGCTGCTGGCGGAGAAGCCGGTTCAGGCGGCGATCACGCTCGCCTGGACCGCGACCGCGCTGGTGCTGATGGTGTGGGCGTCGCGACGCGCCTTGCGCGCGCGCTGGCTCACCGGCGCCGTGCTGCTCGCGGCGGTCGTGGTCAAGCTGTTCGCCGTCGACCTCGCCGCGCTGTCGGGGCTCCCGCGCATCGCGGCGTTCCTCGGCGCGGGCGCGATGCTGCTCGCGATCGGCTACTTCGCGCCGCCGCCCGCCGCGCGCGCGGACGACACGCCGGGTGCGGGATCGCCTCCGTGACCGGGCCACGCCGCCGCGACGAGCGCCGGCAGCGCGATTCCCGAGCGCTGGCGCAGCACGATGTCGACGACGGCCGAAAGCGGTGTCTCGTGCGGGTTGACCTCGACGACCATCGCGCCGGCGGCCTTCGCCTGGCGCGGCAGCGCCGCGGCCGGGTAGACCTCCGCCGACGTTCCGGCGACGATCATCAGGTCGCATCGGCGTGCGCCGTCCTCGGCGCGCGCGAGCGCGTCGGCGGGCAGGGGCTCCTCGAACCAGACGACGTCCGGGCGCAGGAACGCGCCGCAATGCGGGCAGCGCGGAGGCTCGTCGTCCTGCGGTTCGTCGAAGCGGTCGACGATGCGCCCCTCGCGCGAGCAGCGCACGCGCGCGAGGCTGCCGTGCAACTCGACGAGCGACCGGCTCCCGGCGCGCGCGTGCAGGCCGTCGACGTTCTGGGTCGCGAGCAGGAACGACGGCGTGCGCCGCTCGATCTCGACCAGCGCGCGATGCCCGGCGTTGGGTCGCGCGGCGCGGACCGCCTCGCGCCGCGCCGCGTACCAGTCCCACACGAGCTTCGGATGCCGCGCGAACGCGGAGGGCGTCGCGAGCTCGAGCGGGTCGAAGCGCGCCCACAGCCCCGTCAGCGCGTCGCGGAACGTCGGAACGCCGGATTCGGCCGACACGCCCGCGCCGGTGAGCGCCACCACGCGTCGCGCGGAGGAGAGCGCCGCCGCGAGCTCGCGCGGAATCGGGATCGGCGTGCTCGCCGGGTCGGTCGTTTCGCGTGTCACGTCGGGTTCGCGAGGTCGCGCCGGGGACGCGCGGCGGCGATCACGATAGCATGCGCGCGATGACGCCCTCCGAGATCCTCGACGAGGCGCGCGCACTCCACCGCGCCGGACGGCCGGAGGCCGAGGGACGCTATCGCGAGGCGCTCGCGCGCGATCCCGGGCTGCACGCCGCGTGGGACGGGATCGGCGTCCTCGCGCACGCATCGCGCCGCTGGAAGGAATCGGTCGACGCGCTCGCGCGGGCGGTGGCGCTCGCGCCGAGGAACCCGACCTACCGCGTGCACCTCGGCGCGGCGCTGAACGGCGCCGGGCGCTCGGGCGAAGCGGTGCGCGCGCTCGAAGCCGCGATCGCGCTCGACCCGCGCTCGTCCGCGGCGTGGATCAACCTCGGCAACGCCTGCCAGCGCGCGGGCGATCCCGACCGCGCGATCGAGGCGCTCCGGCGCGCCCTGGCCCTCGACCCGACCCGCGCCGCCGCGCACAACAATCTCGGCAACCTGCTGAAGGAGACGGGGCGCGTCGGCGACGCGATCGCGGCGTACGAACGCGCGCTCGAGGCCGATCCGGCGCTCGCCGCCGCGGCATCGAACCGGCTCGCGGCCCAGAAGCTCGTCACCGACCGCACGCCCGAGGCGATTCTCGCGATGCATTGCGAGTGGGCGCGCGCGGTCGAGCGCGACGTGCCGCCGCGCGCCGCGGTGCGTCCCGGCGTCGACGTCCCCGACCGCCCGCTCAGGCTTGGCTACCTGTCGCCCGACGCGCACATCGCGCTGCCCGCGTTCGTCCGGCGCGTGCTCGCGACGCACGATCCCGGGCGCTTCCGCGTCCATGCCTATTTCAACAATCCGCAGCGATCGGGGCGCGATCCGGCCTTCGAGGCACGCGTCGAGGGGCGCGAGATGGCCGGGCTCGACGACGCGCGCGTCGCGGCGCTCGTCGCGCGGGACGACCTCGACATCCTCGTCGACCTCGCCGGCCACGCCGGGCACAACCGGCTGCCGGTCTTCGCGGGGCGGCCCGCGCGCACGACGATCACCTGGCTCGACTACGTGTCGACCACCGGCATGTCGACGATCGACTGGCGGATCAGCGACACGGTGGCCGATCCGCCGGGCGTGGGCGAGCGGGCGAACAGCGAGCGGCTGCTGCGGCTTCCGGTGCCGGCGTGGTGCTGGACGCCGCCGCCCGGCGCGCCGGCGTGCGAGCGCCCGCCGCTCGAGCGGCTTGGCGCGCCGACGTTCGGCTCTTTCAACCATGCGATGAAGCTCACCGACGCGACGCTCGCGATGTGGCGAGCGCTGTTCGCGTCGTTGCCCGGCGCGCGGCTGGTCGCGGTCGGCGTACCGGCGGGATCGGCGCGGCGGCGCGTGACCGATGCGCTCGCTCTCGCCCCGGACCGCGTCGCGTTCGTCCCGAGGCTCGACGACGCCGGCTACCGCTCGATGTTCGCGCGCGTCGACGTCGCGCTCGACCCGATGCCGTTCTCCGGCGCGACGACGACGCTCGATGCGCTGTGGCAGGGCGTGCCGGTCGTCACGCTGCCCGGTGCGTGGACCTGGTCGCGCTCCACCGCGAGCCTGCTCACCGGGATAGGCGCCGAGTCGTGGATCGCGCGACGTCGATCACTATGCCGCGATCGCGCGCGGGCTCGTCGGCGACCGCGCGCGCCTGGCCGAGGTGCGCGTGGGGCTCCGCGCGCGCGTTCGCGCCTCGCCGATGACCGACGTCGACGGATTCGTGCGCCATCTCGAGGCGGCGTACCGCCGCGCGTGGGAGGCGTTCTGCAGCGGAGAGCTGCACCGCGACGACGCGGTCGGCCGCCGGTCGGCGTGCTAGACTCGATCGCCCTCCGCGCACCGCAGCGACGCTCATGTCCGGCAACACGATCGGCCACCTGTTCCGCGTCACCTCGTTCGGCGAGTCGCACGGGCCCGCGATCGGCTGCGTCGTCGACGGGTGTCCGCCGGGACTCCCGCTGTCGGAGGCCGACGTCCAGCGCGACCTCGACCGGCGCCGGCCGGGCACGTCGCGCCACGTCACGCAGCGCCGCGAACCGGACGCGGTCGAGATCCTGTCCGGCGTGTTCGAGGGCCGTACGACGGGCACGCCGATCGCGCTCCTGATCCGCAACCAGGATCAGCGCAGCAAGGACTACGCCAACATCGCCGACACGTTCAGGCCAGGCCACGCCGACTACACCTACTGGCAGAAATACGGCATCCGCGACTACCGCGGCGGCGGCCGGCAGTCGGCGCGCGAGACTGCGGTGCGCGTCGCGGCCGGCGCGATCGCCAGGAAGTGGCTTGCCGAGCGCTACGGCGTGACGATCCGCGGCCACCTGGCGCAGATCGGCCCGCTGACGATCCCGTTCGAGGGATGGGAGCACGTCGACGCGAACCCTTTCTTCGCCGCCAACGCGACGATGGTCGCCGAGCTCGAGCGTTTCGTGGACGCGCTGCGCAAGTCGGGCGATTCGTGCGGTGCGCGCGTCACGGCGGTCGCGAGCGGCGTGCCGGTCGGCTGGGGCGAGCCGGTCTACGGCAAGCTCGACGCGGATCTCGCGTCGGCGATGATGGGCATCAACGCCGTGAAGGGCGTCGAGATCGGCGCCGGTTTCGCTGCCGTCGCGCAGAAGGGCACCGGGCACTCGGACGAGATGACGCCGCTGGGCTTCGCGTCGAACCACGCGGGCGGCATCCTGGGCGGCATCTCGACCGGGCAGGACGTCGTCGTGTCGATCGCGATCAAGCCGACCTCGTCGATCCGGCTCGATCGGCACTCGATCGACAAGGCGGGCAACCCGGTGATCGTCAACACGCATGGCCGCCACGACCCGTGCGTCGGCATCCGCGCGACGCCGATCGCCGAGGCGATGCTGGCGCTGGTGCTCGTCGACCACGCGCTGCGCCACCGTGCCCAGTGCGCCGACGTCGTCACGTCGACACCGCGCATCGCCGGCGAGGCGCCCGCGGACGTCGTCGCGAAACTGCGTGCTGCGCGCGGCGTCGACGATCCCGATCCCGACGAGGCCTAGGGGTCGAAGGGGCAGGACTCCGGCTTCACCGGGGCCGGGGCCCCGGGTCTCGTTCTCGACGCTCGCCTGCGCCCGACGTGATCGATCGCAGCGTCAGCGGTCGACCGGAGTCCGACCCCGGGAATTCCCGTCGATGCTCGTCTCCGGCCGGACGCGATCGACCGTCGCGTCCGCGTCGCCGCGCGCGAGCGTGAGCGTCACCTCGTCGCCGTGCCCGAGCGTCGCCGCGTCGTGGACGATGCGGCCGCCGGCGGCGGTGACGATCGCGTAACCGCGGTCGAGCACCGCGGATGGATTGAGGTGCGCGAGACTTTGCGCGAGCGTAGCGAGTCGCGCCGCCGCGACGTCGTGCCGGGCGCGGCCGGCGCGTCGATACCCGTCGGCGGCGAGGGCGAGCCGCTGTGCCTGCGGCAACGGCCGGCCGAGTTCGCGCGCGAGCCGCGCGGCCAGCGCGCCGGTCGCGACGGCGGCGCCCTCGTGCGCGCGACGCGCGCCGGCGGCCAGGCGAACGACGAGGCCGCCGAGCCGGTCGCGCTGCGCATCCAGGCGCGCCCTCGGGTGGACGAGCCCGCGCGCCGCGAGGTCGAGACGCTGCGCGCGCAACGCCATCGCGTGCCGCCCTGCGCGCGCGAGGCGGCCGGCGAGGATCCCGACGTGGCGGCCGATCGCCTCGCCATCCGGCGCGACCAGCGCGGCGGCGCCGGTCGGCGTCGGCGCGCGGACGTCGGCGACGAAGTCGCAGATCGTGAAGTCGGTCTCGTGTCCGATCGCGGAGACCACGGGGAGCCCGGAGTCGAACACCGCGCGCGCGACCGCCTCGTCGTTGAACGCCCACAGGTCCTCGATCGAGCCGCCTCCGCGGCCGACGATCAGCACGTCGACCTCGGCGCGCTCGTTCGCGACGCGGATCGCCTCGACGATGCGCGCCGGAGCGGCATCGCCCTGGACCGGCGTCGGATAGACGACGACGCGCAGCGCCGGCCAGCGACGCGCGAACGTCGTCAGCATGTCGTGCAGCGCCGCGCCCTGCGGCGAGGTGACCAGGCCGACCGCGCGCGGATACGCGGGCAGCGGCCGCTTGCGCTCGGAGGCGAACCAGCCCGCCGCCTCGAGCTTCGCCTTCAGCCGGGCGAACTTCTCGTAGAGCGCGCCTTGCCCCGCGAGGCGCACCGTGTCGACGTTGAGCTGGAAGTCACCGCGCGCCTCGTAGATCGTCGGCGTCGCGCGGACCTCGACCGCCATGCCGTCGGCGATGCGCAGGTCGAGCAGCTGCGCCTTCTGCCGCCACAGCACGCAGCGCACCTGCGCCTGCGCGTCCTTCAGCGTGAAGTAGCAGTGGCCCGACGCCGCGCGCAGGAACCCCGACACCTCGCCGGCGACCCAGACGGGCCCGATCGCACGTTCGATCGCGAGCCTCGCGGTCGCGACGAACAGGCCCACCGGCATCGCCGTCGCGCCGGCGGGCGGCGCCAGGCCGGGCGGGCTCACGGTGACGCTCTCCGCGCGCGGCGGGAATCGAGGCGCGTCATGGTCGGCATCGCGCCGTTGTCCAGGACGCGCACGGCGACGCGCAAGCGCGCGCCATGCATGCCGAGCGCGCGGACGCCGGTGCGCTGCGCACCGGGCGCGACTGCGAGAGCTCGATGCAACTCATTGACGCGGCGGGAAATTCGAACGGCGAAAAGTTGGGCATCACAGACAAAACGTCGACGGCGGCACGACTTAGCGCGCGAATGTACAAGATATGCACACCGGTATCCACAGGATTTGTGGACAACGCGCGCCGGGTTCGTGCGCCCGGCGTCCGGAACGCCTTGCAGGGCGCGGGATTCGGGGCGGTCCGCGATCATTCCCGGCGCGCGACCCCGGTGCACGGCCCCGGCGCCGGTTAGAATGGCGTCAGGTTCCGTCTTGTTCATGAACAAAACCACGATCGACGACGTCCCGCCCCCGACCGGTGCGCCGGCCGCGCGCGGGCGTGCCTCCGCGGGCGCGCCGGCACCCGACTTCCTGCGCGCGGTCGTCGCCGAGGACATGCTGGCCGGCAAGTATGGCGGACGCGTCGTCACGCGCTTCCCTCCCGAGCCGAACGGCTACCTGCACTACGGGCACGCCAAGTCGATCGTGCTCAATTTCGAACTCGCCGCGGAAAACGGCGGCACGTGCCACCTGCGCTTCGACGACACCAATCCGCTCAAGGAGGATGTCGAGTACGAGGACGCGATCGCCGACTCGGTGCGCTGGCTGGGCTACGACTGGGGAGTGCACCGCTACCACGCCTCCGATTACTACGACGACCTCTACCGCTTCGCCGAGTGGTTCATCGAGCGCGGCCTCGCCTACGTCGACAGCCAGTCGGCGGAGGCGATGCGCGCGACGCGCGGCACGCTCACCGAGGCCGGCGTCGAGAGCCCGTACCGCCACCGCACGCCCGCCGAGAACCTCGACCTGTTCCGCCGGATGCGCGCGGGCGAGTTCCCGGACGGCACGCACGTGCTGCGACTGCGGATCGACATGGCGAGTCCCAACGTCAACCTCCGCGATCCGGCGATCTACCGGATCCGGCACGCGACGCACCACCGCACGGGCGACAAGTGGTGCATCTACCCGCTCTACGACTACACGCACAGCATCAGCGACGCGCTCGAGCGCATCACGCATTCGATCTGCACGCTCGAGTTCCAGGACCACCGCCCGCTCTACGACTGGGTGATCGGGCACCTCGCGGACGGTGGCCTGCTCGAGCGTCCGCTGCCGCATCAGTACGAATTCGCGCGGCTTAATCTCACCTACGTCGTGCTGTCGAAGCGCAAGCTGATCCAGCTGGTCGAGGGCGGCCACGTGGACGGGTGGGACGACCCGCGCATGCCCACGCTCGTCGGCGCGCGGCGGCGCGGATTCACGCCGGAGGGATTCCGGCTGTTCGCCGAGCGGATCGGCGTGTCGAAGTCCGACTCGTGGATCGACATGAGCGTGCTCGAGGATGCGATGCGCGACGAGCTGAACGCGAGCGCGCCGCGCCGGATCGCGGTGCTCGACCCGGTGAAGCTCGTCGTCGACAACTATCCGGAGGGCCGGTCCGAGGCGTGCGAGGCGCCGAACCACCCGCAGCGGCCCGAGCTCGGGCGCCGGGAGCTGCGCTTCGAGCGCGAATTGTGGATCGACCGCGAGGATTTCGCCGAGCATCCGCCGAAGGGCTACTTCCGCCTCTCCCCCGGCGCGGAGGTGCGGCTGCGCTACGCGTACGTCGTGCGCTGCACCGGCGTCGAGAAGGACGCCGACGGCAACGTGACGGCGGTCCACTGCACCTACGACCCGACGACGAGGAGCGGCACGCCGGGCGCCGAGGCCCGCAAGGTCAAGGGCAACATCCACTGGCTTCCGGTCAGCGACGCGGTGGGTGCGGAGGTGCGTCTCTACGACCGGCTGTTCGGCGTTCCGTTCCCCGGCGCGCGCCTGCCCTGGGGACAGCGCGGAAGCGGCGCGTCGCCGGAGGTGCCCGCGCCGGCGAAGGCGACGCTCGTCGCGGGCGACGATGACGCGGAGGCGGACGCGACCGAGCGGGACTTCCTCGACGACCTCAATCCCGCTTCCAAACGTGTCATCCGCGCGTTCGTCGAGCCCGCGCTCGCGGCCGCGGCGCCGGAAGCGCGCTTCCAGTTCGAGCGCCACGGCTACTTCGTCGCCGACCTCGCCGACCACGCGCCGGGACGCCCGGTGTACAACCGCGCGGTGACGCTCAAGGATTCCTGGGGCCGCGCCGGGTGACCCGGCGGGCCGGGGTCGCGCCGCGGAAGCGGGGGAGGCGGCGGGAGGGCGAGGCCGTCCGTCGCGGCCGGCCGTCGTCCGTCGCATCGACGGAACGCGGGCCGCCGTCGACCGTCCAACCCGGCGACCGAGGTGGCGTCCCGGCGCCCGGTCGGCTGCTGCTAGACTTTGAAACCTCCGGGCATCGACCCCAACTGACGACACCATGAAACGCATCCTGCTGTTCCTGGCCACGAACATCGCCGTGCTCGTCGTGCTGTCGGTCGTGCTGCGCGTGTTCGGGCTCGACCGGATGATGTACTCGCAGACCGGCCTCGATTACGGCGGGCTCCTCGCGTTCTCGGCCGTCGTGGGCTTCACCGGCGCGATCATCTCGCTGCTGATGTCGAAGACGATGGCGAAGTGGTCGACCGGCGCCCACGTGATCGCGGAGCCGGCCAACCAGGCCGAGGCGTGGCTCGTCGAGACGGTGCGCCGGCTCGCGACGAAGGCGGGCATCGGCATGCCGGAGGTCGCGATCTACGAGGGCGAGGCGAACGCGTTCGCCACCGGGGCGTTCAAGAATTCGGCGCTGGTCGCGGTCTCGACCGGGCTCCTGCAGTCGATGAACAAGGAAGAGGTCGAGGCAGTGCTCGGCCACGAGGTCGCGCACATCGCCAACGGCGACATGGTGACGATGACGCTGATCCAGGGCGTCGTGAACACGTTCGTCGTGTTCCTGTCGCGCATCGTCGGCACGATCGTCGACCGCGCCGTGTTCAAGACCGATCGCGGCACCGGCCCGGGCTACTTCGTCACGGTGATGGTGTGCCAGATCGTGTTCGGGATCCTCGCGTCGATGATCGTCGCCTGGTTCTCGCGCCATCGCGAGTTCCGCGCCGACAGGGGCGCCGCCGCCTACCTCGGCAGCCCGACGCCGATGGTGAACGCGCTCCGCAGGCTGGGCGGGCTCGAGCCGGGGAAGCTGCCGCAGGCGATCCAGGCCTTCGGCATCACCGACAGGGCCGGTATCATGGCGCTGTTCTCGACGCACCCGCCGATCGAGCATCGCATCGCCGCGCTGCAGTCGCAGGCGGGCTGACCGACGCGACGGGCGCGACGCGGCCCGGGCGCAGCCGGACTTTTCGCCGCGGATTCGCTGACGCCAAGGAGCGCGCGACGGATTCGGCGGGCACGTCCCGCCGCGCCGCGGGTGGCGCGCACGGAGGCGGGCGGGAACTCCCGTTGCGTCGACCGGTCTGTCCTGCATCCTCTCACTGGAGTTCGCCGATGATTTCCACCCTTGCTCTCCGGGCCGCGCTGACGGTCGCGGCGCTGGCCGTTTCGACCGCGTCACAGGCGCAGGCGCCGTCCGCCACCACCGAGCCCGCCCCGCCGGCGGCCACCGCGCCGGCCACCGCGGCCGCGCCCGCCGCGACGCCGCAGGCGGGCGCTCCGGGCGCAGGCGCGCCGGCCGCCGACGGCAAGGCGGCAAAGCGGGAACGCCGCGCCACGCGCGGCAACTTCATGCGCGCCAATCCGGATGCGACGCCCGTGCTGCCCGGGCAGACGCCCAAGGGTGCCGGCAGGACCGCCGCCGCGGGCGCGGACACCCCGGGCGGGCAGGGGACGTCGCGACAGCGCGGTCGCGGCATGGCATGGGCCTTCGCCGAGCTGCAGTCGGACACGGAGAAGGCCGCCTACGTCGAGAAGGTAAGGGGCGTCAAGACCTACGCGGAGTGCATGTCGTTGCTCGACTCCACGAAGAAGGCGCTCGAGCCGCGCGCGAAGGCGCAGAACAAGACGATCAGCGTCGACGCGACCGAAATCTGCGAACGGCGCAAGCAGCGCGGCCGCATCACCGGCTGACGCCGCGAACGGCGCCGCGCGCGCCGCGCCGGCCGGAGGGTGGCTGCAGCGAGCGGCGCCGCGCCGATCCCTTCGGCTGCGATGCACCCGGGCGCTCGCGCCCGGCAAAAAGCAACGGCCGACGGGCGCGATGACGAACCGCGCGCGCCGGCCGCTTCATCGCGCCGCGCGAGCGCGGCGCAACGGCAGGGCGAGTTACTTCAGGTGATTCGAGATGAGCTTGGTCATCTCGAACATCGACACCTGCGCCTTCTTGAAGATCTCCCTCAGCTTGGCGTCGGCGTTGATCATGCGCCGGTTGACCGCGTCCTGGAGCTTGTTCTTCTTGATGTATTCCCAGATCTTCTTGGTGACCTCGGTGCGCGGCAGCGGGCTGGCGCCGACGATCGCGGCAAGGGCCGCGGACGGCGTCAACGCCTTCATGAACGCGGCATTCGGCTTGCGCTTGCCGCCGGACTTCTTGGCGGCCTTCTTGGCGGGAGCTTTCCTGGCGGGGGCTTTCTTCGCGGGGGCCTTCTTCGCCGGGGCCTTCCTGGCGGCGGGCTTCTTCGCGGCGGGCTTCTTGGCAGCTTTCTTCGCAGCTTTCTTGGCAGTGGCCATGGTTATCCTTCCTGTCGATCGTGGGCGAGCGGACGATGCCGATCACGCTGAAGCGGCCCTCCTGTCATGGGTACCCCGCTCCATCGGCGGCGACTATACCGCATTTTCACAGGGCGCAACCGGCTTTTCATAGGGAAAAACCGCCCTCGCCCCGGGACTGCTGCGCGCGCGCGACGCCTCGAGACCGGCGACCCGACGTGGCGCCGCGCTTGTCCGCGCGAACCGACGGTGCAAGACTTGCCTTCGCCACGCGGGCATTCGACGGCGGCGCGCTTCGACCTGCGCTCCGCGTCGCCCGCGCCCTCGCGGGGCACGCGATGCCAGGGCCACCTGTCGCACGAACGATCCCGCACCAGGACCGACCCTTCGGAGGCGGCGGCCGCGCGCGTGGCGCGCGGGCGGGGCCGCGCGCGGCGCATCCGGGAGCGGCCGCCTGCGCCGTCGCCGTGCTGCTCCTGTCGGCGAGCCCGTGGACCGCCGCGGGCCCGCTCTACCGGATCGAGCGCGCCGGGACGCCGCCGTCGTACCTCTACGGAACGCTGCACTCCGCCGACCCGAGGGTCGCGAGCCTCGGCGCGCCGGTGAAGGACGCGCTCGCGCAGACGCGCCGGCTGGCGCCGGAACTGGTGTTGTCCGAGCGCGACCTTCCCGGGTTTGTCGCCGGCGCGAGCTACGACGACGCGCGGCGGCTCGCCGACCATTTCGACGCGGACACGATCGCCGCGATCCGCGCGGCGCTCGGCGCGCGCGCGCCGGACGACGCAACGTTCGCGCGGTTGAAACCGTGGGCGGTGATGCTGCTGCTCGCGCAACCGGTTGCCGGCGAGGCGCATCCGACGCTCGACTCGATGATCGTCGACGCCGCGCGCGGCCGCGGCATGACGGTCGAAGGCCTCGAGATGCCCGAGGAGCAGGTCGCCTCGTTCGACGCGATCCCGGTCGACAGCCAGGTCGCGCTCGTTCGCTGGACGCTCGCGCGCCAGACTGCGCTCGCGGCCGACCACGAGGCGACGGTGCGGGCATTCGTCGATCGCGACCTGCCGCGCCTGCGGTCGCTCGCGCTCGACGCCGCGCGCGACGACGCCACGATGCGCTCGCACCTCGCCGCGCTGCTGCGCCACCTGGTCGACGACCGCTCCGCGCTGATGGCGCACCGGCTGTTCCTGCCGCTCAGGGGCGGGCGCGTGTTCGTGTCGGTGGGTGCGCTGCACCTCGACGGGCCGCGCGGCCTCGTGGCGCTCCTGCGCGCGCAGGGCTACCGCGTGCGGCGCGTCTGGCGCGCCCGTGCGGCGCGCGGCGCGCGCGCCGATGATAGAATGAAGGCCGTCCGCGCCCGGCGACAGGCGCGAGCGCATCGATGGATTTCGCGACCCTCCGCAACGACTACATGCGCGCGTCGCTCGACGTCGCCGACGTCGACCCCGACCCGTTCCGGCAGTTCGCGCGCTGGTTCGACGACGCCTACGCGTCCAAGGTCCCCGAAGTCAACGCGATGACGCTCGCGACGGTCGGCGAAGACGGCCGCCCGTCCGCGCGCATCGTGCTCCTCAAGGGCGTCGACCCGCGCGGCTTCGCGTTCTACACGAATCGCAGCTCGCGCAAGGGGCGCGAGCTCGACGGCCATCCTCACGCGGCGTTGCTGTTCTTCTGGCCCGACCTCGAGCGGCAGGTGCGCATCGAGGGGACGGTCGAGCGCATCGTCGACGCGGACTGCGACGCGTACTTCGCGAAGCGCCCGCGTCTCGCGCAGGTGGGCGCCTGGGCGTCACCGCAGAGCGAACCGATCCCCGACCGCCGCTGGCTCGAGCGCGCGTTCGAGGACGCCGACCGGCGCCACGCGGCGCTGGGCGAGGCGGTTCCGCGCCCCGCGCACTGGGGCGGCTACACGGTCGTTCCCTCGAGCTTCGAGTTCTGGCAGGGGCGCCCCTCGCGGCTCCACGATCGCATCGTCTACGGGCGCGAAGGCGACGGCTGGTCGGTCGGGCGGCTCGCTCCGTGACCGGCGCCGCGCGCGCGCGGCGCCGCGCCTTCGCGGCGCTCCTCGTCCTCGGCGTCCTCAACCACGCGGTCCTCACCGGCGCGCGCGTCGACGTGTCGCTCGACGCGCTCGCGCGCGGCGCGTCGCCGGCGACCGTCGGCGTGCTGATGGCGCTCTTCGCGCTGCTGCCGATGCTGTCGGCCGTCGCGATCGGGCGATTCTCCGATCGCGTCGGCGCGGGCACGCCGATGATCGCGGGCTCGGCCGGCCTCGCCGCGGCGACCGCGCTGCCGGCGGCCGTTCCCGGCTACCCGGCGCTGTTCGCCGCGGCGGCGCTCATCGGGTTCTCGTTCGCGATGTTCCAGGTCGCGTTGCAGCACGTCACCGGCGAGATGGGCGAGCCGCGAGAGCGCGCCCGGCGCTATTCGCAGCTCGCGCTCGCCTTCTCGGTCTCCGGCATCCTCGGGCCGCTCGCCGCCGGGTTCGGGATCGACTTCGCGGGGCACCGCGCGACATACGCGATCCTCGCGATCGTTCCGCTCGTCCCGCTCGCCGTCATGCTCGCGCGCCGCGTCCCGCTGCCGGCGCCGGTGGCGCGCGAGGTGGCGACCCCGCGCGGCATGTTCGACCTCGTGCGTCACCGGCCCCTTCGCCGCGTGTTCGCGATCAACGCGCTGTTCGCGCTCGGATGGGACCTGCACACGGTGTTCGTGCCGATCTTCGGCGCGCAGATCGGGCTCACGGCCAGCGAGATCGGCGGCGTGCTCGCGGCGTTCGCCGTCGCGACGCTGGCGGTGCGCGTCGTGATGCCGTGGGTCGTGACACGCGCGACCGAGACCCGGATCCTCGCCGGCGCGCTGTTCGTCTCGGCGGCGGCCTATGCCGCGTTCCCGTTCGCCACCGGCGCGGCCGTGCTCGCCGCACTGTCCTTCGCGCTGGGCCTCGGCCTCGGCAGCGGCCAGCCGGTCGTGATGTCGCTCCTGTCGACGCGCGCGCCGCCGGGGCGGATGGGCGAGGCCGCGGGACTGCGCATGTCGCTCATCCAGTCGATGGCGGTCGCGGTGCCGCTCGCGTTCGGCACGCTCGGCGCGACGCTGGGTCTCCTGCCGGTGTTCTGGGGCGTGGGAGCGTGCCTTGCGACCGGCGGGGTCGCCGCGCGTCGCGGCGCGTAGCGTGAATCGCCCGGGGCGCGCCTGGCTCGCCCTCCCCGAGGGTTCGCACGGCCGGGGAGCCGCAGGACGCGATCCCCCGAAGGTGCCGGCGGCTTCGGGGCGGCCGCGTGACCGTGCCCGGGGCGCGCTTCGCTCGCTTGCATCCGAGGGGGGCGACCCCGGGGCAACCCTGCATTCGCCGGGCACCGGCACCGGTGGGCTCTCCCGAGGCGCGCGGGCCTCGCGAACGGCTCAACCCGCCGGCGAGCGGCGCTTCAGACGCTCGAGGAACTGCTTGCGGAATTTCGCGACCTTCGGCGCGACCACGCCCATGCAATACGGCTGCGCCGGATTGTTCGCGAAGTAGTCCTGATGGTAGACCTCGGCCGGCCAGAACGTCTGCGCCCCGGCGATCTCGGTGACGATCGGCGCTGGCCACAGGCGCGCGGCGTCGAGTTCGCGCACGAGGTCCTCGGCGATGCGCCGTTGCCCGGGCGTCTGCGCGAAGATCGCGGACCGGTACTGCGTGCCGACGTCGTGACCCTGACGGTCCTTCGTGGTCGGGTCGTGGATCGCGAAGAACACGCCGAGGAGGTCGCGGTAGCGAAGCACCGTCGGGTCGAACGTCACGCGCACGACCTCAGCGTGGCCGGTCTGGCCGCCGCACACAGCATCGTAGTCCGGCTGCGGGGTCGTGCCGCCCGCGTAGCCGGATTCGACGCCGGTCACGCCGTCCAGTTCGCGGAACACCGCGTCGAGGCACCAGAAGCAGCCGCCGCCGAGCACGGCGATTTCCTGCGTCGAGGCATTCATGTCGTTCTCCGGATCGAGGGGTTCATCGTACCGCGGCCGCGGCGCCTTCGGCGGGGGCGCGGGGCGGTGCACGGAGGTCGGACGAGCCTTCGTCGACCTTACGCCGGCACGGTTGCGGCGATAATGGCGCGTTCGCCGCTCTTCCAGCGCTCTCGCATGCCATCGCATCGCGCGGCCGCGGCCGGACGCGCCGGACCATGACCGCCTTCCTGCAACGGGTCGCCGCCCGGCTCACGGGCGTCCGGATCTCGAGCACCGCGTCCAGCCTCGCGTTCACGACGCTGCTCGCGCTCGTGCCGCTCGCCACCGTGGCGATCGCCGTGGTCGCGCGCTTCCCGATCTTCGAGGAGGGGCTCGCGGCGCTCGAGCAGTGGCTCGTGCGCGTGCTGCTGCCCGGCGGCGGCACCGGGGTCGTGCGCGAGGCGATCAGGGGATTCGCCGAACAGGCGGCGCAGCTGACCGGCGTGACGCTCGCGTTCGTGGCGGTGGCCGCCTTCGTGCTCGTCGCGATGATCGAGGCGGAGATCAACCTGATCTTCGGCGTCCGGCGCGCGCGGCCGCTCGCGCGCCGCGTGCTCGTGTACGTGATCGGCGTGACGCTGGGGCCGCTTCTCGTCGGCGCGAGCCTGTCGGCAACGACCTGGCTCATCGCCCGCTCGCTCGAGGCGGTGCCGTTGCACGAGTCGCTGGCGACGCTGGCGGGGCGGCCGCTGCCGTGGCTCATCGCCGCGATCGCGTTCACGCTGGTCTACAAGGTCGTGCCGTACTGTCCGGTGCGCTGGCGCCACGCGATCGCCGGCGGCGTGCTCGCCGCCGCCGGATTCGAGGCGGCGAAATCGGGCTTCGCGTGGTACGTGTCGACCGCCTCGACGCACCGGCAGGTCTACGGGGCGCTGGCCGCGCTCCCGCTGTTCATGCTCTGGCTCTACCTGTGCTGGTTCATCGTGCTCGCGGGCGCCGCGGTCGTCTCGGCTCTGACACCCGGCACCCGGAGCGTGTCGGGCCGCTGGTGACGCCGGTAGACGCACCGGCGCGGGGCGCCGCCTCGCCGCGCCTTGCCGAAACCCGGGCCAGAAGCTACAGTCGCGCGGACTTCGCAACGAGGAGAAACGCAACGTGTGGTCGTTCATCCAGGCGGCCGGATGGCCCATCTGGCCGCTGCTCGCAGCGTCCGTGATCGCGCTTGCCCTCATCTTCGAGCGACTCTACTCGCTGCGGCAGAGCCTCGTGGCGCCGCCCGGACTGGTCGACCAGGTGCTCGCGGAGTACCGCCAGACGGGCGCGACGCCCGAGCTGCTCGCGAAGACCGCGCGCAGCGCGCCGCTCGGGCGGCTGCTCGCGGCCGGTCTCGCGAACGTCAGGAGCCCGCGGCCGGTGATGAAGGAGGCGATCGAGGAAGTCGGCCGCGTCGTGATCCACGAGCTCGAGCGATTCCTCACCTCGCTGGGCACGATCGCGGCGATGGCGCCGCTGATGGGGCTGTTCGGCACCGTCGTCGGGATGATCGAGATCTTCGGCTCGCAGACGTCCACCGGCAGCAACCCGATCCAGCTCGCGCACGGCATCTCGATCGCGCTGTACAACACGGCGATGGGCATCGCCGTCGCGATCCCGGCGATGATCTTCTACCGCCACTTCCGCGCCAAGGTCGACGCGCTGATCGTCGAGATGGAGCTGCAGGCGACCAAGCTCGTCGACCTCGCGCACGGCGAGCGCGCGTGAGGGATCCGGCGTGAACCTGCGCGGCCACCGCATGCGGGAGGATCCGGAGATCAACTTCATCCCGCTGATCGACGTGCTGCTCGTCATCCTGATCTTCCTGATGGTGACGACGACCTACCAGCGCTTCGCCGAGCTGCAGATCACGCTGCCCGAGGCGGACGCGGACCCGGCGCGGGAGCGTCCGCGCGAGATCAACGTCGGCATCGACTCGCAGGGCCGCTACGTGATCGACAGGACCGTGTTCACGTGGACCAACGCGGGGGCGCTCGCCGACGAGCTGCGGCGCGCGGCCGGCGGCGTGAAGGATCCGGTCATCATCATCAGCGCCGATGCGAGCGCGACGCACCAGTCGGTCGTCAACGTGATGGAGGCGGCACGCCAGGCCGGCCTCGTGCACATCACGTTCGCGACGCAGACCGCCGGCGCGGGGAAGTAGCCGGCGCCGGGCCGCGCGGCCGGTGCTCCGCATGACGCTCGCCGACCGGCTCGTGGCCGCGTGGTACGCGCCGCGGATGACGCCGCTCGCGGCGGCGCTCGCGCCGCTCTCCGCCGTGTTCGCCGCCGCGGTCGCGGCGCGGCGATCGCTCTATCGACTTCGGGTGCTGCGCAGCGTGCGCGTCCGCGCGCCGGTCGTCGTCGTCGGCAACGTCACCGTGGGCGGCGCGGGGAAGACGCCGCTCGCGATCGCGATCGCCGAGGCGCTCGCCTCGCGCGGCTGGCGTCCCGGCTTCGTCAGCCGCGGCCACGGGCGCACGACGGACGCGTCGCGGTTCGTCGCCCCCGGCGACGATCCCGCCGACGTGGGCGACGAGCCGCTGCTGCTCGCCGCCACGGGGCGTCCGGTGGCGGTGGGCCGCGACCGCGTCGACGCCGCGCGGATCCTGCTCGACGCCGAGCGCGGGTGCGATGTCGTCGTCGCCGACGACGGGCTGCAGCACTACGCGCTCGCGCGCGACGTCGAGATCGCCGCGATCGACGCCGCGCGGGGGCTCGGCAACGGATGGATGCTGCCCGCGGGGCCGCTGCGCGAGCCGCGCTCGCGACTGTCGGAGGTCGACGCAATCGTGCACCTGGTCGACGCCGGCGCGTGGCGCGTGACCGGGAACGCGCGCGAGACGCTGATGGCGCACGAGCCGGTGCGCTGGCGCAACCTCGCGCGCCCGTCGGCGAGCGAGGATCCGGCGCGACTGCGGCCCGCGGCCGCGTGGGCGATCGCCGGGATCGCGCATCCGGCGCGCTTCTTCGCGCTCGTGCGCGCGCTCGGCATCGACGCGCGCACGCGCGCGTTCCCCGACCACCACCGCTTCGTCGCGGGCGACCTCGCGCTGCCCGGCGCGGACGCGATCCTGATGACCGCGAAGGACGCGGTAAAATGCGCCGCGTATGCCGACGAGCGCTGCTGGGCGCTCGACATCCGCGCGCGCATCGACCCCGCGCTCGTCGACCGCATCGAGGAGAAGCTCACGTGGACCCGAAACTGCTCGAGATCCTCGTCTGCCCCGTGACCAAGGGCCCGCTCGTGTACGACCGCGAGAAGCAGGAGCTGGTCTCGAAGGCGGCGCGCCTCGCCTACCCGATCCGCGACGGCATCCCGGTGATGCTCGAGGACGAGGCGCGCAAGCTGACGCCGGAGGAAGCGGAAAGGGCGTGACGGATGAACGGCGGGGAAGGTACCCCCGCGCGGCGCGAGCCGTGCGGCCCGCGTCCTTCGACCTGCATGCCTCGTCGCCCATGTCCTCGTTCACGGTCCTGATCCCCGCCCGCTACGCGTCGACGCGCCTGCCGGGCAAGCCGCTCGCCGACATCGCGGGCAAGCCGATGGTGGTGCGCGTCGCCGAGCGCGCTCGCGCGAGCGGCGCCGCGCGCGTCGTGGTCGCGACCGACGACGAACGCGTGATGGCGGCGGCGCGCCGGCACGGCGTCGACGCGCTGATGACGCGCGCGGACCATGCGACCGGGACCGACCGGCTCGCGGAGGCCGCCACGCAGCTCGGCTTGCCCGCCGAGGGCATCGTCGTCAACGTGCAGGGCGACGAGCCGCTGCTCGAGCCTGCGCTGATCCGCCGGGTGGCGGAGCTGCTCGCGCGCCGCGGCGACGCGTCGATCGCGACCGCGTGCCATCCGATCGACGACCCGGCGGAGGCGTTCAATCCCAACGTCGTCAAGGTCGTGCGCGACATGCACGGCTACGCGCTCTATTTCAGCCGCGCGACGATTCCCTGGGCGCGCGACGCGTTCGCGTCCCGCACCGACGAGGTGCCCGCCGGGCTGCCGATCATGCGTCACTACGGGCTGTACGCGTACCGGGTCGCATTCCTCGCGCGCTACCCGTCGCTCGCGCCGGCGCCGATCGAGCGCTTCGAGGCGCTCGAGCAGCTTCGCGCCCTGTGGCACGGCCATCGGATCGTCGTCGAGGTGACCGAGGGGACGCCGGCCCCGGGTGTCGACACGCCCGAGGACCTCGCGCGCGTGCGCGCGATCTACGCCGCCTCCCGTTGAGGTTCGCCGCGCAGGTCCGGCACGGGCCGGGCCGCGCGGCACCGCGCTCGATTGACCATGCGCGCCGGTTGCAGGGACAATCGGCCGGGCGGGGGGACGCATCGTCCCCGGAACCCGCATCGCGATTCCTTCCTCGCGCCCCCCACCGCACCCCCACCGCGAACGCGACCATGCGACTGATCCTGCTCGGACCGCCGGGGGCCGGCAAAGGCACGCAGGCCGGGTTCATCACCTCGGCCTACGGCATCCCGCAGATCTCGACCGGCGACATGCTGCGCGCGGCGATCAAGGCGGGGACGCCGATGGGCCTCGAGGCGAAGCAGGTGATGGACGAAGGTCGCCTCGTGTCCGACGGGATCATCATCGGCCTCGTGCTCGACCGGCTGAAGTCGCCGGACTGCGCGAAGGGCTACCTGTTCGACGGCTTCCCGCGCACGATCCCGCAGGCCGAGGCGATGATGCGCGCGAACGTCGCGATCGATGTCGTGCTCGAGATCGACGTTCCCGACGCCGCGATCGTGGAGCGGATGGGCGGGCGACGCGTGCATCCCGCCTCGGGTCGAACCTATCACGTTCGATTCAATCCGCCGAAGACGGCCGGCAGGGACGACGCGACCGGCGAGGAACTGATCCAGCGCGACGACGACCGCGAGGACACCGTGCGCAAGCGGCTGGCGGTCTACCATCTGCAGACCGAGCCGCTCGTGGCCTGGTACGCGAAGTGGGCGGCGAGCGGCGATCCCCGGGCACCGCGTCATCGCAAGGTCGACGGCATGGGGGGCGTCGAGGCGATCCGCGACGCCTGCCTCGCTGCGCTCAGGTCCTGATTCCTGCCGTGTGCGCGGCGGCGAGCCCAGGCCCGTGAAGAGTGCCGGCGGGCCGCCGCGAGGACGGCGCGATCCCCGGGGGGAGCTCTCGGGCGCGAGGGGCGGGCCGTCCCGAGGCCGCGGCGCCGACCCGGGGGAGGCCGGCGATGCGAGCCTCGCGGGGATGCCATCCGTTCGCCCTCCCCTCCTTCAGGGGGGCGGGCGCGAAGGCAGCGAGGCGTCGGGCGTGCGGGCGGCGCGATTCGCGCCCCTCGTCAGCGTTGTCGTTCGGAGCATGGACCCGCCCACCCTGCCGCGCGCGCTTGCGTCGGTCGCGATGCAGGACCATCCCGCCGTCGAGGTCGTGCTCGTCGCCGCGTGCGGCCCGTCGCACCGTCCCGTCGAGGCGTCGGCGTACCCGTTCAGGCTGAACTGGGTCGTGCGCGACGGCCCGCTGCGGCGCCCGGCCGCGGCCAACGCCGGCATCGAGGCGGCGACCGGCGAGTTCGTCACGATGCTCGACCACGACGACGAGTTCCTCGACGGCCACCTGTCGGCGCTGGTCTCGGCGCTCGCGGCGCATCCCGACGCCGGCGCTGCGTACACGCGCTTCGAGGTCTGCGAGCGCGGCGCGCGGTTCACGACGGTCGGCCGGCCGTTCCACCGCCTCGCGCTGTTCGAGAAGTCGTACATCCACCACTCGGCGCTCCTCTACCGCCGGACGCTGCTCGACACGGGGATCCGCTACGACACCGCGCTCGACATCCACGACGACTGGGACTTCGTGCTGCAGCTCTCGGAGCGGACGCGCTTCGCGTTCGTCGACCGCGTGTCGTTCCGCTGGCACGCGGACACGGGCACGTCCGGCGGCGGTGGCGAGGGGAACTTCGACGCGGCGAAGTACGCGCGGCAACGCAACTACGTGCACGCGAAGTGGGCCGCGGTGCGCGGGCGCCACGAGGCGGCCTTCCGCGCCGGCATGGAGCGCGCCACGGCGCAGGCGAACGCGGGCGACCTCGCGGGCGCCGAGTCGGCGCTGCGCGCGCTCGAGGGCGACGCCGCCGACGATCCGGATCTCCTCAACCTGCTCGCGATGGTGCGCCACCGGTCGGGCGCGCCGCGCGAGGCCGCCGCGATCATGGAGCGCGCCGTGCGCGCCCGGCCCGACGACGCGAACCTGTGGTTCAACGGGGGCATCGCCTGCGCCGCCGCGTCGATGCCCGGCGCGGCGCGGCACTGCTTCGAGCGCGCGCTCGAGCTCGCGCCGGATCACGCGGGCGCTCGGTCGTGGCTTGCGCGGCTCGCGCGCACGGCGCGATAGAATCCCCTGTCGCCCGCATCCGCCTGCCGACCTTTCCCCGCCGGTGCCGCCATGTCCAAGCGCAATGTCTTCTACGCCCAGTCCGGCGGCGTCACCGCCGTCATCAACGCCACGGCCGCCGGCGTGATCGAGACGGCGCGGCGCCACCGCACGAGGATCGGCAAGGTCTACGCGGGCCGCAACGGCATCATCGGCGCGCTGACCGAGGACCTGATCGACACGTCCAAGGAGAGCGCGGCGTCGATCCGCGCCCTCGTGCACACGCCGGGCGGCGCGTTCGGCTCGTGCCGCTACAAGCTGAAGGGCCTCGACGAGTCGCGCACGCAGTACGAGCGGCTGATCGACGTGTTCCGCGCGCACGACATCGGGCATTTCCTCTACAACGGCGGCAACGACTCGGCCGACACCTGCCTCAAGGTGTCGCAGGTCGCGGCGAAGCTCGGCTATCCGCTGCAGGCGATCCACGTGCCGAAGACGGTCGACAACGACCTCGCGGTCACCGACAACTGCCCCGGGTTCGGCTCGGTCGCCAAGTACGTCGCGACGTCGATGCGCGAGGCCGCGTTCGACGTCGCGTCGATGGCGAAGACCTCGACGAAGGTCTTCGTGCTCGAGGTGATGGGGCGCCACGCCGGCTGGATCACCGCCGCGGTCGGCATGGCCGACGACGCCGGAACGCCGATCCCGCTCGTACTGCTGTTCCCGGAAGTGCCGTTCGACGAGCAGGCGTTCCTCGCGGCGGTCGACGCGAAGACCCGGGCGCACGGCTACTGCTGCATCGGCGTCTCGGAGGGGCTGCGGAACGCGCAGGGGAAGCTGATGGCGGAGGCGGGCACGAAGGACGCGTTCGGGCACGCGCAGCTGGGCGGCGCGGGGCCGCTGATCGCCTCGCTCGTCAGGGACAGGCTCGGCTACAAATACCACTGGGCGGTCGCCGACTACCTGCAGCGCGCGGCGCGCCATCTCGCCTCGAAGACCGACGTCCTCCAGAGCTACGCGGTGGGCCGCGCGGCGGTCGAGTACGCGCTGGCGGGGAGAAACGCCGTGATGCCTGCGATCACGCGCGTGTCGGACAGGCCATACCGATGGAGGATCACCGAGGCGCCGCTCTCGAAGGTCGCGAACGTCGAGAAGATGCTGCCGCGAGACTTCATCGCCAGCGACGGCTACGGGATCACCGACCGGGCGCGGCGTTACCTGGGGCCGCTGATGAAGGGCGAGGCGCCGCCGCCGTACCGGGACGGATTGCCGCGCTACATCCGATTGAAGAACGTGGCCGTGCCGCGGAAGCTGGCCGCGCGCTTCGACATCTGACGCCGCGGGAGAGACGGGACCGGCGCGCGCAGCGCGTCCGGCGCCGATCCGCCGATCTCCCGACCCTTTTCCCGCACCGCCGAGGGCACGACCATGGACAAGATCGTCGACTACTTCCTCGCGCCGGTCTCGCCGTGGACCTACCTGGGACACGAGCGATTCGTCGCGCTGCTGCAGGCGAGCGGCGCGTCGTGCCGCCTGCATCCGATCGACCTCTCGAAGGTGTTCCCGGTCTCGGGAGGATTGCCGCTGCCGAAGCGCGCGCCGCAGCGCCAGGCCTACCGGCTGGTCGAGCTCGCGCGCTGGCGAGACTGGCTGCAGATGCCGCTCAACGCGACCCCGAAGTTCGGCGCGTCGCCGGGTGACGCCGCGTCGCGCTGGATCCTCGCGGCGGCGGAGCGCGGCGCCGCCGCGGGACTCGCGATGGCCGGCGGCGCGATGCGGGCGCGCTGGGCCGAGGAGCGCGACATCGCCGACCCGGGCACGCTGCACGCTATCGCGCAAGACTGCGGACTGGACGCCGCAGCGATCGCCGTACGGGCGGATTCGCCCGACATCGCGGCCGCGTACGACGCCGCGACGCAGCGCGCGATCGACGAGCAGGTGTTCGGCGTGCCGTGGTACGTCTACCGGGGCGAGCCGTTCTGGGGACAGGACCGGCTCGACTTCCTGGCCCGCGCTCTGGCAAAATAGCGCGTTTGCCCGAAGGGCGGCCGGGAGGGTTGACCGGTCGCCTCCCGGGCCGGGGGATTCCCGGCGCGCCGACGCGCCGCGGGCAGCGCGAGGGACGCGGCTCCACGAGCGGCCCCGGGCCCGATCAGCCTTGCCAATTCGTTTCTAGGGAGAGACTCGCATGTCCACCGCGCTCGTCTTCGCGCTCGTCTGCGCGATCGCGGCCATCGCCTATGGCGCATGGTCGATCCAATGGATCCTCGCCAAGCCCGCCGGCAACGCCCGCATGCAGGAGATCGCCGCGGCGATCCAGGCCGGCGCCAAGGCCTACCTCAACCGCCAGTACACGACGATCGGGATCGTCGGCGCCATCCTGTTCATCGTCATCGGCGTGTTCCTGTCGTGGACGACGGCGGCGGGCTTCGCGATCGGCGCGATCCTGTCGGGACTCGCCGGCTACATCGGCATGAACGTGTCGGTGCGCTCGAACGTGCGCACGGCGGAGGCGGCGCGCACCGGACTGAACGAGGCGCTCGCGGTCGCGTTCCGCGGCGGCGCGATCACCGGGATGCTGGTCGTGGGGCTGGGCCTCCTCGGCGTCGCCGGCTTCTACTGGTTCCTCGTCAACTCGGCCGCCTACGCGCCGAACCTGATGCGCGAGGGCCTGCACCACGCGATCGAGCCGCTGGTCGGGCTCGCGTTCGGCGGATCGCTGATCTCGATCTTCGCCCGTCTGGGCGGCGGCATCTTCACCAAGGGCGCCGACGTCGGCGCCGACCTCGTCGGCAAGGTCGAGGCGGGCATTCCCGAGGACGATCCGCGCAACCCGGCGGTGATCGCCGACAACGTGGGCGACAACGTCGGCGACTGCGCCGGCATGGCGGCCGACCTGTTCGAGACCTACGCGGTGACGATCGTCGCGACGATGCTGCTCGGCGCGCTGATGCTGCCGCTGATGGCGGAAGCCGCGGTGACCTATCCGCTGATGCTCGGCGGCTTCTCGATCCTTGCCTCGATCGTCGGCTGCTTCTTCGTCAAATCGAGCGACGGCAAGATCATGAAGGCGCTCTACAAGGGCCTGATCGTCGCCGGAGCGATCTCGGCGGTCGGCTTCTGGCTGATCACGCAGTGGATGATGAAGGACATCGGCACGGCCGACGCGGCGCTCACGCCGATGGGGCTGTGGCTCGCGACGCTGATCGGCCTCGCGCTGACGGCGGCGCTGGTCGTGATCACCGAGTACTACACCGGCACCGACTTCAAGCCGGTCAAGCACATCGCCGAGGCCTCGACGACCGGCCACGCCACCAACATCATCGCGGGACTGGGCGTGTCGATGAAGTCGACCGCGTGGCCGGTGATCGCGGTCTGCATCGCGATCCTCGGCTCCTACTGGTGCGCCGGGCTGTACGGGATCGCGATCGCCGCGACCTCGATGCTGTCGATGGCCGGCATCATCGTCGCGCTCGACGCCTACGGCCCGATCACCGACAACGCCGGCGGCATCGCCGAGATGGCCGACCTGCCCGACTCGGTGCGCGCCGTCACCGACCCGCTCGACGCGGTCGGCAACACGACCAAGGCGGTGACCAAGGGCTACGCGATCGGCTCGGCGGGGCTGGCCGCGCTCGTGCTCTTCGCCGACTACACGCACGCGCTCTCGCGCTTCGGCATCGGCACGTCGTTCGACCTGTCGAACCCGAACGTGATCGTGGGGCTGTTCATCGGCGGACTGATCCCCTACCTGTTCGGCGCGATGGCGATGGAGGCGGTGGGTCGCGCGGCCGGCGCCGTGGTGCACGAGGTGCGACGCCAGTTCCGCGACATCAAGGGCATCATGGAGGGCACCGCGAAGCCCGAGTACGGCGTCGCGGTCGACATGCTCACCAAGGCGGCGATCAAGGAGATGATCGTCCCGTCGCTCCTGCCGGTGCTCGTGCCGGTGGCGGTCGGCCTCCTGCTCGGCCCGCAGGCGCTCGGCGGCCTGCTGATGGGCACGATCGTCACCGGCATCTTCGTCGCGATCTCGATGACGACCGGCGGCGGCGCGTGGGACAACGCGAAGAAGTACATCGAGGACGGCCACCACGGCGGCAAGGGCTCGGACGCGCACAAGGCGGCCGTGACCGGCGACACGGTCGGCGATCCGTACAAGGACACGGCCGGCCCCGCGGTGAACCCGCTCATCAAGATCATCAACATCGTCGCGCTGATGATCGTCCCGCTGCTCGGCGCATACGGCATCGGCAGGACCGCCGAGGCCCCCGCGCCCCTCGCGAAGCCGGCGCTGGTGGCCGCCGCTCCCGTGGCGATCGCCGCGGCGCCCGCGGCCGTCGCCGTCGAGACGCGCCGCGTGGAGACGCGCGCGGACTGACGCGCGCGGCGCAGTGTCGGCGGAACGGCAGCGGGCGACCGCTGCCGTTTCCGTTTGCGGCGCCGGAGGAGTGCCGGGCAGGTCCCCTTCGCGCCCCCGTGCGGCACGTCTGCTAGTATTTCGCGATACGAACGTTTGCGGAGAGCGCCGATGAAGGCCGTGCCGGCTTTGATGGCCGCCGTGGTGTTGCTGGCGGCTTCCTTCCACGTGGCCGCCCAGCCGAAGGGCAAGGCGGCCGCGCCTGCCCAGGCGGAGTCGCCCGCCGGCGTCGATCTCAAGCGCGCCGAGCAGATCGTCGCCGCGCGCTGCTCGCTTTGCCACGGCAACGAGGGCGAAAGCGCCAGTCCCGTGTTTCCGCGCCTGGCGGGCCAGCACCCGGAGTACATCGCCAAGCAACTGGACGACTTCCAGAGCGGCCGTCGCAAGGGCACGATGAACGACCAGGCCAAGGATCTCACCGCGGACGAGATGCGCGCGCTGGGTGTCTTTTTCGGCCGGAAGAAGCCGCTGGCGTACACGGTCCGCGACGAGGACCTCGCCGCGGTCGGCCGCTACATCTACCACAAGGGGAATTCGTACTCCGGCGTGGCGGCCTGCGCGAGCTGCCACGGACCCAAGGGCGACGGCACGATCCAGTTGCCGCGACTCGCGGGCCAGCACGCCGTCTACCTCGAATCGCAGCTCAAGGAGTTCGACAAGCGCGAGCGCACCAACGACAACGCCGTCATGCACGCCATCGCCTCCAAGCTCACGGAGCTGGAGACGCGTGCCGTGGCGCTGTACGTCAGCGGGATGAAGTAGCGCACCCGCCGCTCGCGCCGGGGTTCGTGCCGCGACGGACGGGCGAGGGCGGCCCGGCGAGACGGCAGGGCGTTTTCCCGGGGCGGTGCGCCGTCCGGAAGCGTCGACCGCGCCGGCATTGGTGTCCACGCCGACGCCAGGACACGGCGGGCGACGGCCCGCACGCTGCCGACGGACCCCGTGCCGGCCGTGCGGCTCGGCCGGGCCGACGGGTCCGGTCCGGCCTGTCTCCGAACAACCCCGGCACGCTCCGCCGGTGCGAAGATTCGCCCGGCGCCGAACGTGCCGCGCCGCAGCCACGATCGCGACACGACGATGCCCCTGCGGTTCTCCCGAAGCAAAGCCCTGGCCCACGGTGCCGCGCTTGCCGCGTCCGCGTCATCGCGATCACCGCGCGGTGCCGCTTCGCCGGCGATCCGATCGAGTTCGCCGCCGGCCTCGCGCACGCCGCGGCGAGCGGCGATCTGATCGCGGGCCACGGCGTGCAGGATCGCCGCGCGATGCTCGCGACCGTCGAGGCGGACGGGGTTCGCCGCGCGCGGGCCGGACTGCCGTGACGTACTCGCCGTGCCGCCTGTCGGGCGACGATCTCGCCGTCGGGCTGCGCTTCCTCGCCGCGTTGCCGCGCTTCCTGCGCACGCCGCTGCCGATGGGCGCGATGCGCGCGATCGTGCGCGAGCGGTTCGCGCAGCGCGACGAGCGCTTTCTCGCGCGGTTCGCCGAGGCGCTGCGCCTGCCGGGGTCCCCGTACGCGCGGCTCGCGGAACACGCGGGATGCGGCGAGGGCGACGTCGCCTCGTCGGTGCGCCGCGACGGCGTCGAAGGGGCGCTCGCGATGCTCTACCGCGCCGGCGTCTACCTGGCGGGAGACGAGTTCAAGGGCCGCCGGCCGGTCGTGCGTGGCAGCCTCGCGTTCACCGTCGACCCCGCGACGCTCGTCAATCCGCGCGGGGTCGTCCACGGTCTGTCCGAGTCGAGCGGCAGCCGCGGCGCGCGCACGCCCGTCCCGATCGACCTCGCGTTCGTGCGCGACCACGCGGTCAACACGCACATCGCGCTCGACGCGCACGGCGGCTGCGGCTGGACGCACGCGCACCATGGCGTGCCCGGCGGCACCTCGGTGACCAATCCGCTCGAGTTCGCGAAGGGGGGACGCCCTCCGGCGCGCTGGTTCACGCCGGTCGACGTCGCCGCGCCGGGACTCTCGCCACGCTACCGCTGGGGCGTGCGCGCCATGCGGCTGGGCAGCCTCCTCGCGGGCGTGCCGCTGCCGGGCCCGACGCTCGCGCCGTTCGACGACCCGATGCCGGTCGTGCGCTGGATGGCCGACGAGCTCGCGCGCGGCCGCGTTCCGCACCTGTGGGGATTCGCGAGCACGGCGGTGCTGATCTGCCAGGCCGCGGCGGACGCCGGCGTCGAGCTCCGCGGCGCGCGCTTCACGATGGGCGGCGAGCCCACGACCGGGGCGAGGCGCGCCGTCGTCGAGGCCGCCGGCGCCGTCGCGCTCCCGCGCATGGGCGCGACGGAGACCGACATCCTGTCGTACGCGTGCGCACGTCCCGATGCCGCCGACGACATGCACTTCCTCGACGACCGCCACGCGATCGTGCAGCCGGGCGACGGGAACGGGCGTCCCGGCGTGCCGGGCGACGCCATGCTGCTGACCTCGCTCCTCGCCAGCGCGCCGATCCGGCTCCTCAACGTGTGCATGGGCGATCGCGCGACGCTCGCGCGGCGCGACTGCGGCTGCGGGCTCGCTCGCGACGGCTGGCGACTGCACGTGCACGACGTGCGCTCGTTCGAGAAGCTCACGGCCGGGGGCATCACGTTCCTCGACGTCGACGTGGTCCGCGTGCTGGAGGAGGTGCTTCCCGCGCGTTTCGGCGGCCGGCCGGCCGACTGGCAACTGGTCGAGCGGATCGACGGCACGCGCGCGCGGCCCGAGGTCGCGCTCGTCGTCGACCCGTCGGTGGGGCCGCTCGACGCGGCCGAGGTCGCGGACGCATTCCTCGCCGCGATCGGCGGCGGCGGCGGCGGAGAACGGCTGATGGAGCTGCAGTGGCGGGACGGACGCGTGCTCTCGGTGGTACGCGAGGCGCCGTCCCGGACCGCGTCCGGCAAGATCCTGCACGTCGCATGTCGGGGCGACCTTGGGCGCATCGACTGAGCGCGCGCGCCGACCGGGTCCCGGCTCGGGAGGCATTACACTTCGCCCATGCAGCTCACGCTCGACGGCAAGGTGGCGCTCGTCACGGGCGCGTTCGGCGGCCTCGGACGCGATTTCGCCCGGATGCTCGCGCGCGCCGGCGCGACCGTGGCGCTGGCCGGCCGCCGCATCGAGGACGGCCGCGCCATCGCGCAGGCGATGCGCGACGAGGGAGTGAAGGCGTCCGCGTTCCGGATGGACGTGACCGACCGGGGAAGCGTCGACGCCGCGGTCGACGAAGTCGTGGCGACGATGGGCGGCGTCGACGTGCTCGTCAACAACGCCGGCGTCGCGCTGACCCGACCGTTCCTCGACCTGACCGAGTCCGACTGGACGTCGATCCGCGCGGTCAACCTCGACGGCGCGTTCCGCGTCGCGCAGGCGGCCGCGCGCGCGATGCGCGACGCCGGACGGGGCGGCAGCATCGTCAACATCGCCTCGGTGCTCGCGACGCGAGTGGCCGCGCAGGTCGCGCCGTATGCGACGACGAAGGCCGCGCTCGTCCAGCTCACGAAGGCGATGGCGCTCGAGCTCGCGCGCGAACGCATCCGCGTCAACGCGCTTGCGCCCGGCTACATCGAGACGCCGATCAACCGCGACTTCTTCGCCACCGAGGGCGGACGCGAGCTCGTCAAGCGCATCCCGCAGCGCCGGCTCGGCCGCGTCGAGGACCTCGAGGGACCGCTGCTGCTCCTCGCGTCCGACGCCTCGGCATTCATGACCGGCGCGGTGATCGCGGTCGACGGCGGCCACGCGGTCAGCTCGCTCTGAAGGAGGGCCGGATGGACTTCACGCTGGACCCCACGATCGACGGCGTGCGCCGCCGGGTGCGGGCGTTCGTCGACGAAAGGCTGATCCCGCTCGAGGCGGACCGCGCGAACTACGACGAGCACGAGAACGTGCGCGAGGACGTGCTCGGGACGATGCGCTCGGCGGCGCGCGCCGAGGGACTGTGGGCGCTGCAGACGCCGACGTCGCGCGGCGGCGGCGGGCTTCCGTTCGTCGGCATGGCCGCATGCTACGAGGAGATGAACCGCTCGATCTTCGGGCCCGCGACGTTCAACAGCGCGGCCCCCGACGACGGCAACATGATGGTGCTCGAGCGCGTCGGCACCGAGGCGCAGAAGACGCGCTGGCTGCAGCCGATCGTCGACGGGCGCGTGCGCTCGGCGTTCGTGATGACCGAGCCCCATCCCGGCGGCGGCTCGGACCCGGCGATGATCAGCACGACCGCCGAGCGGCGCGGCGGCAAGTGGGTCGTGCACGGCCACAAGTGGTTCATCACCGGCGCCGCGGCGGCCGCGCACTTCCTGCTGATCGCGCGCACGTCCGGCGATGCCCGAAAGGGCCACACGGCGTTCATGTTCCACCGCGACGCGCCGGGATGGCGGCTGCTGCGCCGGATCCCGGTCATGGGTCCCGAGGAGCACGGCGGCCACGGCGAGCTCGTCCTCGAGGGACTCGAGATCCCCGACGAGGACCGGCTGCTGGGCGTGGGCGACGGCCTCAAGGTCGCGCAGATCCGGCTCGGGCCGGCGCGGCTGACGCACTGCATGCGCTGGCTGGGGCTCGCGCGCCGCAGCCTCGAGATCGCCGGCGCGTACACCGGGATGCGCATGAGCGGCGGAAAGCGGCTCGCCGAGCGCGAGTCGGTGCAGCTCCTGATGGGCGAGGCCGCGTTGCAGGTGCGCATCGGGCGGCTGCTCGTGATGCACGCGGCGTCGAAGCTCGACGCCGGCGCGATGGCGCGCAACGAGCTGTCGATGGCGAAGGTGCACGTCGCCGACGCGCTGCACCGCGCCGTCGACACCGCGATCCAGCTGAACGGCGGCCGCGGCTACTCGAAGGACACCCCGCTCGAGTGGATCTATCGCTACGCGCGGCAGGCGCGGCTCGTCGACGGCGCGTCGGAGGTGCACAGGATGGTGATCGCGCGCCACCTGTCGGATTCGCCCGAGGCGTTCTTCGACTGGAACCACCTCGACCCGCCGAAGCGTCCGGGCGGCGGATGATCCGCGTCGACGCGGCGGCGCGCGAGGTCGCCGGGGCGGCGGGCTTCGACGCCGGGCGGCTCGACGCCTTCCTGCGCGAGGCGGTCGCCGGGCTCGGCGGAGCGATGCGCCTCGCGCGGATCGGCGGCGGGCAGTCGAATCCGACCTTCTTCGTCGACTACGACGACCGCGCGCTGGTGCTGCGCAAGCAGCCGCCGGGCGAACTGCTGCCCTCGGCGCACGCGGTCGACCGCGAGTACCGCGTGATGCGCGCGCTCGGGCCGACGGACGTCCCGGTGCCGCGCACCGTGCTGTTCCACGTCGGGCGCGACGTCGTCGGCACGCCGTTCTACCTGATGGAGAAGCTCGAGGGGCGCGTGTTCGCGGCGCACGCACTGCCGGGGATCGCGCCCGCGGAGCGTGGCGCGATGTACCGCTCGATGGCCGAGACGCTCGCGACGCTGCATCGCGTCGACCCGGCCGTCGTCGGACTGGCCGACTACGGCAAGCCCGGCAACTACTTCGCGCGGCAGGCCGCGCGCTGGTCGAGGCAGTGGCAGGCGTCGCGCACGCGCGACAACCCGTGGCTCGACCGGATGATCGCGTGGCTGCCCGCGCACCTCCCCCCGGGCGAGGAGGTCGCCATCTGCCACGGCGACTACCGGATCGGCAACCTGATGTTCGACGCGCGCGCGCCGCGCGTGATCGCGATCCTCGACTGGGAGCTCTCGACGCTCGGCCATCCGCTCGCGGACCTCGGCTTCAACGCGATGGCCTGGCACACGCGCCCCGACGAGTACGGCGGGTTGCGCGGGCTCGACCTCGAGGCGCTGGGCATCCCGTCGCTCGACGACCATGTCGCGCACTACCTGCGGTCGGCCGGGCGGGCGGACGGCATCGCGCCGTTCCACGTCGCGTTCGCGCTGTTCCGCTTCGCGGTGATCTTCGAGGGCATCGCCGCGCGCGCCGCGGCAGGCAATGCCGCGGCGGACGACGCCGCGGAGGCGGGCAAGCTCGGGCCCGCGTTCGCGCGGCGCGCGGTCGAGCTGGTCGGCGCGTAGGCGTTCGCGCGCCCGGCCGCCGTCGTTGCCCGGACTGGCTTGACACCGCAGGATCGACGTCCCACATTGTTCCCGACGGGATCCGGAACGACGCGTGAGCGAGAGCCTTGCCGATGGGGGTGCCGGACAGCGGTTGATGCGCTCGGCGGGCGCCGTCGGGTCCGCGATCGTGCTCCTGATCCTGGGCTGCGCCGGATTGGGAACGCCGCCCCCCGACGCGCTGTCCCGGAGCAGCCCGCGGCAAGCGGGAACCGAAGCCGTGGCACCCGCGGTTCCACCGCCGGCACTGCCGGGCGCACCGCCCCCGCGCGTCGAAACCCAGGGCGGACTCGCCGCGGTGCCGCCGTCGTCGACCGGTCCGGCGGTGCCACGTCCGGCCGCTTCCGTTCGCCAGGCCGCCCCGCCGGTCGCGAAGGCGCCTTCGAAGTCCGCCGCGCCTCCCGCTTCGGCTGCGCAGCCTTCGGGCAAGGGCGTCATTCCGCCGGAGATCGCCAAGCCGAAGGCGCCGCCGCTGGACCTCGCCTCTCTCGAACAGCGGCTCGAGGAAACCAGGGCCATCGGCGTTCTCACCAAGATCACGCTCAAGAACCAGGTCGATGACCTGCTGGATCGGTTCCGGGCGTTCTACCAGGGGAAGCTCGAGACCGACCTGGCCGATCTCCGGCGATCGTATGACCTTCTGGTCCTCAAGGTGCTCTCGCTGCTTCAGGACGGCGACCAGGCGCTGGCCACGGCGATCGTGGCGTCGCGCGAGGCGATCTGGGGCATTCTCTCCGATCCGGCGAAGTTCGCGACGATCTGAATCGACGCGGAGGATTCCATGAAGACACCTGCGAGCGCTTCGGCGATCGCGATGCTGACCGCCGCATGCCTCGCGGCCCCTTCGCTCGCGGCCGACGACGAAGCGACAAGACGGGACTTGTTCGCCGTGATCACGTTGCACGGCTTGCCGTGCGGTGAAGTCGTCGGCGTCGCGACGCGGGGCGAGAACGACCACCTCGCAACCTGCAAGGACGGGAACCGCTACCGCGTCTTCCTCAACGCGGAGGGACGCGTGGTCGTCGAGCGGCAATGAGGGCGGCATGACCACACTCTCGTGCCGCGGGACGGCGGGGCGTAGCACGGCAGCTCGCGCCGGACAACCTGCGCGAGCGAACGACGGGGCGCCGCGGGCGCCCCTGACTCGGGGGCAAACGCTCGCATTCCCGCTTGGCGACCGCGCAGCGCTCGCATGCATGCGCTTCCAGGCGCGTGCGATCGGCTACGGCAATGTGACCACGGCCGCAGCGGGTCGGGCCCGCCTCCCGCAGCCTTCCGGCGGCCTCCGTGACGCCGTCGCGGCGCCCCCCCGGTTTCTCGGCAATGCAATCGTGCTTCATCGCCAGTTCGTTCGAGGACAACCGGTCGAGGCAGGACAGGATCCACCAGGCCCGATGCGGTTCGAGCAAGTGGTGCCCGTTGCGCACCGCGACCTGCCCGACTTGCGTGAGCAGCGCCTGAGCATGGCGCCGCAACAGGTGAGGCAGCGGGCCGTCGTGCGCGAATTCGCGCTTCAGCATGCCCGCGCGCATCAGGTAATCATGGCCGGCGCGCAATACCACTGCCTGGCCAGGCGCGCTTCCGCCACCCGGAAACGATGCGACGCCGATCAGGTCGCCGTGGGGGTGTTTTTCCGCGTTGCGCGGGTGGCGCGGACCCGCCGACGTGCGCGCCGGTTGCGCATGACGGCCGCAGGCGCGAGCCGGCCCGTCGTGGCGCACCGACGACGGGCGGTCGCGGTCGACTACCAGGCGACGCGCCGATCGAACTCGTAGTCCGGTGCCGGCTGGGCCTGAGGAGCGATTTCGCGCTGCCCTGCGGGCGGCAATGGGCTAGTCGGCGCCGGGAAGGGAGAGCTTGTAGCCTTTTTCGCGAAACAGACGCAAGCACGAGGCAACGACAGCAGGATCGAACAGTACGCCGGCATGGGTTTCGATCTCGGCGAGCGCCTTCTCGATGCCGAGCGCCGGCCGATACGGGCGGTGCGACGCCATCGCTTCCACGACATCGGCGACCGCGAGAACCCTGGCCTCCATGCAGATCGCGTCTCCGCGCAGGCCGTCGGGATAACCGCTTCCGTCCAGCCGCTCGTGGTGCTGCAGCACGGCATTCGCGACCGGCCAGGGGAAATGAACTCCGCGCAGCACGTCGTAGCCCTTCCGTGGATGTTCCTGCACGAGGAGAATCTGGATGGGACTCAATCGTCCCGGATAGTTCAGGATTTCCGACGGCACACCCACCTTGCCGATGTCGTGCAGCACGCCCGCGATACGCAATCCCTTCGCGATGTTGTCGCCCATGCCGAGATCGAGCGCGATGGCGGCGGCGAGCGACGCCACGCGGCTTTCGTGGCCGTGCGTGTAGGGATCGCGCAGCTCGACCATCATCGAGATCGACGTCACCGTTTCCATGAGCGCCTGTTCGAGCTGCTGCGCATACTGCCGCGACTGCGCTTCGCCCTTTCTCAGCGCCTCTTCGAAGCGCTGCCGCTCGCTGACGTCGCGAAACGCCGCCAGCAGCAGGCGCTGCCCGTTCCAGACGACCGTCGTGGCGCTCACTTCGATAAGCAGCGCATCGCCGTTCTTGTGGCGATGCCTGCGGACCTCGCGAGTGGTCTTCCCGTCGCGTTCGGCGGTACGGATATGGTTGATCGTCTTCTCGGGTTCGAGGCTCAACCCGGTCACGGGCATTGCACGGAACTCGGCGATGCTGTAGCCATACAGGGTGATCGCCGCCGGATTCGCGAACAGGACGTGCATCGTCGTCGCGTCGCAGATCAAAATGGCATCGGAAACAGAGTCGAACAGCGGGAGCGCCAGTTCGCCCAGGGACAGTTCCGCGTCAACGCCGGTGCATGCCTCGGCGGTCGGGGGCGTCGCGTGCATCAACATGATCGAAGCGTACCTGCAGGCTGTACGCCGCCCGCCTCAACGGCAGTCGAACCCCACGGGCCGTCGCGCGCCGGCAGCGGTCCCGACGGCGCCGATGCGCGAGGCCCGGCGCGCCGCGCCCGGGCCATGGTGCCACGGCGGTCGCGCATCGCCGTCGCGGGGCCGTGGCAGCGAATGCGGGCACCCGCGCACGTGGTGGCCAGGGTGTTCAACACCGGGTAACGGCGGGTTCGAGTGCCGCGACGACGACGCGGTCGCGGCCAAGCTCCTTGGCCCGGTAGAGCGCGACGTCCGCGGCGCGCAGGATCGCCTCGGGATCGGCGCCATGCTCCGGCAGCATCGCGATTCCGATGGACACGGTGACCGTGCCCAGCCGCTGGCCTTCCCACTCCAGGCGCAGGTTCCTCACCGCGACGCGAATGTCTTCGGCGCGTCGCGTCGCGACGTCGCACGCGGTGTCGGGCATCAGCAGCACGAATTCCTCTCCGCCGTAGCGGCATGCGGTGTCCGATTGGCGGGCGGCGTGGCGCAGCACTTCGCCGAGTTCGTGCAGCACGTAATCCCCCGCGGCGTGCCCGAAGTCGTCGTTGAAACGCTTGAAGTGGTCGATGTCGAGCATGATGACCGCAACGGGACTGCGCGTGCGGCGGGCGCGGGCGACTTCCTGCTCGAGCCGTGCATTGAGGTAGTGCCGGTTGTAGAGACCGGTCAGCTTGTCGTGGGTCGCCCGCTCGCGCAGCACTTCGCGCACCGTCAGGTTGGCGAAGGCGAGCGAGACGTGTTCGGCGACGGACTTGAGTGCCGGCCATGACGACGCCGCGTCGCATCCGGCTTCGTCCGGGTGCGGGTATTGCACGTGCAGCAGACCGAGCAGTTCGCCCTGCGACGAAAGCGGCAGGCAGGCGTAGGACGGCGGGGTCTCCGCGAAGTGCCGGCAGTTGAGTTGCTTGGCCGAGTCGGCGACACAACGAGGGTGGCCGCGGCGGATCGCCACGCAATCGCTCGCGGCCAGTGCGTCGACGAACGCTTCCGGCGGCCCCCAGCCGCCGCAGCGGACGCCGCCCCGGGATCCCGACTCCATCCGATACAAGGTTCCGACGCTGCGCGGAACGAGCCGAGGCAGGAATTTCGCGATCGTCTCGTAGGCGTCGTCCAGCCCGACGCACGCCTGCAGCGACTCGCCGAACTCCGCCAGCAGTTCGGCGAGCCTGGTGCGGCGATCGAGTTCGGTCACCGTCCGCTCGAGTCGATCCTTGGTGGCGCGCATCTCGGTCACGTCGAAGGCGACGCCGACCAGGCCTTCGATCGCGCCATCCTCGGCGGCGTAGCTGGCCTTGTGCAGCACCACATGCCGCAGCTCGCCCTTCGCGTTCATCAGTTCGGTGTCGATGCTCTCGGTTCCGACGCCGGTGAGCAGGCGGCCGTCCTGCGCGCGGATGGCGTCGACGTGGTCGCCGGGCAGGATTTCGCCGATGGTGCGGCCAAGTATCGTGTCGCGACTCTTGCCGAGGAACCGGCACCAGGCATCGTTGCACGCCTGGAAGCGCCCGGCCGGGTTCTTCTGGAATACCGGAATGGGGATGCTGTCCATCATCGTCTGGATGAATCGGAGGTGCGCGCGCTCGCGCTCGCGCGCGCGCCATTCGTCGGTGATGTCCCGTACGGTGCCGACAATTCGCGTGCGGGCACCGTCGTCGGCGTCTTCGAGCTGCGCGATGGTCGTGACGATGCGCTCGCTGCCGTCCGGCCGCACGATTCGGCATTGCAGCGTCACCGGACCGCAATCCTCGAGCACGCGGGCGACGGCCGCGCGTGCCGCGGGGATCTCGTCGCGATGGACGACGGTGCCGAAGAAGAAGTCCGGGCCGGGCTCCGGCGGGTCGCCAACCTCCCGTCCGAGGATCCGGTACAGCTGATCGGACCAGCGCTGGCGGCGATCGCGCGTATCCCATTCATAGCCGCCGATGTTGGCCATTACCTGCGTTTCGGCAAGCCGCACCCGTTGAATCTCCAGGGTCCTGAGGGTGCGCTGCAGCGATACGCTGCGGACCTCGGCGGCGGCAAGCGCACGAAGCAGGCCGAAGAAGAGCAACGTCAGCAGCAGCACCGCGGCGGCGGCGGCGTAGGGCGCCCAGCGCGGGGCACGGAGCGCCGGATCCGCGAGCGGCGTTGCCGTGAGCGTCCACGTCCTGTCGCCTACGATGAAGTCCTGACTCGCGGCGTATTGCGCGAACGCCACCGGCGTCGATGGCCCGTCCACGGCGCTGTCGAAGAGCATCTGCGATTCGGTCACACCGTCGCCGGCTGCCGGCGCCGCGGTCGAGTCCTCGAGGCGAATCCGAAGATGCTGGCGTGCTTCCGTGCTCAACGCGGCGGCGAAGAAGTCCGGGAGATGGACGGTCGTGCCGCCGACACCGGTGAACGCCCGGCGCCGGGCATCGATCGTGTCGGGGACGCCCCCGCCTTCGTAGTTCGCGATCCGCAACAGCACGCTCGTCGCGCGCGTGCCGCGGTCGCGCATGAGCGTCAGGCCGGAGGTGGTCGTCGTTGTGCCGCGGTCGCGCGCATTGCGCACCGCGGCTCCCCGCACCGGGTCTCCGAGGAGGTCGAGACCGAGTGCGGGCGCATTCGGCCGCAACGGTTCGATGTACGTCAGCGCGACGTACTCCGCACGCGATCCCGCCTGCGAGATGGCGAATGGCGGCAGCCCGGACAATTGCCGGCCTCCCTCGGCGTTCTGCCGGTGAACGAAGGCGGCGGCCTGTTCGCCGCTGACGCGAAACGCGTACGAGACGTTGGTGATGCCGGGATATCTCTCGTCGATGGCGAGGCCCTGCGCGAACCGTCTGAACCCGTCGCGGTCGACATACCCCGAGGCGTCGAACAACGCCCGCACGGCGTACGAGACCTCCTCATAGGCTCGGAAGCGCTTCTTGACGGTCTCGGCGACCTCGCGCGCGCTTTCGGTGAAATGGACGCGGGCCTCGCGTTCCACCTCGCCTTGCGTCCATAAGCCGGCCAGCACCGCCAGGACGACGCCGCAGGCCAGCGCAAGCCACGAAAGCCATGGAAAGCGCATCGGTGTGCGACGCAGCACGGCGTATAGTGACGAGTTCCTGGACTCGGCGCCGGCGGTGATGCTTGCGCCCGTTCCCGGCGCGGAGGGCGCTCTGGCGCCTGCGCGCGGGGTGCTCGGGACGGCTGTTTGCATGCGTGCTCCGGGGTGGTTCCCCGTCCGCACGCACTTCGCATGCCATCGGAGGGCAGGCGCCCGGGCGCCGCGGGTCGGGGGCGCCAGGCAAGGTGTGTTCCCCGTGCCCCGCGGACAACGGCGATTGTCGACGTTCCGGTCCGGTCCCGCGCCGTTCCGGCGACCAGGCAGTGATACGGATGGCGTCGTTTCGTGGTTCCGCGCTAGCGTCTCCTCCTGTCGCTCCTGCGCATCGTCTTCCCGTTCCTGAAAGGTGGAGCGTGAAGTCTCCGGGCATGCCGAAGATCGAAATCGAACGCGTGCCGCTGCCGGAAGCGCCTCCTCGCGGGTTCCCCGCCCGCGGCCGCGACGGGTGACTGGATCAGTCGTCGCGCCGTCCGCAGGGACGAATTGCTGCCTGCGGACAGGAAGCCGGGAGAGCGCGTCGCGTTCAGGCGGCTCGCGACCGACGCGCAGGCGGCGGTTGCAGCAGCGCGGGGACCTCGCGATCGACGTCGCGCGTTTCTGTGGCGTTGTCGTCCGGATCGCCGGCGTCGCACGCCGCCCCGATTCGCAACGACGTCGGGCGACGGCCCGCACGGCTGCGTGGCATCGGCGCGCCGGGTAACGGAGGCATCGCGCCGTCCCTGGTCACGACGAGGGCGTCGTCGTCCGGATCGGTGAGGCCGGCGACGCGCAGGCGCGCGTCGCGGCGGTCCGCGGCCATCATGAGCGGGCGTCGGCGGGCGCCGACGGTCCGTGCGACGGCGAGGCGACCTGGCGCGACATGCCCGTCGCCTCGATCTCCGGCCAGCCGGCGTCGCGCCACTCGCCCTGCATGCGCTCGACGCTGCTGGCGCCGGTGGCATCCAGCACGTGGATCGCGTCGTCGTCGCGCGCCGAGTCGCCCACGCGCACCGCGACGGTCACGCGCACCGGGCGGCGCAGCGAGCGCCCGCGTTGGAGATCGACGTACACGCGGATCGACGATCGAGGAAATCCGCAGGCTTCCAGGCGCTCGCGCGCGCTCTCGGCGGCGTCGAAGCCGTCGAAACGTCCGGCGATAATCGTGTCCATGCCCGCCTCCGTTGGCGTCGGTGCCGCAAGGATGGACCGGCGAGCGGGATCGACCTATCGGCGGATCGCGCGCGGCGATGTCGGAACCGGCCTACACGGTGCGGCGTAGAATCGGCCCATGCGCCGACGTTCGCTGCGGCCGTCGTTGCCGATCGTCGCGGCCTGCGCATGGGGGCTCGCCTGCGCATCGGGTTTCGCCGGCGGGCAGCCGGTGCGCGAGGCTCCCGCCGCCGTGCTCGAGAAGCCGGCGGTCCACGCGCGCCGCTTCCTCGCGGCGACCGCGAATCCGCACGCGACCGACGCGGCGTACGCGATGCTCGCGCGCGGGGGCTCGGCGGTCGACGCCGCGGTCGCGGCGCAGTTCGTGCTGGGGCTGGTCGAGCCGCAATCCTCGGGCATCGGCGGTGGCGCGTTCATGCTGGTGCACGATGCGCGCCGATCGCGCCTGCGCGCCTACGACGGCCGCGAGACCGCGCCCGCGTCGGCGACGCCGGGGCGCTTCCTCGGGCCGGACGGGACGCCGACGGCTTTTCGCGACGCGGTCGCGACCGGGCTCGCCGTCGGCGTGCCCGGCACGATGCGCGTGCTCGAGCTCGCGCACGCCCGGCACGGGAAGCTTCCGTGGGCCGAGCTGTTCGCGCCCGCGATCGCGCTCGCCCGGGACGGATTTCGGGTGTCGCCCCGGCTCGCGGCGCTGCTCGCCGCCGACCGCCAGCTCGCGGGCGACCCGCGCGCATTCGCGTACTTCCACGACGCCGCGGGCCGGCCGCTCGCCGCCGGGACGTTGCTGCGCAATCCCGCCTACGCGGCGACGCTCGCGACGCTCGCGCGCGACGGCGCCGGTGCGTTCTACCGCGGGGCGATCGCCGACGACATCGTCGCGACCGTCCGCGGCCACCCGTCGCATCCGGGCGATCTCGCGCACGCCGACCTCGCGGGTTACCGCGCGCTCGAGCGCGAACCCGTGTGCGGCACCTACCGCCGCCATCGCGTTTGCGGCATGCCGCCTCCGTCGTCGGGCGGGACGACGGTGCTCGCGATCCTGGGACTCCTCGAGCCCTACGACGTCGCGTCGATGGGCGCGTCGTCGTTCTGGAGCGCGCACTTCGTGAGCGAGGCGGGCAGGCTCGCCTACGCCGACCGCAATGCCTACGTCGCCGATCCCGCGTTCGTCGACGTGCCTCCCGGACTCGTCGATCCGGCGTACCTGCGCGGGCGTTCCCGCCTCATCCGCGCGACGGCGAGCATCGGCCTCGCCTCGCCGGGCGAGCCGCCGCTCCGCGAGCCCGAGCGCAGGGTCGCGTACGCGCCGGCGGACGGAGAGGAAATGCCGTCGACGTCGCACCTGTCGATCGTGGACGCGGACGGCAACGCGGTGTCGATGACGACATCGATCGAGGACATGTTCGGCGCCCGCCTGATGACCGCCGGCGGATTCCTGCTCAACAACCAGCTCACCGACTTCGCCTTCGCGCCGGCCGTCGACGGAAGGCCGGTCGCCAACCGCGTCGAGCCCGGCAAGCGCCCGCGCTCGTCGATGGCGCCGACGATCGTCTACGATCGCACCGGCCGCGTGCGCCTCGTCACCGGCTCGCCGGGCGGATCGTCGATCATCAACCACGTGGCGAAGGCGATCGTCGCGTCGATCGACTGGGGACTCGATCCGCAGGCCGCGGCGGCATTGCCCAACGTCGGCAGCCGCAACGGGCCCACCGAGCTCGAGCAGGACACGGCGGCGGTCTCGCTCGCCCCGAAGCTGCGCGCGCTGGGCCACGAGGTGTCGGTCCGCGCCCTGACGAGCGGCCTGCACACGATCGAGCGCGTGGGGCGCGGATGGGCGGGCGGCGCGGATCCGCGGAGGGAGGGCAGCGTGCGCGGAGACTGATCCCTGACGCGTGCGGTCATTCCCGGGCGCGGCGCAAAGCGGGCGGCGCGGGATCGGGCGCCGTGTCCGCGGGAAAGCGCGCCGCACGATGGCGCAGGCGCAACCGGCGTCGGCGGCTTTACGGATGCCGTCCGCGAGTCCATGATTCGCGCATGCGCGGCACGCGGGAGGCGGCGCGACGGAGGACGTCATGACGAGAACGCGAATGGCGCCCCGCCATGCGTCATCCGGTCCGGCGTCTGGCTGAGCGCGGCCGGGCCGCCGACGCGGCGCACTTCGATGCGCTCGCCCCCGACGACGCGCCACTGCACTTCGGCGCACCGCTCCCGCCGCAGGCGGTCGCCGCCTGCGGCCCCCGCGTCGACGGCGACGGCGGCGCCGTCTTCGCGCTGCTCGCGACTCCGATGCGCGCGCGCCTGGACGGCCGGCCGCTGCCCGAGTTCACGTTCCGCGACCACGGGTCGCTCGTGTCGCTCGCGTACGGCCGGCGGTCGGCACGCTGATGGGCCGGCGCATCGGCGGCAGCCTGCTCGAGCGGGAACTGATCGCGCGCCGGATGTACGCGTCGCTCTGCAAGACGCACCGGTTCGCGATCCACGGCGTGCTGCGCGTCGCGTTCGACACGATCGGCCGGTTCCTGCGCGGCGGCGAGCCGCGGATCAGGCTGCATTAGGCCCATGAGCCCGCTGCTCGCCGGCCTCACGTGGCTGCTCGTGTTCCAGAGCGCGGGCGAGGCGATCGCGGTCGCGACCGGCCTGCCGGTGCCCGGCCCGGTCATCGGGATGGCGCTGCTGCTCGTCGCGCAGCGCGTGCGCCAGGGACGGGACGCGGAGGCGTCCGCACCGCTCGGCGTGGCGGCCGACGGTCTCGCGCGGCACCTGTCGCTGCTGTTCGTGCCCGCGGGCGTCGGCGTGATGCTGCATGCCACGCGTCTCGCCGACGAGGGCGCGGCGCTCGCCGTCGCGCTGGTGGCGAGCACGCTGCTCGCGCTCGCGGCGGCGGCGCTCACGTTCCAGGCGCTGGCGCGACGCACGGCGCCCGACGGTGGCGGTGATCCGCCGAGCCATGGCTGACGAGCTCTTCCGCCTGTGGGTCTACCTGTCGTCGACGCCGCTCGCGGGGCTGACGCTCACGCTGGTCGCGTACGCGATCGGATACGCGGCCTACGCGCGCTGCGCGTTCCACCCGCTCGCGAACCCGGTGCCGATCGCCGTCGCGGTCGTGGTCGGCGCGCTGGCCGCGACGGGCACGCCGTACCGGACCTATTTCGAGGGCGCCCAGTTCGTCCACTTCCTGCTCGGGCCGGCCGTGGTCGGGCTCGCGGTGCCGCTCGCGCGCGAGTGGGAGAGCGTGCGGCGGCTGGCGGTGCCGATCGCCGCGTCGCTCGCCGTCGGGTCGGTGGTGGCGGCGTCGAGCGCGGTCGCGATCGCGTGGGCGCTCGGCGCGTCGCCGTCGACGCTGGCGTCGCTCGTCCCCAAGTCGGTGACCGCGCCGGTCGCGATGGGCATCGCGGAGCGCATCGGCGGCCTGCCCGCGCTTGCGGCGGTGCTCGCGGTCGCGACCGGCGTGATCGGCGCGGTGCTCGGCCGCTACGTGTTCGACGCGGCCGGCGTGCGCGACCTCCGCGCGCGCGGATTCGCGCTCGGCCTCGCGGCGCACGGGATCGGCACGGCGCGCGCCTTCCAGGTCGACCGGGAGGCCGGCAGCTACGCCGGTCTCGCCTTCGGGCTCCATGCGCTCCTGGCGTCGCTCGCGATGCCGCTGGCCGTGGCGGCGTGGCTGGCGCTGGCCGCATGACTCGCCCCGACGGGTATACTCCGTCGGCCGCAATGCTCCGTCATGCCGTCCGAGCTCGTTTCCGCGATCGTGCTACTGATTCTCGTTACCGATCCGTTCGGCAATGTTCCGCTCGCGGTGACGGCGATGCGGGGCGTCCCCCGCGAGCGTCGCGTGCGGGTGATCGTGCGCGAGTGCCTGATCGCGTACGCGGTGCTGCTCGCCTTCCTGGTCGGCGGACGGGCGTTCCTCGCGCTGATGCAGCTCTCCGAGGCATCGCTGTCGATCGCCGGCGGGGTGATCCTGTTCCTGATCGCGTTGCGCATGGTGTTCGCGCACCGCGACGGCGTGTTCGGCGAAACGGGCGCCGACGAGCCGTTCATCGTGCCGCTCGCGATCCCCGCGATCGCGGGGCCGTCCGCGCTGGCCACGGTGATGCTGCTGGCGTCGCGCAGCCCCGGCTCGATGGGGACGCTCGTCGTCGCCGTGTCGATCGCGATGCTGGTGTCCGTGGTCGTGCTCGCCGCGGCCGATCGGGTGCAGCGTGTGATCGGCGAGCGCGGCGTGGTCGCGATGGAGCGCCTGATGGGTCTGGTGCTGACGGCGCTCGCGGTGGAAATGCTCCTGTCCGGCATCCGGACGTTCGTCCTGCAACTCGAACGCTGAAAGGGCTTCGATGCCTCCTCCCGACAGCCGGCACGGCGCCGGCGGATCACGCGCCGCGCAGGACCTTGTGGTGGACTCCAAGGCATTGCAGGGCGCGGGCGCGCGCGATTCGTGGCGGACGCTGTCCGGTGCGACCGATCGCGACCGGGCCCGCGCGGCGCGCGACGCGCTCGCGGACACGTTCTTCGCTCACTTCCTTCGCGCGCCCGCGCTCGTCGGCGGCATCGTCCCGTCGTCGCGTGTGCTCGCGCGCGCGATGTCGCGTCACGCGACTGGCTACGACGCGATCGTCGAGCTGGGCGCGGGCGGCGGGTCGATCACGCGCTGGCTGGCCGCCGACCACCCGCGCGCCGCGCTGACGGTCATCGAGCGCAGTCCCGAGATGGCGCGGCGCCTGGCGCGCGCCTGGCCGCGCGCGCACGTGCACCACGGGTGCGTGCACGAGCGGGCCGAGTGCCTCGAGTCGCTGCCTGCCCGCACCGTGGCGGTGTCGTCGCTGCCGTTCCGCTCGCTTCCCGCCGACCTCGCCCACGCGACGATCGCGGTGATCGAGCGGTTCCTGCTCGGACACCGCGGGCGCAGTCTGGTCCAGTACAGCTACGGCCTGCGCGAGCCGTTCGCGTTCGGCTCGACGGCGCTCGCCTGGCGGCGCGCCGAACGCGTGTGGCGCAACGTGCCGCCGGCGATCGTCTGGATCGCGGAACAGGCGGTGGAGGGCAGGTGAGCGCGTCGGCCGCGCCCGACCCCGGGCGCGCGGACGTCGAGCGCATCGCCGTCTGGGACTGGCCGGTGCGCGCGGTGCACTGGGCGCTGGTCCTGCTGCTGATCGGCCTCCTGGTCACCGGGCTGGTCGGCGGCGGATGGCTCGAGTGGCACATGCGCTTCGGGCAGGTCCTGCTCGCGGTCGTGGCGTTCCGCGTGCTGTGGGGGTTCGCCGGCAGCCGCAATGCGCGCTTCCGCACCTTCGTGCGGCGTCCGGGCGCGGTCGTGAGCTACGCCCGATCGAGGATCGCGCGCACGCCCGAGATCCACGTCTCGCACAACCCGGCGGGCGGCTGGATGGCGGTCGCGCTCCTGCTCGCGCTCGCGGTGCAGGCCGGCACCGGCCTGTTCTCCAACGACGGCGAACTCTGGGAGGGGCCGCTCGCGCAGCGCGTCACGCAGGACTGGTCGGACGCGCTGGCCTGGTTCCACCGGCGATTCTGGTGGATCGTCGTCACGCTCGCCGCCGTGCACGTGGCCGCGGTGCTCGCCTACCTGGTGGTGCTGCGGGAGAACCTGATCGTGGCGATGATCCGCGGCACCAGGACGCTGCCCACCGGTCTCGCTCGTCCGGAGGACGCGTCCGCGTCGACCGCACGCGCGTTCGCGCTGCTCGCGCTCACCCTGGTCGCGGTGTTCGGCCTGCTGTCGTTGGCGTACTGAAACGGGCCGTGCCCCGCGGCGCCCGGGCGTCGTGCGTATCGGGCCGCCCGGCGCCGCCCGCGCCTTCACTCGGCCTGGAACTTGTCGTGGCAATTCTTGCACGCGGTTCCGGTCGCCTGCACCTGGGCACGCAGTGTCGGGAGGTCGACGCCCGCCGCGGCGACCAGCTTCGCGGTCTCCACCTTGGCGTCGCGTCCGAGCTTGTCGAAGGTCGCCCTGTCCTTCCAGATCTCCGGCTTCGCCTTCGTGTTTCCCCCGGTCTCGCTGCCTGGCGCGAAGCCGTCCCACGGCATCTCGATCAGCGCGTCGACGTACCGGGCGCTGCGGGTCGCGGCGTCCCGGTCGTAGGGGCGCGTCCCTTTCGCCATGCCTCCCAGGATGCCGTAGAAATGGTAGCCCTGCGCGGCCATCACCGACTGGCGGTACTTGATCTGGCGGTCGGGCGTCTGGGCATGCACTGCGGCGACGAACGCGCCGACGAGCGCCAGGGCGGTCAGGACAGGAACGACGGGCTTCATGCATTTCCTCCGGGGGTGGACGACGAGGGCGCCGCGCCGGCTTCCGCGGCTCGACTGCATCGAACAGTGACGGCGCGGCGGGTATTCCACTGGATTCTCCACGACGCGCAAGCGCGTGCAAGGGTGCTGCCGGCCGGGCATGCGAGGTCGTCGTGCGGCGCGTCAGCCGGCCTCGCCGGTCGCGGGCACGAGGTCGCCGCCCTCGCGTCGGATCGCGCCGGCTCGCAGAAGTTCATCGACGAGCCACGCGGCGAACGCCTGCGGCGCCATCCGCAGCACGGCCGCGTTCAGGTCCCTGTGGAAGCCCACCTGCTGGACGTAGTCGGCCAGCCGCGCCTCGGGGAAGCGGCGGCGGTGCAGCAGCGAATAGCTGAAGATCGCCTTGGCGGCGTAGCGCGCGACGCGCTCGTCGTCGGCCTCGAACGCCGCGAGCCGCTGGTACGCGTAGTCGAGCGACGACGCGACCTCGTCGAACGGCTCGCCATGGCCGGGGATCACGGTCCGGACGTCGAGCGACGCCAGCATGTCGAGCGTCGCGCGCGTCGCCGGCATCGCCGCCGGATCCATCGCGCGCGGCATCACGAAGCCGAACCCGCGCTGCCAGAGCGCGTCCCCCGAGATCAGCACGCGGTGCTCCGCGTTGTAGAAGACGAGCGCGCCCATGTCGTGCCCCGGGGCGGCGAGCGCGAGCCATTCGAGGTCGCCCCACGGGTGAACGCTGCCCGACCCGATGCGCTCGTCGACGGCGAAGCGGTCGACGTGCTGGTCGGCATAGCCGTAGAGAAGCCTGCGCTCGTCCCACGCCTCGAACAGCGGCGCCTCGGCGGCCGGCACCGCGATCGGGCAGGCGTAGCGCGCGGCCAGCGCCGCGTTGCCGCCGACGTGATCGGAGTGGCCGTGCGTGTTGACGATCTTCGCGAGCGGCTCGCCGGCGAGCCCGCGGTGGCTCGCGACCAGCGCGAGCGTGAGGTCGGCGTGCTGCACGTAGCCGGTGTCGACCAGAACGTGGCCGTCGCGGCTCTTCAGGAGCACGTTGTTGGCGGACAGCCAGTCGCGCACGAACACGTGGACCGACGCCGGCAGGCGCGGAGCGGAGCTCACCGCAGCGTTTCCAGGAACCCCCGCACCAGCGCGACGCGCTCGTCGAGCCCGGGCGCGGCGCGGTCGATGCGCACGCGGTCGGGGCCGGCGAAGCGCGTGCGGCCGTCGCGCTGCATGTGCAGGATCAGCTTGCCTGCGTCGAACGGAGGATCCGGCACGAACTGCACGGTCGTGCGCTCCGGACCGGCGTCGATCTTGCGCACGCCCAGCGGCTTCGCCGCGAGACGCAGCCGGTGCGACGCGACGAGCGCGATCGCCGGCTCCGGGAGCGGCCCGAAGCGGTCGACCAGCTCCTCGACGATCGCGTCGATGCCTGCGGCGTCCTCCGCGGTCGCGAGCCGCTTGTACAGGACGAGCCGCTCGTGGATGTCGTTGCAGTACTGCTCGGGCAGCCGCGCGGGCAGGTGCAGCTGGATCTCGGTCGTGACGCCGAGCGGCTCGGCGAGATTGGGCTCGCGGCCGGCCTTCAGCGCCGACACCGCGGATTTCAGCATGTCGGCGTAGAGCTGGAAGCCGACCTCCGCCATCTCGCCCGACTGCTCGTCTCCCAGCACCTCGCCCGCGCCGCGGATCTCGAGGTCGTGCATCGCGAGGTAGAACCCCGAGCCCAGCTCCTCCATCGCCTGGATCGCCTCGAGGCGCTTCCTCGCCAGCGCGGACAGCGCCTCCTCGGGGGGCGTCAGCAGGTAGGCGTACGCCTGGTGGTGCGAGCGGCCGACGCGGCCGCGCAGCTGGTGGAGCTGCGCCAGCCCGAAGCGGTCGGCGCGTTCGATGATGATCGTGTTCGCCGTCGGCACGTCGATGCCGGTCTCGACGATCGTCGAGCAGACGAGCAGGCTGGCGCGTTGCGCGTAGAAGTCGCGCATCACCTGCTCCAGCTCGCGCTCGCCCATCTGGCCGTGCGCGACCGCGACGCGCGCCTCGGGCACCAGCGCGGCGAGGCGCTCCGCGGTCGTCCGGATCGTGTCGACGTCGTTGTGCAGGTAGTACACCTGGCCGCCGCGCTTGAGCTCGCGCAGGCACGCCTCGCGAACGATGCCCGACGAATGCTGCGTCACGATCGTGCGGATCGCGAGCCTCCTCTGCGGCGCGGTCGCGATCACCGAGAAGTCCCGGATGCCCTCGAGCGAAAGCGCGAGCGTGCGCGGGATCGGCGTCGCGGTCAGCGTCAGCACGTCGACCTCGGCGCGCAGGCGCTTGAGCCGTTCCTTCTGGCGCACGCCGAAACGGTGCTCCTCGTCGATGATCACCAGGCCGAGGTTGGCGAACGTCACGTCCGGCTGGATCAGCCGGTGCGTGCCGATCGCGAGGTCGATCGTGCCGGAGGCCAGCCCGTCGAGCGCCGCCTTCACCTCCCTGGGCGAGCGGAAGCGCGACAGCTCCGCGATCCTCACCGGCCATTCCGCGAAGCGGTCGGAGAACACGTGGAAGTGCTGCTCGGCGAGCAGCGTGGTGGGCACGAGCACCGCGACCTGCTTGCCGTCGGCGAGCGCGACGAACGCCGCGCGCAGCGCGACCTCGGTCTTGCCGAAGCCCACGTCGCCGCAGACCAGCCGATCCATCGGCGTGCCCGACGTGAGGTCCGCGATCACCGCCTCGATCGCGGCCTGCTGGTCCGGCGTCTCGTCGAAGCCGAACCCCTCGGCGAACGCCTCGTAGTCGTGCGCCCTGAACGCGAAGGCGTGGCCCTTGCGCGCCGCGCGCTGCGCGTACAGGTTGAGGAGCTCGGCGGCGGTGTCGTGCGCCTTCAGCGCGGCGCGCCGCTTCGCCTTCTCCCACTGGCCGCTGCCCAGCTCGTGCAGCGGGGCGCTCTCGGGCGAAGCGCCGCTGTAGCGCGAGATCAGGTGCAGGCCCGACACCGGCACGTAGAGCTTCGCGTCGTTCGCGTAGACGAGCTCGAGGAACTCCGACGGGCCGTCGCCGAGGTCGAGGTGCGTGAGGCCGAGGTAGCGGCCGATGCCGTGCTGCTCGTGCACCACCGGGTCGCCGACGCGGACCTCGGAGAGATCGCGCACCATCGCATCGACGTTCGAGCGCCGGCCCCTCTCGCGCCGCGCATGGTGCACGGCGCCCGCGTAGAGCTCGGCTTCCGTGACGAACGCGATCCTCGCCGCGCGCCACGCGAAGCCGGCGTGCAGCGGCGAGGCGGCGATCGCCGCCTTCGCGCCGCCCGCGACGAACGCCGCGAAGCCGTCGGCGGCGGGCAGCCGGAGCCCGTACTCGGCGAAGTACTGGAGCATCGTCTCGCGCCGTCCCGCGCTCTCTGCGCAGACGAGCACGCGCACGTTCGGCGTGGCGGCGAGCGCCTTGAGGCGCACGAGCGGGTCGTCGGCGCGGCGGTCGACCACCACGTCGGGCAGCGGGACCGCGGGCGCGTCGGCCGCGAACGCCGCGCCGGCCTCGGGCACGCCCAGCTCGACGCGCGCGAACGCCTTCGCGCGGCCGGCGAACTCGTCCGGCGGAACGAAGATCTCGCGAGGCGGGAGGAGCGGGCGCGCCTTGTCGCCGCGCAGCAGCCGGTAGCGCGACTCGGCGTCCGCGAAGAAGCGCGCGGCCGCGCCGTGCGCGTCGCCGTGCAGCGCGACCACGGCGTCGGCCGGCAGGTAGTCGGCGAAGGTCGCGGTGGACTCGAAGAACAGCGGCAGGCAGTACTCGATGCCGCCGGCGAACACGCCGTTCGACACGTCCCTGTAGAGGGCGGAGCGCGACGGGTCGCCCTCGAACACTTCGCGGAAGCGGCTGCGGAAGCGCGCGCGGCCCTCGTCGTCCTGCGGAAACTCGCGCGCCGGCAGCAGGCGGATCTCCGGCACCGGATAGACGGTGCGCTGCGTGTCGGCGTCGAAGGTCTTGATGCTCTCCAGCTCGTCGCCGAACAGGTCGAGGCGGTAGGGCAGGCCCGCGCCCATCGGGAACAGGTCGATCAGTCCGCCGCGCACGCTGAACTCGCCGGGCGAGACGACCTGCGTCACGTGCGCGTAGCCGGCCAGCGCGAGCTGCGCGCGCAGCCTGTCCACGTCGAGGCGCTGCCCCTGCTTCAGGAAGAACGCGCGCGCGGCGAGGAAGGAGGGCGGCGCGAGGCGATGCATCGCCGTCGACACGGCGGCGACGACGACGCGCGCCTCGCGCTGCGCGAGCCGGTAGAGCGTCGCGAGCCGCGTCGAGATCAGGTCCTGGTGCGGCGAGATCGGGTCGTACGGGAGCGTCTCCCAGTCCGGGAAGAAGGCGACGTCGACGCCTGGCGCGAACCAGGGGATCTCGTCGGCGAGACGCTGCGCGGCGAGCGGATCGGCGGCGAGCACCGCGAGCGCGCGACCTTCGCGCACGCAGTCGGCGGCGAGTTGCGCGAGCGCGAGCGCGTCCGCCGAGCCGGCGAGCGGCGCGAGCGAGGCCCGGCGTCCCGGCGCGGGCAGGGCGGGAGCGAGGCGGGGCAGCGTCGCGAAGGGCGGCGCCTCGAGCGCATCGGGGGCGTCGGGCGCATTCATCGCGGTCGCCTGCGTACGGTGGCGGTCAGGCTGCGGTTCGGCACGGGCGCCGGAAGCGGCGCGAGGCGATCGATTATACGTGCGCGCGGCGGAGCTCCCGTCCGCGCGGCGCGTGCGACAATCGCGCCCGATGGAACGCCCCGCTCCCGCGCCGGCCGCCGCGACCCCGACCGCTGCGAGGAGCCGCGCATCGCCCTACCTGCTGCTCACGCTCACTCCGCTGTTCTGGTCGGGCAACTGGATCATCGGCCGCGGGCTCCACCACGACATCCCGCCGATGGGGATGACGTTCTTCCGCTGGCTCTTCGCGATCGCGATCCTCGCGCCGTTCGCGCTGTCGCACGTTCGGCGCGACTGGGCGCTGATCGTGGCGAACCGGCGCGCGATGCTTGGGCTGGGCGCCATCGGCATCGGCACGCACAACGCGCTCGCCTACCTCGGCCTCAACTACACGACCGCCACCAACGGCGTGATCCTCAACTCGTTCATTCCGGTGATGATCGTCGCCATCGCATGGCTGTTCCTGCGCGAGCGGCTGAAGCCGCTGCAGGTCGCCGGCGTCGCGATTTCGCTCGCCGGCGTGCTCGCGATCCTGTCGCAGGGCTCGCTCGCGGCGCTCGCCGCGTTCCGGCTGAACGGCGGCGACCTGCTGGTGATCCTGTCGATGGCGATGTGGTCGGCCTACACGGTCGCGCTGCGCTGGCGGCCTGTCGGGCTCCATCCGCTGTCGTTCCTGTTCGCGATCGCCGTGATCGGCGACCTGTGCGTGCTGCCGCTGTGGCTGGGCGAGATGGCGCTCGGGCGGTACATCGCGTGGTCGCCGGAGGCGCTCGTCGCGCTGGCCTCGGTCGCGCTGTTCTCGTCGGTGCTCGCGTACATCTTCTGGAACCGCGGCGTCGAGCAGGTGGGCGCCGCGGTCGCCGGGCTGTTCGTCCACCTGATGCCGGTGTTCGGCGTGCTCCTCGCGTGGATCTTCCTCGGCGAGACGCTCGGAGGGCACCACGTGGCCGGCATCGCGCTGATCCTGACGGGCATCGCGCTGACCAGCCGCGCCGGCGCGGCGAAGGGCGCGACGGCGGAGTGAGGAGCCGTGAGGCACCCGCCCCCCTACAACCTGCTGCTGGTGTCGCCGTACGGGCTCGCCCCGGCGGGGGCGCTGGGCGGCGCCGCCGAGATGGTGCACAGCGGCCTCGCGCGGCTGGGGCTTCCGGCGAGGATCGTCGTGAACGAGTACCTGCGCGACGCGACGAACATCGTGTTCGCCGTCCACAACCTCGACCCGTCGCTGGTCGGCGCGCTGCCGCCGGGAACCATCGTGTACAACACCGAGATGGTCGTCGAGCGGTCGCACTTCGTCGATGCGATGCTCCCGTTCGTGCGCGCGTTCGAGACCTGGGACTACAGCGCGGCCAACGTTCGCGGATGGAACGCGCTCGGCGCCGGCGAGCGCGTGCGACTCGTGCGTCCCGCCTACCTCCCGGAGTTCACGACGGTCGCGCCTGACGCGCCGCGCGACGTCGACGTCCTGTTCTACGGATGGCCGAGCCCGCGGCGCGACCGGGCGATCGGCGCGTTGCGCGAGGCCGGCCTGGACGTGCGCGCGATGACCGCGATCTTCGGCGAGGAGCTCCGGTCGTGGATCGCGCGGTCGCGCATCCTGCTCAACGTCCACCATCGCGAGGGCGCCGTGTTCGAGTTCGCGCGCATGTCCACCGCGCTCGCCAACCGGCGCTGCTTCGTGTCCGAGTCCGGCGGCGAGGAGGACGTCGACCCGTCGCTGCTGCCCGGATTCGTCAGGGGCACGATCGAGGAGCTTCCCGCGCTGTGCCGCGGACTCGTCGACGACGGGCCGCGGCGCGAGTCGATCGCCCTGGCGGGATTCGAGCGCTACAGCGCGACCGATTTCTCGCGCGAACTCGCCGACGCGCTCGGGATCGAGCCGCCGCGTCGATAGTGGCGGCGGGCGCGTGCGCGTCAGCGCGTGCGCAGCGAAACGACCATCGGGCGCGAAGGCCGCCCGACCCAGAATCCCCCGTGCGCAACCGGCACCGCGTCGATCGGCTCGATGCGAAAGCGCAGCAGCGCGCGCGACACGATCGACTTGAACTCGATCTGCGCGAGCCGCGCGCCGAGGCAGTGCCGCGCCCCGCCCGAGAAGGTCAGGTTGCGGAACGGGCGCGCGAGGCGCGCGCCCGCGGGATCGGCATAGCGATCCGGATCGAACCGGTGCGGATCCCGGTGCAGGTCCGCGCGCCGGTGCACGCCGCCGACGGCGACGGCGATCCGCGTGCCCCGGCCGACCCGGAAGCCGCCGATGTCCACGTCGTCGCCCGCCGTCCGCGGGATGTTGACGATCGGCGGGAAGACGCGGCCGATCTCGAGCATGTAGCGGTCCAGGAACGGCAGGCGGTCGAGCGCCTCCGGCGACAGCGGCCGATCCGCGGTCGCGCCGGCATCCGCGAGCTCGCGCAACAGGCGAACGCCGAGCGCGGAATGCGTTCCGAGGTGGTGGAGGGCGCGCGAGTACATGACCATGCCGGTGTCGTGCCCCGCGATCAGCAGGATCGCGAGGAACGGGACCGCCGGATCGCGCGGCCCGCCGTCGGGCGGAAGGGCGGCGACAACGAGGTCGGCCATCGTCCCGTCGCCGCGACCCTCGCCCGCGCGGCGTCGCGCGACGATGTCCGCGAGCACGTCGAGGAACGCCGATCGCGCCACGTTCGCGCGCGCGAGGAACGCCTCGCGCCCCTCGCGCATGAAGTCGTAGCCGTCGAGGACCACCGACACCGCGGCGAATGCGCGGTCGGCTTCGTCGGCGCTCATGCCGCCCGCGCCGCACGCGACCGCGCGGAAGGTCAGGCGACGCATCGCCGGGAACAGGTCGAGCGTGCCCGCGTCGGCCCATCGGTCGAGCTCGGCGTCGACGACCGCGAGAACGCCCGGCAGGCAGCGCTGCAGCGCCGGACCGGCAAACGCGGGCACGATCATCCGCCGATGCTCGGCATGCAACGGCTCGTCGACGTTGAGCACCGCATAGCCGAACCCGCTCCCCAGCAGCGGCGCCCAGCCGCCCTCGCTCGAGAACGACTCGCGGCGTGTCAGCAGCGCATCCTCGGCGAGTTCCGGCGCGACCAGGTGGATGCACGGGCCGGCGTCGGGACCGAACGGAATGTCGATGCGCATGACCGGCCCGAGGCGCACGGCGGCCTCCGCCTGGACGATCGGCAGCCGCCCCGCCACGACGTCCTCGGCGTCGACCGACAGTCTCGGCGCGGCGGCGAGCGCGTCCGGCAGGTCGATCGCGGCCGTCATGTCGCGGGGGTGGCGCGGCGGGTTCCCGCCTGCGCGGTGACGGCGTCGAGCGCCGCCGAGAGCGCGTCGACGACGCGCTGCTGGTCGGCGGCATCCATGCCGAGCCAGCTCGGCAGCGTCGTGACCTCGAGGTCGGCGTCGCAGCAGTGCGCGCCGCGAGCCTGCGGATCGCCGAACAACGGATGGTGCGAGAGCGACGGGTAGTGGACGCTGGTCGCGATCCCGGCGCGCGCCATCGCGCTGCGGATGCCGTCGCGCAGCGGCGCCGGCAGCCGGACGACCGCCATCAGGAAGCTGTCGTCGTCCCGGCGCTCGAGCATGCGCACGGCGGGCGCGAGCGGGGCGAGCAACCTCGCGTAGCGCTCGAGCAGCGCCCGCCGCTTCGCGCGCGTCGACGCGAGCGACGGGATGCAGCCGTTCGCGATCGCGGCGGCGACGTCGCTCATCCGCAGCTTGAGTCCGGGCACGGGCTCGAACGCGTAGTCGGCGTGGCGCAGCGACGACGCGCGCTGCGGCGTGTCGACCGCGAGCCCGAGGTTCGAGACGGCGCGCGCGAGGTCCTCGAAGGAGGCGTCGCGCCCCCACAGCAGGCCGCCCTCGCCGCACGGGATCTCCTTCACCGCGTTGAAGCTGTAGCAGGCGATGTCGCCGACCGGGGCCGCCGCATCGAGCAGGTCGACGCGGTGCGCGCAATCCTCGATCAGCACGAGGCCGCGGCGGTCGGCGAGCGCGCGCAACGCGTCGAGGTCGCGCGCGCGCTGGCCGTAGAGGTGCACGACGAGGATCGCCCGCGTGCGCGGCGTGATCGCACGCTCCGCCGCGGCGGCGTCGAGCGTCAGGTCGTCCTGCCGCACGTCCGCCAGGACCGGCGTCACGCCCGCCTGCAGGAACGCCATGCCCGACGCGACGAACGAGAGCGACGGCACGACGATCTCGGGGCGCTCGCCGCGCGCGCGGTCCGCGAGAAGGCGGCCGGCGAGGTAGAGCGAGGCGGTGCAGCACGTCGTCGCGAGCGCCCAGCCGCCGCGCCGCGCGGTGAATGCGCCTTCGAGCTCGCGGCACTCGGGGCCGTAGCCGATCCAGCCGCTTCGCAGCGCCGCCGCGGCGCGCGCCTGTGCCAGCTCCGGCACGACCGCGCGGAACAACGGAACCGGCGACACACCGCTCATGGCTCCTCCCCTCGCGCGGCCCCGCCACCGGCCAGCGCCCGCCACTCGTCGCGCGTCATCTCCAGCCGCAACAGCGCCACTTCCGTGCCGTCGGCGCGCGTCACCGTCACGGAGTCGACCGGTCGCGCCCCGCCCAGCAGCACGGCGCGCCGCGACAGCGCATTATCGCCGATCACGACGCTGGTCATGCGCCTCACGCCCATCCGGCCGAACGCGAAGTCGCGCAGCGCCATGCCGGCGTCGGCCGCGACGCCCGGGTAGCCGGCCGGAAACGCCTGCCGGTGCGAATGGAGCGCGCGCGCGTCGACCATCACGCGGCCGAGTTCGAGCTCGGCCCGCGCCGGGTCGTAGCCGCTCCAGCCGATCGCGCCGACGAAGGTGCCGCTCGCGGAGAGGCGGATCGCGAGGACCGCCTCGCGCGGCCGCGGCATGCCGTGCGCGAGCCACTCGCGATTGCGCGCGAGGTCGAGCGGACGCGGGTCGAGGAAGCGGTTGCGCACCCCGTCGCGGTTGCGCAGCGCGGTGATCCGGTCGTACTCGTGCGCCTCGGGCCAGCCGACCGCAACGCAGCGCCCGGCGAAGAGCGGGCCGGACAACGGGATCGGGCCGCGAACGCCGTCCGCCTCGCCGGGCCGGCCGCCCGTGCCCGTCGCGCCGGTCACCGCCCGTACCGATCGTCGAAGCGCTCGATGTCGTCCTCGCCCAGGTAGTCGCCGCACTGGACCTCGACGACGACGAGCGCGTCCTCGCCCGTGTTCTCGAGCCGGTGCACCGAGCCCGCGGGAACGAACGTCGACTCGTCGCGCGCGACGTCGAACGAGCGATCCGCGTTCGTCACGCGCGCGCGCCCCTGCACGACGACCCAGTGCTCGCTGCGATGGCGGTGCCGTTGCAGCGACAGCGCCTCGCCCGGCGACACCTCGATGCGCTTGATCTTGAAGTGCGGCGCTTCGAGCAGCACCGTGTACGCGCCCCACGGCCGCGACACCGTGCGATGCGTGCGCCAGGCCTCGTGGCCGCGCGTCCTGAGCGCCGCGACCACGTCCTTCACCTGCTGCAGGTGGTCGCGATGGGCGACCAGCGTGGCGTCGGCGGTGTCGACGATGACCAGGTCGCGCACGCCGACGGTCGCCACGACCCGGTCCTCGGCGTGGATCATCGTGTCGCGCGTGTCGATCGCGACGCTCTCGCCCTGGCGGCGGTTGCCCTCGCCGTCCGGCGCGACGAGGTCGCCCACCGCCTGCCACGAGCCGACGTCGCTCCAGTCGAACGCGCCGCGCACGGCGACGACGCCGGACGCCTTCTCCATCACCGCGTAGTCGAGCGAGATGTCGGGCATCGCGTCGAACGCGACCGGGTCGATCTCGACGCGCGCCTGGTGCGGATCGGCGGGCAGCAGCGCGAACGCGCGGCGCGCCGCCTGCGCGACCGCCGGCGCGTGCGCGTCGAGCGCGGCGAGGATCGCGCGCGGCGTGAAGCAGAACATCCCGGCGTTCCACAGGTGGCGTCCCGACGCCACGAACGCCTCGGCGTCCGCGCGCGTCGGCTTCTCGATGAAGCGCTCGACCGCGACGACCGGCGGCCGCTCGCGATCGAGCGGCGCGCCGCACGCGAGGTAGCCGAAGCCGGTCTCCGGGCGCGACGGCGGGATGCCGAACGTGACCAGGCGACCGGCGGCGGCGAACGCGGCCGCGCGCCCGACCGCCGCGACGAACGCTTCGACGTCGTGGATCAGGTGGTCGGCCGGCAGCACGAGCAGAGGCGCGTCGTCGCCGACGTGGCGCGCCGCCCACAGCGCGCCGATGGCGATGGCGGGCGCGGTGTTTCGGCCGAACGGCTCGAGCAGGAACACGGTGCGACCGGATGCCCCGCCCGGCAGCGCGTCGTAGGCGTCGCGCGTCGCGAAATAGTGCTCGTCGCGCGTGATCGTGACGAGCGGTCCCGCACCGGGAATCGCGAGCGCGCGCGCCGCCGTGCGCCCCAGCAGCGTGCCGCCGTCGGGAAGCCGCATGAACGGCTTCGGCGCGGACTCGCGCGACAGCGGCCACAGCCGGGTGCCGGCGCCGCCGGAGAGAATCAGGGGAACGACGGGGCGGGAGGACATCGCAGGGCGAGGTGCGGCGAGGTCGCTACTCTAGCCTACGGCCCCCGGCGCCCGGGTCCTCCGCTTCCCCCCGTGCCGCGCGCGTACGGGTTCCGCGGGGGCGCGCCTCCCCGTGGAGGCGCGCTGTCGGCCGCTGTAGGACAATCCCCGACAGCGCAATCGTCCCGCGGCCGATCGGGCGGGCGAGGACCCAACCGTACGATCTGGAACCATGTCTCCAACCGGACGACCGTTCCCATGACCCTCGAATCCACCCCGCGCGCGGAGCGGCGCCGATGATCCGCGTCCTGATTGCCGACGATCACGCGATCGTGCGCGCGGGCCTGCGCCAGTTCCTCTCCGACCAGTCCGACATGTCGGTGGCGGGCGAGGCGGCGACCGGCGCCGAGACCGTGTCGATGGTGCGTGCCGAGCCCTACGACGTCGTGCTGCTCGACATCTCGATGCCCGACCGCAACGGCGTCGACACGCTGAAGCAGCTGAAGCAGATCCGCCCGGAGATGCCGGTGCTGATGCTGTCGGCGTACGCCGAGGAGCAGTACGCGATCAACCTGCTGCGCGCCGGCGCCGCGGGGTACGTGAGCAAGGAGAGCGCGTCGTCGCAGCTCGTCGCCGCGATCCGCACGGTGGCGCATGGCCGCAAGTACGTGAGCCAGGACCTGGCGCAGGTGCTGGCCGACGGCGTGAGCGGGCAGGGCGACGCGCCGCTGCACTCGAGCCTGTCGCAGCGCGAGTTCCAGATCTTCTGCAAGCTCGCCGGCGGCATGCCCGTGTCGAAGATCGCCGCCGAGCTGTTCCTGTCGGTCAAGACGGTCAGCACCTACCGGTCGCGCGTGCTCGAGAAGATGGGCATGAAGACCAACGCGGACCTCACGTACTACGCCATCAAGAACCGGTTGATCGAGTGACCTCCGCACGCCCCGACATCGCCGACGCGGGACCCGGGCGGCCGGCGCCTTCGCGCAGGACGCCGTCCCGCCCCGCGCGAGCGCCGTGATGCCGCTGCGCGTCTTCCTCGTCGAGGACAATCCGGCGATCCGCGAGCGACTGATCGAGTCGCTCACGGCGACCGGCAGCATCGACGTCGTCGGCCACGCGGAGACCGAGCGCCAGGCGGTCGAGGCGCTCTCCGACGGAAGCTGGGACGCCGTGCTGCTCGACCTGCAGCTGAAGCAGGGGACGGGGCTCGGCGTGCTGCGCGCCATCGCGCCGTCGCGGCCGCTCGGCGCGAAGATCCTCGTGCTCACGACCTATGCGATCCCGCAATACCGCGACCGCAGCCTCGCGCTCGGCGCCGACGCGTTCTTCGACAAGTCGCAGGAGTACGAGCGCGCGGTCGACATGCTCTCGGAGCTCGCGCGCTCGCGTTCCGCGCCGGCCTGAGCCCGCCGGCGGTCGGCCGCCGGCACCGGAATGCGCGATGTCCGCGCCGGAGGCCACGCCACGCGAATCGACGGGCGGCCCCGTGTCGCCCGAGTCAGCTTCCCGGCGGCGCCCCGCGCTGCCATCCCGCGATGCGCGCGGTCTTGCGCCATCGCTTCGTCGACAAGGAGAATCGCCATGATCAGGATCCTCGCACTCGCACTTGCCGGCACCCTGGCGCTCGTCGCCGGCTGCAACACGATCGAAGGCGCCGGCAAGGACATCTCGGCCGGCGGCCAGGCGATCGAGCGCGCCGCCGACAAGTCGAAGCCGAACTGAAGACAGCCCGCCACGCCGGGACGCGCGGGCGCGTCGCCTGGCGGCGCGTCCCTGGTGCGATCGGGACGGCAACGTGATCCTTTCCCGCAGGACCGCCGCCGCGAGCGGCCCGGCGCCGGGCCCCGGCCCGTCGGCAGCCGCCGCCCCCGCCACCGCGCCGCCCGGGCGCGGCTGGCGGGCGCGCGACGCTGCGGTGGTCGCGCTGGGGATCCTCGCCTCGATCGCCGCGGCGAAGTTGGCCGCGCCGCTGCTGGTGCCGGTCGTGCTGGGCATCCTCGCGAGTTACGCGTTGCGCCCGCTCGTCACCGGGCTCGAGCGCGTTCGCGTGCCGCGCGCGGCCGGCGCAGCGCTGGTGGTGGCCGGGATCGTCGGCGCGCTGGGCGCCTCGGCGTGGTGGCTCGCCGACGACGTCTCGGCCGCGGTCGCCGAGTTGCCGAGCGCGGCACGCAAGCTGCGCTCGATCGTGCATCAATGGCAGCAGTCGGGCCCGGGACCGATCTCGCACGTCCAGGAGGCAGCGTCCGAGCTGGGCAAGACCGCGGCGGAAGTCGCCGGTCAGAAGGCGCCCGCCAAGGCATCGGCCGCGCCGCCCGCGGAACCCGCGGGCCCGTCGCTCGCGACGCAAATCGCCGAGAACACCGCCCTGGCGGCCGGCCTCGCGGGCCAGCTCGCGATCGCGGGGCTGCTCGCCGGGCTGATGCTGGCCGCGGGGCGATCGTTCCGGCGCAAGCTCGTGCGCATCGCAGGGCCGTCGCTCGCGCGCCGGCGGATCACGCTCGAGATCCTCGACGAGATCGACACGCAGGTGCAGCGGCAGCTGCTGATCCTGCTCGGCGCGAACGTGCTGATCGCCCTCGTCGCCTGGCCGGCGTTCGCGCTCGCCGGCCTCCCGCGTCCCGCGCTGTGGGCGGCGGTGGTGGGGATGCTGCACTTCATTCCCTACCTGGGAAGCGCTCTCGCCATGCTCACGGTCGGCGTGGTCGCGCTCGTCCAGACCGGTTCGCTCGCGAGCGCCGCGGGCTACGTCGCGCTCACCGCCGCGATCGTCGTCGCGATCGGCTTCCTGCTCACGGGCTGGTGGCAGGGGCGGGCAGTGAGCATGAATGCGGTCGCGACGTTTCTCGCGCTGCTGTTCTTCGGGTGGCTGTGGGGCGCGTGGGGCCTGCTGCTCGGCGGGCCGCTGATGGCGATCGTCAAGGTCTGCGCCGACCGCATCGAGCCGCTGAAGCCGCTGGGCGCGCTCCTCGGCGACTGAGGCGGCGGGCCGCGGCGCGATCGTCGCGAAGCGTCGCGCCCGGCTACCCGTCCGACAGCGGCAGGTGGACGTCGATCACCGTGCCCTTGCCGGGCGTGCCGTGGATCGAGAATTCGCCGTGCAGCGCGCGCACGCGCTGGCGCATGCCGGCGATGCCGTGCGACAGGCGATTGGTCGGCGCCTTGGCGGGCAGGCCGATGCCGTCGTCGGAGAACGTGAGCGACACGTGGCCGGCGCCGCGGACGAGGTCCACAGTCACGCGCTTCGCCCGTGCGTACTTGACGACGTTGGTCAGCGCCTCCTGCACGATCCGGTAGATCGCGATCGAGATGTCGGGCGGGAGCGTGCCGACGCGTTCGTCGAGGTTGAGCGAGCACGCGAGCCCCGCGCGCTCGCAGGTGCCGCGCACCAGCCAGTCGAGCGCGGCGCCGATGCCGAGGTTGTCGAGCAGCGTCGGGCGCAGGTCCTCGGTGATCCGGCGCTTCACCGCGATCCCGTCGTCGAGCGACTTGATCGCGCGGGCGAGGCGCACGCTGGCGTCCGGATCGGACTGGCCGAGCCGCTTGGCCGCGGACGCGACGTCCATCTTCGCGCTCACCAGGATGCCGCCCATCTCGTCGTGCAGGTCGCGCGCGATCTTCGACTTCTCGTCCTCGCGCGCCGTCTGCAGGTGGTTCGAGAGCTCGGAGAGCTCGGCGGTGCGCTCCTCGACGACGCCTTCCAGCCGCGCATGCTCGTCGGCGAGCCGCAGCCGCTGGGCCTCGCGGCGCGACGTCTCGCGCCGCACCAGCATCCACACGGCGAGCAGCAGCAGGATCGTGAACGCCGTCATGGCCTGCAGCCCGATCCGGATCACCGCCAGGTCGCGCGTCCACCGCGTCGCGCCCTCGGTCAGCACGTCGTGCTGCTTCGTGACCATCAGCGCCACCTGCGCGCGGATCTCGTCCATCGTGCGCCGGCCGATTCCCGTGCCCATCAGCTCGAACGCGACCTCGCGCCCGCTGCGCTCGTAGAGGGCGAGCGTCGCCTCCATCTCGGCCAGGCGCCTGCCGATCAGCGTGTTGAGGCGCGTCGCCGCGTCCTGCAGCTCGGGCGTTCCGATCGTGCGCGCGAGCTCGCGCAGGCGCGTGTGGCTCTGCTCGATCTTCGGGAGCGCCTCGCGGTAGGGAACGAGGTACTCCTCGCGCCCGGTGACCAGGAATCCCTGCTGGCCGGTCTCGGCGTCGACGACGAGCGCCTGCGCCTCGTAGAGCGACGACTGCAGCTCGAGCGCGCCGGCGACGCGCTGCGCGGCGCTCTCGAGCCGCTGGTAGCCCAGTTCGGCGAAGATCAGCAGCACGATCGCGCCGACGATGCCGAGCACGAGCGGGACGACGATCAGGCGGGGGGCGCGCGGGCGCTCGGCGTCGGCCATCGCGTCAATATACCCCGCGCCTTGGTCCTGGCTGTCCGCGCCGCCGCCGACGCGCGGCAAGGGGCGGGGCAACTCGGGCGCGACCGCGCCCGCCGAATTCTCGCGCATCGCGATCACGCCGGCCGGGGCCGCCGCCGCACGTGCCGCGGCGGCATCGCCGCGATGCTCGCCTTCCCCCGGGGTCGCTCAAGTCCAGTCATGCCGCCTCGCGCCTCGCCGGTCCGCGTACGCCGGCGACCGAACTTCAGGACCTTAGCCGGGCGCCGTCGCCGGCGCGGTAGGCGGCTCCGCGAAGATCGCGTAGGACTGGGCCGACGCCCGCGGCGTCGCCCGCCGGCGCGGGCGGTGCCGCAGTGCGCGTTCCCGACGTTCACGCAAGGCACCCGCGAGCGCTTGCGATCGCGCGCGGCCGGCCCCATGTTGGAACCGTGCATCCGAGGGCGACGAAGGTGAGCCGTGCCCGAAATGCTAGAATGAACATTGTTGACGCCGCGGCACCGAGGATCGTGCCGGCGGGGCGTCCGGCGATTTCCGGGGGTGACCTGGTCTCGACGGGGGCATCGAAGCAGCGCGGGGCATGCCGAGGCGTTCGTCCTCGTTAAAAACGGGCAATCGCAAACTTAACTGCGAACGACGAAACGTACGCTCTGGCGGCTTAACCCCGCCGGACCTCGCTCCGGGCAGCGTCCGGCCCGGGCGGTGAGCGGGTAACCGCAAGCCGCAGCGAGGACATTCAGGACGATCGCGCCCGGCCGGGTCACTTGGTCGAGGCGCTAAATCTAGGTGACTGGTTTCCGGGCAGCCTGTCGGTCGGCGGCTCGGGAGCGAGATCAAACGATCGACTAAGCATGTAGTCCCGACTGTGTAGAGTCTTCGGACGGCGGTTCGATTCCGCCCACCTCCACCAACAGCAGCAATGACGGCCCCCGAGCGGGGCCGTTTTCACGGTCGCCTCGCTGCCCGTCGACGAGCAGCGGAGTGTGCCGACGACTGCGGCCACTGTCACGACCGTGGTGGCTGGTGCAGGTGCGGCACGATCGGTATCCTGCTTCAGCCGCGTGGGCGCCACGCCGGCGACTTCGAGCGAGCGTGCCGCGCGCCGACCCTGGTTGACATGCAGGCTGCGCAGTGCCGGACCGACGCGGGCGTGCTTTCCGTTCCACCTCAACCGCCGCCCATGAGTCACCACCGATGCACAAGCTCCTGACCGCCCTGCTCGTCGCCGGCCTCGCGGCGGCGCCGGCGGCCGCGAACACGCTGGCCTGCCCCGACCTGTCGGGAGCCAGGCAGGTGGCCGCCTGTCCGACCGACGCGGAGTTGCGTTACACGTTCGTCGGTTTCTGCAGCGACAACGCCCGCATGTACGACGGCAAGGCGGACGGCTGCGCGGATTTCGCCGCGTATCGCAAAGTGAAGAACATCGCGCTGTGGGAGTCCGCCGATGGCGAGTTCAGCGCCTATCCCTCGTGCGAGATGGCCCCCGAGGCGATCCGCGCAGCCAGGCCGGTACGCGTCGCGATCCAGCGCAGGGGCGCCATCAGCCAGGTCACCTGCGATTACGGCGACGGGATCCGCTTCACCCACCGTACCCGGGCGGCCTGCCGCGTGGACGGCACCGGCAGCTGCGACACGCTGCAGAACTGCCGCGCGACCTGCGATTAGCGGACGCGCCGTTGCGGGTGACGTCCCGGCTCCGCCGTACCGGAGTCGCGAACGTCACCGACCACGCTTGTGCCCCGGTCCGGGAGGGCGGGCGCGACGGACGGCGCGATCACGTCGTGGCCGCCGATCCCGGGCCGCCCGTTCGCGCATCCGGTCCACGGACGCGCGCGGCGCGCGGCCCTCGTCCGGGTTCAGCGCTTGCGCGCCGCCGCGAGCCTCCCGGCATCCGGCACGACGATGAGCCGGCCCTCGACGCGAATCAGCCCGCGGTCGGCCAGCTCGCGCAAGGTGCGCGAGAAGTGCTCGGGCGTGAGGTTGAGTTGCGCGGCGATCGCGGCCTTCGCGGCGGGGAGCCTGACCACGAACTCGCCGTTCGCGTCGTTCCGGCCGCGCAGCAGGTACGCGATCAGGCGCGACGCGCCGGTGCCGGCGGCGTGGCGCTCCAGCTCGTGAACGAGCGCCTCGACGCGCTTCGAGAGTCCCGCGATCATCCGCCTCGCGAAGCGCGGGCTGCGCTCGATCTCGGCGAACACGAGCGTCGCGGGCAGGTGCAGCACGAGCGCGTCGGTCGAGGCCTGCGCGTCGACGACCGCCGGGCGCTCGAGGAACATCACCGGCTCGCCGAAGCTCTGGCCGGGCCCGACCACGCCGGTGAGGCGCGCGCCGCGCGCCGGCGTCGTCGCGATCAGGTTGATCTCGCCGTACACGACGACGTACATGCCGGTGGCCGGGTCGCCCTTGCGGAACAGCCGCTCGCCGCGCTTGAGCGCGCGCCGCGACGCGCCCGCCGCGAGCCGCTCGAGCGAGGCCGCGTCCAGCTCGCGGAACAGCGGCACGCCGGCGAGGAACGCGCGCGGCGGGATCTCCCTGCGGCGCATCGCGCGCGCCCGCTCAGCCGGCGACGGAAACGAGCGCGGGATCGTGCGCGCGCTCGGCGATGCGGCGCACGCGATCCTGCCAGGCATCCGCGAACTCGCGTCGCGCATGCGCGTCGGCGCCGGGATCGAGTGCCGCCTGCAGCAGCGCACGCAGGTTCGGCGGGGGAGCGACGCTCTCGGGGTGATAGCGGGTTTCGACGGATCGACCGGTGTCGGTGCGCGTGAAGCGCAGGTCGCCGTCGATCGCGACGCCGTACGCGAGCAGGCCGCGCCGCGCGAACCGCCCCGCGAGGCCCTTGAAGCCGCCGTCGCCGGCCGCGCCGGTCACGAGTCCCGCCACCGCGCCGACGACGCCCGCGACGCCCTCATCCTGCCGCTCGCGCACGTCGACGCGAATCTCCCCGCGGCGCGGCAGGTCATCGCCGTAGAGGCGCGCGAGCGCCTTCGCGGTCATCAGCCAGGCGCCGGCCACCGTGGGACACGAGTGCCCGGCGGACTTCACCGCGTCGAGGTAGCCGTACTCGAGGACGCCGTCGGTCGCGGCCCCGAGCGTGTCGGCAAGCGGATCGCGCATCGCGATGCGCGGGAACGTCTCGAAGAACGCCGGGGTCGACATCAGGTCACTCCTCGATGCGCGGCGGACGGCGGTCGATCCCGCTGCTGCCGCACGTAGCGGCCCACGAGGATCGCCGCCGGATACATCACTTCCTCCTCGACGCGGGCATGCTGGACCAGGTCGCGCGCGAAATCCACGATCCCGGTCAAGCCGGCGCGCTTCGCCGCGTCCGCGAGCCGTTCCAGCGCCGCGACGATCGCCCGGTGCTCGTCGAGCATGCCCGCGAGCCCGGCCTCGAGCCGGTCGGTCAGCGCGAGCACGCCCTCCATCGATGCCGTGGGCTCGCCACGGGCGAGGGCGGCGAGGAGCCCCAGCGGCGGAAGGGCGATCTCGTCCTCCTTGACGAAGTGCGGGTGCATCAGGCGCGCGAGCTCTCGCGCGCGTTCGCCGACCTCTCCCGGCGCGCGCGTGGCCTCGCGGAGCCGCTCGTGCAGCGCCTCGTGTTCCTGCTTCAACGGCAGCGGGATGTCGAACACTGTCGCGGTTGCGGTGACGTTCGTCATGGCGTCCTCCCGATCAATGACCGGCGGAGATCGGCTCGAACCCCGGATGGTCGAAGTAGCGTCCGTAATCGCCGAGCGCGGCGACGATCGCGCCCAGCCCCTGCAGCGGCTTCGCGTTCGGCTCCTTGCCGGCCATCACGTCGGCGCCGTGGACGAGGTCGGCGATCACCAGGTGCAGCATCGCATCGGCCTCGGGCGCGAGCTTGCAGTTCGCGACGATTCCGGCGACCTCGCCCTCGACCTTGCCGGCGACGTCGCGATACTGCCCGGGCGTGAGCCTGCCCGCATGCGCTGCGGCGAGCTGCGGCGCGACCAGCGCGCGGATCCTCGTCATGCCTTCGCGCAGCGGCGCGTCGGTCGGCCATTTCCTTCCGTGGTCCAGCGCGAGCTTCGCGGGCGTGGCCTGATCGTGCGCGTGCCCGCCGACCTGTGCAAGCGCGGGGGCGGCCAGCGCCATCGCGAAGGCGGCGGCGAGCGCCGCGATGGCGGTCTTCGTACTGTCGATGCGTGACATGTCGGTCTCCGTGGTGGGGGGGAGGGCGGTCGTCGCCTTCCTGCGTGATGGATCGCGATGGCGGGCGTCGGTTCGACCGGCCTGCCGCGGAATTGAGAACCGTCAAGAACGGAGGGCGATGCCGGGATCAGGGGGCCGTGCGCCGCCGCCGCGCGGGCCGACGGCCGCCGCGGGATGCGGTCCTCGCGCCTCGCCACGGCGTCCGGGTGCGCGATGGAATAGAATCGGTCGCCGCCCGCCCCGGATTCCGCCCGAAGTGAACATCACCGACCCCTTGCGCCGCCACGCGCGCGAGCGCCCGGACGCGATCGCCGTCATTCGCCCGCGCGGCTCGCCGCTCTCCTGGCGCGAGTTCGACCGGGCGATCGACGTCGTGGCGAGACGGCTGCTCGCGGCGGGCATCCGCGCCGGCGACATCGTGGTCCTGGCGATCGTCTGGCCGTACCGATTGCTGCTGCTCGAGCTCGCGCTGGCACGCATCGGCGCCGCCGGCGCGACACCCGGAGTGCCGGCCGAAACGGTGGCCGCCACCGTCGTCGACGTCGCGCGCGATGGCTTGCCGCTCCCGCGCACGATCGTCGTCGACGGCGGCTGGTTCGACACGCCGGCGTCGGGAGCCGATGCGCCGCCGCTGGCGCCGGATGCGGACGGCAGCGCGGTCGCGATCGTCTGCCCGTCGTCCGGGACCACGGCCGCGCCGAAGCACATCGCCATCAGCCACGACCGGATGGCGGCGCGCGTCGCGGCCGCGAATCGCGGCATTCCCCTGCCGCCCGCGCCGCGCCAGATCTGCATTCCCGGCGCGTCCAGCGGCTTCGGGTTCCTGTCGATCCTGCGCGTTCTGTGGAGCGGCGGCACGATCGTCACGGCGGTGACGGCCGGGGAGATCGTCGCCGCGATCGACGCGCACCGGGTCAACCGGCTCGTGATGATGCCGTTCTGGGTCGACCGGATCGTCGCGGCGTTGCCGGAACGCGGCGGGCCGCTGGCGTCGCTCGAGCAGGTCGAGTTCGGGGGCGCGTGCCTGCCGTCCCACCTTCGCGACGTTGCGCAGCGGCGCCTGGGCGGCGCGCTCCATTCGGTGTACGGCGCGACCGAAGGGGGATTCATCGCCACCGGGCCGATGTCGGCGCTCGACGCCGAAGCCGGCGAGGTGGGTCGGCTGATCGACGGCATCGAGCTCGAGGCGGTCGACGCGACCGGGGTGCCGCTGCCGCGCGGCGTGGACGGGATGCTGCGCGTGCGCGGCGCGGGATTCGTCGACGCGTACCTGGCCGACGCGGAGGCGTCGTCGGAGACGTTCCGCGACGGATGGGTCCGCACGGCCGACCAGGGAAGCGTCGCGCCGGACGGCACCGTGACCGTTGCCGGGCGCGTCGGCGACATGATCAACGTCGGTGGCTACAAGATGAGCCCGGGCCGGGTCGAGAGGATCCTGCTGTCGCTCGACGGAATCGACGACGCCGCGGCGTTCGGCGTGCCGGATGCCCGGGGAATCACGCGGCTTTGCGCGGTGGTCGTGTCGCGCGTGGCGGTCGATCTCGCGGCGGTCGACGCGATGTTCCGCCGCATGTCGCCGATTCTCGCGCCGTCGGTCGTGATGCAGGTGGGCGCGGTGCCGCGCAACGAAGCGGGCAAGATCGTGCGCCGCGAGCTGGTGTCGATGGTCGCCGCGTCGGGGGCGCTCCTCGCGCCGGGCTGACGCCGCGCCCCGTCCAGGCGTCCGCATGGCCGTTGTGCGGCGGCCGGCACGCCCGCGCACGCCGCGCGGTATCCTTGCCGGATGAAGCCCAATCTCCTCGTCATCCTGATCGACGACCTGCGCCACGACGAGTTCGGCGCCGGCGGCCACCCGTACATGAAGACGCCGAACGCCGACCGGCTCGCGCGCGAAGGCGCGCTGTTCGAGCGGGCGTTCCACACGACGCCGATCTGCTCGCCCAACCGCGCGTCGATCGTGACCGGCCAGTACGCGAGCCGCCACGGGATCATCGACAACGTCGCGCGCGACGCGATGAGCCACCGGCTGCCGAATTACCACCTCGACCTGCAGCGGCTGGGTTACGAGACCGCGCACATCGGAAAGTGGCACATGGGCAACGACGGGGCGCCGCGGCCCGGCTACGACTACTGGGTGAGCTTCGACGGCCACGGCAGGCTCGTGGACCCGACGCTGAACCACGACGGGCTGCACGTGCAGCACAAGGGCTACATCACCGACATCATGAACCGGCTGGCGGTCGAGTACCTCGAGCGCAAGCGGACGAAGCCGTTCTCGCTGTTCTTCGCGCACAAGGCGGTGCACCCGGACGCCGAGCAGGCTGCCGACGGCACGCTGCGCATCTCCGCGCTGGGCGCCTACGTCGCGGCCGACCGGCACAAGGATCTCTACCGCGACGCCGTGTTCCCGCGCACGCCCAACATGATGACGCCCGACGAGGTCGTGCGGCACAAGCCCGCATGGGCCGAGTGCTTCGCGATGAAGTCGGGCGAGAACTCGCGCAAGGTGCTCGACGCGCTCAAGTCCGGCTCGCAGGACGAGATACGGGCACGCGCCCGGATGATGGCGGCGGTCGACGAAGGCATGGGCGCGATCTTCGACACGCTCGAGCGGCAGGGGCAGCTCGACAACACGTTCATCGTGTTCCTCGGCGACAACGGATTCTTCTTCGGCGAGCACGCGCTGGGGCCCGAGCGGCGTTTCGCCTACGAGGAGGGGATCCGGTCGCCCTTCGTCGTGCGCTATCCGCCCAGGGTGAAGGCCGGCACGCGCGTGCATGACCTCGTGATCTGCCAGGACATCGCGCCGACGATGATCGGCCTCGCGGGCGGGAAGCCCGGGCCGCAGATCCAGGGGCGGTCGCTGCTGCCGCTCTTCGCGCGCGGCTCGAAGCCGTCGCGCATCGGCAGCCGCAAGGGGTGGAGAAAGTCGTTCCTGATCGAGTACTGGGCCGAGCAGGCGATGCCCTGGCTCGTCGGCATGACCTACAAGGCGGTGCGCACCGACCGCTGGAAGTACATCCACTGGGTCAACCGCGGGCGCGCGGGCGAACTGGACGAGCTCTACGACCTCGATAGCGATCCGTTCGAGCTCGAGAACCTCAACCGCAGCCGCAACGCCGCGCCGGTGCGCGAGCGGTTGCGCCGCGAGGTGCGCAAGCTGATCGCGGACGCAGCGGGGCTTTGAGGTTCGTGGGTCGGGCGATGTTCGTGGGTCGGGCGATGTTCGTGGGTCGGGCTTCAGCCCGACGCAGTTGCCTTCGATGCGGCAAAGGCTGTCGGCCTGAAGGCCGACCCACGGCGTGTCGAGGTGAATCGCGGACGCGTGACGTTCGTGGGTCGGGCGATGTTCGTGGGTCGGGCTTCAGCCCGACGCAGTTGCCTTCGATGCGGCAAAGGCCGTCGGCCTGAAGGCCGACCCACGGCGTGTCGAGGTGTGGACGAGCGCGGTCAGTTCGACGTCGCGCCGGCCGCCTTGACGATCGGCACCCACTTCGCCATGTCGTCGGCGATGAGCCGGCCGAACGCGGCCGGCGTGATCGGCGGCGGGAGGTCGAAGCCCTGCGGACCGAGCTTGTCCCGCGCCTCGGCCGACGCGAAGACCCTGTTGAGCTCGGCATTGAGCCTCGCGACGATCTCGGGCGGCGTGCCCGCGGGCGCGACGAACCCGAACCAGGTGTTGACCTCGTAGCCCTTGACGCCCAGCTCGTCGAGCGTGGGCAGGTCGGGCAGCAGCGGCGAGCGCTTGAGGCTCGTGACGCCGAGCGCCTTCACGAGGCCGCCCTTGATCTGCGAGATCACCGTCGGCGTGTTGAAGAAGCCCATCGCGACCTCGCCCGCCATCACCGCCTGCACGCCCTGCGGCGCGCCCTTGTAGGGCACGTGCACGAGCTGCGTGCCGGTCACCTGGCCGAACAGCACCCCGGACAGGTGGTGGCTCGTGCCCGCGCCGCCGGACGAGAACGTCACTTCGCCGGGCTTCGCCTTCGCGGCCGCGATCACGTCGGCGGGCTTCGCCGCGAGACTTCCCGGCGGGACGATCATGACGTTGGACACGCCGCCGGTGAACGCGACCGGCGCGAAGTCCCTGAGCGAATCGTAGCCCGGCTTCGCGTAGATCGCCTGGTTGAACACGAGCGTCCCCTGCGACGCGAACGCGATCGTGTAGCCGTCGGGCGCGGAGCGCGCGAGCTCCGCCATCGCGATCGTGCCGCCGGCGCCGGGCTTGTTCTCGACCACGACCGGCTGGCCCACCGCCTTCGAGAGCTCGTTTCCCGCGTAGCGCGAAACGATGTCGGCGGTGCTGCCGGCGGCGAGCGGCACGAGAAGGCGGATCGGCTTCGTCGGGTAGCCCTGCGCGGCCGCGGCGCCCGCTGCGAGCGCGAGCGGCAGCAGGATCAGCGCGCGCGCCGCGCGGCCGGTTCGACGTGCGGAGATTGCCATCGGGACACTCCCGGAGAGGATGAGGCTCGGCCCGATCATACCGGCGTCGCGCGCAACCGCCAATCGCACGGTGCGCCCGCGATGCCGACGCGTCGGGCCGGCCCGACGCGCCCGCCCGCGCGCCGCACGCGCCTCAGTCGTCGCGACCGCGATCGACCAGCCGACGCCGCGCCTGCGAAAGGCGGAACGTCATCGCGGTGCGCGCGAGCTCGCCGTCGCCCTCGCGGATCGCGTCGAGGATCGCCGCGTGCTCGTCCAGCACGCGCTGCGCCCGGGCCATCGACGCGGTGCGCGTGAGCGAGAGCGTGAGGCGCATGAAGCCGAGCAGCGTCTCGTGGATCGTCGCGACGACCTGCGCGCGCGAACGTGCGGATGCGCGGCGCAGGCTGCGTGCTGACGAACGTGCCGAGCCCCTGGTGCGAGACGACGAGCCCGTCGGCGCGCAACCTAAGGAGCGCCTCGCGGACGACCGGGCGCGACACGCCCCACGCCTCGCTGATCTCCATCTCGGTCGGCAACCGGTCGCCGACCGCGTAGCGCCGCGACACGATCTCGTCGAAGACGCGGCCGTAGATCTGGTCGGACAGCCGCACGCGCTCGCCGGTCGCGCCGTCGCCGCGAGGCGCCGGCGCGTCGGGCGCCGACCGGAGGCGTTTTCGTGTGGGTCCGGCTTCAGCCGGACGCCTTTCCCCAGGGCGTACCGCGTCTGCCGGACACCCTGCGGCTGCCGGTCCGGCGTCGGGCGGACGCCCTTCGCGCCCGAGCGCGGCCCTGCCGTCATGACGCCCTCACGCGCCGACGTAGGCGGTCTTCACCGTCGTGTAGAACTCGGCGGCGTAGCGGCCCTGCTCGCGCGGCCCGAACGACGATGCCTTGCGGCCGCCGAACGGCACGTGGTAGTCGACGCCCGCGGTCGGCAGGTTGACCATCACCATGCCGGCCTGCGCGTGGCGCTTGAAGTGGGTCGCGTGCCTGAGCGACGTCGTGCAGATGCCCGACGACAGCCCCATCGGCGTGTCGTTGGCCAGCGCGAGCGCCTCGTCGTAGCCGTCCGCGCGGATCACGCTCGCCACCGGCCCGAAGATCTCCTCGCGGCTCGTGCGCATCGCGTTGGTCGCGCCGGTGAACACCGCGGGGGTCAGGTAGAAGCCCGGCGTGGCGCGCTCGACGCGCTCGCCGCCGAAGGCGAGCGTCGCGCCTTCGGCTCTTCCGATGTCCAGGTACTCGAGGTCCTGCGCGAGCTGCCGCTCGTCGACGACCGGCCCGATGTCGGTGCCGGCCTTGCGCGCGTCGTCGACGACGAGGCTCCTCGTCTTCGCGACCAGCGCCTCGACGAAGCGGTCGTGGATGCCGCCGGTGACGACGATGCGCGACGACGCCGTGCAGCGCTGCCCGGTCGAGTAGAACGCGCCCTGCACGGCGCAGTTCACGGCGATCGCGAGGTCCGCGTCGTCGAGCACGACGAGCGGATTCTTGCCGCCCATCTCGAGCTGGAACTTGGTCATGCCGCCCTCGGCGCGCGCCACGCACGTCTGCGCGATGCGCTGGCCGGTGACGACCGACCCGGTGAAGCTCACGCCGGCGACGCGCGGATCGCCGACGAGCACGTCGCCGATCTGCGAGCCGCGGCCCATCACGAGGTTGAACACGCCCGCGGGCAGCCCGCTGCGGCTCGCGATCTCGGCGATCGCCCACGCGCAGCCGGGCACGAGCTCGGCCGGCTTGAACACGACACAATTGCCGTAGGCGAGCGCCGGCGCGACCTTCCACGCCGGGATCGCGATCGGGAAGTTCCACGGGGTGATGATGCTGACCACGCCGAGCGGCTCGCGCGTGATCTCGACGCCGACGTTCGGGCGCACCGACGGCACGACCTCGCCGCCCGCGCGCAGCGCCTCGCCGGCGAAGAACTTGAAGATGTGCCCGGCACGCGTCGCCTCGCCGATCCCTTCCGGCAGCGTCTTGCCCTCCTCGCGGGCGAGCAGGTCGCCCAGCTCCGCCCTGCGGGCGAGGATCTCGCTGCCGATGAAGTCGAGCGCGTCGGCGCGCTGCTGCGGCGTCGCGACCGACCACTTCGGGAACGCGGCATGCGCCGCGTCGATCGCGGTGCGCGCCTGCCCGGCGTCCGCCAGCGCGTATTCGCCGACGACGTCGCGCGTGTCCGACGGATTGACGTTGCTGTGCGTGCGGGCGCCGGCGAGCCAGTCGCCGGCCACGTAGTTGCGGTGTTCGCTCACGGGATGGGTGCCTCGGGTCGATTGGGTCGATGCGGAGGGCGGACGCGTGGACTGCCCGGGCCCGTCGTCGAGATGCGCGTTCCGCAAGGCGCAATCCCGGCAGGCGGGCGCGGCAGGATCGACCGCGGCGTGCGCGCCGGCGCGAAGCTCGCCCGCCGGGAGGCGACATCGTACCCGGCGAGGCGGCGTGCGGCCATCGCCGGCGCGTCGCGGGACTCGAACGAACGTTCCACGACCGTGGCGGCGCGCGCCGCGAAGCTCGCCCGGATTCGCATCGCGGCATTCACCGCAACCTCTCCGTCGCCGGTGGCCACGCGCTCGCGACCGCGGCTTTCACGGTTCCCCCGGCATGCCGCGCGATCGCGCGGCGCGACCGCGCGCATTCAGGATCTCGGCGAGGAAGTCGCGCACCGCGGTGACCCGCGGCTCGCGCAGGAGGTCGGCGTTGACGAACACCATCAGGTCGAGGTGGCCGACCTCGCGGCTGGGCAACACGACCTTGAGGCCGGGCGTGCCGCTCACCAGCGGCTCGGGCAGCATCGCGAGACCCAGTCCGGCACGCGCGGCGAGCAGGCGCGCGTGCGGGCTGTTGCTGCGGAAGACAATCGTCGCGCCGCGGCCGCCGGCGCGCAGCCACGGCTTGGGGGCGACGTGCGCCATCGAGTGGTCGAAGCCGATCAGCGCGTGGCCCTTCAGGTCGTCGATGGCGCGCGGCGCGCCGCAGCGCCGCAGGTACGCAGGCGACGCGTACAGGCCGAAGGGCACGCTGAACGTGCGCTCGAGCGCGAACCCGCCGGCCAGCATGCGCTCGGCGCGGATCGCGACGTCGACGTCGCGCACCAGCAGGCCTGCGGCGGGGCTGCCCGTCAACAGCTCGACGACCAGGTGCGGATGGCGCCGGGCGAGCTCGGGCAGCCGGCGCGCCAGCATCAGCCCGACGAACTCGGGCGCGGCGACGCGCACTTCGCCTACGAGCGCTTCCGGCCGGTCGGAGAGCCGCTCCCGGGCGATCTCGATCGTCCGCGGCACAGTCCCGACCGCCTCGAGAAGCGTCGCGCCGACCGGCGTCAGCACATAGCCCGTGGGCTTGCGCTCGAACAGCGTGGCGTCGAGCGCGGACTCGAGCGAGCGGATGCGCCGCCACGTCGTCGCCTGCGAGACGCGCGCGCGGCGCGCCCCGGCCGCGAGGCTGCCCGCGCTTGCGACGGCGAGAAAGATGCGCAGGTCGTCCCAGTCCATTTCATGTCCCCGAAAATGAAAGACAGTCACTCGATTTTGGACTCTTCCTTTCGGATTCTGCAACCCCTAGACTGGCTGCCCCACTCACCCGAAAGGAGGCCGACGATGGCACTGCACATTGGCGACGAGGCGCCGGATTTCACCGCGGACAGCACCGAGGGGCGGATCGCGTTCCACCGCCACATCGAGGGCGGCTGGGCAATCCTCTTCTCGCATCCCAAGGACTTCACGCCGATCTGCACGACCGAGCTCGGGGCGATGGCGCGCCTCAAGCCCGAGTTCGACCGGCGAAACTGCAAGCTGGTCGGCCTCTCGGTCGACCCGGTCGCCGACCACCTGCGCTGGGCCCGCGACATCGAGGAGACGCAGGGGACGGCGCCGAACTTCCCGCTGATCGGGGACGCCGACCTCGCCGTCGCGAAGCTCTACGACATGATTCACCCGAACGCGAGCGGCGACGCGACGTCGCGCACCGCCGCCGACAACGCGACGATCCGCTCGGTGTTCGTCATCGGCCCCGACCGGAAGATCAAGGCGACGCTCACCTACCCGATGAGCTCGGGCCGCAACGTCGACGAGCTGCTGCGCCTGCTCGACTCGGTGCAACTCACGGCGGCGCACAAGGTCGGCACGCCGGCGAACTGGCGCCCCGGCGAGGACGTGATCATCGTGCCGTCGGTGTCCGAGGACGAGGCGCGGCAGCGCTTTCCCGCGGGATGGAAGGCGCCGAGGGCCTACCTGCGGATCGTTCCGCAGCCGCGGCCATGAGCGCGCACGACGGTGCGCCGACGCTCGCGCGACAAGGACCGGCGGTGAAGGATGATGCCTCCCGGCGAACCACCGCCCTGCGCGACTTCACCGTCGCGCTGCGCGAGGCGCGTGAGCACTGCCCCGGCGAGCGAGCGATGATCGCTCACGCGCGCGAGCTGACCGTGACGTTCGCCGCCCGACAGTCGGAGTGGCTGACCGAGGCGATGTGCGTGCCTGACGCTGTCCAGGGATTCGGCGCTCATCTGCTTCACGAGGAGCCCGACCACACGCTCGCGGCGTTCGTCGTGAGCTGGCTGCCGGGACGCGGCACGCCACCGCACGACCACGGCAGCTGGGCAGTGATCGTCGGGCTTCGCGGCAGCGAGCTCAACCGGATGTGGCGCCGGCTCGACGACGGCGGCCGTCCCGGTCATGCGGTGCTCGCGCCCGCGTCCGAGCGCGCGATCGCCATGGGCGGCGTGGTCGCGATGCCCTCCGGGGCGATCCACAGCGTGCGCAACGAAAGCGACGAGGTGAGCGTCTCGCTGCACGTCTACGGATTGCATTTCAATCACGCCCGGCGCTCGCAGTTCGATCCGGAGGCGCGCACCGAGATGCCGTACCAGGTGCGGGTGAGCGCGTGAGCGCCTCCGCGACGCCTGCCACGGCGATCGGCGCCTGGCTCGAGCGCAGCCGCGCGACGCTCGACGAGGAGATCCGCCGCTGCCCGACGCCGATCGCCCGCTGCGACTTGCAGCTCGGCGGGTTGATCGACCGGCGCGGCGCCGCGCCAGGACGTCGGCCGGCGGCGGATTGACTGCCAGGCGACGCGCTGATCGAAGTCGTACGACGGTGCCGGCCGGGCCTGGCGATCGATTTCCCGCTGCCCTGCGGGCGGCATGTCCCGTAGCGGCGGGTCAGTGGATCTCGGGCTCGTGGCGGTCGCCGCCGGCGGGCCTCACCGGCTCGAGGAAATCGAAGTCGCAGCCTTCGTTGGCCTGGCGGATGTGCTGCTGGTAGAGCGCGCCGAAGCCGCGGTCGAAGCGCGGCGCGGGCGCCTTCCAGCCGGCGCGGCGGCGCGCGAGCTCGGCGTCGTCGACGTGCAGGTGCAGCTTGCGGCCGGGCACGTCGAGCGTGATCGTGTCGCCGTCGTGCACCAGCGCGAGCGGGCCGCCGACGTAGGATTCCGGCGCGACGTGCAGCACGCACGCGCCGTAGCTCGTGCCGCTCATGCGCGCGTCCGAGACGCGCACCATGTCGCGGACGCCTTGCGCGAGGAGCTTCTTCGGAATCGGAAGCTGGCCCCACTCGGGCATGCCGGGCGCGCCCTGCGGGCCGGCGTTCCGCAGCACGATCACGCACTGCGCGTCGATGTCGAGCGCGTCGTCGTCGATGCGCGCGGCGAGGTCGTTGTAGTCGTCGAACACGACGGCGCGGCCGGTGTGCACGTGCAGGCGCTTCTCGGCGGCCGCAGGCTTGATCACCGCGCCGTCCGGGGCGAGATTGCCGCGCAGCACCGCGAGGCCGGTGTCGGGCACGAGCGCATGCGCGCGGTCGCGGATCACGTCGTCGTTCCAGGTCCGCGCGCCGGCGAGCGCGTCGCCGAGCGTGCGAGCCTCGACCGTGCGCTGCTTCGTGTCCAGCAGGTCGCCCAGGTTCGCCATCAATGCGCGCAGGCCGCCCGCGTAGTAGAAGTCCTCCATCAGGTACTCGCCCGACGGGCGGATGTTGGCGAGCACCGGCGTGCGGCGCGACAGCGCGTCGAAGCGGTCCAGCGTGAGCGGGATGCCCAGGCGGCGCGCCATCGCGACCAGGTGCACGACGGCGTTGGTCGATCCCGACAACGCGAGCACCGTGGTGATCGCGTTGTCGAACGACGCGGCGGTGACGAGGTCGGAGGGCTTCAGGTCCTCCCACACCATGTCGACGATGCGCCTGCCGGTGTTGGCGGCCATCTGCGCGTGGCGCGAATCGGCCGCGGGGATCGACGCGGCGCCGGCCAGCGTGAGGCCGAGCGCCTCGGTCGCGCTGGTCATCGTCGACGCGGTGCCCATCGTCATGCAATGGCCGGGCGTGCGGGCGATCCCGCCCTCGATCTCCTGCCAGTCGGCTTCGGTGATCGTGCCGGCGCGCAGCTCCGCCCAGTACTTCCACACGTCGCTGCCGCTGCCGAGCGGACCGCCGCGGAAGTCGCCGCGCAGCATCGGGCCTGCCGGCAGGAAGATCGACGGCAGGTCCATCGCGAATGCGCCCATCAGGAGCGCGGGCGTGGTCTTGTCGCAACCCCCCATCAGCACGCAGCCGTCGGCCGGATACGATCGCAGCAGCTCCTCGGTCTCCATCGCGAGCAGGTTTCTGTAGAGCATCGTCGTCGGCTTCTGGAACGGCTCGGAGAGCGACAGCGCCGGAATTTCGACCGGGAAGCCGCCGGCCTGCCAGACGCCGCGCTTCACCTCCTCGACGCGCTGCTTGAAGTGCGTGTGGCAGGGATTGATGTCGCTCCAGGTGTTGACGATCGCGATGACCGGCTTGCCGGTGTAGTCCTCGCGCGTGTAGCCCATCTGCGCGGTTCGCGAGCGATGGCCGAAGCCGCGCGTGCCCGCGAGGCCGTACCAGCGGTGGCTGCGCAGTTCCTCGGGCTTCTTCCTGCGGGTCGACATGGGCGAGGGTTCGGACGGGAAAGGTTGGAAGGGCGCGGCCGGAGGGAAGGGGCGGATGCCCCGACCCCGGCTCAGGCGGCGATCGGCGCGGCGGCGCGCGCGCGGTCGCGCGCGAGCAGTTCGCGCGCGGCGGGCTCGACGCGGGCCTGTTCGCCGGCGGAGAGCCCGCTCAGCAGCGGCAGCATCGGGCCGGTGTCGGCGACGCCGGCGAGCCCCACCGCGTCGTGCAGCACGCGGATCGGGCTCGACGCGTCGCGCGCGTCCTCGAGCGGCAGGAACGCCGAGCGGATCGCCTCGGCCTCGTCGTAGCGCCCGCGCTTCAGGAGGTCGAGCAGCGCCATCGACAGGTGCGGCGCGATGCAGCCGGACCCCGTCGTGAACGAGACGAGTCCGAAGTCGCGCAGGTGGACGATCGCGGGACGCTCGCCGATGCCGGACACGACGATCTCGCGCGGCAGCTCCTTCAGGATCGCGTCGAGATAGCCGTCGCGCGACGGATCGCGACGGACGACCGCGTACTTCACCGCAACGAGCCGTCCTTCGCGATGCAGCGCGCCGAGCGTCGCGGGCTCGAGGTAGGGATCGGCCTTGACGTAGACGACGACCGGCCTTCCCAGCGCGTCGCCGAAGCGGCGGATGCCGTCGGCAAGACCCGCGTCGGTGAATGGGAAGGTCATCGGCAGCAGCATCGCAGTCGGAAACGTCCGCGTGCGCAGGATCGCGGCCTGGTCCAGGAGCTTGCCGAAATCGGGCCCCGCCGACGGCAGCATCCAGGTGTCCGCGCCGGCGATCTCGGCGAGCATGTCGACGGTTTCCGCGTAGGCGGAGACCGCGAGGTGGTAGAAGTTCGCGTTGCCGCCGTACATGAGGCTCCGCACGCCGCCGCCCTCGAGATGGCGGACGATCGCGCGGTTGGCGTCGCGGTCGAGCGAAAGGTCGGCGTGCCGCGCGAGCGGCGGGACGGCGATGACCGAGCGCGCGAGGTCGGCGGGGGTGATCGGCGAGGTCTTCATGCGGCATCCGCGCGATGGGCGACGACGCGTCGCGCCGCGCGGAGTGCCCCCCGGATCATCTGACAACGGTAGGCGCGCAATCGTATTTGTCCGACAATACGCTGTCAAGCCGGGACGCACGACGTCCGCTGACCCCTGGCAGGACGGCGAACGCGCCGCTCGCGTATTCTGTGCCGCTTCGACCGAGTCGGGGTCGCCGATGGCGTTCATGACGGTGTTGCTCGTGTTCCTGGCGGCGTTCTCGGTGTGGGCGTACTTCCACACCGATCCGCCAGGCGTGCCCTTGCGTTCGCGCCTGCTGTACAACGGCGCGGTGCTCGCCGTCGCCGCAGCAGCCGCGATTGCCGTCGGAGCGACGCTCTACGCCGACGCGATCGTCGTCAAGGCCGGCCAGGCCGGGTTGCCGACGTACCTGTCCGTCATGGCAGGCTGCACGGTGTTCCTGATCGCGCTCGCACTGGGCGGCGTGATGCGCAACTTCTTCGTGTTTCCGGAGGGCAAGCGGGCGGTCGTGTCGCCCCGCAAGCCGGCAGGCTGACGCCGGGCGCGCGCCGAGCGCAGTGGTCGGCGCGCCGGCCAGCGACCCGCGAGGGATTCCCGCCGCCCACTCGCACCCGCCGCGCGGGCGGCCCTCGGCCCGCCACGCCGGTGGCAGAATTCGCCACATGCCGATTCACCGGAGGGGCTCCCGCATGCGCCTGTCTTCCACCGTGTCGCGCGCCGGCGCGACGCTCGCTTTCGCCGCCGCGAGCCTGGCGGCCGCGCAGGCGCTGCCGCCCGCGCCGCCGGTGCGCGACGCGACCGACACGCATTTCGGCGTCGAGGTGCATGATCCGTATCGCGCCCTCGAGGACGTGGGCAACGCCGAGGTCGCGGCGTGGATGAAGGCGCAGGCCGGCCATGCGGCCGCGGTGCTCGCGGGCATTCCCGGACGCGGCGCGCTGCGCGACGAGATCGCACGACGCGGCGACGCGGCGCCGGCGCGCGTGTTCGACGTGCGGCGCTCGGGCACGCACGTCTATTACCAGAAGCGCCTGGCGAGCGAGAACATCCCGAAGCTGTACGTGCGCGACGGCTTCGCGGGGCGCGAGCGGCTGCTGGTCGATCCCGAGTCGATTCGCGACCCGGGCGGCAAGCACAGTTCGCTCGACTACTACGCGCCGTCGCCGGACAACCGCCACGTCGCCACCGGCATCTCGCCGGCCGGCTCGGAGGCGAGCGTGCTCCGCATTCTCGACGTCGCGACGGGCAGGCCGCTCGCGGACACGATCGACCGCGCGCAGTACGCCAGCCCGTCGTGGCTGCCCGACGGCCGGCTCGTCTACAGCCGCCTGCAGAAGCTCGCGGCCGGGGCGCCGCCCACCGACAAGTACCAGAACCAGCGCGTGTACGTTCACCGGCTCGGCGACGATCCCGAGCGCGACACGCCGCTGTTCGGCGCCGGCGTGTCGCCGCTCGTCGCGATCGACCCGGTCGAGCTCGTCGCCGTCGTCTGCCCGCCCGGCTCGCGCTGGACGGTCGCGGTCGCGATCAATGGCGTCCAGCGCGAACTGCGGATCTGGGTCGCGCCGGCGGCCGCGATCGACGGCGCGAGGACGCCGTGGACCAGGGTCGCCGAGCGCGCCGACGAGGTCACCGATTTCGCCGTGCTGGGCGACCACCTCTACCTCCTCTCGCACAAGGGCGCGTCGCGCTTCAAGGTGCTGCGCACGCCGCTCGCGAACCCCGACGTCGCGCGCGCCGAGATCGTCGTCGCGCCGGGGAATGCGGTCGTCAACGGCATCGCAGCCGCGCGCGACGCGGTTTACGTGCGCAAGATGAACGCCGGCGCGAGCGAGCTCTGGCGCCTCCCGGCAGGGTCGCGCGCGGCGCGCCGGGTCGCGCTGCCCCACGTCGGCGACATCGAGACGATGAGCGCCGACCTGCGCCGCCGCGACGTCGTGTTCGACCTGGGCGGATGGACGCGCGCGGGCGCGATCTACGTCTACGATCCCTCGACGCGCAAGGTGGTCGACACGAAGCTGCAGCCGCAGGGTCCCTACGACGCTCCGGCGGGCCTCGTATCGCGCGAGGTGATGGTGGCGGCGCGGGACGGCACGCTCGTCCCGCTCTCGCTCGTCCACCGCAGGGGACTCGAGCTCGACGGCGCCAACCCGACGATCGTCTACGGCTACGGCGCGTACGGCATCCCGATGACGCCGTCGTTCCGGCCGACGTGGCTCCCGTGGTTCGACCGCGGCGGCGTGCTCGCGGTCGCGCACGTGCGCGGCGGCGGCGAGTTCGGTGAGGACTGGTACAAGTCCGGCTACAAGGCGACCAAGCCGAACACCTGGCGCGACGCGATCGCGTGCGCCGAGTGGCTCGTCGAGAACCGCTACACGTCGCCGTCGAAGCTCTCGATCATGGGCGGCAGCGCGGGCGGCATCCTGGTCGGGCGTGCGATCACCGAGCGGCCGGACCTGTTCGGCGCGGCCGTCGCGCAGGTGCCGGTGGCCGACATGATCCGCTCCGAGACGTCCGCCAACGGCGTGCCCAACATTCCCGAGTTCGGCAGCGTGACGACCGAGGAGGGCTTCCGTGCGCTCCTCGCGATGAGTCCCTACCACTGGGTGCGCGACGGCGTGAAGTACCCGGCGGTGCTGCTGACGACGGGGATCAACGATCCGCGCGTCGACGCGTGGGAGCCGGCGAAGCTGGCCGCGCGGCTGCAGGCGGCGTCGGCATCCGGCAAGCCCGTGCTGCTGCGCATCGACTACGACGCGGGACACGGCTTCGGCACGACCAAGCAGCAGGCCTACGACGAGCGCGCCGACACGTTCGCATTCCTGTTCCGCGAGGCGGGCGTCAAGCCGTTCGCGCCGTGAGGGCCTGACCGCGCGCGGGCGCCGGGACCGCGTCGCCGGGCCGTGCGTGCGCCTCCGATCCGGCAGGCGCGAGCGGGCGCGCCGCCGCATCCGGGGGCGGCGGCGCGAGCGACTCCGGTATCCTCGCGGCGCACCCAGTCCGGATCCGTCGATGCCCGCCTCCGACCCGTCCTCGTCCCTGCTCGCGCTGCGCGGCGCGATGCTCTCGTGGAACGGCGACCCGTTCGAGCGCGGCGACGCCGCGATGGCCTTCGACAGCGACGCGGTCGTCGCGATGCGCGGCGGCCGCATCCTGCACGCGGGACCCGCGGCAGGCGTACTCAGGGGCCTTCCGGCCGGAACGAGGGTCGAGCGACTTCCGCGCGACTCGCTGATGATGCCGGGATTCGTCGACTGCCATGTCCACTACCCGCAGTTGCCGGTGATCGGCAGCTACGGCGCGCGACTCCTCGACTGGCTCGACCGCTACACGTTCCCCGCCGAGGCGGCGTTCGCCGACCCGCGCGTCGCGCGCCGCGTCGCGCGCGACTACCTCGACGAGAACCTGCGGCAGGGGATCACGACCGCCGCGGTGTTCTGCACCGTGCATCCGGGATCGGTCGACGCGCTGATGCGGGAGGCCGCGCGGCGCTCGCTGCGACTGATCGCGGGCAAGGTGCTGATGGACCGCCACGCGCCGCGCGCGCTCCGCGACACGGCGAAGCGCGGCTACGACGAGTCGAAGGCACTGATCGCGCGCTGGCACGGCCGCGGGCGGCTGGGCTACGCGATCACGCCGCGCTACGCGGTCACGTCGTCGCCCGCGCAGCTCGAAGCCGCCGGTGCGCTGTGGCGCGAGCATCCGGACTGCTGGGTGCAGTCGCACGTGTCGGAGAACGCGGACGAGATCGCGTGGGTGAGGAGGCTCTATCCGCGCGCACGCGACTACGTCGACGTGTACGTGCGTCACGGCCTCGCCGGGCGCCGCGCGATCTACGGGCACGGCATCCACCTGAGGGAGCGCGAATGGCGCGCGTTCGCGGCGTCGGGCACCGCGATCGCGCATTGCCCGACGTCCAACCTGTTCCTCGGCAGCGGGTTCTTCCGCTGGGACCGCGCGAAGCGGCGCGACCGCCCGGTGCGCGTCGGTCTCGCGACGGACGTCGGCGGCGGCACGACGCTGTCGTTCCTGCGCACGATGGGCGAGGCCTACAAGGTCGCGCAAGGGGCGGGCTGGGCGATGCCGGCGGCGCAGGCGTTCTGGCTCGCGACGCAGGGCGGCGCGCGCGCGCTCGACCTCGACGGGGCGATCGGCAACCTCGCCCCCGGCCTCGAAGCGGACCTCGTCGTGCTCGACCTCGCGTCGACGCCGTTCATCGCGCAGCGCATGGCGAGCGTGCGCGACATCGGCGAGGCGCTGTTCGTGCAGATGACGCTCGGCGACGACCGCGCGGTCCGGCAGACGTGGATTGCCGGCCGCAAGGCCTGCGACCGGGACGACGCCGGCGCGCCGCCGCAGGCGCGGCGCCGGTAACGCGCGGGCCACGCGCCCTCGCCGATACGCGGGCGGACCCGGGCGGCGGTCGGTCGCCGAACGTCGCACGGACGGCGCGCCGCGCGCCGCGACCCGCAGGAGGGGCCGCGATGCCGCGACCGCGCGAAATCCCGTCGAGCACGGCGCGACGACGTCGGGCGCGACGCGAAGGGCGCCGCGAGTGCGGGTAGAATGCGGACGAGGAGTCCGGCGCGGCGGAGGGGGCGTGCCAGTCCAGTCATCCGATGTCCGACACGGCCGTTCCTGACCCCGCCGCCGCTCGCCACCGCTGGCTGCGCCGCGCGGCGATCGCGGTGGGCGCGTTCGCCGCGATCGTCGTCCTCGCCTGGCTCGTCGTCCCGCCGGTGGCCCGCTCGCAGCTCGAGTCCCGGCTCACCGAGGCGCTGGGCCGCAAGACCACGGTCGATGCGGTCGCGTTCAATCCGTTCCTGCTGCGCGTCACCGTGCGCAGGCTCGCGATCGCCGATTCCGCCGGACCCGCGCCGCTGCTCGCCATCGACGAGCTCGTCGCCGACCTGTCCTCCGCATCGATCTGGCATCGCGCGCCGGTCCTCGACTCGCTCAAGCTCGTGCGTCCCTCGCTGTCGCTCTCGCGCGACCGCGACGGGCGCTACAACGTGCAGGACCTGATCGACGCCGCGCTCGCCGCGCCCGAAGGGCCGACGTTCGGGTTCTCGCTCAACAACATCGAGGTCGACGCCGGCGCGATCGCCTTCGACGACGGCGTGGCCGGGCGCAAGCACCTGCTCGACGCGCTCGACGTCGGCCTCCCGTTCCTCTCGTCGCTGCCGTACCAGGCGGACATCCGCGTCAATCCGCGCCTCGGCGGCGCGTTCAACGGAACGCGCTTCGCGCTCGGCGGGAGCGCCGTCCCGTTCGCCGACCGGCCGGAGGCGGCGCTCGACGTGGACGTCGACGCGCTGCCGCTGAAGGAGTACGTCGCCTACCTGCCGGCGATGGCGCGCGTCGACCTCGCCGGCGGCGCGCTGACCACGCGGCTCAAGGTCGTGTTCGTCGACGGCAAGGCGGGCGAGCGCAGGCTCGAGGTGCGGGGCGAGGCGCGGATCGACGGCTTCGAGGTCAAGCGCCGCGACGCGTCGTCGCTGGTCGCCGCCGAGCGCATCGCGCTCGTTCTCGATCGCATCGACGTGTTCGGGCGCGACGTGCGCGTCGCGTCGATTGCGGTCGACGCTCCGGCCGTCGACGTCCGGCGCCTGCGCGACGGCACGCTCGAGCTCGCGCAGCCGCTGTTCGCCCCCGCGCCGCGCGCGGCGGCACCGCCCGCCACCGACGCCCGTCCCGCCGCAGCGCCGGGCAAGCCGTGGTCGGTGACAGTGGCGAAGGCGACGGTCGCGCGCGGCGCGGTCGCGCTCGCCGACGAAACCTCCGGGTTCCGCACCGCGCTCGCCGACGTCGCCGTCGACGCGTCGAACCTGTCGACGAAGTCGGGCGAGACGGCGCACGTCAAGCTGGCGTTCGTGTCGTCGGATCGCATCGCGTCGTTCGAGGGCGAGGCCGATGTCGAGCCGACGGTGCCCGCCGCGAACGGCACGTTCGGCCTCGAGAAGTTCTCGCTTGCTCTCCTGTCGCCGTACTACCGGGACGTTCTCGCCGTCGATGTGCAGAAGGGCTCGCTCGACCTCGCCGGCCGCTTCGCGCTGGGCGCCGGGGGCAACCTGACGATCTCCGAGGGGGTGGCGTCGATCGCCGACCTCCGGCTGGCGTTTCCCGGCCAGCGCCAGCCGCTGTGGCGCTTCCCGAGCCTCGTCGTGGGCGGCGTCGACGTCGACCTGGACGGGCGCAAGGTCACGATCGGCGAGTTCCAGAGCGCCAACGCCGTGCTGCGCCTCGCGCGCGAAAAGGACGGGTCGCTCGAGGTCGCGCGGCTCCTGAAGACGACCGAGACGACCGGCGCAGCGCCCGACGACGGCACCTGGACGCTCGCGCTGGAGAAGCTCCGGATCGGGGGCGCGTCGATCGACGTCGAGGATCGGGTCCCGCAGCCCGCCGTGAAGCTCGCGTTGCGCGACCTGACGCTCGAGGCGACCGGCCTTTCGAACGCGCGCGGCGCGAAGGCCTCGATGTCGCTTCGTGCGAGGGTGGGCGCGCGCGGGCGCGTGTCATTCTCCGGACCGGTCACCAACAACCCGGTCTCGGCGGCGGGCCGGCTCGACATCTCGGCGCTCGACCTCGTCGCCCTCAGGGCGTACGTCGAGTCGAACGTCAACGTCGTGCTCACCGCCGGCACGCTCTCGGCGAAGGGCCGGGTCGCGTTCGACGTGCCCCAGCGGGGGCCGGTGAAGGCGACGTGGAAGGGCGACGTCACGGTGGCCGACTTCGCGGCGCTCGACAAGCCGACGGCGTCCGACCTCGCGCGCTGGAAATCGCTCACGATCGCCGGCGCGGACATCGCGAGCGAGCCGTTCCGCGTCGCGATCGAGCGCATCGGCGCGGAGGACTATTTCGCGCGCGTCATCGTCTACCAGGACGGCACGCTCAACCTCACGCGGCTGCTCACGCCGGGCGCCGAGCCCGAGCCGGCGCCGGACGCGAAGCCTGCCGCCCCGCCGGCCGACGGGGCCGCCGCGCGCGAGGCGCAGCCGGTCTCGATCGGCAAGATCGAACTCGCGCGCGGCAACGTCAACTTCTCCGACTTCTTCGTGCGGCCGAACTATACGGTGAACCTCACCGACGTCGCCGGCAGCGTGTCGGCGATGTCGGCCGATCTGGCGGGGGACGTCGCGTTCACCGCGCGCGTCGACAGCACGGCGCCGGTCGAGGTGGCCGGCCGCGTCAACCCGTTCGCGAGGGAACTCGCGCTCGACCTTACCGCGAAGGCGCGCGACGTCGACCTGCCGGCGCTGACGACGTACTCGGTCAAGTACGCGGGCTACGGCATCGAGCGGGGCAAGCTCGCGTTCGACGTGCACTACAGGATCGAGAACCGCAAGCTGACGGCGGAGAACCGCCTCGTGCTCGACCAGCTCACGTTCGGCGCGCAGCGCGTGGACAGCCCGACGGCGACCACGCTGCCGGTGCTGCTCGCGGTGGCGCTGCTCAAGGACTCGCGCGGCGTGATCGACATCCACCTGCCGATCTCGGGATCGCTCGACGATCCGCAGTTCTCGATCGGCGGGCTCATCGTCCGCGTGATCGTCAACCTGATCACCAAGGCGGTGACCGCGCCGTTCGCGCTGCTCGCCGCGGTGTTCGGCGGCGGCGAGGAGCTGTCGACTGTGCCGTTCGCGCCCGGCAGCGCGGCGCTCGGCGCGGAGGCGCAGAAGCGCCTCGACACGCTGGGCAAGGCGCTCGCCGACCGGCCGGGGCTCAGGCTCGACATCGGCGGGCGCGCCGATCCCGCCGGCGACCGCGAGGCGCTGCGCCGCGCGTCGGTCGAGTCGGCGATGAAGCGCGCGAGGATGAGATCGCTCGTCTCGGAGGGCAACGCGCCGGCGTCGGTCGATCTCGTGACGATCGGCGCGGACGAGCGCGTGCGCTGGCTCACCGCGGCTTACCGCGAGTCGTCGATCAAGGACCGGCCGCGCAACGTGTTCGGCCTGCTGAAGGATGTCCCGCCCGCCGAGATGGAGGCGATGCTGCTGGCCGACGCCAGGGTCGACGACGACGCGTTGCGCGCCCTCGCGAACGCGCGCGCGCAGAGCGTCAAGGGCGCGCTCGCGGCGAAGGGTATCGCGGGCGAGCGCCTCTTCGTCGTCGCGCCGCGCCTCGGTGGCGATGGCGCCGCGCCCGCCGCGGGGGGCGGGCCGGCCGGCGACGGTGCGCCGGCGCCAGCGGCGCCGACCTCGCCGGCGCGGGTCGACCTCGCACTGCGCTGACGCGGCGGGCACGGCGGTGAACGCGGGCGTTCGGCGGGGCACGGCGTGCGCGGGCAGGCCGGTTGCCGGGCATGCGTGGCGGCGGGAGAATGCGCCGGATCGAAACGCGACAGGGAGGCGCCGTGAACGCGCGCACGACGATGCGCTCCGCCGGGATGGCGCTGTCCCTCGCCGCGGCCGCGTCGCTCGCGGCGACGCCCGCGCTGGAGCAGGCGTTCGTCGACGCCTACCGCAGGGCCTTCGAGGGCGGCGACGCGAAGACGTTGCACTCGCTGCTGTACACGAAAGGCGCGGACTCGAAGGCGCTCGGGTTCTACCGGATGATGACGACCGCCGGCATGGGCGCGAAGATCGCGTCGATCTCGCTGGTCGAGCTGACGCCCGAGGACCGCTCCCGCGCGGCGAGGGCGATGCCTTCGCCGGACGGCAGGTCGCTCGGGTTGTCGCTTACGCCGGTGAAGAAGCTCGTGATCCGGATCGAGACGAGGACTGCGGACTCGTCGTCGACGGGCACGAGCGAGGTTTTCGTCGCGGAGCACGACGGGCGGCTGTGGATCCCGGTGCCGGCGCCCGCGCAATGACGCGGGCGCGCCGCCCGCGGCGATCATGACCGGGACGCCGCCGCTCGTGCCGAAGGGGGAGGCGCTGCGGCGCGCGTTCGCGTGGCTTGCCGGCCAGGGTCCGTGGACGCCCGGGCGGATCGACGAGGCGAGCCGGCGCTTCGACCTCTCGCCGGACGACGAGGAATTCCTGCTCGCGGAGATGCGCCGGATGCGGCGTGGGGACGAGTCGTCGTCCGGCTGACGACCGGGCCGGATACGCGATTCGCCATTCGCTTCCGTCGTGCCCCGCGGTCCACGCGGGATCCCGCAGGAGCCGGGGTGTGGCGCGAAGGGCCGCCCGGCGCGCGCCCCGGGGCCGGGGTCCGGCAACTCCTACACGCGGCGCTTGTACTCGCCGGTGCGCGTGTCGACCTCGATCCGGTCGCCGGTGCTGACGAACAGCGGGACGGCGACCTCGAAGCCGGTGCCGAGCTTCGCGGGCTTGGTCACCTTGCCCGACGTGTCGCCCTTGACCGCGGGCTCGGTGTAGCTGACCTCGCGCACGACCGTGTTCGGCAGCTCGACCGAGATGGCGCGCCCCCCGTAGAACGTGATCTGGCAGGAGAGCCCGTCCTCGAGGTAGCTGAGCGCGTCGCCCATCGACTCCTTCTCGACCTCGTACTGGTTGAACTCGCCGTCCATGAACACGTACATCGGGTCGGCGAAATACGAGTAGGTCACGTCCTTCTTGTCGAGCTGGATCGTCTCGAACTTCTCGTCAGCGCGGTAGATCGTCTCCGTGCCGGTGCCCGACAGGAGGTTCTTGAGCTTCATCTTGACGACGGAGGCGTTGCGGCCGGACTTCGAGAACTCGGCGCGCTGCACGACCATCGGATCCTTGCCGACCATGATCACGTTGCCGGCCCGGACTTCCTGGGCGATCTTCATGGGACTCTCCGGGCGGCGGCCCGCGTCGGGCGCACCGCCATGACGTTGGCGGAAAACCTAACATTATACCCGCTTGCGGGCGAGCTCGACCAGGCCGGAGGCGAGGTCGGCGCGCGAGGCGAGGCCGTCGGCCCACGCGCGCCGGTGCGGCGCGAGGGCGTCCCGGGCGAGGTCGAAGGCGGGCCACGCCGCGCCGAGCGCGCCGGCGTCCTCGCCGGCCAGCGCGCCGGTGAACGCGCGCACCGCGGCCGACGGCACCGGAGGCGCCCCGGCCAGGTAGCGGTCGAGGAACGCGGCGACCTTCGCCCGGTGCGCGCCGTCCGGCTGCGGGTAGGCGTGCCACGCGAACGGGATCGACGCCCACTGCGCGCGCACGAACGAGTCCTCGCCGCGCACGATCGCGAGGTCGCACGACCACAGCAGCGCGTCGAACGCGCGCTGCGGGACGAACGGAATCGACGCGAGCGTGAGCGCGCCGCGGACGAACGGCGCGCCGGGGTGCGGGACGCGCCCGCCGGTCCAGCGGTCGACCGCGTCGACGGCCACCCCCTGCGGGACCAGCGCGAGGGTCGGCGAATCGTCCTCCGACCAGGCGTCGAACAGGCCGGCGAGTGCCGGCGTCGGGTAGCAGAACAGCAGCGCGACGCGCGTCCCGGCGGGCGCGCCGAGGCGGACCGAACGCAGCATCGCGGACCGCGCGGCGGGATCGCGCAGGAAGGCGTCGCGCTGCGACAGCAGGCCCGATTCGCGCGGCAGGCCGCCGGTGGCCGGCGTGAACCCAGGGCACCAGTACCGCCGCGCCAGGCCCGTGCGCGGTTCGGGCGACGAACGCAGGTGCGCGCCGTCGGCCCACGCCTCCGCCGTCAGGTACTCGAGGACGATCCAGAGCGGCGGGCGCGATGCGCGCGCCATCGCATCGACCCACGGCGCGGGCATGCCGACGCCGAACGCGTCGACCAGCACGTCGGGGGGCGTCCAGGGCGATCCCGGATCGGGCCCGCGCCGGACCGCCACGCCCTCGACCACGGACGCGTCGCGCGCGGCGTCGTGGCCGGGGGCCAGGCGCGCCAGCGGCGCGGGATCGTCGATCCACAGCGTCACGCGCTGGCCGTGCTCGGCGGCGAGTTGCCGCGCGAGGCGAAACGCGACGCCGGCGTCGCCGTAGTTGTCGACGACCCGGCATACGATCTCCCAGTCCAGTGCCGCCTGCATCGCATGGGCTTCCGTGAGCGTCCATTATCCTCGCGGGCCGCGCCGACATTGGCTCATCGGCGGGAGGGGATTGCGCCGGGGATCGGCATCCATGTAGCATCGGGGCAACGCGGCGCATCGCGAAGGGGGTTACTTGACCGGAATTGACCGGGATCAAGCGGGCGTCCGGCGCTGTATGTTGTTGTAGCGTGCATCGAGAGGGGCGGCCACGACCGCCCTCGAACGGGGCCACGAAGGTGGCCGACGATCGCAGTCCGAGGCGCAGGAGCGGGCCGGCATGCACGCCGGAATTGCCAGGGCGACTCCCAGCGCGCACCCGCCGTCATCGTGCGCGCCCGTGCGCTGCGTCCATCCGCCGGCGGCTCGACTCCGTGTGCCGCATCGCGTTGATTCCGGGACGCGGCCGTCCGCCGCCCGTTCGGTCACCTGTTCCGCACCCTCCCGGGTCTGACGATGCCCCGACTCGCCTGCGCGCTCCCCGCCGCCGTCCTGCTCGCCGTCGCGCCCGTCCCGTCCGCTCGCGCGGACGAGGCGGCGGTCGAGTCGCTGATGAAGAAGAGCAACTGCATGAAGTGCCACGCCGTCGACAAGAAGAAGGACGGCCCGGCGTTCAAGCAGATCGCCGCGAAGTACAAGGGCAAGGCCGACGCCGAGGCGACGCTCGTCAAGGCGGTCACGACCGGGCCGAAGGTGAAGATCGACGGGGTCGAGGAAACGCACGACTCGCTGAAGACGAAGAACGACGCCGAGGTCAGGGAAGTGGTCAAGTGGATCCTGGCCCGGTAGACCCGGAACCCGAAGGAGATTCGAGATGAGGTTTGCGAAAGCGATGGCCGGCGCGGCCGTGCTGGCATTCGGCATGGCGAACGCCGCCTGGGCGGACGACGCGGCGGTCGAGGCGCTGATGAAGAAGAGCAACTGCATGAAGTGCCACGCCGTCGACAAGAAGAAGGACGGCCCGGCGTTCAAGGAGACCGCCGCGAAGTACAAGGGCAAGGCCGACGCCGAGGCGAAGCTCTACACGCATCTCACGACCAGCCCGAAGGTGAAGATCGACGGGGTCGAGGAGACGCACGACAGCCTGAAGACGAAGAACGACGCCGAGGTGAAGGCGGTGATCAAGTGGATCCTGGCGAAATAGGCGCGCCGCGGCGCTGACGGAGGCGGAACGCCATGCTCAAGCGAATCCTGCTCGCGATCCGGGGCCCCGACGCGGGGCGCGGGACGATCCTCATGCGTTTCGCCGGCGCGGCGGTCGCCTTCGCCGTCATCGCCGGGGGACTCGTCGCGGCGGGCGCCGCCGGCCTCGCGTGGACCAACACCGAGGCGTTCTGCATCAGCTGTCACGAGATGCGGGACAACGTCTACGCCGAGTTCAAGGACACGATCCACGACCGCAACCGCACCGGCGTGCGCGCGATCTGCTCCGATTGCCACGTGCCGCGCCAGGTCGGACCGATGATGGTGCGCAAGATGCGCGCGACCTTCGAGGTGTGGGGGCATCTCACCGGAGTCATCGACACCAAGGAGAAGTTCGAGTCGCATCGCCACATGCTGGCGACGCGCGTGTGGGCGCGGATGAAGGAGACGGACTCGCTCGAGTGCCGCAACTGCCACCACACCGAAGCCTGGGACCAGGAAAAGCAGTCCGACCGCGCGAAGGCGCGGCACGAGAAGGGCAAGGCGGAAGGGCTCACGTGCATCGACTGCCATTACGGGATCGCGCACAAGGAGCCGGAAGGACCCGGACCCCGGGAGATGAAGGTGGCGAAGTGACCGGGGACGGGACGGGGCAGGCGGAGACGAAGGGGTAGCGGGGATCGGGCAGCGGGAGTCGGAGACGGCGCGGGTTCAGCGCGTCGCATCGCAACGGAGCAGGCAGCGCCGGGACGCACCGCATTCGCGGGGGCGATCCCGATCGGAGCCCGGGAGGTGCCGATGAAGTTCGTACCACAGGGATGGATCGCGGCCGCGCAGGCGGTCGTGCTGGCCTTCGGAATCGCAGCGGTCGCGCAGGCGCAGACCGCATCGAAGGACCTGGTCCTCACGGGCGACGCGAAGTGCACGCGCTGCCATGACGAAGGCGACGATTACCCGGTGCTCGACATCGGGCGGACGCGGCACGGCGTGACGGCGGACCAGCGAACACCGACGTGCACGAGCTGCCACGGCGATAGCGCGAGCCACATCACCCGGCCGGGGGGCGTCTCGGTGCGGCCCAAGCCGGATGTCACGTTCTCGAAGCATTCGGGGAACTCGCCCGAGGAGCGGGGAGCGGCGTGCCTCACCTGCCACGAGCAGGGGGAAAAGCACATGTCCTGGCAGGGCAGTCCGCACGATCGCGCCCGTGTCGACTGCGCGAGCTGCCACACGGTGCACACGCCGCGCGACCAGGTGCTCGTCAAGCAGACGCAGGCGGGCGTGTGCTTCACCTGCCACAAGGAACAGCGCGCGGCGATGTTCCGGTTCTCGTCGCACCCGCTGCGGACCGGCCAGATGGCGTGCTCGTCGTGCCATCAGCCGCACGGCTCGGTCGGCGACCACAACCTGATCCGCACCACGATCAACGACACCTGCTACACCTGCCACGCCGAGAAGCGGGGGCCGTTCCTGCACGAGCACCCGCCGGTGCGCGAGGAGTGCACGAACTGCCACAACCCGCACGGCACCAACAACCCGCAGATGCTCACGGCACGCCCGCCGCACCTGTGCCAGCAATGCCACGTGGCGCCGTTCCATCCGAGCACGCTCTACAGCGGCAGCAACCTGCCGCCGGCGGTCGGCGCGGACAAGATGCTGGGACAGTCGTGCGCGAACTGCCATTCGCAGATCCACGGAAGCAACCACCCGTCCGGCCAGCGTTTCACGCGCTGACGACGGCGATCGAGGGGACGGATCATGACCACGAACGATCGGAATGCCCGGGGATTCGCGGCGAGGCCGCTCGCCGCGGTGATCGCGGCGCTGGTGGCCGGGGGAGCCCTGGCCGAGCCGATGCTCTACGTGCCGCTCACCCGTGGCGCGGACATGTCGCGCTACACCGACAACAGCGTCGAGGCCGGCGTCGGCTACTCGGACGAGGACTCGTTCAGGTTCGGCGAGTTCACCGGGATCCGGAAGAGCGAGGCGTTCTTCATCGGCAACGCCAACGTGCGGATGCGGCCGGGGAACGACGGCCGCTACCTCAACGCGTACGCATGGAACCTGGGACTGCCGTCGCGCGAGCTCGGCGGCGAGTACGGGCGCCAGGGCCTGTGGGGCGTGAGCGCGAGCTACCAGCAGATCCATCGCTACCAGTTCGACGACGCGCTGTTCATCCACGAGGGGCTCGGCTCGAACCGGCTCACGCTCCCCGCGGGCTTCACCGGCCTCGCCGGCCAGCCCCCGACCCAGGCGGCGGCGGTCGCGCCGTTCCTGCGGCAATACGACATCAAGCAGGAGCGCGACATCCTGAGGGTAGGCGGCAAGGTCGCGCTCGGCAACGGCTTCGGCCTGACGATCAGCTTCCGGCAGGACGAGCGCGACGGCACCAAGCTCGTGGGCGCGGTCATGGGCAATTCCGGCGGCAATCCGCGGGCGGCCGTCATCCCGTACGAGCTGAACGACCGCACGCAGCAGGTCGAGGCCTCGTTGCACTGGGCCAGCAAGGCCGCGCAGCTCAACCTGTCGTACTGGTACTCGCGCTACGACAACGACAACTCGTCGTTCACCTGGCAGAACCCGTACGCCATCATCGCCGGCTGGGCCGGCGCCTCCGGGTTCCCGACCGGCTACGGGCGCCTCGCGGCGATGCCGTCGAACGACTTCCACCAGTTCCAGCTGACCGGCGGCTGGAGCGTCACGCCGACGACGCGGTTGAACGGCGTCGTCTCGTACAGCATCGCGCGGCAGAACGAATCGTTCCTGCCCTACACGATCAACACCGCGGGCGAGACGCCCGGAACGTCGCTTTCCGACCCCAACGCGCTGCCGCGCAGCTCGCTGGACGGCGAGATCCGGAACACGACGGTCGACCTGTCGGTGTTCTCGCGGCCGATGCCCAGGCTGTCGGTGAAGGCGCGCTACCGCTACCAGGAGCACGACAACAAGACGCCCTCCGACGTCTACGGGTACGTCGGCGGCGACACCACCGACCAGGTTCCGGTCGTGAGCGACGCGGTCAACAGCACGCGCATCCGGCGCAACCTGCCGCCGGGCACGAAGGAGAACCGGTTCAAGGTCGACGCCGACTGGCAGATCGCCCGCGGGACGCTGCTGCGCGGCTGGTACCAGTACCGGCAGATCGACTACGAGGAGGCCGCGCACGAGCTCCGCACCGACACCGACAACAACGAGTTCGGCGCCGAGATCCGCAAGGTGATGGGCGACGGGTTCACGGGCGCGGTGCGCTACGTGTTCGACCAGCGCCGCGGATCGGACTACGACAACTCGCGCCCGTACCACGGGAGCTTCACGTCCGCCACGACGACGGCGCAGCCGATCCCGGACAACGTGCCGACGCTGCGCCACTTCTTCGTCTCCAGCTACGACAAGAACCTCGTCCGCGCCGAGGCCGCGTTCTCGCCGCTCGACCGGCTCTCGCTCACCGCGCGCGCGGACTGGTACAAGATGGACTACAAGGGCCCGGACTGCGGCGGCACGAACGACCAGGTGCTCGCGCCGGCGAACGTGTTCCCGAGCGAGTGCCTGGGCCGCACCGAGGCGATCGGCGAGAGCTACACGGTCGACGGCTCGTGGGTCCCGATGGACGGCGTCAACGCGTTCCTCTTCTACACGTACTCGCGCTTCTCGACCGAGCAGGCGAGCCGCTCGTGGAACAACAGCGTGGCGCAGGCGATCAGCACCGGCCAGAACTGGCAGGCGTCGCTCGAGTATTCCGACCACACGGCCGGCGCCGGCGTGCGCTACACGCCGGCGAGCAAGCAGTGGGACGCCGGCGCGCAGGTCGTCTTCAGCGACGGCACGGGCAAGACGAGCCTCACGCCGGGCTCGGCATTGGCTGCGCCCCTGTCGGTGCCGGACATCCGGACGAAGCTCACGTCGATCCAGCTGTTCGGCAAGTACCAGGTGAACAAGAACGTGCTGGTGCGGCTCAACTACGCGCACGAACGGTTCCGCAACAGCGACTGGGCCTTCGACAACGCGACGCCGACGTCGTCCAACAACGTGCTGCTTACCGGACACCAGGCGCCGACCTACGACGCGAACGTGTTCGGGGTGTCGGTCGCGTACACGGGCTGGTAGCCGCGAGGGGCGCCGGACGGGCGCGCCGGGCCGCGACGAGGCGCGACAGGGGCGCGCCTGCCGCGTCCGGCGCGCGCGGCGTTTTCGTCTACGGGTCCCGGAGTCCGCGGCTCGCTCCGCTTCAGCTCATGTCTTCCCCTGACGATTCCGCGCGCGTCACGCTCGTCGACGTCGTCTCCGACGTCGTCTGCCCGTGGTGCTACATCGGCAAGCGGCACCTCGAGGCGGCGCTCGCCATGGTCGCCGAGGCCGGCGGCGACACGCCCGTCGTGCGCTGGCACCCGTTCGAGCTCAATCCCGGCATCGCCGGCGAAGGGGTCGACCGGCGCGAGCATATCGAGCGCAAGTTCGGCGGACCGGCGCGCGCCGCGCAGGCCTACGACCGCGTGCGGCGTGCCGGGACGCAGGCCGGCATCGCGTTCGACTTCGAGCGCATCGCGCGGCAGCCGAACACGCGCGACGCGCATCGGCTGATCGCGTGGGCGCAGACGCGCGGCGACGCGTCCGCGCTGGTCGAGCGGCTGTTCCGCGCGTACTTCGTCGACGGCCTGTTCGTCGGTTCGCGTGAGGTGCTGGCCGACCTCGCCGCCGAGGCGGGCGAGGATCGCGATGCGGCGCGTGCGTTCCTCGACTCGGGCGTCGGAGCGAGCGAGATCGAGGACGCGGAGGCGCGCGCGGCCTCGCTGGGCATCACCGGCGTGCCGTTCTTCATCGTCGACGGGCGTTACGGCCTGTCCGGCGCGCAGCCCGCCGCGACGATCGTCGAGGCGCTGTCTCGCGCTCGACGGGCGCAGGCGGCGGACTAGGGCACGCCACGCCGTCGGGTTGTGCGTCCGGGACGCCGGACGGGATCAGCCGGCGAACCGCCGGCCGACCGCGCGCATCGCGGCGGCGGTGCGCGATTCGACGCCGGGCTTCGCGCAGATCCGCTCGAGGTGCCTGGCGACGGTGCGCGGGCTCGCGCCGACGAACTCGCCGATCCGCGCATTGCTCTTGCCGGCCGCGACCCAGCCCGGCACTTCGCGTTCGCGGTCGGTGCGACGCCGGGGTCAGACCCCTAGAACGCCTCGTCCCAGGGCATCGACAGGCGCTTGGCGGCGCTGATCACGCCGACCATGCTGTAGGTCTGCACGAAATTGCCCCACGGCTCGCGCGTCGCCGGGTCGACGTGCTCGGCGAGCAGGCCGTGGTGCGTGCGGCAGGCGAGCAGGCGCACGTAGAGCTCGCGCGCCTCGTCGCGGCGGCCCAGCTGCGCCAGCGCGTTCACGTACCAGAACGTGCAGACGACGAACGCGTTCTCGGGCGCGCCGAAGTCGTCGTGCTCGACATAGCGGAAGACGAAGTCGCCATGGCGCAGCTCGCGGTCGATCGCGGCGACGGTCGACGCGAAGCGCGGGTCGTCGGGACGCACGAAGCCCAGCTCGGCGAGCAGGAGCAGGCTCGCGTCCAGCGCTTCGCCGTCGACGCACGCGACATAGGCGCCGCGCGCGTCGTTCCAGCATCGCGTCTGCACGAAGTCGCGGATGCGCGCGGCCTCCGCGTGCCAGTGCGCCGCGCGGTCGGCGAGGCCGAGGCGGGCGGCGATGCGCGCGAGCCGGTCGCAGGCCGCCCAGCACATCACCGACGACCAGGTGTGGACCCGCAGCCGCTCGCGCAGCTCCCACAGCCCGGCGTCGGGCTTGTCGAACAGCGCGACCGCGCGCGCGCCGAGCGGCTCGAGCTGCGCGAACAGCGCCGCGTCCCCGCGGCGCGCGAGTCGCTCGTCGAAGAACGCGTGCGTGACCGCGAGCACGACCGCGCCGTACGCGTCGTGCTGCGCCTGCCGGTAGGCGAGGTTGCCGGCACGCACCGGGCCGATCCCGCGGTAGCCCGGCAGCGACGTGACGATGCGCTCGTCGAGCGCCGCGTCGCCGGCGATCGAGTACACCGGCTGCAGAGGCCCGTCGCCGACGTTCGCGGCGATGGTCGCGAGGTAGCGCAGGTAGCCCTCGAGCGTGGCGGTCGCGCCCAGGCGGTTCAGCGCGTCGACGACGAAATAGCCGTCGCGCAGCCAGCAGTAGCGGTAGTCCCAGTTGCGCTGCGAGCGGGACGACTCGGGGATCGAGGTCGTCATCGCGGCGACGATCGCGCCGGTGTCCTCGTCCGCGTTGAGCTTCAGCGTGATCGCCGCGCGGATCACGTCCGTCTGCCACTCGAACGGGATCGCGAGGCGCTGCACCCAGTCCTGCCACCACGCGACCGTCTCGTCGATCGCGCGGCGGGCGAAGCTCGCGGGCGACCCGGGCAGCGGCTCGTCCGGGCCGAGCACCAGCGTGCACGTGTCCTCGACGAAGAACGGACGCTCGTCCGCAACCGCGGTCAGCGACGCGTCGGTCGTGACGCGCAGCGTGAGGTTCGGCGCGATGAAGCGGATGTGGTGGCTGCCGGCGGTCGTCTCGGGCTTGCGCGCGCCCCATTCGCATGCCGGGCGCAGCCGCACGGTGATGCGCGGACGCCCGGACACGCGGCGCACGTGGCGCACCAGCGTGTGCGGCGTGTGAAGGCGATCGAACTCGGCATGGCGCGGCACGCAGTCCACGATCTCGATCGCGCCCCCGTCCCTGTCGACGAGCCGCGTCGTCAGCACCGCCGTGTTGCGGACGTACGACTGCTCCGCGCGGGCGAGGTTGGCGAGCTCGATCGCGAACACGCCGCGCGCGTCGGCGGGGCCGCGATCGTCGAGCAGCGCGCAGAACGCGGGGTCGCCGTCGAAGCGCGGGAAGCATCCCCACACGACCGTGCCCTCCGGATCGACGAGCAGGCCGATGCGCCCGTTGCCGACGAGCGCGAGGTCGAGGTGGCGAGGACGACGATCGTTCATCGCGTGCCGGCGCCTCGGGCGAGCGCCGCGAGCCACGAGCGTACCGCATCGATGTCGGGCAGCCGGTAGCGCGCGTACGTGTGGCCGGGTCCGACCTTGATCGCGATGCCGCGCGCCTTCTCGACGACGCGGAAGCCGTGCTCGTCGCCGCGGTCGTCGCCGACGAACACCGGCCGGCGCCCGGCGAACGGCGGCTCGCCGATGAAATCGGCGATCGCGCGGCCCTTGTCGCGGCCCTCCGGCCGGACCTCGACCAGCCGCTTGCCGCCTTCGACGGTCCAGTCGCCGTCGACGCCGTCGACCGCGTCGCGGATCGTCTGGTGGACGTGGCTCGCGAGGCCGGGCACGGCGCGGTAGTGCAGCGCGAGCGACGCGCCCTTGTGCTCGACGACGACGCCCGGATGGCGCGCCGCGAAGCCGGAGAAGAGGTCGCGCAGCCGGTCGAGCGTCCCGGCGTCGCTCGCATGCAGCCGCAGCGTCCCGTCGTGGCTGCGGCGCTCGCAGCCGTGCTGGCCGGCGATCGGTAGCTTGAGGCCGGGAAACAGGCCGTCGGCGTCGCGGATCGAGCGTCCCGTGACGAGTGCCAGCGCGCCGCCGAGGATGCGCGCGGTCGAGACCAGCGCGGAGGCGAGCGTGGGGTCGACGTCGACGCGGTCCGGCGCGGGCGCGAGGTCGACGAGCGTGCCGTCGATGTCGAGGAACAGCGCGTCGGACGGCGCGAGCGGAGGAGGCCGGCGCCGGGTCGGGATGCGCAGCCGCTCGGCGTCGGCGGCCTCCCCGTCGCGCATCATGCCGGGTGCGCGGCGTCGCGCGCGCGACGGCCGAGCTTGCGGTGCTGGCGGATCGCCGCGGCGTCCATCAGCATCCGGCCCGCCCAGCGGTAGACGTTGAACTCGCGCAGGAGCCCGCGCATGAGCCGCATGCGGTCGCGCTGCTCGTCCTCGGGCATCGTGAGCGCGCGGTGCAACGCGGCCGAGCACTGGTCGGCGTCGTAGGGGTTGACGATGAGCGCCTCGGGAAGCTCGCGCGACGCGCCGGCGAACTGCGAGAGGACAAGCACGCCGCGCTCGTCGTCCCGGGCCGAGACGAATTCCTTGGCCACGAGGTTCATGCCGTCGTGCAGGCTCGACACGACGCACACGTCCGCGCCGCGGTAGTACTCGTACACGGCATCCGCCTCGTGGTGCTCGGCGATGAGCCGGATCGGCGGCGCACCGTCGCCGGCGTGGCGGGCGTTGATCTCGTCGGCGAGCGCCTTCGCGCGCGCCGCGTAGTCGCGGTAGTCGGCGATCGTCCCGCGCGTCGGCGCCGCGATCTGGACGAACGTGAAGCGGCCGACCCACTCGGGATGGGTCGCGAGCAGCCGGTCGATCGCGTGGAAGCGCTCGAGGATGCCCTTCGTGTAGTCGAGCCGGTCGATGCCCACGCCGAGGCGCACGTCCGCCGGCAGGCCCAGGCGCTTGCGCACGGCCGCGCGCGCATGGCCGATGCCCCACTGGCGCGCGAGCGGCTCGGGCGGCCACGCGATCGAGATCGGGTAGCGGCGCACCGCGGTCGCGTGGCCGGAGACGTTGACCTCGAAGGTCTCGCGGTCGACGCGCGCCTCGAGCAGGCGGTCGACGGTGTCGAGGAAGTTGTTGCAGTGGAACTGCGTGTGGAAGCCGAGGATGCTGCTGCCGAGGAGCCCGTCGAGCAGCTCGACCCGCCACGGGCAGATCGAGAACGCCTCCGGGTTCGGCCACGGGATGTGCCAGAACGTGACGACGGTCGCGTTCGGCAGGCGCTCCATGATCATGCGCGGCATGAGCGCGAAGTGGTAGTCCTGGACGAGCACGATCGGCGCGTCGGTGCGCGCCTCCGCGACGACCGCGTCGGCGAACTTCTCGTTGACCTTGCGGTAGTGCGTGAAGTCGGACGAGCGGAACGTCGGTCGCACGTGGGCGATGTGGCAAAGCGGCCACAGCCCCTCGTTGGCGAAGCCGCTGTAGTAGCCGGCCTCCTCCTCCTCCGTGAGCCAGATGCGGCGCAGCCGGTAGGCCGCCTCGCCGGGCGGGACGTCGACGTGGCCGCTGCGGTCGACCGTCTCGCGGTCCGCGCTGCCGCTGCCGTGCGCGATCCAGGTGCCCGCGCACGCGCGCATCACCGGCTCGAGCGCGGTGACCAGGCCCGATGCCGGATGCTGCACGCGCACGCCGTTGTCGGTCTTGACGTGGATGTACGGCTCGCGGTTCGACACGACGATCACGTCGCCGCCGCCCGGCTCGCGCTCGAGGATCGCCTTCAGGCTCGCCGCCGACCATGCGAGCTGCCCCTCGTCGCGCGGGCGGTAGCGTTCCTCGAGCTCGCGGATCAGCTCGCGCACGTCGCCGGCGATCGGGCGCAGCTCGCGCGTCGCCACCGTCGACGACGTGGCGCGGAACAGGCCCTCGCCGCGCAGCAGCGCGCGCAGGCCGTTGACCCAGCCGCGCCAGGAGAGCTGCGCGACGACGATCGTGATCAGCGCGACCAGGAACGCGAGCACGGCGAAGAACACGAACAGGTAGCGGCGCGTTTCCTCGCTGCGGCGCTCGATGAAGCTCATGTCGTGCAGGATGGCGAGTTGCGCCGGCTGGGCGTCGCCGGTGTCGACCGGCGTGACGGCGAGGTGCAGCATGCCGTGCGCGGTCGTCATGACGGCCTTGGCGGCGTCGGCGTGCGCGCGCAGCGACGAGCACGCGATGTCGGCCGGGAAGTCCGGTGTCGCGATCGGCATCGCGCGGCCGGCCAGGCACAGGCCGACCGCGTAGAGCCGCTCGTCCTGCGTGAGCCGCTCGAAGAACTGCTCGATGCGGGGGGTCGAGCCGGTGAGCACCAGCCCGGACAGCGGGCCGGTGACCGCCGTGGCGATCGCGGACGAGCGCGTGTCGAGGTCGCGCACGAACCAGCGGAGCATCAGCGTGTCGGCGAGCGGGACCGCCGCGTAGGCGAACAGGCCCACGACCAGCATCAGCGGCAGCAGGAAGCGCAGGGAAAGACGCATCGCCGAACCGTAGCGGGGCCATGGGCGCCCGTCTGTCGGACGGACGCCGATACGGGCGCCCGCGTCCGGGCCCGTCTCCGGAGGAACTCGCGCACCGGAGTGTCCTCCGGACGGCCGCATGGTGGGGTGGGCATCCCGGCCGGGCGAGGTGCGCATCCGCGGCGGGCGAAGACGCCGCGCGTCGGCGCCGGGCGACCGGTGGTTTGCGCCAAGTCGTTGAAATGCAAGGATTCGTCGGAGACGCGGTGGCGGGCCTGGGACGGCACGAACCTTGCGGCTTCATCGGGATGGCGGTCCGAGAGGGGAGGTTCCAGATGAAGACCAGGCTTGCGTGGGCGCTCATGCTCGCGGCCGGCAGCGCGGCGGCCGACATCAAGGTGCTCGTGGCCGTCGATCCGTCCGACCGCGAATCGATGGTGATCAGCATGCAGGACATCGGTGCGACGCTGTCGCGCGCGGCGGGCGTGCCCGCGCGCATGTCGAAGTCGCAGGACCTCTCCGACGCGATGCGCTCGACCCGCACCGGCGAGTACGACGTGTACATCGCGCCGGCCCACGTCGCGGCCTCGGCGCTTTCGCACGGCTACGCGCTCGTCGGCTCGACCGAGCCCGACGAGGTCTATCAACTCGTCGCGAGGTCGGGCGCGAAGGCGTCCGCCGACCTCAAGGGCGGGCGGATCTACCTGCCGCAGCAGGACTCGGTGGGAGCGTACATGGCGCGCGGCATGCTGAACGAGTCCGGGCAGTCGCTCAAGACGTTCAGGGACGTGCTCTACCGGCGCACGTCGGGCGCGGGGCTGTTCGCGATCGATACCGGCATCGTCGACGCGACCGTCGCGAAGCGCCGCGAAGTCGAACAGTGGCTCAAGTCGGGCGATTCGAAGGGCCGCGTGATCATCACGTCGCGTCCGGTGCCGGGCGGGATGTCGGTCGTGCTGAAGAAGGACATGCCCGAGGCGCTGCGCGCCAAGATCGAAGGCTGGTTCCTGAGCCCGGCGGGAGCGATGTCGGGAATCGGACGAGTCGCGTTCCGTCCCGACGCCGCGACCTACCGCTATGTCGCGGCGCTGGGCAACTGGACGCCTGCGCAGCTGCCGGGGGCGAAGGTCGTCACCGCGGAGGAAGTCTCCGCGCTCGCGCGCGCCGGCGTGACGGTCGTCGACGTCCGGACCGCGAAGGAATTCAACGAGAAGCGCATTCCCGGCGCGGTCTCGATCCCGTACGTCGAGAAGAGCGTCAAGGACGTTGCGTTCGACCCGAAGGCCGACGAGTTCGCGATCCCCGATGCGATGGACCGGGCGAAGCCGGTCGTCTTCCACTGCAACGGCCCCGAGTGCTGGAAGTCGTACAAGGCCTCGCAGGTCGCGCTGTCCCGAGGCTTCAAGACCGTCCACTGGTTCCGCGGCGGCATGCCCGAATGGGAGAAGAGCGCGCTCGCGATCGACACGTCGAAGCCCGCGCCCGACCGGCTGGCAGCCAGCGCCGCGGCCGCGCCGGCGACGCTCGCCGCCCCGAAGCGCTGAACGCGGCCGCACCGCCGCCCGCGGCGCAGGCGATCCACCCGTCGCCGCGCGCCGCCTCGCGCGGTCAGCGCCGCGCGCGGAGCGTGTTCATGCCGAGCGTGATCGCGACGACGGAGATGCCGATCACGTTGAGCCAGAGCTGGTTGAACACGAGGATCAGCCCGCCGGCGGTCAGCACGACCTGCTCGATGCGGGTGACCGTCATCGCCCACCATCGCGTGTACGCCGCCGCCAGCGCGAGGACGCCGATCGCGCCGGCCACGGCCGCCGAGACGAACGCGCCCCACGTGAAGTCCACGAACAGCAGCGCCGGCGTGTAGGTGAACATGAACGGCACGAGCGCCTTGCCCATCGACAGCCGGAACGCCGTCATGCCGGTGCGCATCGGCTCGGCGCCCGCGATGCCGGCCGCCGCGTAGGCGGCGAGCGCGACCGGAGGCGTGACGTCGGCGAGCACGCCGTAGTAGAAGACGAAGAAGTGGGTCGCGAGCAGCGGCACGCCGAGCGTCGCGAGCGCGGGCGCGGCGATCGACGCGAGGATGATGTAGGTCGGCGTCGTCGGGACGCCGGTGCCCATCATGATGCACGCGATGGCGACGAACAGCAGCCCGAAGAACACCTTCGCGCCGTTCTCGGTCACGAGCCCGGTCGGGTCGAACGACCGGATCAGGTCGCCGACGATTCCGGCCAGGTCGATGACCGCTCCCGAGAACTTGAACCCCAGTCCCGAGAGCGTGAGCGTGCCGAGGATGAGGCCCACGCAGGCGCATGCCGCGCCGATCGCGAGCGCGTACTTCGCGCCCACCGAGAGTCCCTCGATCAGCGGTCCCCACGTGAGCGTCTGGCCCTGCAGCTTCCCCCAGCCGAGCCTGCGCGCGACGAGCGGGATGTACGAACTGACGAAGCAAAGGATGATGCCCCAGAACGCCGCCAGGAACGGCGTGAAGTCGAGCAAAAGCATCGTGACCAGCGCGATGAGCGGGAACACGAGGTGCCAGCTCTCGCCGACCACGCGCGAGAGCCTGGGGATCAGGTGCGGCTCGACGCCCTTGAGCTTCAGCCGCTTCGCCTCGAGGTGGACCATCGTGAGGCAGGCGAAGTAGTGGAACAACGCGGGAACGATCGCGACGATCACGAGCAGCTTGTACGGGACCCCGAGCAGCTCGGCCATCACGAACGCGGAGGCGCCCATCACCGGGGGCGTGACCTGCCCGCCGCACGAGGCGGAGGCCTCGACCGCGCCGGCGAAGCGCGGCGAGAAGCCGTACTTCTTCATCATCGGGATGGTGAGCGAGCCGGTCGTGACCGCGTTCGCGATCGCCGAGCCGGAGATCATGCCGAACATCCCCGACGAGACGACGGACACCTTCGCCGGGCCGCCCGAGTAGCGGCCGGCGAGGACCGTCGCGAGGTCCATGAACAGGCGGCCCAGTCCGGTCATCTGCGCGAGGATTCCGAACAGCACGAAGTGGAACACGTAGGTCGCGACGACGCCCACCGCGATCCCGTAGATGCCCTCGGTGCCGACGTAGATGTGGTTGACGACGCGGTCGACGGAATACCCGCGGTGCCCGAGGATGCCGGGCATGTGGCGGCCGAGCAGCGCGTAGAGCAGGCACGCCATGCCGAGCACCGGCAGCAGCGGTCCCATCGTGCGCCGCGTCGCCTCCATCACGATCACGATCGCGAGCACGCCCATCATGTAGTCCTGCGCGACCGGCGCGCCGACCCGCGCGATGAACACGTCGTCGAAGAACACGATGAAGTAGAGCGACGCCGCCGCGGCGGTCGCCGCGAGCGGCCAGTCGACCCAGGACGTGCGGTCGCCCGTGCCGCCGAACTGCGGGAGCGGCAGCGAGATGAACGCGACGAACCCGACCAGCGCGACGAACGCCCATCCGTGCCTCACCTCGCCCTGCGCCGTGAGCCGCTCGAGGAGCGCCCAGGCGAGGTAGAGGTAGAACGCGGTGAACACGACGCTCCAGCCCCAGGCCTTCGCCGCCTGCACCGCGTCGCGCGGCATGCGCGGGCGCGGGAACACGAGGAAGACGAGCCCGAGGACCAGCGCGAGGTGAAACGCCCGGTGCTTGATCTCGACGAGCAGTCCGAATCCGGCCGTGTAGATGTGGAATCCGGACAGGATCACCGCGATCGTCGTGACGAACAGTCCGACCGGCCCGGCGAGCTTGCGGAAGTTCGACTCGCTGTCGTACTCGCGGATGATCTCCGCCTGCTTCTCGGCGGGGACCGCCTCGATGCCGTCGGTCAGGAGGCCGCCGTGCGGGTCGGGACGCTCTGTCGCGGTCATCGCCCGCTCAACGGACGCCGAAGCCGCCCTGGCCGGGTCGCACGAGGCACTCGCCGGCCCGCGCCTCGAGCGAGAGCGCCCGGTTGCCCCATTGCGCGAGGTTCACGGGACGCGGATCGCCGGTGACGGCGAGCCGCGGCGACTGGTCGGCGTGCACGCGCATCGCGAACGTGTCGAAGCGGCGTCGCATCGACACGACGTAGGTGGCGCCCTCGCGGCGCCACGCGCCGCCCGCGTCGGCCTCGGTCGGCAGCCCCGGGCCGTGCTGGCGGAAGCGGATCTCGTCCTGCACGATGGCGCCGCCGTCGATGCGGTAGCGCTCGTCGACCGGCGTGCGCGTCACCGAATGGACGTAGGTGATCGCGAACGTGGGCGTCGCATCCCGCACGCCGACCTGCGCCAGCGGCTTGCCGTCGGGATGCGACGCGAGCGTGAGGCACGCGCCGCGAGCGGCCCCCGCGAACGGGAGGACCGCGAGTGCGAGGCCCGGGAGCAGCAGGACACCGATCCCGGGCCGCGCGGTCACTTGAGGACGCCCTTCTCGCGGTAGTAGCGCGCCGCGCCCGGGTGCAGCGGGATCGAGATCGACTGCAGCGCGGTCTGGAGCGTGATCTCCTTGCCCTTCGGGTGCACCTGCCCCAGCGTGGCCGTGTTCTCGTAGAGCGCCTTCGTGACCTCGTAGGCCATCTGGTCCGACAGCCCGTCGTGCGTCGCCCAGACCGCCATCACGGCGAGCGTGTCGACCGGCGCGGCCTGGCCCTTGTACGTGTTGGCCGGGAGCTGGACCATCGCGTAGTACGGCTGCTTCTTGCGCAGCGCCTCGATCTCGGGGCCGGCGAGCGGAACGATGCGGATCTCGCGCGCGTTCGCGAGGTCGCTGATCGACGAGGTCGGCGCGCCGGCGGTGATCAGCGAGGCGACCAGGTTGCCGTCCTTGATCTTGTCGACCGATTGCGTGAACGACGACAGGTCCTCGCCGATGTCCTTGCGCGTCATGCCGTGCGCCTCGAGCAGGTCGCCCAGCAGCTGCCACTGGCCCGAGCCGGGCGAGCCCGACGACACGCTCTTGCCGTTGAGGTCGCGGAAGCTCCGCACGTTCGCGGACGCGAGCGTGACGAGCTGGACCTGCTCGGGATACAGCGCGCCCAGCGCGCGCAGGTTCTTCACCGCCTTGCCTTCGAACTGCCCCTTGCCGCTGTACGCCGCGTCGAGGATGTCCGCCGCGACGAACGCGCTCTCGATGTCCTTGCGGGCGAGGAGTTGCGCGTTGGCGACCGACGCGCCCGCCGTCTCGGCGGTCGCGGAGAGCTTCTTGCCGCCGATCGTGACCTTGTTCGAGATGAGCTGCGCGAGCATGCCGCCGAGCGGGTAGTAGGTGCCGCCGGTGCCGCCGGTGGCGATGCCGAAGAAGACGCGATCCTGCGCGGCGGCGTGGCCGGCGAAGGCCAGGGCGGCCGCGATCGCGGTGACGCCGAGGAGACGGTGATGACGCATGGAACCTCCCGGAAGTGCGTGGGCGCGTGAATGCGCGGGCGCGGTGTCGAGGAAAACCGGCGAAGTATACCCTTCGGGGTCAGCTACGACTCCCGTGCGGGGCGGCCTGTTTTTCGCCGCCCGGTACCGCGCGAAGGTCGGGTCTGACCCCACTGTTCCGACCCGCCTGTTCGCGCTACGACACCGCGCCAGCCCCGTAGCGGCCGGCCAGCAGCCGGCGCTCGGCGAAGCGCGCAAGCGCGTAGGGTGCGAGCGGCAGGTCGGGCGCGAGCCCGAGCGCACACTGCGCGACGAGGCGTCCGACGACCGGCGAGAGCTTGAAGCCGTGTCCCGAGAAGCCGCAGGCGAGCACGAGTCCCGGGACGCCGTCGACCGGACCCAGCACCGGATTCCAGTCGGGCGTCACGTCGTAGACGCCGGTCCACGAGGCGGCGAGCCCCGCGCTCCCGAACGCCGGCATCCGGTGCACGAGCTGCTCGCCCACGCGAACGACCTCGTCGAGCGGGACCTCTGCCTGCCCGGTGTCCGGTTCCGCGATGTCGACACCCTCGTTGCCCTCGGACACGAGGACCTGCCGTCCGCCGTAGCCGCGGAAATAGATGCGCCCCGGCGACGCGAGGTCCTTGACGACCGGCAGCTCGCGGCCGTACGGCGTCTCCGCCTCGAGCGTCATCACGCTGTGACGCGACAGCGTCAACGGCAGCGCGAGGCCGGCCCAGCGCGCGGCCTCGCGCGACCAGATGTTCTGCGCCGAGACGACGACGCCCGCGCCGATCGTCCCCGTCGCGGTCGTCACGCCGACGACGCGCCCGTGCGCGTCGCGTGCGAGGCCGGTGACCGCGACGCCCTCGCGCACGATCGCTCCCGCGCGCCGCGCGGCCCGCGCGAACGCGGTGAGCGTCAGGTACGCGTCGGCGTAGCCCCCGCCCGGCTCCCATCCGACGACGGCGACGTCGTCGTAGTTGAGCAGCGGATGGCGCTCGCGCGCCTCGGCGAGGTCGAGCTCGCGCGCCTCGATGCCGAGCTCGCGCTCGATCGCGAGCGACGCGCGCACGGCGTCGGCCGGCGCGCCGTCCGGCGCGACGATCAGGTAGCCGCAGCGCCGGTAGCCGCAGTCGGCCTCGGGATCGTCGAGGTAGGCGGCGATGTCGTCGAACACGCGCATCGCCGCCTGCGCGAGCACGACGTTCTCGCGCACCGAATAGTGCGTGCGCAGGATGCACGACGACTGCGCGGTCGTGCCGCCGCCCAGCTGCCCGCGTTCGAGCAGCAGCGTGCGTTTCGCGCCGAGTCGCGCGAGGTGGCAGGCGATCGACGTTCCGATCACGCCGCCGCCGATGACGATCGCGTCGTGGTGTTCCATGGGGCCGGCGCATGCGATTCGCGCGGACCGATTACATCACATCCGGCCAACCGGCCGCACGGACGCGCTGCCGGGCGCGCACGCGACGGCCGGCCGTGCCCGCGCGCCGGCGCCCGTGCCCCCGGAAGTCAGCGCATGGCTTCGAGCCACCAGATCGCGAATCCCAGCGCGATCAGCAGCACGTCCGCCAGGCCGATCACGAGCACCAGGAACGTGATTCGCCGGGCCGAGGGCTTCATCGGCAGCCATACGCGCTCCATCCACGGACGGAACAGCGGCATCCAGCCCCACCGTCGATCGCGCTCGAGGTACGCCTTGAGCGCGACGCCCCACGCGTGCAGGCTGCGATCCACTTCCGGCCCCGGCGATGGCGTGTCGCCCGGCACCGGGCCGTACGCCTCGGTGATGGTGAGCCGGCTGCCGGCGGGGGCCGGCCCGATCTCGAAGCGGGTGCACGCCTTCAGGCCGCGGGCGTAGTCCACGCGAATCGCGTGATCGCCGGTGCGCGTGACGGTGGCTTCCAGCACCGTACGCTGCCCGTTGCTGTGATTGTGGACCTCCGCGCGAAACCGGTCCGGCGCTTCCTGTCGCCACGACGCGAACTCGAGGAACGGGTTGATCCGGTACAGCCGCTCGAGGTCGCCGCAGAACGCGGCGAGCTCGACCGGGGAAAGCGGGGTGTCGAGCACCACCCAGGCCGCATCCGGCTCGGGAGGGGCTTCGGCGCCGGTCATCCGGGATGCGGGACGACGAGCAGCGGCACCGCGAGCCCGCGCAGGAGCTTCTCCATGTGCATCCGCGAGCGCAGGCCGCGCGTGCCGGCAGGTCGCGGCGAGCCGATCACCACCAGGTCCGGCCCGAGCATCGCCGCCGCCTCGATCAGACGCAGGGCGGGGTTGCCCAGCACCACTCGCCGCTCGTAGCGCAGCCCGGCGTCGGCCGCCTGCGCGCGGACGCGGGCGACCTCCTCCTCGATCTCGCGCTCGAGCTGGCGCTCGACGTGCCGGCCGTAGACGTCGCGCGTGGCGGCGTTGTTCAGCCAGTCGTCGCCCTGCATCCCCTTCCAGAAGTCCGGGACGACGACGAGCTGCGACAGCCGCGCCCCCGGAGCGGCGAGGCCGAGCGCCATTCGCTCGGCCGCCCGCGCCCCGGCGGTGCCGTGGCTGGCCAGCAGGATGTGGGCGTACCTGGCCAGCAGCTAGACGAAGATGTAGACGAGCAGGGCGATGGCGAACGCAAGCACGAGTGCCATGAAGTCCTCGTGCCGGTCGCTCTTGAACACCGTCAGCGCGGAGCCGCGGTCGAACTTGTCTTCGGTCATGGTTGTCTCCCCGGATCAGATCGTTTCGGCCACCAGCAGCCACACGACGATCAGCGAGCCGACCGCCTTGATCACGCCGACCATGCTGCCCACGACCAGCGGCTGCCCGCCGGCCTGCTTGATGGAGGCCATCGTGATCTGCATCCCCAGGCCCACCAGGCCGAAGGTGAAGAACCAGGCGATCAGGTCGCGGAACATGGCGATCTTCTTCGCCGTGTGGCGCACCGCGCGGTGCGCCTTGGTCAGCACGTCGTTCGCCGCCTTGCCCATGACCTTGGCGTTGACCACGCCTCGCAGCGTGTCGTCGTCGTCGATGGACATCACCTTCTTGTTCTCGATCAGGCGCTGCAGCGCGGCCTTCTGGTCCTGGCGCTGGACCTTGTCGGCGTCGGCCTGCAGCGCGGCGAGGTCCTTGTCGCCGAGCAGCTTGCTGACCGGCTTGCCGTCCTTGTCCGCCGTCGTCATCGCCTTGTCGCTGTTGTCGAAGTACGAGCCCTGGTAATGCTGGGCCGGCGCGAAGATGCCTGTCGACGACAGTGCGAACATCAGGATGAAGCCGAGCACGAACACCGGGAACTTGCCGACGACCACCTTGACGAGGTCCACCTTCTCCGCGCCCTCCTCGCGCCTCACGTACCAGACCGCCAGCCACAGCACGATGACCGGCAGGAACAGCACGCGGGTGATGTTGAAGATCTCGGCGACCTTCAGCGTCTCGATGCCGTTGGGCTGGAAGGCGAGGGCCGCGCCGGCCACCTGCGCGGAGTTGAGGATCCCGGTACCGGCCCACGCGCCGAACTGGATGAACCCCATGCCCATCGCCTTGCCGATGATCGGGAACAGGAACATGCAGATCACGCCGAACAGCAGGATCGTGCCGATCGTGTAGGCGATCTCGGTGGACTTCGCCTTCACCACGGGGGCGGCGGCCACGGCCGCGGAGACGCCGCACACGCCGACCCCGGCCGCCAGCACCCCGGTCATCGAGTTCGGCATCGTGCGACGCGACCCCAGCCACAGCACGAAGCCCACCGAGCCGAGCACGAACACGCCGATCAGCACGACGGAGAGGCGACCGAGCTGCGCCAGTTCCGCCAGGCTGTAGAGCGCGCCCAGCAGGATCACGCCGGTCTTCAGGCCGAGGCGCGAGAGCCTCACGCCGTTTTCCGCCCAGCCCGGCACCTTGAAGACGTTGACGATGACGATGCCGGCGATGATGCCCATGACGACGTAGTTCAGGTTCATCACGCTGGCGAAATTGAAGCCCAGGGTCGGCTGCGCGGCCCGTCCCCATTGCGCCATCAGCGGATCGAGCCCCCATTTCACGACGAAGGCGACCATCATGATGAAGATCACGCCGCCGACCATCGAGAGGTAATAGTCCCCCTTTCCCTCCTTGGGCGAGGCGAGCAGCTGCCACAGGCCGACTACGATGCCGATCGCGCCGAACGTGTAGCCGAGGATCTGCATCTCGCCGGCGTTGCGCGCGCTGCCGAGGAACCCGATGACCGACCCCATCGCGCCGGACTGCACCATGTAGGCGTAAGCCACCATGATGATGCCGAACACCAGTGGCCAGACGGACTTCCGCGTATAGACCATGTGAGCCTCCCAGACTGTCATGGACCCGCGGAGCAAGGGATGCGGAAACGGCGCGAGCCTTTTCGCTCTGCGCCCACTCCCCGCGTCCGCGCGATGGCGACTTGACCTTGACGGCAGCGCTCTTCGGCGGCGCTTCGGAAACGGATCATAGGACAAGGTTCCGGTCCCATGGAAACTCTTTCGTCGCTGCATTGCAGCAATCGTGCTCCGATGCGGCAAGCCGGGAGTTCGCTCGGGTTCCGGCCCGTGTTTCGACGTCGCCGGCGAGCCGCGGTGGCGCCCCGAACAGCCGGCCCCGGCATCGCTTGTCCGTTCCCGTGGACGAACGCCAGAACGGGCGATCGCCGGCTCGACGCCACGGGCGGGCGCGGAGCCGGCGCCGGAACCGCTTCCCGCCGACCGCGGGCCGGACGACGCGCCGGTCCGCGAGCTACCTCGTCGCGACCTCGCTATCGTGCCAATGGCGCAGCGCGAGCCGCGAGAGCAGCACCGCGACGCCGTAGAACGCGACGCCGGCGAGCGTGATCAGCACGAGCGCGGCGAACAGGCGCGGGATGTTGAGCTGGATGCCCGCCATCAGGATCTGGTAGGCGAGCCCCGCGCCCTGGCCGCCGGTGCCGGCGACGAACTCGGCGACGACCGCGCCGATCAGCGCGAGGCCGCTCGCGATGCGAAGTCCGCCGAAGAAATACGGCAGCGCGCTCGGGATGCGCAGCCGCGTCAGCACCTGCCAGCGCGTCGCGCGGTTCATCCGGAACAGGTCGACGAGGCGCGGGTCGACGCTGCGCAGGCCCAGCGTCGTGTCGGACACGACCGGGAAGATGGCGACGACGACCGCGCACAGCACGAGCGCGAGGTGCGTGTCGCGCACCCATATGATGATGAGCGGCGCGATCGCGACGATCGGCGTCACCTGCAGCAGCACGACATAGGGCGTGAACGCGGCCTCGATCCAGCGGCTCTGCACGAACACGAGCGCGATCGCGACGCCCAGCACCACCGCGATCGCGAGCGCGGTGAGCGCGATCGACACGGTCACGCCGAGCGACGCGACCAGGAACGCCCAGTCGGTGACGAGCGTGCGCATGACGACGAGCGGCGACGGCACCAGGTAGGTCGGCACATCGTAGGCGACCGTCCACGCCTGCCAGAGCGCCAGCATCGCGACGGCGACGATCACGGGCGCGGCGTGGCGCCAGCGCGACTCCGGGAGCGAAGCGCCGCGCTTCACACGCGCTCCGCGGCGGGCGCGTCGTCCGCCGCGGCGCCGCCGCACGCCTGCGCGACGAGCCGGGACAGGCGCTGGGCGTATCCGGCGAAGCGCGTCGTGAGCCGGAACGCGTCGCCGCGGGGATGCGGCTCGTCGACCGCGATCTCGTCGATCAGGCGTCCCGGCCGCGGCCCCATCACCGCGACCCGCGTCGACAGGAACACCGCCTCGTGGATGCTGTGCGTGACGAACACGATCGTCAGGCCGCGCTTCATCCACAGCGCGGAGAGCTCGCTGTCGAGGCGCTGCCGCGTGAACTCGTCGAGCGCGCCGAACGGCTCGTCCATCAGCAGGAGGTCGGGCCGCGTGACGAGCGCGCGCGCGATCGACGCGCGCATCTGCATGCCGCCGGACAGCTCGCGCGGCCAGTGGCGCTCGAATTCGGCGAGCCCCACGAGCCAGATCGCGTCGGCGACGGCGCGGTCGGCCTCGTCGCGCGGCGCGTGCGCGAGCGTGAGCGGCAGGCGCACGTTCGCGTCGACGCGCGCCCACGGCATCAGCGTCGGGGACTGGAACACCATCGCGAGCCGCCTGCCTGCGCGGCCGGTCGCCGCGTGCGGCCCCCCCCACCAGCGGATCGAGCCGGTCGTCGGCGCCTCGAGCCCGGCGATCAGGTGCAGCAGCGTCGACTTGCCGCATCCCGACGGCCCGAGGATCGTCAGGAACTCGCCGCGCCGGACCTCGAGGTCGATCGGATCGAGCGCGCGCGTGCCGTTCGGCCAGGTCTTGGTCGCGCCGGCAATCGCGACCGCGGGCGCGTCCCCGGGGGCGTCCATCCCCGCCCGCGGCGCCGATCCGGCGTTCAGGGAAGGACCCTGACGTCGCGCACGACCTGCAGGCTCCATGCCTTCGCGTAGTCGACGTTCGGCTTGGCGAGCCGCGTGATCTTCAGGAACTCGACGGTCGCGCGCCAGCGCGCGTCGGTCATCGTGAGGAGGCCGTCGCGCTTCGCGTCGCCGCTGTCGACGATGCCGTGCTCCCTGAGCTTGCGGTGGCCGAACGCGAGCAGTTCGTCGCTCATCTGCGGGTTGTCCTTCCGGATGAGCGCATTGCCCGGCGCGGGGTTCGCGAGGTAGCTCTTCCAGCCCTCGGCGGAGGCGCGGACGAAGCGTTCGAGCGCATGCTCGCGCCGCGCGAGCGTATCTCGCCGCACGACGAGCGCCTCGGAGTAGGGCGGGTAGCCGTAGTCGGCGAGCAGGAACACGACGGGCTTCACGCCCCCCTTCTCGATCGAGTACGGCTCGGAGGTCGCGAACCCCTGCTGCGACAGCGTCTTGTCGGCGAGGAACGGCTGCACCGAGAATCCGTACGGCCGCTTCTGGGCATCGGAGAACCCCATCTGTGCCTTGAGCCATGGCCAGAACGTCGTGTTCGCGGCGGCCGCGATCGCGATCGGCTTGCCTTTGAGCTGCTCGATCCTGGACGTTCCCGGCTGCGCGATCAGCACGGTCGGGTTCTTCTGGAAGGTCGCCGCGATCGCGACGACCGGCACGTCCTGCTCGACGGCGGACAGCGCCTGCAACCCGTCGGCCATCGCGACGTCGATCTGGCCCGCCGCGAGCAGCTGCAGGCCGTTGACCTGCGGTCCCCCCATCCTGATCGTCACGTCGAGGTTGTGCTGGCGGTAGGTGCCCTCGGCCAGCGCCTGGTAGAAGCCGCCGTGCTCGGCCTGCGCGAGCCAGTCGGTCGCGAACACGATGCGGTCGGGCGCCTGTGCCTGCGCGAGCGTCGCGCCGGCGGCGAGCGCCGCGGCGGCGAGGCGGGCGGCGAGCGTGGTCTTCATCCGAGCCTCCGGGTCGTCATCTGGCGCGATTATGCGCGAAGCGCGCGCGGCGCGGCCATGCCGGCGGATCGGCGGCAGCGGATCGGCGGCGGCGACGCCGACCGGCCGATCATCGCGTCCGAAAACGGCGAGTCCGCCCGGGGCCGCGCGCGTATGATCGCCGCCATGACGCTCGATGCCGATGCCTGCTGGCGGGCGCTTTCCGCCCACGACGCCCGCTTCGACGGCCGCTTCTACGTAGGGGTCGCGACGACCGGCATCTATTGCCGGCCGGTGTGCAACGTGCGCACGCCGCGACGCGAGAACTGCCGCTTCTTCGCGAGCGCCGCGGCGGCGGAGGCGCGCGGATTCCGCCCGTGCCTGCGCTGCCGTCCCGAGCTCGCGCCCGGCCACGCCGCGATCGACGCGTCGTCGCGGCTCGCGCAGGGCGCGGTCGACCTGATCGAGTCGGGCGCGATGGACGAGGGCGGGCTCGCGCGCCTGGCCGGGCGCGTCGGCGTGTCCGACCGGCACCTGCGCCGGGTGTTCGACGCCGAGTTCGGCGTCTCGCCGGTCGAGTACGCGCAGACGCACCGCCTGCTGCTCGCGAAGCGGCTGCTGACCGACACGCGCCTGCCGGTGACCGACGTCGCGCTCGCGAGCGGCTTCTCGTCCGTGCGGCGGTTCAACGCGCTGTTCCGCGAGCGTTACCGGATGGCCCCCTCGCGCCTGCGCCGCGACGCGGCCGACGGCGACGCGGCCGACTGGCTCGCGTTCGAGCTCGCCTATCGGCCGCCGTACGATTTCGACGCGCTGCTCGCGTTCCTGCGCGCGCGCGCGGTCGAAGGCATCGAGACGGCGGGCGACACGGCCTATTCGCGCACGATCGCGATCCGGCGCCGCGGCCGCACCCATGCCGGGCGCGTCGAGGTGCGCCATCACGCGCGCCGGCACTCGTTGCGCGTGTCGCTGTCGGCGTCGCTCGCAGGTGTCGTGCCCGCGGCGCTGGGGCGCGCGCGGCACGCGTTCGACCTCGCAGCCGATCCCGGCGAGATCGGCGCCGTGCTGGGCGATCTCGCGCGCGCGCATCCGGGGCTGCGCGTGCCCGGCACGTTCGACGGCTTCGAGCTCGCGGTGCGCGCGATCGTCGGCCAGCAGGTGTCGGTCAAGGCGGCGCGCACGCTGCTCGCCCGCCTGGTCGCCGCACACGGCGAGCCGCTCGCGCTGCACGGCGCGGGTCCGGGGCGCCTGTTCCCGACGGCGCAGGCGATCGCCGCGCTCGCGCCCGCGGAACTCGCGCACCTCGGGCTGGTCGCGTCGAGGGCGCGGGCGGTGCAGGCGCTCGCCGCGGCGGTCGCCGCCGGCGCGGTCGACCTCGACCCGGGCGCCGACGTCGAGGCCACGACGCGCGCGCTCGTCGCGCTGCCCGGAATCGGCGACTGGACGGCGAGCTATATCGCGATGCGCGCGCTGCGCTGGCCCGACGCGTTCCTCGCCGGCGACCTCGTCGTGAAGCGCGCGCTCGGCGTCACGACCTCCGCGCGCGCGGAGGCCAGGAGCGCCGCGTGGCGGCCGTGGCGGGCGTACGCGGTGATGCATCTGTGGAAAGGAGCGACATGAACGAGCACGTCAGGTGGTGCCGAAGGACCACTCCGCTGGGAACGGTGCGCGTCGTCGCGCGCGGCAACGGGATCGCCGGGATCTATTTCGACGGGCAGAAGCACGACGCGGCGTCCGACGCGAGCTGGCGCGAGGCGCCGGACGACCCGTTGCTCGCCGCGGCGGCGCGGCAGCTCGACGAGTACTTCGCCGGGCGCCGACGGCGCTTCGACGTCGCGATCGCGCCTCGGGGCACGCCGTTCCAGCGCGCGGTGTGGCGCGCGATCGCGGCAGTGCCCGCCGGCGAGACGGCCACCTACGGCGAGCTCGCGCGGCGCATCGGCAAGCCGACGTCGGCGCGGGCGGTCGGCGCCGCGGTCGGGCGCAATCCGCTGTCGATCGTCGTCCCGTGCCACCGGATCGTCGGCGCCGGCGGGGCGCTCACCGGGTACGCGGGCGGCCTCGCGCGAAAGCGCGCGCTGCTCGCGCACGAGCACGTCGCGCTCGACGCTGCACGCGACGCGGTCGTGACGCCCGCATGACGTCGCTGCGCAGGGGCGATGTCGCACGGCTCGTCGCGCTCGCGGTGATCTGGAGCGCGTCGTTCGTGTTCATCCGCGTGATCGCCGCGCCGCTCGGGCCGGTGTGGACCGCGACGCTTCGCATGCTGGTCGCGGGCGTCGCCCTGGTCGCGTATTTCATGGCGACGGGCTATGCGCCGGGGTTGCGGCGGCACTGGCGCGCCTGCCTCGTCGTCGGCGGACTCAACTGCGCGCTGCCTTTCCTGCTCTACGCGTGGGCGGCGCTGACGCTGCCTGCGTCGTATCTGGTGATCCTCAACGCCGCGACGCCGTCGTTCGCCGCGATGGCTTCGGCGCTGTGGCTCGGCGAGCGCTTCGGCGGCGCGAAGCTCGCCGGGCTCGCGGCGGGCGCCGCGGGCGTGGCGCTCGTGAGCCGTGCCGGGCCGCTGGACCCGACGCCGGCCGTCGCCGCGGCCATCGTCGCGAGCCTTGCCGGAGCGGCGTGCTACGCGCTGTCCGCCGTGTGGCTCAAACGGCGCGGCGGCGGCCTCGACCCGAAGGCGGTCGCGGGCGGAAGCCTGCTCGCCGCGGGCATCGCGATGCTGCCGATCGCCGCGGCGAGTCCCGCGCCGGGACCGGTCACGCCCGCCGTCGCGGCGAACCTGCTCGCCCTCGCGCTCGTGTGCACCGCAATCGCGTACCTCCTCTATTTCCGCCTCATCGGCGACATCGGGCCGACGCGCACGATGACGGTGACGTTCCTGATGCCGGCCTTCGGGCTCGTCTGGAGCATGCTGTTTCTCGACGAAACCGTCACGGCGCCGATGCTCGCGGGGACCGCGCTCGTCGTCGCGGGGACCGTTTCGGTGCTCAAGCCCGCCCGCCCGACTTGCCCGGCGCCGCCGGTCCGTTCATAGTTCGGGGGTCGCTCGTCGCCCGCCTGGGGCCGCGGGAGGAAACGCAGGTCCGGAACGCGCCCACGATGCCTCTCGACCCCGGAGTGGCCGACTACCTCGCGCGAGTTGCCGCCGAGATCGCGCCGCTCGCGGAACCCACGCCGGCCGCGCGGCGCAATCGCATGGAACTGATCGCGCGGCGCTTCCCCGCGCCCGAGGATGCGGTCGCGCGCGGCGACGCCTGGATCGCGATGCCCGGCCGCGAGATCGCCGTGCGGCTCTATCGTCCACGCGCGGGCCGCCTGCCCGGGATCGTCTACCTGCACGGCGGCGGCTGGGTGGCCGGCAGCCTCGCGACGCACGACGGCGCGTGCGCGGCGCTCGCGCAGGACGCCGACGCCGTCGTCGCGAGCGTGCATTACCGCCGCGCGCCCGAGAACCCGTACCCGGCGCCGAACGACGACGCGTACGCGGCGCTCGCGTGGCTGGCCGGGCACGCCGACGCGCTCGACGTCGACGCGAGTCGCATCGGCGTGGGCGGCGACAGCGCGGGCGCGCATCTCGCGATCGGCTGCGCGATCGAGGCCCGCGATCGCGGCGGACCGAGGGTCGCGCTCCTGCTCCTGGTCTACCCGGTCGTGGAACCGGCGTTCGACACGGCGAGCTACCGCGAGCACGCGTCGTCGCCCACGCTCACGCGGGACGACATGATCGGGTACTGGCGGGACTACCTTCCGCCGGGCGCGGACGATGGCGGCGCGCGTGCGGTGCCGACGCGCGACACGCTCGCGGGGCTGCCTCCCGTGCACGTCGTCGTGGCCGGGCTCGACCCGTTGCGCGACGAAGGCGTCGCGCTCGCGTCGCGGCTCGCGCAGGCAGGCGTCGCGGCGACGCTCGCCGAGGCGGCCTCGCTGCCGCACGGCTTCCTGCGCGCCGCGCCGTACGCGGCGGCCGCCCGCAAGGCGCAGGCCGCGCTCGGATCGGCGGCACGCGCGGCGCTCCGCCGATAGCCCGATGACCGACCGCGAGCCGGTTGCGCCGCCGCGCGCGCCCCGGTCGCCGAACGACCCGACGGGCGTCGACGACGGACGGGGCGCAGTCCCGATCGGCGCGCGACGGCCGGCGCTGCGCGCCACGACGTGGATCGCGCTCGTCGTCGTCGCGATCACGATCGCGGCGCTCGGATGGCGCACGATGGAGCGCAAGGCGATCGAGCGCGCGTACGCGGACGGCGTGAATGCGCTCGCCGAGGGGCGCGTCGACGACGCGCGGATCGCGTTCGACCGGGTGATCGCGCTGCGCCCCGGCTGGGCGGCGGCGTACCGTCAGCGCGGCCATGCGACGCGCGACCCCGCGCGCGCGATCGGGGATTACAGCCGCGCAATCGAGCTCGACGGCGGCGATGCGGACGCGATCGCGGCCCGCGGCCGCGCGTGGCGCCTGGCGGGGCAGCCGGCGAAGAGCGTCGAGGACCTCTCGGTCGCGATCGCGATCGCGGAGCGCGGCGGCGCGGGCGCCGCGGCCCTCACCGCGTGGCGCGCCGATCGCGGACTCGCACGCCTCGAGACCGGCGCCATCGCGTCGGCCCTCGACGACCTGCAGCATGTCGCGCAGGCGCGCGGAACGCCGGAGGACCACCATCGCCTGGCGCTCGCGCTCTCGAGCGCGGGCGACTGGCACGGCGCGCGGTCCGCCTACGATCGCGCCGTGGCATCCGGCGAGCAGCCTTTGTGGCTGGGCGAGCGTGCGCTGGTGCTGATGCGGATCGGCGAGGACGGCGCGGCGGGTGTCGACCTCGTGCGATGCGCCGAGCTCGATTCCGCGTGCGCCGATCTCCACGGCACGCGCGCCGGCCGGCTCGCGCGCGAGCTCGGCCGCGCACCGCCGTCCGGCGCGAGGTAGCGCGCAGGCGCCGCCCCGTATAATCGACCACCGGGGCGGCGATGACCGTGCGCACCCCGGCGCGATCGTGGGGGTCGGGCGGTTGCCCGGCGGCTCGCCTCGACGGCGCCGAATCGCGCCGGACGGCCGGATCGACGGCGCGCCGCGTGAAGGTCCCGTGATGAATGCACCGCCTCCCGCCGACCTGACCGGACCGACCGCGGCCGCCGAGCTGCGGCGCCGGTTCGACGCGCAACGCGCGGCGCACGCGCGCGAGCCGAACCCGGGTCTCGCCGTGCGCCGCGATCGCCTTGCGCGCCTGCTCGCGCTCGTGCGCGAGCGCGAAGCCGCGTTCGTGGCGGCGATCGACCGGGACTTCGGCCACCGCTCGTCGCACGAGACGCGGCTCGCGGAGCTCTACATCGTCGCGTCGGAGGCGCGCCATGCGATGGCGCACCTGCGCCGCTGGATGCGGCCGCGGCGCGTGCGCACGCCGATCCAGCTGTTGCCGGGACGCGCGTACGTCGCGCCGCAGCCGCTCGGCGTCGCCGGTATCGTGAGCCCGTGGAACTACCCGGTGCAGCTCGCGCTCGCGCCGGCGGTTGCCGCGCTCGCCGCCGGCAATCGCGCGATGCTGAAGCCTTCCGAGGTGACGCCGGCGACCTCGGCGCTGCTCGCCGAGGCGATCGCGTCCCGCTTCGCCGAGGACGAGTTCACCGTCGTCACCGGCGGCGCGGAGACGGGCGCCGAGTTCGCGCGGCTGCCGTTCGACCACCTGTTCTTCACCGGATCGACCGCCGTCGGCCGCATCGTCGCGAAGTCGGCGGCGGAGAACCTGACGCCGGTCACGCTCGAGCTCGGCGGCAAGAGCCCCGCGTTCGTCGACGCTTCCGCCGACCTCGCGCTCGTCGCGCCGCGCATCGCCGCCGGCAAACTCCTCAACGCCGGCCAGACGTGCATCGCGCCGGACTACGCGCTCGTGCCCGCGGCCCTGGCCGACGCGTTCGTGGCGGCGATCGCCGGCGCGGTGCGCAGACTCTACCCGGATCCGCTGCGCAGCGACGACTACACGTCGATCGTCAACGAGCGCCACTACGCGCGGCTCGTCGCGCTGATCGACGAAGCGCGCGCGAAGGGAGCGAGGGTCGTGACCGTGCCGGACGGCGCCGTGCCCGATCCGGAAACGCGCCGCATCCCGCCGACGCTCCTCGTCGGCGTGGACGACGGCATGCAGGCGATGCGCGAGGAGATCTTCGGGCCGATCCTGCCGATCGAGACCTACGCGACGATCGACGACGGGATCGCGGCGGTGTCGCGGCGGCCGCGCCCGCTCGCGCTCTACGTGTTCGCGCAGGACCGCGCGGCGCGCGAGCGCATCCTCGCGCGAACGATCGCCGGCGGCGTCACCGTCAACGACACGCTGTGGCACTTCGCGCATGAGGGACTGCCGTTCGGCGGCGTCGGCGCGTCCGGCATCGGTGCCTACCATGGAGAGACGGGCTTCCGCACGTTCAGCCACATGAAGGGCGTGTTCGTCCAGCCGCGCGTCGCGGCGGCGAAGCTGCTCCATCCGCCCTACGGCGCGACGTTCGAGAAGGTGCTCTCGCTGCTGAAGCGCGTTGCGGGCTGACAGGCGAAGGGCGTCGGGGTGAAGCGCGGCCCGCGAAGGGCGTCGGGCTTCAGCCCGACGATTCCCCCGCTTCGCGGCTATCCGGGCTTCGCATGGATCTCGCGCGCGGCGCGCAGCCCCGACTCGACCGCGCCCTGGATCCACGCGTGCGCGAGCGACGCATGCTCGCCGGCGAAATGGATGCGCCCCTCGGGCGCGACGATGTGCTCGTGCAGCAGCCCCTGCTGCGACGGCTCGAAAAGCGCGAACGCGCCGCCCGCGTACGGGTCGTCGTGCCACATCCACGACGCCCCCACCTCGAACTCGTCGACGACCTGCGGGTGGATCAGCGCGACGTTCTCGAGCGCCTGCGCGATGCGATCGTCGGGGGCCAGCGAGCCCCAGCGCTGCGCGTCCTCCGACCACGTGTAGCTCGCGAGCAGCACGCCGCGGCCGGTCGCCTTGCCGGACTCGGGGTAGTAGACGTTGCGGATCGGCAGGTCGGTCACGCTGCCGCCCCCGACGATGCCGTCGTCGTCCTCCCAGAAGCGGCGCCGGCACTGGAAGAAGATCTTGGCCGACGCGTCGTAGCGCAGCTGCCGGATCGCGCGCCGCTTGGCGTGCGAGAATGGCTTCAGCACCTCGACGTGGCGCAGCACCGGATAGGGCACGGTGACGATCGCATAGTCGCCGGTCGCCTTCGTGCGGCCCGCCGCGGTCTCGAAATGCACGGTCACGTCGCGGTCCGACTGGTCGATCGCGACCATGCGCGCGCCGAAGCGGATGCGCTCCCGCAACGCCGGCATGTACGCGTTCGGCAGCTGGTCGGCGCCGCCGTCGACGCGCACCATGTCGGTGTAGTAGCGGCCGACCTCCTCGCGCAGCAGCTCGAGGAAGCACGCGTTCATCAGCGCCTCCTGGTTCCACACGAGGCCGAACAGCTCGATCGCGGACTCGGACCAGCCTCGCTCCTCGAGGAACTCGCGCGTCGAGTAGCCGTCGTACTGCGCGACGATCGCCGCCCACGCCTCGTCGCCTTCCTTCTCGATGCGCTGCGCGAACGGCTGCAGCAGCGCCTGCCAGCGCGCGCCGGACGTGAGCCCTCGGTCCTGCTCGGCGAGCTCGGCGCCCAGCAGCTCGGGCTTCTCCTCGAACTCGGACAACCGCATCCGGCGGCCGAACAGATGGCAGTACGCATTCGGGTTGTGCGACGTGAACGGCTTGACGTCGAGCCCGAACTTCTCGAGCAGCGCGAGCGTGAGCTTGTGCGCGCACGGGATGCGCATCGCGCCGGCCTCGCCGTAGAGTCCCGGCGCGAACGGCTCGCGCATCGTGTAGATGCGCCCGCCGACGCGCTGGCGCGCCTCGAGGACGAGGGGATCGTGGCCGGCGCGAGCGAGCTCGTACGCGGCGACCAGGCCGGCCATGCCCGCGCCGACGACGATTACGCGGTGGCGCTCTCCGTCGCGCGGCGGCAGCCCGTCGCGGAGGGTGGCGAGGTCGCGGTCGAGGGCGGCGGACGTCATCAGAGGGTCAGGGACCAGGCTCGGCGACCACGGCCGCGAACGGGAAGCCGAAGAACTGCCGGGTCTCGTCTCCGACCCTCACAGGATGCGGTGGAACCAGAGCACCGACAACGCGGAGGCCAGTATCGTGATCAGCGCGGCGGCGGCGGCGAACAGCGCCGTGATCTCGATCATCTTCTTCTCGAACACGAAGCGCGTGTTGAGCGCCTCGTATACCTTCTTCAGGTCGCTCGCCGTGCCGGCGTAGAAGTACTCGCCGCGCGTCTGGTTCGCGATGTTCTTGAGCGCGTCCTCGTCGAGACGCACGCGCATCGACCAGCCCTCGGCGCCGATGATCTCGCCCTGAGGCGTCCCGATGCCCACCGTGTAGACGCGAACGCCGCGCTCGGCCGCCATCTTCGCGGACTCGATCGGGTCGGGGCCGGTCGTCGTCTGGCCATCGGTGAGCAGGATGATGACCGCCGAGCCGTGGGTCCCCGGCTCGACCGGCGTCGGGGGCGCCTTCGGCGCGTCCTTGCGCGGCTCGCTGCCGAGCGACCGCGGCCCGTCGCGCGGCGTCGGGCGGGGGTTGCTGTTGCGCAGGTCGAACTCGACATCGGGCACGATCGTCTTGAGGGAGACGAGAATGCCGCTGCCCACCGCGGTGCCGCGCTGGAGCTGGAAGCGGTCGATCGCCGCGAGCAGGTCCTCCTTCACGTGCGTCGGCGGCTGCACCAGCGCGGCGGTGCCCGCGAACGTGACGATGCCGATGCGCGTCGTGCGCGGCTGGTCGCCGACGAACGCGCGCGCGGCCTCCTGCGCGGCGGCGAGCCGCGTTGGCTGCACGTCGGCCGCACGCATGCTGCCCGACACGTCCATCGCGAGGATGATCGTCTCCTGCCGGGTCGGCAGCGTGATCTCGCCCTCCGGTCGCGCCATGGCGACGATCATCAGCGCGATCGCGACGAGGAGCAGGACCGGCGGGACGTGCCGCCGCCATCCCGCCCCGCGCACGAGCGCCTCGCGCACGAGCGACAGGTTCGCGTAGCGGAGCGCGAGGCGCTTGCGCCGGCGTTGCAGCCACGCGTAGCCCAGCACGAGCAGCGGCAGGACCGCGAGGCCCCAGAGCAGCTCAGGCCACTGGAAGGACACGGCGTGCCTCGAGGTGGCGCGGCAGCGCGCCGCCGGCGGCGAGCTGCGTGCGGCGCTTGCGCAGGTCGGCGAAGCGCACGACGGCGCCGACGAGATCCTCGTCCGTGGCGAGCTCGAGCGTGTCGACGCCCGCGGCGGCGAACGCGTCGCGGATGACGGCCTCGCGGCGCTCGGCGGCGGCGGCGAAGCGTGCGCGGAAACCGCGGTCGTGCGTGTCGACGAACAGCTGCTCGCCGGTCTCCGAGTCCTCGACGACCACCATGCCGAGGTCGGGCAGCGCGCGCTCGAGCGGGTCGAAGAGCCGCACGGCGACGACCTCGTGGCGCTTGGCGAGATGGCCGAGCGGCTTGTCCCATCCCGGCTCGCTGATGAAGTCCGACACGACGAACACGAGCGAGCGCCGCGGCACCATGCGCAGCGCCGCCTCGACGAGCTCGGAGAGGCGGGTGCCGGTGGAACGCGGCGTCTCGGGGCGGGTGGCGAGCTTGTGCATCAGGTGAAGCACCTGGCGGCGGCCGCCGCGCGCGGGGAGCACGGTGTCGACGCGATCGCCGTAGAGCATCGCGCCCACGCGGTTGCCGTGGCGTGTCAGCAGGCGCGCCACCACCGCGACGAAGTCGACGGACAGCGACCGCTTGCGGACGGTGGACGAGCCGAAGTCGACCGACGGCGACAGGTCGAGCAGGAACCACGCGCTGACCTCGCGGTCCTCGACGTACTCGCGCACGTAAGGGGTCTGCAGCCGCGCGGTGACGTTCCAGTCGATGTGCCGGACGTCGTCGTGGTACTGGTACTCGCGCAGGTCGGCGAGGTCGAGGCCGAAGCCGCGGAACAGCGTCCGGTAGTCGCCCTGCAGGAGCCCGTCGAGACGGCGGATCACCGTCCACTCGAGCTTGCGCAGCAGTGCCTCAGGATCGCTCGGCGAGCGCGACATGGGTGTCGAGCGGCTTGTCGGGCGCCGCCACGTGGCGCAGGATCTCCAGGATCAGCCGGTCGGCGGACACGCCGTCCGCCAGCGCCTCGTAGGACAGCGACAGCCGGTGGCGCAGCACGTCGGGCGCGATGTCGATCATGTCCTCGGGCAGCGCGTAGCTCCGGCCGCGCAGGAACGCGAGCGCCCGGGCGCCCTCCACCAGCCCGATCGTCGCGCGCGGGCTCGCGCCGAACGTGATGTAGCGCGCGATGTCCTTGATGCCGTAGCGCTCCGGCTCGCGCGTCGCCGCGACGAGCTTCACCGCGTACTGCATCAGCGCGGGGTCGACGTACCCGCCGCGGCACTCGCGGTAGAGCGCCGCGAGCTCGACGGTCGTCGCGATCGGCATCACGTCCTGCGTCGTGCCGGTCATGCGCTCGACGATCACGAATTCCTCGGTCTCGGTCGGGTAGCCGACCAGCACCTTCATCATGAAGCGGTCGACCTGCGCCTCGGGCAGCGGATAGGTGCCCTCGGTCTCGATCGGGTTCTGCGTCGCCATCACGAGAAACGGCTCGGGCACGTGGTGCGTCTCGCCGGCGATCGTCACCTGCCGCTCCTGCATCACCTCGAGCAGCGCGCTCTGCACCTTCGCCGGCGCGCGGTTGATCTCGTCGGCGAGCAGGAGGTTCGTGAACACCGGCCCGAGCGAGGTCGCGAACTCGCCGGTCTTCTGGTTGTAGATGCGCGTGCCGACGAGGTCGGCGGGCACGAGGTCGGGCGTGAACTGGATGCGGCGGAACGTCCCGCGGATCGTGCGCGCGAGCGTCTTGACGGTCAGCGTCTTCGCGAGCCCCGGCACGCCCTCGACCAGAAGGTGGCCCTGCGCGAGGATCGCGACCAGCACGCGCTCGAGGAAGGCGTCCTGGCCGACGACGATCTTCTTGACCTCGTAGAGGATGCGCTCGGGCAGCGGTGCGTGGCTGGGCGGAGCGTAGTCGTGGATGTGCATGGGCTCGGGGCTCGGGGAAGGGTCAGAACGGCGACATGCCGACGCCGGCGGCGGCGTTCTCGATCGGGACCGCGAAGCCGATGCCGACGAAGACGCGATGCTCGGTCGGATTGAGGATCGCGGTGACGATGCCGACGACCTCGCCGTCCATCGTCACCAGCGGGCCGCCCGAGTTGCCGGGGTTCGCCGCCGCGTCGAACTGGATCAGGTTGGTGAGCTGGCGCTTGCCCTCCGGCGACCGGTACTCGCGCTGCAATCCCGAGACGACGCCCGCGGACGCGGACGGTCCGATGCCGAACGGAAATCCGACCGCCACCACCTCGTCGCCGGGGACGAGGTCCTTGGTCGAGCGCAGCACCGCGGGCCTGAGGTCGTCGGGCAGCTTCGCGGCCTTCAGCACCGCGAGATCGTGCTCCGGCTGCACGCCGATCACCGTGGCGTCGGACTCGAGGCCGTCGAAGAACACGACCTTGAGCTTCGCCGCGCCGAGCACGACGTGCAGGTTGGTGAGGATGATGCCGCTGTCGACGATCACCACGCCGGTCCCGACACCCATGCCCCTGCCGATGTCCGGGTGACCCTCGGGAAGCGCCGGCTTGTCGGCGTGCTTGTCCGTGCCGGGGCCGCCCGGCGCCGAGGGCGCCGCCTTGCCTTCCGCCCTCCTCGCATCCGGCGCAGGCGACTTGCCGCCCTCCTTGCCGGCACCCTTGCCCGCCTTCTTCTTCCCGGCATCCCCGTCGTCGTCGGGATAGCCGGTGCCGACCACCTTCACGACCGACGGACGCACCGCCTCGTAGGCCTTCGCCGCACGCGACGGCAACGTCTGTGTCGCGAGCGTGTGCAGGACCGCCCCGTCGATGTCCTTCTGCGTGAGGTGGCGCGCTCCCGGACGGGAACCCGTCCACACGGCGATCGCGATCGCGCCGATCACCAATCCGGCGACCAGCGCGAGCCAGCGGTCGTGGCGCTGCGCGAGGGCGCCGGCGGCCAGGCGCTTGCGCCCGGACACGGCGGGCGCCGTCGCTTCGCCTGCGGTTCGGGAGTCCGCGGCCGCCTCCGGGCGCGCGGTTGCGACGCCCGGCGTGGCGACATCGCGGCGGGGCGAACGGCTGTACAGCGCGTTGCGTCGCATGGCCAACCTCGCGAACGGGTTCCCTCGGACTCCGGCGTCCTTCCGGCGGGACGCACGGGGAACGGTTCCCTAGGATAGAGAGATTCCGCGCGGGCGCATAGACCGCGCCCGTTCGATCAGCGGTCGTGCTCCGCGCATCGGCTGCGGAATCAGGGCGGACGCGCATCATCGTCCGAAGGTGCGCCGGTGCGCGCAACTGGCAACCGTGCCGACCCCGTCAGTCACGAGGGTTCCCCGGCCGCCCGCTTCCGGCCATGCGCAGGTGTCTCGCGAACGGATGCCGGGCCCTGGGCCCGGCATCCTGTCCCGGTGACACTTTCGGCTGATTCCGAGGGCCTGGTCCGTGCGGGCGACCTGCCTTTCGTTCGCGGCGAGCATCCGGTCGATGCAGGCGCGCTCGCACCCGGGCAGAGGCGCCTGGCGAGACGTCGATCCGACGGACGAGCGCAGGCGTCCCGTGATGTCGCGCAATGCTTCCAGGATCGGGCGCCCCGACAACCCGGCACAGGTCACCGGCACCGATCGACCGGCAGCTCGCAGGTCGAGACACGCGTTGGCGGCGGGGCGCGGGCCGGGAATCCGGACGGCGACGCGATGATCGCGATGAACGAGGCGCTCGCCGATGCCCGCCCGGGCTCGATGCCGGCCGCCACGAGCGCCGTCGTTTCAGCGTAACCTGGTTGCGCCGTCGGATCGGTGCGTGCGGCGCCCTTGGTTTCGCCGGTCGCTACAGGACAAGGCTTCGACGCCGCGCGCCGGGCCATGCCCGTTCGGGAGACCGCTCGATCGCCGAACCGGGCCACCCGACCCGGGTCCAGTCCGCTTCGGAATTGCCGTTGATCACCGGTGTGTCAGCGCATGCGACGCACCGGATCGCCTGATCCCGCGTTGCGGAAGAAGCAGCCGCGCTCATGAAGGCGCGCCGGTACTACGCGTACCGCCGTCGCTTCGGTCGCGTGACGGTTACCGCAGCAATCTGGCGCGGCTTCGGCGCGCACCGGGGATCACACACCGCGCTGGATTGGCAGCAGTTCTCCGTGAGATAGCCGACCACGCCGTTCATGGTGTCGAGGTCGGCGCTGTACCACACGAACCGGCCGACGGGACGCGGCACGATCAATCGCGCCCGCGTCATCTCCTTCAGGTGAAACGAGAGCGAGGTGGGGGTGATCCCGAGCCGCTCCGCCACCTGGCCGGCCGTCAACCCTTCGGGAGCGTGCGCGACCAGCAACCGATGGACGGCAAGGCGCGTCCCGTGCGCAAGCGCCGCCAATGCCACGAGAACGCTGGTTGTCTTCACAATGGCTCAACTATACGAACGACATCGGTTGCCCAGTCGATGCCGAAGCCACCCGCGAAGCTCGCCTTCGCAGGCCGACCAGGCGTTGAGCAGGCACGGGAGTTCCATCGTCAGGCGCGCTCGTACCAGCCCTTGCTGGCGTTGACTACCTTGACCACCAGCAGCATGACCGGAACCTCGATCAGCACGCCCACGACGGTGGCGAGCGCCGCACCCGATTCGAAACCGAACAGACTGATGGCGGCCGCCACCGCCAGCTCGAAGAAGTTCGACGCGCCGATCAACGCCGACGGGCAGGCGACGCTGTGCTTTTCCCCGACCGCGCGATTCAGGAGATACGCGAGCGACGAGTTGAAGAAGACCTGAATCAGGATCGGCACCGCCAGCAGCGCGATGATCAGCGGCTGCTTGAGGATGGCATTGCCCTGAAAGGCGAACAGCAACACGAGCGTGAGCAGAAGCGCCGCGACCGACCACGGCTGGATCCTGGCCATCGCGGCGTCGAATGCCGGCTGTCCGCGTGCCAGCAATCGCCTGCGGATCACCTGCGCGAGAATCACCGGGATGACGATGTAGAGGACCACGGACGTGATGAGCGTCGCCCAAGGGACGGTGATGCTCGAGATGCCGAGCAGCAAGCCGACCACGGGAGCGAACGCGAAGATCATGATCACGTCGTTCAGCGCCACCTGCGACAGCGTGAAGTACGGATCGCCGTGGGTCAGCCGGCTCCAGACGAACACCATCGCGGTGCAGGGCGCGGCGGCGAGCAGGATGAGGCCGGCGATGTAGCTGTCGATCTGGTCGGCCGGCAACATCGGCGCGAAGAGATGGCGGATGAAAAGCCACCCGAGAAACGCCATCGAGAAGGGTTTCACCAGCCAGTTGATGGCCAGGGTCACGCCGATGCCCTTGACGTGTCCCTTGACCTGGTGAAGCGCGCCGAAATCGATCTTCAGCAGCATCGGGATGATCATCACCCAGATCAACAGGCCAACCGGCAGGTTGACCCTGGCGATCTCCATCTCGCCGATGGCCTGGAAGACTCCCGGCAGAAACTGCCCGAGGGCGATCCCCACGACGATGCAGAGCGCGACCCAGGCCGTCAGGTAGCGCTCGAAGAAATTCAGGGGCGCGGTTGCCATCGGGCGGATTGCCGCTTCAACGCGAGCAGTCATGAATCTAGGCGCCTCTCGGAGGGTCGCGCCGTGTCGCCTGTCCAGGTCAATCGATGTCGCCTGCGGCGATCTGCGTTCGAGCGTGATCCACGGCGGCTGGAGACATGCGCCCGCCCGCCATGTCCAGCAACCGAGCCACACCGACCGGCTCTTCGCGCATCAATGCGACGACCGCGTAGCGCCGCGCGTGCCGGGTGGCCACCGCATCGATCTCCCGCCTTTCGTGGGCCGCGCGCTCGCGCAGCAACGGCGAGCGCGGGTGCGCCGCCGCGACGCTGTTGTTGACGATCCACGCCCAGGGCTCGATGCCAGCGACGGGTCCGCCTCGGGTCCGCAGCCCCCCTTGTTGCAGCCCATGGCAGGGTCGAACGCCTGAATCCTGCTCATCACGGAGCTCCTTCAAGCGGTGAGGGTGGCGATCTGGTCCATCGCGGACTTGAGCGCTGCCTTGTCGTGCTTCAACGATTCGAGGGGCAGCGCCAGAAACGCCTCGATGCGGGCGCGCAGAACCCGATACGCCCGCATGAACGCAGCGTCGATTTCAGCATCGGTCCCGGTGGCGTGCGCCGGATCGTCGACGCCCCAGTGCGTTCGCAGCACCGGTCCCAGGTAGGCGGGGCACGTTTCACCCGCCGCGCTCGCACACACCGTGACGACGATGTCCGGCGTGGCGGGCAGGTTGTCCCACGACTTGCTGTGAGAGCCCTCGGTCGGGATGCCTTCACGCGCCAGCAGCGCGAGCGACCGCGGATTGACCTGCCCGGCTGGCTGGCTGCCCGCGCTCACTGCCCTCCACCCCGGAGGTGCCAGGTGATTGAAGGTCGCCTCGGCGAGGATCGAGCGGCAGGCGTTGCCCGTGCAGAGAAAGAGAACGTTCATCGCCTTCGGGACCGTCGGGACGAGAGGCGGACGCCACGGTCGCCCATAACCGCACAATTCAACGAATGTTGAAATGATACACGATTCGGGGGCGGGGGTCGACGATCGCGACACCGCAGGGGACGGGCGAGCGCAGCGGCTCGGCGGAGACCTGGCGGAAGCCCCGGGACATCACGTACGCCGTGATCGCGGGCACGGCCCCGATGCCGGATGACCTGCGCGCGAGCTGTGCGGAAAGGGTGGCCGCCTTCCGTGCGTTGGCGCGGATCGTGCGGCGTCTGCGAGGACGGTGCCGAGGTATTCACGCAGGTCTTCGGACAGGCTTGCGATCGTCCAGCGCGCGTACGCCGTCAACTGCGACCTCTGCTACTGGCTCGCGACGGGCCGAAGCCTCGACGGGTACCTCGCGCAGCTCGGCGAGGATCCGGTCGCGACGCGCCTGGTGATGCTCGTGCGCGAGCCGATGGCGCCCAACGTGACGATGCTGGGCGCGATCCTGCAGCGCATGATCATGGACCGCGTCGAGGAAGGCCTGCCGCTGGACGACGCTCTCTCCGCCGTCGAGCGGCAGCATCGGCTCGCCACCGCCTGAGGCGGCGGGACAGTCAGCCGGCGAAGCCGTCGACGAGGAGGAACTGCCCGGTCGCCGCGCCGGCCCGCTTCGCCTTCGCCTCGCCGTACTCGGCGGACGCGTAGAACGCCTTCGCGCGCTCGTAGCTCGGGAACTCGATGACGACGACGCGGTGCGTCTCGGCGGGGCCTTCGAGCGTCTCCATCTCTCCGCCGCGGACGATGAACTTCCCGCCGTACGCCGCGATCGCGGCCGGCGTGAGCTTCATGTACTCGCGATAGCGTTCCCAGTCGGTGACGTTGACGCGGGCGATCAGGTAGGCGGGCATCGGGGCTCCAGGGTCGGGTTCGGTGTCGGACAGCGAGGCGCGCGGGGACGACGAAGCGCGGCTATCCCCGCGACCACTTCTGCAGGTAGAAGCAGAAAGCGGCGGCGAACACCCAGCCGATCCCCGCGATCGGCATGTCCGAGACGAACGTCCACACGACCGCGTTGATCAGGCACAGCAGGATGGCGAACAGCGCGACGAGGACGTTGCCCACGGAGGACCGGCCTTTGCGGTGACGCACGGACCCTCGAGCACTCGCGTGCCGGACGGCATGCGATCGGATCCGCGCAGCGATTCTGGCACAAACGCCGCGTCGACGTGGCCGGGGTCACGACCGGCGGCGATCCGTTCCCCCGGGACGGTCCGGCGGCGCCGGCCCCGCCCTCCGCGCGAACGCGAATCCCGCCCCGCCGGGCCTCTGGGGCCTCGGCGGCCGCCGCGGTCGCGCGCCCGCATGGCGCCTCCGCGGATCGGGAGGCGCGCGACGACGCGGTGACACGCGGTCCGCGCCGACCGCGTCCGGAGGCGGGCGTCGACATCGACCCGCCCGGCCGCCGCTCAGCCGGCGGCCCTCGCGTTCACCAACACGTTGACCGCGAGGCAGACGAGGCCCGCGAGCATCGCGATCGCGAGGAGGCCTACCACGGGCCCCGCACCGGGATTGCCGGACAGGAACACCGCGAGCGCGATCATGAACAACGGCAGGACCAGGTTGTGGATCCAGAAGTGGGCCTTCGCGAGCCGCGTGGCGCCCGCGGCGGGATACAGGTGGTAGACGATGCCGGCGAGCGCCAGCGACGCCCAGCCGAGCAGCAGCAGGTGCGCGTGCACCGGCGCGAGCGTGAATTTCTGGGTCATGCCCATGTACAGCCCGAGTGCGGCGCCGACCATCAGGTAGACGACGGCGATGCGCAGGAAGCGAAGCCCCATGGTGTGCCTCCGGAGAAAGTGGACGCGCGACGCCGCGCGGCGCCGCGGATTCTGCCGCAGCGCGAACCTCGAGGCAATTGCCGTTCGGCGACCGGTCCGTCAGGCTCCGTCGCGCCGCCGGCGCCTGCGCGCCTGCGTGCGGCCGTACCAGAACAGCGCCGTGCCGACGGCGAGCGCGACCGGCAGCGGCAGCACGAGCGCGCCGGCGAGCCAGCTCCAGCTCTCGTTGCGGTCGAGCACCTGCACGGTGATGCACACGGCGAGCGACGCGCCCACGGCCGCCGCCAGGGATGCGTGCTTCGCGTCGCGCAGCCACGCCTCGGCGAGCGCGCCGATCAGCACCGGCAGGACCACGAGGACGAGAAGCGCTTCCACGCTGCGACGGCAGACACGCGTTGCAACGGCAAGGGTACTCCCGAATCGGGCGCGCGGCGAACGACCTCGAGCGCGCCCTCGCCCCGCCCGGAGGCAGCCCGGAGGCCGCCGGGGAGTCACGTCGCCGCCATCGCCTTCAGGTCGGCCTCGCACCAGGGGCGCTCGTCGGCGGGGATCCGCTCGTACTGCGCGAACGCATGCCGGCGTGACGCTTCGAACGCGGCCCGGTCGCCGGCGGCGCGCTGCGCGATCGCGAGCGCCGCGTGCGCGAAGAAGCGCTCGAACGGCGGCGCGTTGTTGCGCTTGCACACGTCGACGCAACGCGCGGCGCTCTCGATCGCGGCGAGCGGCTCGTCCGCGCAGACGAGGCTCCGCGCGAGCCGGTAGTGCGCACGCTCCTCCTCGAGCCACGTGCCCGCGAGCGTCCAGTAGGCCAGCGCGGAACGCGCGGCGGCGACCATGCCGCGCGTCTCGGCGTCGTCGCGGTCGCGGCGCTCCTCGAGCGCCGCGGCGAGGTTGTTGCCGCCGACGGCGAGCGCGCGCAGAGCGGGCGATCCGTCGGCGATGCCCGCCTCCGCGAGCGCGAGCGCCTGCGCGTACGCGTCGAGAGCGCGCTTGACCTCGCCCCGGCCCGCGAACGCCGACGACGCGGCGGCGATCGCCGCGATGCGGTCGTCGGGGGAGAGCGCGGACGGCGCGTCGGCGTCGCCGGCCGCGAATCGCAGCGTGGCGATGCCGCGCGCGATCGCGCCGGCCGCGGCGCCGCTGTCTTCGCAGGCCGGAAGCGCGCGCAGCGCTTCCAGCATCGAGACGCCCCGTTCCCACTCGCCCAGGTGTTCGCCCAGCACGTGGGTCGCGAGGCGCGCGAACGCGGCGACGTGTTCGGGCGACCGGACGGCGTCCAGCGACGCCGCCAGCCGGTCGGCGACCTCGCGCGGCCGTTCGGCATGCTCGCTCCACGCGGCGGCGAGGAGCGCGTCGACGTCCGGGGCGCCACCCATGCCCGCGTCAGCGTCGAGTGCCGCCCGGGCCGCGAGCCGCGGCGGCTCCTCCCGTCACGGCTTGCGGCTGCCGAACACGATCAGCAGACCGCCGGCGACGATCGCGCCGACGCCGAGCCACACCGGGATGTTGACCGACTCCTTGTCCTTGACCGACAGCTCGATCGGTCCGATCTTCATGTCGTGCGTTTCCTTCGTGTAGCTGAATCCGCCGTAGGCGAGGCCGAGCGCGCCGGCGACGATGAGGACGATGCCGACGATCTTCGTGAGGTTCATGGCGCTTTATCCTTTTCGGTGCGTGGGACGGCAGGTGCGGGACGTCAACGGCAGAACAGTGCGTTCAGCTCGGCGTACGGCGTCGCGTCGTTCGCGTAGCCGAACGTGCCGTGCTCCTTCAGTTCGCGCCCCGCGCGGAACAGCGCGCCATACGCGGCGCGCGCGAGCGACGACCCGACGCTGACGCGTTTCACGCCGAGTTCCCCGAGCTCCGCCATCGTGAGCGTCGACCCGGCGATGCCCATGATCGCGTTCACCGGCTTAGGCGACACCGCGCGGACCACCGCGTCGATCGGCTCGCGCGTCCGCAGGCCCGGTGCGAACAGCACGTCCGCCCCGGCATCCGCGTACGCCTGGAGGCGCCGGATCGTGTCGTCGAGATCGGTCCTGCCGTGAAGGAAGTTCTCGGCGCGCGCGGTGAGCGTGAACGGAAACGGCAGCGCGCGCGCGGCCGCGACCGCCGCGCGCACGCGCTCGACCGCGTGCGCGAACGGGTAGATCGGCGCGTCGGCACGCCCGGTCGCGTCCTCGATCGATCCGCCGACGAGGCCCGCCGCGGCCGCGCGGCGGATCGTCTCGGCGCAGCCGTCCGGATCGTCGGCAAAGCCGTTCTCGAGGTCGGCCGCCACCGGCAGGGGTGTCGCCTGCACGATCGCCGCGGCATGGGCGAGCGTCTCGTCGCGCCCCACCGCGGCGGCGCCGTCCGGACGTCCGAGCGCGAACGCGAGTCCCGCGCTCGTCGTCGCGAGCGCTTCGAAACCCAGCGACGCGAGCACCTTCGCGGTGCCCGCATCCCACGGGTTGGGGATCGCGAAGATTCCCTCGCGCTCGTGCAACGCGCGGAACGCGCGGGCGCGTTCGGCTTGCGTGCTCATTCAGGCGCTCCTCGGCAGGCGCCCATTGTGACCGAGATGCGTGGCGCGCGGTATCCCCGTCCGACCCGGCCGCGCCGGCGTCGCGCGGCCCGTCAGCGCAGCGGCGAGAGCGCGAAGGTGACGCGCACGACGGGATCGGGCACTTCGCGTCCTCCGGCCGACGCGCACAGGCGGCGCACCGCGACGTCGTCGCGCCCGGCGTCGGCGCGCGCCTCGCGACAGCCCAGCGCACGGCCGTGCTCGAGCAGCGCCGCGAGGAGCCGCCGGCCCACGCCCCGGCGGCGGAGCGCGGGCGCCACGGCGATGTCACGGACGTCGAGCCCGGCGGGCGTCCCCGCCGACGAGGAACGGATGCCCGTCGCGATGCCCACGACCCGACCGCCCGCGAGCGCGACCGCGAGCACCCGGCGGGGATCGGCGAGGAATGCCGCCGCGAGCGGCGAGTCGACGTCGTCGGGGATGAGGCCGTCCGCGACGCGCTCGAGGAGCGCTGCGTCGGCGGGACCCAGCACGCGCACGTCGATGTCGAGGTCGTTCGCGGTCACGGCCGGCGTCCTCGGGTCATTCGCCGCGCGCGCACCGCGCCGCGCGCTCGAGCATGAGGGTGCGCTCGCGTGCGTTGCGCGTGAGCGACGCGGCGCGCGTGAACTCCGCGCATGCCTCGTCGCGCCGGCCGAGCTTCGCGAGCAGGTCGCCGCGCACGCCCGGCAGCAGGTGGTAGTCCCTGAGCGTCGGCTCGGCGACCAGCGCGTCGACGAGCGCGAGTCCCGCGGCCGGCCCGAACGCCATGGCGATCGCCACGCCGCGGTTCAGCTCGACGATCGGCGAGGGCGCGACCTGCGCGAGCGCGTCGTAGAGCGCGGCGATGCGCTTCCAGTCGGTCTCGCCGGGGGTCGCGGCGCGCGCATGGCACGCCGCGATCGCGGCCTGCAGCGCGTAGCGTCCCAGCGCGCCGCCGAGCTGCTCGGCGCGATCGAGCGCGGCGAGCCCCCGGCCGATCAGCAGCCGGTCCCAGCGTGCGCGGTTCTGGTCGAGCAGCAGCACCGGCTCGCCCGACGGGCCGACGCGCGCCTTCGAGCGCGACGCCTGGATCTCCATCAGCGCGACGAGGCCGTGCACTTCGGGCTCGCGCGGAGCGAGCTCGGCGAGTATGCGCCCGAGGCGCAGCGCCTCCTCGCACAGTTGCGGCCGCATCCAGTGGTCGCCCGCGGTTGCCGAATAGCCTTCGTTGAACACGAGGTAGATCACCTCGAGCACCGACGAGAGTCGCGCGGCGAGCGCGTCGCCCTGCGGCACCTCGAACGGCACGCGCGCCTCGGCGAGCGTGCGCTTGGCGCGAACGATGCGCTGCGCGACGGTCGGCTCGGGTACGAGAAAGGCCCGTGCGATCTCGTCGGTCGCGAGGCCGCCGAGCAGGCGCAGCGTGAGCGCGACGCGCGCGGGCGGAGGCAGCACCGGATGGCAGGCGGTGAAGATGAGGCGCAGCAGATCGTCGCCCACGTCGTCTTCGGCAGCGCCCTCGGCTTCGGCCCAGGCGATCTGCTGCTGCACCTCGATCTCGCGTCCCAGTTCCTCGTGTTTTCGCTCCAGCAGCTTGCCGCGGCGCAGCCAATCGATGGCGCGGTGCTTCGCCGCCGCGACGAGCCAGGCCGCGGGGTTGTCGGGTATGCCCTTGTCGGGCCACTGCTCGAGGGCGGTGACGAGCGTGTCCTGCGCCAGTTCCTCGGCCACGCCGACATCGCGCACCATGCGTGCGACGATCGCGATGATCTTGGCCGCCTCCATGCGCCAGACCGCCGAGATGGCACGATGTGTTGCATCCGTCATGGCGACCTGCCCGGGCGAGTTCCGCGTTGCTTCATCATCGACACTTTCTCCTGCTTCCCTCCACGACGGATGGGACGCGACCACATCGACAGTTCGGGTGACTTTATTTGAAGATGCTGGCTGACGGAACGAGACGCTTCGTGCTGGCGCTGGGCGCCGCGCTGCTGGCGGGCTGCGCCACCCGCGAGCGGCCCGCCGAGGCGCTGTCCATGCGCCCGGCCGTGGCGCGGGCGCTGGTCGGCGAGCTGCTGCCGCCGAACGTGGCCGACCGCGCAGGCTGGGCCACCGACATCGTCGCGGCCATGACGGCGATGCGCATCGCGACGTCGCCGCAGAACGTCTGCGCGACGCTTGCCGTGACCGAGCAGGAGTCGGGCTTTCGGGTCGATCCCGCCGTGCCGGGGTTGGCGGCGATCGCCTGGCGGCAGATCGACCAGCAGGCCGAGCGCGCCGGCGTGCCGCAGGTGCTCGTGCGTGGCGCGCTGCGCCTCGAATCGCCGAACGGCAAGAGCTACAGCGAGCGCATCGACCGTGCGCGCACCGAAAAGGAGCTGAGCGACATCTTCGAGGACTTCGTCGGCATGGTGCCGATGGGGCGGCGCCTGTTCGCCGGCTGGAACCCGGTGCGCACGGGCGGGCCGATGCAGGTGAGCATCGATTTCGCCGAGCGCCACGCCGCCGACAAGCCCTACCCCTACCCGGTCGACGAAAGCATCCGGCGCGAGGTGTTCACGCGGCGTGGTGGCATGTATTTCGGCATCGCCCACCTGCTCGACTATCCGGCGTCCTACGACCGCCCGCTCTACCGCTTCGCCGACTTCAATGCGGGCCACTACGCCAGCCGCAATGCGGCGCTGCAGAACGCGATCAGCACGCTGTCGGGCATCCCGCTCACGCTCGACGGCGACCTGGTTCGCCACGACAGCGGCCGCGACGACCCGGGCAGCACCGAACTCGCCGCCCGCGTGCTGGCCGAGCGGCTCGACATGAGCCCCGCGGCGATCCGTCGCGACCTCGAGCTGGGGGCGAGCGAGGCGCTGGAGCGCAGCACGCTCTACGAGCGCGTGTTCGCGCTGGCCGACAGGCTCGAGGGCCGCGCGCTGCCGCGTGCCGTGATTCCGCGCATCACGCTCAAAAGCCCCAAGATCACCCGCAAGCTGACGACGCAATGGTTCGCCAACCGCGTCGACGAACGCTACAGGCGCTGCCTGGCGCGGGTGGCCGCAGCGCTCGCGTGAGTTGCATCAGCGTGCCGCGTCGGGCGCCGCGGCCAGCTCCAGCGTGACCGTCGAACCAGCGCCTTCGATGCTCTGGACGCGCAGCTCGCCGCCCATCTTCTCGACCAGCCAGCGGCTGAGCACCAGGCCAACGCCGACGCCGTCGGTCTGCGTGTTCGCCCGTCCCAGCCGGTTGAAGGGCTCGAACAGATGCTGCATCTGCTCGGCCGAGATGCCGATCCCCGTGTCGCTCACCGATACGCGGCAGCGGCCCGCGTCGAGCGCCAGCGCGATGGTCACCGAGCCGCCGTCGCGGTTGTACTTGATGGCGTTGCTCAGCAGGTGCGTCATCACCTGCCGCAGGCGTGCCGGGTCGGCCAGCACGACGACGCCTGCGGACCCGGCCACCGGCCGAATCGTCACCGCGCGCCGCTGCGCCTTCGGCGCCATCGCCGCGCACACCGCATCCAGCAGCGGCGCGATCGCCACCGGGGCGATGTCGACCTCGAGCTCGCCGCTCTCCACACGCGAGAGTTCGAGCACGTCGTCGATCATCGACAGCAGATGCCAGCCGGCCTCTTCGATGTGGTCGATGTGGCGCTGCTGTTCCTCGGCATCCGCCCTGCCTAGGCGCTGTGACAGCAGCTGGGCGAAACCCAACACGGCGTTCAGCGGCGTGCGCAGTTCGTGGCTCATGCGCGAGAGGAACTCCGCCTTCGCCCGATGCGCGGCCTCGGCCCGGTCGCGCGCCACGCGCAGCGCTTCGGCTTCGCGCCGGTCGGTGAGGTCGGTGAGCGTGCCGATCATGCGCAGCGGCCGGTCCTGCTCATCGCGTTTGACGATCCGCCCGCGCGACAGCACGTAGCGGTAGGAACCGTCGGCAGCGCGCAGGCGGAACTCCGCTTCGTAGCTGGCCGTGCGGCCTTCCAGGTACGCAAGCAGCTTGTCGAGCATCGGCTGCAGGTCGTCGGGATGGACGCGGCCGCGCCACACGGCGGTGCTGTCGTGCTCGTCAGCGCGGCCGTAGCCGAGCATGGCTTTCCATTCAGGCGAATAGAGCACGCGTTCGTTGACCGGGTCCAGATCCCAGACGCCGAAGGCGGCGCTCTGAAGGGCCAAGCCCCAGCGCTGTTCCAGGATCTTCAGTTCGTTGCGCATGGTCGAAAGGGAGACAGGGGTCGTGCCAACGAGCGCGCGAACGCTGCAGTGCCGGCATGGCCCATTGTCGCGACAAGCAGCCGCGCGCCTAGAATGCGCCCGGCCCTCAAAGTGGGCACTCTCAACGAAAAGGACACCTATCTCATGGCAACTGCAAAGAAGACGACGACCAAGGCCGCGGCAAAGAAGGCCACTCCCGTCAAGAAGGCGATGAAGGCCGCCCCGGCAAAGAAGGCCGCCTCACCGGCAAAGGCCCCCGTGGCCGTGAAGCCGATCAAGACGGCATTCAACAAGACCAGCCTGATCACGCACCTCGCCGACCTCGCGGCCGTCGAGATCAAGGCCGTGAAGGCCATCATCGCCTCGCTGGAGGCCACCATCCTCGCGTCGGTGAACAAGAAGGGCCTGGGCTCGTTCACGCTGCCGGGCCTGCTGAAGGTCAACGTCATCAACGTGCCGGCCAAGAAGAAGCGCACCGGCATCGACCCGTTCACCAAGCAGGAGCGCGTGTTCGCCGCCAAGCCGGCCACCGTCAAGATCAAGACGCGCGCGCTGAAGAAGCTGAAGGACGCGGCGCTCTGACCTGAGCCGCCTGCTCGACTGCACCTCGCGAGGTGCCCTGCCGGCCGTTGCACCGCGGTGTGCTGCGGCCGGTTTGCATTTGACGCCTGCGCGGTCGCGGCATCTCTGCAATGGCGGCGGTGCCGCGAGGGGCTCTCCGGCACGCCGGCGGCGCACGACGGGCAGCCTGCCTATCATCCGCGCACGCTTTGGATCGAAGGACCGCTGCATGAACCAGCTCGCCACGCCGCCGCTCGCCGACACCGCCTATGCCGAAACGCGCCGCCACGAGCTGCGCAAGACGCGCATGCTGATGATCGACGGCAGCCTCGCCGTCAACAGCCGCAGCGTCGAGGGCGGCGTCAGTTCGCGTGTCTACCGCGACGGCTACTGGGGCTTCGCCTCGTCGCCGGCGACCGACGAGGCCAGCTTGCGGCGTGTGGCCGACAAGGCGGGCCGCAACGCACAGGCGATGTCGCGCTTCGGCGCCAAGGCCGCCCTGCCGCTGCCCGGTGGCACCTACCGCGGCGAACATCCCGTGCCCGACAAGGCGCCGCTCGGCCAGAAGGAATGCGTCGAGCGCCTGGCCGAGCTGCATGCCTACTGCGCCGGGCGCTACCCCACACTCAAGTCCACGCGGTTCCTGGTCAGCGACGAGTACCACGGCAAGTGGCTGCAGACGAGCACCGGCAGCCACGTCTTCAGCACCATCCAGCGCGCGCTGTGCTACATCACGCTGATGGCCGAAGACGAACACGGCGCGCCGGTGGAGATCTTCGAGCCGCTGTCGAACAAGGGCAGCCTCGCCGACCTGGACTTCTCGCTGCAGACGCTGGCGCCGCGGCTCGACCGGCTGCACGAGCACCTGCAGGCCAAGCGCCATGCGGTGGCGCCGCGCGGCGGCATGCACACCGTCGTGCTGGCGCCCGAACTCGCCGGCATGCTTGCGCACGAGGCGATGGGCCACCCCTGCGAAGCCGATCTGGTGCTCGGCGGCTCGGTCACCGGCGACCTGGTCGGGCAGCGCGTGGCGAGCGACCTGATCACGATGATCGACTTCGCCCACAGCTTCGGCGGCGCCGAAACGCTGATCCCCGTCTATGCCGACGACGAAGGGGTGCCGGCGCGCGACGCGGTGTTGATCCGCGACGGCATGCTGACCGAGTTCATGAACAGCCGCGAGACGGCGGCGCGCCTGCAGATCGCGCCGACGGGCAGCGCACGCGCCTACGCGCCCAACGACGAGCCGCTGGTGCGCATGCGCAATACCGCGATCCAGCCCGGCACGCACAAGCTCGACGACATGATCGCCGGCGTCGACGACGGCTACCTGCTGATGAAGACGTCCAATGGGCAGGCCGACTCGACCACCGAGTTCATGTTCGGCGTCAACCTCGCGTACGAGATCCGCGGCGGCCGCATCGGCCGCGCGATCCGCGACACCACCATCTCGGGCTCGGCGCTGAAGGTGCTGCAAAGCGTCGACGCGGTGTCCGACGACATGGTGTGGAACTGCTCCGGCTACTGCGGCAAGAAGCAGCCGATGGTGGTCTCGATGGGCGGGCCCGCACTGCGTGCCAAAGCGCACCTGGGAGGCGAATGACATGCAGACGGTGAACCTCCAGGACACGGCGCAGCGCGCGCTCGAGGCGATGCGTTCGCAGGGCTTCGAGCAGGTGCAGGTCGGCGTTGCGCTCGGTCGGCAGGACGAGCTGAACGTAAACCACAACGAAGCGAGCCTGCTGCGCAGCACCGAGACGCAGAAGCTCTCGCTGCTGGGCCTGATCGACGGACGCAAGGCGAGCACCGAACTCACCCGGCTCGACGACGACACGCTGCGCCTGACGGTCGCAAGCCTGTTCGACGACGCGCGCTCCGCGCCGCAAGACGACGCCAATGCCGTGTCGTCGGGTCAGCGGGCGCACATCGTGCAAGGCCCGCAAGAGGCCGACCCCGCGGTGCTGGCCGACAAGGTGAGCGAGCTGCTCGACTTCCGCGCGCGCGAGACGCCCAGGATGATGCTCGACGAAGCCTTCGCCGCGCACTCGCTGGTGCAGTCGCACACGCTGACGAGCGGCGGCAGCGAACTCGCCACGAGCATCGGCAGCTACACGATGACGGTGTTCGGCACGGCCCGCG
>CAJPFI010000014.1 GCA_905339295.1 Burkholderiales bacterium
TGTTCCACCTCGCCGACCAGGCGGGTGCCCTTCACGACCTGACCGTGATGCTGCAGAAGGAGGTCGTCGCGCGGATGACCGCGGAGCCCGCGACGCCGGAATACGGGCGGCTCACCGTGATGCTGCAGGTGACGTTCGCGATCGAGCGCCTGTTCACCGTGCCGCCGGGCGCGTTCCGCCCGCCGCCCACCGTCGACTCGGCGGTCGCGCGCCTCGTCCCGCTCGGCTCCGCCGCGCCACCGATCGCCGACCGCGCGCGCTTCGCGCGTGTCGTCACCGCCGCGTTCGGGCAGCGGCGCAAGACGCTGCGCAACGCGCTGTCGGACCTCGTGTCGCCGCAGGCTTTCGCCGCTGCCGACGTCGATCCGCAGCGGCGCGGCGAGACGCTGTCGGTCGCGGAGTTCGTCGCGCTCGCGGATGCCGCGGGGGCGGTGATCTGAAGGCGGCGGGCGCGATGCCGTGCGGCGTCGTTCGCCCGAGGCGGGGTGACGCGCGGGAGGCGTTACTTCGCCTTCGTCCAGAACGCGTAGGCATCGTATTCATTCATCGCGTGTGCGATCGTTGTCGCGCTGCGCGTGCCGCGCGTGCGCGAGCAACTGGTCCGCCAGGGCTTCGAGCCGACCGGGACGACGCCGGGCGAACGCGCGGCGATCTCCGCGGCGGACGCCGCCCGCTGGGCGCCGGTCATTCGCGCGACGGGATCCCGGGGCGAGTGAATCTTTCGGTGCGGACCGGGCCGCCCCTGTCTCACGTCCCGATCGTTTCCGAACCGACGGAATTCGCTGCGACGAGAGGAAGGCATCGGCCTGAAGGCCGACCCACAGGCAGAGGCGGGAGATTGTGGGTCGGGCTTCAGCCCGACGCCCTCGCGCTCAATGCCGCAGCTTCGCACGCGCGTCCGCGAGCGCACTCCCGAGGTACGCGCCGTAGAAGTCCGCGGTGAGCAGGCCCACCACGGGCTCCGCGAGCAGGTTGCCGTCGGCGTCGACGACGACGACCGTCGGCGCGAGCGTCGCGCCGTAGCGCGCGGCGAGCGCCCGGTGCGTCGTCGCGCGCCCGTCGAAACCGCGCAGCGGCAGGTCGCGGTCGACCTCGACCTGTCGGAACAGTGCGTCGTCGCGCCACGGCGCTTCGCCGCTCATCGGCACGAGGTATTCGCGCAGCGCTCGCTCGCAGTACGGGCAGTCGTCGCGGTCGAAGAACAGCAGTATCGGGACGCGCCGCTCGCGGCTCGCGACGCCGTCGGCGCCGAGATCGGCGGCGGGCGGGAGCGCGTGGGCGCGCTCGCGCGACGAACGGCGGCGCGGCGCGTCGATGCGCGTTCCGTCCTGCGCCCCGGCGACCACCGAGGCTCCCGTCGCCGCGAGTGCTAGAATCGTCAGCAGCGCTCGACGCCTCGATCGGTTGGCGCGTACCGTCCGTTCCGGGCCCACGATTCGATGACCTCCTTCCCGGCGCCGCGCCGCCTCGTGATCGCGACGCGCGAATCCGCGCTGGCGCTATGGCAGGCCGAGCACGTTCGCGCGCGGCTCGCGGGATTGTATCCGCACACGCATGTCGACCTGCTCGGGATGACGACGCAGGGCGACCGCGTGCAGGACCGCCCGCTCGCGACGATCGGGGGCAAGGGGCTGTTCATCAAGGAGCTCGAGGTCGCGATGGCCGAGGGGCGGGCCGACCTGGCGGTTCACTCGCTCAAGGACCTGCCGATGGAGATGCCCGACGGCTTCGTCCTCGCGGCGGTGACGGCTCGCGAGGACCCGCGCGACGCGTTCGTGTCGAATCGTCACGCGACGCTCGCGGGCCTGCCGCCGGGCGCGGTCGTCGGGACGTCGAGCCTGCGCCGCGAGGCGCAGTTGCGCGAGCGCCATCCGTCGCTCGTCGTCCAGCCGTTGCGCGGAAACGTCATCACGCGATTGCGCAAGCTGGACGAGGGCCGGTACGACGCGATCATCCTGGCGGCCGCCGGATTGAAGCGGCTTGGCCTCGGCGACCGCATCGCGGACCTGATCGACCCCGAGGACAGCCTCCCGGCGGTCGGGCAGGGCGCGCTCGCGATCGAATGCCGCGCCGACCGCCCGGATCTCGTCGACGTGCTGTCCGCGCTCGGAGACCGGGCGACGACGCTCGCGTCCACCGCCGAGCGCGCGTTCTCGCGCATGCTCTCCGGCAACTGCCACACGCCGATCGCGGCGCACGGCGACTGGATGGGCGACCGGCTGTGGCTGCGCGGCCTCGTCGCCGCCCCCGACGGGAGCGAGGTGCTGCGAGGCGAGGTCGCCGAACCGGTCGACGACACTGACGCCGCCGAGGCGCTCGGGCGCGCGCTCGCCGACGATTTCCTCGCGCGCGGCGCGGCGCGGCTGACGGCGGGATGACGTTCCACCCGCTCGCGCCGCGCGAGCCGCCGCGCGGACCGCTTTCCGGCATCGGCGTCGTCGTGACGCGACCCGCGCGCCAGGCGGGCGCATTCGCGCAGAAGCTCGCGGCGCTGGGCGCGACGCCGATCGCGTGGCCCGCGATCGTGATCCTGCCGCCCGACGATTCCGCGTCGCTCGCGCGCGTGCACCTGGAGCTCGATCGCTACGATCTCGCGTTCTTCGTTTCGGCGAACGCGGCCGAGTACGGCGCGCCGGCGCCGGGACGCTGGCCGGCGCGACTGCAGGCGTACGCGCCGGGTCCCGGCACCGCGGAAGCGCTCGCGAGCGTCGGCGTTCCCGGCGCGCGCGTTCCCGAAACCAGCTTCGACAGCGAGGGCCTCCTCGCGCTGCCCGAGCTCGCGGACGTGCGCGGCAGGCGTGCGATCGTCTTTCGCGGCGACGGCGGCCGCGAGCATCTCGCGCGCACGCTCGCCGCGCGCGGCGCGACGGTCGAGTCCGTGAGCTGCTACCGCCGCGCGGCGCCCGCCGGCGAGGCGCGCGGGCTCCTCGACGTGCTGCGCGAAGGCCGCGCGCACGCGTTGACGCTGACGTCCGCCGAAGGCGCGGACAACCTGGTGCGGGCGGCCGGTGACGACGGGCGCGCGCTGCTGGCGCGCATTCCGGCGTTCGTGCCGCATCCGCGCATCGCCGATCGCGTGCGCGCGCTCGGGCTGGACGCGCGGCTCACGCCCGGCGGCGACGCGGGACTCGTCGCCGGATTGCTAGAATGGGCGCTCGCCCGAACGACGACCGAAGAGGATTGACCCGATGCCCGCGCCGGACGTGATCGTCACCGCACCGCTGCCGCCGTTCCTCTACGATCCCCTCAGGGCCGACTACCGCTGCCACGACTGGTACCAGTCGAGCCACAAGCCGGGGCTGCTCGCGGCGGAGGGCCAGCGCATCCGTGGCCTCGTGCAGGGCGGCGGCACCGTGACGACGACCGAGCTTCTCGACCAGCTGCCGAAGCTCGAGATCATCTCGGTGTTCGGCGTCGGCTACGACGGCGTGCCGGTCGACTACTGCCGCAAGCGCGGCATCAAGGTGACCAACACGCCGGACGTGCTCACCGACGACGTCGCCGACGTCGCGGTCGGCCTGGTGCTGATGACCGGTCGCGGTTTCGCGAAGGCCGAGCGGTTCGTGCGGTCGGGCGAGTGGGAGACGAAGGGTCCGGAGCTCACGACCCGGCTCGGCGAGAGGCGCGTCGGCATCCTCGGCCTGGGCCGCATCGGCAAGGCGATCGGCCGGCGGCTCGAGGCGATGGGCATGCGGATCGCCTACACCGGACGCAAGGCGCAGCCCGGTGTGCACTACCGCTTCGTTCCCGACCTGAAGGCGCTCGCGGCGGAGTCGGATTTCCTGATCGTCGCGTGCCCGGGGGGGGCCGCGACGAGGAACCTGGTCGACGCAGGCGTGCTCGCGGCGCTCGGAAAGAAGGGCACGATCGTCAACATCGCGCGCGGGTCGATCATCGACGAGCCGGCGCTCGTCAGGGCGCTCGAGGAAGGCACGATCAAGGCCGCCGGCCTCGACGTCTTCGCCGACGAGCCGCACGTGCCGAAGGCGCTCCTCGCGATGGACAACGTGGTGCTGCTGCCGCACGTCGGCAGCGCGACGCGCGAGACGCGCCAGGCGATGGGCGACCTGTGCAAGGCGAACCTCGACGCGTGGTTCGCCGGCAAGCCGCCGCTCACGCTGATCCCGGAGCTTGCCTGACGCGCGCGATGTCCCGCACGCGCGCGCCGGACTCGGGACGGTCGAACCCGGAGGCATCGTGGCCCGGTTGAAGATCGGCGTCGTAGGCGCCGGACTGATCGGCCGCCGGCACGTCGCGACGATCGAGACGTCGCCCGAAGCCGAGCTCGTCGGCGTCGCCGACACGCTGCCGGCCGACGATCCGTACGTCGCGTCGCTGCGGGTGCCGTATTTCGCGTCGCATCGCGAGCTCCTGGCCGCGGCGAAGCCCGACGCCGTCGTGATCGCGACACCCAACCGCCTGCACGTGCCGATGGGCGTCGACTGCGCGCGCGCTGGCGTTCACATGATCGTCGAGAAGCCGATCGCCGACACGGTCGCGCTCGCCTGCGATCTGCTGCGCGAGGCGAAGCGCGCCGGCGTGCGCGTCCTGGTCGGGCACCACCGCCGCTATCACGCGCAGGCGCAGGAGGCGCGGCGGATCATCGCGGACGGGAAGCTCGGCAGGCTCGTCGGCGTGAGCCTCCTGTGGGCGGCGCGCAAGCCCGATCCGTACTTCGACACGGCCTGGCGGCGCACCGCGGGCGGCGGCCCGATCCTGATCAACCTGATCCACGAGATCGACATGCTGCGCTTCCTCGGCGGCGAGATCGCGAGCGTCTCGGGCGTCGTGAGCCACGCGATGCGCGGCTTCGAGGTCGAGGACACCGCGGCCGCCGTGCTGGGGTTCGCGAACGGCGCGCTCGGCACGATCCTGTGCAGCGACGCGGCGGCGAGCCCCTGGACGATCGAGCAGGGGCTGGGCGAGAGCCCGAACTTCCCGTACTCGGGGGAGAGTGCCTACCGCTTCGTCGGCACGGCGGGCTCGCTCGAGTTCCCGGTGCTGCGCGTCTGGTCGCACCGGGACGCCGCGCGCGCGAACTGGAACGAGCCCATCTCCGCCGGGCCGCTCAAGATCGTCGACCGCGATCCCTTCGTCGAGCAGGTCCGCCACCTGCGCGCGGTGATCGAGGGGAGCGAGGCGCCGATCGTCTCCGGCGAGGAGGGCGCGCGCACGCTCGCGGCGACGCTCGCGGTGCAGGACTCCGCGCGCACCGGCGTGCCGGTCGGCCTCGCCCGCGACTACGCGGCGATCGACGCCGCGACGCGCTGACGGGCGCCGCGTCACCCGGGCCGGTGCGACGAAGCGGCGTGCCTCCGCGCGCCGCAGCAGCGCCAGGGTGTTGCGCAGCCGCGACGCCACGACGCCGCTCTTCCCGAGCAGCTCCCACGTGCCGCGCTCGAGCGCTGCTCGCGGCACGACCCACGATGAAACGCGCGCGTCCCGCGCCTACGGGTCCGCGGAGGGCATCGGCACGGTCTTCGATGCGGACTGGCCGGGCCACAGCACCGCCGCGAGCGACGCGAGCACGAACGCGAGCGCGAGCCACTCGGCCGTCCCGGGACGCTCGCCCAGCACGACCATGCCGGCGAACACGCCGACCACAGGCACCGGCAGCGACGAAAGCCCCGACACCGCGACCGGCAGCGTGCGCGCGAGCGTGAACCACGCCCAGTGCGCGAGCATGCCGGCGAGGAAGACGTTGTAGAGGATCGCGAACCACGCGAGCGGCGAGACGCTCGCGAAGCGGCCGAGGCCGACGTCGTCGAAGAACGGCGCGGCGACCGCCAGCGGCGCCCACCCGAGCAGCATCATCCAGCCCGAAAGCGTGTTCTGCGCGATCGGCGGCTTCCACTTGCGCAGCAGCACGGTGCCGATCGACCACAGGATCGCCGCGCCGAGGATCATCATCGCGCCGAACGGGCTGCGCCGGATCAGCGCGAAGTCCTCGCCCAGCAGCAGCGCCATGCCGACCATGCCCAGCACGAGGCCGGTCACCTTGCGCCGGTTCATCGGCTCGTGCAGCACGACGAGCGCCACCAGCGTCGCCCACACCGGCATCGTGTAGGCGAGGATCGCGCTGCGTCCGGCAGGGAGTTGCTGCAGGCCGAACAGAACGAGGCCGTTCCAGCCGGCGATGTTGAAGAACGCGAGCGCCGCGACACGCGGCCACCAGGCGCGCGGGATCGCGATCGATTCCCCGGACGCGCGCGCGATCGCGAGCAGGCCCACCGCGGCGAACGGCAGCGTCACCGAGCGGAACGTGAGCGGCGGCAGCTCGCTGACACCGAGCTTCAGCACCGGCCAGTTGCAGCCCCATATCAGCGCGAGGATCGCCATCGGCAGGTACGCGTGCGACAGCGAATGCGTCACCGCGCGGCCGGCATCCGCGGCCTTCGTCATGCCCGCTCGCCGTACTTGCTCTGGTGCAGCGCGCGCGCCTGCACGACCCAGCCGTCGCGGCGGATGCGGCCGGGAAACTCGGCGAGCTTCGCGTCGAACGCGTCGATGTCGCGCTCGGACCAGTGCGCGATCTGGCGGAACGACGTGACGCCGAGCTGATGGAGCATGCGCTCGAGCATCGGGCCGATGCCGACGATGAGCTTCAGGTCGTCGGGCGACCCGGGCCCGCCGAGCAGCGTGGACGGCGCGTTGGTCTCGAAGTCGACGACGAGCGCGCGGTAGCGGGCCGTCTCGGCGCGCGCATCGGCCAGCGCCGCCAGCAGCGAACGGCGCTCCTCCGCGAACGCCGCGAGGCAGTAGCGCTCCGCCTCCGCGTCGACCAGCCGGGCGCGCAACCGCGACGCTTCGGCCTCGCCGGCGACGATCAGGCGCGACCTCTCGGCCGCGATCGCGTCGTCCGCCGGCGGCGCGGGTTCGGGCAGGTGGTCGGACGCCGCGGCCGGAGGAGCCCCGGCGGCGGGGGCGCCGCGCGCGTCGGAGATCGCGGCTTGCGTGAACGGACCTGCCTCGTCCGCGCGCGCGTCGCGGCGGCCCGCGATCCGGCCCGCCCGGTACGCGAGCACGATGCCGATCGCGAGGGCGATCAGCGCGAGCAACGTGAGGCCGTTCACCGGGGGAAAAGAGGAGGCGCGCCGGAGGTGACGCGCGACCGGCATTGTAATCCCATCGGATCGAGGGCGCCCCGCGACGCGGCGCCGGAACCGGGCCCACCCCGCTGCTAGAATCCGCCTTGTGAGCACCCCCCCCGATCGCGTCGAGGAACCCGGTGCCGACGCGCGCGCACGCGCGCCCGCGCCGCGACCCGGGCGGAGGCTCGCCTGGGCGACGATCACGCTCGTCGCGCTTGCCGCCGCCGCCGCCTGGATCGACGCGAAGCGCGAGCTGGCGGGGCTGCGTGCCGACGTCGCGGCGCGGCTGGCCGCGTCGGACGCGGCGACCGCGCAGTCGAAGGCCCGCGACGCGGAGATGGGAGGCGAGATGCGCGAGGTGCAGGCGAAGCTCGCGCTGCTCGAGACCCGGCTCGCCGAGTCGCAGTCGCAGCAGGCCGCGCTCGAGACGCTCTACCACGACCTCGCGCCGTCGCGCGACGAGCTCGCGGTCGTCGAGATCGAGCAGGTGCTCTCGCTGGCCGGCCAGCAACTCGTGATCGCCGCGAACGTCCCGGCGGCGCTCGCGGCGCTCCAGCTCGCCGACGGCAAGCTCGCGCGGATCGACCGGCCGAAGTTCGGGCCGCTGCGCCGCGCGATCGCCGCCGACATGGAGAAGCTGAAGGCGATGCCCTACGTCGACACCGCGGGGCTCGCCGGCAAGCTCGACGCCGCGATCGCGTCGATCGACGCGATGCCGCTCGCGCGCGAGGAGAGGCTGCCCGCGCCCGCCGCCGCGCCGCCGCTCGCCGACGCCCCGGCCTGGTCGCGGTTCCTGCGCGAGATGTGGACCGACCTCAAGGGCATGGTGCGCGTCGACGTGAGCGACCGGCCGGCGGCGCCGCTCGTGTCGCCGTCGCAGCAGTATTACCTGCGCGAGAACCTGCGCCTGCGCCTGCTGTCGGCGCGCCTTTCGCTGATCGCCCGCAACGAGTCCGCGTTCCGCGCCGACGTGAAGGCTGCGGACGCGTGGCTGCGGCAGTATTTCGACACGCGCGCGAAGCCCGTGGCCTCGGTGCTCGCGTCGCTGTCCACGATGACGTCGGTGGCGATGCCCGTCGAGGTGCCCGAGCTCACGCGCAGCGTGGAGGCGGCGCGGACGCTGCGCATCGCGCAGGAGGCGCAGCCGGACGCGCCTCTTCCACGCGGCCGGCAGTGATCCGCGCCCTCCCGGCCCGGGACGCCTGACGCGTACGCGATGCGCATCCTCGCCGCCTTCCTCCTGATCGCCGCGCTGGCGGTCGGGCTCGCGCTGCTCGCGCGGACCGACGCGGGCTACGTGCAGTTCGTCGTCCCCCCGCTTCGCGTCGAGGTCTCGCTGTTCGTGTTCGTGCTGCTCGTGTTCGGCGGGTTCCTCGCGCTGCATGCGGTCATGCGGGTCGCCGCGGGCATCGCCGCGATGCCGCGCGAGGTCCGCGCGCACCGTGCGCGCCAGCAACTCGACCGGGCGCGCGCGAAGCAGGACGCCGCGCTGGTCGCGCTGCTGGAGGGCCGCTACGGCCGCGCGCGCCAGCTCGCCGACGAGGCGCTGGCGCTGCCGCGCTCGGGTGGGCTGCCCGCGCTCATCGGCGCGCGCGCCGCGCTCGACATGCGCGAGTTCGATGCCGCCGCGGCGCTGCTCGCGCGAGCGGACGCGCGCGTCCCGAGCCTCGACGTGCCGCGCCTGATGCTCGAGGCGGAGCTCGCGCTCGAGCAGGGTCAGGCGGTCGAGGCGCTGGCGAAGCTCGACGATCTGAAGCGCGAGGCGGGCGCGCACGTCGCCGCGCTGCGCCTGTCGATGCGCGCGCTCAACGCGGCGGGGCGGGCGGCGGAAGTTCCCGCGGTCGTCGACCAGCTCGTGCGCCGCAAGGTCTACGACGCGGAACAGGGCGCCATGGTGCGCGCGAGCGCGCAGGCCGAGGCGCTGGCGGGCCTCGCGCACGACGCCGCCGGATTGCGCGACTACTGGAACCGGCTCGCCGAGGCGGACCGCGTGCACCCGAAGGTGGCGCTCGCCGCGGCGTCGAGGTTCGCGCGCCTCGGCGCCGACCGCGACGCGATCGAGATCCTGACGCGCAGCCTCGACCGGAACTGGGATCCGGCGCTGGTCGCGCTGTTCGCCGAGTGCCGCTCCGCCGACGCGGCGCGGCAGCTCGAGACCGCCGAGCGCTGGCTCACGCAGCACAGCGGCGACGCGACGCTCCTCCGCGCGCTCGGGCGGATGTGCGAGCGGGCGCAGCTGTGGGGCAAGGCGCAGACGTACTACGAGGCAAGCCTCGCGCTCGACGACCACTGGCGTGCGCGCGTGATGCTGGGCAGCATGCTCGCGCAGCTCGGGCGCAACGACGAGGCCAACGCCCATCTCGCGGCGGCGCTCAGGCTGGCGCTCGCCGAGCTGGGCGCGCCGGTCGACGGGGCCCGGGACGGCGCTCGCGGCGAGATGGCGTCGAGCCGATGAACGGGCTGGCGTAACGTCGTCGCCGGGTCCGGTTGCCGATGCCGCGCGCGATCCTCGCCTACCACTCGCATCACGTCGTCGGGGCCGGCTACGAGGCGAACGACCACGTGGCGCTCGCGCGCGACCTCGAGGTCCTGACCGACGCGGGCTGGCGCATCGTGCCGCTCGCCGGCATCGTGCGCGCGCACGGCGAGGGCGCGCGCGAACGGCAGGTCGCGCTCACGTTCGACGACGGGCCGGTGTACGACGTCGAGGACGTCGACCATCCGCGATTCGGGACGCAGCGCGGGTTCCTGAACACGATGCGCGCGTTCGCGGCGCGGCGTCCCGATGCGCAGCCCGCGCTCCATGCCACGAGCTTCGTGATCGCGTCGCCCGAGGCGCGCCTCGCGATGGAGGCGCACGCCGATCCCCGCTACACGTGGCTCGCGCCCGGCTCGATGGGCGAAGCGTGGTGGTCGCCGGCGATCGACACCGGGATGATCGCGATCGCGAACCACAGCTGGGATCACCTCCACCCGGCGCTGCCCGCGGTCCGGCATTCACGCGATGCCCGCGGCGATTTCGCGCAGGTGACGAGCGTCGCCGACGCCGACGCGCAGATACGCGACGCGGCCGCGTACCTCGCGCGCGCGACGGCCGGGCGCGCCGCGCCGTACTTCGCCTATCCGTACGGCCACCACAACGCGTTCCTGGCGCGCGACTACCTGCCCGCGCTGGGCGAGGCGGTCTGCGCGGCCGCCTTCACCTGCGAGCCTCGACCCGTCGCGCCGGACGACTCGCGGTTCCTGCTGCCGCGCCTGGTCTGCGGCGCCGACTGGCGCTCTCCGGACGAGCTGCTAGCGCGACTCGGCTAGGGCCTGTCCCGCGGGTTCGCCCGATGGGTCATGGCGAAATCCGTTCTCCGTGTCGTCGGAACCCGCGGGACCGCCCTCCCGGGAATCGCGGCACGGGTCCACGCAGCGTTCGGGCGCACACCGGCCCTTGCCCGGAGGGCGCACGTCCGGTGGATGCGCCGATCGTCCGGTACACGCGATCCGGGATGGCCCTGTTGCCGCCGTCGGGTTCGGGGCATGCCACACCCGGCGGGGCGGCGTCGCGCCATCGTCGCCCTCCGGCGCGTCGCGCCGCCGAGGACCTGCGTCGGCGACCGCGCCGGCATTCCACGGGGCCGCCCGGGATGGCGTCCGCCGGCCCGCTATTGCGCGGGCCATAGATAACGATTATCTATCACATAGCAAAGTATGATTTGTTTTGTGAATGCGAATCGCTCATATTGCCGCATGCGCCCCCGAATCAGCCCCGCACTCGCCAAGACGCTCTCGTTCGCGGCCGTCCATTTCACGGTCGCGTTCACGCTCGGCTGGCTCCTGACCGGCAGCATCCTCGTCGGCAGCGTGCTGGCGCTGGTGGAGCCCGCGTGCAACACGATCGCCTACCACTTCCACGAGAGACTCTGGGCGCGGCGCTCGGCGCGCAGGCGGCGGCGCGTCCGCGACGCGGCCCCGGCGCGACGCGAGGATCACGACTTGCGCGCGTCGGCCTCCGCCGCGTAGGTGAAGCTGTCGGCGAAGAACTCGTCCGGCGGCAGGTTGCGCTCGGCCGTGAAGTCGCGCCGCGCGGCGTCGATCATCGCGGGCGCGCCGCACGCGTAGACCTGGTAGCCCGACAGGTCGCGGAAGTCGTCCATCACGGCGCGATGGACGAGGCCTGTGCGGCCGGGCCATGCGTCCGCGGGCCCGGGATCCGACAGCACCGGGATGAACGTGACGTTCGGATGCGCCGACTGCCACTGACCCGGCAGGTCGCGCAGGTACAGGTCCGCGAGCGAGCGCACGCCCCAGTAGAGCACGATCGGCCGGTCGACGCCGTGATGCAGCGCATGCATGATCATCGCCTTGATCGGCGCGAACCCGGTGCCGCCGGCGACGAAGATCATCGGCTTGTCGGACTCCTCGCGCAGGTAGAACGAGCCGAACGGGCCCTCGAGGCGCAGGATCTCGCGCCCCTTGAACTGCGTGAAGAGCTGGTCGGTGAAGTGGCCGCCGGGGACGTGCCGGATGTGGAGCTCGATCAGCGCGTCGTCGTGCGGCGGATTCGCGATCGAGAAACTGCGCCGCCTGCCGTCCTTCAGCAGGAAGTCGACGTACTGGCCGGCGAGGTACTGGAGGCGCTCGTTCGCCGGCAGCTTCACCTTGACGATCGCGACGTCGGCGGCGGGCTTGTCGATCGCCTCGATCCGGCACGGCAGGCGCTTGATCTGGATGTCGCCTCCGCGGCGCACCTCGCGCACCTCGATCGCGAGATCGGACCTCGGCTTCGCGCAGCAGAACAGCGCCCAGCCCGCGCGCTTCTCGTCGTCGGTGAGCGTCGAGGGCTGGTGCGGGCCGTAGTCGACCTCGCCGGACAGCAGGCGGCCCTTGCACGTTCCGCACGCGCCGTTGCGGCAGCCGTACGGAATCAGCAGGTCGGCCCTCATCGCGGCCTCGAGGACCGTCTCGTCGTCGGCGCACGCGAACGCGTGCCCGCCGGGCTTTATGGTAACCTCGAATGTCATGTCGATCGTGATCCCGCGCGTCCTGGCGATCGCATCCGGCGCGGCTTCGCGCGCCGTCCGCGCATGATCCGCGTGCTCATCGTCGGCTGCGGAGATGTCGCGATGCGCGCGGCGCGGCGCCTCGCCGACCGAGCCCGCGTCGTCGGGCTCACGCGCCGCGCCGACGATGTCGCGAGGCTCCGCGCGCACGGCGTGATCCCGATCGTCGGCGACCTCGACGACCTGCGCGCGCTGGCGCGCCTTCGCACCGCACCCGACGCCGTTCTCCACTTCGCTCCACCGCCGGCGGAAGGCCGCGGCGACCCTCGCACCGGGCGACTCGTCGCGGCACTCTCGGCGGCGCGCAGGATACCACAGCGCTTCGTCTACGTTTCGACGTCGGGCGTCTACGGCGACTGCGCCGGCGCGCGCGTCTCCGAGACGCGACCGCGTCGGGCGCAGACGCTTCGCGCGCGGCGGCGCGTCGACGCGGAGGACCGCCTCCGCGCGTGGGCCGCGCGCAACGGCGTCTCGCTCGCGATCGTCCGCGCGCCGGGCATCTACGCCGAGTCGCGGCTTCCCCTCGAGCGAATCCGGCAGCGCACGCCGGTGCTGGTCGACGGCGAGGACGTCTACACCAACCACATCCACGCCGACGACCTCGCGCGCGTCGCGGTCGCGGCGCTGTTTCACGGCCGCCCGAACCGCGCGTACAACGCGACGGACGACGCCGAACTGAAGATGGGGCAGTGGTTCGACGCGGTCGCCGACGCGCACGGTCTCCCGCGCCCGCCGCGCATCGGCTGGGACGAGGCCGAGTCGCGCATCGCGCCGATCCTGCTGTCGTTCATGAGCGAGTCGAGGCGGCTGTCGAACGACCGGATGAAGCGCGAGTTGCGCGTGCGCCTCGCCTTCCCGACGCCGCAGTCGATGCTCGACGACGTGACGCCGCGCGCGCTGCGCAAGCAGATGCCGCTCTCCTTCTGACCTCCATGGCGGGCGAGCGCACCTCCGCCGCGCCCCGCACGCTCGCGCAGCGCATCGACGCGTGGGAACGGCTCGTGCGCCTCGACAAGCCGATCGGCACGCTGCTGCTCCTGTGGCCGACGCTGACCGCGTTGTGGATCGCGGCGCGCGGCGCGCCGCCGCTGTCGCTGGTGCTGATCTTCGCCCTCGGCACGCTCCTGATGCGGTCGGCGGGCTGCGCCGTCAACGACTGGGCCGACCTGGGCTACGACGCCCACGTCAAGCGCACGCAGGGCCGACCGCTGGTCACCGGCGAGGTCATGCCGCGCGAGGCGCTCGCCGTCGGCGCGGTGCTCGCGCTCGCCGCGTTCGCGCTCGTCCTGTTCACCAACCGCGCGACGATCCTGCTGTCGGTCGCCGCGCTCGCGATCGCGATCGCCTACCCGTTCTTCAAGCGCTTCTTCGCGGTGCCGCAGGCGTTCCTCGGCATCGCGTTCTCGTTCGGGATCCCGATGGCGTTCGCCGCGGTCCGCGGCGAAGTCGAGTGGCCCGGCTGGCCGATGCTCGCGATCAACCTGCTGTGGGTGATCGCGTACGACACCGAGTACGCGATGGTCGACCGCGACGACGACGTGAGGATCGGCATCCGCACCTCGGCGATCGCGTTCGGCCGCTTCGACGTGGCGGCGATCGCCCTGTGCTACGCGGGCTACATCGCGGGCATGGTGTGGGTCGGGCGGCTGATGGCGCTCGGACCGATCTACTTCCTCGGCCTGCTCGCGGCGCTAGGCTGCGCGGCGTACCACCTCTGGCTGATCCGCCGCCGCGAGCGCGACCGCTGCTTCCGCGCGTTCCTGCACAACCACTGGCTTGGCTTCGCCGTGTTCGCCGGCACGGCGCTCGACTACGCGCTGCGGGCCCACGCATGGCCGCGGGCGGGGTAGCGCGCGCGGGCTCTCGCGGGCTCGCGCCGGTGCTGCCGCGAGACGCGCGCGTCCTCGTGCTCGGCAGCTTTCCCGGCGTCGCATCGCTCGCGGCGCGCCAGTACTACGCGCATCCGCGCAACCATTTCTGGCCGGTGATGGGCGCGCTGGTCGACGAGCCGTTGCCGGCGATGGCCTACGCGGACCGGCTCGCGCGCCTGTGCGCGCACGGAATCGCGCTGTGGGACACGATCGTCGCCTGCGAGCGCGACGGGTCGAGCGACCAGTCGATCCGCCACGCCGTGCGCGCCGAGGTCGCGCGCGTGCGGCGCGCCTCGCCGCGGATCGAAGTGGTCGCGTTCAACGGCAACACCGCCGCGCGGGCGCTTCCGCGCTGGCGCGACGCCGGCTATGCGACCGTCGCGTTGCCCTCGACGAGCCCGGCGTACACTCTGCCGCTTGCCGAGAAGCTCGCGGCGTGGCGCGCGCTCGGGGAATGGATCGAAGGAGGTCGCGCGCGGAGGAATGCGTCCGGCTGAAGCCGGACCCACAGGGATCTCCGGCTGAAGCGGGACCGCCGCGGTGCTCCGTTCGCGCATGGTGTCGTGGGTCGGGCTTCAGCCCGACGATTGCCGGAATATCGTTTTTCGAAGGGGCATCGATGGAACTGGGATTGCGTGACCGGGCGGTCGTCGTGACCGGCGCGAGCAAGGGCATCGGCCTCGCGTGCGTCCATGCGTTCGCCGCGGAAGGCGCGCGCGTCGCGATGGTCTCGCGCTCGCGCGCGAACCTCGACGCGGCGCTCGCCGCGATGCCGCCGTCGGCGCACCGGCCGATCGCGATCGTCGCGGATCTCGTGCACGCCGGCGAGGCGAGGCGGGCGATCGACGCGGCGGAGCGCGCGCTGGGGCCCATCGACGTGCTCGTCAACTCGGCCGGCGCCGCGAAGCGCCATCCGCCCGACGAGCTCACCCCGCAGGCCTGGCACGACGCGATGGACGCGAAGTTCTTCAGCTACATCCACCCGGTCGACATCGTCGTGAAGTCGATGGCCGCGCGTGGCCGCGGCGCGATCGTCAACATCGTCGGATCGGGCGGCAAGGTCGCGAATCCGGTGCACCTGCCCGGCGGCGCGGCGAACGCGGCGCTGATGCTCGCGACCGCCGGGCTCGCCGCGGCGTACGGCCCGAAGGGCGTGCGCGTCAACGCGATCAATCCCGGCGCGACGCTCACCGGCCGAGTGCAGGAGGGGCTCGCCGCGGAGGCGCGCATGACCGGGCTGTCCGCCGACGAGCTGCTCGCGCGCATGCAGCAGCGCATCCCGCTCGGGCGGCTCGGCACGCCGGAGGAGGTCGCGCGCGTCGCGGTGTTCCTCGCGTCCGACGCGGCGAGCTACGTTTCCGGCGCGATCGTGCCGATGGATGGCGCGTCGAACGCCGTGATCTAGGTCCGTCGGCGCAGCCCGGGCGCCGGACTTCCGGTAGCGCTGACAGACGCTGGGGACGGTGACGACTTTCCCGCGGTTCGGGCGTGGCCCGGCCGTCCGGGCGCGAGGGTCCCCGGCCCTATTTCTTCTCGCGGACGGCGAGCGATGCGAGCGCACCGAGCGCGGCCGCGCCGGCCATGATCGCGATGCCGAGCTGCCAGGCCGACGCGGCGTCGCCCGACGCGCGGCCGCGGTCGATCGCCCAGCCCACGAGCGGCTGAAGGATGCCCGTGCCGAGGAAGATGGCGGTGTTCACGACCGAGGTCGCGATCCCCGAATGCTCGGCGCGGTTCACCTCCTTCGCGATCGTCCATGACAGCGTGAACCCGGGGATCAGGAGTCCCATCAGAAAGAACCACGCGAGCGTCGCGGGCAGCGGCCACGCGGCGTTCACGAGCCAGGGCAGCCACGAGGCCGTGAACATGAACGTGCACAGCCGCATCACGCCGCGGCGGTTGCCCAGACGGTCCGAGACGACACCGATCGCCACCGCGCCCACGGCGACGCCGAGCAGGAGCAGGCTCGTGTGCTGGGCGGCGACGACGCGCGAGTATCCGTACGCGTGCTCCAGCCACGGCACCGCCCAGAGGCCCGCGAACGCGAGGTAGGCGCCGCCGACGCCGAGGTTGACGACGAATGCGGGCCACGTCAGCGGGTTCGCGAGCACGTCCGACAGCGCCGCGCGCCAGTCGATCCTCGCGCCGGCGGGCGCGGCGTGCGACACCGGCGGATAGCCCAGCATCTCGGGGCGGTCGCGCACGCGCCACCAGGTCGCCGCGGCGAGCGCGATCGACAGCACGGCAAGTCCGACGAACACCGAGCGCCAAGACACCAGCGTGACGATCCACGCGAGCGGCGCGCCGGCGACGACCGCGCCCAGGTTGCCGGCGAACATCGTGACGCCGGTCAGCGTCGCGAAGCGCCGCGCCTCGAACCACACGGCGTTGATCTTGAGGATCGCGATGAACGTCACCGAGACGCCGATGCCCACGAGCGTTCGCCCGACCGCCGCGACCTCCCATGTCGGGGCGAGCGCGAACGCCAGCGACCCGATGCCCGCGACGAGCAGGCCGCCCGCGAGCAGCCGACGCGGTCCCGCGGTGTCGGCCAGCACGCCGACCGGGATCTGCAGCAGCGTATAGACATAGAAGTAGGTGGCGGCGAGCGTGCCCAGCACGGCGGCCGGGATGTCGAACGCGCTCTGGAGCTCGCCCGCGATCGCGGCCGGGGCGGTGCGGTGGAAGAACGACAGGATGTAGCCCGCGAGCGCGATCGCGAACACGGCGCGGCGGGCGCGCAGGAAGGCTGCATGGGTCGGCATGCCCGCATTCTAGTGCGCTGTCCCGCAGGTTCCGACGATGGAGGAACGGATGAAACCGGTCGTCGGGCAAGGCGGATGCCCGAAACCGTGCCCCGGGGACACGTCAAGGCCGCGCAACGCGGCATGGCGGCCGAGTCGACCGTGACCTGTCGAGCGAACCTGCGGGACAGCATGCCAGGCGATGGCCGCGATTCCCGCCTTCGGCCGGACGCGAACCGCTAGAATCCCCCGGTACCCGGAATCCGGCCATGCCCTACCGCGACCTGCGCGACTTCCTCGCCCAGCTCGAACGCGACGGCGAGCTCAAGCGCGTGCGCGCGAGCGTCGATCCGCGCCTCGAGATGACGGCATTGTGCGACCGCGTGCTGCGCCGTGGCGGCCCGGCGATCCTGTTCGAGTCGCCGAAAGGAGCGTTCCGGGGGCCTTCGGGAGGCACGATCCCGGTGCTCGGCAACCTGTTCGGCACGCCGGAGCGCGTCGCGCGCGCGATGGGCGCGGATCCGGCGAACTGGCGCGAAAGCCTGCGCGAGGTCGGGCGGCTCCTCGCGTTCCTGAAGGAGCCCGAGCCGCCGAAAGGGCTCCGGGACGCATGGCAGAACACACGCCCGCTGTTCATGAAGGTGCTCGACATGGCGCCGAAGGAGCGGCGCTCGGCGCCGTGCCAGGAGGTCGTGTGGGAAGGCGCCGACGTGGACCTCTCGCGCCTGCCGGTGCAGACATGCTGGCCGGGCGATGCGGGGCCGCTGATCACCTGGGGGCTCACGGTGACGCGCGGGCCGCACAAGAAGCGGCAGAACCTCGGCATCTACCGGCAGCAGGTGATCGCGCGCGACAAGGTGATCATGCGCTGGCTCGCGCATCGCGGTGGCGCGCTCGACTTCCGCGACCACGCGCGCGCGCATCCGGGGACGCCGTTCCCGGTCGCGGTCGCGCTCGGCGCCGACCCGGCGACGATCCTCGGCGCCGTGACGCCGGTGCCCGACTCGCTGTCCGAGTACCAGTTCGCGGGCCTGCTGCGCGGCGGCCGCACCGAGATCGTCCGCTGCATCACGCACGACCTGCAGGTGCCGGCATCCGCCGAGATCGTGCTCGAGGGGAATCTCGCGCCCGACGCGGGCGATCCGACCGGCTACGAGTCGGCGGCGGAAGGGCCGTTCGGCGACCACACCGGCTACTACAACGAGGTCGAGCGCTTCCCGGTGTTCACGATCGAGCGCATGACGATGCGCCGCGACCCGATCTACCACTCGACCCACACCGGCAAGCCGCCCGACGAGCCGGCGATGCTCGGCGTGGCGCTGAACGAGGTGTTCGTGCCGCTGCTGCAGAAGCAGTTCCCGGAGATCGCGGACTTCCACCTGCCGCCGGAGGGCTGCAGCTACCGGATGGCCGTCGTCTCGATGAGGAAGCAGTACCCCGGCCATGCCAAGCGCGTGATGTTCGGCATCTGGAGCTTCCTGCGCCAGTTCATGTACACGAAGTTCATCGTGGTCACCGACGACGACGTCGACATCCGCGACTGGAAGGAGGTCGTCTGGGCGCTCACGACGCGCGTGGACCCCGCGCGCGACACGCTGATCGTCGAGTCGACGCCGATCGACTACCTCGATTTCGCCTCGCCGGTATCCGGGCTCGGCAGCAAGATGGGCATCGACGCCACCGCGAAGTGGCCCGGCGAGACGGCGCGCCAATGGGGCCGGCCGATCGCGATGGACGAGGCGGTGAGCGCGCGCGTCGACGCGCTGCTGCGCGACCTCGCGCTGTAGGGAAGCCCTGTACGGGTCCGCGGCGGCGCGACGCGCCGGCCGGGGACGACGGTGCGGCACCGCGCGCCGGGCGTGGCAGGCCGCGCATTCAGGGGCGGCAACCAGGCCAGCCTCCCGGATGGATTGCCCCGAACGGTTGGCACATCCGCGGAGCGCAGGTCGTCCCGACAGCGGTACGCGTGCATGAACGCGCTGCGTGGACCCGTGCAGGGATCCCGGGGACTGCGCGACGCGGGCGCGAGTGCCCCGCGAGCGTCGACGGGCGCTGGCTAGCCGCCCGTCGACCGGGCCGCGCGGCGCACGAGACGCTCGACCGCCGACAGCACGAGCGGGAGCGGATCGCCCGGCGCGGCGGGCGTGTGGCGCAGCGCGATGTCCGCGATGATCGGGACGTCGTCCGTGGCGTACGCAAGCGACGCGGCGGCGCCTTCGTCCTTCGGGTGCCAGGTGACGTGGGACATCAGCATCACTTCCGTGGTCAGCGGCAGGCCGCGTGCGATCGCATCGAAGGCCCGGCGGATCGGCGCCCCGCCCGGATAGTCCCGGTTGGCGGCAACCCGGGCGAGGCGCTTGATCGCGGTCTTGACGATGAACTGCGTCCTGCTTCGCACCGGGACGTGGCAGATCTCGACGATGTCTTCCGGGAGATCGACACAAGGCATGCGCGGCGAGGTCCGCTGGTTCCGGCCGAGGAGGACGTCGTGGTTGCCCATCGTGATCGTGGCGGACGATTCGAGCGCGAAATGGCGCGTGAGCGCGATCTTGCGCGACATGTTCGACGTGTAGGCGACCTTCCTCAGGATGCGGCGCGAGGCGCGGAGCTTCGCGACGATGTCGCCCGGCGCGTCGTCCAGCGACGGTACGTAGGTGGGCCACGCGACGCGGCCGAAGTGGCCGGGCGGCACCGCCTCGAGCGAACGCTCGAGCGCGTCACGCGAGCCGACCCTGAGGAACTCGTCGGCGTCGAGCGGGAACACGGCGTCGGCGCCTCCCCGCGAGAACGCCTCGCGCGCGGCGGACGTCGTGATCTCCGCCTGCAGGTAGCCCGCCGCGTCGCTGCGCATCACGACGAGGCGCAGCTTCTCGGCGCACAGCGCGTCGAGGATCGCGGGCGTGCGGTCGGCGGAGCCGTGGTCGACGACGATGAGGCCGTCGAGCACCGAGAGGTTGTGGCGCACGAACGCCTCGATGATGTCCTCCTCGTTGCGCACCATCGAGACGCCCACGAGCCTCATCGCGCGGGTTCCGGCGCGGCGGCGCGCGCAGAGGCGAGGCGGCGGACGAGCCTTTCGATGGCGGACAGCACCAGCGGCAGCGCGTTCGCCGCGGCGGGAGGCGTGTACCGGAGCGAGACCGGGGCGAGGAACGGCGACTCGACGAGCGTCAGCGACGCGAGCTCGCGCCACGCGAGGCGCGGCGCGGACCAGTTGTGCGCGGCCAGCGTCAACGCGCCGACGTCGACCGGTTCCCCGGACCGGATCCCGTCGTAGGTCACCTGCGATGCCGCGTCCGGCTTCCAGTCGATCTTCGCGGCGACCCGCCCGAGCTTCTTGATCGCCACCTTCGCGATGAACTGCTCGACGCTGCGGATCGGGACGTGCGCGACGGCGGCGACGCGGTCGACGATCTCGACGTGCCTGCGCTGGCCGCGCACGGGCGCGTCCGGGTGTCCTTCGATCCAGTGGTTGCCCTGCGCGACGACGTCGTCGGTCGCCGCCAGGAAATGCCGGCCCACGACCACCTTGGCGAACTCGTGCGACTCCGCGGCGGCGCGCCGCGCGCCGCGCAGCATGGCGAGGATGTCCGGCGCGGGACGGGCGAGGTCCGGCACGTACGTCGGCCAGCGCAGCTTGCCGTAGGTGTCGGGCGGGATCGCGGCGAGCGCCAGCTCGAGCTCGCGCCGCGTCGACACCTTGAGGAACTCGTCGGCATCGAGCGGGAACACGAAGTCGACGCGCGGGTTCGTGAACGCATGGCGCACGGCCTGCGTCATGATCGCCGGCTGCAGGTAGCCGACCGCCTCGTTGCGCATCAGGACGAGCGGAAGCCGCTCGCCGCACAGCGCGTTCAGGATGCCGAGCGTCGCGTCGGCCGAGCCGTGGTCGATCACGACGAGCCCGTCGAGGACGGTCAGGTTGTGACGGACGAAGACCTCGATGATGTCCGCCTCGTTGCGCACCATCGCGACGCCCACCAGCATCACGGCGCGGGAACTCCGGCGGGTCGCGGGGACGGCGCGGCCGCGCCGGAGGCGAACCGCCTCGCGATCCGCTCGGTCGCCGCGAGCACCAGCGGCAGCGGATCGGCCGCCCCCTGCGGCGTGTACTTCAACGCGATCGGCGCGAGGAACGGGTCGTCGACGAGCTCGACCGACGACGCCGGCAGCCACTTGTCGCGCACGACCGACCAGTTGACGGCGTACTCGAGCAGCGTCGCGGCGTCGAGCGCCCGTCCCGAACGAATCGTCCCGTACACGAACTGCGAGGCCGCGTCGGGATTCCAGTCCATGTTCGCGGCCATGCGCCCCAGCTTCTTGATCGCCACCTTGGCGACGAGCTGCGCGCCGCTGCGGATCGGCACGTGCGCGATTGCCGCGAACGCGTCCCGCACGCGCGCGTGGGGCCCGGAATTCTCCGGGGTCGCGTCCGGATGCGGCGCGACGAAGTGGTTGCCGTTCGACAGCGTCGCGTCGGGCGTCGCCATCAGGTGGCGCGACACGACGACCTTGTGGAAGATGTGCCGCTCGACCGCGAGCCGGCGCGCGCCGCGCAGGAGCCCGACGATGTCACGCGGCGCGGGATCGAAGCTCGGGACGTACGTGAGCCAGCGCAGGACGCCGTGCATCCGCGGCGGGATCGCGAGGAGCGCGCGGTCGAGGCCGTCCCGCTCCGGCACCTTGAGGAACTCGTCGGCGTCGAGCGCGAACACGAAGTCGGCACCGAACTGCGAGAGGACTCGCCGCACGGCCGACGTCGTGATCTGCTCCTGCAGGTACCCCGGCATGTCGTTCTCGAACAGGACCAGCGGCAGCCGCTCCGCGCCGAGCCGGCGCAGGATCGCGAGCGTGCCGTCGACCGAGCCGTGATCGATGACCGCCATCCCGTCGAGCACGGACAGGTTGTGGCGAACGAACGCCTCGATGATGTCCGCCTCGTTGCGGACCATCGACACCGCCCAGAGCCGCGGGCGGCCGGAAGTGATTCCCCCGGCGCGCGCTTCCCTCGCCTCCCCCCGGGGGGCACCGCGGCCCCGGGGCGGCCCGTCGGTCGCGGGTGTCATCCCTCCCGGGACGCTCGCCGGCGGTCGCGATCCGCCGGCGGTCATACGCCGCCGGTCGTGCGCGCGACCTCCGCGGCGACGCGCTCGCCGAACGCGAGCACGCGCGCGAGCGGCACGGGCGGGCGCTCGGGCGTGTAGCGGAGCGCGATGTCGCCGATGAACGGATCCTCGATCCAGCGCGTCGTCGCGGGATCGATCCAGCGCTCGCGCGACACGCCGTAGTTCGCGACGACCGCCTCGAGCGACTCGCGCGTCGGCGTCCGTCCGGCCATGATCGCCTCGAACGCCTCGCGGAACTGGAACGAGTTCGTCATGTCGTCCGGGTTCGCGAGCAGCCGCGACAGGTAGCCGACGGTCATCTTGGCGGTGTACTGGGCGACGCCGCGCACCGGGACGTGCGCCATCGACACGACGTCGCCGTCGAGGAGGACGTGCCGGTCGCCGGCCATCCCGCTCGGCGGAACGACCTCGTGGTTGCCGATGCCGACGACCGCGCCGGGCGTCTCGAGCAGGCGATGCCGCACGACGACCTTGCGCATGCCGTGCGCGTCGGTCGGCGTGCGCCTCGCGCGCCGGAGGCGCGACACGATGTCTCCCTGCAGGTCGAGGTCGGGCAGGAAATGGACCCACGGCATGACGAGGTGCCGCGCCGGATCGGCATCGGCGACCGCGCGCTCGAACGCCTCCCTCGAGCGGATGCGGAGGAACTCGTCGGCGTCGATCGGGATGCACAGGTCCGCGCCGGCCGCGAGCGTGCGCCGCACCTGCTCGGTCGTGATCCGCGACTGCAGGTAGCCGATCGAGTCGTCGCGCACGACCTCGATCGGCAGCCCTTCGCGGACGAGCGCGTCGAGGATCGAGGGCGTCGCGTCGCTCGACCCGTGGTCGACGACGGTCAATGCCGAGAGAACGCCCAGGTTGTGCCGGATCGACGCCTCGAGGATGTCCTCCTCGTCGCGGACGACCGTGACGCCGCCGATCCGCATCGGATCAGCGGCGGCTGAATTCGCGCCAGGCGTTCATCGCCCGCCAGATCGAGAGCGCGGCGGCGGCGGTGCGCAGCGTGCGCCCCATCCGCCGGTAGCCCAGGATCGGCAGCGCGAGCCCGACCGCGCGCATGACGTACGGGCGCACGCGTGCACGCCGCGAAGCGTCGGCAGGCGGCGCGATGGCGGTGCGCACGTCGTGCCACGCGAGCCCGAGCTTCAGGCGCTCGAGGTCGGCGGCGGCGACGAGTCGCGCGCGCTTCTCGGCGAGGTCGGTGTGCATGGTCACGGGCCGGGCGGGCGTTCGCCCGCGACGAGGGCCCGGTCCTTCTCGAACTCGGCGATCGTGGCCGAGAACGGCGTGGGCGCGCTGCGGACGATCGACGCGGCGCGCGCGAACGCGAAGGCCGCGAGCACGCCGTAGACCGCCGCCAGCCCGGCGATCGCCGCGTAGCGGTACGTGTCCCAGAAATACGCCACGATGCAAAGCGAGATCGCGGCGACCGCGAGCGTGGCGAGCACCGCGCCCGCGACGGCGAGGATCACCAGCGACTGGACGCGCTCGCGCTCGAGGGCGAGCTCGACGCCGGCGAGCTCGAATCGCGTTCGCGCGAGACCGAGCGCCCCCGCGACGAGGCGCCTGATCGAGGGCGCGAGGCCGGACTCCGGTCCCGCGCGCGCGTCGTCGCTCATCGGCGCGGGTCGGCGCTAGCGACGGTTCATCAGCAGGCCGGCGAGGAAGCCGATCGCCACCGCCGCGCCGATCACCTGCCACGGGTTGTCGTGCACGAAGTCGTCGGTGATGCGGGCCGCCGCCTTGGCGCGGTCTATCGCCTCGCCTTCGAGCGACTGCAGCCGGAGCTTCGCGGCCAGCAGCTTGGCCTCCACCTGCGAGCGGAGGTCGCGGGCGCGGTCGCCGGTCTCGTTGGAGGCCTTCTTGAGCAGGTCCTCGGCTTCTGCGAGCACGGCGGAGAAATCGTCGACCAGTTGGTCGCGGGTACGATCGAACGTCATGGCGGACTCCTTGGACGGATCCGGACCGTGGCGGGGCAGCCTTCCACGGGCGCCGGAGGATCATTATAACCGCTGCCCCGAGGCGCACCGCGGATGCGCGATACTGTCGGGATGAAGCCGTCCCGCCCGCCCGCCCTCGATCCCAGGACCGTGCCCGAGGTACGCGGCTCGGGTTATCCCGAACCGTTCCGCTCCCGCATGGGCGACCGCGTCAAGAAGCGGCTCGGCGACGCGCTCGGACTCACTCGCTTCGGCGTGAACCTGGTCACGCTGGGCCCGGGCGGGCAATCGGCGCTGCGCCACTGGCACACGCTGGAGGACGAGTTCGTCTGGGTGCTGGAGGGAGAGGTCGTGCTGGTGACCGACGCGGGCGAACAGGTGCTCCGCGAGGGCATGTGCGCCGGCTATCCGGCGGGCCGGCGCGACGGGCACCACTTCGTGAACCGCAGCGATCGCGCGGCGCGCTACCTCGAGGTCGGCAACCGGGTCGAGGGCGACATCGCGCTCTACCCGGACGACGACCTCGCCTGTGGCGAGGACGAGAACGGCGCCTTCCACATGCACAAGGACGGGCGCCGCTACCCGTCGCGCTGATCGCGCACGCCGAGGTGGCGATCGCCACCGTTCGTCCGGGCACCATTGACGCGGGGGCCGCCGGTCCCCATGTTCGTTCCCGCGGCCGTGGATGCGGCCGCGCGCAAACCGACGGAGACCCACGATGGCCGACTACCCCCCGCCCGCCAGCCCCGCCGCGCAGCCGCCCATGACGGCCACGCTGGTCGTCTACGCGCTCTACGCGTTCGCCGCGATCGGCGGCGTGATCTCGTCGGGACTCGTGCAATTCGCGCCGCTGGTCGCGCTCGCCGGCATCGTCGGCGTGATCATCGCGTACGTGAAGCGCAGCGAGGCGCGGGGCACCTGGGTGGCCTCGCACCTGGACTGGCTGATCCGCACGTTCTGGTGGTCGCTGCTGTGGAGCCTCATCGTCGGCGCCGTCGGCGTCGTGCTGATGCTCGTGCTGGTCGGGTTCGTCCTGTTGCCGCTCGGGCTTGCCGCAGTGTCGATCTGGGTGATCTACCGCGTCGTGCGCGGCTACCTCGCGTTCAGGGACAGCCAGCCGCTGCCCGGATGACGTTCCCCGGAGCGCGCGGCGCGCCACTTCAAGGCGTGGCGCCGCGCTTCCGGGACGGCGCGTGTGATCGCCCAGGCGCATTGCGCGCGCCGCCTCCCCAGGGGGGGCGACGACGTCGGGGCGGCGGGCGTGAACTCGCCAGGGCGCGCTGCGCTACGCTCCTGCGCGAGCGGGGATGTCGACGCGGGCCGCGCGGGTCAGCGCGAGAGCCTGTCCAGCAACGCGCCGCGGTAGGACACGGGTACGCCCAGGCTCGAGCCCGCCGCCTCGCGCCGCGCTTCCAGCAACGCGAGCCTCGCGGCCGCCCGGCGACGCCCGCCGTCGTCGTCGATCGTGGCGATCAGTCGCGCGAGCTCGATGCGTTCGCGCCGCTCCGCGAGCTCGGGCGGCACGAATCCCGCGTTCCTCAGGATGCGCCACGCGACGCGCAGGTCCTCCGGAACGAGCCGATCGTCGTCGAGATCGAGCGCCTTCCCTTCGCCCGGCAGGTTCGCCAGCTCGCCCGCCTCGATCGCGGCGGCGATCCTGCGGTCGGCGACCTGGTCGAGGAGGCCCATCGTCACTTCGGCGTCGGATCGAGTTCGGGCGCCCGGCACCGATGCTTCGAGTCGGCGCCCTAGCGCGTCGACGGCACGTAGTAGCCCGCCGCGTGGCGATGGGTCCACTGGACGAGCAGGTCGAGCGCGGACTGCGCGCGCGCGGCGTTCGGGTGGTTGACGATCGCGGCGACGATCCAGCGCCGGCCGCCGTTGTCGATCACGTAGCCGCCGAGCGCGCGGACGCCCTCGAGCGAGCCGGTCTTGAGCAGCGCCTGCCCGGCGACCGTCCCGTCGCGGAATCGCCGCTGCACCGTCCCGTCGATCGCTGCGACCGCGAGCGAGCTCGCGAACTCCTCGCGCACGTCGCTCGCGTCGGCGGCCGCGAGCAATCGCGCGATTCCGGCCGCGGACAGGCGCTCGTTGCGCGACAGTCCCGAGCCGTTTTCGATGACGAACCCGGGCAGCACGAGCTTGCGCTTCGCGAGCCACCGGCGCACCGCGTCGCGCGCCTTGTCGACCGTCGCGGGCGGCGGCGACGTGGTCGTGGCGAGCGTCAGGAACAGCTGCCGCGCCATCACGTTGTTCGAGAGCTTGTTGATGTCGCGCACGACCTCGTGGAGGGGCACGGACTCGAGCACGGCGAATGGCGCGACGCCTTCGGGTGCGCGCCCCTCGCGCACGACGCCGTCGAAGCTCCCGCCGGCCGCCGCGAACGCCGCGCTGAACATGCCGTGCACGTAGTTCGGGACGTCGAGCAGCGCGATGTTCCAGTCGCGCTCGCCGCACTCGCGCGGGTAGAGGCCGGGGAACGCCGCGGCGGCGGCGCGCGGTTGCGCGACGAACGCCGCGGACACCGACGTGCGCCAGTCGCCGCAGGGGCCGTCGACCGGCATCGGTGCGCTGCCCAGCGCGAGCTGGGGCAGGGGAGGCTCCGGCCGCACGTCGACCGCGGCGCCGTCGGGAGACGGCTGGAAGCGGAAGCGCACGACGTTGAAGTTGACGAGCAGGGCGTCGGGACCGACGTTGTAGGCGGTGAGCGGCTCGCCGTCGAACGCACCGGGATCGTGAGGCGGCGGGCGGAAATAGCTGCGGTCGAGCACGAGGTCGCCGTTCACCTGCGCGAGACCGCGCTCGCGCAGCGCCGCCATGAACGACGACCACTGCTCGACGGTGATCTTCGGATCGCCGCCGCCTTTCAGGACGAGGTCGCCGTCGAGCACGCCCTCGGAGATCGCCCCGTCGACGTACGCCTCGGTGCGCCATCGGTAGTCGCGCCCGAGCAGTTCGAGCGCCGCGAACGTCGTGACGAGCTTCATGACCGAGGCCGGATTCATCGGCCGCTGGGCCTGCAGCGAGAACAGGGGCCGGAACGCGCCCGCCTCCTGGACCACGATCGCGACGTCGGTGAGCGGCACGCCCCGGTCGAGGAACGCGCGCGCGATCTCGCGCGGCAGCGCGGCGGATGACGCGGCGAGGGGCGCGAGCGCGGCGACGAGCGCGGCGACGCTCGCGATCCGGCGCATCCGCGGCCGGCTGCCCGCGGCGCGTGCCCGACGTCCGGGCGGCCCGGCGGGGTTGTTCACGTCCTCCCCCGCGCCCGTCGTCGCGCTGCGTTCGCGCATCGCTCCTCGAGGAGGGGGGGCGCGATCCCCGTGGCGAACGCCGTTCGCTTCCCCCCTGGCGGGGTACGGCGACCTCGGGGCGGCCCTTCGGTCGCCGCGCCTTGCGGCGGCCCTGCGGCGGTCATGACCGGTCGACGATCTCGCGGGTGCGGTCGGCCAGCAGCGCGAACTCGTCGTCGGTGATGACGTACGGAGGCATCAAGTACACGGTTTGCCCGATGGGCCGCAGCAGGATGCCGCGCGCGATGCCCTCGGTGAAGCACCAGCGCGCGAAGTCCGATCGGCCGCTGTCGACCTCGAAAGCGAGGATCATGCCGCATCGGCGGAAATCGCGCACCTTCGGGTGGGCGGCCAGCGGGGCCGCGATCGCCTCCCAGCGCGCGCCCTTCGCCCGGTTGGTGTCGACCACGCGGTCGTCGCGGAAGACGTCGAGGACCGCGAGCGCCGCGGCGCAGGCGAGCGGGTTGCCCGTGTAGGAATGCGAGTGAAGGAAGCCGCGCGCGACGTCGTCGTCGTAGAACGCCGCGTAGATCGCGTCGCTCGCGAGCACGCACGCGAGCGGCAGGAATCCGCCGGTGATGCCCTTCGAGAGCAGCAGGAAGTCCGGCGCGACGCCGGCGCGCTCGCACGCGAACATCGTGCCGGTGCGTCCGAACCCGGTCATGATCTCGTCGGCGATGAGGTGGACGCGGTGGCGTGTGCAGAGCTCGCGCGCGCGGGCGAGGTACGACGCGTCGTACATCACCATGCCGGAGGCGCCCTGCACGAGCGGCTCGACGACGAGCGCCGCGATCGTCGCGTGGTTCGCCGCGAGGAACGCCTCGAGCGCGTCGCCGGCCTCGCGCGCGACGTCGGCCGGCGTGCGGCCGCCGCGCGCGAGCCGCGCGTCCGGCGTCGGCACGGTGGCGTTGGAGAGGACGATCGCGTCGTAGGTGTCGCGGAAGATCGCGACGTCGGTCACCGACAGCGCGCCCAGCGTCTCGCCGTGGTAGCTTCCCGAGAGGCTCACGAAGCGCCGCTTGTCCGCGACGCCCGCGTTCCGCCAGGCGTGGAAGCTCATCTTGAGCGCGATCTCGGTGGCCGACGCGCCGTCGGACGCATAGAACGCATGGCCCAGCCGGCCCGGCGCGAGCGCGGAAAGCCGCTCCGCGAGCTCGACGGCCGGCCGGTGCGTGAAGCCCGCGAGCATCACGTGCTCGAGTTCCGCGAGCTGCGCCGAAATCGCCGCGCGGATGCGCGGCTCGCCGTGGCCGAACAGGTTGACCCACCACGACGACACCGCGTCGAGGATGCGCCGCCCGTCGAAATCCTCGAGCCACACGCCTTCCGCGCGCGCCACCGGCACGAGCGGCAGCGTCTCGTGCGCCTTCATCTGCGTGCACGGGTGCCACACCGAAGCGAGGCTCCGCGCGAGCCACGCGTCGTTTCCGCCCGGGGTCGGCGTCGTGGAGCGCTGGCCGGCGCCCATGCCCTGCGCGCCTCAGGGCGCCGCGAGGCGCAGTTTCAGGCGTTCGACCGCGGCGACGAGCGCGCGCGCGATCCCCGGCTCGCGCACCGAGTGCCCGGCGTCGGGCACGACGACGAACTCGGCGGACGGCAGCGCGTGCGCGAGCGCGTGCGCCGTCACCGGCGGGCACACGATGTCGTAGCGGCCCTGGACGATCGTGCACGGAAGGTGCGCGATCCGGTGCACGTTGCCGAGGATCTCGCCCTCGGCGAGGAATCCGCGGTGGACGAAGTAATGCGCCTCGATGCGCGCGATGGCGAGCGCGATCGCGTCGCTCTCGAAGGCGGGCGGGCCGTCGGCGCGCGGCAGCAGCGTCGAGCAGTCGCTCTCGTAGGCGTCCCATGCGGCCGCCGCGGGGCCGTGCACCGACGGATCGGGATCGGTCAGCCGGCGGTGGTAGCCGGCCAGCAGGTCGCCGCGCTCGTCGGCCGGCAGGTGCGCCGCGAACCGCTCCCACGCCTCGGGGAACACGTTGCGCATGCCGTGCATGAACCAGTCGATCTCGGCCTCGGAGGCGAGGAAGATCCCGCGCAGCACGAGTCCGGTGCAGCGTTCGGGGAACGACTCCGCGTACGCGAGCGCGAGCGTCGAGCCCCACGAACCGCCGAACAGCGCCCAGCGCTCGATGCCGCGCTGCGAGCGCAGGCGCTCGAGGTCGGCGACGAGATGCCACGTGGTGTTGTCGGCGATCTCGGCGGTGGGCGTCGAGCGGCCCGCGCCGCGCTGGTCGACGAGAACGACGCGCCAGTGCATCGGGTCGAAGAAGCGCCGGTGGTGCGGCAGGCAGCCGCCGCCCGGGCCACCGTGCAGGAACACGATCGGCACGCCCTCGGGGTTGCCGCACTCCTCCCAGTAGAGCGTGTGGCGGGCGTCGACGGACAGCCGGCCCGACGCGTGCGGCTCGATCTCGGGGAACAGCGGATCGGCGCGGCCGGGATCGGGGGCTGTGTCGTTCGGGCTCATCGGGCGAGCGGTTCGCGGTAGCGCTCGTCGACGTCGATCCGGTAGCCGTTGGCGAGCCGGTTGGTCTCGTTCGCCAGCGCGACCACCGCCATCAGCTCGCGGAACTGCGCCTCGGTCATGCCTTTCGCGTGCGCCGACGCCGTGTGCGAGTAGATGCAGTATTCGCAGCTGTTGGTGACCGACACGGCGATGTAGATCAGCTCCTTGACGAGCGGGTCGAGCGCGCCGGGCGCCATCACCTGCTTGACCGACGCCCACACGCGCGCGAGCGTCGGCGGATCGTTCGCCAGCACGCGCCAGAAGTCGTTGACGTAATCGGTGTTGCGCGTCGCGCGGATGTCGGCGAACACCGCGCGGGCGTCGTCGGAGAGCGCGGCGTCGGCGAGGGGCGGGAGCAGGGACATCGCGGCGGTCCGGAGCGTGGTCCCGCCGAGTATACGCAACGCGCCGGATCGAAGCACCCGGACGGGCGAGTCGATGCCGCCGGATCCCGATTTCCGTCGGGTGTCGCGCCGAAGGGGCTTGCGCGAGCGTCGAGCGGCGGTCATCGACCGCCGCTTCCACCTGGCGTGCCCGAACGCGCGTCTAGCGGCGTGCCCGGTACGCGACGATGCGCTGCTTCTGGGTTCCGAGCCCGTCGATCCCCAGCTCGACGACGTCGCCGGGCTTGAGCCACTGCGGCGCGGGCTTCATGCCCATCGCGACCCCGGGCGGCGTGCCGGTCGTGATCAGGTCGCCCGGCTCGAGGGTCATGTACTGCGAAACGTCGGAGACCAGCTTCGCGACGCCGAAGATCATCGTGCTCGTGTTGCCGGTCTGGCGGCGGACGCCGTTGACGTCGAGCCACATGCCGAGCCGTTGCGGATCCCTGATCTCGTCGCGCGTGACGAGCCAGGGCCCGATCGGGCCGAACGTGTCGCAGCCCTTGCCCTTGCTCCACTGGCCGCCGCCCCTCTTGATCTGGAAGTCGCGCTCGGAAACGTCGTTCATCAGGCAGTAGCCCGCGACGTGCTTCGTCGCGTTCTTCTCGTCGACGTTGCGGGCGCGCTTGCCGATCACGATGCCCAGCTCGACCTCGTAGTCGAGCTGGGTCGAGTCCCTCGGCTGCATCACCGGGTCGTTCGGCCCCTGGATGCAGTTGGTCGTCTTGAAGAAGATGATCGGGTGCGCGGGTATCGGCGAGCCGGTCTCCTTCGCGTGATCGACGAAGTTGAGCCCGATCGCGACGAACTTCCCGACGCCGGCGACGCAGGGGCCGAGGCGCGGCCGGCCCTTCACCAGCGGCAGCTTCGCGGGGTCGAGTTTCCTCAACGCCGCCAGCGCGGCGTCCGACAGCGCGTCGGGGCCGATGTCCTTCACCTTGCGCGACAGGTCGCGCAGCCTGCCGTCGACGTCGACGAGGCCGGGCTTTTCCTTGCCGGCGGGGCCGTAGCGCACGAGCTTCATGGGTTTCTCCTTGCGTTGGGGAAGTGGGACGCGGTTCGGGGATCGGGATCGAGGATCGAAGCGCGGGAAGCGGAAGGCGGAAGGCGGGGAACGGCGACGAATCCCGTCATCGCGGTCGCAGGCGATGCACCGCCCATACGCCTCCCCGATTCCCGTTTTCCGATGGCGTCAATGCACGCTAGATCGTCATCCCTCCGTCCACCGAGTACACGTTGCCGGTGGCGAAGATGCTCTCGTCCGACGCGAGGAAGACCACGACCGGCGCGATCTCCTCGGCCTTCGCGAGCCGGCCCATCGGCTGACGGGCGACGAACATCCTTCGCGCCTCGACCGGGTCCGCGAACGCGTTGATGCGCTCGCCGAGCGACGGCGTGTCGACGGTTCCGGGCGCGATCGCGTTGCAGCGGACGCCCCTCTGCACGAAGTCCGCGGCGACCGCCTTCGTCAACCCGACGACCGCGGCCTTCGACGCGCCGTAGGCGAAGCGGTTCGGAATGCCCTTGATCGATCCGGCGACGCTCGCCATGTTGATGATGCTCGCCCACGCGCCGGTCCTGGCGTGCTTGTCGAGCATCCCGGGAAGCGCGGCCTGGATCGCGATGTACATCGCGCGGACGTTCAGCGCGAAGCTGAAGTCCCAGTCCTTCGGCGTGCAGTCGAGCACGGTGCCGTGGTGGACGTAGCCGGCGCAGTTGAACATCACGTCGAGCGGCGGCAGCTCGGCGATCGTCCGCTTCACGGCGTCGTCGTCGAGCACGTCGAGCACGCGCGTCGTGAGATTGGGCGTTCCCGCGAGCGTCTCGAGCAGCTTCGGGTTCACGTCGGTCGCGGTCACGGCCGCGCCCTCGCGCGCCATCGCGAGCGCGCTCGCGCGCCCGATGCCCTGTCCGGCCGCGGTGATGAACGCCGTCCTGCCGGCGAGTCGTCCTGTCATCGTCCGGGTGCTCCGTCGAGTTGCGTGGGAACGCCGATCAGCGCCCGAGCGCGGGGACGCGCGCGTCGGCCGGGTCGGCCCAGTCGCGGTTCGGCACGTGCGCGTACCAGCCCGGGCGGCCGGGATCGCGGTCATAAGGATAGCCGCCCTGCTCGCGGAAGAGCTCGTGGTAGCGCATGAGCTTCTCGCGGTCGAGCGTGACGCCGAGGCCCGGCGCGTCCGGAACGCGGATCGCGCCGCCCTCGTAGCGCAGCGGTCCGCCCTCGATCACGTCGTCGACGAGGTGGTGGTAGTGCGCGTCGGCCGCGTAGCCGATGTTCGGCAGCACGGCGCCGAGGTGCAGCATCGTCGCGAGCTGGATGCCGAGCTCGCCCGAGCTGTGCACGGCGACCTGCATCCCGAGCGTCTCGCACAGTCCCGCCGCCTTGATGCACGGCCGGATGCCGCCCCAGAAGGTCGTGTCGAGCAGCACGACGTCGATCGCGCGCATCGCCGCGTTCGCGGCCAGCTGCTCGAAGTTGACGACGACGGTGTTCGTCGCGAGCGGAATGCGCACGAAGTCGCGCAGCGCCTTCATCTGCGCGATGCCGAAGACCGGGTCCTCGTAGTAGTCGTTGCGCAGGTCCTCGATCGCCCGGCCGAAGTGCACCGCGTCGTCGAACGAAAGCGCGGCGTTCGGGTCGTAGCGCGTCGCCTCGTCCGGGAACGCGGCCGCGACCGCGCGGTAGCAGGCGAGCTCGTGCGCGGGCGGGAACACGCCGCCTTTCAGCTTGTGCGACGTGAACCCGTGCTTCGCCTTGAGCGCCACGGCATTTCCGACGAGCTGCTCGACCGTTCGCACCTCGCCTCTGCCGGTCGCCGGATCGGCGTAGCGGAAGAACAGGTAGCTCGCGAAGGGAACGCGGTCGCGCAGCTTCCCGCCGAGGAACGCGTGCACCGGGACGCCCAGCTTCCTGCCGATGATGTCGAGGCACGCGAACTCGATCGCGGCGAGCAGCTGCGTCCGGTTGTTGTACAGGCTCGCGGTCGGGTTGCAGATCTTGAGCTTGAGCGCCTCGAGCGCGAAGACGTCGTGCCCGGCAAGGCAGGGCTCGAGGCCGGCGAACGCGCGCGTCGCGTCCTCGCCGCCTCCGCCCATCTCGCCCAGCCCGACGTAGCCGTCGGCGGTCTCGACCTCGACGACGGTACGGACGAAGCGGCCCCAGTGCGCGCCGTTGCTGTGCCGGAGCGGGGCTTCCAGCGGGACGGTGACGGGGGTGGCGCGGATGCGGGAGATCGTGGTGGCGGACATGGTGTCGGGCGGCGAGGGGAGGGACGGCCGGCCGGCGTCCGGAATTCTACGCCGAGGCGCGCGCGGCCGGGACGGCGGCCCGGCCGCCCGCCGCGCCGGGCGGGCGGGCGCCGGTCACATGAGCAGGTTCGGCAGGAACGTCACGATCGACGGCACGAGCGCCATCACGAAGATCAGCGCGACGACCGCGACGATGAGCGGCAGCGCCTCGCGCGCGTACTCGTCCATCGGCGTGTCGAGCAGCCCGCAGACCGTGTACATCGCGACGCCCACGGGCGGCGTCATGCTGCCGAGCGTCGTGGCCGTCATCATGACGAGCCCGAAGTGGACCGGGTCGATGCCCGCCTTGACGACGATCGGCACGAGGATCGGCGTCAGCAGCAGCACGATCACCGTGCTCTCGAGGAACATCCCGAGCAGCAGGATGAACACGACGAGCAGCGAGATGAGCACGTTGCGGTTCTGCGTGACGCCGACGATCCACTCGGCCGCGTCCTGCGGCACGCGCTCGAGCGCGATCACGTAGCCGATCATCGCCGACAGCATGATGATCAGCATGATCATGCCGATGTCGTGGACGCTGTGGCGCAGCGCGTCGTTCACGCGCCTCCAGTCGAGCTCGCGATGGGCGAGCGCGCCGACGGCGAGCGCGTAGGCGACCGCGAAGGCGCCGACCTCGGAGGGCGTGAACACGCCGAAGCGGATGCTGATCACCAGGAACACCGGGAACAGGAGCGCCCACTTGCTGCGGCTGGCCTCGCGCGCGACCTCGCGCCATCCGGGGAACGCCGCGAGGTCGGCGCGGTATCCGCGCCTGCGTGCGATTCGCCAGGTCGTCCCCATCAGGACGAGCGTGATCAGGATGCCGGGGACCACGCCGCCGAGGAACAGCCTGCCGATCGAGACGTTGCCGAGGAAGCCGTACAGGATGAGCCCGATCGACGGCGGGATCGTGGCCGTGATCAGCGAGCCCACGGCGATCACGGCCGACGAGAACCCGCGCGAGAAGCCCTGGCGCAGCATCGCCGGCCCGAGGATGCGCGCCTCCATTGCCGCGTCGGCGACCGCGGAGCCCGACACCCCGCCCATCAGCGCGGAGACGACGATCGCAACCTGCGCGAGGCCGCCGGTGATCCAGCCGGTGAGCGCCTTCGCGAGCGAGATGATCCGGTCGGTGATCCCCGACGAGTTCATCAGGTTGCCGGCGAGCACGAACAGCGGGACCGCGAGCAACGGGAAGGACTGCGTCGCGGTCGCGATGCGCTGCACGCCGATCTGCGCGGGGATCGTGTCGGACGCGAGGAAGAACACGAGGCTCGACACGCCGACCGCGAACGCGACGGGCATGCCGAGGAACATCAGCGCCAGGAAGAGCAGCGAGATCGTGATCGTCACAGCGGGCTCTCCGCCGCCCCGAACGCGAGCTTCGGGTCGCGCCAGAACCCGAGGAGCTGGCGCATCGCGGTGAACGCCATCAGCAGCGAGCCGATCGGCACCGCGGCGGTGACGAACGAGTAGGAGATCCCGGTGTCGCCCATCGGCCGCTCGGCGTTGAGCAGCGTGAGCTGCGTTCCCAGCGCGACCAGCGCGAGCAGGAACGCGACGATGACCGTCCAGTGCGCGATCAGCAGCGCCCGCTGGACGCGCTGCGGGAACGTCCGCACGACGATGTCGATGATGATGTGCTGCCTCGCGCGAAGCGCCGCGTCGGCGCCGAGGAACGCGCACCAGATGAACAGCAGCATCGCGATGTCGATCGCCCAGAGGATCGGCGAGCCGAGTGCGCGCGACACCGCCGCCACGAGGACCAGCGCCGCGCAACCGGCGAGGCAGGCGCGCGCGGCGAGGTCCTCGGCGCGACGCAATCCGGCGACGACGCTGCGCATCGCGGTCTTCCGGGTCGAGGGCGGGGCGCGCGGCCGGAGGGCGCCGGCCGCGCCGATCTCCCTACTTGCCGAGGGCCTTGTCGACTTCCTTGCGCAGGTCCGCGTAGCCCAGCGTCTGGTAGACGCCCGCGGTCGCGGCCTTGAACGGCGCCTTGTCGATCTCGGCGATCGTGACGCCCTTCTCGCGCAGCTTCTTCTCGTAGTCCGCGAGCGACGCGATCGTCGCCTCGGACGCCCACTTGCCCGCGGCGAAGGTCTCCTCGCGCAGGATCGCCTGCTGGTCGGCCGGCAGCCTGTCGAACCACGCGCGGCTGGTGACGATGCCGGTGATCAGGTAGATGTGCTCGGTCTTCGTGATGTGCTTGACCACCTCGTAGAGGCGCGCGCCGTACACGGCCGGATGCTGCGCCTCCGCGCCGTCGATCACCCGGGTCTGCAGCGCCGAGTAGACCTCCGACCAGGGCATGCCGGTCGGCGTCGCGCCCATTGCGCGAACCGTCTCGAGCCACACCGGCGCGCCCGGCGTGCGCATGCGGATGCCCTTGAGGTCCGCGGGAACCTTCACCGGCACATGGGTCAGCACGTGGCGGTGGCCCTGGAACCAGTCGAACGACAGCACCTGCAGGTTCGCCGCGCCGCGCAGCTTCTCGGCCCAGCCCTTGAACAGCGGGCTCGCCTCGAGGCGCAGCACCTGGTCGAAATTGTCGACGAGGTAAGGCGCGCCCATGATGCCGAACTCCTTCACGAACGGCGCCAGGCGGCCGCCGTCGACCAGCACGGCGACGTTCGCGCCCGCGCGCGCCTGCTCGAGCACGTCCTCGTCCTTGCCGAGCTGCGAGCCCGGGTAGATGCGGATCTGCAGCTTTCCCGCGCTGCGCCTCTCGACGTTCGCCTTCATGCGCTCGAGGCCGGCGTACATCGGGTCGTCGGTCGTGAGCGCGGTGTTGACGTTCAGGACGGTCTGCGCCGCGACGGGCAGCGCGAGCGCCGCGAGCGCGATCGCGGCGCCGCGCGACAGGGCATGCATGACGGATTTCATGGATTCCTCCCGGCCGGTGTTGTCGATGAGCGTTGCCTGACGGGCGGGGCTCCGGACCGGCTCGCGACCGGGGCACCGCGGAAGTAATCGGGCTCGCGCGCCGCGATCGTGTCGATCGACGCGAACACGCTGCGCAGATGCGCCTCCATCGTCTTCGCGGCGGCATCGCCGTCGCCGGCGAGGACGTCATGCACGATCGCTTCGTGCTGGGCGAGGATCATGGCGAGCCAGCTCGGATCCTCGAGCGAGAGCACGCGGACCCGGTCGAGTTGCGCCTTCACGTCCTCGACCGCTCGCCAGACGTTCGGCCGGCCCGCCATCGCGACGATGTGCCTGTGCATCCGGTCGTCGAGGGCGAGGAAGCGCGCCTGGTCGTGGCGGGCGACCGCACGCCCCTGGTCGCGCAGGTTTGCCTTCAGGTCGCGAACGTCGGCGGGTCGGACGCGGCCGGCGGCGAGCCTCGCGCTCCGGCACTCGATCGCCTCACGCAGGAACTGGCCGTCGGCGACTTCCTCGACGTCGATCGGCGCGACCACGGTGCCCACCTGGGGGCGGACGCTGAGTAAGCCCTCACTCTCCAGGCGGATGATCGCTTCGCGCACGGGTGTGCGACTGACACCCAGCCGGGCGGCGATTTCGTTCTCGGATAGCGTCTGGCCGGGCCGCATCCGGCCGGCGAGGATCTCGCGCCTGAGCCATGCGCAGGCCGCGCCGGCGGCTCCGCGGCGGCCGGGGAGCAGGGCCGCGTCGGGGGAATCCTCCGGGGCGCGGGCGGCGCGCATCGGTTGCGTTCGGGGTCGAGGGATCGGGCGGTAGCGGGGACGCTACCACACTAGTATACAAGAAGACTTCCACGCGTCAAGTCAATTGGTCGGACCAGTTGACCACTCCCGCCGCCGGGATTAGGCTGCGGAAACGCCGCCGACCCGCCGCCGCGACACGGGCGGGACGCCATCGCCATGCCCTTCCAGAGCATCGAGCCCCGCCGCCTCTATCGCCAGATTGCGGACCAGATACGCAACCTCATCAAGTCGGGCGAATTCCCGGCCGGATCGAGGCTGCCGCCGGAACGCGACCTCGCGAAGCAGCTGGGCGTGTCGCGCCCGTCGGTGCGCGAGGCGCTCATCGCGCTCGAGGTCGAGGGGCTGGTCGAGGTGCGCATCGGCTCGGGCATCTACGTGCTCGCGCCGGGCGGCGCGGGCGACGTGCCGGCCGCGGCCGAGGCGACCTCCGGGCCGTTCGAGCTGCTGCGCGCGCGCTACGTGATCGAAAGCGAGTGCGCGGCGCTCGCCGCGAAGTCGGCGCGCAAGGCGCAGGTGGCCGCGATCGAGTCGGCGCTCGACGAGATGGACCGCGAGCGGCGCGACGGCAAGCAGCCCCTCGCCGGCGATCGCATGTTCCACATGCGCATCGCCGAGGCGACCGGGAACGGCGCGCTCGTCCAGGTGGTGAAGATGCTGTGGGACGAGCGTGTCGGCCCGCTCTACAAGCAGCTGGAGCACCATTACGATTCGCCGGAGCTGTGGAGCGCCGCGATGTCGGAGCACCGGTCGGTGCTGAAGGCGATCGCAGGGCGCGATCCGGCCGGCGCGCGCGCCGCGATGCAGCGCCACCTGAACCAGGCGTACAAGCGATTCAGCAAGGGCTGGGACACGCTGCACTAGCGGGCCGGCCCCGGGACAGTGAGGCACGACGATGCTCGCATGCCGCATTCACGCGAAAGACGACCTTCGGGTCGAAACGCTGGCCGCGCCCGCGCCGGGCCCGGGCGAGGTGCTGCTGCGCCTCGGCGCCGGAGGGATCTGCGGATCCGACCTGCACTACTACTACGAAGGCCGCAACGGCAGCTTCGTCGTGCGCGAGCCGCTGATACCCGGACACGAGGCGTCCGCGACGGTCGAGGCGGTCGGGCCGGGAGTCACGCGCGTCGGGAAGGGGGACAAGGTCGCGGTGTCGCCGTCGCACGCGTGCGGGCGCTGCGAGGGCTGCCGCGAGGGCCGAGAGCAGCTCTGCTCGGCCATGCGCTTCCTCGGCAGCGCGAGCCTGTTCCCGCACGTCCAGGGCATGTTTCGCGAACTGTTCGTGATGGGCGAGCGGCAGTGCTACCCGGTCGCCGGCGACGTGTCGCTGGGCGAGATCGCCTTTGCCGAGCCCCTCGCGGTCGCGCTGCACGCGGTGAACCGTGGCGGGGCGCTCCTCGGCAAGTCGGTGCTCGTGACCGGCGCGGGAACGATCGGCTGCCTGACCGTGATCGCCGCGCGCCTCGCGGGCGCGCGCAGGATCACCGTGAGCGACGTGCTCGACCGGCCGCTCGAGCAGGCTGTGCGCGTCGGCGCCGACGCCACGCTCCGCGCCGACCGCGACGGCGCGAGAATCGCGGCGCCGCAGTTCGACGTCTGCTACGAGGTCTCGGGCAATTTCGGCGCGCTCAAGTCCTGCGTCGCGGCGGTCAAGCGGGGCGGCGTGGTCGTTCAGGTCGGCACGCTGCCGCACGAGCCGCTGCCGTTCGTCGTCAACGAGATCATGGCGAAGGAGATCGACCTCCGGGGCGCGTTCCGCTGGGGAATCGAGTTCGACTGGGCGGTCGACTACCTGTCGGCGCGCCGAGTCGACGTGCGGCCGCTCCTGTCGGGCCAGTACGCGCTCTCCGACGCGGTCGCGGCATTCGCGGCCGCCGCCGACAAGAATCGAAGCACCAAGGTGCAGGTGGTCTGCGCCTGATCGTTCGATGCGCGCACCGGGCGAGGGCCCGCGTCGCGCGGACTTTGGCAGGAACGGCGCCGGACGCACGCAACGCCCGCCGCCGACACATCCAGGAGGAATCATGCGTCGCATGTCCAAGTTGACGTTCGCCCTGCTCGCGACGGCCATGCTGGTCGCCGCCGGCCCCGCCTCGGCCCAGCAGAAGCTCAAGTGGGCGCACGTGTACGAAACGAGCGAGCCCTACCACACCGAGTCGGTGTGGGCGGCCGCCGAGATCAAGAAGCGCACCAACGGCAAGTTCGACATCGAGGTCTTCCCGGCGTCCTCGCTCGGCAAGGAGACCGACATCAACCAGGGAATGGCGCTCGGCACGGTCGACATGATCATCAGCGGCCCGTCGTTCGCGGCGCGCAGCTACCCGCGTCTGGGGATCGCCTATTACCCGTTCATCTTCCGCGACGCGGACCACCTGCTCGCCTACTCGAAGAGCCCGGTGTTCGCCGAGATGGTCAACGAGTTCCGCGCCAAGACCGGCATCCAGATCCTCGCCTACACCTACTACGGCGCGCGTCAGACGACGTCGAACCGGCCGTTCACGGACTGCGCCGGCATGAAGGGCCTGAAGATCCGCGTGCCCGACGTGCCCGCATACATGGCGACGCCGAAGGCCTGCGGCGCCAATCCGACGCCGATCGCCTTCGCCGAGGTCTACCTCGCGCTGCAGAACGGCACCGTCGAAGCGCAGGAGAACCCGCTGACGACGATCGAGGCGAAGAAGTTCTACGAGGTGCAGAAGGCGATCATGATGACCTCGCACATCGTCGACGGCCTGACGACGCAGGTCGCCCCGCACGTCTGGAACAAGCTCACCGACGCCGAGAAGGCGACGTTCACCGAGGTCACGCGCGAGGCCGCGGCGCGCGCCACGGCGCAGATCAAGAAGCGCGAGGCCGAGCTCACCGACGAGTTCAGGAAGAAGGGCCTGCAGATCGTCCAGGTGAACAAGAAGAGCTTCATCGACGCGGTGCTGAAGAGCACGACGCCGGAATCGATGGGCTTCTCGCGCGCCGACTACGACAAGATCGTCGCGATCAAGTGACCGACGCCTGATCGGCCGCCCTCGCGCACGCGGGCTCCCCGGGCCTCCGGCCGCACGGCCGGGAGCGGTTCGCGGATTCCCGCGCCGGCGCGAGGACGGCGATCCGCCCCGCTCGCGGGCGCGCCAACCCCGAGGAAGCGATGAGCGCCACGCCCGAGACCGAGCCCCTCCTCGACGCCGAAGGCCACTTCCACGCGACCGACGCGCCGATCGACATCTCGCACTACGGATGGGAGGACTGGTTCACGCTCGCCGTGTTCTGGCTGTTGGCGGCCGACATCTTCTACCAGTTCTTCACGCGCTACGTGCTGGAGGACTCGGCGGCGTGGACCGAGGAGATCGCGCGCTACCTCCTCATCGTCGTGACCTTCGTCGGCGCGTCGATGGCGGTGCGCCGCAACACGCACATCCACGTCGAGTTCGTCTACCGCTACATTCCGCCGTCCGCCGCGCGCGTGATGTCGACGCTCGTCGACGTCGTTCGCATCGGGCTGCTGGGGTACGGAACCTGGCTCGCCTTGCAGCTGGTGCCGCGGATGCACAACCTGAAGATGACGGTGATCGACGTGCCGATGAGCATCATCTACGGCTTCGTCGCCGCCGGCTTCACGCTGATGACGCTGCGCGCCGTCCAGGTGGCGGTGCGCCACTGGCGCCAGGGGTGGAGCGTGCTCGAACGGCCCGGCGAGGCGGAGGCATGAACTCGATCCTGCTCGGCGGCTTCGTCGCCGCGATGGCCACCGGCCTCCCGATCGCGCTGGCGATGGTGCTGGGGTCGCTGCTCTATATCTGGATCTCCGGCACCATTCCGCCGCTCACCGTGGTGCACCGGATGGTCGGCGGCGTCGACAGCTTCCCGCTGCTCGCGGTGCCGTTCTTCATCCTCGCCGGCAGCCTGATGAACTCGGCCGGCATCACCAACCGGATCTACAACTTCGCGCTGGCGCTGGTCGGATGGCTGAAGGGCGGCCTCGGCCACGTGAACGTCGTCGGCAGCGTGATCTTCGCCGGCATGTCGGGAACGGCGATCGCCGACGCCGGCGGTCTCGGCACGATCGAGATCAAGGCGATGAAGGACCACGGCTACCCGACCGAGTTCGCGCTCGGCATCACGGCGGCCTCGGCGACGCTCGGGCCGATCATCCCGCCGTCGCTGCCGCTGGTGATCTACGGGGTCCAGGCCAACGTCTCGATCGGACGCCTGTTCGCCGGCGGGTTCGTCCCCGGCATCCTGATGGCGCTGTTCATGATGGGCATGGTCGCCTACTACGCGCACGTTCGGAAGTACGGCAGCGACATCGCATTCTCGTGGCCGCGCATGGGGCGCGCCTTCTTCGAGCTCGGCTTCGTCGCGGCGACGGCGGTGGCGCTGTACTTCCTGTGGTCGCACCCGGACCTCCCGGGCTGGCTGCGCTTCGGCGCGCTGCTCGTCGGCACGATGGCCGCCGACAAGATCTTCAAGTTCGAGGCCTACATGGCGCTGCTGACGCCGGTGATCCTCATCGGCGGCATGGCGACCGGTCTGTTCACACCTACCGAGGCGGCCGTGGCGGCCGTCGCCTGGGCGCTGTTCCTGGGCTTCGGCTGGTACCGCACGCTCACCTGGCGGATGCTGGTGAAGATCTCGATGGACACGATCGAGTCCACCGCGGTCGTCCTGTTCATCGTCGCCGCGGCGTCGATCTTCGCCTGGGTGCTGACGACGACGCGGCTCACCGAGGCGATCGCGGTCTGGGTCCTGTCGATCTCCGACAACCCGCTGGTGTTCCTGCTGCTGGTCAATGTCTTCCTGCTCTTCGTCGGCTGCTTCATGGAGACGATCGCCGCGATCACGATCCTGGTGCCGGTGCTGCTGCCGATCGTCGCGAAGCTCGGCATCGACCCGGTGCACTTCGGGCTGGTGATGATCCTGAACCTGATGATCGGGTTGCTGACGCCCCCGGTCGGCATGGTGCTGTTCGTCCTGCAGAAGGTCGCGCGCATCTCGTTCGAGGCGACGGTGCAGGCGGTGCTGCCGTGGCTGTGGCCGCTGCTCACCACGCTCGCGCTCATCACCTATGTCCCTCAGCTCGTGCTCTGGCTGCCCGACCTGATCTACGGACCGAAGTAGCCCTTGCCCCGCATCGAGCGCATCGAGATCCTGCAGGTCGACCTCACGCCCAAGGTCGTCCGCACCGACGCGATCCAGTCGTTCATCGCGCAGGAGACGCCGATCGTGCGCATCACCTGCGACGACGGCGCGCAGGGCACCGGCTACAGCTACACGATCGGCACCGGGGGATCGTCGGTCGTCGCGCTGCTGCGCGATCACCTCGCGCCGCTCGTGCTCGGCGAGGACCCCGACGGGATCGAGCGGCTGTGGAAGCGCATGTTCTTCCACACGCACGCCACCGCGGTGGGGGCGATCACGTCGCTCGCGCTCGCGGCCGTCGACACGGCGCTGTGGGACCTGCGCGGCAGGCGCACCGGCCTGCCGCTGTGGAAGCTCGCCGGCGGCGCGCAGCGCCGCGTGCCGACCTACACGACCGAGGGCGGCTGGCTGCACCTGTCTCGCGAGGCGCTGGTCGACGAAGCCGTCGCGGCGCGCGAGAAGGGATTCCGGGGCACCAAGATGAAGGTCGGCAAGCCGCACCTCTCGGAGGACGTCGACCGGCTCGACGCGGTCCGCGCGGCGGTCGGCGATGCGTTCGAGATCATGACCGACGCGAACCAGGGGTTCACGGTGTCCGAGTCGATCCGCCGCGCCCGCGCGTTCGAGCCGTTCGGCCTCGCCTGGCTCGAGGAGCCGCTGCCGGCCGAGGACCTGGGCGGCCACGTCGAGCTCGCGCGCGCGGCGCCGATGCCGATCGCGGTCGGCGAGTCGATCTACGCGGCCCAGCACTTCCGCGAGTACCTCGAGCGCGACGCCTGCTCGATCGTGCAGGTCGACTGCGCGCGCATCGGCGGCGTCACGCCCTGGCTCAAGGTGGCGCACCTCGCCGAGACGTTCAACGTCGCGGTGTGCCCGCATTTCCTGATGGAGCTGCACGTCTCGCTCTCCGCCGCGATCCCCAATGGCGCGTGGGTCGAGTACATCCCGCAGCTCGACGACCTCACGTCGTCGCGCATGACGCTGCGCGACGGTTACGCCATCCCGCCGGACGGGCCGGGACTCGGCATCGACTGGGACTTCGCCGCGATCGAGCGGCGCGCCGTCGCCCGCGCGACGGTCCGCCCCTGACGCCGCAAGGAGAAACGCCATGCTCACGCGCGCCGCGCTCACCATTCGCCTCCATCCGGACGACGACGTCGTCATCGCCCGCCAGCAGCTCGTCGGCGGCACGCGCCTCATCGACGAGGACGTCACCGTCAGCGGCCTGGTCCCGCCGGCGCACAAGGTCGCGACGCACGCGATCACGAAAGGGGCGCCGGTCAAGCGCTACAACCAGATCATCGGCTTCGCGTCGCGCGACATCGCGCCCGGCGAGCACGTGCACCTGCACAACCTCGCAATGGGTGCGTTCGACCGCGACTACGCGTTCGGCGCCGACGCGCATCCGACGCCGTTCGTCGACCGGCCGGCAACGTTCCGGGGCATCGTTCGACGCGACGGGCACAACGCCGGCCGCGTCGCGACGCGCAACTACCTCGGCGTCCTGTCGACGGTGAACTGCTCGGCGACGGTCGCCCGCGCCATCGCCGACCAGGCGACGCGCGGCGCGCTCGCGCGATTCCCGAACGTCGACGGCGTCGTCGCGCTGACCCACGGGTCGGGGTGCGGCATGGACACGCACGGCGACGGCATGAAGCTCCTTCGCCGCACGCTCGCCGGCTACGCGCGCCATCCGAACTTCGCCGGCGTGCTGATCGTGGGGTTGGGCTGCGAGGCCAACCAGATCAGCTCGCTGCTGGGCGCCGAGCGGCTCGACGAGGGGCCCCTGTTGCGCACGTTCAGCATCCAGGACAGCGGCGGCACCGCGAAGACGGTCGCGCGCGGCGTCGCGATGATCGAGGAGATGCTGCCGCACGCGAACGCCGTCGCGCGCGAGCCGGTGTCCGCGTCGAACATCGTGGTCGGATTGCAGTGCGGCGGCTCGGACGGCTACTCGGGCATCACGGCGAACCCGGCGCTCGGCGCGGCCGTCGACATGCTGGTGCGGCACGGCGGCACCGCGATCCTGTCGGAGACGCCCGAGATCTACGGCGCCGAGCATCTGCTGACGCGCCGCGCGGTCTCGCGCGAGGTGGGCGAGAAGCTGATCGCCCGCATCAGGTGGTGGGAGGCCTACACCGAGCGCGAGCAGGGCGAGATGAACAACAACCCGTCGCCGGGCAACAAGGCGGGCGGGCTCACGACGATCCTCGAGAAGAGCCTCGGCGCGGTCGCGAAGGGCGGCACCACCAACCTCGTCGACGTCTACGAATACGCGGAGCCCGTCACCGCGAAGGGCTTCGTCTACATGGACACGCCCGGCTACGACCCGGTGTCGGCGACCGGGCAGGTGGCCGGCGGTGCGAACCTGATCTGCTTCACGACCGGGCGCGGGTCGGCCTACGGCTGCGCGCCGTCGCCGTCGCTCAAGCTCTCGACCAACACGCCGCTGTGGGTGAAGCAGGAGGACGACATCGACCTCAACGCGGGCGAGATCGCCGACGGCGACGCGTCGATCGACGAGGTCGGGGCGCGTCTGTTCGATCTGATGCTCGCGACCTGCTCCGGCGAGCGCACGAAGAGCGAGCGCCACGGCTACGGCCAGAACGAGTTCGTGCCGTGGTACGTCGGCGCGGTGATGTAACCGGCCTTCCTCCCCGACGAAGAGCGTCCGCGGCGATGCCGCGACGCGTGCGCTTCGCCTCACCCGATCCCAACGTCACCATGGAACGACGACGATGAGCCGCAAGTCTCCGAAGAAGCCCCGCAAGCTGCGCTCCGAAGTCTGGTTCGGCCGCCACGACCGCGACGCGCTCGTCCACCGGTCGTGGATGAAGAACCAGGGCATCCCGCACGACCAGTTCGACGGCCGTCCGGTGATCGGCATCTGCAACACCTGGTCGCAGGCGACGCCGTGCAACGCGCACTTCCGCGAGCTCGCGCAGCACGTGCGTGACGGCATCCTCGACGCCGGTGGCTTCCCGATCGAGTTCCCCGTGATGAGCCTGGGCGAGACGCTGATGCGTCCGACGACGATGCTCTACCGCAACCAGGCCGCGATGGATGTCGAGGAGTCGATCCGCGCGAACCCGTTCGACGGCGTCGTGCTGCTGATGGGCTGCGACAAGACGACGCCCGCGCTGCTGATGGGCGCCGCGTCGGTCGACCTGCCGACGATCGGCGTCTCCGGCGGCCCGATGCTCAACGGCAAGTACCGCGGCGAGGACATCGGGTCCGGCACGCACGTGTGGAAGTTCACCGAGATGCTGAAGACGGGCGAAATGCGGCCCGCGGACATGGTCGAGGTCGAATCGTGCATGTCGCGCTCGGCCGGCCATTGCATGACGATGGGCACCGCGTCGACGATGGCGGCGATGGTCGAGGCGCTGGGAATGGGCCTTCCCACCAACGCCGCGATTCCCGCGGTCGATTCCCGCCGTCGCGTGCTCGCCCGCATGGCGGGCCGGCGGAGCGTCGAGATGGTTCGCGAGGACTTGCGCATGTCGAGCATCCTGACCAGGGAGGCGTTCGAGAACGCGATCATGGTCAATGGCGCGATCGGCGGGTCGACCAATGCCGTCGTCCACCTGCTCGCGATCGCCGGAAGGCTCGGCGTCAGGCTCACGCTCGACGACTGGGACCGCCTCGGTCGCGAGATCCCGTGCCTCGTGAACCTGATGCCCTCGGGGCAGTACCTGATGGAGGACTTCTACTACGCGGGCGGACTCCCGGTCGTGATCCGCGAAATCGGGAAGTTCCTGCACAAGGGGGCGCTGACCGTCAACGGCAGGTCGCTGTGGGAGAACAGCCGGGATGCCGTCAACTACGACGAGAAGGTGATCACGCCGCTCGCGAAGCCGTTCAAGCCGCTGGGCGGCATCGCGGTGCTGCGCGGCAACCTCGCGCCCGACGGCGCGGTGCTGAAGCCCTCGGCCGCGACGCCGAAGCTGATGAAGCACAGGGGCCGCGCCGTCGTGTTCACGGACATCGACGACCTGCACAGGCGCATCGACGATCCGAAGCTGGACGTGAAGGCCGACGACATCCTGGTGCTGCAGAACTGCGGGCCGAGAGGTTATCCGGGCTTCCCCGAGGTCGGCAACTTCGCGCTGCCCGCGAAGCTCCTGAAGAAGGGCGTGACCGACATGGTGCGCATCTCGGATGCGCGCATGTCCGGCACCGCGTACGGCACCGTCGTGCTGCACACGTCGCCCGAGGCCGCGGTCGGCGGCCCTCTCGCGCTCGTGAGGACGGGCGACACGATCGAGCTCGACGTGGCGAGGCGCAGGCTCGTGCTGCACGTGTCCGACAAGGAGCTCGCGGCGCGCCGCGCGAAGTGGAAGGCGCCGAAGCCGCACTCGGACCGCGGCTGGGTCAAGCTCTACTGCGACACCGTCCAGCAGGCCGACAAGGGTGTCGACCTGGACTTCCTCGCCGGCAGTTCGGGCGCGGGCGTCGGGCGGCCGAGCCACTGAGGCGGGCGGGATCGCAGGGCCGGCGGCGCGCCGGGAGCGCGCATCGGTCCTGCCGCCCGCCGCGCGGCGGCCGCGGCTTTGCATGTTCCTGCCGCGCGTCCACAATCACTCCCGCTCCGACCGACGCGATGGCCGCCGCTCCCGACTACCTGAATCCCGCCGTCCCGCGCGGCATGCGCCGCGTCGTGCTGCCCGTCGTCGACGCGACGGACGGACGCCTCGAGGGTTACGGTCGGCTCGTCGACGAGCCCGCGGCCGTCGCGGTCGAGATCACGCGCTGGCCGGCGCAGGGATGGCGGCCGGTCGACGAGGACTCCGGCGACGAGGGCGGAACGACCGAAGGCACGTTCCGCTGCGACTGGCGCGGCGACGTGCTCTACGGGAGCAACGAGGCGGTCGGCGGTCGCTACGTGCTCGCATACGCGGTCGAGCCGGCGGACGCGCGCGAGGACCACGGCCGCGCGCCGGCGCGCATGCTGCTGTGGCACGCGAACTACCATCCCGACGGGGGCCAGCTCTTCTTCCCTCTCGACGCGCGGCCGTTCGTCGTGCCGCTCGCGCGGCCCGGCGACGACGTGCGTCCCGAGGATTTCGTCGCATTCCGGTTCGACGGAAGGTGCGGCCTCTACCTCCACGCGAACGTCTGGCACGAGGGAGTATTCGCGGTCGCGGGCACGCAGCGTTTCCTCGACAGGCAGGGCGCGGTGCACGCGCGCGTGTCGGTAGACTTCCCGCGCGAGTTCGGCTGCCTGCTCGAGGTGCCGCTCGCCGGGGCCTGACCCCTGCCGCGAAGCCTGGGGTCCGACGCCCCTGGCGCGGCGATGGCGTCCGACCCCGACCCCGAGGGTCGTCCCTGCCGCCACGAACCGCGACGCAGGACCGTAACGGAACGCACCGATGACCGATTCCGACATCCCCGATCCGCCGAAGGACATCGACGCGCTCCCGGTGCGCACGGTCGCGGTGACCGCGCCGCTGCGCTGGCTCGCGCTCGGCTGGCACGATTTCACGGTCGCGTTCGGGCCGAGCCTCTTCCACGGCCTGATCGTGGCGGTGGCGGGGCTCGCCATCGCGGCGATCGCGCTCAACGTCTGGCCGATCCTTCCCGGCGCGTTCTCCGGCTTCGTGCTGATCGCGCCGATCCTCGCGACCGGGCTCTACGAGCTGTCGCGCCGCATCGGCGAGGGCGAGAAGCCCACGCTCGCGCAGGCGATCGCGGCATGGAGGCGCGGAACGCGGCCGCTCGTGTGGATGGGCGTCGGGCTCGCTTTCGCGGCGACCGCGTGGGTGCTCGTCTCGGCCGTGCTGGTCGCGTTGTTCGTGAAGGAGCCGATCGTCGGCCTCGACGGCTTCCTTCGCCACGTCGTCGTGTCGCGCGGCTCGAACCTGTTCTGGATCTGGATGATCGCGGGCGGGCTCGGCGCGGCGCTGACGTTCGCGGCGACCGTTGTCTCGGTGCCGCTGCTGCTCGACCGCCGCGTCGACCTCGGCTCCGCGATCGTCACCAGCGTGCGGGCCGTGGGCGCCAACCCGCTCGCGATGGCACTGTGGGCGGCCATGATCATGGTCCTCACGGCGCTGTCGATGGCGACGCTGATGGCCGGCTTCGCGCTCGCGATCCCGGTGATCGGCCACGCGAGCTGGCACGCCTACCGCTCGGTCGTCGACACCACGGGCGTCGCGCCGCGCGCCTAGGCCGGCACCCGGGTCCGCGCGATGTTCGGCTACTCCGAGGAGCAGATCACCGAGTTCGGGATGACGTTCGGCATCGGGGCGTTCATGCTCTACATGCTGTTCATCATCTACGATCTCGCGCGGAAGTCGAAGGCGGGCCGGCTCGGCACCTTCATCCTGTTCTTCGTGCTCGCGTTCGGCATGATCGGCTTCGTCGCGAAGTCGATCATCGCGAGGCTGCTGGGCATCTGACAACGGCTCCACGGCAGGCGCGGACGCGGCTGCGCAGGCTCCCCTGTCCGGTCGACGGCCCCGGGCTGGAGTGTCGGCGCGGAGAAGGCGCAGGAGGCACCCCTCGGTTCGGGTCCCGATGCCGAAGCTACTGGCCGCGACCGCGCGCTCCCGGCCCACGACCTCGTCGCCGTCGCGAAGCCCGTCGGAGGTCCCGAGCGCGGACCTCGCTCGGTTTCATGGCGCATCCGTCCCCGCACCGGCGTTACCGGACCTCCGAACGGGGCCAGCCGCCACGCGGCGCGCCCGCCCGAATCGACGAAGTTGCGACCCGGGCGCGACAGTCCTTGCAACGACCTCGCAACGGCTCGCTCCTCCGTCCACTCCAACATACTCCAGAGGCCCCGATGAATGCGCTCTGCAAGCTCGTCGCTGCGGTATCGCTGTGCGTGGCCACGTCCGTCGCCTATGCGCAGGACAAGGTCGTCTACCACCTCGACGGCGGCCTCGCCCAGGCGACGAAGGGCGTGCGCAACATGCGCAACCACCTCGACGTCGACCCGAAGGCGCAACTCGTCGTGGTCGCGCACGCGGAAGGAGTCGACTTCCTTATGGAAGGCGCGAAGACCACCAACAACAACCAGGAGTTCGCGGCGCTCGTCGGCGACCTGATGAACCGCGGCGTCAAGTTCGAGATCTGCGAGATCACGCTCAAGAACCGCAACCTGAAGAAGGAGCAGTTCATCCTCGGGCCCACGTATACGCCGTCGGGCGTCGTGCGCGTCGCCAACCTGCAGGCGCGCGAAGGCTACGCCCACATCAAGCCTTGACGCGGCCGGCGCCCGGGACACGAGTCCGGGTGGCCCGTGACGCACGAGGGGCGACGTCCCGCGACGCCGCCCCGGTTGGCCGCCGTGGCGGCGGCGCGCCTGCCGGCAAACATTGAAGGCGATTGCGGCGCTCGACGACATCGTTCGCCGGTTCATCGACACCGCGCACTACGGCGAGAGCTTCTTCGTCCGACACGCGTGCTTTTCCGGCGCCGACGAGCCGTACGAGAAGCCCGAGCGTGCGTGGCGTGCCGACGACGACGAGTCGGCACGGTCGGCGCTGCATTCGACCGTGAGCCGCCCGTTCGACGGGCCGAAGACCGGGAAGGTCGCGGTCGGGGTGATCAACCGCCACGACGACGAGGTTCTGAAGTCCTTCGCCGTGTAGCTGGCGAAGTCTTGATCCGGGATGCGCGGTTCGCGCTCCCCGTGACGCGCGGACGCGGCTAGAATTCCGGTCCGCCCTTGCGTCGGGCCGTCCCCGCCATGCCCACCGTCCGCTACCTCGTCCACGACGTCGATCGCGTGCTGCCGTTCTACGCGGCGCTCGGCTTTCGCCTGGTCGACCGCTGGGGGCCGCCGTTCGCGATCGTCGAGCGGCAGGGCCTCGCGCTGTGGCTGTCGGGGCCCGGCACGTCGGCCGCGCGTCCGATGCAGAGTGGAGCGAAGCCCGGGCCGGGCGGGTGGAACCGCATCGTGATCGAGGTCGACGACCTCGATGCCGCGATCGAGAAGCTCCGCGCGGCCGGCGCGCGGCTGCGCAACGAGCCGGTCGACGGTCCCGGGGGGCGGCAGGTGCTCGTCGAGGACCCGTCGGGCAACCCGGTCGAGCTGTTCGAGGCGACGACCGGATGACGATGGCGGCCGCGCCCGATCTCTCGCAGATCCTCGCCCGCGTCGCGCTCGGCGATCGCGCGGCGTTCCGGCGGCTCTACGACGCGACCGCCCCGTCTCTGCTGGGCGTCGCGCTGCGTATCACGAGGGATCGGGGCCGGGCCGAGGACGTGCTCCAGGACGCGTTCGTCAACGTCTGGAACCGGGCAGGGAGCTACCGGGCCGCGGCGGGCGCGCCGATGACCTGGCTCACCGCGATCGTGCGCAACCGTGCGCTCGACGCGATCCGCCGCGAATCGCGCCGCGCGGCCGACGCGCGGGTGGACGACGAGGACGAGACGCTCGACGTCGAGGACGATCGCCCCGATCCGCTCGGCCTGCTCACGCAGGCGGCCGACGCGCTCGCGATCCGCGCGTGCCTCGAGACGATCGACGGCTCGCAGCGGCAGTGCCTCGCGCTCGCCTACTACCACGGGCTCACGCATTCGGAGATGGCCGCGCACCTGGGTTCGCCGATCGGCAGCGTCAAGGTGTGGCTGCGCCGCGGACTCGACAAGATCCGCCGCTGCCTGGAGCGCGCGCGGTGAACTACGACCGGCCCGGTCTCCTCGACCGCCTCGCCGCCGAGTACGTGTTCGGGACGATGACCGGGCCGGTGCGCCGCCGCTTCGAGCGGCTGCGCTCGAGCCTGCCCTCCGCCGACGCTGTCGCGACCGCGTGGGAAGCGCGCAGCGGCGGACTCGCACGCCCGGTGCCGCCGGTGGCGCCGTCGCCGGGGCTGTGGAATGCGATCGACCGCCGCACGGGCGGTTCGGGCGCGGAGGCGGCCACCGGGCGCGCCGGGGCGTGGACGTGGCTCGCGCCGGTCGCGGGACTCGCGTTCGGCGTCGTCGCGACGCTCGGCCTCGTGCGGCTGTATCCGGACGCGGTCGTGCCGCTCGACGAGATCCTGCAGGAGCGCGGGACGCTGCCGCAGAGCTACGTCGGTCTTCTCACCGACACGAGCGGCGCGGCGACAGTGCTCGCGAGCTCGACGCGCCACGGACGCACGATGTCGCTCAAGGTGCTCAGGCCCGTCGACGTGCCCGCCGGCAAGGTGCTGCAGCTCTGGGCGCTGCCGAAGGACGGCGAGCCGTTCCCGCTCGGCATCGTGCCGGGGGAGGGCAAGGGCGCCTTCGAGATGGCGGACTCCTCCGAGAAACTGCTCTCGAACGTGCCGCGACTCGCGGTGTCGATCGAGGACCGGCCGGCGGCCGCCGGCGCGACGCCGGCGGGGTTCATCCTCTCCGGGCACTGCGTCAAGCTCTGGTAGCGGGCGGGCGCGAATATTCGCGTTCCGCGGGAGTCTCCGGCCGCGCGCGCGCCCCGTATCTGCGGAACGGAGGCCGATGAAGGCCGTCCGGACATTCCACCGCAACGGAGCAGAAGATGAAGCACCGAATTCTCCGCGTCGCCGTGATCGCCGGCCTGCAGTTGACGGGCGGCCTCGTGCTCGCGTTCGTCGTGAACCTCGCGCTCGCGCAGCTGCTCGCCCCGGCGGGCGTCCCCGCCGCCTGGGCGGTCGCCGCGCGCGTCGCGAGTCGGTGACCGACCGATTGCGCGGCGCGGACGGCCGGCGCAGCATGACAGGCCCTGCGTTCCGCGCGACTCCTCATTCATTGCCCGAAGGAGCAGCACGATGAGACACGATGCACGCGGCATCCCGGTGTCGTCCGGGTCCGCCCAGGCGATCCAGCGCTACGAGCAGGCGATCGGCCAGCTCCAGTCCTATGTCGGCGACCCCGTCGCCACGCTCGACCAGGCCGTCGCGGAATCGCCCGACTTCGTCGCCGGCCACCTGATGAAGGCGCTGACGCTCGCGACGTTCGCCGAGCGGCAGTTCGCGCCGGCGATCGCCGCGTCGATCGAGGCGGCGCGCCGGATCGGCGCGAACGCGAACGACCGGGAGCGCGGGCTCGCGCAGGCCGCGCAGCACCTCGCTGGCGGCGAATGGCACGCGGCCTGCCGCGCGCTCGACGGGGTGCTCGCCGATTACCCGCGCGACGCGCTCGCGCTGCAGGTCGCGCACCTGATGGACTTCTACCGTGGCGACGCGCTGAACCTGCGCAACCGTGTCGCGCGCGTGCTGCCGCACTGGAGCCGCGACGTGCCCGGCTACTCGTACGTGCTGGGCATGCACGCGTTCGGGCTGGAGGAGATGAACCAGTATCCGGAGGCCGAGGACGCGGCGCGCGCGGCGCTCGCGATCGAGCGCAGGGACGGCTGGGCCGTGCACGCGGCGACGCACGTGATGGAGATGCAGGGGCGCATCGACGAGGGCATCGAGTGGCTCACCTCGCGCGAGCGCGACTGGGCGCCGGACAACGGCTTCGCGTTCCACAATTTCTGGCACCTCGCGCTGTTTCACATGGACGGCGGCGACCACGCCCGCGCGCTGGCGCTCTACGACGGCGCGATCCACCCGGGGCCGGCGTCGATGCTGCTGTCGCTGGTCGACGCGACGGCGTTGCTGTGGCGGCTGCGCCTCGAGGGCGCCGACGTCGGCGCGAGGTTCGACGAGGTCGCGGACGAGTGGGAGGCGAAGCTCGACGGCGAGGCCGGATTCTACGCATTCAACGATTTCCACGCGGCGATGGCCTTTGCCGCGACGGGGCGCGAGGCAGCGGGCGCGCGGCTGATGCAGCGCATCGCGCATGCGGCCGAGGGCAACGACACCAACGGTGCGATGACGCGCGAGGTCGGTGCGCCGCTCATCCGGGCGATCGCCGCGTACGGCCGCGGCCGCTACGACGAGGCGGTCGACCTGATCGCGCCGGTGCGCGACATCGCGCACCGCTTCGGGGGCAGCCACGCGCAGCGCGACATCCTGTCGCTCACGCTGATCGATGCGGCGCGGCGCGCGGGGCGAGTGTCGCTCGCGAAGCACGTGCTCGCCGAGCGCCTGGCGGCCAAGCCCGAGTCCCGGTGGGGCCGCAGGATCATGACGCGCATCGACGCGGCGGCGCCAGCGGCTCACTGACGCTTCGACCCGGGATCCGATGCGGGTCGGGTTGAAGCCCGACCCACCATTGTCGGGCTTCAGGCCGACGACTCCCGGCATGCCCCAAGGCCGGCTGACGCTTCGCCTCCGGGATCCGATGTGGGTCGGGCTTCGGCCCGACGACTCCCGGAATGTCTCGAGGCCGACTTGCCGGTACCATCGTGGCGCCGGTGACTTGCCCGCGCGCTGACCAGGCGCTCGATGGACCTCTCCCGCCTCCACGGCGTCACGCCGATCCTCTATGCGTTCTTCGACGCGGAAGGTGCGCCGGCGCGCGCGCCGATCGTCGCGCAGGTCGAGGCCGCGATCCGCCACCATGTGCATGGCGTGGCGGTCCTCGGCATCGCGACCGAGACGAACAAGCTCGACGTCGCCGAGCGCCGCACGATCATGGAATGGACCGCCGAGGCAGTCGGCAGGCGCGTGCCGCTCGCGGTGACCGTCGCCGAGCCCTCGGTGCACGGCCAGGTCGCGTTCGTGCGCGCCGCGCGCGACGCGGGGGCCGACTGGGTGATCCTGCAGCCGCCACCCGTCTCCGGGCTCGCCGAGGTCGAGTACCTTCGCTTCTTCGGCGCGGTCGCGGACGCGTCGCCGCTGCCGGTCGCGATCCAGAATGCCGCGCAATTCCTCGGCATCGGACTGTCGAACGCGGGTCTCGCGACGCTCAACCGCAATCATCCGAACGTGTGCCTGCTGAAAGGCGAGGCGCCTGCCGCCGCGGTCGCGCGCCTGATCGAGGACACCGACGGCGTGTTCCGCGTGTTCAACGGGCGCGGCGGGCTGGAACTCCCCGACTGCCTTCGGGCGGGATGCGCCGGCGTGATTCCGGCGACCGAGTGCTTCGACGTGCAGGTCGCGGTGTACGAGGCGATGCGCGCGGGCCGCGAGGACGAGGCCGAAAGGCGCTACCGCGAGATGCTGCCGCTCGTCACGTTCATGATGAGTTCGATCGACACGTTCGTCTGCTACGGCAAGCGCATCGTCGCGCGGCGCCTCGGGCTGGGCGAGGTGCATGATCGCGCGCCGGCGCAGCGGCCGTCGCCCTTCGGGCTCGCGATGATGGAGCGGTTCCTCGCGGCGCTGCCGGCACTGTGAGGCGCCCGGCCGGGGAGAAGGCGTCGGGCTGAAGCCCGACCCACGTTCCTCGCGCGACGCCCCGGAGAGAAGCACTTGTGGGTCGGGCTTCAGCCCGACAGCTTGCGCAGCATCCCGTCGTAGATCCCCGGCGTCGAGCCGGGAATCGCGATCGCGCCGAACGCCTTCTCGTAGTACGCGACCGGGCCGACGCCGCCGACGATCGCATACGCGTAGCCTTGCGCCTCGAGCGCGTGCATCGCGGCGAGCGCGAGCGCGCGACCGAGGCCCTGCCCGCGCGCGGAGGCGAGCACGGCGGTCGGCCCGAAGAAGTCGGGCGCGATCGCGTCGTGGCACGCGAAGCCCAGCAGCTCGCCGTCGCGCACCGCGACGAAGCAGGCCACCGGCAGACGCGCGAAGGCGGCGTCGACTTCCGCCGTCCAGGCCGGGAAGTGCATGCGCATCCAGTCGAGAACGACCGGCTTCTCGGGAGCGAGCGCGCGTCGCACGACGACCCCCTGCGCGGCGGTGGCGTCGAGCACCGGCGCGAGCGGCGGCAGTTCCCACAGCTTCACCAGCATATCGCCCATCTGGGGTCAGAGCCGTAACATTCGCGGATCGTTGTCGTGATGGAGCGAAGGTCGCTGCATTCCGAATGTTACGGCTCTGACCCCACTTCAGAACTTTCCGTAGGTGTTGTACGCCTCGACCGGATCCATGCCGCCGACGAGCGCGCGGCGCATGTCGCTCTCGGTCGACACGACCTCCTCGGTGCGCCGCACGACCTCCTCGGCGATCGCCCTCGGGATCGCGACGACGCCGTCGCGGTCGGCAAGCAGCCAGTCGCCGGTGGCGATCGTGACGCCGCCGATGTCGACGGGCGCGCCGTACGCGTCCGGAATCCAGCGCGCGACGATGTCGGACGGCGTCAGGAACGCGCACCATACCGGGAAGCGCTGCTCGAGCACGAGCGCGGTGTCGCGCGATCCGCCGTCGACGACGAAGCCGATCACGCCGCGCGCGGCGAGCGTCTGCGCGGAGAGCTCGCCCATCATCGCGACCTCGTGGTTGTGCGGCTGGCACACGATCACGTGCCCCGACGGCGCCTTCGAGAGCAGCGTGCACCAGCCGAGCAGCGTCTCGTGCCGCGACTTCGTGCGGTCGAGGTGGCCCGACACGGTCCACACCGGCCCGGCGAGCTTCTGCGTCGGGTCGAGCGGCTTGATCTCCGGCGGCAGAACCACGTGTTCGTGGCCCATCATCCGCAGCACGTCGTGCACCGCGCCCGTGTAGCACGCGCGGAGTCTCGAGGTCAGATCCTGCATCGGTCCGTCATCCCCGGGGCTTCGACCAGGCGCCGATGATACCGCCGGCGACGACGAGCCCGACGAGCGCGTAGCCGGCGTTGACGAGCCAGAGCGAGACGCTGCGGGCCTCGAAGGCGTAGTTGAGCGCGAGCTGCGCGCCGATCAGGCCGATCGCGACGATCGCGCCGAGCTTCGCTCCATCGAGCCAGCCGGTGGCGCCGGTGCGGGCGACGAGCACCGCGAGCACCGCGCACTCGACGAGCACGGCGGCGAACCCGACGACGTAGGGGAGCGGGCTGCCGGCGTTCTGCGCCTCCAGCTCGGCCATCGTCTTGCCGATGCCTGCGAGCCAAGCGGCGGAGAACTGGCCGTACCAGATCGCTCCGATCACGAAATAGACGACGGCGGCGACGACCGTCGCGAGAATCCTGATTCCGCTCATGCCGGCCTCCCCGGGGGCGCCCGGCACCGTGCCGGGGACGCCGAAGTGTGGGGCACCGCCGGCGCGCCCGCAACGCCCCGCGCGCTCGCCGGCGTCCGTCAGAACAGCGTCGCCTGCGTCCCGCCGTCCGGTGCCGGCGGCCTGAACCGGCTCCGGTCGAGCGACGGACGGTCGCGCGACGCATTGAGGCCGAACCGGCGGCACGCGACGTCGAAGCGCCTCGCGATCAGGTCGGCGAACACGCCGGCGCCGCGCATCCGCGCGCCGAAACGCGCGTCGTAGTCGTGGCCGCCGCGGACATCCTGCACGAGGCTCATCACGTGCGCGGCGCGGTCCGGAAAGTGCGTCGCGAGCCAGTCGCGGAACAGCGGCGCGACTTCGCGCGGCAGCCGAAGCATGATCCATCCCGCCTGCCGCGCCCCCGCGGCGGCCGCGGCCTCGAGGATCGACTCGAGGTCGCGGTCGTTGAGCTGCGGGATCAGCGGCGCGACCATCACGCCGGTCGGAACCCCCGCGCCCGCAAGCGCGCGCATCGCTTCCAGCCGGCGCCAGGGTGCACCGGCGCGCGGCTCGAGCCTGCGCGCGAGCTCCGCGTCGAGCGTGGTGACCGACACGTACACGCGCGCGAGCCCGGCGGCGGCCATCGGCGCGATCAGGTCGAGGTCGCGCAGGACCAGCGCGCTCTTGGTGACGATCGAGAACGGGTGCTGCGTCTCGGCCAGCACCTCGAGGATCGAGCGCGTGACCTTCCACTCGCGCTCGACCGGCTGGTACGGGTCGGTGTTGGTGCCCAGCGCGATCGGATCGCACACGTAGCCGGGCCTCGCGAGCTCCGCGCGCAGGAGCGTCGCGGCGCCGGGCTTCGCATAGAGCTTCGTCTCGAAGTCGATCCCCGGAGAGTGGTCGAGATAGGCGTGCGACGGCCGCGCGTAGCAGTAGATGCAACCGTGCTCGCAGCCCTGATAGGGATTGATCGACTGCGTGAACGGGATGTCGGGAGAGTCGTTGCGGGTGACGATCGTGCGCGCGAGCTGGATCGTGACGGTCGTGCGGACCTGGCGCGACGGCGCGCCGTCCCCGGGGTCGTACGGCGCGATCGCCCAGCCGTCGTCGACCGCCTCGCGCGCGTCGCGGTGGTAGCGGTTCGCGGGGTCGAAGGTCGCGCCGCGGCCGCGCCGGGCGGTGCCGATCGGGCCGGGAGAGCCCTGGTTTCGCGCCATCGAACGATTGTACGCTAACCGGGAAAGCCAGGCTGGCAGAGGAGGTGGACTGCAATCGGGGCGGGATGTCGGGCTGAAGCCCGACCCACGCGGGATGTCGGGTTGAGGCCCGAACCACATGGAGGGATGTCGGGCTGAAGCCCGACCCACGCGGGATATCGGGCTGAAGCCGGACCCACATGGGTGGTGCCGTGGGTCCGGCTTCAGCCGGACGAATCAGGACGCGAGCGAGGCGTCCAGCGTGATCGTGGCCTTGAGCACCTTCGACACCGGGCATCCGGCCTTCGCGCCGTTCGCGATTTCCTGGAACTTCGCGGCGTCGATGTCCGGCACGCGCGCTCGCGTGGTCAGGTGCACGGCGGTGATCGAGAACCCGCCTTCGCCCTTGTCCAGCGTCAGCGAGGCCTGCGTCTCGATCGACTCGGGCGCGAAGCCCGCGTTGCCGAGCGCGAACGAAAGCGCCATCGAGAAGCACCCCGCGTGCGCGACCGCGATCAATTCCTCGGGGTTGGTGCCCTTGCCGTCGCCGAAGCGCGCGTTGAACGTGAACGGGACGTCCTTCAGCGTTGCGCTTTGCGTCGTGAGCGTGCCGGCGCCCTCCTGGGCGCCGCCTCGCCAGCGCGCCGATGCCGTGCGTTGCATGGTCGACCTCCGATGATTGCGCGGCGGGGACCTCGGTGCCGCGTCGGGGTAAGATTACGCGCGTTGCGCGCGCCGCGAAAGCCATGACCCCCAAGCCCAGGACGCACGGATTCGACACGCTGACGCTGCACGCCGGCGCGCAGGCCGATCCGGCGACGGGCGCGCGCGCGACGCCGATCTACCAGTCGGCGTCGTTCGTGTTCCCTGACAGCGACCACGCCGCCGCGCTGTTCAACATGGAGCGCGCCGGCCACGTCTACTCGCGGCTGTCGAACCCGACCAACGCGGTGCTGGAGGAGCGCATCGCCGCGCTCGAGGGCGGCGTGGGCGCGATCGCGACGGCGAGCGGGCAGGCGGCGCTCCACCTCGCGATCGTGACGCTGATGGGGGCGGGGTCGCACATCGTCGCGTCGCGCGCGCTCTACGGCGGCTCGCACAACCTGCTCGACTACACGCTGCCGCGCTTCGGCATCGCGACGACGTTCGTCGATCCGCGCGACCTCGACGCGTGGCGCTCCGCAATCCGCCCGGAGACGCGCCTGCTGTTCGGCGAGACGCTCGGCAACCCCGGGCTCGACGTGCTCGACATCGCGCGTGTCGCCGCGCTCGCCCACGACCACGGGCTGCCGCTGCTCGTCGACTCGACGTTCACGACGCCGTGGCTCATGCGCCCGTTCGATCATGGCGCGGACCTCGTGTTCCACTCGGCGACCAAGTTCCTGTCGGGCCACGGCGTCGTGATCGGCGGGCTGGTGGTCGACGGCGGCACGTTCGACTGGGACGGCCGCGGCGCCGGAGCGGGAAGCGCGGCCGCCCGCGGCAAGTTCCCGACGCTCACCGAGCCGTACGCCGGCTTTCACGACATGACGTTTGCGGAGGAGTCGACGACCGCCGCGTTCCTGCTCCGCGCGAGGCGCGAGGGCCTGCGCGACTTCGGCGCCTGCATGGCGCCGATGACCGCCTGGCAGATCCTGCAGGGGATCGAGACGCTCCCGGTGCGCATGGAGAAGCACGTCGCCAACGCGCGGCGCATTGTCGGTTTCCTGCGCGACCACCCGATGGTCGCGACGGTGAGCTATCCCGAGCTGCCGGACCACCCGGACCACGCGCTCGCGCAGAGGCTGCTGCCGCGTGGGTGCGGCGCGGTGTTCCCGGTGGGGCTCAGGGCGACGCGCGAGCAGGGCCGCCGCTTCATCGAGTCGCTAAGGCTCTTCTCGCACCTTGCGAACGTCGGCGATGCGAAGTCGCTCGTCATCCATCCGGCGTCGACGACGCACTTCCGGATGTCGGCGCAGGACCTCGAGCGCGCGGGCATCACCGAGGGCACGATCCGGCTGTCGATCGGTCTCGAGGATCCCGACGACCTGATCGAGGACCTCTCCCGCGCGCTCCACGCGGCGGGCAAGGCCTGATGCGGCTCGCGGTCGACGGTCGCGAGGTCTACGCGTACACCGGCACGCGCCCGGTCGACCCGGCGAAGCCCGCGGTCGTGTTCGCGCACGGCGCGGCGAACGACCATTCGGTGTGGCTGTTGCAGTCGCGCTACTTCGCGCATCACGGGCGCACGGTGCTCGCCCTCGACCTTCCCGGTCACGGCCGCAGCGCCGGTCCCGCACTCGCGTCCGTCGAGGCGATCGCGGACTGGCTCGCGGCGGTGCTCGACGCCGCCGGCCTCCCGCAGGCGTCGCTCGTGGGCCATTCGATGGGCGCGCTCGCCGCGCTCTCCTGCGCGGCCCGCCATCCGGCGAAGGTGACGAAGATCGCTCTGCTCGGCCCCGCGGCGCCGATGGAGGTGAGCGACGCGCTGCTCGCCGCGGCGCGGGCGAACGATCACGTCGCCTACGAGCTCATCAACGAATGGTCGACCTCCGCCGGGAAGCGGATCGGCGGCAACACGGTCCCGGGCATGTGGATCCTCGGCACCGCGATGCGCCTCATGGAGCGCACGGCGCCCGGCGTGCTTCACACCGATCTCGCGGCCTGCCACGCGTGGGGCGGCGGGCTCGACGCGGCGCGTGCGGTGCGCTGTCCGTCGCTCCTGGTCGTCGGGGCGCGCGACGTCATGGCACCGCCGCGCGCCGCCAGGGCGCTGGCCGAGACGCTTCCCGGCGCGCGCGTGGTCACGCTGCCCGACACCGGCCACGCGATGATGGCCGAGCAGCCGGACGCGGTGCTCGACGCGCTGCGCGGCTTCCTGTAGCCGGCGGCGGGACGAGCGAATGGGCGCACCCGACCCGCGGTCCTCCCCGATGCCGGCCGTGCGCCGGGTGGCCGTCTCCGCGCCGTTCCGCTGGCTGGCGTCGGGCTTCGCCGACTTCCGCGCGCACCCGCTGCCGAGCATGTTCTACGGCGCGTGCTTCGCGGCGATGGGCTGGCTCATCGCGCTCGTGTTCGAGCATGCGGTCGCGTACGTGTCGGCGCTCGTGACCGGCTTCTTCCTGGTCGGGCCGTTCCTCGCGACCGGGCTCTACGCGCTGTCGCGGCGGCGCGAGCGCGGCGAGCCGGTGTGGCTCGCGCCGACGCTCGACGCGTGGCGGCCCGACGTCGGCGCGATCGGCGTGTTCGCGCTGGTGCTCGCCGTGATCCTGCTCGTGTGGGCGCGCGCTTCGCTGGTCGTGTTCGCGCTGTTCTACACGAGCGAGATGCCGAGCGTGCAGGGCTTCCTCGGGCAGGTCCTCGAGCCGGACAACGTCGAGTTCCTGCTCGCCTATGCGTGCGTCGGCGGGTTCTTCGCGCTGCTCGTGCTCGCGATCAGCGTCGTGTCCGTGCCGATGATGCTCGACCGCGGCACCGACGGCGTCGTCGCGGTGCTGACGAGCATGCGCGCGTTCGGCGCGAACCTGCCGGCGATGCTCGCATGGGGAGCGATCATCGTCGTCGTCATCGCGGCGGGCTTCGCGCTCGCGTTCGTAGGGCTCCTCGTCGCCGCGCCGGTGATCGGCCACGCGACCTGGCACGCCTACCGCGCGCTGGTCGAGCCCCCCGCGACGTGACGCTCACGGGCCGCCCCAAGGCACGTGGCCCCCACGGGGGGAGGCGCGCTGCGCGCGCTTCGGAGGGTCACCGACGCGCCGCCGGGCCGCCCCAAGGCACGTGGCCCCCACGGGGGGAGGCGCGCTGCGCGCGCTTCGGGGGGATCACATCCTCCATTTGATCGAGCAGCCGATCGACGCGAACTGCTCGGCCGGCGCCGCGCCGCCGCGCGCGACCGATCCCATCGCCAGGACGAGGTCGCGCCGGTTGCCCTCGCGCGGCGTGCGACCAGCGTCGTCGAGCCGCCCGCGGTAGACGAGCTTGAGGTCGCGGTCGTAGCCGAAGATGTCCGGCGTGCACACCGCGCCGTACGCGCGCGCGACATCCTGGGTCTCGTCGAGGAGGTAAGGGAACGGGAAGTCGTGCTGCGCGGCGACCGCCTTCATGTTCTCGAACGAGTCCTCCTGGTACGCGGACGTGTCGTTGCTCATGATCGCGACGCTGCCGACGCCGAGCGCCGCCAGCTCGCGCATGTCGCGCGGGATCTTGTCGATCACCGCCTTGACGTACGGGCAATGGTTGCAGATGAACATCACGACGAGCCCGTTCTCGCCGCGGACCGAGGCGAGCGTGTGGCGCCTGCCGTCGACGCCCGGCAGGTCGAACGGGGGCGCCGTCGAGCCGAGGGCGCTCGCGGGCGTTCGGAGACTCACCATGGCGGCCTCTTGCCGATGGGCATCGTGGCAGAATCGTAGCACTCGAGCGAGTGGCCGCAAGCCCCGATGCCTGTCGTCTTCCACCGCGATCCCCATGCCTTCGCCGCCGCGGCGCGCGACGTCGCCTCGCGCTCGCCGTGCTCCGAGGCGTTCGTCGCGATCTGGTGCGCCGGCCTCGCGCGGCGGCCGCCCGCGCCCGGCGTGACGTGGCTGCTCGCGACCGCCCGGAACGGGAACGCGAACGCGCTCGTCATGCAGCACGGTCCGAATCCGCTGCTGCTGGAGCACAGCGATCCCGAGGCGGCGCGCGAGGTCGCGCACGCGCTCGCGGACCGCGGGCATCCGGTACCCGGTGTCGACGGGAGCGAGACCGCGTGCGCGGCGTTCGCGGAGGCCTGGCGCGAGCGCACAGGGCGCGTGACGGTCGAACGCGTGCGCATGCGCCATCACGCGCTCGAGCGCGTGTCGCCGGTGCCAGCGCCGCCGGGGTCCGCGCGCGTCGCCGGCGCGGAGGACCTGGCATGGCTGGTCGAGGCGCATGACGCGTTCGTCGCCGAGGCGAAGGTCCCGCCTGCCCTGCAGGGCACCGAGCGCCTCGTCCGCGAACGCATCGACGACGGTCGCATGCGCGTCTGGCACGACGGCCGGACCGTGTCGTTCCTCGGCTTGAACCTGGTCGACGGCGGCCATGCGCGCGTCGGACCGGTATACACACCGCCGGCGCGCCGTGGACGCGGCTACGCGACGGCGCTCGTCGCCGCGGCGTCGAGCGAGCTCCTCGAACGTGGAGCGAGGCGCGTGTGCCTCACCACCGATCTCGCGAATCCGGTGTCCAATGCCATCTATGCGCGCGTCGGCTACCGGCCGGTCGACGAGACGGTCGGCCGCGACTTCGTGGACCCGTGATGCCGCGCCTGTACGTGGATCCCGGCGACGTCGCGCTCGCGGCGGGCGTCACCGTCGACCTTCCGGAGGATGCCGCGCATCACGCGCTGCGCGTGCTGCGGTTGCGCGACGGCGAGGCGGTGACGCTGTTCGACGGGTCGGGCGGCGAGTGGTGCGCGACGATCGCGTCGGCCGGACGGCGCGGCGCGACCGCGAGCGTCGGGGAGCACGTCGCCGTCGAGCGCGAATCGTCCCTCGCGGTCACGCTCGCGCTCGCGACGCTCGCGACCGATGCGATGGACTACGCGGTGCGCAAGTCGGTCGAGTTGGGCGCGGCCGCGATCGTGCCGGTGCTCGCCGCGCGCTCGCAGGGGACGTCGCGCGTCGGGCGCCGCGCCGATCACTGGCGCCGGGTGGTGATTGCCGCCTGCGAGCAGTGCGGGCGCAACCGTGTCCCGCCGGTCGCGGCGCCACGGCCACTCGCGGACTGGCTCGCCGCTCGCGACGCTCGCAGGGCAGGCATCGTGTTCGCGCCGGGGGGATCGGCCACGATCGCGGACGCGGAGGTCGGCGCCGCCGTCGACGTGCTCGTCGGTCCGGAAGGCGGGCTCATCGCCGCGGAGGTCGACGCGGCGACGCGCTCGGGGATGCGCGCGACGCGGCTCGGTCCGCGCGTGCTGAAGGCCGAGACGGCGTGCATCGCAGCGCTCGCAGCGCTGCAGTCGCTGCATGGCGATCTCGGCTGAGGGTGGAGCGCCGCGGTCTGGAGTCCGTCGGACACTTTGCGAAAGGCGTCAGGCTGAAGCCTGACCCACAAAAGCCGCCAGGCTGAAGCCTGACCTACAAAAGCCGCCAGGCTGAAGCCTGACCCACGGCAGGCCGGCCGGGCACGAGGCCTGGTGGGTCGGGCTTCAGCCCGACGCGCACGACGGGCGCCAAATCCGACTCCGCAGGCCGGGCTTCCGCCGGACATCCGGCGGCGCGCCGTTCAGGCCGAAGGCAGACCCGCCAGCGGCCGCGCGGGCTTGCCCGCGAGCACGAGCGCCGCCGCGGCGAGCTCGTCCCAGGGATCCTGCCTGCCCAGTCCCTTCGACAACGCGTCGAGGCGCGCGAGCGTTGGCACGAGCGCCGCCGCGACGTCCGCCGGGACGCGCTTCGCCGCCCGGTCGAGCGCGGCTGCGCGGCGGCCCCAGACGCGCGACTGGCGCACCGCGGCGCTCGGCGGCACGCCCCGCGCGACGAGCTCCTGCACGAGTGCCAGCGCGTGCACGTCCTCCGCAAGCTGCCACACCGGCAGCACCGGCGACTCGCCCTCGTCGCGCAGCACGCCGAGGATGCGCAGCGCGCGCGCCGCGTCGCCGGCGAGCCATGCCTCGGAGAGCGCGCCCACGTCGTATTTCGCGACGTCGGCCACCGCATCGACGACGGCGTCGTGGTCGAGCTCGCCGGCCGGCAGCAGCAGCGCGAGCTTCTCGATCTCCTGGCGCGCGGCGAGCAGGTTGCCCTCGCTCGACTCGGCGAGGAACGCGAGCGTGTCCGGCGACGCCGTCTGGCCCTGCCTCGCCAGTCGCGACGCGACCCAGCGCGGCAGCTCCTCGGGCGCGACCGGATGGACCGCGACCTCGACGCCGGCGCCGGCGAGCGCGGCGAACCAGGCCGACGACGCCTGGGCACGGTCGAGTCTCGGCAACGTCACGAGCGTCACGTTGTCGGGATTCGGCCGCGCGGCGTACGCCTCGAGCGCCTTGCCGCCTTCGGCGCCGGGCCTGCCCGTGGGGATGCGCAGGTCGACGAGCCGGCGGGTGCCGAAGAGGCCGAGGTTCGCGTTGTTCGCGAGGAAGGCGTCCCAGCGGAACTGCGGCTCGACGACGAACACCTCCCGCTCCTCGCAGCCGGCGCGTCGCGCCGCCGCGCGGATCGCGTCGCCCGCCTCGAGGGCGAGCAGCGGCTCGTCGCCGTGGATCACGTAAAGCGGCGCGAGCCCGCGCTCGAGATGGCGCGCGAGCGCGTCGGCCCTGACCTGCGTCACGGCTTCCTCGCCGACTGCAGGCGACGCACGATCTGCGCGATCGCGTCGGACTGCATCTCGGCGAGCAGCCGCTGCTCCTGGATCTCGCGCGCGAGGCGCTCGGTGTCGTCGTAGAGGTAGCTGCGGCGGATCGCGATCTCGTCCTGCGTCAGCCACAGGCGGCCCTCGGCGTCGCGCAGCGAGAACGCGACGCGCTTGGTCAGCGCGAACTCGCGCGCCCGTCCGCCGGGCGACAGCGAGAGCACCGACTTGTCGTCGGAGACGTTCGCGATGTCGAGGACGACCTGCGCTCCCTGCGGCGAGTCGAGGACCTTCGCCGCGCCCGCGCCGGCGAGCGCGCGCTTCAGCTCGACGGTGAACGGCATCGACGGCGGCGCGCCGACGTAGATCGTGTCGAAGGCGTAGGTCGCGGTGCCGCGGAGCTGGAATCCGCAGCCGGCGAGCGCGGCGAGCGCCGCGACGAAGGCGAAGGTGCGAAGGCGCATCGGCAGGGAAGGGGCGGGCGTCATCGGGCGGGATCGAATCGACATCGGCGGCAGGGCGCGCGACGCCGGGTGTCGCGTGCATCGGGGCCGCCGGCGGCCACCACGGAAGCGCGGCACCGGGCGCGCGGCGTGCGCCCGCGATGGCCGATTCCACGGCCAGCGCGATGATGCCTCATTCGCCCGACCCCGGCATTGGTCGCGCGATCGGTGCAACCTTGCCGGAGCGCGGACGGATGCCGGTCGAGCGCGTCTGCGGTCGCCGCACGGGCATTCTGGCCGCACGCGAGCCGTGCCGTCAACGACGGCACCCGCGGGGCCACGACTCGTGAAGCGGAATCCGAGCGTCGACGGCGGGCGGATGGCCGTGCCGGTGCCAAGCGTCCGGGCGGTCGCGCGTATCATGGGCGCCGCGCTGCGCCGCCGGCGGGCGCGCGCTCCCCCCGGAAACCCCGTTCACCCACCTCCCGCTCGATGCCATCGAGGACAGCCCCCGACCGGCGCGATGTCCATGATGGCGGCGGGCCGGGATCCGGTGCGCGGTCGATGACCGCGGCGGCGCGTCCACCGATGCCCGGTTCGGCGCGGGCCGTGCGCGCGGCGCCGATGTCCGCCGGTCGCGCGCGCAGCGCGGCCCCGCGCGACGCATGAATCGCCGCATCGCGCTGCTGCTGCCGACCCGCGGGCGCCCAGCGTCGCTGCGTCGAATCGTCGATTCGATCGCCGCCACCGCCGCCAAGCCGGACGAACTGGTGATCGTCGTGGGCGTCGACGACGACGACGACGCCACGCTCGACCTGTCCGCACGCTTCCGTCCCGACGTCCCGGTACTGTGGTCGGTGGGGCCGCGCGAGCTCACGCTTGGCCGCCTCTGGAACAGGCTCGCCGCCGCGGACCATGGATGCGACGTGCTGGCGATGGTCTCCGACGATTACGTGATGGAGACGCCGGGATGGGACGACCAGTACCGGGGCGCGGCGGCCGGCATGCCGATGGGTTACGGCACCGCGTGGCCCCACGACACGTTGCACGTTCCGGGCTTCTGCACCGCGCCGGTGATCACGCGTCGCATGATGGAGCGCATGGGCTTCTTCGTTCCGCCCTGGTTCCCCTACTGGTTCCACGACACGTGGCTCGAGGAGATGGGCGCATTCGTGGCCTGCCGGCTGCCGCTGGCGGCTCGCATCGTCGCGCCGGACGGCCGTGGCGCGACGCTGAACATGCGCGACCTGGCGTTCTGGGCCGCGTTCTTCGAGTCGACGCGACGGCTGCGGATGAGCCTTGCCGAGCGGATGATCGACGAGATGTACGCGGAACGCCGTCCGCTCCAGGCCAGCCTGAAGTTCAGCATGCACGGCGTCGCGATGTTCTATGCCCGGCGCAACGCGCCGCTCGCGGATACGCGGCGCGCGGCGATGCTCGAGAGGCGACACGGCGCGCCGGACGATCCCGGCCCGCGGTACCTCGAGGCTCGACGCGAAGCGGAGGCGTTGCTCGCTTCCCTCGGGCGGGACGCGCCATGATCGCGCTCGTGGCGGGCGCGGGAGGATTCATCGGCGGCCACGTCGCACGGACGCTCCTCGCGCACGGCGTCGCGGTGAGGGCGGTCGACCGCAAGCCCGTCGTGCAATGGCACCAGCTTCATCGCGAGGCCGACAACCGCGTCCTCGACCTCGCGGACTCCGCCGGCTGCCGCGAGGCCGTGGCAGGCTGCGGGCGCGTGTACAACTTCGCCGCCGACATGGGGGGCATGGGGTTCATCGAGTCCCACAAGGCGGCGTGCATGCTGTCGGTGCTGATCAACACGCACCTGCTGGTCGCTGCCCGCGACGCGGCCGTGGATCGTTACTTCTTCGCGTCGTCCGCCTGCGTCTATCCGAGCGGGAGGCAGCGCGACGCCGACGCGACGGCGCTTGCGGAGGCGGACGCCTATCCGGCCGATCCCGAGGACGGCTACGGCTGGGAGAAGCTCTTCTCGGAGCGGATGTGCCGCCACTTCCGCGAGGACTTCGGTCTCGCCACGCGCGTGGCGCGCTATCACAACGTGTACGGTCCGCTCGGCGCCTGGGAGGGCGGCAGGGAGAAGGCGCCCGCCGCGATCTGCCGCAAGATCGCGGTCGCGAAGGCGACCGGCCGGCACGAGATCGACATCTGGGGCGACGGCGGGCAGACGCGCAGCTTCATGTACATCGACGACTGCGTCGCCGGCACGCTGCGGCTGGCCGACAGCGACGTCGCGGAGCCCCTCAACGTCGGCTCCGACGAGCTCGTCACGGTCGACGCGCTGGTCACGCTGGTCGAGGACATCGCCGGGATACGCGTCGAGCGGCGATACCTGCCCGACGCCCCGGTCGGCGTCCGCGGGCGCAACAGCGACAACACGATGATCCGCGAGCGGCTCGGCTGGTCCCCCGGCATCCGACTCGCGGACGGAATGGAGCGCACCTACCGCTGGATCAGCGACCAGGTGGCTGCCGCGGCTGCCCGGGGGTGAGGCGGGGCGCGAGCGTCGGCGGGCGAGCGGCCGTTGCCGCGCGCCGCGCGGCCGCTACACGACCACGTTGACGAGACGTCCGGGGACGACGATCACCTTCTTCACGGGCGCGCCGTTCGCGTGCTTCGCGACCTCGCCCGAGGCGCGCGCGGCGGCCTCGATGGCGTCGCGGTCCGCGTTCGCCGCCACGACGAGCTTGCCGCGCAGCTTGCCGTTCACCTGCAGCACCAGTTCGAGCGCGTCCTGCGCAAGCGCGCGCTCGTCGACCTCGGGCCACGGCGCGTCGAGCAGGTCGCCGAACTCGCCGGCGTAGCCCAGGTCGCGCCACAGCGCCCATGCCGTGTGCGGCACGACCGGATAGAGGACGCGCAGCAGGATCGAGAGCCCCTCCCGCACGACCGGGCCCGCGCCAGGCGCGTCGGCGGCAAGCGCGTCGAGCGCGTTCAGCATCTTGTAGCCCGCGGACACGACCGTGTTGTACTGGACCCGGTCGTAGTCGTAGTTCGCCTGTCGCAGCGCGAGGTGGACTTCGCGCCGCGCGGCCTTCGCCGCGTCGCCCGCATCGGCGCCGGGAACGACGCCGGCCGACGCGCGCACCGCCGCGAGCCGGCCCTGCGCGTGGCTCCACAGGCGCCTGAGGAACCGGTAGCTGCCCTCGACGCCCGCGTCCGACCACTCGAGCGTCGCCTCGGGGGGCGAGGCGAACATCACGAAGTGGCGCGCCGTGTCGGCGCCGTAGCGCTCGATGATGTCCTCGGGGTCGACGCCGTTCTTCTCCGACTTGGACATCTTGGACACGCCGCCATATTCGACCTCGGTGCCGTCGGCGAGCCTGCCGCGCGCGATGCGGCCGTCGTCGCCGATCACCGGCGTCACGTCGGCGGGCGGATGGTACTCGACGCCGCCCCGGTCGGTGCGCGAGAACCACGCGTGGTTCAGCACCATGCCCTGCGTGAGCAGGCGCGTGAACGGCTCGTCGAACGAGAGGAGCCCCATGTCGCGCATCACCTTGGTCCAGAAGCGCGCGTAGAGCAGGTGCAGGATCGCGTGCTCGATGCCGCCGATGTACTGGTCCATCGGCATCCAGTAGTCGTTGCGCGCGTCCACCATCGTCGGCGCGTCGGGGCACGCGTAGCGCATGTAGTACCAGGCGGAATCGACGAACGTGTCCATCGTGTCGGTCTCCCGCTGCGCGGGCTTGCCGCACTGCGGGCACGCGACGTTCAGGAAGTCGGGGCGCTTCGCGAGCGGGTTGCCGCTGCCGTCGGGCACGCAGTCCTCGGGCAGCACGACCGGCAGGTCGCGTTCCGGCACCGGCACCGCCCCGCACGCGGCGCAGTGGATGATCGGGATCGGCGTGCCCCAGTAGCGCTGGCGCGAGATGCCCCAGTCGCGCAGCCGGTAGGTGACCTTCTTCTCGCCCAGGCCCTTCGCGGCCAGGTCCGACGCGATCGCATCGACCGCAGCGTCGTACGCGAGCCCGTCGTACATGCCGGAGTTCACGCAGCGACCGCGCGCCTTGTCCTCGTACCACGGCTGCCAGCGCGTGTCGTCGAACGTCTCGCCGGCCACGGCGATCACCGGAAGGATCGGAAGCGAGTACTTGCGCGCGAACACGAAGTCGCGCTCGTCGTGCGCGGGCACGCCCATCACCGCGCCGTCGCCGTAGGCCATCAGCACGTAGTTGCCGACCCACACCTCGACCTCGCCGCCGGTCAGCGGATGCGTGACGTGGAGGCCGGTCGGCACGCCCTCCTTCTCCATCGTCGCCACGTCGGCCTCGATGACCGAGCCCTTGCGCGCCTTGTCGACGAACTCCCGCACGCGCGGCGATCGCGCGGCGGCGACCGCCGCGAGCGGGTGCTCGGGCGCGACCGCGACGAAGGTCACGCCCATGATCGTGTCGGCGCGCGTCGTGAACACGTGCATGCGGCCGTCGCCGACGAGCTCGCCGCTGCCGTCGCGGATGCCATGCGTGAACGCGAAGCGCACGCCCTGACTCCTGCCGATCCAGTTGGCCTGCATCGTCTTCACGCGCTCGGGCCAGCCGTCCATGTGGTCGAGCGAGGCGAGCAGCTCCTCGGCGTAGTCGGTGATCTTCAGGTAGTAGCCGGGGATCTCGCGCTTCTCGACCACCGCCCCCGTGCGCCAGCCGCGCCCGTCGATCACCTGCTCGTTGGCGAGCACCGTCCGGTCGACCGGGTCCCAGTTGACCACCTGCGTCCTGCGGTAGGCGATGCCGCGCTCGAGCATCCTGAGGAACAGCCACTGGTTCCACCTGTAGTACGCCGGGTCGCAGGCGGCGATCTCGCGCGACCAGTCGATCGCGAGCCCCATCGCCTGCATCTGCTTCTTCATGTACGCGATGTTCTCGCGGGTCCACTTCGCCGGGGGCTGGCCGCTCTTCATCGCCGCGTTCTCGGCGGGCAGTCCGAACGCGTCCCAGCCCATCGGCATCAGCACGTTGAACCCGCGCATGCGCAGGTGGCGCGCCATCACGTCGTTGATCGTGTAGTTGCGCACGTGCCCCATGTGCAGCCGGCCCGACGGGTAGGGCAGCATCGACACGCAGTAGAACTTGCCCTTCGGATGGCGCGGGTCGTCCTCGCGGGCGCGGTACGCGTCCTGCGCGCTCCACGCGGCGTGAGCGTCGGATTCGATCGTTCTCGGGTCGAAGGTCTGCGGGTCGGGGGACATGGCGGTCGGGGAGGGGCGCCCGCGCGGTGCCGCGCGGCGGCGGAAGCGCCGGGATGAGCGATTCTAGTGGATAGGCGGTCGTCGGATCATTCCGGCACCCCCGCGACCAGCACCCACACGCCGATCGCGGCAAAGATCGCCGCGGCCACGATCCGGATCGCCCTGAACGGAATCCGGTCGGCCGCGAGCTTCCCGGCGAACACGACCGGCACGTTGGCGATCAGCATGCCGAGCGTCGTGCCGAGGACGACGGCGGCGAGCGCGTCGAACTTCGCCGCGAGCATCACCGTCGCGACCTGCGTCTTGTCACCCATCTCCGCGAGGAAGAACGCGACCGCGGTGATGCCGAACACGCCCCAGCGGCCCGGCGGCGCGGCACGGTCGTCGTCGAGCGTGTCGGGCCTTAGCGCCCAAAGCGCGACCGCGAAGAACGACGCGGCGAGGAGCCAGCGAAGCGCGTCGGCCGGCACGACGGTGCGCACCCAGTTTCCGACCCAGCCCGCGATCGCGTGGTTGACGAGCGTCGCGACGAGGATGCCGGCGACGATCGGCCACGGGCGGCGGTACCTCGCGGCGAGCACCAGCGACAGCAGCTGCGTCTTGTCGCCGATCTCGCCGATCGCGACGACGCCGGTGGACACGAGGAAGGCTTCCATGGACGGGGGCAGGCGCGACGCGACGACCGAAGGTGCCACGCCCGAAAAGGATTTCCCGGTCCGCGCGAGCGGCCCCCGGGGCATCCCGGCGGGCACGTGAGCGGGGACCGGGCGCGCCGCGGCCCCGGGGACCGGACATCGGGGCCGCGGGATCGACGCGTTTCCCGGGTCGCAGGCGCGGGGCGTCGCCTCCCCCGAAAGCCCCGGCATTCTACCCTGCGGCCGCTTGGGGTCGTCCGGCGGCGACGGGGAACAGGGAGCGCCGCCGGGCCAGGTGGCACAATGACGGAATGCGGGAACCCGTCCCGCGGTTCTCCGCTCTATGAGAGGTCCGCCGCGGGCTTCCCGCCCTCGGTGACCCTTGACCATGCGCCCCGCCCCCCTCGCCGCGACACCGTCCCGCCGGGCCCGCGCCTTCGCGGCCGCCCTCGCGCTGGTCGCGGTCGGGGCCGTGGCGGCGCCGGTGCGCACCCAGAACGTCGAGGCCGAGCTCGTCCCGGTCGCGACCGCCGCCGTCCCCGGCCAGCCGGTCACGGTCGCGTTGCGCCTGAAGATGCGCGAGGGCTGGCACACCTACTGGCGCAATCCGGGCGATTCGGGCCTCCCGACGACGATCGACTGGAAGCTCCCGCCGGGCGTCACGGCGGGCCCGATCGACTGGCCGGCGCCGCACGCGCTGCCGGTCGGTCCGCTGGTCAATTACGGCTACGAAGGCGAGGTCCTGCTGCCGTCGACCTTGTCGGTCGCCGCGGATGCGGCGCCGGGCAGCGAGCTCGCGATCGCCGCGCGTGCGGACTGGCTCGTGTGCAAGGAGACCTGCATCCCGGAAGGCGCCGACCTCACGCTCGCGTTGCCGGTCGCCACGGCCGCGTCGCCGCACCCGGACTGGGGCGCGCCGATCGCTGCGACGATCGCGGCACTGCCACAGCCGCTCGCCGGGTGGACCGCGTCGGCGACTGGCGAAGGCCAGCGCGTTCGGCTCGCCCTCGCGCCGCCGGCGGGCGCCGCGGACCCCGGCAAGCTGTATTTCTTCCCGAACGACGAGGGCCGCATCGAGGCATCCGCACCGCAGGCGCTCGCGCGCGACGGCGCGAGTTACGTGCTGAGCTTGCCTGTCGCCTACCAGCTCGCGCCGGGGTTCACCCGCGTCGCAGGCGTCGTGTCGGCGCCGGGCGGATTCGGCGGCGCGAACTTCGCGACGATCGACATCCCGCTCGCGGGAAGCGTGGTGGCCGGTCCGAAGCCGGTCGACGCGCCCGTTCCCGCGATCGCGATCCCGGCCCCGGCCGGCGCCGCGTCGATGTCGCTCCTGCTGGCGGCGCTCCTCGCGTTCGCGGGCGGCGCGATCCTCAACCTGATGCCGTGCGTGCTGCCGGTGCTGTCGATCAAGGTGCTGGGCTTCGCCGCGCACCACGACTCGCGCGCGACGATGCGTCGCGAAGGACTCGCCTACGGCGCTGGCGTCCTCGTGACCTTCGTCGGGCTCGCGGTGGCGCTGCTCGCGCTGCGTGCGGCGGGCGAGCAGCTCGGATGGGGGTTCCAGCTCCAGTCGCCGGTGTTCGTCTCGCTGCTCGCCGTGCTGTTCTTCGCGCTGGCGCTCAACCTGTCGGGCGTGTTCGAGTTCGGGCAGTTCGCGCCCGCCTCGGTGCTCGGCTGGACGTCGAGGAACCGCACGCTCGACGCGTTCGCCACCGGCGTCCTCGCGGTCGTCATCGCCTCGCCGTGCACCGCGCCGTTCATGGGCGCCGCGCTCGGCTTCGCGCTCGTGCAGCCGGCGGCGGTGACGATCGCCGTATTCGTCGCGCTCGGCACCGGCATGGCGTTGCCCTACGTGCTGCTCGCCTGGTTCCCGACGTGGAGGCGCGCGTTGCCGAAGCCGGGCGCCTGGATGATCCGCTTCAAGCAGCTGCTCGCGTTCCCGCTCTATGCGACGGTCGCCTGGCTCGCATGGGTGCTGGGCACGCAGATCGACGTCGACGCGGTACTGCGCCTGTCGATCGCGCTGATCGCGGTGGCGTTCGCGCTGTGGGCGTGGCACGTGTCGCGGCTGGGTCCGGCCCGGCCGTGGAAGCTGTCCGCGCTCGCCGCGCTCGCCGTGGCCGTGTTCGTCGCCGGTCCGCTGGCGGCCACGTCGATGCCCGCGCCGCCGCCGGCGCGGTCGTCGGCGCCGGTCGCCGACGCCGCCGGGTGGCAAGGCTACACGCCTGCCCGGCTCGCGGAACTTTCCGCCGCGGGGCCGGTGTTCGTCGACTTCACCGCGGCCTGGTGCATCACCTGCCAGGTGAACAAGCGCCTCGTGCTCTCGGACCGGGACGTCCTCGGCGCCTTCGCGGACCGTAAGGTCGCGCTGCTGCGGGCGGACTGGACGCGCCGCGACCCCGACATCACCCGGGCGCTGGCGGCGCTGGGCCGCAACGGCGTCCCGGTCTACGTGCTGTACCGCCCCGGCCGGGAACCTTTGCTGCTCCCCGAGGTTCTTACGACCCGAACCGTGTCCGACGCGCTTGCGACCCTGGATGGTCCGGCGCTCGCCCAGACGGAGACCCCTCGATGAACCACGACTCGACCCGCCGTACCGCCCAGCGCCTTGCCGCCGCCACGCTCGCCGCCGCCTTCACGTCGATCGCCTCCGCCGCGACGCCGGGGTCCCCCGCGCCCGACATCGCGGCCACCGATGCCCTGGGCAAGGCCGTGAAGCTCTCGGATTTCCGTGGCAAGTACGTCGTGCTCGAATGGACCAATCCGGACTGCCCGTTCGTGCAGAAGCACTACGACTCGAAGAACATGCAGGGGCTCCAGAGGGAATGGGGCGCGAAGGACGTCGTGTGGCTGTCGGTGAACTCGACGCGCGAGGGCCACTCCGAGTACCGCTCCGGCGCGCAGATGGACACGTGGATGAAGGCGCAGGACGGCACCCCGCAGGCCGTGCTGATCGACGGCAGGAGCACGGCGGGACGCGCGTACGCGGCGAAGACCACGCCGCACATGTTCGTCATCGATCCGGCGGGCAACGTCGTCTACGCCGGCGCGATCGACGACAAGCGCAGTTCGAACCCCGCCGACGTGAAGACCGCGAAGAACTACGTGCGCGCCGCGCTTGCCGAGGCGACGACCGGCAAGCCGGTCTCCGTCGCGAGCACGACGCCGTACGGGTGCAGCGTCAAGTATTGAACGCCGATGTCAGAACCGGTGTCACACCCCGTGTCTGACACGAACGAACCTTGAAGGGCGCGGCGCGATCACCGCCGCGTGGGTGAGGCAACGGGCCGGTTCATGCCGGCCCGTTGCTTTTGCGGCGCCCGGACGCCCGGTAGAATCGAGCGATGACCCTCGAAACCTGGCTGGCCTTCTTCGCCGCCTCGTGGCTCATCAGCCTGTCGCCTGGGGCGGGTGCGATCTCGTGCATGGCCGCGGGCATGCGCTACGGTTACGCGCGCGCGTTCTGGAACATCGTCGGGTTGCAGATCGGCATCCTGTTCGTGCTGGCGATCGTCGCGCTGGGGCTGGGCGCGATCATTGCCGCGTCGACGACGCTGTTCACCGCGATCAAGTGGCTGGGCGCGGCCTACCTCGTGTGGCTCGGCATCCAGCAATGGCGCGCGCCGGCGTCGCCCGTGCGCGAAGAGTCCGGCGCCGACACCACGCAGGGCGCGCCGCGGCAACTCGTGCTGCGCGGCTTCCTCGTGAACGCGACCAACCCGAAGGGCATCGTGTTCATGCTCGCGGTGCTGCCCCAGTTCATCGATCCGCACGCGCCGCAATTGCCGCAGTACGCCCTCTGTGGCGCGACGCTGTTCTTCACCGACCTCGTCGTGATGAGCGGCTACACGGGGCTCGCGGCGAAGGTGCTGCGGATGCTGCGCGAGCCGCACCACGTCCGCTGGGTCAACCGCACGTTCGGCGGCCTGTTCGTCGCGGCGGGGGCGGTGCTCGCGACGTTCCGCCGGGCGTGAAAGCCGTCCGGCTGAAGCCGGACCCACAGTGGCGGCAACGGGTGTCCGGCTGAAGCCGGACCCACAAAGGCAGCGCCGAGCCCGTGGGTCAGGCTTCAGCCTGACGCACTCGAGAACGCCGCCTCCATCTCGCGGCGGAACCGCACGGTCTCGTTCTCCGGATCGAACTCGACGTCGTCCCAGCGCACGGCTGCGTGCGCCGCGACCGCGCGCTTGAGCTTGACGCCGTGCGCGAGGCCGAGAGGCAGCGCGCCCAGCTTCAGCGAGTCGGCCGAGGTCGCGAGCCTGCCCCATACCGTGTATCCGCCCTCGCCGTCGAGCGTCTCGCCCGCGCGGAGGTCGCGCTTCGCCGTCGCGACGACATCGCCGCGCCAGCCGGCGGCCGAACCGGTGGGCTCCCGCCGCAGGCCCGCCGACGCGACGCTGATGCCGAGCTCCAGGCCGATCGCGTGCGTCGGCTTGTACATCGCGCTGTAGCGGCCCGACGGATCCGTCGGGAAACCGTACTCGCCGAAGCAGCGGCGCACGTAGTCCTCGCCCTGCGCGGCGCCGGCGCGGAACGTGACGTACACGCCCCAGCGCAGGTCGCGGAACACGGGGCGCCCGTCGCGCTCGAGCGAGCTGATCACTTCGACCTGTCCCGCGTGATGCAGGTGTCCCCCTTCGTCGCGCGGACGCAGCACGCGCGGCAGGTCGTCGACGCCGCACGGCGGGAACGCGAGGCCGCCGGGCGCGGGCGTGAGCCCGGTCGCGTTCGCGACAGCGGCCATCTCGATCGCGCTCTTGGTGCCGTCGAGGAACGAGTTGAACATCTGCGCGTTGAAATCGCCCGCCGCCACCTGTGCGGGCGTGAACCCGTAGTGCGGCCAGACGGTCGCAGGCGTCGACTCGTGGTACGCGGGCAGGTACTTGGTGCCCTTGCCGGCCGAGACGACTTCGAAGCCGGCGGCGCGGCACCAGTCGACCAGTTCGCAGATCAGCGCCGGCTGGTCGCCGTAGGCGAGCGAGTAGACGATCCCGGCTTCGCGCGCGCGCCGCGCGAGCAGCGGCCCCGCGAGCGCATCGGCCTCGACGTTCACCATCACGATGTGCTTGCCCTGCCGGCAGCACGCGAGCGCGTGACGGATCCCCGCGGCGGGATTGCCGGTCGCGTCGATCACGATCTCGACCTCGGGCGACGCGATGACGGCGGCGGTGTCGTCGGTGACGCACGTCGTGCCGCCACGTCCCGCCCCGGCGAGCGAGCCCGCGGCGAACCTCTCCGCCGGCCAACCGACGCGCGCGAGCGACGCCTTCGCGCGGTCGGGCGCGAGGTCCGCGATCGCGACGACATGGATGCCGGGCGTGTGCTTCGCCTGCGCGAGGTACATCGAGCCGAACTTGCCCGCGCCGATCAGCGCGACGCGCAGCGGGCGGTTCGCGGCGGCGCGCTCCTCGAGCATGGATCGGAGGTTCATCGGTCGCTCTCCAGGTCAGGTCGTGCGGATCCCGAGCTCGGCCAGCGCCGGCGCCAGCGCATCGAAGTGCGGCACATGCCGAGCATGGAGTCCCACCGCGCACGCCGCCTCGACGTTGATGCGATTGTCGTCCACGAACAGCGCGCGCCCGGCCGGCACGCCGAGCGCGCCGAGCACGTGCTCGAAGTACTCGCCGTCAGGCTTGAGCTTGCCGACCGCGTACGACGGGAAGTTGTGATGGAACATCCCGGGCAGCCCCCACTCGCGGCCGAAGCGCTCCCAGTGCAGCTCGTTCGTGTTCGACAGCGAGGCGAGCGTGTAGCGCGGCGCGAGCGCGGCCAGCAGTCCGGCCGCGCCGGGATGAAGCGCCCGCGGCCACCATGCGAACTCCTCGAGGAACGCGCCGGCGTCCACCGGCAGGCCGAACTCGGCGACGATCGCCTCGCCGAACGCCTCCCGCGTCGTGCGCCCGGTCTCGTAGCTTCGCACCGCGGGCGACGCGAGCCAGCGCCGCCACAGCTCGTCGGCCGTGCCGAGGGACGGGCTCCACGCGAGCATGCGCTCGACGCCGGCCAGCTCGATCAGCACGCCGCCCAGGTCGAACAGGATCGCGCCGACGTCGTGATCTCGCGGGCTCATGTCAGTGGAGGGCCAGGGCGATTCCGATCGGGACGAAGACCACCGACATCGCGTTGCCGACCAGCACGATCGACGCGACCTTCGCGGGCTCGCGCTCGAATTGCTCGGCGACCATGAAGTTGAGGACGGCCGGCGGCAGGCATCCGAACAGGAACAGCAATCCGGCCTGGCGCGGGTCGAGCCCGAGCACCGGCACGAGGATCGCGGCCATCGCGAGCCCGGTGAGCGGGCACACGACGCCGCCGATCGCGCCGAGGCGCGCATCGCCTCGGCGGATCCCGGTGAGGCGCACGCCGAGCGACAGCAGCATCATCGGGATCAGCGCGTCGCCGACCATCCTGATCGTCACGGCCGCGACCTCGGGAATCGGCGGCTGGACGACGGCGAACGCGAAGCCCGCGACGGTCGACCAGACCATCGGGTTCCGCAGCAGGCGACCGAAGCGCGCATGATGGTCGATGATCCACACGCCCAGCGTGAAATGCGTGAGATTGCTGATCGTGAACAGCGCCACCATTGGCGCGAACCCGGCGTCCCCGAACGCGAGCACCGCCAGCGGCAGCCCCATGTTGCCGCAGTTGTTGAACATCATCGGCGGCACGAACGTGCGCGGGTCCTCGCGCAGCGCCTTCGCGATGGGCCACGCGATCAGCCCCGAGCCCAGCACGACGCCGATGCTTCCGAGCATCAGCAGCCGGTTGTCCCACACGTCGAAGGACTTCGACGACAGCGCCGAGAAGATGAGCGCCGGCGACAGCACGTTCATGCTGATCCGGTTGACCACCGACATGTCCGGCTTCGCGCGCCGGCCCCACACCCAGCCGAGCGCGATGATCGCGAAGACCGGCAGGATGATGCCGAGCAGGCGTTCGAGCATCGGGGATCGGGGATCGGGGATCGGGGACCGGGGATCGGCGGGCGATGGGTCACCGATCCCTGGTGCCCGGCCGCCGATGCCTGAACTAAAGGATGTACTTCGCCAGGTTCTCGTCGCCCGCCACGCCCGCGAGCCGGGCGTCGACGTAGGCCGCGTCGATCGCGATCGTCTCGCGGTCGTGGCGCGACGCCGCGTACGAGATCTCCTCGAGCAGGCGCTCCATCACCGTGTAGAGGCGCCGCGCGCCGATGTTCTCCTGCCTCGCGTTGACCGCGTGCGCGATCTCGGCGATGCGACGGATCGCGTCGGGGCGGAACGCGAGCTCGACGTTCTCGGTGCGCAGGAGAGCCTCGTACTGGCGCACGAGGCACGCGTCGGTCGCGGTCAGGATCTGCTCGAAATCGGCGACGGTGAGCGACGCGAGCTCGACCCGGATCGGAAAGCGGCCCTGCAGCTCGGGAATCAGGTCGGAGGGCTTCGACAGGTGGAAGGCGCCCGACGCGATGAACAGCACGTGATCGGTGCGCACCATCCCGTACTTGGTCGAGACCGTCGTCCCCTCGACCAGCGGCAGCAGGTCGCGCTGGACGCCCTGCCGCGACACGTCGGCGCCGTGCACGTCCGAGCGCGAAGCGATCTTGTCGATCTCGTCGAGGAAGACGATGCCGTTCTGCTCGACCGACGCGAGCGCCTTCGCCTTGACGTCGTCGTCGTTGACGAGCTTCGCCGCTTCCTCGTCGGTCAGCGCCTTCATCGCCTCGCCGACCTTCATGCGCTGGACCCTGCGCCGCCCGCTTCCCATCTGCTGGAACATGCCCTGGATCTGCGAGGTCAGGTCCTCCATGCCGGGGGGCGCCATGATCTCCATCGACGGCGGCAGCACCGACACCTCGATGTCGACTTCCTTGTCGTCGAGCGCGCCTTCGCGAAGCTTCTTGCGGAATTTCTGCCTCGTCGCGGTGTCCACGGGCTGCATGTCGTGGAAGTTCACCTCGCGCGCCGGCGGCAGCAGCACGTCGAGGATGCGCTCCTCCGCCGCGTCGGCGGCGCGATCGCGCACCTTGCGCGCCTCGGACTCGCGCAGCTGCTTCACCGCGACCTCGACCAGGTCGCGCACGATCGAGTCGACGTCGCGGCCGACGTAGCCCACCTCGGTGAACTTCGTCGCCTCGACCTTGACGAAAGGCGCGTCGGCGAGCCGCGCGAGGCGGCGCGCGATCTCGGTCTTGCCCACGCCGGTCGGCCCGATCATCAGGATGTTCTTGGGGGTGATCTCGCCGCGCAGCGGCTCGGGCACCTGCTGGCGCCGCCATCGGTTGCGCATCGCGATCGCGACCGCCCGCTTCGCGTCGTGCTGCCCGACAATGTGTTTGTCGAGCTCGGACACGATCTCCTGCGGCGTCATCGACGACATGGCATGTGCGGGGAGGCTGGAAGCGAGCGGCCGCCCGGCGATCGGGTGGCCGCTCGATTGTATCGCGGCCGGGGCGGGAGATCCCGGTCGGGCGGCTGTCCCGCGACGCGCGCCTTGCGCCCGGCGTCGTCGCCGCGATGCGCGCGCGCCGTCGCGCGACGATTCGATGGCGGCTCGCGGCGGCATCGCCTATCATTGCGGCGTATGCCGCTTCCCACGCCGCTCGCCGCGATCCGATGCATCGCCGTCGCCGCGGCCGCCTTCGCGCTTGCCGGCTGCCAGTCCGCGCAGTCCGCGCGCGATCCCGGCGCGACCGGGCCCGAGAAGCGGTCGCAGGCGTCCGGCGTCGAAGCGGTGCTGATGCCCGTCAACGGCAGCGCGGCGCAGGGCTCGGCGAAGTTCGTCGAACGAGGCGAGGGACTGGTGGTGCTCGTCGTCGTCAACAACGTGCTTACCGGAACGTATCGCGTCGCCGTCCACGAACGCGGCAACTGCAGCTCGCCCAACGGGTTTTCCGCGGGCAGGCCGTGGGCGCCGCCGGGATCGGCGACGCCCGCGGGCGACCTGATGCCGGCGATGACGATCGGCGCGAACGGCAACGGGCAGATGTCGGCGGGCTTGCGCGGCGTAAGGCTGCGCGGCACCGACAGCCTCGAAGGGCGATCGGTGATGGTGCACGCCGGGGCGTCCGTCGACGCCGACGTCGTGCCCGGCCGCCCGAATCGCATCGTGCTGTGCGGCGTGATCGGCCCGGTGCGCTCGCTCATGGACGCCTTCCGCTGACCCCCGACCCTCCGACATGGGCTTCCTCGCTGACCGCAAGATCCTGATCACCGGCGTGCTTTCGAACCGCTCGATCGCCTACGGCGTCGCGCGCGCGTGCAGGCGCGAAGGCGCGGCGCTCGCGTTCACCTACGTCAACGACGAGCTGAAGGACCGCGTGGTCCGGCTCGCTGCGGATTTCGGCCCGTGTCCGGTGCTTCCCTGCGACGTCGCGCACGACGGCCAGATCGACGCGCTGTTCGACGCGCTGTCGCGCGAGTGGGGCGGACTCGACGGGCTCCTGCATTCGATCGCCTACGCGCCGCGCGAGGCGCTGGCCGGCGACTTCCTGAACGCGCTCACGCGCGAGGCGTTCGGCATCGCGCACGACATCTCGAGCTACAGCCTGGCCGCGCTCGCGAAGGGCGCGCGCCCGCTGATGAAGGGGCGGCCCGGGTCGATCGTGACGCTGACCTACCTCGGCGCCGTGCGCTCGGTGCCGAACTACAACGTGATGGGCCTCGCGAAGGCGAGCCTCGAGGCGAACGTGCGCTACCTCGCCGCGTGCCTCGGCCCCGAGGGGATCCGCGCGAACGGAATCTCGGCGGGGCCGATCAGGACGCTCGCCGCCGCGGGGATCGGCAATTTCTCGAAGCTGCTGTCTCGATTCGAGGCCACGGCGCCGCTGCGGCGCGGCGTCACGATCGACGAGGTCGGCAACGTCGCCGCGTTCCTGCTCTCGGACCTCGCGAGCGCGGTCACCGGCGAGATCACCTACGTCGACGGCGGCTACTCGACCGTCGCGGTGGGCGGCGAGACCTGAGACGCCGGGCGCGCGCCGGCGCGGCGCTGCGCAGGGTCCCGATGACGTCGCGCGTCTACGATGCGGTGCTGATCGGCGGCGGCCACAACGGGCTCGTATGCGCCGCGTATCTCGCGGCGGGCGGCCTCGACGTCTGCGTGTGCGAGCGACGCGACGTCGTCGGCGGCGCGGCGGTCACCGAGACGTTCCATCCCGGTTTCCGCAATTCGACGGCGAGCTACACGGTGAGCCTGCTCGACCCGCAGGTGATCCGCGACCTCAGGCTCGCCGAGCACGGGCTGTCGATCGTCGCGCGGCCGATCGCGAACTTCCTGCCGCTGTCGGCCCGCCCCGGCGACTTCCTGAAGGTCGGCGGCGGCCTCGAGGCCACGCGACGCGAGGTCGCGCGGTTCTCGAGGCGCGATGCCGAGGCGCTTCCAGCGTACCACGCGATGCTCGACCGCGTCGCGAACGTGCTGCGCGACCTCCTGCACCGCACGCCGCCCGACGTCGCGAACCCGGCGCGGCGCGATCTCGGCGCGATGCTCGAGGCGTGGAAGACGATGCGCTCGTTTCGCACGCTGTCGCTCGCCGGGCGGCGCGACGTCGTCGACCTGTTCACGAAGAGCGCCGGGGAGATCCTCGACGCCCGCTTCGAGTCCGCGCCGATCAAGGCGGCGTTCGGCTTCGACGCGGTCGTCGGCAACTTCGCGAGTCCGTACGCACCGGGGTCCGCGTACGTGCTGCTGCACCATGTCTTCGGCGAGGTGAACGGCGAGCGCGGGCAGTGGGGCCACGCGAAGGGCGGCATGGGCGCGATCTCTCAGGCCATGGCGCGCGAGTGCGTCGCGCGCGGCGTGGAGATCCGCACCGGGGCGGCGGTCGCGCGCGTGATCGTGAAGGGCGGTCGCGCCCGCGGCGTCGAACTCGAGGGGGGCCACGTCGTCGAGGCGAAACGCGTGGTCGCCAACGTGAATCCGAAGCTCCTGTTCGAGAAGCTCGTCGAATCGTCGCACGTCGACGCCGACTTCCGGGCGCGCATCGCCGCGTATCGCTGCGGCTCGGGCACGTTCAGGATGAACGTGGCGCTGTCCGCGTTGCCCGACTTCGCGTGCCTGCCCGGACGCGAGGCCGCGCCGCACCACGCGAGCGGCATCGTCGTCTCGCCCTCGCTCGCCTACATGGAGCGCGCGTACTTCGACGCGAAGACGGAAGGCTGGTCGCGCGCGCCGATCGTCGAGGTGCTGATCCCGTCGGTGGTCGACGACTCGCTCGCGCCGCCCGGCATGCACGTCGCGAGCCTGTTCTGCCAGCACGTGCATCCGGACGTCGCGTCGGTGCGGCCGGGATCGACTTGGGACGATCACCGCGAGCGTGTCGCCGACCTGATGATCGACACCGTCGACGCGATCGCGCCGGGGTTCCGCGCGAGCGTGGTGGGTCGGCGCGCGCTCTCGCCGCTCGACCTCGAGCGCGAGTTCGGCCTCGTGGGGGGCGACATCTTCCACGGCGCGCTCGGCCTCGACCAGCTCCACGCGACGCGACCGGTGCTGGGCGCCGCCAACTACCGGATGCCGGTGCGCGGGCTCTACCTGTGCGGCGCGGGCGCGCACCCGGGAGGCGGCGTCACCGGCATTCCCGGGCGCAACGCCGCGCGCGAGATCCTGCGCGACGCGCGGCGCCGCCGCGATGCACGAGGGTCGTCGGGCTGAAGCCCGACCCACGGTGCGGGAAGAGCGTCCGGCTGAAGCCCGACCCACGATGCAGGAAGAGCGTCGGGCTTAAGCCCGACCCACGGACTAGTGCCGGGCTGAAGCCCGACCCACGGACGAGTGCCGGGCCGAAGCCCGGCCGGCGACGCGGGCGGCGCAGCGTCAGGGGCGCCGCTCGAGCTCGAGGTCGCCGTCGAACGTGACGTCGAGCGCGAGGCCGGCGACCTTCAGCGTCATCGTGGCCGGGAACGACTCGGTGCCGGCGATCCGGCGCTCCGCAAGCGCCTTCGCGACCGCGTGCTCGATCTCGCGCTGCGAGCTCACGCCGACCGTCTTCAGGAACTTGCGAATCGAGAGGTTGAGGGCTTCGTCGTCCATCGCGTTCTCCTGCCGGTACCACGTGCGTCCTGCGTACCCCGGGTACGTGGGACGCACGTGGTACCGGGGGTGAAAAGTCGAAGTCCGCCGATAAGCCGGGTTCTGTTACGGCGCGCCCGAAAGCGCGCTATGGCCGTCATTCCTCTAGGCCCACCGTTACCGGTGGGCTCGAGCCGCCTACCCGCGGACGACGCGAGCAGCGTCATGGTCCGCCTACTTGGCGTTGCTCCGGATGGAGGTTGCCGCGTTTCACCCGCCCCGGTGTGACCCGGAGCGACTCGTCTCTGTGGCCCTGTTCCTCGCCTTGACCGCGGCGGCGAAGCCGCGGCTGCTGCGGCCGGGCGTTACCCGGCATCCTGCTCTCTGGAGCCCGGACTTTCCTCTCCCCGCCCCGGTTTGCACCCGGGCGGGCAGCGACGGTCTGGCGGACTTCGAAGGATAGGATAGCATCGGGCCGCCGCAGTTCCCGCGCCATCGTCGTCGCGGGCGCGTTCCGGCCGCGCCGGCATCGGTCTTGCGCGCTGCGGCGGCGGCTGCCGGCCGAGTGTCCGCACGGCCCTAGGACGAGGGACCCGGTTCGGCGAGCCGCCAGCGCGCCGTCTCTCCGGCGCGCAGCGGCACGACCGTGTCGCCGCCGAGCGCGCACTCGGCCGGGACCGTCCAGGCCTCCCGCACCAGCGTCACCGTGGCCTCATGCGGCGGCAAGCGGTAGAACGCCGCGCCATGGACGCTCGCGAAACCCTCGAGGCGGTCGAGCGCGCCCGCGTCCTCGAACGCCTCGGCGTAGAGCTCCAGCGCGCACGGCGCCGAGTAGCAGCCGGCGCAGCCGCATGCCTGCTCCTTGGTCGCGCGGGCGTGCGGCGCGCTGTCGGTGCCGAGGAAGAAGCGGGGATTGCCCGACGTCGCGGCAGCGACGAGCGCACGCCGGTGCGCCTCGCGCTTCAGGACCGGCAGGCAGTAGTAGTGCGGCCGCAGGCCTCCGGCGAGCATCGCGTTGCGCGACCACATGAGGTGCTGCGGCGTGATGGTCGCCGCGACGTTTTCCCCCGCCGCCGCGACGAACTCCGCGGCCTCGCGCGTCGTGACGTGCTCGAGTACGATGCGGAGCCCCGGGAAGTCGCGCACCAGCCTGCCCAGCGTGCGCTCGACGTAGACGCGCTCGCGGTCGTAGACGTCGACGTCCGGGTCGGTGACCTCGCCGTGCAGCGACAGCGCGAGCCCGTGCTTCTCGATCGCCGCGATCGCCGGGTACGCGCGCTCGATCGCGGTGACGCCGGCCTCCGAGTGCGTCGTCGCGCCCGCCGGGTAGACCTTGATCGCGTGGATCGCGCCCGACGCCTTGGCACGCGCGATCTCGTCCACGGTCGTGTCGTCGGTCAGGTAGAGCGTCATCAGCGGCTCGAACCGCGTGCCCGGGCCGGCCGCGGCGAGGATGCGATCGCGGTAGGCGAGCGCGGCCGCGACCGTGGTCACCGGCGGCTTGAGGTTCGGCATGACGATCGCGCGCCCGAACACGCGCGTCGTGGCGCCGACGACGGCGGCCAGTGCCTCCCCGTCGCGCAGATGGAGGTGCCAGTCGTCCGGACGCTTGAGCGTGACCGCAGCGGGCGGGGTCGGGCGGGCCATGGGAAATCCTTGAATTTTCAGGATTGTACGATCTGGCGACCCGCGGGCGGGCGATCGGCGCAGACAAATGGCCCAGACCCCGCGACAACGCTATAATTGTCCGTTTACCGCACCCGGCTCGTGCCGGAGGCACCGATCCCGACGAAAGACGGAAGACACGCATGGCAGGCAAGACCGCAACCGCCGTCAAGAAGGTCCGTGAGCTTTCCGAGGAGGATCTGCTCAAGGCGCCGGACAAGGACTACATGAACGAGGCGCAGCTCGCGTTCTTCAAGCGGCGCCTGGTCGAGTTGCGCGACCAGTTGCTGCAGAACGCCGACGACACCGGCGAGCACCTGCGCGAGAACGAGATCACGACCGATCCGTCCGACCGCGCGACGCTCGAGGAGGAGTACACGCTCGAGTTGCGCACCCGCGACCGCGAGCGCAAGCTCCTCAAGAAGGTCGAGAAGTCGCTGCGCATGATCGACGACGGTTCCTACGGATTCTGCGAGGAGACCGGGGAGCCGATCGGCGTCGCGCGCCTCGTCGCCCGGCCGACCGCCACGCTGTCGCTCGAGGCGCAGGAGCGCCGCGAGCGCGTGCAGAAGATGTACGGGGATTGACGAGCGGGCGTCCCCGGGGCTCGCTGCGCGGGCTTCGCCCCACGGGCGGATCGCGCGGCGGCGGTCACCGACCATGCCCGACGGGATCGCGCGGGCATCCGGCACCCTCAGGAGGCAAACCATGAAACACGCCATGGCAATAGCAGCAGCCGTGACGGCGTGGGCGCTCGCGGGTTGCGCGACCACGCCGTTCGACACCGCCGTCGCGACCGCGAAGCTCGAGCCCACGCGCGGCAATGCGACGGCCGGGACCGTCACGTTCGCCGAGCGGATGGGCAGGGTGGTCGTCACGGCCGAGGTCACCGGGCTCGCCCCCGGCCGGGAGCACGGGTTCCACGTGCACGAGAAGGGGGACTGCAGCTCCGGCGACGGCATGAGCACGGGCGGGCACTTCAATCCCGACGCGAGGCCGCACGGTCCGCAGGACGCCGCGCACCACGCCGGCGACATGCCCAACCTCCGCGCCGACGCGGACGGGCGCGCGAAGGCGTCGTTCACGCTCGAAGGCGTAAGCGTCCGCCCGGGCCCGAAGAGCCTCGCGGGGCGCGGACTGATCGTCCACAAGGATGCGGACGATTACCGGACCCAGCCCACCGGCAATGCGGGGGCGCGCCTGGCCTGCGCGGTCATTCGCGCCTCGTAACCCGGAATTCGCGTCGCTTCGCCGGAGCCGCATCGCGCTCCGGCGCCTTCCTTCCGCAACCTACGCACGCCGGAGCAACGACCCATGTTCACGCTTCCGTCCCTCCCCTACGCCGACAACGCGCTCGAGCCGGTGATCTCGGCGAACACGATCTCGTTCCACTACGGCAAGCACCACAAGACCTACGTCGACAACCTGAACAACCTGGTCAAGGGGACCGAGTTCGAGGGCGCGACGCTCGAGAGCATCGTCAACGCGACCGCGGGCAAGGCCGACAAGGCGCCGCTGTTCAACAACGCCGCGCAGATCTGGAACCACACGTTCTACTGGCACAGCATGAAGCACGGCGGCGGCGGCAAGCCGTCGGGCAAGCTCGCGCAGATGATCGACGCCGCGTTCGGCAGCTTCGACGAGTTCCGCAAGCAGCTCTCGGCGACGACGGTGTCGCAGTTCGGCTCGGGCTGGGGCTGGCTGGTCGTCGACGGCGGCGCGCTCAAGGTCGTCAAGACGGGCAACGCCGAGGTGCCGTTCACGAAGGGCCAGAAGCCGCTCCTCACGATCGACGTGTGGGAGCATGCTTACTATCTCGACCACCAGAACAAGCGCGCGGCGTACGTCGACGCGGTGATCGACAAGCTGCTCGACTGGAATTTCGCCGCGGAGAACCTCGCGAAGGCGTGAGGGATCCGCGCGGTGCCGGGGGACCGGACACCCGCCGGGAGCCCGGCCGATCGCCGCCATCGGGCCGGAAGCGAATGCCCGGCCTTCTCCCGTCCTTGCGCCCTCGGGTTGTCCCGCGGCCGATGACGGGACGATAATCGGGCGTTTCCCCGCAGGAAGCGCTCGCGCAACCCTCCGATCGATGGCGCTGTTCTCCAAGCCGCCGGCCAAGAAGCCGGCCCCCCCCGCGCCCGCGGCGCGGCCGGTGCCGCCCGCACCCCGGCGGCCGTCCGCGCACGAGCTCGCGGCGCAGGCGCAGCGCAAAAAGCGCGAGCCGGCGCGGCCGCACGCCGAGCCTGCCGGCAACGACATCACGGTGACCGGTGCGAGCCTGATCGACCTGGCGCCGGCGCAGCCGGGCTTCGAGGTCGTGCAGACCAATCCCGGGTTGTGCGCGGTGCTGGAGAACGCTGCGCTCCTCTACGCCAGCGGGCAGGCCGCGCCCGCCCGCACGCTGCTCGAGCAGGGCGTCGCCACCGACCACGACGCGCGGCTTTCGCCGCTCGCATGGCTCGCGCTGTTCGACCTGATGCATCGCGCCGGCGACCGCAACGGATTCGACCAGCTCGCCCTGCAGTACGTCGTGCAGTTCGAGCGCTCGGCGCCCTCCTGGGAGGAAACCGGGCGGCCGCACGCGGTGAAGGCGGCGCACGGCGGCTACATCGCGATCTCCGGCAAGCTTACGGGCGCCTCCGCCCACCAGATCGACGGCCTCAAGCGTGCCATCACGAAGGGCGCCACCAGTGCGCGCGTCGACCTGTCGCAGGTCGCCGGCTACGACGACGAGGGCGCGCGCCTGCTCGCCGACGCGCTCGCTGCGGCCCGGTTCCGCGGATGCCTGTTGACGGTCCAGAAGCCCGAGAAGCTGCGCGCCGTGCTCGGCAGCGCGCTCAAGGGCGGCGTGGAGGCCGGCGAAGGCGCCTGGCAGCTCGCCCTCGAGCTTCTGCAGTGGCAACAGGACCGCGCCACGTTCGAGGATCTCGCGGTCGATTTCGCCGTGGCTTTCGAGAGGTCGCCGCCGTCGTGGGAGCCGCCGCCGGCGGCGCCGCCGGACGCGGGCACGGCCGGCGAGATGTCCGCGGAAGATGCCGCCGCCGAGCTGAAGAACCTCGAGGTGCTCGCGTGGTCGGGCGTGATGTCCGGCGCGGCGTTGCCGCACTTCGCGAGGCTCGCCGAGTTCGCGCAGGGTCGCCCGATCGTCCCGGTCGACATGAGCGGCGTCGAGCGCGTCGACTTCGTGTGCGCGGGCGCGCTTCTGAACGCGATCAACCGGATCGAGGCGCAGCGCAAGTCGGTGCAGCTGCTCGGCGTCTCGCCGATCGTCAGGGCGCTCCTGCTGCTCATCGGAATCTCGCCGCGCCACTTCCTGAAGAAGGCACAGTAGCGCCCCGCAGGCGATGGCCCGGCCCGCCGCCTTGCGGGCGACCCTCCATGGAAAACTATCACGGCACCACGATCCTGTCGGTCCGGCGCGACGGCGCCGTCGCGCTGGGCGGCGACGGCCAGGTGACGCTGGGCGCGATCGTCGTCAAGGCCACGGCGCGCAAGGTGCGCCGCCTCTACCACGATCGCGTGCTCGCGGGTTTCGCCGGCGCCACCGCCGACGCCTTCACGCTGTTCGAGCGCTTCGAGGCGAAGCTCGAGAAGCACCAGGGCCACCTGACGCGCGCTGCGGTCGAGCTCGCGAAGGACTGGCGTTCCGACCGGGTGCTGCGACGGCTCGAGGCGATGCTGGCCATCGCCGACGCGTCGGCGTCGCTGGTCATCACCGGGACCGGCGACGTGCTGGAGCCGGAGCACGGCATCGTCGCCATCGGCTCGGGCGGCGCCTACGCGCAGGCCGCGGCACGGGCCTTGCTCGAGCACAGCACGCTCAGCGCGCCGGAGATCGTCAAGCAGGCGCTCGTGATCGCCGGCGAGCTGTGCATCTACACCAACCAGAACCACGTGATCGAGACCCTCTGACGCTGCCATGGGCGAAACGCTCGAACGCGACGTGCTGATCGCCGGGGCGGGCCTGCCGGGCCTCGCGCTCGCGGTCTCGCTCGCCCGCGCCGGGCTTTCCGTGGCGATCGCAGACCGGAACGCGCTCGTGGCGCCCGAGCCCGAGCCGGAGAGTTGGGATGTCCGGGTCTACGCGATCAGTCCTGGCAGCGCGGCGTTCCTGCATTCGCTCGGCGCATGGCAGGCGCTGCCCGAGGATCGCATCTCGGCGGTCGAAGGAATGCGCATCGAAGGTGATCGCGGCGCCGTGCTCGAGTTCGACGCCTACGAGCTCTCCGAGCGCGCGCTCGCCTGGATCGTCGAGGAGCGCGCGTTGCGTGCCGCCCTGGTGGCGCAGGTCCACGAGGCGGGCGTCGACGCGGTCGCGCCGGCCGGGTTCGCCGCGCTCGAGTGGTCGCCGGCGCGCGGCACGCTCGTGCTCGACGACGGCCGCCGCGTTTCCGCGCGCCTGGTCGTCGGCGCGGATGGCGTGCGCTCATGGGTGCGGCGCGCGGCGGGCATCTCGGCCGAGCCGCGACCCTACGGGCAGTCCGCGATCGTCGCCAATTTCGCCTGCGCGCGGCCGCATGGCGGCGTCGCGTACCAGTGGTTCCGCGCCGACGGCGGCGTCCTCGCCTGGCTGCCTCTGCCCGGCGACCGGATCTCGATCGTGTGGTCCGCCCCGGATGCGCAGGCGCACACGCTCGGGCGGCTCGACCCCGACGCGCTCGCCGAGCGGGTCGCCGAGGCGGGCGGGGGCGCGCTCGGGAAGCTCGACTGCATCACGCCCTCGGCGGCGTTCCCCCTCGCGTTCCTGCGCCTGCCCGCGGTCGTCGCCCATCGGCTCGCGCTCGTGGGCGACGCGGCCCACGGGGTTCACCCGCTGGCCGGGCAGGGCGTGAATCTCGGTTTCGGCGACGCCCAGGCGCTTGCGGCGGTCGAGGCGGCCCGCGGGCCGGTCGGCGATCCCGGCGCCCCGATCCTCCTCGAACGCTACGGCCGCCGCCGCGCGGCACCGGTGATCGCGATGCAGGCCGTGACCGACGGGCTCGCCCGCCTGTTCGGATCGAATGCCCCGGGGATCGCCGCGATGCGCAACCTCGGCCTCGCGGCGGTGTCCAACTTGCCACTGCTGCGCCGTGCGCTCGCGCAACCCGCGCTCCGCTGACGCCTGTCCGACGCCCTTCCCACCCTCGCCCCATTACCGGAGCGCCATGATGCCTTCCCCCACCCTGTTTTCCCGCCTCGCGCGCCCCGCGCTTCCGCTCGTCGTCGCGGCGTTCGCCGCCGGGGCCGTCTCGGCGCAGTCCGCCGCGCCCGCACCGCCGGCCGATGTCGCGGCGGTCCAGAAGGCGCTCGCCGAGCGCTTCCCCGGCGCCGAGATCCGCAGCGTGACCCGGACGAACTACCTGGGCGGCCTCTACGAGGTGCACTTCGACGACCGGCTCGTCTACACCGACGCGAAGGTGAATCACCTGCTCGTCGGCAACGTCTACGACGCGGCGACGAAGATGAACCTGAGCGAGGAGCGCCTGCGCAAGCTCAACCGCATTGCGTGGAGCAACCTGCCGCTCGAACTCGCGATCAAGAAGGTGAAGGGCAAGGGCGAGCGCAAGCTCGTCGTCTTCTCCGATGCGGACTGCCCGTTCTGCCACCGGCTCGAGAAGGAGATGCAGGGGCTGGACAACGTCACGATCTACACGTTCCTGTTCCCGATCGACCAGCTCCATCCGGACGCGGCGCGCAAGTCGCGCCAGATCTGGTGCTCGTCCGACCGCGCGAAGGCCTGGGACGAGTTCTTCGAGTCGGGCAAGCTTCCCGACAACAAGGGCGAGTGCTCGAACCCGGTCGCCGCGACGCAGGCGCTGGGCGCGAAGCTCAAGATTCAGGCGACCCCGACCATGATCCTCGCCGACGGATCGGTGCTGCCGGGCGCGGTGCCGCTCGCGCGCCTCGAAGCCGAGATGAAGCAGGCCGAGGCCGATACCGCGAAGCCGGTGGCCGCGAAGAAGTAGCCGCTCGCGAGGCCGAACGCGGCGGCGCGCGTCCGCGCCGCGACAGGACGGGACATCACCGGGAGAGCACGGCGCATGGCGATCATCGATTTCCTGAAGAAGCAGTTCATCGACGTCATCGAGTGGGTCGACGACTCGCGCGACACGCTGTCGTGGCGGTTTCCCGACGAGGACCGGGAGATCAAGAACGGCGCGCAACTGATCGTGCGGGAGAGCCAGATCGCGCAGTTCGTCTACCTGGGCCAGTTCGGCGACGCGTTCGGCCCGGGCAAGCACACGCTCACCACCGACAACATCCCGATCCTGACCAACCTCAGGAGCTGGAAGTACGCGCTCGAGAGCCCGTTCAAGGCCGACGTCTACTACGTCGTCACGCGCGTGTTCACCGGCAACAAGTGGGGCACGGCGAACCCGGTGATGATGCGCGACGCGGACTTCGGCATCGTGCGGATGCGCGCCTACGGCACCTACGACTTCCGCATCGTCGACGCGCCGCGCTTCCTGAAGGAGGTGGCGGGCACCGACCACCACTTCCGGCTGGACGAGTTCGCGGACGTGATGCGCTCGCGCCTGGTGAGCGTGTTCTCGGAGGCGCTCGCGCGCTCGGGGATTCCGGCGCTCGACGTCGCGTCGCGCTACGGCGAACTCGGCGAGGCGCTGCTCCCGCTGATCAATCCGGTGCTGGCCGACAAGTACGGCCTGCAGCTGACCTCGTTCGTCGTCGAGAACGTCTCGGTGCCGCCCGAGGTCGAGCAGGCGATCGACAAGCGCTCGTCGATGGCCGCGGTCGGCAACCTGAACGACTACGTCAAGTTCCAGATGGCGCAGGGGATGGAGAAGGGCGGCGGCGGGGCGGGCGGCATCGCCGCCGAGATGGCGGTGGGCATGGCGATGGCGCAGCAGATGATGAGCCAGACCGGCGGGCTCATGGCGCAGTCGACGCCCGGCGTGAAGGCGCCTGCGGCGGCGACGGCGCTGCCCGAGCTGATGACGCCGGGCCAGGTCGCGCAGGCGCTCGGCGTCACGGAGGCGGACGTGCTCGCGAGCCTCGAGTCCGGCGACATCAAGGGCAAGAAGATCGGGATGCAGTGGCGCGTCACGCGCGCCGCGGTCGACGCGTTCCTGCACTCATGAGCGCCCGCGCCGGACGCCGGGCCGCGCTCGCGGCGCTCCTGGCGTGGGCGCTCGCGCCGGCGGCGCAGGCGCAGGATCCGCGCGCGTCGCAGGCGCAGGAACAGGCGCGCGGATGGCTCGCGTTCGTCGACCGGCTCGACGCCGACGGGAGTTACCGCGCCGCCGGCGCCAAATTCCGCGAGGCGCTCACGCCGGATCGCTGGCGAGCCGCGTTGACCCGCGTGCGCAGGCCGTTCGACGAGACCCAGCAGCGCGCCGTGCAGTCGACAAAGCTCGTGCGGAAGGTGCCGGGACAGCCGGAGGGCGACTACGCGCTCGTGGGATTCCGGACCTCGTGGGCGAAGAAGGCCGTCGGCCGCGAGCTCGTGACGCTGGAGCACGAGGGCGGGCGCTGGCGGGTGATCGGCTACGTGATCCAATGATCGCGTCGGGGCGAAGGGCGCGGAGGGGCATGTGAGCAACGCGGAGGCGCCGCGGGCGTCGTCCGCGGAGGCCATGGCGCTTGCCAGGTTCGCCTGCCCCGCGTGCGGGGGCGAGGCGAACTGGCACCCGGGCAGGCAGAAGCTCGTCTGTCCGTTCTGCGGGACCGAGTCGCCTGCGCCGGCGGATGTCGCGGGCGCGGCGAAGGAGCGAGACCTCGCTTCGGCGCTCGCCGCGTTCGACCCCGCGCACGCGGGCTGGGCGGCGGCGAAGCGGCAGGTGCGTTGCGCAAGCTGCCGCGCGATCTCGGTGCTCGATCCCGCGCGCCAGGCGCAGAACTGCGAGTTCTGCGGATCCGCGCAGCTCCTGCCCTACGACGAGACCGCGCCGGCGTATCGGCCTGAAAGCATTCTGCCGTTCCGCATCACCGGGAGCGATGCGCGCGATCGCCTGCGCGCGTGGTTCGGCAGGCTGTGGCTCGCGCCGGGGTCGCTCAAGCGCCGCGCGCTCACCGACACGGTGCACGGCGTGTACGTGCCGTACTGGACGTTCGACGCGCGCGTCGAGGCCGACTGGACCGCCGAGGCCGGCCACTACTACTACACGACCGAGTCGTCCTACGACAACGGTCGGCTGCGCACGCGCCAGGTGCGCCACGTGCGCTGGGTGCCCGCGTCGGGGCACGTCGCGCATTTCTTCGACGACGACCTCGTGTGCGCGTCGATCGGCATCCATCCGGGGCTCGTGCGCGGCATCGAGCCGTTCCCGACCGGCGAGCTCCGGGCCTACGACGCCGGGTACGTCGCGGGGTGGGTCGTCGAGCGCTACCAGATCGACCTCGCCGCGGCGGCGGAGCGCGCCCGTGCGGCGATGCACTCGCAGCTCGAGGCGCTTTGCGCGAAGCAGGTTCCCGGCGACACGCATCGCAACCTCGCCGTGCGCGCCGACTGGTCGGGTCAGACCTACAAGCACGTCCTCGCGCCCGTGTGGCTCCTGTCGTACGACTACGGCCGCCGCGCGTTCCAGTGCGCGATCAACGGCGTGACCGGGAAGGTCGCCGGCGAGTACCCGAGGAGCCCCTGGAAGATCGCGCTGGTCGTCCTCGCGGTCGTCGTGCTCGTGATCCTGTTCGGCGCGCTTTCGGGTCGCTAGTGCCGGGCGGGTGCCGCGGTCGCCGCCGGGGGCCGACCGCGCGTATCCTTGTCGTCGCCCGCGGCGGGAGCGGGCGACTTCCCGGACGCAACGCAGGTTTCCAGCCGTGACATCGACGATGCAGGACATCCGCGGGATCCGGCACGACGCTCGCCCGGACGCCTCCGGCCGGGGGCGCCGTCGATCCGGACGCGGGCCGGGCCCGGAGGATCGATGCGCTGCGTGATCGTCACCGGCGTGTCGCGGGGGCTGGGCGCGGCGCTCGCCCGTGCGCTGCTCGACCATGGCGTGACCGTGCTGGGCGTGGGCCGATCGTCGGCCGCCGGGCTCGGGGGCGACCGTTATCGTTTCGCATCGTGCGACCTCGCCGACGTCGCCGGCATCGACGCGGCGCTCGCGCCCGCGTTCGGCTCGCTGGCCGGACTGGCGCCCCGCTTCGCCTGCCTCGTCAACAACGCCGCGACGGCCGAGCCGGTCGGGCTCGTGCCGATGCTCGACGGCGAATCGATCGCCCGCTCGCTCGCGGTCAACCTTTCCGCGCCGATCGCCCTTTGCGCGCTGTTCCTGCGCGCGTTCGCCGATCCCGCGGTCGAGCGGCGCATCGTCAACGTGTCGTCCGGCGCGGCGCGCTCCGCGATCGCCGGCGCGAGCCTCTATTGCACCGCGAAGGCCGGCCTCGAGATGCTGACGCGCGTGCTCGCGGCCGAGAACCACGACCCGGGCTTCCGCGCGGTATCGCTGCGGCCGGGCGTGATCGACACGGACATGCAGGCGACGATGCGCGGGCAGACCGAGACCAGCCTGCCCGGGGTGGCGATGTTCCGGCGCTTCCTCGCCGACGGCCGGCTCGCGACGCCGGAAGACGCCGCCGAACGCATCGTCGATCGCGTCGTGCTGGGCGATCCCGCGAATGGCGCGACCTACGCGTGGCCCGACCTCGATCGCGCGATCGAGTGACGATGCCGATGTCGGGCTGAAGCCCGACCCACAAGTTCAAGTTCAGGCTGAAGCCCGACCCACAAGTTCGCGCAGCGCCGCCAGCCTGGAAGGAATCCGGACGCAGGACTCCGCTGCGGTGGATCGGGCTTCAGCCCGACAGCAGCGCCGCCAGCTCGGCCGGCGTGCCGACGCGCGCATCGGCGGCCGCGAGCTCCTCGGCCGAGCCGTAGCCCCACAGCACGCCGACCGACCGTGCGCCGTTCGCGCGCGCCGCGCGGATGTCGTGGCTGCGATCGCCGATCATCGTCGCGCGCGCCGCGTCGATGCGCTCGGTCGCCGCGAGATGCGCGAGCAGCCTCGCCTTGTCGTCGAAGCGTCCGGCGAGATCCGCGCCGTAGACACCGGCCAGGTGCTCCGACAGCCCGAACAGCGTCACGATACGTCGTGCGTAGACTTCCGGTTTCGACGTGCACAGGTAGAGCGGCCGAGGCGTCGCCGCGAGCGAACCCATCATCTCGGGAATGCCGTCGTAGACGACGTTCTCGCGCCAGCCGAGGTCCGCGAAGCGCTCGCGGTAGTGCGCGATCGCGTCCTCGATCACCGAGGCGTCGTCGGTGCGGAGGAGCGTCGCGAACGACGAGCGCAGCGGCGGCCCGACGCAGCGCCGCAGCGTCGCCTCGTCCGGGACGTCCGCGCCGAGGCGCTCGAGCGCGTGGCGGATCGAACGGGCGATGCCGACGAAGTTATCGGTCAACGTGCCGTCGAGGTCGAACAGGAGGGCGGCTTCGCTCACCGGTGAGCCTCCGCGGCGCTCAGCGCTCGCCCCTGAGAGGCTGAACGCGGTACGAGATCACCGCGCCGCCGGGGCCGGCCTCCCACATCGCGCAGTAGTCGTGCGCGACGGCCGCGCGGTAGACGCCGGCATCGCCGACGCTCGCGTCGCGCGTGACCGGGAGCACGACGCTCGGTCCGTCGTGGTAGTGCAGGTTGAAGGCGACCGGCGCGCGGGACGCGAAGCGCCAGTCGAGACGGTCGCCGGCGGCAAGCTTCACGCACGCCTCGTGGATCGCGTAAGGCGCGATGGCGAGCGCCTCGGCGGATTGCACGGCATCGGGATCCGGCGCCGTCGTCGCGCACCCGGCGGAGGCCAGGGCGAGCGCCAGCGCGACCGTGCGGCGCGTCATCGCCCGCCTCCTTTCCTGCGGCGCTTCAGCGCGCGCCAGTCCTCCGCGAGCATCGCGAAGCGCAGGTGGTCGCGCCAGCGCCCGGCGATCTTGATGTAGCGCCGCGAGTAGCCCTCCCGCGTGAAGCCGACACGGGTGACGAGCGCGATCGAACGGCGGTTGGTCGGCTGCACGTTCGCCTCGACGCGATGGAGCCCGAGCCTCGCGTACGCGTGGTCGAGCGCGAGGGCGAACGCCTCGGTCATGTAGCCGAGGCCGGCGTGCGGCGCGAACGCGTAGTAGCCGAGGTAGGCGTTGCGGAACGGGCCGCGGACGATGTTGCTGAAGTTGAACACGCCGATGAGCGCGCCGTCGTCCCCGCGGACCGCGACGAGCCCGATGTTCGCCGCCGATGCCCCGGCCGCGCCGTAGCGCTTGACGTACGCGCGATACTCGGCCGGCGTCGACGGCGCCTGCACCCAGTTCCCGTGCAGGCGGCGGCTCGCCCTCGCGGCGGCGAGGAAGGACGCCGCGTCCGCCGCGGTCGGAAGCCTGAGGGCGACGCGGGCGGCGGGGCGGGTAGGCATAATCGCGATCTTACCGTCCCGCGAACATTTCCATGTCCCAGTGGCTCCAGGGCCGCGTCGCCGCGCGCCGCGCGTGGACCGACACGCTTCATTCGGTCGAGGTCGACACCACCGGGCTTGCGTTCACGGCAGGCCAGTTTGCCCGGCTCGCGTTGCCCGCGCCGCCCGGCGACAAGGAGCCGATGATCGGGCGCCCGTACTCGTTCGTGAATCCGCCGCACGCGCCGCGGCACGAATTCTATTTCAACGTGGTGCCGGGCGGACCGCTGTCGCCTCGTCTCGCGGCGCTCGAGCCCGGCGATCCGCTGTGGCTCGGCCCGCGCGCGAACGGCTTCTTCTGCGTTTCCGAGGTGCCGCAGGCCGACGCGCTGTGGTGCCTCGCGACCGGCACCGGCCTGGGCCCGTTCCTGTCGATCCTGCGCACGGCGGAGCCGTGGGAGAAGTTCGAGCGCGTCGTGCTGGTCCACGCCGTGCGACACGCGTCCGCGTTGAGCTACGGCGACACGATCGCCGGCATCGCTCGCGAGCACGCGGGTGCGTTCGCCTTCGTGCCGGTCGTGAGCCGGGAAGCGCACGCCGGAGCGCTGGCGGGCCGCATCCCGGCGCTGATCGCGGACGGGCGCCTCGAGGCGCGCGCCGGCGTGCCGCTCACGGCGGACAACGCGCACGCGATGCTGTGCGGCAACCCGGCAATGGTCGACGACGTGCAGGCGACGCTGGCGACGCGCGGGATGCGCCGGCACCGGCGGAAGGAGCCGGGGCACGTCACGGTCGAAACCTATTGGTAGCCGTTCCGGGGCGGCGACGACGCGTGCGTGTCCGGCGTGCTCGCCCTTCGGGGACAGGCATGACTCTGCCTGGTGCGCGGAGCTTCGCCGGGCGACGATCCCGGCATGCCATCGGCCACCCGGCACCGGCGGGCATGCCCCCGACGAGGCGTTCGACGACGACGGGCGCCGCATTGCCCGCCGTGGGCGCTGACGCCCCGGGCCCGCGACGCTGCGCGCACGACGGGGTTGCCCAGCCGGGGCGGCGGTCCAACCGCAGGCGCGCGAGCGCGACGGCGTGTCCTCGTCGAGGAGCCGGAGATGAAGGGTTCGCGATCCGCCCTCCCGTTCGGGCTCGCGCTGTCGTGCGCGAGCGCGGCCCCCCCGCGAGGGAAGCGCGCGCAGCGCGCAACGGGGGATGTCGATCACGACGCCGCGCGTGAGGAATTCGGTAACGTCCGGTGAATGCGCGGACTCCGTGGCGATGCGTTTCACGGGGCCGGCCGTACTCAGGCACGAATGCGCGAAGCGCCGGCCCACCCATCACCTGGCCAGCCCCATGCGCGATTCCGCCTCAACGCGAGCGCGCCGTCGTGACATAGCGGGTGATCAGCGCAATCTGTCGTCGCTTGATTTCCTCGGCCACCTGCGCGTCCGGGTGACCCACGGGGTTCTCCGAGCCGCGTCCGAGCGCCCGGTTGGCGCGACTCGACGCGGAACGGATCACGGTCTCGTCCGAGGGCTCGACCTTTGCGCCCGCGCCGACCGCGCGAAATGCCGGAAATCCGTTGAACCAGCCCATTGTCGTGCTCCTTGACCGTGGCACCTCCGCGCCACATGCGTTTCGGATCGCCTGTCGGCGTGCGATGGAATGCATCGGGGCGATTCAGCCATCGTCACGGTGTTTCGCGAGGCCGTGCTCGGACGCGAACTCGACCACCGCCATCCGGCACTCGAGATCGTCGTAAACGTGTCCGGCACTCCCGTATTCCGGCACATTCCATCTGCCACCCTGGATTCGTGCCGGGCCGGACACGCGACGACGAGCACGTCGCGACGCCAGATCCTGATGAAGTTCCCTCGGCTTCACGATGGTCGCCCGTGGTTCCCCGGATCGGCAAATCGACGCTGCAATACTGCTCGCCGTCGGCCCGGCTTGACTGTGCGTAATCGCACATAACCGGCCCCGCAGCTCGGGAATGGGCCCCGGCCATGGGACCGGGGGCTGCAGGGCTCCCGAACGAGTCCCGCCCGGTGCACGGACACGGGCCCCGGCGGATTGCTTCCGAGCCAAACGAACGGCCGCTTCCGCGTCACACGGATCCCGTCGCGGGCCGGGCGCGTGCCACCATGACCCGTCACGGTCCGGGCGATGCCCGGCGACGGCCACAGCCTGCCGCAGTCCGTGGATCGGCGCGGAAACGCGCCGGCGCGCACGGCAGATAGCGGTCGCGCCTCGTTGCCGGCGATCGCTGAACGTCGCGTGCGAATGTCCGCCGGCGCGCGCCGCCGCCGGGAGACCGGTCCGCGCTCGAACGACGCTCGACGCAGGCCGCGATCCGGCAGCGTCGGCGGGCGGTCAGGGCGGCACAAGCGGCTACGCCGCCCGGCCCGGCCGCGTCTGGCGACGACTTTCGCGCATCACGTGAGCCCGCCCGCCTGCACGCCCTCGAACCGTTGTGGCAAGTCGGATGGTGCGGGCACGTCGCCGCACTTCATGCGGAGCGAGCGCCTGCCGTCCGGGCGGCGCACCGGCGCGGAGTTCCCGGCGCTTCAGCGCGCGTTTCGCTGCCGCGGGCGGCGGTCGGCCGTCGATCCGGGCGTCCGGAGGAATTCCGGGACGTGGCCGGGGCGGCACCGGCCCGGCCGACGCGCTCCGCGGGGATGTCGGTCATTCGGCCAGGCTGCGCGACACGATCTCGCTCACGTCGGGCGAGAGGGCTGCCGCCACCGCGATGCGCCTGAGCTCGATCTCCACGCGGCGCCGGCGCGGCTCGGGCAGCCGCTTCCACAGTTCGAACGCGCCGGCAATGCGCGCGGCGAGCTGCGGATTCGTCCGGTCGAGCGCGAGCACCTGGTCGGCGACGAAGGCGTAGCCGGACCCGTCCGCGGCGTGGAAACGAGGGAAGTTGCGCAGCGCGAACGCGCCGACCAGCGCGCGCACGCGGTTCGGGTTCCGCGCGTTGAAGCCCGGGTGAGACAGCAGCGTGCGCACGCGCTGCAGCGTGCCTTCCCGGCGGCTCGTCGCCTCGAGCGCGAACCACTTGTCGAGCGCGAGAGGCTCGTCGCGCCAGCGCTCCTCGAAGCGTGCGAACAGCGCGTCGCGCTCGGCTGACGTCGTGTCGGCGAGCGCGCCGAGCGCCCCGATCGAGTCGGTCATGTTGTCGGCCGCGTCGAACTGCGCGACCGCGAGCGCGCGTCCGGCCGCGTCGCCGCGCTGGCCGACGTAGCGCAGGCACACGTTGGCGAGGCGCCGCCTCGCAACCTGTCCCGGCGAGGGCTCGTACGGCCCGCTGCGGCGTTGGGCGGCGTAGACGCGCTCGAACCGGTCGGGAAGCGCGCGTGCGAGCTCGCGCACGACGAACGCGCGCGCGTGGTCGACGCCGTCGACGTCGAGCACGGCGTCGAGCGACGCGACGTACGCCGGATCGGGCGGCACGAGCGCGAGCGCGATCAGCGCCGGGTCGCTCGCGCGATCGTCGAGCAGCGCGGCGACGACGCGAGCGAGTCCGTCGGGCAGCGCCGACGCACGGCCGGCGCGGTGCTCCGCCGCGATCGCGCGGATCGCCTGTGCGAACATGCGCTGCGCGGCATCCCAGCGATTGACCGGGTCGCTGTCGTGGGCCGCGAGCAGCGCGAGGTCGGCGGCGGCGTAGTCGAACTCGACACGGACCGGTGCCGAGTAGCCGCGCGCGATCGACGGGACCGGCGCGTGCGGCACGTCGACGAACGCGAACGACTGCGCCGGCGCGGCGAGGTCGAGGACGCGCGTCGTCCCGCCCGCCTCGCGCTCGCCTTCGAGCCTCAGCGCGAGATCGCGCCCGTCCGGACCGACCAGCCCCACCGCGAGCGGGATGTGGAACGGCAGCTTCTCCGGCTGCCCGGGCGTCGGGTCGCAGCGCTGCTCGAGCGAGAGGGTGTAGGTGCGTGCCTGCGCATCGTAGGTGCCGCGTGCGCGCACGACCGGCGTTCCCGCCTGCCCGTACCAGCGGCGGAACTGCGCGAGGTCGACACCCGAGGCGTCCGCCATCGCCTGGACGAAGTCGTCGCAGGTCACCGCCTGCCCGTCGTGGCGCTCGAAGTAGAGGTCCATGCCGCGACGGAAGCGCTCGGGACCGAGCAGCGCGTGCTGCATCCGGATGACCTCGGCGCCCTTCTCGTACACGGTGGCCGTGTAGAAGTTGTTGATCTCCTGGTATTCGTCGGGGCGCACCGGATGCGCCATCGGCCCCGCGTCCTCGGGAAGCTGCATTCGGCGCAGGTTGTCGACGGCGCCGATGCGCTCGACCGCGCGCGAGCCCATGTCGCTCGAGAACTCCTGGTCGCGGAAGACGGTGAGACCTTCCTTGAGCGAGAGCTGGAACCAGTCGCGGCAGGTGACGCGGTTGCCGGTCCAGTTGTGGAAGTACTCGTGGCCGATGACCGCCTCGATCGCGCCGTAGTCGTCGTCGGTCGCGGTCGCCGGGTCGGCGAGCACGAGCCGGCTGTTGAAGATGTTGAGCCCTTTGTTCTCCATCGCGCCCATGTTGAAGTCGTCGGCGCAGAAGATCATGAAGCGGTCGAGGTCGTACTCGCGGCCGTACGTGTCCTCGTCCCAGCGCATCGCGCGCTTGAGCGATTCCATCGCCCACTGGCAGCGCGGGATATTCCGGGGCGTCGAGTGGATCGCGAGGTGCACGCGCCGGCCGGACATCGTCGTGTACGTGTCCTCGAGCGACGCGAGGTCGCCGGCGACGAGCGCGAACAGGTAGGTCGGCTTCGGGAACGGGTCGTGCCAGGTCGCGAAGTGGCGCCCGTCCGCGAGCCCGCCGGCCGCGACGAGGTTGCCGTTCGACAGCATCACCGGATAGCGCGTGCGGTCGCCCCTGAGCGTCACCGTGAACGTCGACAGGACGTCCGGCCGGTCCGGGAAGTACGTGATGCGCCGGAAGCCCTCCGGCTCGCATTGCGTGCAGAACACGCCCGACGACACGTAGAGCCCCTCGAGCGCGACGTTCTTTTCCGGCGCGATGCGCGAGCGCACGACGATCGTCCCGGCGTCGGGGGCGTCCGGCAGCGTGAGCGCGGCGTCGGTCACGATCGCCTCGGCGGACCCGAGCACGCGGCCGTTCAGCTCGACGCGGACCGCGTCCTGCTGCTCGCCGTCGAGGACCAGCGGTGCCCAGCGGTCCTCGCCCGTCGCGGCGGGATTGCGCCGGTACGCGAGCGTGGACCTGACCTCCGTCGCGGCCGGGTCGAGGTCGATCTCCAGCGCGACGCGGTCGATCAGGAACGCCGGCGGACGGTAGTCGAGCCGGCGCTTCACCGGCGGACGCCCGTCGCGCGGATGCATCGCCATCAACGGACCTCGAGCAGCTCGACGTCGAAGACCAGCGTCGCGTTGGGGGGGATCACGCCGCCCGCGCCGCGGGCGCCGTACCCCATGTCCGGCGGGATGACGAGCGTGCGCTTGCCGCCGACCTTCATGCCGGACACGCCTTCGTCCCAGCCACGGATGACGCGCCCACCGCCCAGCGGGAAGACGAACGGCTCGCCGCGGTCGAGCGAGCTGTCGAATTTGCGACCCTTGCCTTCCGGCTGCGCCGGGTCGTAGAGCCAGCCCGTGTAGTGGACGGCGACCGGCTTGCCCTTCACGGCTTCGGTGCCAGTCCCTTGTTTGGTATCGACTTTCTTGAGCGTGGTCACGGTGGCATCCATCTTGCTGCCCCGAGGGGAGGCAGGGTTGGCGGGGGTCTGGGCGAACGCGGCCGGCGCATGGGCCGGCAGGAGCGCGCACAGCGCGAGGACGTGAAGGAGCGATCTGGCCATGGGTGCTTCGCGAGTGGACGGGGACCGTCGCGCCGGGACCGCCATGCGGCCCCGGGAGACCGGTAGCCGGGGCGGGCGACGGTGGCCGCCATTGTAGCGGAGGCTCGCAGCCGGTCTTTTGCGCGGCCCCGGGAATTCGTCTATAACTCCCGATTCGCTTGTCGGCCATCCGGCCCGGCCGGACGTCTCGGGCTTGCTCGCCCTGAGGTCGCCTAACCGCACACCGCCCGGCGCCGCCACGCATGTTCGAATTCCTGACCTCGAGCAAGGACGCGACCGACCCGCTGGTGTCGGCGAAGTCCGTTTCCGCCTGGCTGCGCCAGTTGCCGGCGCTCGACGTGATCGGGCGCCAGCAGCACGTGATGCGCGCGTTCGACGGGATGCGCCTGTCGCGCAAGCCGGTCGATCCCGCGCGCGTGCAGGCGATCCAGTTCCTCGACGCCGCGCTCGGCGCCGACCGCCGGCAGCTCATCAAGCAGTACGTCGAGAACGCCGAGACCGGTCCCAAGCTCGCCGAGCGGCTCTGGCACGCCATCTACGACATGGCGCAGGGCTTCATGTACGCGTACCACGGCGCGCTGGAGGAGGGCCTGTCGCAGGAGGGAAACGCGCGCTGGAAGCCGTTGATCCCGCTCCTCTTCACCCGGCACACGCATTACGCCGGCACCGACGCCAAGCTGCGCGTGTTCCGCTACGAGCGCTGGATTCCGGCGAAGTGGGCGGACCTGCACCGCTCGTTCCTGCGCGCCACCGAGCTCGGCGTCGAGCGCGTCCCGACCGTGATGACGAGCGCCGGACCGAACGCGACCTCGTGGACGCTCGAGCAGGAGTACCTGTACACGCTCCTCGTCCACCAGCTCAACACCGGCAACATGTCGCCCGGCGAGCTCGACTGGGCGTGCTCGCAGCTGCGCGCATGGAGCCGGCGGCTCGCGCTCGACGCGGTGCCGCGCTCGCCGGAGGGCTTCTTCATCGACATCGCCGGCCGCACCGGCCTTCAGCGGCGCACCGGGAACGACTCGGGCTCGATGCTGCGTTACGTCGACACCTCGCCGCTCGCCGACCAGATCGACCGGGCGACGATGGCGCTGCGCCACGCCGAGAACTCCGACCAGGGGCCCGCGGGGCCCATCAACCAGCAGCGCATCGCCGTGCTCGAGAAGGTGCGCCCGTCGGTGGCGCCCAACGTGCAGAGCGATCTTCGCCGCGACGCGCGCATCGCGTGCAAGGTGCCGGCGCGCGTGCGCATCGGGCTCGCGCGCGTGTGCCGCGAGCTCGAGGCGCGGGACGTCTCCGAGGTGGTGCCCGACGGCGGCGGCGCCGAGCAGATCGAGGTGTATGCGGTCGCCGACACGCCGCGCAGCAAGCGGCCGACGCCCGACGAGCACGACTCGCTGGTCGCGAGCCTGGCGTCGTTCTCCGACCCGATGTGGCAGGTCAAGGACCGCAGCGTCGCGGGGCTTCGCATCGCGGCGTCGGGCGGGATCGGCCAGAGCCTCGCGCTCGGCGGCCTGCTCGCGGTCAGGCAGAGCGACGTTTCCGACTGGGTGCTCGGCGTCGTACGGCGGCTGAACAAGCTCTCCAACGAGGAAGTCGAGGCGGGCGTGTCGATCATCGCCGAGCGCTTCGTGCCGGTGACGCTCTACACGAAGCGCGACCCGCGCGACGACATGGGCTTCGTCGTGAACGGCATCGACGTCGGGACGCTGGGCGCGCGCTTCGACGGCATCTACCTGCCGCCACCCTCGCGGCCCGACAAGCCGCTCGCGGTCAAGACGCTGATCGTGCCGACGTCCGAGTACTCGGACGGGCGCAGCGTCATCCTGATGACCGGCCGCTCCGTCTACACGGTGGCGCTTCGCCACCTGGTCGAGCAGCGCGCGGAATGGAGCTGGGCGACGATCCAGATCCTGGAGAAGAAGGCGCGCGGAGGGTAACCCCGAAGCGAACGCCGTTCGCTTCCCCCGGAGGCGCGTCGCGCCGGGCGGCGCCGGTCAATCGCGTGGGCGGAAGCGCAGCGTCAGCGTGCGCGAGAACATCTCGGTGCGATCGGGCCGCGGCAGCGGACTCGACTTCAGGATCGCGCGCTGGACGGCCTCGTCGTAGGCGCGGAAACCGCTCGACTTCCGCAGCTGTGCCTCGAGAATCTCGCCGGTCGGCAGCTGGATCACGTCGAACACCGCCTCCGGATTGCCGGGCAGTTCGGGCGGAACGATCACGTTGCCGCGGATCTTGGCCTGGATGCGGCGAATCCAGTCGGCCTGCGCGGCTGCGCGTGCGTTCGCCTCGGCCTGCACTCTCGCACGCGCCTCGGACTCGATGCGCGCCTTCGTCTCGGCCTGCGCGCGCTCGGCCGCTTCGCGCTCGGCCTGCTCGCGCATCGCCTCGGTCGCACGCTGCTGCCGCTCGCGCGCCTCGGCTGCGCGCGCCTCGTCGGCCTTGCGCTTCTCCTCCGCGAGCCGCTTCTCGTCGGCCGCCTTCCGGTCGCGCTCGCGCTTCTCGGCCTCGGCCTTGTCGCGCCGGCGCCGCTCGTCTTCCTGCTTCGCCTTGAGCGCGAGCTCGACGTCGTGCCGGTCGACCTTCGGCGGAGGAGGCGGCTCGACCTTCGGCGGCGGATCGGGCTTCGGCTCCGGCCTGGGCGGCTCGACCCTGGGAGGAGGCTCGGGCTCGCGCGCCTTCGCCGGCGGCGCGTACAACTCGGCGGAAACGACCTCGGGCGCGCGGCTCTGCCAGCGGACCGACCAGACCAGCACGCCGATGAACGCGATGTGCACGAGGATCGCGAGGACGAGAGCGAGCCGGCGCCCGGGCCGTCGACGCCGCTCGAACCCGTTCTGCGGGCGTCGCTCGCCTTTCATCGGATCACGTCTGCGGGGGGCGGGCGAGCAGCCCGACCCTGCGCACGCCGTTGCGCTGGAGCAGGTCGAGCACCGACAGCACGTCCTCGTAGCGGGCGGCCTTGTCGGCCGCGATCACCACGCCCTGGTCGGGCGCGCGCGCCTGCTTCGCCGCGATGCGCGCGACGAGCTCGTCGCGCGACACCTTGATCGCCGAAGTGCCCGGCGCGCCCTGGTCGCGCAGCCACAGCGACAGGTCGCGCCGCAGCGTCACCTCGAGCGGCGCGACCGGGACCGTGAGCTTCGTGCCGACCGACGGCAGCGCGATCTCGCCCGGCGAGATGAGGGGCGCCGTGACCATGAAGATCACGAGCAGCACCAGCATCACGTCGATGTACGGCACGACGTTGATCTGGCTCATGCTCTTGCGGGGGCGGCGCATGGCAGGGATCAGGGATCGGGGATCAGAGGACGGAGCGACGGCCTCGCCCGTGGCGGCGCATCGAGCGCCGGGAAACGACGTCGCGTCGAACGACAGTCGACGTTCGACGGTCTCGACAGGCGAACGCTTCACCCGCGCTCGATGCGCGGCCGATCGGGACTCCGGGGCGACCGACCTCCGTCATCTGGCCTCTGTCTCCGGCTAGCCCTGCCGTTGCAGGATGTTGGAGAACTCCTCGATGAACGTCTCGTACCGCGTCGCGAGCCGGTCCACGTCGTGCGTGTAGCGGTTGTAGGCGACCACCGCGGGAATCGCGGCGAACAGGCCCATGGCGGTCGCGACCAGCGCTTCCGCGATGCCGGGCGCGACCTGCGCGAGCGTCGCCTGCGCGACGTTCGACAGCCCGCGGAATGCGTTCATGATGCCCCACACGGTGCCGAAGAGCCCGATGTACGGCGACACCGAGCCGACGCTCGCGAGGCCGGACAGGTGCGCCTCGAGCAGGTCGATCTCGCGCTGGTAGGCCGCGCGCATCGCGCGTCGCGCGGCGTCCAGCGTGAGCTGCGCGCTCGACCCCTGGCGGCGGTGCTTCGCGTACTCGCGGAAGCCCGCGGAGAAGATGTGCTCGAGGCCGCCGCCGTTGCGGCTCTGCGAGGACTTCTGGAAGAGCTCGGCCAGGTCGCCCCCCTTCCAGAACTCGTCCTCGAAGCGGCCGGCCTCGCGCTTGGCGGCCGACAGCTGGAACATCTTGAGGAAGATCTGCCACCAGCTCCACATCGAGAGCAGCGCGAGCAGTCCCATGACCGCCTGAACGACGATCGACGCGTTCGCGATCATCGCGAGGAACGACAGGTCGGTGTGAACGTTCACCGCGGGAGCTCCAGCAGGCGGGCGAGATCGTCGGGGATGCGCGCCGGCTTCCAGCCGTCGCGCGCGAGGCAGGCGAGCCGGATGCGCGCGTCGACGAGCGACTCGCCGTCGCGGAGGACGGACTGGCGCGCCAGGAGCTGCGCGCGTCCGGCCGCCTCGAACGCCACCGTGGCCTCGAGCCGGTCGCCCAGCCGGGCCGCGCCGCGGAAGTCGATCTCGGCCCGGGTCACGACGAATACGACGCCGTGGGCGCGCTCGAGTTCCGGGAGCGGAATCGCGTGCGCGTCGAGCCACTCGGTGCGGGCCCGTTCCATGAACTTGAGGTAATTGGCGTAGTAGACGACTCCGGCGGCATCGGTGTCCTCGTAGTAAACGCGCAACGGAAACGCGAAGGGTCGACCGATCGCCGGACGTCCTTCCCCGGGCCCGTTCGATTCGCGAGCGTCGCGCACACCCTCCGGAGGGAGGGCGCGAGCGCCCTGGGGCCGTCCCGTGGTGCTCATTCGCCCGGGAACAGGTCGGCGGCGCCGGCCGGCGAGGGCGGCGCCAGGCCCAGGAGGCGCCAGGCGAGCGCGGTCGCGACGCGTCCGCGCGGCGTGCGCTGCAGGAAACCCTGCTGGATCAGGTAGGGCTCGAGCACGTCCTCGATCGTGTCGCGCTCCTCGCCGATCGCGGCGGCGAGGTTGTCGACGCCGACCGGGCCGCCGTCGAACTTCTGCACGATGGTGGCCAGGAGCTTGCGGTCCATCACGTCGAGGCCGGACGCGTCGACGTCGAGCATCGAGAGCGCGGCGTCGGCGACGGCGCGGTCGACCTTGCCGGAGGCGCGGACCTCGGCGAAGTCGCGCACGCGGCGCAGCAGCCGGTTGGCGATGCGCGGCGTGCCGCGCGAACGGCGCGCGATCTCGATCGCGCCCTCGGCGTCGACGGAGACCGACAGCAGCCTGGCCGACCGCGCCACGATGCGCGTCAGCTCCTCGGGCGAGTAGAACTCGAGCCGTGCCACGATGCCGAAACGGTCGCGCAGCGGATTGGTCAGCATGCCCGCGCGCGTCGTCGCGCCGATCAGCGTGAACGGCGGCAGGTCGAGCTTGACGCTGCGCGCCGCCGGTCCCTCGCCGATCATGATGTCGATCTGGAAGTCCTCGAGCGCCGGGTAGAGGATCTCCTCGACGATCGGCGAGAGCCGGTGGATCTCGTCGATGAACAGCACGTCGCGCGGCTCGAGGTTGGTGAGCAGCGCGGCGAGGTCGCCCGGCCGCTCGAGCACCGGCCCCGAGGTCTGGCGCAGGTTCACGCCGAGTTCGTGCGCGACGATGTGCGACAGCGTCGTCTTGCCGAGGCCTGGCGGGCCGAACAGAAGCACGTGATCCATCGCTTCGCTGCGCATCTTCGCCGCGCCGATGAAGATCTCCAGCTGCTCGCGCGCCTTGGACTGGCCGACGTATTCCGCAAG